>NZ_AMRN01000028.1 GCF_000300275.1 Thalassospira profundimaris WP0211 | reverse complement strand
ACGACAGGAGCCGGTCCTCACGCATCGGAGGTCGAGCCCTTGGACCGGGAGTCCGACCACGCGTCGAGGTCGTCGATGTGGTAGCGGACGTAGCGACCGTGCTTGCGATACTTCGGCCCGCCGCCGGTCACGCGCATTTTCTCGAGCGTGCGGCCCGATAAGCCGACGTAGTGGGCGGCCTGGGCGGTGTTGAGGAAGGGGCTGCCTTTCTTCGCGCGGGCGGCGCGTTCGTGCTCGTCGTCGCTCATCGTCGTCACCTCGTCGTCCGGAGCGCGCGACCGGCAGGATCGCGCCGTTGACGGCGAGGATGGGCGCGCGAGGGGGCGGTCCGGGACCGGCGAAAACCGCCGCCCGGGCATTCGCCGCCCCTTCCGAGACAGGCGAAAGGCCCC
>NZ_AMRN01000027.1 GCF_000300275.1 Thalassospira profundimaris WP0211 | reverse complement strand
AATCCTGTTTGCTCCCCACGCTTTCGCACCTGAGCGTCAGATCTAGTCCAGGTGGCCGCCTTCGCCTCTGGTGTTCCTCCCAATATCTACGAATTTCACCTCTACACTGGGAATTCCACCACCCTCTCCTAGTCTCAAGTCTTACAGTATCAGAGGCAGTTCCGAGGTTGAGCCTCGGGCTTTCACCCCTGACTGGCAAGACCGCCTGCGTGCCCTTTACGCCCAGTAAATCCGAACAACGCTAGCCCCTTTCGTATTACCGCGGCTGCTGGCACGAAATTAGCCGGGGCTTCTTCTGATGTTACCGTCATCATCTTCGCATCTGAAAGAGCTTTACAACCCGAAGGCCTTCTTCACTCACGCGGCATGGCTGGATCAGGGTTGCCCCCATTGTCCAATATTCCCCACTGCTGCCTCCCGTAGGAGTCTGGGCCGTGTCTCAGTCCCAGTGTGGCTGATCATCCTCTCAAACCAGCTATGGATCGCTGACTTGGTGAGCCGTTACCTCACCAACTATCTAATCCAACGCGGGTCCATCTCTTAGCGATAAATCTTTCCCCCGAAGGGCGTATGCGGTATTAGCGGTCGTTTCCAACCGTTATCCCCCACTAAGAGGTAGGTCCCCACGCGTTACTCACCCGTGCGCCACTCTCCAG
>NZ_AMRN01000026.1 GCF_000300275.1 Thalassospira profundimaris WP0211 | reverse complement strand
GGCGACCTTCGGGTCGCCCCTTTCTTTATTTTCTTTGATCAGGTGCCATACAGCCGTCATGCGATCACTGCGATTCGGATTTTCTGGGCGTCGGTTCGCTCTCCGAAGAACGGAACAAGAAAGTCTCGCTGCCCAACCCATTGTTTTTCAAACGATTCAGAATTTTATTTCTGTTCAGATGATTTTTTTCTGGACTTCCAACCCAACAAAGTGCATTTAAACATCTCGTGGACCTCTTATAGGTTGTTCAAGAAGAACTCCTGAGGATCAAGCCACGCACATACAGACATGGTGTCTGATGTTCATTCCAAGTAGGAAGATGAAAAATGGCTCTCAATATCATTTCCAACTACGCCGCCAATGTAGCTCATCGTAACCTCACTGCGTCCGATGAGATGGCGACTCGTTCCCTTTCAAAACTGTCTTCTGGTACCCGTGTTGTTTCTGCACGTGACGATGCCGCTTCCATGGCCATCGGTGCGCGTTTGAACGCAACCACCCAGGCTCTCAAAACCGCAACCGTCAACGTTGGCCAGGCCAACTCGATGCTCCAGATCGCCGATGGCGGCATGGCAACCATTGATGACGTTCTCGTGCGCATGAAGACACTGGCTGTCCAGGCATCCTCAGGCAACCTGTCCGATACCGAACGTGGCTTCCTCAATGACGAGTTCACTGAACTGC
>NZ_AMRN01000024.1 GCF_000300275.1 Thalassospira profundimaris WP0211 | reverse complement strand
GAAAAGTTTGAGCGTACAAAACCGCACGTTAACGTTGGCACCATCGGCCACGTTGACCACGGTAAAACCACGCTGACCGCAGCAATCACCAAAGTTCTGGCAGAAGCCGGTGGCGCTTCGTTCCAGGACTACAGCATGATCGACAAAGCACCGGAAGAGAAAGCTCGTGGTATCACGATCTCGACCGCGCACGTTGAGTATGAGACCGAGAACCGTCACTACGCACACGTCGACTGCCCGGGCCACGCTGACTATGTTAAAAACATGATCACTGGTGCGGCACAGATGGACGGCGGTATCCTCGTCGTTTCGGCTGCTGATGGCCCGATGCCGCAGACCCGTGAGCACATCCTGCTCGCACGTCAGGTTGGTGTTCCGGCTCTCGTGGTCTTCATGAACAAAGTTGACCAGGTCGACGACGAAGAGCTCCTTGAGCTCGTCGAAATGGAAATCCGTGAACTTCTGTCGTCCTACGACTTCCCGGGCGACGATATTCCGATCGTCAAGGGCTCTGCTCTTGCTGCTCTGGAAGGTCGCGATGATGAAATCGGCAAAAACGCTATCCTCGAACTGATGAAAGCGGTTGACGACTACATCCCGGCTCCGGAGCGTCCGAAAGACAAACCGTTCCTGATGCCGATCGAAGACGTGTTCTCGATCTCGGGTCGTGGTACGGTTGTAACCGGTCGTGTTGAAACCGGCGTTGTTAAAGTTGGCGAAGAGATTGAAATCGTCGGCATTAAAGACACCGTTAAAACCACCGTTACCGGCGTTGAAATGTTCCGCAAGCTGCTCGACCAGGGCGAAGCTGGCGACAACATTGGCGCGCTGCTGCGTGGTACCAAACGTGAAGACGTCGAACGTGGCCAGGTTCTGGCACACGTTGGCTCGATCACCCCGCACACCAAATTCGAAGCAGAAGCCTACATCCTGACCAAGGATGAAGGTGGCCGTCACACGCCGTTCTTCTCGAACTACCGTCCGCAGTTCTACTTCCGTACGACTGACGTAACCGGTTCGATCGAGCTGCCGGC
>NZ_AMRN01000023.1 GCF_000300275.1 Thalassospira profundimaris WP0211 | reverse complement strand
CAGAACTTTGTTTCGCGCGTACTAGACGTGGCGGAGCCGTTTGGTAATGGATCAGGATACGCTTGTCAAGCTGTACTGGGCAGCTTCAGATTTTTGCCAGCATTAGCAGTTTTGTTTGGCAAATTTAAGCTTCTGTATCAGATCAAGTACATCACCAGAACACCCAGGATGACTAAAATCTAAAGGACCAACTCCGATATTTCTGCCTACTGCATCACAATATTTCTGCAGACATTCAAAGAAATTAACGACGTCTTCTGGCTGATGTAGCCCGAGGCTTTCTGCGGCTAAAACACTTTCCATGTCCAAATGAGACACAAGCCGATTACGTGCGGTTTGCACAAGAGATCTGTATCTCAGAATTTCATCGGAATACTCTTTGATCTCGTTTGTGAATAAATGATGTTGCTCCAGCTTTTGATTGAGATAAGGCAAGGTAAGATTGCTTCTTTTTCCTGCAGTTGCAGGGTCCGTTATTTTGCAAACTTGGAGAAAAATATACTCAATCAGAATGTGATTAAGGTCGTTGAAAAACAAGGGCGCAGTATCATGTAATAGCTGAGCTGTGTGTTGGTCGCTTTCAAACATTTGTTCGAATGTAAAATGGCATTGTTTCAGCCAGATACATTCAACTCGGAATGCTTTAAACTCTGTCGGCAACTGGTCCATTCCTAAAAGTGCCTTTTGCAGAACGCTCTACCAGAGCCTGTTTTGAGGTATTTCTCGAAAGCAAATGCCTTGTTCGCGTCTTCGAATCCAAAGGTGTTTATGATCTTCCATGGACCAAAGTTTGCTGTATGCTTGGAGCCTGAGCTGTTTGGTTCGTTGTTATGGCGATACAAACGCTTTGCGACATCTCGCGTGCAGCCGATATAGTAGCGTTCGGGAAACTTTAAACTCTGAAGAATATAGACATATTGCATGTCCGCCATTGACCGCCTCCGCTTAGCTTCGGCGTGTCAGCCTTCGCCGCTTATGAATGTGGGGCGACTACTTGGCATGCCAAGCGGTAGCCTACTTTAGTAGGCGAAGGCTGGCTGGGGAACCTGGATTCGAACCAGGACT
>NZ_AMRN01000022.1 GCF_000300275.1 Thalassospira profundimaris WP0211 | reverse complement strand
GGCCTCAGACCGCTGACAAACCCCGTCATATTTTGGCGGGGTTTTTCTTTTAGAGGTGTTTGAAAGCTGGCTTGAGTGTGCCGAGGGGATTATCCCTCAGCGATTGGCCCCTTGGGGCCCAAAGCCAGGGCTATTTTCTTGATGTTTTGGGCGGCGGCGGCCAGCAGACATTGGCATTTGACATTGATCAGTCCCCGGAACCTTGCATATCGATGACCGTGAAGCTGTTTGGCATCTGCAAAAGAGCGTTCGACCGTCTCTTTTCGGCGCTTGTAAACCCGCTTACCCCACTCTGTCAGACGATAGGCGTCAGCCCGGTCTCTGGCGTCTTGCCAGACATGGCGCGTGACAGTTTTTCGGTGGTGGGCATTGGCGGTACAGGAAGCCAGCACAGGACAGGTGCGGCATTTTTCCGGGTCGCTGTGATAATGGCGGTATCCATTTCGGTCGGTTGTCGCATAAGACAGAAGCTGACCTTCGGGGCAGCGAGAAGCATAACGTTCAGGGTCATAAACGTATTTGCGTTTGGGGATGTAGCCTTCCCGAAGGTTCGGGCGGCGATAGCCCGTCACGCCAAGGATGTCACGATCTTCAAGGCCTTTGGCAATCGCGGCGGTCGCATAGCCCGCATCCAGTCCGACGGCGATAACATCAAGGTCAAAACGCTGCCTTTGTCGGTCAAGACGGTCGAGATAGGGAATGCTGTCATGCAGATTGGCCGGGGTGGCGTAACTGTCGGTAATGATCCCAAGCTTGCCATCGACCGTGCGGTGATCGAGATAGAAAAAGCCCTTGGGCTTGCCGTCGCGCACCATATATCCGCTGTCGGGATCGGTTCGGCTGATCTTGGTTTCTTTCTCAACCGGCTGGCGTTCCTTGGCTTTGAGCGGCTTTTTCGCATGAGCCGCCCGGTCTTCCTCAATCGCCAGATCCAGATCATCCCAATAGGCCGCGCGCGATTTGGCAACCACTTCGCGGTCCCATTTGTTCTTGTTGGCATCGGCCTTCAAATGCGTGCTGTCGGTATAGAGAACCTTACCATCCACCAGCCCGTGCCTGATCGCCTGCTCGACGATCTCGTCAAAAATATCCTGCGCAACACTGGCATCATGATATCGACGCCGCCGGTTCTGCGACAGGGTCGAGGCATCAAAGACCTTGTCGGTCAGCTTGAGTTGCAAAAACCAGCGATAGGCGACATTGACCTCAATCTCGCGCACAAGCTGGCGCTCCGAGCGCACGCCAAACAGATAGCCAAT
>NZ_AMRN01000020.1 GCF_000300275.1 Thalassospira profundimaris WP0211 | reverse complement strand
AACCCGTCGCTTTCGCTGTTTGATTTTGGCTGATCGCAATAGGAGCGAAATCCTGCGCGGTTGTAATCCTATTGTACTGCCGCTCCCACCTCTAGCGCGTACGCACGAATCTCCGCACGTGTTTGCTGATCGGGCAAGTCGGCGTTGCGTGCCGGATTGTTGGCGTTGATGCCGTAATTTTCCAGTTGCCCGACAAGTTCATCGGTCGCTGCTTGGGCAGCTGTTTTTCCCTGCACCTGCGGCGCGTTGCCGCTCAGGCCGATCCGGTTGCTGATCACAATCGTCGCAATGACCGCACGCAACGCAGTAAAGGATATCCCGCCATAAGCTTGATCATTTGGTGGGTCATCTGCCGTTGCAACACCGTTGGCTAGTTTCTCCATCAGGGGATGGGTCCAGTTGCGCAGGGTGTTCGCCGGGGACTGGCCCGCCCAAGTCGTCACAGATTGCACCAGAGTATCGAAATTCGTCTGGTCCTGTTGGGAGGCCGGTTTTCGGACATATATCAGCGCTGTGTCAGGTTTGCCGTAAAGGCCGGGTGCGCCGACCTTGAAGGAAATAACGTCACCATCAGTGGTGCGGCTGTTGATAAGAAAGTTATCAATGGCATCGGGAATGCGCCCCAAAGGGACATTCACAGCCAGCCGCACATTATTGCGCGGCTCCATAGGTGGGAACCCGAAGTGATAGAAACAGCGATAAAGTTCCCCACCCGACAGGCTCCAGAATACATCAGGGTACTGCGACTGTTGCGCACTATGGACCGTGCGGAAAATATTGTTTTGGATATCGACATATCTGTTTGCAGTACCCAGAAAAGCCAGTTGCCGTTGTCCCAGGCCGATCAATACGGCATTGATCTCATCAAATGTGAGCGTATGGCGCGGGTTTTGGGGGCGGTCGTCTGGTGTGTTAAAGGTGTTGTAAAACCTTTGGTAAAGAGCACGCCGCGCTTCAGTGCGATGCTCCCCACCTGTCCGTACGGCCGTTTGTAAGTCTGCAATGCCTTGCTGTCCAAAGCTGTTCCAAACGGCTTCTGTCTTGGCTTTGAGGTTATCAAGTGCTGTCATACTGAGAGCTTCCTTAAGGAACAATAGGGCCGGGCGGCATGTCGTCGGGGACAAAGGGGGCACCGCCAAGATCGGAAAGAAGTTGCCGCAGCGCCTCAATTAGGGCTTTGGCCAGCACGTTTTCATTGCCAAGCTGTTGGTTTGAAGCTGTTTTGGCAGTGTTGAGTTGCCCCAGTTTCTGCATCGTAAGATTGGCGCTGACAAAGGTTTCAAGCGGACTGATGTAAACTCCTTGCAAGCTAGTATGCAGGCCGATTGCGGTCCCCAAACGGGTCCGTTCGTTACCGAGGTCCGAAAGCTTCTGGAGTAGTGTATTCAGCGTGCTGATCATTGTGCGCGCCTGTTGATCGAGGGTCGGGCGCGCTTCAATTGTCTTAATCAGGTCTTTAGTCGATTGTTCGGCTGAGCTGATTGTTTGTGTCGAGTTAGGCATGTCTACCTCCTGGCAACAAATCAGGTAGATGACGTTGACTGACGGCTATTGTGAACATCTTGGCCCGGCCGGTGGAATGCGCTCAGCCTTGCTGGCGAGCTTGTTCTCATCAGTTCAGTGGAAAGTTGGTTTGTAGGGGATGTCGAAAACGACGAAGTCGAATACATCA
>NZ_AMRN01000019.1 GCF_000300275.1 Thalassospira profundimaris WP0211 | reverse complement strand
CCCTCCAAGCCTAAGTACTCCTTGACGACCGATAGTGTACCAGTACCGTGAGGGAAAGGTGAAAAGCACCCCGATAAGGGGAGTGAAATAGTTCCTGAAACCGGATGCCTACAAGCAGTTGGAGCCTCTTTATGGGGTGACAGCGTACCTCTTGCATAATGGGTCAGCGAGTTAGTCTTACAAGCAAGCTTAAGCCGATAGGTGTAGGCGCAGCGAAAGCGAGTCTTAATAGGGCGATTGAGTTTGTGGGATTAGACCCGAAACCAGGTGATCTAGCCATGAGCAGGTTGAAGGTGATGTAACAGTCACTGGAGGACCGAACCCACGTCTGTTGAAAAAGACGGGGATGACTTGTGGTTAGGGGTGAAAGGCCAATCAAACCTGGAGATAGCTGGTTCTCCGCGAAATCTATTTAGGTAGAGCGTCAGACGAATACCATCGGGGGTAGAGCACTGAATGGGCTAGGGGGCCTTACCGGCTTACCAAACCTAATCAAACTCCGAATACCGATGAGTACTATCTGGCAGACAGACTACGGGTGCTAAGGTCCGTGGTCGAGAGGGAAACAGCCCAGACCGCCAGTTAAGGTCCCAAAGTTGTGGCTAAGTGGGAAAGGATGTAGGACGGCCAAGACAACCAGGACGTTGGCTTAGAAGCAGCCATCGTTTAAAGAAAGCGTAACAGCTCACTGGTCTAAATAAGCTGTCCCGCGCCGAAGATGTACCGGGGCTCAAGCCACACACCGAAACTGCGGACTTGTTCTTTGAACAAGTGGTAGCGGAGCGTTCCGTAAGCCTGTGAAGGTGTGCCGTAAGGCATGCTGGAGGTATCGGAAGCGAGAATGCTGACATGAGTAGCGATAAAGGGAGTGAGAACCTCCCTCGCCGAAAGCCCAAGGGTTCCTGCGCAAGGCCAATCCGCGCAGGGTGAGTCGGCCCCTAAGACGAGGCAGAAATGCGTAGTCGATGGGAAACAGGTTAATATTCCTGTACCCGTGAGAAGTGACGGCCTCTGGAAGTAGTTTTTCCTTATTGGATTGGAGAAGCTGCCAAGGAGGTCCAGGAAATAACTCTCACATATGGACCGTACCCCAAACCGACACAGGTGGGCAGGTTGAATATACCAAGGCGCTTGAGAGAATGGTGTTGAAGGAACTCGGCAAATTGCCCCCGTAACTTCGGGAGAAGGGGGCCCACCGTGAAGGCAACTTTACGGTGGGGGCACAGACTAGGGGGTGGCGACTGTTTACTAAAAACACAGGGCTCTGCGAAGTCGCAAGACGACGTATAGGGTCTGACGCCTGCCCGGTGCCGGAAGGTTAAGAGGAGATGTGCAAGCATTGAATTGAAGCCCCGGTAAACGGCGGCCGTAACTATAACGGTCCTAAGGTAGCGAAATTCCTTGTCGGGTAAGTTCCGACCTGCACGAATGGCGTAACGACTTCCCCACTGTCTCCAACACCAACTCAGCGAAATTGAATTCTCCGTGAAGATGCGGAGTACCCGCGGTCAGACGGAAAGACCCCGTGCACCTTTACTACAGCTTTGCAGTGGTATCAGGATGTGAATGTGCAGAATAGGTGGGAGGCTTTGAAGCCATGGCGCCAGCCATGGTGGAGCCACCTTTGAGATACCACCCTTTTGCTTCCTGATATCTAACCGAGGTCCGTTATCCGGATCCGGGACCCTGCATGGCGGGTAGTTTGACTGGGGCGGTCGCCTCCCAAAGAGTAACGGAGGCGCGCGATGGTAGGCTCAGGCTGGTCGGACATCAGCTTAAGAGTGCAATGGCAAAAGCCTGCCTGACTGCGAGACTGACAAGTCGAGCAGAGACGAAAGTCGGTCATAGTGATCCGGTGGTCCCGCGTGGAAGGGCCATCGCTCAACGGATAAAAGGT
>NZ_AMRN01000018.1 GCF_000300275.1 Thalassospira profundimaris WP0211 | reverse complement strand
CGGTTATCGACCCACAAACGGATCATGGCAGGTATAAGTTCCCCCACGACTGGCACCAGACCAGTGCCCTCCGATGAGAAGGGACTTTTTTGTATCCATCATGGAGCGCGCCTTTGATTACTGTACAACTCGGGTGGCAGCGAACTGGGCGGCAATCCTTGCGACACGAACGCCATAGAGGCGCGCGGTTTCCAGATCGCCCACCGACATTTCTTCGGGGGTGGCATCCGCATCAGCCTGTGCCATCGGACCGACATGGGAGCCCATCCGATTAAGGTCATCGCGTTTGGCCGCCTTGGTATTCGCAGGCTTGATCGCGAGCGACACCCAGTGTCCCCCGTGCTGGCAGGCGAGAAGCATGAAATATTGCAATGTACTGAGCTTGTCGCCGTTGAGGCTGGCGGAATTGGTAAAACCGCCCATGACCTTGTCTTCCCAAGCATCCACGAACCAAGCTTTGGACGAGGCATCGGCAAACTTTTTGAACTGCCAACTGGGAGCCCCCATATAGGTCGGTGCACCGAAGATGATTGCATCAGCGGCCAGCAGAGTGTCCCATGCACTGTCGGGAATATTGCCATCGGCGTCGATGGCAATCAGGATGCCACCGGCTCCTTCGGCGACGGCTTCGGCGACGCGCCGGGTGTGGCCATAGCCGGAATGATAAACGATGGCAGTTGTAATGGTGTCTTTGGTCATATCTTTGTCCTTTCGGGAATGAGCATGCCGCAGGTCATGCTTTGCGGCGGATCGGCAACAAAAGTCGGATCCGGGGATCACGGAGGTAAAGGCCGCCCCATGTCAGCAGGCCCAGCCCAAGCGAGATAATCACTGGCGGCGAGCCAATTTCGCCCAGTCGAACATGGGTGCATATCGCCCCGCCAAGAAAGCCTGTTGTCAGGATCGCGCCAAACACGGCGGTTGGCGGAACGGCATACAGGATCGCGCAAGACACCATGATCGCACCCATCAGCGGTGCCAGACCGATGTCAAATCCGCCTTCGCGCAGCATCGGCCCCGCCAGCGCGGGGACAAAAAACTGCACGGCACCATCGGCAAGCAGCGCAAAGACAACAAGGGCGCTGGCGGCATATCCAAGCCAAGGCAGAAAGTTGGGTTTCTTGTTGTCTGGCATGATGTCTCCGGTTTGAGCTTTGTTTTCACCGCCAAATTATCGCGCCGGATTAATGCGATAAATCATGCAAATAAAAACGCATTGTTTTCTCAAAAAGAAACAATTAGCTTTTTCATATGCAGAACCTTGAGCACCTCATGATCTTTGTGCGGATCGCCGAAATGCACAGCTTTAGCCGCGCGGCAGAGAGCCTGGGCATACAGAAAGGGCGTGCTTCGAGCGTTGTGCGACAGTTGGAGGAGGAACTGGGTGCCAGGCTGCTGCACAGGACAACACGCAGCGTGCAATTGACCGACGATGGCCGCAGGTTCCATCAGCGTGCGCGAGACTTGCTGAGCGATTTCGACGACATGCGTACGATGTTTGCTGGCGATAACAGCACTTTGCGCGGAAGGCTGCGGGTGGATTTGCCAACCGAGCTTGCACGGACAACATTGGTGCCTGCCTTGCCGGACTTCATGGCCGCCTGTCCGGAATTGGAGCTGGAGCTGTCCAGCACCGACCGGCAGGTAGATCTGGTCGAAGAGGGTTTTGACTGTGTCCTGCGAATTGGCCCGGTTGGAGACGAAAACCTGATTGCCCGCCCCGTGGGGCGGCTGCGCATGGTGAATGCGGCAAGTCCTGCTTATCTGGCGCGGCACGGCACGCCGCTCTCGCTCGATGATCTGCAAAAGCAAGGCCACCGCACGGTTCATTACAGCCGGACCTTGGGCGCAAAGCCCTATGGCTGGGAATATCCGGTTGGCGATGGCGATGCCTATCCGACATTACCGCTGCCCGGCGCATTGCAAGTAAACAGCGTGCAAGCCTACGAGGCCGCCGGGCTTGCTGGCCTTGGCCTGATCCAAGCGGCATATACCGGTGTCCACCGGCATCTGGAAAGCGGTGCATTGGTGGAAATCCTGCCGGATCTCCGCCCGGAACCGCTGGACGTCAACCTTGTCGTTGCCCACCGTCGCAATCTGTCTCGGCGGCTGCGTGCCTTTATGGCCTGGATCGAGGAGGTTCTGGCACCGTATCTGGATTGAGGGTTTGAGGGGCTGAGGATGCTGTGGGCGATCTGCGTATCTGAGCCAAAGGAAAAGCCCGCATCGCGAAACAAGCACACGTCCGTGATAGGCCGCATTGGCAAAATTTGACATAATTTGCCATACCTTGATAACGGAGCACATCATGGCGACGATGAATGTATCCCTGCCTGATCTTATGCGCGAATGGGTCGAAAGCCAGATAGAACAGGGCGAATACGCAAGTTCCAGCGACTATATTCGCGATTTGATCCGGCAGGACCAACGCAGACAAAAACTGCTGAAGGCGGCGCTTAATGAGGGGCTTAACAGCGGTCGCAGCCCCCGCTCTGTCGATGATATTATGCGGGAAGTCATGGATGAAGACTGGAACATTTGACGCAAAAAAAGGGCCGCAGCCGAAAGACGAGACACGGCCCTTACAATGTTACAGATCACGCAGGCGTGTGATTAGACGGCATTCGCCGCATCATCCGATTTGCGACGTCCGATGCTGAGCGCCTGATAGAGGATGA
>NZ_AMRN01000017.1 GCF_000300275.1 Thalassospira profundimaris WP0211 | reverse complement strand
TAACGTGCGGTTTTGTACGCTCAAACTTTTCTTTAGCCATTTCTAACTCCGTTTATTCTAGCTGGCCCTTAGCCGGCCGATTTGGCTTTGACTTCGTCCGCAACTGCCTGCGGGACGTCGGCATAATGATCGAACTGCATCACGAACTGGGCACGGCCCTGGGACATGGAGCGCAGCGTGTTGACGTAACCGAACATGTTCGCCAGCGGTACGAACGCGTTAACAACGCGTGCAATACCACGGGAGTCCATGTCACGGACCTGGCCACGACGGCTGTTCAGGTCGCCAATGATGTCGCCCATGTATTCTTCCGGGGTCACTACCTCGACCTTCATGATCGGCTCGAGCAGCTTCGGAGAAGCTTTTGCCAAACCTTCGCGGAATGCTGCGCGAGCAGCGATTTCGAAGGCCATGACGCTCGAGTCAACGTCGTGGTATGCACCGTCCGTCAACTTGATAGAGAAGTCGGTTACAGGGAAGCCTGCGATAACACCGCTCTGCAGCGAGCTTTCGAGACCTTTCTGTACGCCCGGGATGTATTCCTTCGGAACGTTACCGCCAACAACGGTATCGGAGAAGGAGAAGCCCGAACCCGGTTCACCCGGGGTGAAGGTCAACTTGATACGTGCGAACTGACCCGAACCACCCGACTGTTTTTTGTGGGTGTAGTCGATATCGACTTCTTTCGAGATCGTCTCACGGTAAGCAACCTGCGGCGCGCCGACGTTTGCTTCGACTTTGAATTCACGCTTCATACGATCGACAAGAATGTCGAGGTGAAGTTCGCCCATACCCGAAATGATGGTCTGGCCGGATTCGTGGTCGGATTTAACGCGGAACGACGGATCTTCCTGTGCAAGACGTGCAAGGGCGAGACCCATTTTTTCCTGGTCGGCTTTCGATTTCGGCTCAACAGCGATTTCGATAACCGGATCCGGGAATTCCATACGCTCGAGAATGATCGGCTTGGCCGGGTCACAAAGGGTATCACCAGTGGTGGTGTCCTTCATGCCAACCAGAGCAACGATGTCGCCCGAGCATGCGTATTTGATTTCTTCGCGGTTGTTTGAATGCATAAGAAGCATACGGCCGATACGTTCTTTTTTCTCTTTAACAGAGTTGAGAACATACGAACCGGCATCCAGAACACCGGAATAGATACGAATGAAGGTCAAGGAACCGACGAACGGGTCGGACATGATCTTAAACGCAAGAGCAGAGAACGGTGCTTCGTCGGTCAGCGGACGGGTATCCGGCTCGTCTTCGGTGTTCGGCTTAACGCCACGAACATCGTCGATGTCATCCGGAGCCGGCATGTAGTCGACAACAGCATCAAGAAGCGGCTGAACGCCTTTGTTCTTGAACGCGGTACCCAGAAGGACCGGAACAAGGTTACCAGCGATCGTACCTTTGCGGATGCACTTCTTGATAACTTCCTCGGTCGGCATTTCGCCTTCGAGGTAAGCTTCCATTGCTGCTTCGTCGCACTCGACAGCCTGTTCGATCAGGGCTTCGCGGTATTCCGCAGCCTGGTCAGCAAGCGAGTCACGGATGTCGCGATATTCGAATTCTGCACCAAGGCTTTCGTCTTTCCAGACGATTTCCTTGTTGCGAACGAGATCGACAACACCTTCGAATTCGCCTTCGGAACCAATCGGCAGCTGCATAACAGCAACATTGGCACCGAGACGTTCTTTCATCATCTCAACGCAACGGAAGAAGTCCGCACCGGTACGGTCCATTTTGTTGACAAAGCACATACGCGGTACGTGGTATTTGTCAGCCTGGCGCCAAACGGTTTCGGTCTGCGGTTCAACACCGGAAACGGCATCGAAGACTGCGCAAGCACCATCGAGAACGCGGAGCGAACGTTCAACTTCAATCGTGAAGTCAACGTGGCCCGGGGTGTCAATGATGTTAACACGGTGATCGTTCCAGAAGCAGGTAGTTGCAGCAGACGTAATCGTGATGCCGCGTTCCTGTTCCTGTTCCATCCAGTCCATGGTCGCGGCGCCGTCGTGGACTTCGCCGATCTTGTAGGACTTGCCGGTGTAGAAAAGAATTCGCTCGGTTGTCGTGGTTTTACCAGCATCGATGTGTGCCATGATGCCAATATTGCGATACCGAGAGATCGGAGTACGTTGTACCATAATCGACTCTTGATCCTGAGGTCTGGGTTACCAGCGATAATGAGCGAAAGCCTTGTTGGCTTCGGCCATACGGTGGGTATCTTCGCGTTTCTTGACGGCCGAGCCACGGTTGTTGGCTGCGTCCATCAGTTCGCCTGCAAGACGACCAACCATGGTGGTCTCGGAACGTTTGCGCGCAGCGTCAACCAGCCAACGAATGGCCAGAGCCTGACGACGCTCGGAACGAACTTCAACCGGAACCTGGTAGGTAGCACCACCAACACGGCGCGAACGAACTTCGACGTTCGGCTTCACGTTATCCATGGCTTCGTGGAACTGGGCAACAGGGTCTGCACCCTTGCCTTCCATAACTTCCAGGGCACCATAAACGATCTTTTCAGCTGCGGATTTTTTACCATCCAGCATCAGACCGTTCATGAACTTGGTCAGAACCTTATCGCCATATTTGGCGTCAGGCAGAACTTCGCGCTTTTCAGCAGCGTGACGACGTGACATCTGAGCTGCTCCTTATTTCGGACGCTTCGCGCCGTATTTCGAACGACGCTGTTTACGGTCTTTGACACCCTGCGTATCGAGGGTACCGCGAATGATGTGGTAACGGACACCCGGCAAATCTTTTACACGGCCGCCGCGGATCATTACGACGGAGTGTTCTTGCAGGTTGTGGCCTTCACCCGGGATGTAAGAGGTAACTTCGTAGCCGTTGGTCAAACGAACACGAGCAACCTTACGAAGTGCCGAGTTCGGCTTCTTCGGGGTAGTGGTATAGACACGGGTGCAAACGCCGCGTTTCTGCGGGCATGCTTCCAGTGCCGGAACCATATCGCGCTGGGTGCGCGGAGTCCGCTTTTTGCGGATCAACTGGTTAATAGTGGGCATTAACTTTCCCTTTTACTTTAACGGACGCCACTAGGGCGTTGCTCTTATCGACGCACGACGAGCGACCACGCGTCTTTGTACAAGTACAAAAACACGCGCGGACGCCCATAAAAGCAGGAGTTCCTGCCTCGACGGCCGTCAGAGTCGCACTCAAGCGATGGGGGGCGAAAACCGCCCGCTACCGCACAAAACGGCACCGGCACAGTTGCACCCCCCTAGATTCGGTGGGCGCATACTAGTGACGGGCCCCTTTTGCGTCAAGCAAAACCCTCTGGGCCTTCGAGTTGGCGCTTCAAACGCCGAAACGAGCCGGTGCGTCGATAAGAGTCCGGCTCGTTTCTGATTCTTTTTAACTGTCTGACGCGACGAACTTATTCGCCTGCCGGCAGTGAAGCAGTATCGGATTGCGGACCAAAGTTGTCGCCGATTTCCTCTTCTGCTTCGATCTGTACATTTTTGTCGCGTTCGGCAGCCAGTGCACGGAAGCGGTTCATCACCGCACCGGTACCAGCCGGGATCAGACGACCCACGATGACGTTCTCTTTCAGACCGATAAGCGTATCGGTTTTGCCCGAGACAGCAGCCTCGGTAAGAACGCGCGTGGTTTCCTGGAACGACGCGGCCGAAATGAAGGAGTGCGTCTGGAGCGAGGCTTTGGTGATCCCCTGGAGGACCGGTGCGCCTTCGGCCAGTTCGCCGCCTTCTTTAAGAGCACGTTCGTTTTCGGCATCAAAATCAACGCGGTCAATGATTTCGCCAACCAGAAGCGTGGTGTCACCCGGTTTGGTGATTTCCACTTTCTGCAGCATCTGACGTACGATGACTTCGATGTGCTTGTCGTTAATCTTCACGCCCTGCAGACGGTAGACTTCCTGGATCTCGTTGACCAGGTAATCTGCCAGTGCCGGGACGCCCATAACACGCAGAATGTCGTGCGGAACCGGTGAACCATCGAGAAGCTGATCGCCCTGCTCGACGAAGTCGCCTTCCTGAACGGCAAGGTGCTTGCCTTTCGGGATCAGGTATTCGACCGGTTCGGTCAGACCCGAGTCTTCGAGCGGATGAACCACGACGCGACGCTTGTTCTTGTAGTCCTTGCCGAATTCGACGCGACCCGGAATATCCGAGATAATCGCGTGTTCTTTCGGTTTGCGGGCTTCGAACAGCTCGGCAACACGCGGCAGACCACCGGTAATGTCACGGGTTTTCGAACCTTCACGCGGGATACGTGCGAGCACGTCACCAGCAGCGACCTTCTGACCGTTCTCGACCGAGAGAATAGCATCAACCGAGAGGAAGTAACGGGCTTCAAGACCGTTATCCAGGTTGATGACCTCGCCGTTTTCGTTACGCAGGGTAACGCGCGGCTTAAGGTCGGATGCCTTCGGCATGCTCTTCCAGTCGATAACCGTCTTCGAGGCGATACCGGTCGCTTCGTCATAGACTTCGCGAATGGTTACGTTCTCGAGAAGGTCGACATAGTTCACGTAACCTTCTTTCTCGGTAATGATCGGCAGGGTGTACGGATCCCATTCAGCCAGTTTCTGGCCACGGGTAACCTGCGCGCCTTCATCGGTCAGAAGTTTCGCACCATACGGAACGCGATATTTCGCACGTTCACGACCGGTCTTGTCGATCAACAGGATCTCGAGGTTACGCGCCATGACGATGTTCACGCCCGACGAGTTCTCAACAACCGCGCGGTTTTTCAGTTTCACGGTGGCATCGAAGTTTGCTTCGACACCGGAAACTTCTGCACCACGCTGCGCGGCACCACCAATGTGGAACGTACGCATGGTCAGCTGGGTACCTGGCTCACCGATCGACTGTGCGGCGATAACACCGACAGCTTCACCGATATTGACCGTGGTACCGCGGGCCAGGTCACGACCATAGCAATGGCCGCAAACACCGGTTTCGGCGTCACAGGTCAGAACCGAACGGATACGCGCCATTTCGACGCCAGCCTTTTCGATCAGATCAAGGTGATCTTCTTCGACCATTTCGTTCTTCGGTACGATGATTTCACCGGTCGACGGATTGACAATCTCGTCAGCGGTGAAACGACCGAGGATACGATCGGAAAGGGTTTCGATAACCTCACCGGAGTCGACGACGGCTGCGATGTCGAGACCACGATCAGTACCGCAATCATGCTGAGTGATGATGCAGTCCTGGGCCACGTCAACGAGACGACGGGTCAGGTAACCCGAGTTTGCCGTTTTCAGTGCGGTATCAGCCAGACCTTTACGAGCACCGTGGGTGGAGTTGAAGTACTCCTGCACGGTCAGGCCTTCTTTAAAGTTCGAAATAATCGGCGTCTCGATGATCGAGCCATCCGGTTTCGCCATCAGGCCACGCATAGCAGCCAGCTGACGCATCTGGGCGGCAGAACCACGGGCACCGGAGTGCGCCATCATGTAAACCGAGTTCACATTGTCACCTTCTGCCGTTGCCGAGATGACTTTCATCATCGCTTCGGAAACGTCGTCGGTGCACTGTGCCCAGGCGTCAACAACCTTGTTGTATTTCTCACCACGGGTGATGAGACCATCCTGGTACTGCTGCTCGTATTCCTTGACCTTTTCATGGGTCTCGCCAACCAGCTTTTCTTTGGCGTCCGGAATGATCATGTCATCCTTGCCAAACGAAATACCGGCTTTACATGCCCAGTTGAAACCAAGGCCCATCATGCGGTCAGCAAAAATAACGGTCTCTTTCTGGCCACAGTGACGATAGACGACGTCGATAACGTTCGAGACGTCTTTCTTGGTCAGCAGCTTGTTGATGGTCGAGAACGGGATGCGCGGATGACGCGGCAGAAGTTCCGACAGCAACATGCGGCCCGGGGTGGTGGCAACACGAACGGTGATCGGTTCGTTGTTTTCATCAACCGTGTGGTAACGGGCATTGACCTTGGAATGCAGGTTTACAACACCTTCATCCAGTGCCTGCTCGATCTCGGCGATGTTAACAAACGACATGCCCTCGCCCGGCTGACCATCACGCTCCATGGAGATGTAGTACAGACCAAGGACGATGTCCTGGGACGGCACGATGATCGGTTTACCCGATGCCGGCGACAGGATGTTGTTGGTCGACATCATCAGGGTACGTGCTTCAAGCTGGGCTTCAAGCGACAGCGGTACGTGGACAGCCATCTGGTCACCGTCGAAGTCCGCGTTAAACGCAGTACAAACGAGCGGGTGAAGCTGGATGGCCTTACCTTCGATCAGGGTAGGCTCGAACGCCTGAATACCAAGACGGTGCAGCGTCGGTGCGCGGTTAAGCATGACCGGGTGTTCACGGATAACCTGTTCAAGGATATCCCAAACTTCGGCACGCTCTTTTTCCACCATGCGCTTTGCAGCCTTGATGGTGGTCGCCATCCCGTACAGTTCCAGCTTCGCGTAAACGAACGGCTTGAACAGTTCGAGCGCCATTTTCTTCGGCAGACCGCACTGGTGCAGTTTCAGGTTCGGACCCACGGTAATAACCGAGCGACCGGAATAGTCGACGCGTTTACCCAGAAGGTTCTGACGGAAACGACCCTGCTTACCTTTAAGCATGTCCGACATCGATTTGAGCGGACGCTTGTTGGCACCGGTGATCGGACGACCGCGACGGCCGTTATCAAACAGCGCGTCAACCGATTCCTGAAGCATACGTTTTTCGTTACGCACGATGATATCAGGCGCACGAAGCTCGATCAGGCGCTTCAGACGGTTGTTACGGTTGATCACACGACGATAAAGATCGTTCAGATCCGAGGTCGCGAAACGGCCGCCATCCAGCGGAACCAGCGGGCGCAGTTCCGGCGGGATAACCGGGATCACTTCAAGGATCATCCATTCCGGGCGTGCGCCGGATTCCTGGAAGGCCTCAATCAGCTTGAGACGCTTGACCAGCTTCTTGCGCTTGGCTTCGGAATTGGTTTCCTTGAGGTCGATTTTCGCGGTTTCGCGTTCTTCATCAAGGTCGATCGCCGCAAGCATATCGCGGATGGCCTCGGCACCGATACCGGCGCGGAAGCTGTCTTCGCCATATTCTTCCTGGGCGGTCATATACTGGTCTTCGGACAGGAGCTCACCCATTTTAAGCGGGGTAAGGCCCGGTTCGATAACCACATAGTTTTCGAAGTACAGAATGCGCTCAAGATCCTTGAGCGTCATGTCCAGCAGCAGACCCAGACGGCTCGGCAGCGACTTCATGAACCAGATGTGGGCAACAGGTGCCGCCAGTTCGATATGGCCCATACGTTCACGACGTACTTTGGCCAGAGTCACTTCGACGCCGCATTTCTCACAGATAATGCCGCGATACTTCATACGCTTGTACTTGCCGCACAAGCATTCGTAGTCCTTCACCGGACCAAAAATGCGCGCACAGAACAGGCCGTCGCGCTCCGGTTTGAAGGTCCGGTAGTTGATGGTTTCCGGTTTCTTGATCTCGCCGAACGACCAGGAGCGGATACGCTCCGGGCTGGCAATCTGAATCCGGATCTGATCGAAGCTCTGGGTGCCCTGCGGCTGCCCGAAGATCTTCATCAACTCGTTCATAAAGGCTCTCCCGCTATGCCCGGTCTCGCCGGGTTTCGCCAATTTCAGGCCGAAAGATGCGATTTGGCGACCGGGATGCCCGGATGGGCACCCCTGTCAGCCAAACACTTAGAAATCGTTCTGCTCAAGCTCGACATTGAGGCCAAGCGAACGGAGTTCTTTAACGAGAACGTTAAAGGATTCCGGAATGCCGGCTTCGAAGGTGTCTTCGCCGCGAACAATGGCTTCGTAGACCTTGGTACGGCCCGAAACGTCATCCGACTTGACCGTAAGCATTTCCTGGAGGGTGTAAGCGGCACCGTAAGCTTCGAGTGCCCACACTTCCATCTCCCCGAAACGCTGGCCACCGAACTGCGCCTTACCACCCAGCGGCTGCTGGGTAACAAGAGAGTACGGACCAATCGAACGTGCGTGGATCTTGTCGTCGACCAAGTGGTGCAGTTTGAGCATGTAGATATAGCCCACTGTCACCTTGCGATGGAATTTCTCACCGGTACGACCGTCATAGAGGTCGACCTGGCCAGAACCATCAAGGCCTGCTTTTTCAAGCATACGAACAACATCCGGCTCACGGGCACCGTCGAAGACCGGGGTGGCCATCGGGACGCCGCGACGCAGGTTGTTACCAAGTTCAATGACTTCGCCATCAGAAAGCTCTTTGATGCCGGCGATGTATTCTTCGCCTTCGTAGACATCATTAAGCTTGCTGCGCAGGTCATCCATCTCGCCACGACCATCGGCAACAGCATCGACGAGTTCGCCGATCTGTTCACCCAGACCACGAGACGCCCAACCAAGGTGGGTTTCAAGGATCTGGCCGACGTTCATACGCGACGGAACACCCAGCGGGTTCAAAACGATATCGACCGGCGTACCGTCTTCGAGGTGCGGCATGTCTTCAACCGGCATAATGCGCGATACGACACCCTTGTTCCCGTGACGGCCGGCCATTTTATCACCCGGCTGCATTTTACGTTTAACTGCGACGAAGACTTTGACCATCTTCATCACGCCCGGCGGCAGTTCGTCGCCGGCCTGCAGTTTGTCGACCTTGTCATCGAAGCGGGCCTGAAGAACAGCAATCGATTCCTCGAACTGTTTTTTCAGAGCTTCGATGTCAGACATGACATTGTCATCTGCAACAGCGATCTGGCGCCAAAGACCACGGGCAACGCCCGACAGGCTTTCTTCGGTCAGCTCACCGGTCAGGCCCTTCGGACCATCAACCAGTTTCTGACCAACCAGAAGGTTCTGCAAACGACCATAGAAGTTACGCTCGAGGATTGCGCGTTCGTCATCGCGGTCCTGTGCGAGACGTTCGATTTCTGCGCGTTCGATCGCCAGAGCACGTTCGTCCTTGTCAACGCCACGACGTGAGAACACGCGGACTTCAACAATGGTACCGAACTGTCCCGGCGGGACACGCAGCGAGGTATCGCGAACGTCAGATGCTTTTTCACCGAAGATGGCGCGCAGAAGTTTTTCTTCCGGCGTCATCGGGCTTTCGCCCTTCGGCGTTACCTTACCGACAAGGATATCGCCCGGTTTGATTTCCGCACCGATGTAGACAATGCCCGCCTCGTCGAGGTTTTTGAGCGCTTCTTCACCGACGTTCGGAATATCACGGGTGATTTCTTCCTGACCGAGCTTGGTATCGCGGGCCATGACTTCGAATTCCTCGATATGGATCGAGGTATAGACGTCATCACGGGCAATACGTTCGGACAGAAGGATGGAGTCCTCGAAGTTGTAACCGTTCCACGGCATGAACGCGACGAGCACGTTACGGCCGAGGGCCAGTTCACCCATATCGGTACACGGACCATCCGAAATGATGTCACCCTTCTGGACAACATCGCCAACTTTCACCAGCGGACGCTGGTTGATGCAGCTGCCCTGGTTGGAACGCTGATATTTCAGCAGGGTGTAAATATCGACACCCGATTCCGAAGCAGCAATGTCACCAGTTGCGCGAATGACCATACGGGTCGCGTCAACGGACTCAACAACACCATCACGGCGTGCGATCAGGGTTGCACCCGAATCACGTGCCACCGGAACTTCCATACCGGTCCCGACATACGGAGCCTCGGAGCGGATCAACGGAACCGCTTGACGCTGCATGTTCGAGCCCATCAGTGCACGGTTCGCGTCATCGTTCTCGAGGAACGGAATGAGCGCGGATGCGACCGATACCAGCTGCTTCGGCGAGACGTCCATCAGGTCGATCTCTTCGGAGCGGGCCATGTAGTGGTCACCGGCCTTACGGGTGTTGATCAGTTCGTTGGTGAAGCTGAAGTCAGCATTAAGCGGTTCGTTTGCCTGTGCGATGACATAACGGCCTTCTTCGATCGCCGAGAGGTAAATAACCTCTGCGGTGACGTTACCATCGACAACCTTACGATACGGGCTCTCGATGAAGCCGTACTGGTTGACGCGGGCAAAGGTCGCCAGCGAGTTGATCAGACCAATGTTCGGACCTTCCGGCGTTTCAACCGGGCAGATACGACCATAGTGGGTCGGATGAACGTCACGCACTTCAAAGCCTGCACGCTCACGGGTCAAACCACCCGGGCCAAGCGCCGAAAGACGACGTTTGTGGGTAATTTCCGAAAGCGGGTTGGTCTGGTCCATGAACTGCGACAGCTGCGAGGAGCCGAAGAATTCACGAACAGCAGCCGCAACCGGCTTGGCATTGATCAGGTCATGCGGCATGACGTTGTCGATCTCGACCGAGCTCATACGCTCGCGGATCGCACGTTCCATACGCAGCAGACCAACGCGGAACTGGTTTTCCATCAGCTCGCCAACCGAACGCAGACGACGGTTACCGAGGTGGTCAATATCGTCAATCTCGCCACGACCGTCTTTCAGGTCGATCAGAACACGGACGACTTCCAGAATGTCTTCGCGACGCAGGATACGAACGGTGTCTGCACATTCGAGGTTCAGACGCGCATTCATTTTCACGCGGCCAACCGCGGAAAGGTCATAACGCTCTGAATCGAAGAACAGGCCCTTGAACATGGCTTCCGCACCCTCGAGGGTCGGCGGCTCACCCGGGCGCATCACGCGATAGATGTCCACAAGGGCTTCTTCGCGGTTGCTGTTCTTGTCCAGCGCCATGGTGTTGCGCAGATACGGACCAACCTGGTTGTGGTCGATCATCAGCAGACGAACGGAATCAACACCCCATTCTTTCAGCTGCTCGAACACTTCCTCGGTCAGTTCGTGGCCGGCTTCTGCCAGGATCTCGCCGGTTTCACCATCGATGAGGTCATCCGCCATGAACCAGCCGTTAAGCTGCTCTTCGGGCACGAGGATCTCGGTGACACCCTCTTCGGCGATTTTACCAGCAGAACGCTTGGTGATCTTGGAACCAGCCGCAGCAACAACTTCGCCGCTTTTGGCATCGATCAGATCGAAGACAAGCTTCTGGCCAATGTAACGCTCGACGCTGAAATCGGTAACCCAACCATCCTTGGTGCGGCGGTATTCAGCCGACTCATAGTAATAGTTGAGGATTTCTTCCGGGGTCAGACCTTCGATTTCCGACGGATCGACAGAGCGGCCTTCTTCGGCACGCTGTGCACGCAGCTGTTCGGACTCTTCGTTTTCAAGAGCCATAAGCAGCGTGGTCGCCGGCAGTTTGCGGCGACGGTCGATACGGACGTAAAGAATGTCTTTGGCATCGAATTCGAAATCGAGCCAGGAACCACGATACGGAATGACACGTGCGGCAAACAGATATTTGCCCGAGCTGTGGCTCTTGCCCTTGTCATGGTCGAAGAAGACGCCCGGCGAACGGTGCATCTGGGAAACAATCACACGCTCGGTGCCGTTCACGATAAAGGTACCGTGTTCGGTCATGAGCGGCATGTCGCCCATGTAAACGTCCTGTTCCTTGATATCGCGGATCGAACGGGCACCCGTGTCCTCGTCGATATCCCAGACAACCAGACGCAGGGTAACGCGCAGCGGTGCGGCAAAGGTCATACCACGCTGGCGGCACTCTTCGGTATCGTATTTGGGCTGCTCAAGCTCATAGGAAACAAATTCAAGAGTTGCGCGTTCCGAAAAATCTTTAATCGGAAAGACGCTCTTGAATACTTCCTGAAGACCTGCATCGTCTCGCTGCTCCTGCGAGATTCCGGTCTGCAAAAACTTATCGTAGGAATTCTTTTGAACCTCGATGAGATTCGGGAGCGGAGCGACTTCGCTGATCCGTCCAAAGCTTTTGCGGATGCGCTTTCGACCAGTAAAGGACTTATCCATCATCGTTCCTTTAATCGCGCCTCCCCACACCGTCCGAACTCGTTCGTCCCTGCTCTGTCACGTTTGCGAGTCGCGCAAAACGCATACAGCACAACGACGCCCGAGCCCCGTACGGGGCGGGCGTTCACTTGATTATGACTGTGGATGTTATTTGACATCCAACTTGATTGAGATCACTGATCCCTCGGCTGTCGACGCCGTCAAAGATAACCTCTGACCTAAACGGCCTTACGTTATGTACGATTACCTTTGGCAGCGTCAACCGTTAAATTCCTGTTCGCGCCTCTGCACGGGCTCGGCACGATTGCCGTAGTGCACAGAGACGGAAGGGCCGGCGCCCGAAGGACGCCGACCCAGACCTTGGCAAGAAGCCGTCGATTATTTGAGTTCGACGGTTGCGCCGGCTTCTTCCAGCTTCTTCTTGATTTCTTCGGCTTCGTCCTTAGCAACGCCTTCTTTGACGGCTTTCGGAGCGCCTTCAACCAGGTCTTTGGCTTCTTTGAGGCCAAGACCGGTGATGCCGCGTACTTCTTTAATGACGTTGATTTTCTTGTCACCAGCAGAAGCGAGGATAACGTCGAATTCGGTTTTTTCTTCTGCAGCAGCAGCACCGGCAGCAGCGCCACCAGCAGCAGCAACAGCTACCGGAGCAGCGGCGGAAACGCCCCACTCTTCTTCGAGCATTTTGGAAAGTTCTGCAGCTTCAAGAACGGTGAGCTTGGAAAGCTCGTCAACGAGTGCCTTAAGATCGGCCATTTTACTATACTCCTAGGCTTGAACTTAGATATCTGAGATATCTGATTACTTTGGTTTACGCGGCTTCGCCTTTGTCGGCATATGCCTTCAGCACCTGGGCGATCTGGCCCGCCGGCTTGGAGGTCAGCGTAGCGATACGCTGTGCCGGGGTCTGGATCATACCAACCAGTTTCGCACGAAGTTCGTCCAGCGACGGCAGTTCTGCCAGAGCTTTGATGCCCTGTTCATCGAGAACCTGTTCGCCGATGGCACCAGCAACAAGAACCAGCTTGTCGTTGGATTTCGCGAACTCGGAGGCTACTTTTGCGACCGAAGCCGGATCAGCTGAATAGCCAATCGCGGTCGGACCGGTGAAGTAGTCTGCAAGACCAGCAAATTTGGTGCCTTCCAGAGCAAGTCGCGTAAGCCGGTTTTTGGTGACCTTGAAGCCCGCACCAGAATCACGCATCTGTGCACGAAGAGCGGTGATTTCAGCAACCGTCAGACCCTTATACTGGGTGATGACGACGCCTTCCGCACCTTCGAACACTTCGCGCATTTCTGCTACGAACTGTTGTTTTTCATCGCGGTTCACTTTTAGTCTCCGACATTGCTTATTGCCCTGAACCCCACAAGGAGGTTCACAGACGCGACCAGTCCTTTCGAACTGGTCTGTGACGCCCGTCCGTTTGCCAGATGTTCAAGCCTTGTGTGAATCCCCGATGGGGAAAACTAAGAACCGGAACCTCTGCCTATGCAGGGAATTAAGAGTGGCAAATCCCACTCACCTGCAGTCTGGGACAGACAGGTAGAGAGGGCACTGAGCCCTCTCCGGTCCTGACCGATCCGAAGACCGGTCAGAATTCGAAATTTCTTACTTCGACGCGATGTCAGCAATCGACAGTTTCACGCCAGCACCCATGGTGGAGCTGATCGCAGCGCGCTGCAGGTAAACACCTTTTGCGCCTGTCGGTTTTGCTTTAACGATCGCATCGACGAATGCTTTTGCATTCGCAAGGATCTGTTCTTCGCTGAACGATGCCTTGCCGATACCTGCATGAACGATACCGTTTTTCTCGGCGCGGAACTGGACCTGGCCAGCTTTTGCGTCGGAAACAGCGGTCGCAACATCCATGGTTACGGTGCCGAGTTTCGGGTTCGGCATCAGGCCGCGCGGGCCGAGTACCTTACCGAGACGGCCGACAACAGCCATCATGTCCGGGGTTGCAATAACGCGATCATAGTTCAGATCGCCTTTCTGCATTGCTTCCATCAGATCTTCGGCGCCAACAGCGTCTGCACCAGCTTTCTGGGCTTCTTCTGCTTTGGCTTCTTTTGCGAAGACAGCAACGCGCATGGTTTTACCGGTACCATGCGGCAGGGAAACAACACCACGGACCATCTGGTCAGCGTGACGCGGATCAACACCAAGGTTCATGGCCATTTCGATGGTTTCATCGAATTTGGCTTTTGCACCTTCTTTGACGAGCTTTACAGCAGCTGCAAGTTCGTACTGGGTGTTACGGTCGATGCCCTCATAGGCCTGGGCAAGGCGTTTACCAGTCTTGGCCATCGTCTTACTCCACAACCTCGAGACCCATCGCACGGGCAGAGCCCTCGATCATTGCCATCGCGCCATCAACGTCAAATGCATTGAGGTCAGCCATTTTGGCTTCTGCGATTTCTTTGACCTGTGCTTTGGTGACTTTACCAACATAACCTTTACCGGTGGTGCCGGAGCCCTTGGCAATGCCTGCTGCCTTTTTCAGGAAGTAGGATGCCGGCGGGGTTTTGGTTACGAAAGAGAAGGAACGGTCGGAATAAACGGTGATGACGACCGGAATCGGCATACCAGGTTCCATCTGCTGGGTCGCTGCGTTGAACGCCTTGCAGAATTCCATGATATTCACGCCGCGCTGACCAAGAGCCGGGCCGACAGGCGGCGACGGGTTGGCTTTGCCGGCGGGAATCTGCAGCTTAAGATAGCCGTCGATTTTCTTCGCCATTAGGGTACCTCTTAAAGAAGCGCGCGGTACGGCCATGGCTGACCTCCCGCGCCTTGATTGCTGCCTGCATATACAAGCAGCGACTTAAATTTTCAAGATCGTTTTTTTTAAAGCTTCTCGACCTGGGTGTATTCCAGCTCGACCGGAGTTGAACGACCGAAGATCGAAACAGACACCTTCAGGCGTGCACGTTCTTCATCAACCCCTTCGACAATCCCGTTAAACGATGCAAACGGACCGTCGGAAACACGTACTTCCTCGCCGATATCGAATGCGATGGTCGGCTTCGGACGATCAACACCTTCCTGCACCTGATGCAGAATGTGCTGAGCTTCCTTTTCGGAAATCGGCATCGGCTTGCCACGGCTGCCGAGGAAATCGGTAACCTTGGCGGTGTTTTTGACCAGATGCCAGCTTTCGTCAGTGAGATCCATCTTCAGCAGGACATAGCCCGGGAAAAACTTCCGCTCGGCATTGACCTTTGCGCCGCGACGCACTTCGACAGTCTCTTCGGTCGGCACCAAAACTTCTTCGATCTCGCCTTCCAGACCTTTCTTGATAGCCTGTTCGCGGATCGACTGGGCAACCTTTTTCTCAAAACCGGAGTGAACGTGCAAAACGTACCAGCGATGCGCCATAATCAACCCCCAACACCAAAGACCAGCTTAACACCCCATGCGAGGAGCTGATCGACAACAAAGAAGAAAACAGACGCAAGAGCAACCATCACGAAAACCATGATGGTCGAAACAGTCGTTTCCTTACGGGACGGCCACGAAACTTTTTTCGCTTCGGAGCGGACCTGCTGTACGAATTGTGCTGGCGACGTTTTAGCCATTGTCGGGGTTACACCGCTTTCTAATGCTTTATTTCACAACCCGGAAAAAGTGGCAGGAGAGGAGGGACTCGAACCCCCGACACTCGGTTTTGGAGACCGATGCTCTACCAACTGAGCTACACTCCTACAAGACATCAGAAAGTTGAAAAGCTTATCTTCTTCCTGACTAAATCCCGCCCGGGTGGCGGGGTGTGCGGGCGGGTTATAGCCGCCCGCACATCCAAGATCAAGCACTCAATCGTGCAAAATCTCAAAAATTATTCGATGATTTTCGCAACAACACCCGCACCGACGGTACGACCGCCTTCACGGATTGCGA
>NZ_AMRN01000016.1 GCF_000300275.1 Thalassospira profundimaris WP0211 | reverse complement strand
CCCGTCGGTGGAGGCGGGTTATAGGGCCCCTATCCCGACCTGTAAACACCTTTTTCAGAAAAAAATGCATTTAATGGGAACTTTTCTGAATATTGTTATTTTTCAACAACATAATCGAAAAGACATATCCAACCATAAAAGTCAGACACCAGTCCCCATCAGACTCTTGGTTGAAAAATCCCGAAAAGGTCCTGAAAAAGACCCGCAAAGACTGGGCTTTTACCGGGCAAAAAACATTGCGCCGGATCAAAATGATTCGAAAAAACCAAGATTACAGGCCGTTGATTCGTCTATCGGCCCAAAATCAGGTTCAACCCGTTTGATGTGATGCAATGCGCACGACCATATTAAAGGTCATATTAACCGTGATAGTTCCGACAATTTAGTCCAGAAGGACATATCATCCGGGCAAGGCCGCAAAATGGCGCAAAAGCAAATATGTGAACCTTTCCTTTACATTATGACCCGATGATAGGGCGAGATATCCATACCCCTCGTTATAAGACGGGCATCAGGGGACCGAAGGAAGATGATGAGACTGCGACAATATCTTATATGTGCCGCCGCCTTTGCGGGGCTCTCTCTTGCCGGGTGCTCTGGCACCAATCTTGTGCCCAATACGGGCCCGGGCAGCAGTGAAGGCAAAGGTGGCCAACCAGGTCCGTCTTTCACCCAGTTCACAGATATTCCGATGCCGTCCAATTCGTCACTCGATATGGACAGAAGCATCATCTTTGGCGCATCCGATGCCTGGCACGGACGGCTTGTCCTGAATGCCGGCGGATCGCAAGCGCAGATGTATGATTTCTATGAACGCGAAATGCCAAACTTTGGCTGGAGCAAGGTGACCGTGGTCCGCGCCGATATTTCGGTTCTGGTCTATGACCGTGAAAACCGGGTTGCGACCATCAAGTTGACCGGGGGCTCCTTTAGCGGGTCGGTGGTCGATATCACGGTATCGCCAAAGGGCTGATTGCCTGCCCGACCAGACCGCCGAAAACTTCAAAAACAAAAAGGGTGCCAAACGGCACCCTTTTTTAATGCGAAACGCAATGGCTGGTCGATGGGCCTAGCGCGTACCGAACAGTCGGTCGCCGGCATCGCCAAGACCCGGAACGATATAGGCCTTTTCATTAAGCTTCTCATCAAGGCCGGCGGTATAGATCGGCACATCCGGATGGGCATCCTGGAAGACCTTGACCCCTTCGGGGGCAGCAACCAGCGCCATGAAGCGGATGTCCTTGTCGGCAACACCGTATTTATTGAGCGTATCGATCGCCGCCACTGCCGAGTTCCCGGTTGCCAGCATCGGATCGACCAGAATGAAGGTACGGCCTTCGACTTCGGGCAGCTTGACCAGATATTCGACCGGCATGTGGGTTTCCGGATCGCGATAGAGGCCGATATGACCAATGCGCGCGGACGGCATCAGTTCGATCAGGCCATCGGCCATGCCCGAACCGGCACGCAGGATCGGAACCACCGCCAGTTTACGGCCCTGAATGACCGGCGCCTTCATCGCGCAGATCGGCGTTTCGATGTCTTCATAGCTGACAGGAAGCTCGCGGGTGATTTCATAGCCCATGAGAAGGGCGATTTCCTTGAGCAACTGACGGAAGGTCTTGGTCGACGTGCTGACCTTGCGCATGTGGCTCAGCTTATGCTGGATCAGCGGATGATCAAGAATATGAAGGTTCGGGAAATCCTTGTGCGTGCTCATGTGCTATCGGCCATCCTGTCTTGCTTTGCAGCCGTTCCAATCAAGCGGCTGCCGGTCTGGTGTTTGAGAACCTAGCGCGTAGCGCCTTTACCCAAAGATGGCAAGCAGAATGCCCCAATCAGAGGACAAAAACAAACCCGATGACATGAATTTGGCAATTGAATGCGCCAAGCCCAATAGAAAAGCGGGGCAGCCCATATGACCACCCCGCTCTGCAGTATTACATCTCTATATATAAAGTGTGCGACTAACCGTACCGGATGCGAACCCGATCTGATCAGTCTACGACGCGGTCATTTGGCTCTGCGCGAACCGGGAAACCGTCAATCGAATGATCCGCCTTGATTTTGGCCGCATCATCGCGGGCTGCTGCAAGGTTGGCATAGGACCCGATCCGGACATAGTACCAAGCCCCCTCGTCCTCTGGCCCGCGCACGACAACGGCGACTTCAAGTCCCTTGCCGCGCAGTTCCTCGGCACGCTGGCTGGCATTTTCATGCACCTTGAAGGCACCAACCTGAACCGAGAAAGGCTTGCTGGCATCTGATGCCGGGGCTGCGGGTGCTGGTTCCGGCGTGGTTTCAGCGGTTTCAGCCGCCGGTTCGGATGCCTCTGGCGCGGGTGCCTGTTCTGTAGTTGGCGCAGCCTCGGTCGCAGCACTGTCTTGTGCGTCTTCAACCGCTGGCGCTTCCGGTGCGGCTGGCGCATCGGTGTCGCCGGTTACGTCGCGAATTTCCGGGGCGGCAATCGCCTGTTCTTCTGATCCTGCGGCTTCTTCGGTTTCAGCCACATCCGATGCGGCTTCGCTGCCAGCGGATGCGTCATCCGAAAGTGCCTCTGTGCGCTGCGCGATCAGATCGCCGACCGGGTCTTCGCTATCAGCGCTGATTTCCGGTGCGGGTGTTGTTGCTGCCGGCTCGGTTGCCTCAGGCGTGGCATCGGGAATTTCGGTGGGTTCTTCCGGGGCGGAGGCCAGCATTTCGACCTGCGGCTGCTCTGTCTGGGTGGTGCGCGCACCGTCTTCAGAATCCATGAACAAGCCTGCGCCGACCAGCATTCCGGCAAAGAACAAGACAAGGCCGAGCATGCCTGCGCCTGTGACCAGGCCAAGAAGGGTTTTGCGATCCATATCCGCTATCCGTGCATTAAGGTTTTGCCGATCACCGGAGCGTTCTGCCCCACGTGCGCTGCCATCACCATGCCCGTCCCGGCCATATATAAAGGCCGGAAGCGGTGCATCCTTTTGCCCGGCATCCGGATCAGTCTGCGGTTCCGGGGTTGCGCGCAAATCGGGTTTGTTGGTGTTGTCTTCGCCAGCCATGGACTTGGCCATCCTTCACGACATCAAAGTTACCCTGCTTTTGTAACCAACAGCACCTTTATAAAACGCTAAAGCCGTGCACAGATGCAACCAGGCAGCGTGCCAAAGATCGATATGGGTCAATGTCTTTTGGATAAAAAAAGGGGGACTGGTATGAATTCCGGCATTGTCCCGCACAATGATCCGGATACCAGCCCCCTCGAGTGAGAGAGATCGACCTTCGGGGAGAGAGAGTCCCGAAGATAGAAGCCATCAGGCACGCCATGTAGGCCCGATGGCCGGTCACAAACGACGTTGTCGTCTGCATTTGACAAACACAGTCATAGAGCATCGTTTTTGCAATTGCAAACGATTATCACACACATTCGCAGAAAAAATTTCAATGCGTCGAAATCGCGCTCGTAAATCGGGGCTAAGCCCCCCAACCAAAACGAGAATTTCCAGATTTCGGACCTCGTCAACCCGGCTGTGTGCCGCAGCAATCCTATAGAAATCGAGAAATAAGGGATTGTGTTCCAAACCAAGCTCTGCTTGGATCAGAACAACTACTCTTGAGAAGTAGAGGTGTGAGCGGGAGAGACGCGAGCCAATATGACCAAAGACAAAAAATAAACTTGGTTTGCTCTGGAGTGACAAAAATGACGGGAGACAAGGCCGCGAAGACGGCTATTGCAGGAGGCGCTACCAGCCTTCTGACGTTACGACGGATTTTGCTCGTAACAGGATTACTGGTTTCAGGTGCAGTGACATGGATGCTTCTTTGGACCGGTGATACCTATCGCAACTTTGCGATTGAAACACTGAACAACTCGGTCAGTGGTACAGTCAATTTCTTTGTCGGGTCGCGTATTGCCACCGACTATGCCGACAAAATTACCCCCATTGCCAATGAATGGTCGCGGCTTGGCAGCCTGGTCAAAAGTTATCAGGAAAATGACCAGACGCGCATGCAAGCCGAACTCAACATCCTGTCGAACGCACGCGAAGTGGTTCAGGGCGATGTAAACCTGATTGCGGCAATTTCCTATGATCAGGAATTCAATCAACTGGCGACGTCCGAAGCCAATCTGAGCGCCAGCGTCACTGATGACCCGGACGTCAAAGCCTATTTGATCGGTCGCGACAAGGCCGAAGCCCGCAAACCGGCAAGCTTTATGTGGGCAACCCCGGATGGACGTCCGGTCTTTAGCCTGATCTTGCCGGTCGGCGGGTTCCGTGCTGTTGGTTTCCTTGAAGTCATCACCGATCCCCTGCCCCAGCTTGCCGGTATCGGCAAGGTTTTGGGTGGCAACTTCCAGATTCTGGATAATTCTGGCAACGTGCTGTTTGAAAGCTTGGAAGCCCCGGCAGCGGCAGAAGCCGAAACTGCCCCGACAGCAGAAAACGATACTGCCACCGAAAATGCCGGGGATGCAGCACCAGAAGCCAGCAGTGATACGCCGGCGCCCGAAACGGCCAAGGCAGGTGATACGACGCACCGCGCGGCAGTCGAGGTTATGATCAGTGATGGTCGTGGCGGCGTCTGGGCCGAGGCCCGGTTTGACCGCGACGTGTCTGATTTCTATGCCCAGACTGATAGCCTTCGCCTGCTGTCGATCGAGATCCTTGTCGGTGTGCTTCTGGCAGCCTGGATTGTTGGCTGGATCCTGTTGCGCACCACGGTACTGCGCAATCTGCGCGCCTTTGCCGGTGCGATGACGTCAATTTCAAACGGCGACACCAACGTCAATCTGCCCAATGTCGGCAATGACGAAATCGGCGAGATGAAAAAGGCTTTGATTGCCTTGCGTGAATCGGTGCGTCAGGCCTTGATCCTGCAAAACATGGTCGAAAATACCCCGACCATGACGGCAATGATCCTGCCTGATGGCAAACTGAGTTATCTTAACGCCAGTGCGCAAGAATATCTTGGCGGGACCACGGCAACGATTTCGGGTGATTTCCTTAATCTTGGATCAGACTTCCAGGCAAAGCTTGCCAATCCGAACAACCAGCCCTTCACCGAGATCATCCAGACCGACCGTGGCTATCTTGATATCCTTGCCGCGCCGGTCCGCGATAAGGACAATGTCCTTCTGGGCACCATGCTGGCCTGGAACGACGTGTCAGAGCGTGAGGAAAGCAAGATTGCGGTCACCGAACTGATGGCCGAGGTTGCCCGTGTGGCCCAATCCGTGACCGAGCAATCCGAAGGGTTGCTGAGCCTTGCCAGTGAACTGACAAACCAGTCGGAAAACACAGTCCAGCAATCGGGTGGTGCACTGGATGTCTCGCGCGAGGCGGCATCAAATACCCGCAATGTCGCCACCGCGGTTGAGGAACTTTCATCCTCCATCGCCGAGATCAACCGTCAGGCGACCGAGGCTTCCACCGTGACCGGACGGGCACGTGAAGAAGCCGAAGAAAGCCAGCGCAATATCGGATCGCTTGAAAAGGCCAGTTCCGAGATCGGATCGATCATTGATCTGATCAACGACATTGCCCATCGCACCAAGCTTCTGTCGCTTAATGCGACGATTGAAGCCGAACGTGCCGGTGAACTTGGCAAGGGCTTTGCCGTGGTTGCCAACGAGGTCAAATCGCTTGCTGATCAGACCGCAAGTGCAACCGGCCAGATTGGTGACCTGACGGCCGCCATTCAGGAAGAAGTGCAAAAGGCGGCCCATTCGATCAGCACGGTCGGCGAAGTTATTCATCAGGTCAACGACATCCAGTCGACCATCACCCAATCGGTTGATGAACAACGCCGTGCCACCGGCGAGATTTCCGAAAACGTTCAACGCATCGCCGCCGGTGCGGGATCGATGGACGAAATGATCACCTTTGTGAATGATGGCGCACAAAGCACCGGGCGCAGTGCACATGATCTGAACACCGCCAGCCATAACCTTTCGGAAGTGGCCCGCAACCTGTCAGAGAAAATGCGCGAGTTCAGCGAGCGGATGAAGCTGACCTGATCGGCTTTGTGATATTTTCCAACGCAAAGGGCGGCACCATAACGATGCCGCCCTTTGTCATTTCACCAGAATGGTTGCGTGATCAGCTTGCCACGGATTTCGAGGCGATTTCATACAGATCGCGCGAGATTTCCGGTTTGGCGAGGATACGGTTAAGTTCGGCCTTCATCTTGTCGGCACGATCCACATCGTATTTTGCCCATTTGCCAAGCGGGGCGCAGAGGCGTGCGGCGACCTGCGGGTTGATGTCATCAAGCTCGATCAGGCGATCGGCATAGAAGGCATAACCCGAACCATCCTTGGCATGGAAATGACGCGGATTGCCCATGGCAAATGCCCCGATCAGGGCACGCACCTTGTTGGGATTGCGCATGGTAAAGGCCGGGTGGCTCATCAGATCCTTGATGCGGGCCAATGTATCATCACGCGATGACATCGCCTGCAACGAGAACCATTTATCGAGAACGACAGCATCATTGGCAAAGCGTTCCTCGAAGTCTGCCAATGCGGTTTCACGGCCCGGATGATCAAGGTTATTGAGCACCGAAAGGGCGGCCATCTGATCGGTCATGTTATCAGCCGTGCCATACTGCGCGACTGCGACGTCGGCAAATTCATCCGCCCCGCTTGCCACCAGATAGGCAAGGGCCGTTGCCCGCAAGGCACGCTGCCCCGCCGACGTCGCATCAGGCGTAAAGGCCGCGTTTGAGGCATTCTGGTGATAGGTGTTGGCGAAATCATCGGAAAGCGCCTGGCCAATGCGTTTGCGCAAGGCCGTGCGCACCTGATAGATCGCCTCGGGATTGGCGGGCTTGCGCTGTTCGGACAGGAACGCCTCTCCCGGCAGGACAAGCGCATCTGCACGGAACGCCTTATCAAGATCGTCATTGGTAAGTGTTGCGCGCATTGCCGCAATAAAGGCATCAACGCGGGCCTGTTCATCGGCAAAGGCGGCATCGACATCGCCACCATTCGCCTCATAGGCGGCAATGGCAGACAACATCAAACGGGTTGCGTATTTCTGCCCGGCTTCCCAGCGATTGAACGCATCGCTGTCGTTGCCCATCAGGAAGACAAGTTCGTCATCGGGCTGATCGGTGGTGATGTTAACGGGGGCGGAGAATCCCCGGTTAAACGACAGCACCGGCGCCTCAGTCACACCATCAAAGACAAATTCCTGACTGGCCTCAGACAGTTCCACCGTTTCGGCGACGAGGTCTGAACCATCCGCGCCCAGAAGCCCGATTGAGATCGGCATGTGCAACGGTTTCTTGTCCGGCTGTCCCGGGGTCGGGTCGGTTTTCTGCGATATGGTCAGACGGTATTGTTTGGCATCCGCGTCATACTCGCCCTGCCAGCTGAGTTTCGGCGTGCCTGCCTGCGAATACCAGAGTTTGAGTTGGCTGAAATCGATGCCATTGGCGTCTTCCATCGCCTTGGCAAAATCATCACAGGTCACCGCCTGCCCGTCATGGCGATCAAAGTAAAGGTCGATGCCCTTGCGATAGCCATCCGGCCCCAGCAACGTATGCATCATGCGGATCAGTTCCGCGCCCTTTTCATAGACCGTGGCGGTATAGAAATTGTTGATTTCCATATAGCTGTCCGGGCGCACCGGATGGGCCAGCGGGCCTGCATCCTCGGGGAACTGGGCGGCGCGGAGCGCATTGACGTCCTTGATGCGCTGCACCGGACGGGACCGTTGATCGGCCGAGAATTCCTGATCACGGAAGACCGTCAAACCTTCCTTGAGCGAGAGCTGGAACCAGTCGCGACAGGTGACGCGGTTGCCCGACCAGTTATGGAAATATTCGTGTGCAACGATGGATTCGATGCGTTCATAATCGCCATCGGTCGCCGTATCCGGGCGGGCCAGAACGAATTTGGCGTTAAACACATTGAGGCTTTTGTTTTCCATCGCCCCCATATTGAAGTCGGATACGGCAACGATGTTGAACAGGTCCAGATCGTATTCGAGGCCATAGACATCTTCGTCCCACTTCATCGACCGTTTCAGGCTGTCCATCGCGTAATCACAGCGGTCCTCGTTGCCATGTTCGACAAAGATGCGCAGCGCCACATCGCGACCCGACATGGTTTTGAAACTGTCTTCGACACAGGCCAGATCACCGGCCACCAGCGCAAACAGATAGGAAGGCTTGGGGAACGGATCTTCCCACACGGCAAAATGACGGCCACCGTCAAGATCGCCACTGTCGATCAGGTTGCCGTTCGAAAGCAGAACCGGGCAGCTTTCCTTATTCGCATTGATCGTGACCTTATAGGTCGCCATGACGTCGGGGCGATCCGGGAAATAGGTGATGCGGCGGAACCCTTCGGCCTCACACTGGGTGCAAAAGGCGCTTTGCGAAACATAAAGGCCTTCAAGCCGGGTGTTGTTGGCCGGTGAAATCTGGGTTTCAAGTTCGGCAATGAAGTTTTGCCCCGGCGCCTTAAAGCGCAGGCCTTCCTGATCGACGGTGAAATCGCTGGACGCCAGGCGGGCTTCATTGAGGGTGACGGAAAGAAGCTTCATATCCTCGCCATGGAGGAAAACCTCGTCCCCCTTTCCGGTACCGCGCACAGGATTCGCAGCCATAAACAGGCGCGATTTGACATTTGTCACGTCACGATCAAGGTCAAAAACCAGTTCGACCTTTTCGACAATAAAGCCAGGTTCCTTATAGTCTTCGCGACGAATCTCTTGCGGCTGTTCAGACATTTAAGGGTCCTTTTTTTCCTTGGGCTGCGCGGTTTTGGAACGGATTGTATAAAATCGCCAATTTCGCAATGCAGTGTGGTGTTTCAGAACTGAATTTCGGTCAGCGATAACACTGATAGGATAAATTTCATTTTTCCTCAAATGCGGAGTTTACGGCGCCGATTTTAATGGGCATACTCTCAAACGGTGGCGCGAGGGGGGCCAAAGTTTCACATTTCGTGGGGCGAGAGTGATCTTTGGTTTCCCTCAACCTTTCTGCCGGTTTTCCAGACAAAACATCTTCTCATGCAGATCGGCGTCCACCGGGTCGCACCCTACCAAAATCAAAAATATCCCATCCTTTTCTCACCTAATAATTTGTGAGTTCCGCTTGAACGGGATAGAATAATTGCGACCTGTCGGGGAATGATAACTTTCAGGGGAAAAATCGCCAATGTCCGAAACGTTCCAGGTTCTGATCGCCGATGACCATCCGCTAGTGCGCGGAGCCCTCAAACAGGCGTTAAGCTCAGAACTGGAAAACGTATCGGTCCTTGAAGCCGGCAGCTTGTATGAAGCCATTGATCAGATCGAAGCCCACAAGGGTGATATCGATCTTGTCCTGCTTGATCTTCATATGCCCGGCATGAACGGCTTTACCGGCCTGTTTACCCTGCGTGCATCCTATCCCGATATTCCGGTTTCCATCGTATCGGCCAGTCAGGAACTGCCTGTTGTGCGCCGTTCCATTGAATATGGCGCATCGGCCTTTGTCCCGAAATCAGCCCCGGTCGATCAGATCGGGCTTGCGGTCAAGACCGTGCTGGACGGTGGTATGTGGATGCCCGACTGGGCACGCGACGCCATGGAAAACGGCCCGACCGATGACGAGGCCACCGGTTTGGCCGAAAAGATCGGCCAGCTTACCCCGCAGCAGCTGCGTGTTCTCAACATGCTGACCGAAGGCAAGCTCAATAAGCAGATCGCCTATGAGCTTGATGTCACCGAGGCGACGGTCAAGGCCCATGTATCGGCCATCCTTCGCAAGCTTTCGGTCCATAGCCGTACACAGGCCGTGATCATCGCGCGCGAATTGCAGTTGCAGGAACCGGCAATCGAGGCGTAGGTCACGCCTTCCCCGCACATTCCATTTCAAGCGAAAACAGGTCTTTATCCCACCGGTTTCAGGATACTTGCCGCTGTGGATTTGATCGAACTTGCCACAGCGTCAATGGCAGCTTTATCTTCCAGGCCGCGCACAATTGTCAGCCCACCGATCAATATTCCCAAAAACGACCACGCCTTTGCCAAACGCTGATCATCGGGAAACTGCGGTAATCCCTTTGCCACCAGCCCGGCAATCGTCTGCATCTTGCGATCATAGAGTGCGCGGGTTTCACCGTCCGCACGGGTCATTTCCGGCGACAGACTGGTCATTGCGCAACCGCATGCAAGATCTTCGCGATGAGGGCGGCCAAGGTAATAGTCAATAAACGCGTCGGTCCAGCCATCGCCGAACTCACGCTGGAAGCGTGGCACGCCGTCAATCACTTCGTCGAGGCCAAGATCAAGGGCGGCGCGAAATGCACCATCCTTTGAGCCGAAATGGGCATAAAACGCACCCGAAGTGGCATTGGCCGATTTGGCAATACCATCGACCCCGACCCCGGAAAAGCCAAACTCCCGAAAGGCGCGACTTGCAGCGTCGAGAATGTTGCGACGGGTTTCTTCCTTGCGCGTCTGGTTTTTGACCATCTCACCCTCAAAATATATCGGTCGTTATATTTTTAATTGACAACGCTGCAATTGTCGATCACCTATTTAAATAACGATCGTTATATTTTTACCACTTGGATCAACCATCATGACAGATGACGCAAAACTACTTGCAGATCTGACGAAAAGCCCACCTGCCTCGGCACGGGATTTTACGGATCGTCGCAGTTTCTTGAAAAATGCCACCGCAACCCTTGCTGTTGCGGGAACAACCCTTGTCGCACCATCCATCTTGCGCCATTCCCTTGCCGCCCAAACAGAAAGTGAACCCATGTCACAGAACGCCTTCGTCTATACCGAACTGCAAATCTCTGCTCCGTTTGATCAGGTGCCATGGCAGCGCATCAATAATGCGATCAAGGCTCAGCCCGGCTTTATCAACAAAACGTGGCTTTCCGGCGTTGGCAACCTGTCGGCCGGTGGCATCTATGCCTTTGACAGCGTTGTGAATGCGCAGAAATTTGTGACCGGTTATTTTCCGGAAGAGGCCAGAGGTTTTGGCGTTGCGCAAACGACACGCGTGTTTGATGCGGTTGCCACCCGTGAGGCCAGCCTTGATATGAATTCGGCCCATTATGGCGCCAAGTTTGACCAGATCCCGGGCGCATTTGTCTATACCGAGGTGCAACTGCATGTTTTGCCATTCGACAATGGCCCGTGGCGCGATTTCAACCCGATCCTGAAACAACAACCGGGTCTTCTTTCCAAAACCTGGTTGAGCGGCCTTCACACAGGAACGGTCGGTGGCTTCTATGCGTTTGACACAATTGAGAATGCCAAACGCTTTGCCATCGATTACTTCCCGACCGAGACCAAGGCCTTGAATGCGGCGTTTTACACCCGCGTGTTTGATGCCGATGCGACAAAGACAGCCAGTATCGACATGGCATCGCCATTCTACGCATAAGTTCCCTTTCATCCTTAAAAACTTTGGCGCATCATCCCTTGGCTGGTGCGCCAATCCGCTCATGCTACGTCTGGAACAACCAAGCCAGCCAGGGCGTTATTACATCAGCTCCTGCCGCATGCACCCTGCCCGGCAGACCATAGCCGGAGAAGATGCATGAACGACCCCGTTGCGACGGAAAGTCCGAACGCCTCAAACGCCAAGGCAGGCCAAGCCGCCAATGCGCGCGCGCGGGTGTACCGCCGGGCGCGGACGATTTCAGTGATTGGCACATTTGTGGTTTTGGCATTGGGCTGTCTTTACGTCGCGCAAAGTCTTTTGCTGCCGGTTGTTCTGGCGTTTTTGCTGTCGCTTGTGTTTTCGCCGGTTGTCCGCACCTTTGCGAAATTCTACATCCCCAATGCCGTTACGGCCTTTGCCATTGTTCTGACACTCAGCGCGACTGTGATTGCCGGGATTTATGGCCTGAGTGGCCCGGTATCGGGCTGGATCGATGAAGCACCAAATATAGAGCGCCAATTGCGGCTGCGCCTTGCCGATCTTAGCGAACCGCTTGATAAACTGCGCGAAGCCCAAAAGCAGGTAACCGAGGCCACCGATCAGAATAATGGCGATGAAGACGTTCAAAGGGTCGTGGTTGCCGAACCCAACCTGATCAGCCAGGCCGCACAAGGCGCACCTGATATTCTGGCAGGCATTGCGCTGATGCTTGTTCTGTTGCTGTTTATCCTGTCGGGAGGTGACCGCATTTATCAGAAACTGATCCGCTCGCTTCCGACCTTTGGTGACCGGCGCAAGGGATTGCGCATCGCCCATGACGTGGAACGCGAAGTTTCGCGCTATCTAGCGACGATTACCGCGATCAACATCCTGCTTGGCATCGTGATCGGGACGTTGATGGCAATTATCGGCCTGCCCAACCCTGTTCTTTGGGGGATCGCGGCGGCGGTGCTGAACTATGTGCCGATCCTTGGTGCAATGACCGGTGTGGTGATTGTTGGCGTGGTGTCGCTTGTGTCGATGCAAACCACCGGACAGGCCCTGATTGCGCCGGCACTTTATCTGGCATGCACGGTGTTTGAAGGCCAGTTGATCACGCCGATGCTTATTGGCAACCGGCTTAAAATCAACTCGGTCGCGATTGTGCTTGCCATTGCACTTTGGGGCTGGCTGTGGGGCTTTGTCGGCATTTTGGTTGCCGTCCCGCTTCTGATCGTTGCCAGCGTCATTTCCAATCACGTCGAAGGCCTGGGCGGGCTTCGCGAACTGCTTGGCCCGCATGCAGCCAGCAACACGCCCGACCGCACCATTCCGACAAACAGCAAGTAGCGTTATCAGCCAGCACTACCCCCTACGCCATTGCCAAAATCTGCAAATACTGCCAGTTTTGTGCGATGAACAAGGTCGAAATCATTGCCCATGATTGTCTGGGTGTGGAAGCCGTCATGGCCGAAACACGCCATTCCTTTGCCAAACACACGCATGAGGCGTTTGGCATCGGCTTCATGCATTCCGGTGCGCAAAAATCGGCCTCCGGGCGCGGCATGGTCGAGGCCGGGGCAGGCAACATCATCACGGTCAATCCACGCGAAGTGCATGATGGCCATCCGATTGGCGATGCTCCGCGCGGCTGGAACATGCTGTATTTCGACCCGGATCTGATCGCGCGCGCGGCAAGTGATCTTTCTGAAACCGCCACCGATCAATATGAATTCACCCGCCCCGTGATGGATAGCCCCCACGTCCGGCAATGTTTTGGGGCGTTATTCGATGCCGTCACCAACGGATCGGAAGAAAGCGCACGGCTCCGGCGCGAAGAAATGCTGCTGATGATGCTCCATCACGCCATGATCGGTCCCGGTGAACCCACCCCGAAATCAAACGCCCGAACGGCTGTTGCCCATGCCCGGATCAAACGCGCCAAGGCGTTGCTCGATGACAGCCCAACACACAGCCACAGCCTTGATGATCTTGCAAACGTAACGGGGCTTAGCAAGTTTCAAACGCTTCGCGACTTTACCCGTGCGACGGACCTCACCCCGCACGCCTATCTGATCCAGCGGCGCATTGATCTGGCGCGCGCCATGATCAAAAGCGGCGAAACGCTTGCCGATATCGCAAGTGCCGCGGGCTTTGCCGATCAAAGCCACCTGAACCGCCACTTTGTCCGTGCCTTTGGCCTGACACCGGGCCACTATGCCCGTGCCGTTCGCGGAAACTGAGCAATCCTCACATCCTGCAATTCCGTTCAAGAATGCCCTGTTGTCTATCCGTAAATTGAGGGCAACAACAGTCAAACGAACGGACACACCATGATCAGCCTCGATTTCCTGATAACCTCGCTCATCATCGTCGCCCTGCCCGGCACGGGTGTGATCTACACCCTGGCACTTGGACTGGGACGCGGCATGAAGGCCAGTATCTGGGCAGCCTTTGGCTGCACGTTGGGTATCGTCCCGCATATGACCGCCAGCATCCTTGGCCTCGCCGCCCTGCTCCATGCCAGCGTAGTCGCCTTTGAAATCGTGCGCTATCTGGGTGTGGCGTGGCTGCTCTATATGGCCTGGGGCATGTGGTTTGGGACCGGTGCGATGAAAGTCACCGCCAATGAAAGTGCTGCGGGCATTGTTAGAATCATCCGCGACGGCATATTGCTCAACCTGCTGAACCCGAAACTCTCGGTCTTCTTCCTCGCGTTCCTGCCGCAATTTGTTAGCGCTAACACGCCCAATACAACGATAGAGATGACCCTGCTCGGCCTGATCTTCATGGCGATGACGTTTGGTGTGTTTGTGATTTATGGGTGTTTTGCTGGGGCGCTACGCAGCCACATCATCGAACGGCCAAAGGTCATGAGCCTGATCGGCAAAAGCTTTGCGGGCGCCTTTGTCCTGATGGGTCTGAAACTAATGCTGACAGAACGATAGGCTGTTCGTTTGAGAAAATAGCATTGATCCATTTTTTGGAACATGCTATTCTCCATCAAATCGAAATATTGAAACACGCCGAGACAAGGACGCTAAATGCGCATCATTGCCCGAAAGGTGCTTGTCGATTTCTGGACCAAACACCCCGAAACCGAACAACCCTTGCGGGCTTGGTTTGATCGGACCCGCAAAGCGGGCTGGCAAAACCATCAGGATGTTCTGGCTGTCTTTGGCACAGCAAAAAGCATTAATGCCGAACGGATCAGGTTTAAAATCCATGGCAATGACTATCGCCTGATTGTTGCCTTTCGCTATGACGTCCAGATCGCGTGGATCAAATTTATTGGCACCCACGCCGATTACGACAAAATTGACGCCAAAACCGTCGACAAGTTCTGATCGGGTTGGGAAGGAGACGAAAATGCAAACGACCTATGCCATTAAGCCCATCAAGACCGAAGCAGACTATGAAGCAGCGATGGAAAAGCTTGAAGAGTTTTGGGATGCCAAACCCGGCACGCCAGAGGCTGATCAGCTGGAAGTGCTTGGTATCCTGATTGACCAATATGAAACGCAACAGTTCCCGATTGCCGCCCCCGATGCGGTCGAGGCTGTGCTGTTTTACATGGAGCAAAACGGACTGGATCGCGCCGAACTAGGCAAACTGCTTGGCAGTCGTTCCCGTGCGTCAGAGTTCCTCAACCATAAAACCAGTCTGTCGCTGACGCAGATCAGGAAACTGAATGAGGCTTGGAATATTCCAGCAGATATTTTAATCCAGCCGGTTCGGGAGAGTGCTTGAGAAAGGAAACCTGTCGTTACAGAATCTTGTGAAACTTCGTAGCGATTTCCTCCACCGTATTGAAATCTGTCAGTAATTGATCGTGAAAGCGTATTAATGGTGACTCTTCCGTCACCGAATGAGTCATTACAGGCCTAAAGAACTCAATCTGAGCTAATTCTTCTTCCACTCTTCTCAACTTTTCGTGGTTTTGAGTAAACTCTGCAATTCTCGTTTGGCGTTCTAACTCCTTGTATTTGCCAGTATTGGCAGGGTCCACAAGAGACGGTGGTATATACAATGGCACACGATGTGCCAAGCCGTCCCGAAAGCCTTTCAGATTTTCAAACCATTTATCCAACGTCTGAAGGTACTCTCTAAAATCCGTTGGAAGAGAACGCCAAACAACCCTGTTAGTTTTCCTGAAACCAACAGCACCATGAGAGACTGGATCACCGCTGGGCATTTTTATATCTCTCTCATGAACCCATATCCAAGCTAGGTTTTCACAACATCCATATGCATTTTGGACAAAGGACTGAATATTTATCGTAGCATCCAGCCTTTGATTATCATCCGGTTTTGCAGTTTGACTCGGTGGAAGTACTCTAAATGTATTCTCAATGCATCGCGTCATTACGCGTAATCGTCTGCCAAACCCGTGTAACGCATGCTCGTAACCGTTCGCAGTACGATATTTTTTGGAATAGTACGCTAAAAGTAGGTTCTCATACTTTCCCTGAACAGCATAACTAGCTTGCTCGAGTTCAGATATCTGATCCGGCGAATAAACTGACATACTTTAATTCTTCAAAAAATGAGCTTGAAAGGAAACTACTCACTCCGCCGCATCACTCCCCAGCCGGTTGAGTGCACGTGTCATCAGGGCACGCAGCTTTGCCGGGCGGAGCGGTTTGTTGAGAAGGGAGTAGCCTTGGGCGGCGATCAGGTCGGCGGTCTCGGACGCGCGGTCGGCGGTGATGATGACGCCGGGCACGTTAACGCCGTGAACATCGCGGAGCCGGATCAGGACATCAAGGCCGGTCTGGCCGGAATCAAGGTGGTAGTCGGCAAGGATGATGTCCGGGGAAAACGGTTTTTTGCCGTCAATTTCCTGGGTCAGCAGGTTTTCGGCAGCCGTGCCCGATTGGGCCGTCACCACGACGCAATCCCAGTTTTCGAGCATGGCGCGCATGCCATCAAGGATCGCCGGTTCGTTATCAAGACAGAGCACGCGAAGGCCGCCCAACTCGCCCGCCATGCGGCGTTTGGGTTTGGGCGTGGCGGCAGTATCGGCAACACCGAGTGGTACTTCGACCGAGAAGACCGTGCCGCGGCCGGGGCGGGAGCGCACCGAAACCGGGTGACCCAGCGACTTGCCAAGGCGATCCACGATGGCAAGGCCAAGCCCCAGCCCCTTCACATCGGTGGTTTCCGGGCCTTCCAGGCGATGGAATTCGCGGAAGATGATTTTCAGTTTGTCTTCAGGGATGCCCGGACCGCTATCCCAGACTTCGAGTTTCAGCGTGTCACCGCGCACGCGACAGCCGACCACCGCCCCGCCGGTGCGGGTATAGCGCATGGCGTTGGAAATGAAGTTTTGCAGGATACGCCTAAGCAAGCGACTGTCACTGCGCACCCACAGATCACGTTTATGGACCTTGAAGCTGAGCCCCGCATTTTCAGCAATCGGGCCGAATTCGGTTTCAAGCGCACCCAGCACATCATTGATCGCAAAGTCGCGAATGGTTGGTTGCATCGCGCCGGCGTCCAGCTTGCAGATATCAAGAAGCTCGTTGAGGAGTTCTTCCACCCCCTTAAGCGACAGATCCACCTTGCCGACCAGATCAAGTATGTCATCCGCCAGCCCCTGCTTGCCGCCAAGTGCCACCGTAAACAGACGCGCGGCATTAAGCGGCTGAAGCAGGTCGTGGCTGGCAGCGGCAAAGAAGCGGGTCTTGGTATCATTCGCCGTTTCGGCCTGTTCCTTGGCGTCTGAAAGCTCTGAGTTCAGCACCTCAAGCGCATGCGTTCGTTCGGTCACGCGGGCTTCAAGGCCTTCGTTGGCTTCCTTAAGCGCCTGTTCGGCGGTCTTGCGTTCGGTGATGTCGTGATAGATGCAGAAATAGCCCAGCACCTCGCCGGTTTCGTCAAAGTGCGGGATATAGGTGCCTTCGGCATAACGGCCTTCACGCACGCCAAGGGTGGCGCGTTCGTCATTTCGGTTGCGCGTAATGGCGGGGAATTCGATCTCGAAACTTTGGCGATAGCCCTGCAATACCAGATCGATCATAGGGGCGAGATGGACATAGCGTTCCTCGCCCACTGCTTCGCGGACCGACATGCCGTGGGCCTCAACCCGACGCAGACCAAACATCCGCTCATACGGCCGGTTGGTAAAGCGCAGGCGCTGATTTTTATCGGCGTACGCAATCATCACCGGAATGTTGTCGGTATAGATCCGGATGTTGCGTTCACTATCGCGCAGGGCTTCTTCGGTACGCACACGGGCCGTGATATCCGCAATGGTCGCCACAAACCCGCCATCAGGCATCGGGTTGGTGCGAACTTCGAGCACCATGCCATCAGCACGCTTGCGCTCATAGGTATGCGGCAGTCGGCGCATCTGGGGTGCGGCATTGCGCCCCAGCAGAATATCAATATCGACCGCCCGGTTGCCGTTCTCGCGGCAGATATGAACGAGTTCCGACAGCGGCAGGGTGACCTGAATGTCACTGGTCGAAATGCCAAGCAGATCAATGAAACGGTGGTTCCATGTGGCCAGGCGCAAGTTCTGGTCAAACACCCCGACCCCTTGCGAGATGTTTTCAAGCGTGTTGAGCAAAAGGTCGCGGTTGAACTTGATGGCCTCGGATGCTTCATCGAGCAGCTCCATCGCATCGCGGCGTGATACGGCCTTGTCGGGCAGCAACAGCGCCATCACCACGCGTGAAGATGCGGCCCCGACGGCACCAGACAGCAGATGTTCGGTAAAGTTCGCGGCATCGACATCGGCAAGATCGGATCGCTTGGTTTCGCCATCGCGCGATTGCAGATAATTGCGAAAGGCGCGCTGTGCCCAATGCTTGCCAAGGAACCTTGCCGCCAGATCTTCTAGATCGCCCAGCGTCACCCGGCCCGGCCAGGTATCGTTGCGCGCCTTGGTATCCTTGCGCCAGACATCGACGAAGACCTGCGCCTGACGGCGTTGGGTGACACCCTGCACCCCAACGGCCGAGCCGACAAACATCAAAACAAAGTTCACACCAAGTGACCAGACAACCCCGTGGGTCAGATGATCTTCGATCCCCACACCCAGAAGGGCCTGTGGGTTCAGGATGCCAATGCCAAACGGCCCGTCGGTCAGGAGCGAGGATGGCAACAACCCGCCCTGCACAAAGGCCGGCATCAAAAGCGTATAGGCCCATAGAACAAAACCGGACGTCAGACCAAGCCGAACCCCGGTCCGATTGATGTTTTTAAGGTAAATCGCAGCCAAAACCGCCGGGCCGAACTGCGCCATGGCGGCAAAGGACAGCATCCCGATATCCGCCAGCGCATAGTTTTCCGCGAGGAACCGATAGAAACCATAGGCCAGAAACAGGATGGCAATGATGGCGGCCCGGCGGATTTTCAACAGCACCTGACTGACATCGCCAGACATGCGTTTCTGGAGACGTTCAGAACGCAGCAAAAGCGGCATGACCAGATCGTTACAGACCATGGTCGAAACCGCGACACAGGACACAATCACCATCCCGGTACTGGCCGACAAACCACCGATAAAGGCAAATACCGCCAGCCAGTTCTGCCCGCCGAGTAACGGCAAGGTCAGAACAAAGGTATCGGGATTGACCGCCGGGTTATGGCCAAACATGAACAGACCGGCAATCGCGATCGGCACGACAAAGATGTTGATCGCAACCAGATAGGCCGGAAACAGCCAGCGCGCGCTGGTCAGGTTGCGGCTGTCATCATTTTCAACAAAGGTCACATGGAACTGGCGCGGCAAACAGAAAATGGCAAACCCCGCCAGCATGGTGGCGATAAAGAAGTTTGATGTCAGCCAGGTATCGGGAATAAACATCTGCCGCACGGTCGGATCAGACAGGGCGCGTTGATTGATATCGACAAAGCCGTCAAACATCCCGTAAACGACGAAAAAACCGACCATCAGAAGGGCTGCAAGCTTGATCAGGCTTTCAAACGCCACGGCCAGGATCAGGCCGTCATGATGTTCGGATGCGTGGATATAACGCACGCCAAACAGGATGGCGAACACCGCCATCAGGATGGTGACATAAAACGCTGTGTCCTTGGAAAAATGGCCTTCGGAATGGCGAACAACCTGTTGGCCGAGATCGCCGATCAGCACATCAAACGACATCGACACCGCTTTGAGCTGAAGCGATATATAGGCCAGCACGCCAACCACCGCGATCAGCGCAACAAGGGCAGCCAGACTTTGGCTTTTGCCATAGCGCGAGCCGAGGAAATCGGCAATCGAGGTAATGTTTTGCTTGTGACAGACACGGGCGATTTTGGTCATGATGCCAAAACCGAAAATCATCACCAAAATCGGCCCGATATAAATCGGCAGGAACGCCCACCCCCCGGTGGCCGCCGAGCCCACCGAGCCAAAGAAGGTCCAGCTTGTGCAATAGACCGCCATCGACAGGGCATAGATCGTCGGCTTTAATCTGGATGCGCGCCACTTGTCGGCATATTTGTCGCCATAATGGGCAATGGCAAACAACAACCCGATATAGGTCATGGCAACAATAAAGATCAGTCCGCCCTGAAGCATCGACGCAAACGCCCTTGTTATCGCCGCCTGTCCAGGCGGTCACAATTATCTGTTATCGGGGACTATACCACGGCGGGTGAATTGTCTAAAACGGCGCAAATCGATTTGAGACCAAAGATCAAGGAAAGCGTGGTTCAGATGGCTTCTGATTATGGCTTTTATGCCGGTATCCTGCGGTTCGTCGCAAAAAAGACCGAAACAGATGACGCCGAAATTCGCATCATGATGGGCCATCTGGCCGGGATTGCCGATGCGATTGAACAAAGCGGTCGCTTCATGGTCGAACGCAACAATTGCGAAAGTGCCGCACGCGCCTTTGCCGGTGTCGCCAAGTTCCTGCAGGAACGCATCCTGCCAGAGGCATTGAATGCCGGGAACGAGGGCGCAGTCGAACAGCTTAAATGGGCGATTGAAACATCGCTGGTCCTCGCCGCCGAACTGGTCAAGCGCGCGGCAAATGAAGAGCTCAAGGATCAGGACCGGTTTACGTTCGATTTGCCCGCAGCACCAAAAGCGCCGACCGTGCACTAAGCCCTTATATGGCGGCAAACAGCAGACAACAAAAAAGGCCGACACCCGAAGGTGCCGGCCTTTTTCATTTAAGATGCCTAATGGCTTAGTAGGTGCCGTTGGCAAAAACATTGGCGCGCTGGTTAAGCGCGGTTGCCTCGAATTCCTTGCCATAGGGCGCGGCTTTCTTGGCGAAATCCATCACGGAGGCATAAATGCGACCGGTGAGTTCATTCTTCGCAGCAATTTCTTCAAGCGCTTCTTTAGATGCCGTCGCAAAGGCGTTGATCAGATCGTCATTGAAGTGACGGATCTCGGTACCTTTTTCAAGGATCGCCTGATAGGACTGAATATTGTTGAACGCGAAATCCGACAGGGTCTGTTCAGCATTGGCCTGTGCGGCAACGGCGACGATTTCCTGAAGGTCTTCGGGCAGTTCGGCGAACTTGTCTTTGTTGATAAAGACTTCAATGCCCGAACCCGGCTCGGCAAATGCCGGGGTGTAGTAATATTTGGCAACCGATGCCAGACCAAAGGCATAATCGTTCCACGGACCAACCCACTCGGCTGCGTCAATCGCACCTGACTGCAAGCTTGGCAGGATGTCGGCAGCCGGCAGAAGCGACGGCGTCGCACCCAGACGGCGCATGGCTTCGCCACCGATACCGGCATAACGGACTTTAAGGCCCTTAAGGTCCTCAACCGAGTTGATTTCCTTGTTAAACCAGCCACCGGCCTGAAGGCCTGTGTTACCAGCCAGGAACGGCTTGACGTTGAACTGGGCATAAAGCTCGTCCCAGAGCGCCTGACCACCGCCAAAGCGCAGCCAACCGGAAAGCTCCCAGCCCATCAAACCGAACGGAATGGTGGTAAAGAATGAAACAGCCGGGTCCTTGCCAAACCAGTAATACGGGGTGGAGTGCGCAAGATCGGCAACACCCTGTTCGACCGCATCCATGCATTCCAGCGCCGGGACCAGTTCACCCGCACCGTAAACGGTGATTTTCAGACGACCGCCCGACATCTTGTTGACACGTTCGGCAAACAGTTCGCCGTTCGCGCCAAGACCAGGCGTTCCTTTCGGCCAGGGCATGACCATGCGCCAGTTGATGGTTTCGTTTGCTTTGACGATTGATGGTGCAGCGGCAGTAGCGGCAAATGCGCCTGCGGCAACGCCTGCACCGCCCAGAAACGCGCGACGTTTCATTGTGGGGCTCCCAATATTGGTAAAATTTTGCGTAAAAAGTTCACGAAGATAATTTCGTAACCTTGTTTGGGTCCAAAGTTACGGTTTTTGGCGCAGGCAACAATTAACGATTGCGGGATGCAGCATCGCACTGAGCGCATGACATCGACATTTCGTCGATAAATTTTCAACCATAGAGCCAAACAAAAAGGGACTGCCAGAATGGCAGTCCCTGATCGGGGATCGAACCGAAGGTCCGATAAAGATATTAGAGCACGTCGCGTTTAATCTGTATCATTTTGTTTGTTTTTGGCGAACTGTTTGGCAAGGCACAGCGTGCAGAGCGATGCGGCGCATCGGTCAAACGGTGTAACGCCGCGAAAAGTCGCCAAAATCAAACCCTTCGGGCCGGGACAGCCTTCCGCCCCACTGCGTCAGGATCCTTGACCGTAGCCCCGCTACGCTTTGCGGATCTTTCCTAGTGCGACAGAAGACTGTCTACGGCAAAATGGTGCAGATTAAACGCGACGTGCTCTAGCCCGGTCTTAGTAGCCCCACACCTTTGCACGGTGCATCAGACCGGTTGCCTCGAATTCCTTGCCGTAACGTGCGGCTTTCTTAACCAGGTCAAGGTAGCTTGCAGCAATCCGGCCAGCGAGGTCGTTCTGGCCAGCGATTTCATCAACTGCGGCCTTGGAATGTTCGGCCAGCGCCATGATGACTTCATCGGGGAACTGACGCACCTCAACACCCTTGTCGATCAGCGGCTGATAGGACTGGATGTTGTTAAAGGTGAAGTCCGCAAGGGTATTTTCAGCAATCGCCTGTGCGGCAAAGCGAATGATCGCCTGCAGATCCGGTGTCAGCGCGTTAAACTTGTCCTTGCCCACAAAGATCTCAAGACCCGGGCCAGGTTCGTGGAAGGCCGGGGTGTAGTAGTATTTGGCAACCTGATACAGACCAAACGCCATATCGTTCCACGGGCCAACCCATTCGGCCGCGTCAATCGCACCCGACTGCATCGCCGGCAGGATTTCACCCGGCGGGATCATGGTGGCGTTGGCACCGGCACGGCGCATGGCTTCGCCGCCAAGACCGGCATAGCGCATTTTAAGGCCCTGCAGGTCATCAAGCGAGTTGATTTCCTTGTTGAACCAGCCACCGGCCTGCATGCCAGAGTTACCGGCATAGAACGGCACAACATTGAATTCTTCGTAGGCTTCTTCCCAAAGCTTCTGACCATCGCCAAAGCGGATCCAGCTTGAAAGCTCCCACGCGGTCAGACCGAACGGAATGGTCGAGAAGAAGTTAAGGGCCGGGTTTTTGCCCTGCCAGTAATACGGGGTCCCATGCGCCATTTCGGCGACACCCTGCTCGACCGCATCCATGCATTCGAACGGCGGCACCAGTTCACCGGCACCATAGATGGTGATGTTCAGGCGACCAGCTGACATCTCCTTGACCATGGCGGCGAACTTTTCGGCATTGGTGCCAAGTCCGGGGGTTCCTTTTGGCCATGGCATTACCATGCGCCAATTCAGCGTTTCCTGTGCGGATACAACAGCCGGTGCTGCAACCGAGGCAGCAACCGCACCCGCACCCAGTCCGGCCCCTTTTAGAAACTGACGACGTTTCATTCCGATCCCCTTAAATTCTTGTGTTTTGGTGGTTTTTTGCGCAACCACCAACTTGCGGAGGGGAATTTTGTCGAAAACGACTGTCCTTTTCCACTATTTTTGCCGAAATCAGGAAATATTTTTTCTTGCCGCTACGGAATGCTGGCCTTCAGTCCGCCAACAGTGTCTTACGACCCAAGGTAGCGATTGTAATCGGCGACGAACTGTTCAACCGTGCCCGCCCCAAGCGGCGTGTTGTAATATTGCTTCCAATAGGCGGCCAGCCCGTTGATGTCGTTGGGATCGGTCGGCATCGCGGCCGGTGCCCGGTAGTAGCGAATACGACAAAGCGCTGTGGCATAGGCCAGATTGGTCGCCAGTTGTGCGTCCTTGTCGGGCGTGCCATCTGCTTGTGCTGGCTGCGGGGCAAGAAACCCGTCCACCTTGGCTTTCAGGTCCGCCCGGTAATCAAGATAGTTTTCATAACAATCATGCAAGGTTGCCGGTTCCATCTGGAAAATTCCCAGTGCCGGACCACCGCCGACCTGTTCAATATAATCGCCCAAATGACTTTCATGGGCGGCTGTGCCCATGATGAGGTTTTCCGCGACATCTGATGCAGGCAATCCAAGGGCCGCCAGAACCGGTTTGACGACAAGGGTGCGAAGCTGCGTGGCATTGATTGGCATAGGAGCCTCCATTCGACCAATGGTATAAGGACCCCTATGACGCAGCAGATCGGGAAATGAGAAATCTTTTCTGTTTTTTCTCTTTATCCGCGCAATTTAACACATGGAAACAGTATTTTAATTACATAAAATTGCAACGCACTAACCTTTTGGATAGTTAAACTAGACCATTCAGGTCCAACCTAAAGAAACAGCATCTTTTAAGCGTTCACATTGCTTGTTGTTTCTCGGGGGATCAAACGTGGTACATCCTGAACTTAAAAGCCGTCTCGACTTTATCGGACTGGACGAACCAAAGATCAAACAGCTCAAACGTGCATGGCCAGTGATTGAAAAAAACCTGCCGGGCATGCTTGATCAGTTTTACCATAAGGTGATGAATAACGCGGCTCTGGCAAAAATTGTCGGTGATCCGTCAAACATTGATCGCCTGAAGAATGCCCAGGCCAAACACTGGGCCAAACTTTTTGACGGCGCATTCGATCAATCCTTTTACGACGACGTGCGCCGCATCGGTAAGGCCCACGAACGGATTGGACTGACGCCCGAAGCATATGTTTCGGCCTATAACTTCATGCTTGGCGAAATCACCGCCGTCCTGTGCAAAAACTTCAGTCGTGATTCACAACTGCCGTTGATGATCATCGGCTCGACCAATGCGTTGCTGATCGATGTCGAAATGGCGATTACGGTCTATTACGAAGAAACGCAAAAGACCTATGCCGACAAACTTCAGCAAATGTCCGACGAGTTTGAAAAAACCATCGGAACGGTCGTTTCCGCCGTTTCAAGCTCGGCCGAAGATATGTCGCAGGCATCTGAAACCCTGTTGGCGAGCATGCAGGAAACCCAGGGCGAAGTTGAAAAGGCGCGCGGTGCTGCTGAACTGTCTGCCGATAATGCCACCACCGTTGCCGGTGCGGCGGAAGAACTTGATAGCTCCATTCGCGAGATCTCAAGCCAGGTTTCGCGGGCCTCGACAATTTCCAACGAAGTGGAAGTGTCTGTACAACAAACATCAGACACGATCGAAACCCTCAATGCCGCCGCCGAGCAAATCGGCACTGTCGTTGACCTGATTGACAAGATCGCAAGCCAAACCAACCTTCTGGCCCTGAACGCCACGATCGAGGCAGCGCGTGCCGGCGAAGCGGGCAAAGGCTTTGCCGTGGTCGCAAGCGAGGTCAAAAACCTTGCCAATCAGACCGCCAAGGCCACCGGCGATATCACAGCACAAATCAACAATGTGCAGCAAAGCACGGTTGCCGCGGTGAATGCCATTCACGGGGTCGCCGGCCAGATCAGCAACATCGTTGATTCCGTTACCGCCATCTCAGCAGCCGTCGAACAACAGGCCGCCGCCACCACTGAAATCAGTGGCAATATCAATGCGGTGTCTTCGGCCAATCGCGATGTGAACGGCAGCCTGGAAACGGTCAATGGCACCGCACAACGCACCAGCACGGTGGCGCAAAACGTTTCGGACGTCTCGCGCATGCTTAAACAGAATTCCGAAAAACTGCGGTCCGATGTTGATGCCTTTATCACGAAGCTGACGTCATAACGCCCAACACTGCTTTCACCCCCGAGGCCGCGCTGCTTAAGCCCGTTGCTAGCGGTCGCGTGCCTCGGACGGTGTGATGCCAAAGACGCGCTTGAAGGCGGTTGCGAAATTGGCCGGGCTTTTATAGCCCGCCGCCCAGGCGGCCTGCGCAATCGTCAGGCCGTCCTTTTCCATGGCATCGCGGGCCGCGACAAGGCGGCTTTCACGGATGAAATCCTTTACCGTCATGCCATAGGCATCCTTGAAGATGCGCTGCATGCTGGTGACACTGATCCCGATGGCGGCTGCAATGGTCGGAAGGGTTTGCTGTTCCGGGTCACTGGCCAGAATGAAATCACGGATTTCCTGTGCACGATGATGCCGATCCAGCGCATCCGGGCCTGAATTTTTGCCAAGCGTTGCCATTTGGTCCGTACCGTTCTGAATGGCGGAGAGTGCCTCGGCAAAAATCTCCAACCCGCGGCTTTCTTCATACAGCTCGCGCATAAGCGGATCCGTTGCATGCGGATAGATCAACTGATCAGCAAGTGCGAGTACGCGGCGTGACGGCCGCCAGCTGCGCACAGAAATACCGGCATTGAAAAAATCGGCGATTTCGCGATAGCGGGCCGGTGACTTGCCAAGCTGGCGCAAGACCCAGTCAAACTGTGCCGAAATCATCACCTTGCTGATTTCGCTGCCTTTGTGGATATAACGGCGCACTTTTGAAGGATGCGGCACTGCCCAGATAAAGCCGACCGGGTGATCCCGCGCATCAAGGTCAACCGGCACGCCGTCAAATTCGGCCTGCAACCGTCCCTTCAGCATAATGGCAACCTTTACCGCTGCACCGACATGATAGTCGGCGATGGCATTCTTCATCTCCATCGTGTCAGACGTGTGAATATCAAGAAACGACTGCGTATCACTAAATGACATGCGCCCGCTCATCAACGCGCCGCGACTTGCCAAGGCGTTGCCGAGTTCACCTGTTTCCTTGATAAGGGTGCCGCGTTTTTCCAGATGGCTCCTGGTAATAGAGTCACGCCGCGTTATCTGCCGGTGTGCTGTTACCCCCACAAACCTCTCCTGCATCATTTTGAAGTCACAAAGCATCTTTGAACATGCAATCGGCGCCGAACGGCCTTTGCAAAGACATGCTGACGATTTCGCAAACATGTCCGGCGATTTGGCAAACATCATTCCTGTTGCATCCCCGCCTGCGAAAATAATATTCACAATCATTCGCATTTGCAATTATATTTCTCAGGAAATGAACATGCCACAGTCACCCTCGCCAACCTCATCGCCCCGGATCAGCGCCCTTTTGCGCACGACCGTTCTTGCCGGTTTTTCGCTTGCGGTTTTGCCATCAATCACCTTTGCCCAAGAGACCAACAATGATGAAACCGTGACCAAGCCCCTCGAAGTCACGGCATCGGCCAAATCGGCACAGGGCCTTCCGGGTGGCGTTTCGATTGGCGAGGAAGAACTGGATCGCAAAAACCCGCAAACCATGAAGGATGTCTTTTCATCGGACGCGTCGGTCGAAGTCGGCGGCCCGACCGCCATCGTTCAGAAGGTCTATGTGCAGGGTATCGAAAATACCAAGCTTAACGTTCAGGTTGATGGCGCCCGTCAGGTAGATTCAAGCTTCCACCATATCGGAACAGCGATCATTGATCCGGCGATGCTGAAATCGGTTAATGTTGAATCCGGTGTCGCCCCGGCGGATGCCGGGCCACATGCCTTGGGCGGATCGATGTCTTATGAAACCCGAGATGCCCGGGACGTCCTTGAAGCCGGTGACACGTTCGGTGGCTGGGGCAAGTTGCAGTATAATTCAAACACCAAGGGCTTTGCCGAATGGCTGACCGTTGCCGGACAGTCAGCCGGGTTTGAAGCGCTGGCGTATCTGAAAAACAGCAATCAGGGCAATTACAAGGACGGCGACGGTGATGAGGCGATTGGCACCGCCGATGGCAGCGAAAGCGGACTGGGCAAGTTTGCCTTTACCGGCAATGACGGAGGCCGTTTCGAAGCGTTTGCCAGCCATCTTGAAGATGAAGGTGTCCGCCCGTCCCGCCCGAACTATGCGGTTCTGGCCAACGGCGCAGCGCCACAATGGCTGTCCTATCGCGATACGTCGGTTGGGGTGAGCTATGTCGATGAAATGCCGTCTGGCCAGTTCGATCCGGAATTCAGTCTGGCTTATAGCCGTACGGTTCTGAACATTCCGGCCCTTCAGGGTGGTGCGAACTTCTATCACGTCAAATCCGATATCCAGTCCATCAACGGCAAGGCCGCCAACAATTTTGAAGTCGATAATGGTGTCATCACCGCCGGGATTGATTTCTATCGCGATGAGGCAACCGGATATCACAATCGATCCCCGCGCAACGGTAGCTATTCAGAAACCTCGACCGATATTGGCGCATTCTCGCAAGCCCGCCTGTCCCTGACCGATCAGTGGCGTGTGTCGTTCGGCGGCCGTGCCGATCAGCAATGGTTCGAAGGCCTGACTGGTGAAGACTTTTCCGAATTCGGACTAAGCGGCAATGCCAACACAGAATATGACCTGACCGAACAGCTGATGGTCTATGGTGGTGCCGGGACCACCTTTGGTGGCCTACCGCTTGGTGAATCGGCAATTTATGAATTCAGTGGCAACTGGAATTATGACGGCTTTGCCCCTTCGCGGTCCTATAACGCAAAGGTCGGTTCGCGCCTTGCGCTTGATGACTGGACGCTGGATGGAAACCTTTTCTACAACCTGATCGATGAATCCCACGATCTGTCCAGTGCGACCCGTAACTCGACCGTCGATCTCGATACCCGTGGTGTCAATCTGTCTGCCATGTATTCCTATGGTCCGGGGTTTGCGCGCCTGACCTACTCACACACCAACGTTAAAACCGACGGCGGCGTCCCGCTGAGCACCGAGGCCTCCTATCAGGGCGTCATCATGGGTGACATGTTCAACTTCGATGCCGGTCACAGCTTTGATAGCTATGGGCTGCGCGTTGGCGGCAATGCGGAATTCGCGCTTTCCGATGACAGCCCCGAAGAACGCGGCAACGAAAAACTCGATAGCTACTTCGTTGCCAATCTCTATGCCGAGTGGGTCCCCGGAGTGTTGAACGATGCAGTTACCCTGCGTGTGGATGCGCTGAATATCCTTGATCGCGATTACATCGACCGCGCAACAACCGGTTATGACAGCACGCGTATCAGCGAACCGTTCCACGAACCCGGACGCACTTTCCTGATCTCGGCGAAGGTCGATTTCTAGGACGTGAAGAAACACACATCAAACCGAAATGGGCGGCACATCAGGTGCTGCCCGTTTTGGCGTTTGAAATGCACGACAAGACAAACCTTCAGGATAACCTGACATGAAAATTCGCAATCTTCTTCCCCTTGCTGCGGCAACACTGATCTGGGGTGCAAACGCGTCCGCTGGTGAAACGGTCACACTGACTGATATTGCCGGACGTGAAGTCACCGTCGAGGTGCCGGTCAAACACATGATCCTTGGCGAAGGGCGTTTTCTGCCGTCGATCGGCATTCTTGATCCGGAAAATCCGGTGCGCTGGATTGCCGGAATGATGGGCGACTTCAAATCGCTTGATCCGGCATCCTTTGCGCAATATCGCGAAAAATTCCCCGAAATTGATGATATTCCGCTGGTTGGTCGTCAGAACGAAGAAACGTTTTCTGTTGAAAAGGCCGTGACAGTCGAACCCGACGTGGCAATTTTTGGCATGTCGGGCGGCCATGGGCCCGGTTCCACCAGCCACGAAGTTCTGTCTGTCATGGGTGCGGCAGACATCCCGGTGGTGATGATCGATTTTCGGGCCAAGCCGTTTGAAAACACGCCCAAAAGCATCCGTCTTCTCGGCAAGCTGATGGGCAAGGAAGAACAGGCAGAAGCCTTTGTGAAATTCTATGAGGAGAACCTTCGAAAGGTGACCTCCCGCACCGCAAATATAAGCGAAAAGCCCAGTGCATTCCTCGAAAGCCGTGTCGGCCTTGCCGAGAACTGCTGCGAAGCCATGGGCAACGAGATGATCGGCAAGTTCGTTACCCTCGCCGGTGGCGAAAACATCTTTGCCGATACCATCCCCGGCGTGATCAGCCAGATATCGGTCGAACAGGTAATCTTCACCGATCCGGACGTCTATATCACCACGGCCATCGGATCGTCCGGGCTGGATGCGGAAACAAATGCACGGCGTATTGTCCTTGGTGCAAACACAAATGCCGATCAGGCACGTGCGTCCTTGGCACGCAGTATGGAACGGACCGGCCTGCCACTTTTGAGTGCTGTTAAAAACAGGAAGGTCTATTCCGTCTGGCATCACATTTATAACAACCCGATCAATGTGTTTGCCCTGCAGGCGATGGCAAAGTGGTTGCATCCCGACATCTATGCCGACCTTGATCCGAACACCGAACTGGCAACATTTTTCGAGCACTTTCAGGCGGTTGATCTGAACGGTGTCTACTGGATCGGCCTTGACGACGCGCCGTCGCCATAAACCGACCCACTCCCGCAAACACAAACAGAGAGATCGCCAGATGTTTACCACAAAGGGATCGGTCAAAACCGATAAGGCCGCCAAGTATCTTGTCCAGCTGTGCAAACATTTCGCCCACAAGGTCGAAGTCGATCTGGGCGAAACCACCGGCAATGTGGCGTTTCCCATGGGGCCGTGCGTCATTACCGCCCATGAGGATCGCCTGACCTTTGACGGGCAGTCACACAAGTCCGAGGGTATCGAGAGCATGAAGGGTGTGATTATCGTCCATCTTGACAAATTTGCCTGGCGCGAAGCACCACTTGATTATCACTGGGAGGACGGCGAAACGCCAGACGCCTAAACGCGCCCTACGCAAACAAAAACGCCAGCCTTCATGGGCTGGCGTTTGTCATTCTAGTGAAGTTGATAAGCGACTGGTACGGTCCAGACGACTTGTTGTTCGGTCATCTCGTCGGGGAATGGCGGGAATTTCCGCACCCGTTCGATCAGGCGTTCGGTTTCGCGATCAAGGATGCTCGATCCGCTTGAACTGACCATGCTGGCTTCCAGCACCGTGCCATCGCGCGCAATGACAAGGCGAATACGGTTTTCGCCCTCGATACGCCGGCGCATGGCGCGTTCGGGATATTCGCGGTAGCGCGCCAGTGTTTGCAAAACGGATGCTTGATAATCCACCATCTTGGCCTGGCTTGCTGCACCACCACCGCTGCCAGCCGATGAACTGGCCGCCTGACTTTGGGTGGTTTCACCCGTCGTGCCCTCTGACTTGACCGAGTTGGTCAGCCCGGATGGCTGTGGCGTTGGCTGGGCGGCTTTTTCGACCGGCTCTGGCGCCTTGGTCGGTTGCGGGGCCTCTGCCTGCTCCACGGGTGGTTTGGGCTTCATGCGCACCGGCAGGACCTCTGCCAGTTGCTGTTCGACAACCGGCTCGGGCACAGGTTCAGGTTCGGCAACTTGTTCGATGACCGGTTCTGGTTCCGGGATGGGTTCTGGCTTTTGCTCGACAACTTCCGGCTCTGGTTCCGGCAGAACTTCCGGTTCAGGCTCTGGTTCCGTCTCGACCACTTCCTCGGGGATAGGTTCAGGCTGGGCTTCCTGTTCCGGATCCGGTTCGACGATTTCTTCGGGCACTTCGGCGGCCATGCTGTCGACCGCGTCGGCACTTTGGGTGTCTGTCTCGGCCTCGCCGGTTTCGGCCTGCCCGGCACCCAGCGAAATGCTGATACTTTGGACAGCCCCGGCCCCACCCCAACCGGATGGCTGCGGGTCGGGCATGGCAAGCACGATCCCGCCAGTCAGGACAAGACCGGTCAGCCCGGTCGCAATCAAAAGATCAACGCGTTTGGACATGCTACTCCTGACCCGGCTGCATGGCCGTCATCAATTGAACCTTTTCGATGCCAAGTTCCTGAAGGCGCGCCAAAAGGGTCACAACCTTGGCGCCTTCGACTTCGCGGTCGGCCCGGATTTCAACCGGACGGCCGATATAGTCGGCTGGCAGCATCGACGACAGGCGGTCAAGCCCACCCGTCAGATCATCAATCCCGATTTCGCCATTGCTGCCAAACCACAGGACAATGGTGTCCTCCGGCTGGCCTTCGGCGGTTTGGCTGGCGGGCGGATCAACTTCAAAGGGACCGAGTTTTTGCAGGCTTCCGGCGATCATGAAAAAGATCAAAAGCAGGAAGACGATGTTGATCAAAGGCAACATCGGTTCCTGAACCGGTCCGTCTTCGGCAATCTGGATGCGGCGTTTCATTCAATGAACTCCACATCCGTGACACCACCGCGACCCAGCGTATCCATCACTTCAACCAGTCGCTGCAGATTGGCACCGTTGATCGGCCGCAGGCGTACCGGTGATCCGTCATGATCACGCAAAAGCGTCGGGGCAAGATTGGACAGCGCAATCGCATTGCCATTGATCGACAGGCCACCATTCACATCGACCTCGACCGTGACCGGTCGGGTATCGCTTTGGCTGGTGGCGCGACCATCGGTGATGCTGACCGACATCTCAAAGCCCTTCCAGTCAAGGAAGCTTGAAGCCAGCATGAAGAAGATCAGCAGGATAAAGACAACATCAATCAGCGGGGTCAGACCGATCATCGGTGTAGAACCGCTGTTGCGTTCGCGCAGCTGCATGGGGCGACTTTCGGAAACGGGTTTTATTCGGCGGCGTGGCGCAGTTCGGAAATGTTCGATGCGCGGGTAAGCGTCTTGCGGGCCAGTTCACCGCGATTGATCACCAGCGTGCAAACATCTTCCATCGTGGCGGCAGCACGGCCAATCACGCCCTGCATCCACATATGAAACGCGGTTGCCGGGATCGCGACCACAAGACCGATTGCGGTTGTCAGAAGTGCCAGCCAGATACCGCCAGACAGCACAGAGGGATCGATACGGCTGCCTGCCCCTTCCATGCGCTGGAAGGCCTCGATCATGCCCATCACGGTGCCCAGAAGGCCCAAGAGCGGGCTTAGCACGGCAATGGCCGACATGATCCGCAGACCACCATTGAGACCGTCAATTTCCTTGCGCGCACGCGAAGCAATCAGATCCGATGCTGCTTCACGTTCCTCAGACGAACTTATCGGAAGCATCATGCCCGACAGGGCAATACGCGCGGCCGGATGGCGACGGCGGGCCAGAATTTCGGCCGCCTGCTGCTCGTCACCCGATGACAGGTGACGTTCGACATCCTTTACAAAGCCGTCGGCAAAAACACCACGGCGCAGGAACCCGACCAGCTTATAGAAGAACACCATAAGCCCGATCAGCGCCATCACGGCCAGCACCCAGCCAACCACGCCAGCCCGGTCGACCTGCTCAATCACCGGAAGGCCAACAAAGCCATCCAGCATGCCGGTCGACTGGGTCGTTGCCGTCGCATCAATGGCAAGCCCGGTATTCGGGTCCACCATGACAGAACCGTCCGCATTAAGGTTTCCGGTCGCAGAGTCAGCCCCCACCGGGACGAGTGCGCCATCGGAAGAAAGCGGCGTTTGCGCATCCGAAGATGCGGCTGATGAATTCACAGGGTCAGACATGTAACTTTCCCGATCACAAAATTGATCACCACCAGACGTCCTGCTCTGGTGCGTTTGAAACTGATTTGCATTCTTTACAGGAAATAGAATTGCGATGCAATCGCAACCAACAGGCCAAAATACATTTTCATGCTGATCCCCTGCACCGAGCAGGTCATTCAGGGCGGGACAGGCTTTGCGTGATCGATCGAAAATTGCGATGGGAAATATGATGGCAGAAGCCGGATATGCAAAACCCCCGGAACTTCTGGGTTCCGGGGGTTTTGAATTGGTGAGCCCGACAGGATTCGAACCTGTG
>NZ_AMRN01000015.1 GCF_000300275.1 Thalassospira profundimaris WP0211 | reverse complement strand
GGGGCCGAGGCGGTGGCCGTCAGTCGACCGGGTTCCAGATGATCGCGAAGGTGTCGGGATCGTCCTGCCCGGCGGCGCGGCCGAGGTTGGCGTAGAGCTTGCGCGGCCCGAACTCCGGGGCGGCCAGGCTCAGCGAGACGTAGCTGTTGCCCGAGTTCTGGCCCACCCGCTTCCAGGCGGCGCCGAGTTCCACCCGCTCGCGGTCGTCGGTGAAGACCCGATAGTCCGGCTGGTTGTCGGCGTCCTTGTCGCGGTTCGGCAGGAGCACGACGCTGCGCCGGATGCTGAGGGTGTTGATGAAGCCCTTGTAGGAGCCGTCCGACTGGCGGTTGACGTATCCGATGGCTGCCATTGTTCGATCCTCCGTTTGATCGTGCAGGGCGCCCATCGCCCTGCTTACGGCGGACCGTCCATGGCGGGCGCCGAACCGGTGCACCCGGAGGGCCGGAGCGTCAGCGGAGGACCGGTGGAGGCGGCTATTTTGGAGCGCAGCGGGCGCGAGGAAGCCGCGCGCAGCGCAGCGAGCACGGCGGGGAAAATAGTCGCCGGAGCCGGTTTCGCCGGAACGGGGACCGCCATAGGTCCACAAGCCGGAGCAGGCGCGTGGGCGCTTGCAACGACGGCGGATCGGACTGGAGGCGGCGCGGTCTACGTCCGCGGACGACAGCCCTACAGGCTGCTGGAATCAGACACCGGAACCGGCTGCGGCGTAGCCCCCTGCTGACCGAACGAATGACGCCGAGACCGCATCCGGCCTCGCCACTCGATGTCCGTTGCGAGCGAGCTCAGGGTCGGCCCCCAGACGGCGGCAAGACGCGGCGCCGCGTGCTCGCTGGCCGATTGCCTTGGCGCTGGACCGCACGGCTCGCAGTTTGGCCTCGGCGGGCGGATGCGGACAATAGGCGGATCATCCAAACGCGCGAGCACGGCACCGGCCGACGACGCTTGCGCCGCCGCCCACCCCGTCTGACAGGCGCGGGACCGCTCTCTCGGACCATCATCCGGCAGCCGCATCCGATGAGCCTTGTCTCTGCGCATGGCCACGCGGCAAATTGGGACCATGGCCGACGAACCTTCACCAAATCAGCCCGTGCCGCCCTGGGCCGATGCCGATCTCTCGCGATGCCTGCCGACGCTCGCCGCCGGCGGTGAGCGTCAGGATATGGAGTTCAAGGAACGCTTTCCCGGCCAGGCACGCGATCTCGCCAAGGAGATTGCGGCCTTCGCCACCTCCAATTTCGGCACGATCCTGCTCGGCGTCTCCAAGGCGGGCGGGGTGATCGGCCTCGCGGATTGCGAAAGCGCGTCCGAGCGGGAACGCCTGCTCGACCGCGTCGCGGGCATCTGTGCGAACAGCATCAAACCGTCGGTGACGCCGGCGCTCGCGTTCGCCGTGGTCGAAGACCGCACCGTGCTCGCCATCGCCGTGCCGAAGGGCGATGCGCCGCTCTACTACGTCGCCGGAGTGCCGTACCTCCGCCAGATGGCTACCTCGCGGCCGGCTGAGCCGCACGAGGTGATCGACCGGGTTCTCGATTGGGACCGGGCGAGAAACGGCAGCGGCCGGCCGAGCCCGGAATCCGAGTTCTTGAGCCAGACCGCGTCGCTCGTCGTCGATGTCGTCGTATACGCCGACGAACTCGAAGAACGTCGCGTCAAGCCGTGGCTCAACGAGACACGCCACGGACTCGCATGGGCGGCCGAAACGGCGCGCGACCTCGCGGCCCGGACGCCGGGAGACTTCGCGGAGATGGTCGAGCCGTTGGAGGAGATGGCGAGCAATCTCGACCGTGCTGCACACGAACGTCTCTCCATGGGCGGCGGCTGGGACGAGATGGACGCGGCGGCGCGGGCGGCAAGGGAGACGGCACGGAGCATCTGGACACGCTGGATCGAGCCGCACGGCTTCCATGCTGACTCGGTCGCCGGCGTGCGGGAGACGGTCTCGGAAAACGCGCGAAAGCTCGCGAGCCTCGCGGCGCGGCTCCAGGAAATGGACGATCAGGGACGGCTCGACGGCATCCAGTCGTCGGCCGGAGAGATCGGACTGGTGCTGCTCAAGGCCGCAACCTTCGGCGTCGGGCTCGGGGACGATCAGCGGATCGAGGAGTTGACAGCGATCGGCCGCGCCTTGCGCGACGTGGAGACCCGGACGATCTACGCCGACGGCGGCCAGTCAGCCCGGAGAATACTCGACGACGTCCGTGACGCGAGCGCGAGGCTGAACGCTTGGCTCGCCGGCCTTCCGTCTGAAGCGGAAGCGGGAGCATGAACGAGAGCGGGCGGCGGCCCCGCCCGCGACGGATCACGCGGCATCGAACAGGTTGCGGACGCGCGCCCATTCGTCGGCCGTCTTGAGACTGCCGTTCTCAGTGTACGCCCGCACGGGGAACGCTAGCCAGCCGGGCAGCCAGCCCTCGACCTTGGCGCGGCCGTTCGCGCCGTCGAGGCAGTCGCGGATGATCTTCTTCTGCGTCTTCGCTTTCTCCGCGACGTTGGCGTCGGCACACCGCTTGCCCGCGACCTCGGCCAGCATGGCGTTGAGCACGGCCTTGTCGCGGATCATGTCGAAGAACGCGTCATCGGGCTGCCAGTGCTGCCCCGCGTCCACGCCCAAGTGGTTGCCGACCGCCTCGACCACAGCGCTCCCCGCCGCCATCGTTTCGGCCATGACGCAGGCGGCAATACGCAACACGTCGTCATCGAACAGCGCCAGCAGCTTGGCGAATACGACCGCCGTGGGATAAGCGTCGTAGCCCGGCTGGGTCACGCTGTGGTGATAGTCGGGCCGGTCGAGCAAGGCCAGCACTGCCTGCCGCTCGGCGTCGAATGCCTGCTGCGCCGGGCTGTTCGCGACGCTCTCGGCGATGGCGTCACTGCCGGCCTGCTGCGGCTCGGGCTCCCCCTGCCAGTGACCGGAGGACGCGACGGCATGCGCCACCATGAGCCGCAACGCCACGCCCGGGTGGGCTACGAGCGCGAGGCGGACCACGGCGTGACGGTGCAGGTCGAGGTAGTTCTGCATCGCCTTGGTGGCCTCGGGGCGCGCGACGGTGGCAGCCTCGGTCGCGTCGCCGTCCGCGTCCGCCGAGGCGGCTTTCTTGGCCGCACGGCGGACCTCCTTGCGGCTGAGCCAGCCCTCGTGGACCTCGACCTCGCCCCGGTGCGAGACGGCGATGAACACCTTGCCGCCCTTCGTCTTCGGGGTCTTCTCGTGCTCCCAGCTATGGAAGTATTGGCCGGGCTCCAGCACGACGACCTCCGCCCATCCGGCTTCCAGAAGCGCGTCCCGCTTCGCCGCGATGGCCTCGTTCTGCTTCTGCCAGAACAGGTCGGCATCGGCGAAGTAGGCGTCCTCGCCGAACAGGTCGGCGACGATCTGGCCGGGATAGTCCTCCACCGGGAACAACGCGGCGCTGGTAGGGATCGACTGGCCGCCGAACAGCCACTGCTTCAACTGGAAGCCGCGCGGCGCGTATTGCTCTGGGTCGGCGAACAGGGCGAGCCAGTCCTTCTGCTGCGCCTTCGAGGCCAGGGTGAGATGGCGCACGGTCTCGGCGTCGATCTCGCCCTTGCGATAGGCCGTCCTGATCCTCGGCATCAGGTTCCCGAGGGCGAGGCGGCGCTTCACCATGACCTCGGTGATGCCGAAGGTCTCGGCGATCTCGGCCACCGACTTCCCTTCCCTCGTGAGCCGCGCGAAGGTCTCGTACTGGCTCATCTCGTCGGGGTCGAGACGCGCGGCGTTCTCGATCAGCGAGGCTTCGAGCGCGTCCGCGTCGTCGCCCGGCTCCATCACGGCGCAGGGCACGGGCTCGACCTCGCCGCCTTCCTCGGCGACCGCCTTGGCGGCGAAGAAGCGCCGCCGCCCGGCGACGATCTCGAAGCGCTCCGGCTCGCCGTTGGGCCGCACCAGCAACGGCTGCAGGATGCCGCGCGCGCGGACGCTCGGCAGGATGTCAGCGACGTCCGGCTCGCGCTTGGCGTTCCGCATATTGCACGCCGAGACGTCCAGCTTGTCGAGGGGGATGTGTTGCAACTGCATAGTCACTCTCCATGGTCTGAGGTTGGCGGCCCCCTCCCCTCGCAGCGCGCAGGCGGGGGCCGTGCGCCGCCTATCGGCGCGTCGGTCCCGCCCCGTCGGGCGGAAGCTCGGGATTGCGGATGCGGAGCGCGGCGGCGGCCTGCGACAGCATGCGCTCGGACTCGGTGATGCGGCCCGCGATGCGCGCCGCCTCGGCATAGACCGAGAGCGGAAAGCGGGCGGCGAAGTGGAGGTCGCGCTCGATGCCGAGCCTGAGCGGTCCCTTGACGCTCTCAAGCTCGGCGAGGCTGACATAGCCAAGCTCGGGACAGCCGAAGCCGAGGTCGCAGAGCCCGAACAGACTGTCGCCGTCCGGCATCATCTCGGTGATCAGCCACGTGGCCGCGCCGGTCGGGTCGAACAGCTTCACGACGGGGACGTGGTCGGTCTCGCGCTCGGCGGCGCCGTTGGCGAGCAGGCGCTGGCGGATGTCGTCAGGGATCAGGATCATGGCGGGCCTCCGGGTCAGAACAGGTCGAGCTGGTTGCGCGCGTCCTCGTCGAACAGGCCGACGTTCAACGGCTTCTGCGGGACGCGCGGGGTGAGCGGCGCGGCCATGCGCGCCTCGATGCGTTCGCGCTGGCTGACCGGGCGGACGCCGGGAACGAGGGTCTGCTCGCCCTCTTGTGTCGGCTCGCTGGCGAGTGGCACGGGAGCGGGCGCGCTCATGCCGCCGCTCCCGCCGCGCCCGCCGTCTCACGGAAAGCCAACAGATAATCGGCGGCCTTGGAGGCGTGGCTCGCGGCGCGGAAGATGGCGCGGTTGTCCTCGCGCAAGACCTCGAGCCATGAGCCGATGTAGTCGGCATGGCGCACGGTGGGCGCGATGGCGAGGCTGGCGCAGACGAACGCGCTCGCCATCTCGGCGACCAGTTCCTCGCGGGCGTAGGCCTTGCAGCCGAACGAGCCCGACAGGTCGCGGGCGAGCCGGGAGGCGTGCCCGGTCCAGTGGCCGAGCTCGTGAAAGCACGTCCGGTAGTAGTTGATCTGTTCGAAAAAGGCGGGCTGCGGCGGTACCTGTATGAAGTCCGCGCTCGGCACGTAGAAGGCGCGCTCGCCGCCGATGCGGAAATCGGCACCGGTCGCGGCAATCAGCGCCTCGGCGTGCGGGACGGTCTCGCGCTCGGGCAGCGGTGCCGCCCCGCCATGGACACGCTCGGGCAGGTCCTCGCACTGCGCGACGTTGAACACGGTGAAGCGTTTGAGGAAGGGCACCGCCTGCGGCTCGTCGCCCGTCTCCGCCGCGCGCTTCCGCTCGTCCTTGGGGATGAAACGGTCGGCGTAGACGACGGTGGTGCCGCGCTCGCCCTTGCGCACGTGCCCGCCCAAGGCAAGGGCTTGGCGGAAGGTCAGCCAGTGCTGCGCGGCGTATCCCTTCTCGATGACCGCGCCCCACAGGATCAGGATGTTGATCCCGGAATAGCTGCGCTCCGTCGCCGCGTTCCGGGGTAGGCCGACCCCGGCCTTGGCCTTGCCCCAGGGCTGGACCCATGGCACCCGCCCGGCCTCAAGCTCGGCAATGATCCGGTCGGTGACCTCCTGATAGACCGTCTCCCGCTTGCGCTCCGGCATGGCAAACCTCCGCTCGCAAAACCTCGCGCGCCTTTCCCCGGAAGCGGGGTGGGCGGCGAGATGCGACCGGACAGGCCCGCCGAAGAGGCGGACCGCACCCGGAGGGCCGGAACGGAGTGGAGGACCCGGAGCGCAGCGGAGGGTTGCGGGACGCCGCGGCGGGCCTAGAAGGGAGCGCCGCCCACTCCGCGCCACCGGGAAAGGCAACAGAAACAAGTTCGCCGCCCGCAAGGGCGGCGGCCGTCGGGCAGCCCGCAGGGCTGCCTATCGCGCCAGGGATCGAAGCCCGAAGGGCCGAGACGCCGTCAGGCGGCTCGGTTCACGAGAGCCCGGCGAGCGGCCGCGAGGCCGGGCGGGCGCCCTAATCGGAGAACCAAGAGCCGAAATCGATGAACTCGGGGAGCGAGGAACAGCGCCTCAGAGTTGAGGCTCTTTCGCGGATGTGGCGGGCCGGCGCAGGAGATCCGCTGCCTCCACGCCAAGACCCTGGGCGAGCCTGTCCACCACCTCGATGCTGGCGGCGTAAACGCTGCGCTCCAAGGCGCTGATATAGGTGCGGTCGATGTCCGCGCGGTCGGCGAGTTCTTCCTGCGACAGGCCCTGGGCCTGCCGGTATTTTCGCAGATTGAGCGCCAGCACCTCTCGTATTTCCATGGACGAGAGAGCACCGGCTTGTTGAGTATTTCACCACGGAGTATTTTCAACAATCGGCGAGATGTCGGCGTTGCAAGCCTGTTGCGGGCTTTACAGCCGAGACGCGAGCGGCGACGCGGGCAGCAACAATGGCAGAGGAATTCCGCACGATGCCGACGGATAATCAGGCGCCGAAAGCCGCCGACCAAGTCCCTTGGGCGGAGCGGATCACGCCCTACGACGAATCCCATTTCGTGACCTACCTGCGGCTGTTGGATGCCGAGGCGGACGGGGCCGACTGGCGGGAGGTCTCGCGCTTGGTGCTCGGACGGGACCCGGATACCGACGCCGCCGCCCGCCGCTGTTGGGAAGACCACCTCGCGCGGGCGCACTGGATGACGCGATCCGGCTACAGGCAACTACTCGAAGACGCCTGAGCGGCGCCTCAGCGGAGGAGCTTGCGGTATCCGCCGCGCATGAGCTCCCGTCCGCGGCGGACGGCGCGACGCACCTGGTCGCGCAAGTGGTCGCGCGGATCGCGCCAGTCGGCCTCGACGCGCGCCTCGCCGAAGAGCGCCACGGCGATCTCGCGATAGGGTGCGCCGGCGAGCCAGCCGTCCAGCGCCTGCAGCACCACGCGGAGCCGCCGCCCGCGCGGCTCGATCATTCGATAGTCTGGAAATCGGCCGCGCCCAACGATATTGGCGAGGCCTTCGAGCGTAGCGAGACGGGCGCGGAGATGCACGGCCGGGAGAACGGCATCGGTCAGCAGGCGCACCGGCTCGGACAGGCTTGTACCCCGGATGTCGAGTTGAAGCGCGCAGCCGGATTCCGAAAAGAGAAGGTGCTGCCGCCCGTCGGGCATCCGGAGGAGCGCCGCCCGGCACGGGACCTCCGACAAGCTGAAGCGGCCGCTATCGCCCTGCACGGCGGCGGGAAGCGCGCGGATCGGCAGCACGTGCGGACACGCGCGCGAATCCCAGAAGACGACGGCCTCGGTCGCCGTCCGCTCGGGCGCATCGGCGAAAAAACAGGCACCAGTTGGCCAGCTCGGGCAGCTCCGTCCGCGCCGTCATGATTGTCAGGTTCGGCGCGGGCCGTTCGATCGCGACGGCCGCCGAGGCCTCGGACCAGGCGCGCCGGTAGGCCGCGTCGCGGCGCAGGAACTCCCACGCCCACCCCCGCCGCGGCAAGGCGGCGGTGTAGTCGTAGGCCGCGCATCGGCGCCAATCCGCACCGGGGCTGCTGTTCGGCGGCTTGACCATACCGGCAGGCTCCGCGTCGAGCGCGGGAGAAGACCGTCGCCTGCCCCCGATATCCCCCGTTTTCTGCGATCTCCTCCCCAGTGCCTGATTCCGAGCGCCGGGCCGAGCTCACGCGGCGGCGGACGCGACCGGCGCCCAGAGCACCGGGCCCGTAAGGTCGCCGCGCACGTTGGCGAGGCCGGCCGGGGAGACCTCGAGATAGCCGGCGACCGATCGCGTGCCGGCGAACGACCGTGGCGCCGCGATGCGCCGCAGGGGCCAGCCCGCGCGCCGCAGGATCCGTTCCATGGCGACGTCGGTGACGGTGACGATGTCGGAGAGGCCGCGGGACAGCCCGAACTCGATCATGCCCGCGAAGAGCTCGAAGGTCGCCCGGGCGACGCCATGCGCGCCTTCAGGGCCGTCGCGTTCGACGTCGAGCGCGAAGCGGCTGCTCTCCCACACGGCCGGGTCCGACGGCGCCGGCGCCCCGGCCAGCAGCGCGGCGAAGGTCTCCGTCAGCATGGTCGGGCCAATCGTCGGCAACAGCCGCACGCAGCCCTGGACGCGGCCGCCGGCGCCACGCTGCAGGAGATAGACGGGGTGGAGCGCGTCGAAGGTGTCGATCTCCATGTCGCCGCTGACCTCGACGTCCCAGTCGAGCCGCTGCTTGAAGACGCGGTAACGTAGGCGGTACATCTCGGCGAGATCATCGGCGAACGCGCCGTACCGGTCGGACGTGATGAGTTGCATCATGATCGCCTCCTGCGAAGGGGAACTTTCGCGCATTGGAGGCGAACAGCTGGCGCGAGACACCCTGTGCACTTGCACGGGGTGACGAGGTGCCCCCGCTCAGTGCAACGTCGGCTTGGATGCGGACAGGCGTGCCACGGCCTGGCAGACCGTGCGGACGTTGAGCTTCATTTTCGCGTTGTCGAGGTGGAACGCCACCGTGCGGCGGGAGATCCCGAGGATGCGGCCGATTTCCCAGGCGGACTTGCCCTGGGCCGCCCACTCCAGGCACTCGAACTCGCGCGGCGACAGCGCGGCGCCGTCGACGACGCGGTCGGCGGCAAGCTTGCGGCGGGCATGGGCGTGGAAATACAGCGCCATGAGCTGCAGGGCCGTGGCGTGCGCCTCGACGCTGCGGCGGAACGCCGGATGACGCTCGTCGGCGGCGAAGGTCACGGCGGCGACCGGCCCACGCCCGTCGTGGATCGGAATGGTGAAGCCGCAGCGGATGCCGAAGGCGGCCGCCTCGTCGAAGAACTGCTGTTGCCGCTTGGTGAGCTCAGACTGCCCGGCGCCGGGCCCCCATTCGAAGGGATCGGCACCGCGCGTCGCCTGGAGGATGACCGGGTCGACGCGCTCGTAGTGGCTTTCGACGTAGTGGCCGATCCAGGCGGCCGGATAGGTGGAGACCACCAGCGCCTCCGCCCCACGCCGGTGGGGCATGGACAGATAGGCGAAGCAGGTGAGGTCGAGCGCGGCCGCTGCGTCGGCCATGGCCTTGTGCAGGTCGTCGAGGTCGACGCTTTCCGCGAGGCGGTCGATGAAGGTCTGAAAGATGCGATGCATCCGTCTTCCTTCCGATCGACGCGAATGGGGCCTTCCATTTCGGATCGTCTTGCCGTCGCCTGCCCAGGGCCCATACGCGAAATCCGTTGCAGGAATTCTATCGCTGGTGCGCTCGACGAAACAAGCAACGAACCAAAACTTGTGAGGACTGTTATTGGCCATACGCCTCGGAAACAACGGCCGATCTTCGGTTTCCTGCCCTCCTCCGGACGATGTCGGCATCGTCGGCCACCGTCGCCGGCGGTCACCGTGATCGTCGCTTCACGTCACGACGCCAGGGGATCCCCCTTCCGACCATTGCCGGTCAAACGGCTGCCCTTGGCGGAGCGCTTCCGTGAGCGGCGTGAGGAATTCCCTGATGGAGCCGACCACATCGGGGAGCGCCGGTGGCGGAAGAGCCGGGCGTCCCCGGCGTTGGAATGCCTGCCACTGCTGCTGCTTGCCCCGGTCGCCCGCGAACTCGTCGCTCAGCCCCACCGGGGTGACCTCGGGCAGCGCGGTGCCGCGCCGGTCGAAGGTGACGCGGACCGCCGGGGCGAGCGTCTGTCCATCGAACGGGAAGGACGACGCCAGCACCCAGAGATCGTAGAAGTCCTTCATCCGGCTGTTCAGCATGCCGAGCGAGACGATCGCCTCGTACTTTTCGGCGACTACCGTCTCCCGTGGATAGGCGCGGATGCGCGGGGCGGGAAGCGCGAGAAGCGACGGGGACTCGATCTCCTCGGCCTTCGGCGTCACGGCGTCGCCGAAACCGATGTCGACCTGAACCGATAGGCGGGCACTGGCGAGCTGTGCCTCGAGGCGCACGCGGGCGCCGGGGTGCCCTTCCTCGTCCCGCATCGGCTCGACCTGGACGGACTCGGTGATGAACTCAAGGCCGTCGTCTTCCTCCACGGGCGTATCGCAGAGCGCCCGGAAGGTCGTGGTCAGCGCCTCGATGTCCCGTTCGCCGAAGCCGAGAAGGTCGAGGTCGCGCGTGGCGCGATACGGTTCACCGGTCCAGAGGATGAAGAGCAGGGCGCCTTTCAGGATGAAGCGGTCCCAATGACCAGACGTCCCGAGGCGATAGAGAAGCCGTTCCAGGGCGTAGCGGATGAAGACGAGATCGACGTCCTCGCCGCGCTCGCGGGCGCGGTTGGTGAGGCGCTGGCGAACGGACGCCGAGAGGTGGCTCGGCTTGTCTGAACAGTTTCGGGGCTGTCGCTAAGTGGATGTCCGCCTAGGTTAGGCTGCGGCCGGGATTGGCTGCTGCGTCGTGAGATATGCCTGATCGGGGGCCTGCCCGCCAAGCGATGATTGGGGTCTCCGGCCGTTGTAGAACGCCAGGTACCGGCTGATCGAGGCGCGGGCCTCCGGTACGTTGGCATAGGCGCGCAGTTGGCGTCGAACGCCGCCTTGCCTGCTCTTGCGAGGGGCAGAGCCTCGGAACGGTGACGTCAGTCGTCGTGTCGCGCGACAATGGTGCGATGGCTTTCCATCCGACAAAGACAGCACCGGCAGCGACCACGGTGATGACAAAAATGGCGGCCGGACTTGAACGGCGCTGCAGGTCCGTGGCTGAGCGCTTATACTTCTTTTGGTTCATGTCTAATCTCTTCCGATGCGTTGGCATCCAGTCGAGAGTCGTGCGGGCGCCGTCGACAACCGGTCATTCCGACTGGTCTATGGAGCCGATAATGAATTCGGCTCATTGTCGGTCCCCCTCAACGGCCGGGCTGGTGAAAATGTCTTTGAGGCGGGGCATGAACCGGGGCACTCTCTCGGCGTAGCGTCGGTACACGTCACCCAATTCGGCTTCGACTTCCCGCTCTTCGCGCAGGGAAAGACGCCAGTACATGACAAGCAGAACGGGAAACATCGCCAGTGTGAGAATGGTCGGCCACTGGAACAGGAACCCAACCAGAATCAGGACGAAGCCGACATATTGAGGATGGCGAATGCGGGCGTAAGGCCCCGTGGTCGCGAGCGTTCCCGTCCGTTGTGCTTGGTAAAGGACGCGCCAAGCGGCGGAGAGCAGGATGAACCCGCCGCCGATAAAGCCGAAACTCAGAATGTGGAAGGGCCCGAGGTGCGGGTTTGCCTTCCAGCCAAACAGCATTTCCAGGAGATGGCCGGAATCATGGGCAAGCCAGTCGACGCTTGGGTAGTTGGTCTGCAACCAGCCCGATAGGAAATATATGGTGAGCGGGAAGCCGTACATCTCAGTGAAAAGCGCGACCAGAAAGGCGCTGAAAGCACCGAATGAGCGCCAGTCCCGGCCAGTCTTCGGCTTAAAGAAGCTAAAGGCGAACAGGATGAAGATCGCCGAGTTGACCACCACCAAGAACCAGAGGCCGTAGGCTGGAACTTCGTTGCTCATCTGTCGTCCTCCCGCGGTTCGTCGCGGTGCGATCCGTGATCGCCCCCGTGGCTGCCATGCATGAAGAAATGCATGCCCACGCAGAGTCCGAGAATGAGGAGGAGCGGCAGATAGCCCAGAATATGCGCGGCATGCTCTTCCCACAGGAAGTAACCCGCCACTGCCAGGAATCCGAGCAACACCATGCCCGAACGGGAGAAAATGAAGCTCCGAAAGCCGCTGGTTTCATGCTGCGCCATGTCGCGTCCCCTCTTCCGACCCTCGTCGTTTCCGAAATACGGTCGAGGTCATCCGCCCGCGCCCTGAACCATCTGATGGCCTTTGCCGCCGATCTGGATCTCTCCGCGAATCCTGAGATCCCGCTGATCGATCACCCAAATTTTCGGCTCGTCGGCGCTGGAGACGTAGAGCTTGCCCGTCCCGCGAATGACGGCGAGGTGGTACGGGGCGGGAGCCGAGGAAACACTGCGCTGGGCGCCGGTAGCGAGATCGATGGCAACCACCTTGTCGCCACCAAGGACCGCGATGAAGAGCGCGCCGCCGTCATCGGACAGGTCGATCCCGTGGAGGGCCGTTTCGAGGCGAATCGTCTTCACAACCGTCTGGTCGCCGACCTCAACGACGGAGACCGTGCCGTCGTCGACGTTGTTGACGTAGAGAGTGACGCCATCTCTGGACAGAACGATGTGTTCGGGGCTGCCGCCGACAACGGTATTCGACCGGACGATCCACCGTGCCGTGTCGATCTCGCTGACCGTGTCGTTGCCGGCGTTGCTGACGTAAAGACGGTCACCGCCAGGAGCGAAGGCCGCGTAATTGGGCAGGGGCCCGGTGGCGACCGTCGCGACCACCTCATAGGAGCCGAGGTCGATGGCACTGATTGATCCGGCGTTGGGATGGGTGACGACGGCGAACCGGCCATCGTCACTGACCGCGACGTGATGGACGGCGCCGGGTACGTCGATGCGCCGGACCACGGACCCGTCGACCGTTCGAACAACCGAGACCGTGCTGACTTCCGCGACGGCGTTCCTGGCATCGGGGGAGGCGGCACCATGGTGCGCGGCATGCTCGTCTTCGGAAACGCCCGCCGGCTTCGCGACAGCTTCGCCGTCTGATGCGCGCGTCTCGAAGCTTCCGGCAATCAAGAACTGTCCGTCGGGCGTTCCGGCGAGCCCATGAACCGCCGCCGGACCAGTCAACGTATCGACGATTTCGTCCGTCGCGGCATCGACAGCGACGATCTTGTTCTCCCCGCCGAGAGGCACATACACGAGCGGTTCAGCAAGAGCCGTCTGCGCTCCCAACGCCAAGGCCATCAGTCCTGTCCAGGCGGCGGCCCGGGAAAACGATATGACGTTCATAGCTTGTGGTTCCTTTCCGTAAAGCGCATTGCCGCGCCGGGATGAGCCCTTCTAGATCTTCACCGAGCGCAGCCGGAGAGCGTTGCCGACTACCGATACGGACGACAGGCTCATCGCCGCGGCTGCGAATATCGGCGAGATCAAAATCCCGAAGAACGGGAACAGAACCCCTGCCGCCACCGGCACGCCTGCGGCGTTGTAGAACAGGGCGAAGAACAGGTTCTGCTTGATGTTGCGCATCGTCGCGCGCGAGAGCTTCCTGGCCCGGACGATGCCGTTGAGATCACCCTTGACCAAGGTGAAACCCGCGCTCTCGATCGCCACGTCGGCGCCGGTGCCCATGGCGATGCCGACATCGGCCTGGGCCAGTGCAGGCGCGTCGTTGACGCCATCGCCTGCCATCACGACCTTTCGGCCTTCGTCTTGCAGATCCTTGATGATGCGCGCCTTGTCTTCGGGCAACACGTCGGCACGGATCTCGTCGATCCCGAGTTTTCCAGCCACCGCCTTCGCGGTACGCTCGTTGTCGCCAGTCGCCATGACGATGCGGAAGCCTTGTTCGTGCAGCGCCTTCAGCGCGTCCGGCGTCGTCTCCTTGACCGGATCGGCAACCGACACGAGACCGGCGATTTCGGACCCGACGATGACGAACATCACCGTTTCGCCTTCGTCACGTCGAGCATTGGCGGTCTCGGAGAGCTTGCCGCCGTCGAGCCCCAGATCGGCGAGCAGCTTTGCGTTGCCGAGCGCCACTGATTTGCCGTCGACGACGCCTTTTACCCCTTTGCCGGTGACGGCTTCGAATTCATCCGCGTTAGCCAGCGCAACATCGCGTTCTTCGGCCCCGGTGACGATGGCTTCGGCGAGTGGGTGCTCCGAGCCCCGCTCCAGGCTTGCGGCCAAGCGCAGCACCTCGTCCTCCTCATGCCCGGGTTGCGGCAAGACCGCGACGAGCTTCGGCTTGCCGACGGTCAGCGTCCCCGTCTTGTCGACGATCAGCGTGTCGACCTTGGCGAAGCGTTCCAGCGCCTCGGCGTTCTTGATGAGCACGCCGGCTTGCGCGCCTCGGCCCGTCGCCGTCATGATCGACATCGGCGTTGCCAGGCCCAGCGCGCACGGACAGGCGATGATCAAAACGGCGACTGCCGAGACCAGTCCGTATGAGAGGGCCGGGGCAGGCCCCCAAAGAGACCATGCGATGAACGAGAGAATTGCAATGACGATCACGGCCGGTACGAACTTGCCCGCCACAGAGTCGGCAAGTTTCTGGATCGGGGCACGGCTGCGCTGCGCGTTCGCGACCATCTCGACGATCTGGCTCAGCATGGTGTCGGAGCCGACGCGTTCGGCTTCGATCACGAGACTGCCCGTGCCGTTGATTGTGGCGCCGGTGACCTTGTCGCCCTCGACTTTCTCGACCGGAACCGGTTCGCCAGAGATCATCGATTCATCGATCGACGAACGTCCCTCGACCACCACGCCGTCGACGGGGACCTTATCGCCCGGGCGGACGCGCAGCCGATCGCCGACCTTGACGTCCTCGAGCGGGATTTCTTCCTCGCTCCCGTCCTTGCGGATCACCCGGGCGGTCTTGGCGGCCATATCCAAAAGGGCGCGAATCGCCGAGCCCGTTCGCTCGCGCGCGCCAAGCTCCATCACCTGGCCGAGCAGCACCAGCACGACGATCACGGCGCCGGCTTCGAAATAAACCCCGACATGGCCCTCCGCATCGCGAAATCCGTCCGGGAAAATCTCCGGCACGAGCACGGCGACGACACTGAAGAGATAGGCCGCGCCGACGCCCATCCCGATGAGCGTGAACATGTTGAGACTGCGGTTGATCACCGACTTGACGCCACGCACGAAGAATGGCCAACCGGCCCAGAGAATGACCGGTGTCCCCAAAGCGAGTTCGATCCACAGCGTCGCACGCTCGCCGAAGATGTCGCGGACGAAACCGAGCCCAACAAAGGGGCCCATCGTCAGCACAAGAAGCGGAACCGTCAGCACGGCGCCGATCCAAAACCGGCGCTTGAAATCAACAAGCTCGGGATTCGGTCCGTCATCGGGGGCTGGAACCCCCATAGGCTCCAGCGCCATGCCGCAGATCGGACATTCTCCCGGTTCGTCCCGCACGATCTCGGGATGCATCGGGCAGGTATATTTCGTGCCCTTAGGCGCTGTTTCGGCCTTGTGCTCGCCGGCGAGATAATGCTCCGGGTCGGCCGCGAACTTGTCGTGGCACTTTTGAGAACAAAAGTGATAGGTCTCACCCTCGTACTCTTGGCTCGGCTTGTCCTGATCCAACTGCACCGTCATTCCGCAAACCGGATCTCTGGCCGTCATAGCCTTGACGGAACCTGTTGTACCGTCAGAGCGATGGCTGTGATCGTGATCATCGTGCTTATTCATTGGCTTGTTCCGGCTTTCCGGTTCGATTGACGATGGATGTGCGGTCTTCCGCGGCTCTGGCTTTTGTTGGAAGACGGTTTCAGTCGGAGAGCAGACGCTTTCGTTCTTCGAACTCTTCCTTGTCGATCTCGCCGCGGGCAAAGCGTTCGTGAAGGATGTCGAGGGGCCCGTTCGTTCGTGATTGCGATCGGGTTACCCGTCCTGAATCGCCACCCAGCCAGCGGACCGCGAGCACGATCGCGAGGATGATCCCGCCCCAGAAGACAATCATCATGACGGAGCCAAAAATCATGTGTCCCCAGCCCCAGCCATAGTGCCAATAGTCGGATCGATCGGCCGAGGTTTGCGCAAGTGCCGGCATCGAGACCACCGCGGTGGGCAGCGCCAGGGCCAAATTCGTCAATCGTCTTCTCATTTGACGCTCCTTTCGTGGTACATGGCCTGTCCAATCATCTCTTCGATGTGAAATGCGACTTCGGCGTACAAACCGTCACCGCTGTCGGTATTCGCGGAAACGTTCGCAGGATCTCTGTTCTCACATCTATAAGGACGACGAGAGACGCTCAGCGTTACAGTGACGGGGATTCACAGGCAGTGGCCGCCGGGCGGGCGGACTGAGGCGGCAGAGATCGTCTGAAGCCCTTTGGGAGCCTCGCCTGCCGTGCCTGAACAGGCGTAGAGCGAAGGCGGAACAGCGGCACTCGGCCCGAAATCGGCTGCCGATCTTCCATAGATCGGTCGTTCGAAACCCTACAAAATTGCGTCCCGGATACTCGTAAAGGTCCTCTGCAAGGGACGCATCGCTCACGCTTTTACGACGATCCGTTCTTCGTCTGACGTCACAGGTCTGCGGCTACGTATCCTTACCGGCCGATGGCTGCGAGAAATAGGCCAGTGAGGAGGAGTATCGTTCCGGCGCTGTAAGAAAGAGCTTGTGACAGCCCTCCGAGCAGAAAAAATACGCCCAGCCCTCACGCTCCTCGTGAGCGACGGCCTTTTCGGGCGTCAGGCGCATGCCGCATACCGGGTCGGTGACCACTACGTCTTTTTCGGGTTCGAAGCCGGCCATCAGTGAAACACCATCCCTTCGATGTGAAAGCCCGCGTCGACGTAGAGCGTTTCCCCGGTGATGGCGCTCGTATAATCGCTCGCCAGCATAAGCGCCGTACGTCCCACCTCGCAGGCGTCCACCGTGCGCCGCAGCGGTGCCTTGCGGACGGTCTCATTCAATAGTTCGTCGAAATGCTCGATGCCCGAGGCGGCGCGTGTCGCGACCGCCCCGGCCGAAATCGCGTTCACCCGGATCGCCTTGCCACCGTGTTCATGGGCCAGGTAGCGTACAGACGCTTCAAGGGCGGCTTTGACTGGCCCCATGACATTGTAATGATCGACCACTTTTTCTGCGCCGTAGTAGCTGAGCGTCGTCAAGCTGCCACCTTTGTCCATGAGCGGCTCGGCGAGCTTCGCCATACGGATGAAGGAGTGGCACGAGATAAGCATCGATTCAGCGAAGCCTTCTCCCGAACAATCGGTCAACCGGCCATGGAGATCTTCCTTACGGGCCCACCCGATCGCATGAAACAGAAAATCCAATCGGCCCCATTTCTGCTCGATCTCCCCGAAGACGGCCTCCAATTGTCCCGGCTCGGCGACATTGCAGGGCAGGAAAAGTTGCGCGTCCACCTGTTGCGAAAGCGGCTCAACAAAGGGCTTGGCCTTGTCGTTCAGATAGGTGATGGCAAGATCGGCGCCGGCGTTCCGAAAATGCTGGGCCGCCGACCAGGCCAAACTGTGTTCGTTGGCAATTCCCACCACCAACCCCTTCCGGCCTTTCATATCGATGAGTTCCATTTTTTGCGCTTGCTCCTTTCTCCGGCCAGGCGGGCCAGGCGCGATCCGTCTCGCCGCGCACGATATTATTCGGGACCAGACATAGCTGCGGACGACAGGGTCACAGCCTGGGTCAGGGCATCAGCACATAGGTGCCGGGCGCTTCGCCCAGCCGCCGATAGCCCTTGCGCGCCGCCCCCAGGCCAGGGGGCTTAACGGGTTCACCCGAATGGTTGCTAAGCCACCCTAGCCAACAGGGCCACCATGAACCCTCATGGTGGGTGGCCCGCGCCTGCCAGGTGTCAGGGTCCAGGTAGGCCGCGAGATCATCGTGGGTGGCGATCTGGTGACGACGCCGGGTGTTGCCAGGTGGGCTCACAATGCCGGCATTGTGGCCGCCATTGGATAGTACGAAGGTAACATCAGCATTGGTTTGGCTGTGGATCTTGTAAACCGACCGCCACGGCGCGACATGGTCCGAGAGCGTGCTGACCGCAAAAATCGGAATGCGGATGTCATGCAACGACACCGGGCGACCGTCGACGCAATAGCGTTCGTCCGCCAGATCATTATCGAGGAACAGCTGCCGGAGATATTCGGAGTGCATCCTGGCAGGCATGCGCGTGGCGTCAGCATTCCACGCCATCAGGTCGAACATCGGTCGGCGCTGTCCCATGAGATAATTCTGAACCATGGCCGACCAGATGAGGTCGTTGGAGCGAAGCAGCTGGAACGTGCCGGCCATCTGCTTGGTATCGAGACAGCCCTGCTCGGCCATGATGTCCTCAAGAAAGCTGACCTGGGCCGCGTCAATGAACAGCATCAATTCGCCGGCTTCCGTGAAGTCCGTCTGCGCGGCGAAGAGGGTCATGGTTGCCAGCCGGTCGTCGCCATCGCGGACCATGGCCGCCGCAGCAATCGATAAGAGCGTTCCACCGAGGCAGTAGCCGACGCCGTGGACGCGGCTTTCCGGCGCGATAGCTGACACCGCGTCGAGCGCGGCCATGACGCCCAGCCGGCGATAGTCCTCCATACCAAGGTCGCGATCTTCGACCGTCGGATTTTTCCAGGAGATCATGAAGACCGTGTGACCCTTCTCGACCAAGTATTTCACCAGCGAGTTCTCGGGGCTAAGGTCGAGGATATAGTATTTCATGATCCAGGCAGGCACGATCAGGATAGGCTCGGGATGAACCTTATCCGTCGCCGGCATGTATTGGATCAGTTCGATCAATTCGTTACGGAAAATCACTTGGCCCGGTGTAACCGCCAGGTTGTCGCCGACCGCAAACCGTTCCGTGCCGGCAGGTGGCCCCCCACGGACCGCGCGTTGCCAGTCCTCGAAGAAGTTCACCGCGCCGCGTACCAGATTTTGGCCCCCGGTATCGAGGGTCTCCTTCAGGACCTCGGGGTTGCTCGACGGAAAATTCGCAGGCGACATCATATCGAGCAACTGCCGGGCAACGAAGGAAACGACCTCTTCATGGTGCCTGGAGACGCCGGAGATGCCGGTTGTGGCGTTGTGCCACCATTGCTGGGTCAGGAGAAAACCCTGATAGATCGCGTTATATGGCCATGCCTGCCACGGATCACCGGCAAAGCGTTTGTCCTGCGGCAGGGGCTCGATGCAGGCCTCGCAATGAGGATCCGAGCAAGCCCGTGAACAGTATTCCAGATAGCGCGCCCATTTGCGGGCGGCCTTCCGAACTAGTTCTATTTGCTTGTCGGGCGACATGACGAGATGCTGCGCCCAGTCCGTATACGCTTGAGCAAGCGCCACGGGCGACACACCGGCGGTGATCTGCCCGAGTGTCGCGTGGAGAGGTTGATCCAGGGATAAACCCCTTCCCATCGGTTCGTTGCGAGGCGTTGCCAGCGCGGTTTGCTCCGTTCGTATTTTCGTTGGATGGTGCCCCATGGTTCACGCTCCCATCGGACAGCACGCGGCTTCAGGTTGAGCCGCGCAATGAATGGCCGATTCCGATTCTCCTTGTTGCAACTGCTGCGACCGAGGCAGCGCAGGTTGATGCATCAGGACGGCGAGCGCCAGCGCCGCCAACCGGGCGGCCGGCGGATCGGCGCGGGAGCTGAGCACCACCGGCGCGGCGAGGCCCATGACGACGCCCGCCGCCGTGGCGCCGGCCAGATATTCGAGATTCTTGGCCAAGATGTTGCCGGAAACGAGATCGGGGACCAGCAGGATATCGACATCTCCGGCGACCTCCGAGACGATGCCTTTCTCGCGGGCTGCGTCGGCTGAGATGGCGTTGTCAAAAGCCATCGGGCCATCGACGATCGCACCTGCAATCTGGCCCCGTTTGGCCATCAAAGCGAGACAGGCCGCGTCGAGGGTCGATGCAATGGCCGGATTGACCGTCTCGACCGCCGACAACACAGCTGCCTTCGGTGCTTCTATGCCAAGGAGCGTGAAAAGTGCGATGGCGTTCTCAAGAATCTGCGCTTTCGCGTTGAGGTCCGGCATGATGTTGATGGCCGCGTCCGTGATCGCGAGGAGCTTCGGATAGGCTGGAATGTCGACCATGAAGACGTGGCTGACGCGGCGACCTGGGAGTCTGAGGCCCTGGTCCGTGTCTAGCAGGGCCCGCATGAAGGCATCGGTGTGAATGTGACCTTTCATGACCGCGTCGGCATCGCCGTTTCGGACGAGATCGACACCGGCGCGGGCTGTCTCGGCGTCGCTCTTTGCGGATACGATCGCAGCCCGGTCGATCTCCACATTGGAGGAGGCTGCGCAGGCCAGAATCGCGTCGGGATCGCCGACGAGCCGGGGCTCGATCAGGCCAAGCGCCACGGCTTCCTGAACCGTTTCGAGGACAAGGCCTTGATCGGCGGCGACCACGGCGACGCGGATCGGCGTGCGCTCCTTCGCGCGTGCGACGAGATCTTCGAGAGTGGCGGGATGATCAACCATGGGCTCGCACATTCTCCTTTCCGGATGCCCTCAGAATGTTTTGAGTATGGCGCGCGATGGCCAACTCCTCGTCAGTCTTGAAGGCTTCGATGAGCACACCGCTGTCGTCGGTCGAGACAACGCGTTGTTGACCGGCGTTCCGCTCCGCATCAAGCGTGAGACCGAGATAATCGAGCCCCTCGCAGATGCTGGCGCGGATTTCGGGCGAGTTAGCGCCAATACCGCCGGTGAAAATCAACCGATCGAGACCGCCGAGCGCGGCCGTCAGGCCAGCCAGGTGCCGGCGTGCATGGTGGCTGAAGAAGTCGATCGCCTCCGCCGCCTCTGGAACGTCCCGCCGGGCCAGGAGATCGGCCATGTTGCGGCTCAAGCCGGACAGACCGAGCAGGCCCGATTCGGTGTAGAGCACCTGTTGAAGGGCGTCGGGAGTCATTTGCTTTTCGATCAGGAGATGCAGGAGAACGCCGGGATCGAGATCGCCGGGACGCGTCCCCATGGGAAGGCCGGCAAGTGTACTGAAGCCCATGGTGGTCTCGACGCTGTGTCCGTTCCTGATCGCCGCCATCGACGCGCCGTTGCCGAGATGGGCAACAATGATTCGTTCCTCCGCAGCTGCGTCGCCGTCACGCCGGCGTACCTCGCCGATGACATACTCATAAGACAGGCCGTGAAAACCGTAGCGCCGGATACCCTCTTGCTCGAAACGGCGCGGCAAGCCGGTCAAGCGCGCCACACGTGACAAGCCATGGTGAAACGCGGTGTCGAAGCAGGCGACCTGCGGGAGATCGGGCCGTTGTCGTCGGACCGCCGTGATGCCGGCCAGGTTATGGGGCAGATGGAGGGGCGCGAGCGGGACCAGTTGCTTCAGCCGGACCTCAAGCGCGGGCGTGACCACAAGCGAACAATCACAGCCCTCTCCGCCATGTACCAACCGGTGGCCAACGGCAACGGGTGTCGCTTGCGTGTCGCGATCCTCGGCCCAGTTCAGAAGCAGGTCGAGGGCCGCGTCATGGTCGGGAATTGCCCGCATTTCATCGACCAGTGCCGTCCCGTCCGCTGCCCTCACAAGGAAACGTCCTTCGTCGAAGCCAATGCGTTCCAGAGAACCCGACCAGGTTCGCTGGGGCTCGGCGGGAGCCGCGTCGAACAGCGCGAACTTGACGCTGGAGGATCCACTATTGATGACCAGGATCGCGCCATCAACGGCCATCGTTCTTCGCCTCGCCTTCATTCCCTACTGTTCCCGCCGCGGATGTCTCCTGGCCGTAAAGCTGCCCGAACGCCTGTTCGTAGCCGGCGTCGCGCCACTCGCGGACCTGCTCGATCGCCCCGGAAAATTCGGCGAAAAGCTCCCGTTCCCTTTCCAGCAAAGGATGATCCTCGGGCAGCGGTTTCCGCGTCTTGGCAATACCATCTGCCAGAGCCGCGACACCGCGCATCCATGGGTTGAACGACTCGGAAAACAAGTAACGGCTCGTTCGCATCGGATGCAGCCACTTCAACGACTCCGCGGTCCATGGATTGCTCGCCATCTGAACCCACGGACTGACGAAGCTCCGGTAGAACGCCTCGCCCGCCTCGGAAACAGCCCGCACTTGTTCGAATGCCTGGCTTTGCTCCGGAAACTTCAGATCCTCGACCCGCCGCTCGTCAAACCGCACGGTGAATTGCGGCTTGTGGCAGTCGGGGTCGCCGCTCGGGTTGTCGATCTTCATCTCGTAGAGGCCCGGAGCGAGGGCTTCGATCTCATCGAGGTTTTCGAGAATGGCGCGATGTTCAAGGCGGGCGACCTTGGCCGACACGAAGATGCCGAGATGGCCCACATGCGGATTGGTCAGATAGACGATCCGTTGACCCGCCTTCTTCAGATCGGCCGTATCCTCATATACGGTCGGAATCCAGCCCAGAGCCTGATGCGGCGGCGTGATGTTGTCTCCGTAGGAGGCAAAGATGACCAACGGATTGCGGATGCGGCGCAAATCGGCGATGCAGCCGTCGCAGATGCGCATGATGCCCTGTTCCAGCTTGTTGCCGATGAACAGGTTTTCGACGATCGCCAGTATTTCTTCGCGGCTGAGGAAATAGAACCCGTTCCACCAGCGCTCGAACTCGAGGAAGCGCTCGCTCTCGGTATCGACCTTGTGGAACAGACCGGCGTATTTCTCCCAAATAGCCTTTTCCGGCTTCAGGTTCTCGAAATTCAGGGCCAGCCACGCGCCATCGAAGCGGCCGTTGCCGAGATCGGCCGTCAAATGCGTGAGCCAGGCGCCGCCGAGCAGTCCTCCGGTCACCCGCATCGGATTGACGCCGGCCTCGCCTGACCAATAGGACAGCGGCGAGCCGTTCAGCACAGCAGGGCCGACCAGACCCTCACAGTCGGCCGAGAGCAGAGTCATCGCCCAACCGGCCTGACAGTTGCCGTAAAGGACAGGCGGCGTGCCGGAATGGCGTCCGGCGACCTCCTCCACGAAGCGCCTGAGTGCATGTAACACGTCGGCCAGTGTCTGGCCGGGCGATGGCTCCGGGAAAAAGATCACGAAATATGTTGGATGCCCCTCGTGGAGCGCCATGCCGACTTCGGAATCGTGCTTGAACCCGCCGATCCCCGGCCCGTGCCCGGCGCGCGGATCGACCACGATGACCGGCGGCTTGTCGGGATCGACGCAGTCGTCCCAGCAGTCATCGCCGACTTCCGTAATCCGCAGGAGCGCATAGTTCGCGGGAGGCTCGAAGCGCCGTGCGTCGAGGATCGTCTCGTATTTGAAGTCGAGCAACGGCGGCAAACCGGCGCGTTCATGCTCGAGCATATTGTCGGCGCGTTGTCTGAGCGTGTCCCAGAAAAGGATCGTCCGCTGCCAGAGGTCGACCTGGTAGTCGACGAGATCCTGGCCCGGCAGTCGAGCGTCCGAAGCATCCTCCACACGCTTCTGACGCCGGGCATCCGCCTGGCTTACCAGTTTAAGTGCGGGTGCCCGTTTGTCGCCGGCATCGGTCGTGGCTTTTTGCCTCTTTGCCGTCGTCATGGCCGGCCTCCCCGGCCACTGTGCGCGGCAAAGAAATTGTAAAGCGGCGCGAAGACCAGTGCCACATACCAGCCATAGGCGAAGCTCTCGGCCAGGCCGAGGAAAAAGCTCTGCCAGCTCAGCCAAGTGAAGCCAGGAAGGAGCCGGAACCAGCTTTGATACATCGCCTGGCCGGGAAACAAAAGGTCGAAGCCGACGCAAAGAGCGAAGGTGACGGCCAGGAAGAGGCCTAGGCTCAAGCCGAGCGCCATCACGGGTATTCTTGAAGCAGACTGAACCGGCAGGGGCGTCCCCGCGCGCGGCGGCGTCCTCGAAGAGATATTGAGATCAGACATGGCGGTCCTCCAACTGGGGCGTCGGCGTCTCGGTCTTGGCACCGGGTCCGACATATTGCTCGGGCGCAGCCTCAAAGCGCTCCCGGCATTCCCGCGAGCAAAAATAATAAACACTGCCGTCATGGACGCTCGGCTTGGCCTTGTCGGTACTGACGGTCTTGCCACAGACGGGATCGACGTCCTTGGTTGGGGGAATCCACCGCAACTCCTCGGCATTCTTTTGCCGGCTGTGGTTCGCATCGCCGTGCTTGGCCTTGCCGTGCCCATGTCCCATGACATGGGCGCCGCAGCCGAAGCGCATCATCACGAAGATGATCACCGCCCAGATCAGGAAGTAGGAAAGCGCGTTCATGAACCCTGCCCGCGACTACTTTTTCGCTGCGCTTGTCTTCGAGGCTGCGGTGCCGTCGTTCTCCGACCGCTTCACGGCAGCGCTCTCGTCGTCCTGGCCCGCCGCCGCTCGGCTCGCCTCGTGCACCAGCCCGGCGCAGCATTTGGACGTGATCTCGGCAAGCTCCCCAACATGGCTGGCGAGCGCCCCGAAGAGATCGCGATAGGCCTCGGCTTGCCGTTCGAAAAGAGCCTTTGGATCCGAAGCGTTTTCGCCAGGCTCGAACGCCGCGCTCATCTGGCCGACGCGGGTTTCAAGGAATTCGGCCTGGCGCCTAGTGACCGCTTCCGTCGTGTCGAACATGAGATTCGTCATGCTCCGGAGCGCTTCAACATTACGCATTTGCAGGGCCGTGATGGCTTCGAGGTCGAGCCCCCGATACTGCAGAACTGCGGGATTGGTGGGTTTGGATGTGTTTGGCATGGTCGGCTCCTTCGGATGGTCCATCAGATTGAGAACGGGTGACCTGAAGCTGGTGCGCGACGGCGCGCCAATGTATTCGGGCCGTCGTTCAGATAGACGGTCCGGGGAGCAATTCGTTACAGTTCGGAGGGTCCTTCCCCGATCTCCGCACGAACATGGCCGGCGTAGTCGCACTCGCAATCGAGATAGCCATGAATTGGGCAGGTCCGACAGGTCTCTTCCAGCTGCTGCCGCAAGGCCTGGCGGGCCCGGTGCAGACGCACGCGAAAATTGCTCTCCGTGATGCCGAGCGTGCCAGCGATACTTTGGCGGGACTCGCCGATCAAGTCGGCGCGCCACAAGATTTCCGCATACTCCGACTTTAGGGTCGGAAGAAGTTTGTAAAGGCACACACAGACAAAGAGATCGAGATCGCTCTTGGCTTCGCCGGTCAAGAGCACTGACTCCAGATAGTGGTATTCCGCGTCCCTTTGACGCTTCTTGCCTTGGGCGCGGTAATAGTCGACTAACGTCGTCTCCAACACCCGGCGCATCCAGGCGCGCAGCTTTTCCGTGTCGCGAACATCGCCAACCCGGGCAAGCACCTTGACGTAGAAATCGTGCAGAACGTCGGCGGCCTCCTCTTCATTGCCGAGCCGCCGCGCGAGAAAGCGAAAGAAGTCCTGCTGAATTTCCACCATGACTGCATGGACAGCGTCTCGTGGTGAATCACTGTCTTGATCGTCAGTCATGTTCTCTCCCGGCCACGTAGATATGGCGAGAGATCATTTTCACCTGTTGCGATATAAATCTCGAAAATAGCGTGATCGCCGGATGATGAGCGGGGCTTGGCAACTGCTCAGTGACCGCCATGTTTTTCCTCCGCGGTCCAGCGCGACAGAAAGACGCGCTCATAGGCGAACACTGCGGCGATGGCGGCGACCGCGATGACCACGATAAGCGGATCTGATTGCAGCTTTATGGCGCCAAAGACGCCGAGCACGAGCGCGTCGAGCGCGATAGCCATAATCAGTACCCAGCCGCTCGCGTCGATCTCGTGGCGCAGGCGGCGGAACACGCCCCAATGGATCAGGATATCCATCACCAGGTAGAAGAAGGCGCCGAGCGATGCGATGCGGCTGAGATCAAAAAGCACCGTCAGGACTCCCGCAATCACCACGGTGTAAACCAACGTGTGCTCGCGGATCGGACCGGACATGCCGAAATGACTGTGGGGGATCATCTTCATGTCGGTCAGCATCGCCAGCATGCGCGAGACGGCAAAGACACTGGCGAGCAGCCCCGAGGCGGTCGCGACAACAGCAAGCGCGATGGTGAAATAGAAACCGTAAGGACCGAGGGCCGGTTCGGCTGCCTCCGCGAGCGAATAGTCTTTCGCGGCGACGATCTCGTCGAGCGAGAGACTGGAACCGACCGCGAACGCGACCAGCAGATAGACCACCACGCAAATCGCGATTGAAATGATGATCGTGCGGCCGACATTGCGATGCGGATCGACGATCTCGGCGCCACTGTTGGTGATCGTCGTGAAGCCCTTGAATGCGAGGATCGAAAACGCGATCGACGCCGTGAAGCCGGCGATCGGGATGGATTGCGACGACCCTGACGCCGGCTCGAAGGTGAAGCCGCCGGCCACCAGCGCGGCAATGCCGAAGGCGGCGATGCCACCGATTTTCAGGAATGCCATGACGACTGAGAACAGGCCAACGGAGCGATTGCCCGATATGTTAACAAGATAGGCGAAGACGATCAGCCCGACGCCAAGCGCGGGCACGAGAATGCTGCCTGCCTCTAATTCGAATGGCCTGAGAACGTAGGCGCCGAAAGTCCGCGCGACGAGACTCTCGTTGATCACCATGGAGAGCGCCATCAGCAAAGCGGCGGCGGCCGCAATTGCCCCCGGCCCATAGGCCTTCTGCAAGATCATTGCGATTCCGCCAGCGGACGGGAAAGCATTCGACATCTTCACATAGGTATAGGCGCTGAATCCGGTAACGATCCCGCCGGCGATGAAGGAAAGCGGAAACCACGGGCCCGCAAGTTCTGCAATCTGACCGGTAAGCGCGAAGATTCCCGCTCCGATCATGACGCCGGTGCCCATCGAGACACCGCCGGTCAGAGTGATGCTGTTCGCCTGGTAATCAGATTTCATCAGATCCTCTCGCCCACTCTATAGAATATGGGCATTCCTATACTGCACATTGTCTCTGCCGTTCTGCCCACACCAGAAATATTCTATGAGCATTTGGAAGGCTAATTCATACTGTCCGTATTTTGAGGTGGCATCGGGGCCGACTTGAACCTCTTGTCCGCGTTGCCGCGAGTCGGCTCGGTGCAGGATCGCCACGGCCAAAGACGTGCCATCGCGATATATATGAAGGATCCCGACCAAGCGATCAGCAACAGGCCGTTCAAGGCCTCAACGCCGGTGATGAAGCGGAGGTGATCAGAAGGAAACACATCGCCGAGCCCGAGCGAGGTGTAGCTCACGATCGAAAAATAGAGGTAGTCGAGCGGCTCGGCGACGGCCAGGCCGCCGAAACCGCCGAGGGCGAGGACGCCATCACCAAGCGCATAGGCGACCGCATAAATCCCAATCTCGATGAGATGCGCTGCGGTCACCATAAGAACGATGACCAGGATACGCACACCAGCGGTCATCGCGATGCGCGCCATGCCACCGGACAGCCAACGCAGAACCGCATAATGAAATAAGAACGTCAATATGGCGAGTGACAGCGCCAGTATTGTCGCGACAAGCATTTTGGCCCCTATCCTTCGGCATTCTTGTTTTTAAGTATCTTTGTGGCCGCTTGAACGCGGAGAAAACGGCATGAAGCACTATGGTCACGCAGCGACGGTAGGTTTGAACGGCATCTTCAAGCTACCTGCCCGTCACCTGCGGATCCGACAGTCAGCATCAGGACGTCCGCTCCAAGGTGAGTGCGATGCCCTGCCCGCCGCCGATGCAGAGCGTCACCAAGCCCCGCTTGACCCCATTGCGCTCCATTGCATGCAGGAGTCGCGTCGTCAAAACGGCCCCCGTTGCGCCGATCGGATGACCGTGGGCAATAGCGCCGCCTTCGACGTTGACGATGTCTTGTTCGATTCCGATCTCACGCGCGAGCGCAACGGCAATGGCGGCAAAGGCCTCATTGATCTCGACGCGGTCGAGATCGCCAACGCTCCAGCCCGCCCGCTCCAGAGCCTGAAAGACGGCCGGTACCGGTCCGAGGCCGAACATGCCGGGATCGACCGCGCCCACACCGTAGGAAACCAACCTGGCCATGGGTTTAAGACCGTTCTTCTCCGCCCAAGTCGCCTCGGCGATTATCATCGCCGCCGCGCCGCTGTTGAGTCCCGGCGCATTGCCAGCCGTAATCGTACCCTCCTTGCGGAAGGCAGGCCTGAGCTTGCTCAGACTGTCGAGGGTCGTGTCGGGTCGGTTGTGTTCATCGGCGTCGAATGTGGTCGTCTCCTTACGAGTCTTGAGTTCTACCGGAGCGATCTCTTGCTTGAAATTGCCAGCAGCCTGCGCCTCGGAAAAGCGCCGCTGAGAGCGTTCGGCCCAGCGATCCTGATCTTCGCGCGTAATCTGAGCCTTCTTCACCAAGTCTTCCGTGTGCCAGCCGGAGTGCTCGCTGGAAAAGGCGTCGTTCAGGCCGTCACGGAGCATGCTGTCGTGCATCTGGGCATCACCCATGCGATAACCCCAGCGCCCGTTTTGAACGATGTAGGGGGCCTGGTCCATGTTCTCCATGCCGCCGGCGACCGCGCAGTCGATATGTCCGAGCATGATCTCCTGGGCCGCCGAGGCGATCGCCTGAGCCCCAGAGCCGCACACCCGATTGACGGTCATCGCTGGCACGCCAACCGGAATGTCAGCACCGATTGCCGCCTGGCGTGAAGGGTTCATTCTGGCGCCCGCCTGGATCACCTGTCCCATGACCACGGTTTGAACGAGCGAGGGATCGACGCCCGACCGCTCGATCGTCGCGCGGATCGCCGTTGCGCCGAGCTCGGTCGCCGGCAGATCTTTCAAGGATCCTCCATAGGTGCCGATCGCGGTGCGCACGGGGGTACAAAGCATAACCTGCTTGTGAGTCATCGGTGTGCTTTCCTTCTTGTCTCGCTTGAGTGGATTGGTTCCTGATTCCGCTCAGATCAGGTACTGGCCGCCATTGACGGTCAGTGTCGAACCCGTGATGAAACCCGCGTCGTCGCTCGCCAGAAACACCACGGCCCGGGCAATTTCCTCGGGTTGGCCGAGGCGGCCGACCGGGATCTGGGCGACGATGCTATCGAGAACCTTAGGGGGAACGTCGGCGACCATGTCGGTCTCGATATAGCCCGGGGCAATGGCGTTGACGGTGACGCCTTTGGCGGCGCTCTCGAGCGCTAGCGCCTTGGTGAATCCCAGAAGACCGGCTTTCGCCGCCGCATAGTTGGTCTGGCCCAGTTGGCCCTTCTGGCCATTAATCGAGCTGATGTTGATAATGCGGCCGTAACCGCGCTCCCGCATCGGGGAAATGACGGTGCGGCACATAGTGAAACAAGCGGTCAAATCGGTATCGATTACCGCGCGCCAGTGCTCTGACGTTAATTTATGGAGCATAGCGTCGCGGGTGATCCCCGCATTGTTCACGAGAATCTCGACCGGGCCATATGCGGTGGTGATTTTCGCGACGGCGGCGGCGCAGGCCTCGTCATCGGCCACATCCCATTTGAAAACAGGGATGCCCGTTGCCGCCTTGAAGTCTTCGGCCGCCAGATCGTTGCCGTGGTAGCTAGCGGCGACCGTATAGCCCGCATCGCGCAGGGTTCTGGCAATCGCGGAGCCGATTCCGCGCGTGCCGCCGGTCACCAATGCCGTTCGTCCCATGATTTCAACCCCCGTAAGAGATACCAGCCGCTCTGCAACGGCCGTTGCAGCCTTGTGCGAAAACTGCAGATTGCGTTGTGTCGCGTTGGGCAAGGTCTTTGATCACGTTCATTCCTCCTGACGGGCTCAATCCTTCGGGGTCCTCCATGTCTAGAAGACGATGCCCGGCTGGCTCCGTTACACAAGGAGCGCTGATCGCATAGTCGTTCGACGGGAAGGAAAGCTCCGACCCGCTCCGGTGGCCGTGAAGGATTTGTGTAACTTTCGGCGACCCATTCACGTCTTATGTGACGCCAATGAAAATCCGGGTGGGCACACCGTCCCGGTTTTGAGCAGCGGAGGAGCGAGGCCAAGTGATCGAGACGATGGAAGATGGAAACCGCGCCGCTTCAAAAGCCGGCCTGATTGATCCAGATAACGAACAGCTCGTTCATCCAGAAGGGTTTTTAACCCCAAGGTGCCAGCCATGCCGACGCCAGCGCGACAGCCTTGATGGTGGCGTTTTGGCGGCACACAAAGGCCGGAACGGAAATAGCGACGGGGAGGGAGATTCTGGGTGTCCACCGGACTCGGACGGCTCCGACGACACCGAGATGGAGGCAATTCTGCAGGAGTTTATCGAAACGCTTATGCGTCTCTTGGAACCCCGCTACGCCGAGGTGGTGTGGCGCGCGGAAATTCTGAATCATCCGCCCACCAGGATCGCCACAGATCTCGGTCTCAGCGAACAGATAGTCATCAGACGACTTCAGCTAGGCCGCCGGACCCTCCTACACCTCGTCATGTTGACGCTGGAACCCCCTCTTAAGGTTTGATGCCCAAACATTTTGACTGTTCCGTGCTGGGAAATAAAACGGCAATCAAGAATTTACTTGGAATCGACAGTAGCGACAGATAAATTGGCAATAACTCTCGAGTTTCTGCGAATTTACCCCTGTCCCGTCCAATCAAGGGATGAGATAGGGGCTGATCTCGAAGAGGGGAGTGACAGGTGGTCTGATGCGATGCAATGATCCTGGATCCTTTCACGCTGAAGCCGGTGGTAGCCGCGGGAGCGTCTGCCTCGCCGTGGCGCGAAATGAACGCAGAACTTTGTAGTCAAAGAGTACGTGAAGAGAGGATAGAATCAATGAGCCAAGCCCATAGCGGCCATGCCGGCCACATGCCGTCAAGCGGACGGGGAATGGTGATCTCGGCTTGGCTGACCGGCATCTATTTCGTAATCGAGATGGGCATCGGCCTCTGGACGGGCTCGATCGCGGTGATTTCCGACGCCTTCCACACCTTCTCGGCGGTGGGTGGCGTACTAGTCGCGATCGTCGCCGCCAAGCTTGCCCGCCGCCCCGCCGACGAGGATCGCAGTTTCGGCTGGTACCGCGCCGAGATTATCGGAGCGCTCGTCAATGGCGGCTTCCTTCTGGGCATGGCGCTCATCGTGATCGTAATGGGTGCGATGCGGCTGTCCGACCCGATCGAGCTGCCTACCGGGCCGATGCTTTGGGCCGCGGCGGGCGGGCTTTTCACCGAGTTTATTTCGCTCGGCTTGATCTGGAAGCAGAGCCAGAGCGACCTGAACGTGAAAGGCGCACTTTGGCACATCATTCAAACCTTCGTCGGCAGCCTGCTCATTATCGTGACGGCACTCGTGATTCAATTCACCGGGTTCCTGCTGATCGATCCGATCCTTGGTATGGGCTTCGGCTTCGTGCTGCTCTGGGCCAGCTGGGGCATTCTGCGCGACGCTGCTCACCTATTGATGGAAGGCACACCGGCCGACGTCGGCCTGTCCGATGTCACCGGCGCGCTGGAGCAGGTCGAAGGCGTTGCGAATGCCCACCACGTTCATGCCTGGGCTCTGACCAGCGGCCGTTACGTCTTCTCCGGTCATGTGCGCGTCGCCGACGAGACCGATCCCCAAGCGGTCCTGGCGGCAGCGCACGCCATGCTCAAAGAAAAATTCGGATTCTTCTTCGTCACCTTGCAGGTCGAGGACACCTGCCTTGATGAGTCCGGGGCTGAAGCCATCGACGTGACGCGCACGGCAGGGGGCCGCAGCCGGAAATGAAGATCGTTCTCCTGCTCCTGCTGATCACGCTGTCGGAGGCCACAATCGGCGTGTTCGTGAAGCTCACCGACGGACTGATCCCGATCCAGACGCTGAATTTCTACGCTCTGAGCTTCGCGGCCGCCTTTCTGATGGCGGTCATGCCGCTGGCGACCGGCCGGCCCTTGCGCTTTCCGAAAGGCAACCTGAAAGACACCGCGATCATCGGCGTGCTGATCGCCACGCAGATCAGCGTTTTCAACTACGCCATGACGCTGGTGCCCATCGCCAATGCGGTGATCTTCTGGAGCGTCGCGCCCTTCTTCGTGTTCATCTTCTCGGCGCTGTTTCTCGGTGAAAAGGCACGCAAGAGCTACATCCTGATCTTCGCCGTCGCGCTGACCGGTATCGTCCTCGCCAAGCCGCTTGAGGGCGGCCACATGATCGGCAACCTCGTCGCACTCGGCGACGGCGCGATCTACGCCGCCATGGTCACCTACATGCGCTACGAAGGAAAGACCGAGGCCGGCAACGACATCGCCTGGTCGATGCTCGCGGGGGCGCTGATCCTGTCGCCAGCGCTCATCCTCGCCGGCCCCGGCACGCCCGCCGCGACCATCTCCTATGCCGCACTCGGGATGGACCTGCCGGTGATGCTCTGGGCAGCGGGGCTGGGCATCGTCTCGACCGGCTTCGCCTATTTCGGCATCTCCATCGTCCTCAAGACGCTCAACGCCAATGTCTATGCGCTCGTCGATATCATCGTCTCGCCGGTCGTGGCGTCAACGCTGGGCTACCTTATCTTCGCCGAAATCCCGGCGCAGGGCATGATCTATGGTGGCGCATTGCTGCTCGGGGCCGGTTTCTGGTTGACCCGCGAGATGTCGCGCGGCGCGGAAAACCGGGCCGTTCATCCCTGCCAGTGTGCGTGAACCGAACGGATCAACTCGTGTGAATCCAATCAGCAACGACACGAGACTTGGCAGACAAACGCCAGTAGGTCGTGATGGTGGTGTCGCGGGACGGATAGACGATGGGATGAAAGTCGAGTGACCGTTGGAATCATCGCGCAAATCATTCTGGTCATGTTGCTTTGGGCTGCCTGCTTCCCGCTGATAACCGTCGGCATTGAATTTGCCCCTCACCTGACATTCGCCACGCTGCGCGCGTTCCTGGCAGGCGCAGCGTTGATCATCGTCGCGCTTGCATTGCGGCAGCCCCTGCCCAAAAGTCGTCGAATCTGGACAATGTTGGCCATCGTTGGCGCAGGTGCCACCAGCCTGGGCTTCTTGGGGATGTTCCATGCCGCGGAATTCGTTTCCCCGGGCATCGCCACTGTAATCGCCAACACCCAACCGCTGTTGGCGGCGGGCCTGGCGGGTATCATCCTCAAAGAACAGTTGACCGCGCTGGGCAAAGCAGGCCTTGCCTTGGGCTTTATGGGGATACTCGTCATCACTTCGCCCCAGATACTCACCGGCGGGCAAGAAAATTACATTCTAGGAGTAGCCTATATTGTCCTGGCTGCACTCGGCGTCACGGTGAGCAACGTTGTAATTAAACGAATTGCCGGAAACGTCGACGCCCTTATGGCAATGGGCCTCCAGTTGCTCATCGGCAGTGTTCCGCTCGCTATTGTCGCCTGGGCCACGGAGGAGCCAACAACGATCCGATGGTCGTTGCCATTTGTAGGCGCGCTCCTTGTTCTCAGTCTGTTCGGGTCGGCGTTAGTATACTGGCTATGGTTCTCCGTGCTGGAGAAAGCGCCTCTCAACCGCGCGAACGCGTTAAGCTTCCTGATCCCGATTTTCGGCCTTGCAATGGGCGCTTTGTTTTACGGTGAGACCCTTGGCTGGATGCAGATCGTCGGCATTGTCCTTGCGATTCTTGGGGTCGTGTTGGTGACGCGCAGAGGGACTAAGCCGGCCAGAATGGCCGGATAAGGGCAACCGTGTTGGTTTGCTGCTGCCCGGCCTAGGTTCGCGCCCGGCGTCCACCACAGATTTCTCTCGACTTACCTTCGACCACGGCGGTTGCCCTTACTGAACTACTGTACCGTTACTCTTTATGGCTTTGATTTAGATCAATGCCGTTGCTCTCGATTCTCGTATTATGAACCCGAAACTCGACCCCTATGGTGGGTTTTAGCGCAAGGCTAGCGTGGGGTGTTTTTGTGCGTTGACCTAAGGCGCTCAGCCCGAAGATGTTTCCAGATCGCCCGATCTTGCCAACTCGGGCCGAGGTTTTGAGCATGACTGTAGCAACACATAAGACGATTAAAACCGACCCACTTTCCGATGAGCTCGACAACACGTCACGGCCGATGACCCCGGAAATAGAAATGGCACTCACCGACTATTATCACGAATTTCGTCGCTATCTCGTGCGCCGGGTCGGCGATTCGGTCACTGCGGAGGATGTGCTTCAAACTTTCTGCGTGCGAGTCATCAACAGCGGGACAGTACTTAGGAATAGCGAAAGTGTGGTCGCCTGGTTGTATACGGTGTTGCGCTCGGTGCTGACCGATCATTACCGCAGTGAGGCTGCACGGCGGCGCCGAAAAGACAGCTACATGCAAGACCAGATGGTATTGGCCGACGGCCAGGTAGATCTAGCGAACGAGAAAGGCGTTTGCAGCTGTCTTCGAAAGCTTGTGCCGGGGTTGCGCCCGGACTATGCAGAGATTCTTGAACGGATCGATCTGTCGGATGAACCGCGTGAACGAGCCGCAGCTGATCTTGGGATCACACCATCGAATGCGAGAGTGCGCCTGCATCGGGCGCGCCAAGCACTGCGTGTTTCTCTAGCAGCGTTCTGCACCGATTGCTCCGAAGGTAGATTTGACGACTGCACTTGTGAATCAATGCGCGACGGCAAGAGCTGTAGCTTGTAACTATCACAAAGTTCTACAACTGCCCTTCTATCGGCGGGCTGAACCGCGCCGGGTTTGCCGAAGGCTTCAACTCTCAAGAGGATGGAGCGATGAAAGAGAACAAACCCCTACTGACATACTCAGGCTGAAGTGCGCGCGAGGTGATGAGCCCATACGATCTCGAAGCCTTCTAGACTGAGACCGACGCGGGATTCGGCGACGGGATATGAAACTGTTTCCACAGCGTCCTTGTCCACGCTCAGGCCAGAATGCGCCGACTTGATGTCGCGTGTAGAGCTGTTGGGAGATCCGCGGAATCGTGCGGCAGCGCCTCGGCGCCGACTTGAAGAATGTCGCTGTGCGGCTGTATCACGGCTAAGCAGGCACTGGAAAAGCAGCAGCAGGGGATTTGTTTGTGCCTGATCTGCCCGATCCATGGTTTCCTCGACTGCCGCTGTGAAGAGACGGATTGTGCACGGGGCCGGATTGTGCACGGGGCCGGATTGTGCACGGGGCCGGCAGGTGGGCTGAAGCTGTAACGGCGGGCAAGTCGTTCCGTCTGTAAGTCCAGGTGGTTGTGCCTTCGGGTCACCATAGCGATCCGATGTCCGACGCAGCACCGGTTGCGCCGTCTCCACCCCTACAGCGTCTTTCATCCCAACCAAGGAGACCGGAGATGACAGATTCAAGAACGATGATACCTTCCAGCACGATGCGTTTGCCGGGTTTGAAAGCTCTCGCCATAGCCGCGGGCCTCACCGTCCTCACCGCGGCAGGTGCGTTGTCGGCCCAGCATGGAGCAAAGCCACAGCAAGGCCAATCCCAGCAGATGCAGCAGCAGATGCAAGGCGGACCGTCCTTCGAGCGCATGCAGGAGATGATGCAGCAGGCCCGCGAGACAACAGACCCTGCCGAGCGCCGGCAGCTCATGCGCCAGCACATGCAGATGATGGTCGAGAAGATGCAGGCGATGCACGGCATGATGGGGAACATGCCCATGCAGGGCCAGATGGGCGGCCGGATGTCGGGCCATCAGGGATCCGGCAGTCAGGGCATGGGCATGTCCGGGGACATGTCGGACGATATGTCCGAACGGATGCAGCAGATGATGGGGCGCATGCAAGAGCAGCAGGGCATGATGCAGCAGATGATGCAACAGATGCTCGAACAGCAGCGCATGATGATGGAGATGGACGAAGACCGCTAACGTCTGGAAGCATCCTGTATGCGGCAGCCGCCCCCAAGGAGAGAAAGGGACGGTTCTGTAATGCTGGTGCAGTTCGACTTCGTCTGTAACGGTCCCTTCGGCCAGGACGTGGCCGAGGCGATGGACGGGCTGGCGCCCGCCATTGAAAACCTCAACGCCAAGCTGTTCGACGTGCACCGTCCCCTGAGCGAAATCACCAAAGGACCAATGTGAACGAAGGGCAGGACACACGACCCAATCCACCCTGGCCTCGCATCATCGCCGGTCTGGCGGTGTTGGCCGTCTTCCTCGCGACCGTCCTTGTGTTATGGCGCATCGGCATACTGGACCGCCTGCGCGACGGCGCAGCGCTTGAGCAGGCTGTGATGCAATTCGGCCCGCTCGGCCCCTTTTTGATCATCGGCCTGATGACCGTCGCCATTGTCATGAGCCCGATTCCAAGCGCGCCGATCGCGCTCGCCTCCGGCGCGGCCTACGGCCATTACTGGGGCGCGTTCTACGTTGCCATTGGCTCCGAGATCGGCGCCCTAACCGCTTTTGGCGTCGCGCGCCTCTTCGGATACGACGCACTCAAGGCATGGCTCGGCACGCGGCTGTCGATGGGTGTCCTGCACCGCTTCATCACGTCCCAGAACGCCCTCATGGCGGTCGTGTTCGCGACACGGCTCATGCCGTTCCTGTCCTTCGACATCATCAGCTACGCCGCCGGTCTGACGCCGCTCAGGACTTGGCGCTTTGCCGTTGCGACCCTGTTCGGTATCATCCCGGCGAGCTTCCTGCTCGCGCATTTCGGAGATGAGCTCGCCTCCGGTGACTGGCGGCGTGCCGGGTTAACGGTGCTCGCCCTTGGGCTCATAACCCTGCTTCCTCTTGCCTGGAAGACTGCTCCGGCGCGCTACCGACTAGCTCTGAAGCGCTTATTAAAGCTTGGATAAGCGAGGAACCCCGCGTCGCAATAGCAGTTCTGGCGGTATGTCAGCGTGAATCCCAACGTGACTTGCTTGTGCAACCTCGCCAAGCCGCATTAGTCGGCCCGATTTTACAGAACACAACCTTGCCATGCGTAGGCGACATCAACACCTATGGCGCCATCGCGCCATGAGCAAAAGTTCCAGAAATACCGAACACTCCTCCTCCGAGTATGGCTACAGCTTGATTTTTAGTGGTTCCCATATGGTACCCGATCGCATTTCCGGACTATAGCTTGAGAGTCGAAAAGCTCGCTAGCGTGCTGTACTAGCGGGCTTAATTTGGTTGCAGGGGCAGGAAGCCACCGGCAGCCAAACTCGCTAGTCGTGGCCGTATGATGGCAGCAAGCCATCCTCCGTAGGATGAAGGACACCGCTCTAATCGGTGCCACGGTGGACAAGAACCTTCTCATGCGGACAACGCATCCACGATCGGACATTCCGGTACGTCGCCGCCATCGCACTTCGCCGCCATGTCCTTGAGCACGCGCTCCATGCGCCTGAGATCGGCAATCTTGCGGCGGATGTCGGCGATGTGGGCCAGCGTCATCTCCTGTACCTCTCCACAGCTGTAGTCGCCACCATCAACGAGCCGCAGCAGTGCGCGGATCTCGTCGAGCGAGAAGCCCAGTTCTCGGCTCCGGCGGATGAAGGCGAGCCGCTTGAGATGCGCGGTTTCATAAATCCGCTGTCCGCCGGCGGTGCGCGGCGGCTTGGGCATGATGCCGATCCGCTCGTAGTAGCGGATCGTCTCGATGTTGACCCCGGTATGTTTCGAGATCGTTCCGATTCCATAACTGGCGGTCGTCATCTCATTGTCCTGTCTCACCATTTTCTCCCTTGAACCTGTAGCGACTACAGCTCCTATCTTAACATGGCAAGACCGAACTGGTGAGGACCAAGCCAATGGCTCGAGCGGACGAAACGGCGGCCGGCGCAATGGAAATCGGGCAGGAAACGGAAGGCGCTCAACGGCGCACCGGCTGGGCGGCTGCCGGCGGCATTCTCGGTGCTGTCGGTGCGTCGTCCTGCTGCATTCTGCCGCTGGTGCTGTTCAGCCTCGGCGCCGGCGGCGCCTGGATCGGCAACCTGACGGCGCTGGCGCCCTATCAGCCGATCTTCGTCGCCGTCACCCTTGGCTTCCTCGGGTACGGTTTCTACGCCGTCTACTGGAAACCGCGGAAAGCCTGTGCCGAAGGCGCGGCGTGTGCGCGCGCCCTCCCGGGCCGCACCGTCAAGGCCGCCCTTTGGGTCGCGACGGCACTGGTCGCCGCCGCGATCGCTTTTCCCTACGTCGCACCGACACTGCTTGGCGTTTGAATGGAAGGAGGTTCGACGGATGATTCGCGCGCTTTTCGCTGCCTTGGTCCTTACAAGCCTCTTTGTCGGTACCGCGGCCATCGCCGCCCAACGGACGGTGACACTCGCCGTCGACGGCATGACGTGCGCGAGCTGCCCCTACATCGTGAAACAGTCGCTATCCCGCGTGCCGGGCGTCGAGCGGGTCGAGGTCTCGTACGCGGACAAGCGGGCCGTCGTAACCTTCGACGACTCGAGAACGGACGTTGCCGCGCTGACGAAGGCGACCGCCGGCGTCGGCTTTCCTTCCGCGCTCGTGGAATAGAGTGATGGCGCTGGACGATCGCAAGGTTCTCGCCACGGGAGTTGTCGGCTCCGTCGTCGCGGCGATCTGCTGCTTCACGCCGGTGCTCGTCGTGGTACTCGGCGCCGCCGGGCTCGCGGCCTGGCTCGGATGGATCGACTACGTGCTGCTGCCCGCGCTCGCGCTTTTCCTAGGAATTACCGCCTACGGCCTGTATCTGCGCCGCTGCCGCGTGAAAGCCGCGGCCGCCGCAACATCGAACCCGGAGCATTCGACATGACCCTGATGACCGACGACTGCTGCACCACCGGCCAGACCGGACTCCGCCGCACCTATGATCTCGCCGTGATCGGAGCGGGCTCGGCCGGCTTCTCGGCCGCGATCACGGCCGCCGAGCTGGGCGCACGGGTGGCGCTCATCGGCCATGGCACGATCGGCGGAACCTGCGTGAACGTCGGCTGCGTGCCCTCCAAGACGCTGATCCGGGCAGCCGAGACACTGCACCAAGGCCGCGCGGCTGAACGATTCGCCGGCATCGAGGCCCGCGTCGGGCTTACCGACTGGTCCGCTACCGTCTCGCAGAAGGACGAGCTGGTGGGCGCGCTGCGTCAGGCGAAGTACAAGGACCTGCTCGCGGCGTACGAAGGGATCACCTACGTCGAAGGACGGGCGCGGCTCGCCACTGACGGCGTCCTGGTCGAGGGAGAGCCGCTGCGGGCCGGCAAGGTGGTGATCACCACTGGGGCCCGCCCTGCCCTGCCGTCGATCCCCGGCATCGAGGAGGTGTCCTATCTCACCAGCACCACGGTGCTCGAGATCGCAGAGCTGCCGCGATCGCTGCTCATCATCGGCGGCGGTTATATCGGCTGCGAGCTGGCACAGCTCTTCGCGCGCGCCGGCGTCGAGGTGACGATCGCCTGCCGCCGCGGCCTGCTGCCGGCGGCCGAGCCGGAGGTCGGCACCGCCCTCACCGGGTACTTCGAGGATGAAGGCATCCGCGTGCGAAGCGGGCTCAAATACCGCCAGATCCGTGAGACGGAAGACGGCGTGATCCTGAACGCGCTCGCGGAGGGCAACGACGTACGCCTCGAGGCAGAGCGGGTCCTGATCGCCAGCGGCCGACGACCGAACACGGAGGAGATGGGCCTCGCCGAGGCAGGCGTTGTCCTGTTACCGAACGGCGGCATCGAGGTCGACGAACGCCTGCGCACGACGAAGGCCGGCATCTACGCCGCCGGCGACGTCACTGGCCGCGACCAGTTCGTCTACATGGCCGCCTATGCTGCCCGGCTCGCGGCGGAGAACGCGCTCAACGGCGACAGCCGGCGCTACGACAACGCGGCGATGCCGGCGGTCGTGTTCACCGATCCCCAGGTCGCCAGCGTCGGCCTGACCGAGGCCGCGGCGGGCCAGGCCGGCCACCGGGTCAAGACCTCTCTCCTGTCGCTCGACCAGGTGCCTCGCGCGTTGGCAGCGCGCGACACGCGCGGCCTGATCAAGCTCGTGGCGGAGGAGGAGACGGACCGGCTGCTCGGCGCGCACATTCTCGCGCCCGAAGGCGCCGACAGCATCCAGACGGCCGTTCTCGCCATCAAGCACGGACTCACGGTCGCCGAGCTTGCGGAGACGATCTTCCCCTATCTCACAACGGTCGAGGGCCTGAAGCTCGCCGCCCAGACGTTCACGCGCGACGTGGCCAGGCTTTCCTGCTGCGCGGGGTAACGGGGGCCATGGAGACCGGCGACAAGGTCCTGGCGTTGCTCGGTGCGAAGGTGCTCTGCTGCGTCGCGCTGGTTCTCGCCGCCACCGGTGTCCTGGGAGGGTTTGGCGCCTGGCTGATCGACGGTGCCGGAGGGTGGCTCGTTGCCGGCCTGATCGTTGCGGCCATCGTGGCGCTCATGCTCGGACGCCGACAGGAGCGGACGAAGACGCGCCATCCCGGATGAGGCATCCTATATGAGGCGACAGGAACCTGCCGCTACGCGCCCCGTTTTCGACTCAGGACGAGAATAGGATGACCCAACGTTTCGACCTGGTGGTAATCGGCACCGGCACCGCCGCAAGCGGCGTAGCGAGCCGCTGTCGCAATGCTGGCTGGTCGGTGGCCATTGTCGACGAACGCCCCTTTGGCGGGACCTGCGCGTTGCGCGGCTGCGATCCTAAGAAGGTGCTGCGACGCACGGCCGAGGTGGTGGATGCCGCGCGACTCATGAACGGACACGGAATCACTGGTCCCGCCCCCACCGTAGATTGGCCCGCCCTCATGGCCTTCAAGCGGAGCTTCACCGATCCGGTCCCCAATGCGCGGGAAAAGGCCTTCGCGGACAAAGGCATCGCCACCTTCAAGGGTACAGCGCAGTTTATTGGCGAAAACACGATTTCCGTCGGCGAGGACCGGCTCGAAGCCCGATACATCGTGATCACAAGCGGGGCGAAGCCGGTGCCGCTCTCCATGCCCGGTGCCGAGCACGTCATCACCAGCGACGACTTTCTGGAGCTGGAGGCGCTGCCGAAACGTGTGCTTCTGATCGGCGGCGGGTACGTTTCCTTCGAGTTCGCCCATATCGCCGCACGCGCCGGTGCCGAGGTGGTCATGGTCGACCGGGGCGAACGGCCGCTCAAGGCGTTCGATCCCGACCTCGTCGACATGCTGGTCGACCGCACGCGGGCCCTCGGCATCACCTTCCGCGCCAAGGCCGAAGTGACGGCGATCGAGCAGGCGAACGGCGGGCTTGGCGTCATTGCCAGGATCGACGGCGCCGAAGAGCGGTTCGAGGCGGACCTCGTCGTGCACGGCGCCGGCCGGGCCGCGGCGATCAGCGCGCTGGAGCCCGACAAGGCGAACGTCAAGGCGGACGGTACGGGCGTCGAGGTCAACGAGTATCTGCAGAGCCTCACGAACCCGGCGGTCTATGCCGCCGGCGACGCCGCGGCGACAGCGGGGCCGCCGCTCACGCCGGTCGCCAGCCTGGAGGCCAAGGCGGTGGCGGCGAACCTGTTGGAAGGAAACCACGCCACGCCCGACTACACCGGCGTGCCGAGCGCCGTGTTCACCGTTCCCGAATTGGTGCGTGTCGGTCTGAGCGAAGCCGACGCAACGGCGCAGGGCCTCGAATTCGAATGCAAATTCTCAGACATGCGGGGCTGGTTCTCCGTCCGTCGCGTCGGAGAAACCCACGCCGCGGCGAAAGTGCTGGTCGAGCACGGATCGGGACGGATCCTTGGCGCGCACATCCTCGGGCCGGAAGCGAGCGAGACCATCAACCTCTTCGGCCTCGCCATGCGCACCGGGCTAAAGGCGGAAGACCTCAAGGGCCTGGTCAGCGCCTATCCGTCGGCAGGCTCGGATATCGGCTCTCTGATCTGACGCCGCGCTCGTCATGGTCTGAGACAGGCGCAAAGCCTTCCACGGCGCTGGAAGCGCTTCCCAGGTCGATGTAGCGTTCCTGACCGGCTTCCCGACGGAATAACCACCGTCTCTCCTTTCCCGGCACGACTCCGATCCCTTGACTCTGTACCGTGGTACGGAGCGTAGGCTTCAATGAGCGATCGAGGTGAGAGACATGATTGGCATGACCATCAGCAGGGCCGCGCAGGCGGCCGGCGTTGGCGTCGAGACGGTCCGCTTCTACGAGCGCAAGGGCCTGATCGAGCAGCCCCCGAAGCCCGCCGCCTCAGGCTTTCGGAGCTATCCCGACGAGACCATCGAACGCATCCGCTTCATCCGGCAGGCGCAAGAGCTGGGCTTCTCGTTGCGCGAGGTCCGGGAGCTCCTGGAGCTGCGCGCCGATCCCGAGGCGGATGCGGCCGACGTCCGGGCCCGGGCTACGGCGAAGCTCGACGACGTGAACGAGAAGATGCGCCAGCTCCAGCGCATCGGACAGGCCTTGGAGGCACTGATCGCGTCTTGTCCCGGCCACGGCGAGCTCGGCTGCTGCTCGATCATGGAGGCGCTGGAAGGTCACCAAAAGGCGGACGTCGGGGCCACGGAAGCCGTTGATACAAAGCCAAGATCAGGATGACGGAGCTCCTTGCGCAGTTTCAGGCGCTTCCGGCGATCTCCCTCGCGGCCTTCGCGCTGGTGGCGGCCGCCGGCCTGCTCATGGGCTTGGCCCCGAGCTCGGTGCCGCTGGCCTCGGTGGTCGTCGGCTCGGTCGCCGGGCGTGGAACCGGGGAGACCGCACCGACGGCGCGTCGGGGGCTCCTGTTCGCCGGCGGGTTCGTGCTCGGCATCGCCACGGTGGATGCCGCCATCGGCGGGCTGTTCGGATTCGTCGGCGACGCCGTCATCCGCGTGCTCGCCGGCTCCCTGGCGATCACGAACCTCGTGCTTGCGGGCCTGCTGGTGGCCATGGGCCTCGCGCTCCTGAGAGTCATCCATGTGCCGTGGCTGCGGCTACAGGCACGGCCGCGCGAGGTGAGTTCGTTCGGCGGCGCCTACGCGCTGGGCATCCCCTTCGGGCTCTCCACCTGCCCCGCCTGCACGCCGATGGTGCTTCCCGTCCTCGGCGCCGCAGCAGCAACCGGCGAGGCCTGGGTCGGCGCGGCGCTGCTCTTCACCTTCGGCATCGCGCGCGGCGTGCCGCTGCTGATCGCCGGGGCGGCGACCGGGGCAGCGATGCGCCTGCATCGCGCGGCATTCTGGGCGCCCCGCATCGAGCGCGCCGGCGGCGTGCTGCTCCTGTTGGCGGCCCTCTACTTCCTCTACGAGGGCGCGGCGGCCACCGGCGCGGTGCCGCCGCTGGAATTCCTCCTGGCGGACCTGACGTAAAAAGGAAAACCTCCATGAACACGACGACCTTCAGGATCGATGGCATGCACTGCGACGGCTGCGCCGATCGCATCCGGACACTTCTGGGCAAGGAGCCGGGGGTCCGCGAGGCGCGCGTTTCCTTCGCGGAAGGAGCGGCGGCTGTCCGCTTCAACCCCCATTCGGTGAGCGAGGCTCGGCTTCGCGAGGTCATCGAGACGGGCGGTTTCAATGTGGTCGAGATGACGGCGTGACGGAGTTCGAGCTTCTGAACCTGGTGCTGCTGCCGATTGGGCTCGGGCTGCTCGGCTTCGTCGAGCCGTGCTCGATCGGCTCGAGCCTCGTTTTCGTCAAGTACCTGGAGGGCAAGGACAGGCTTGCCAAGCTGTCGCAGCTCACGGTCTTCGCGCTGACGCGCGGCGTCTTCATCGGTTTGCTCGGGGCAGCAGCGGCCGGGATCGGCACGGCCTTCCTCGGTTTCCAGAAAGCCGCCTGGATCGTGCTTGGCACGATCTATACCGCGATCGGCCTGTTCTACTTGGCGGGAAAGGCCGGGTTCCTGATGCGGACGATCGGACCGCGTCTCTCCGCCCTCTCGGGCGGCAGAGGCTCCGCGACCCTCGGCCTGCTGTTCGGACTCAACATCCCGGCCTGCGCGGCACCGCTCATCTTTGCGCTGTTCGGCGCCGCGGCGGGGGGCGGCGCGGCCGGGCGGCCAATCACCAATGGCTTCGTCTCGCTCGGACTGTTCGGCCTGGCGCTGTCGCTGCCGCTGGTGCTGGCCGCCGCGTTTCAGCCGGCGCGCCGGGCGCTCGACTGGCTCGCCGGCCTGTCGCGCCGCATCCCCGTCTGGACCGGCTTGGTGCTGATCGTCCTCGGCGCGTGGTCGATCTGGTTCGGGTTGTTCGTGAACCTGGAGGACTGGACATGATGGCATGCACGCGCGCTTTCCGCGCCACAGTCGCGGTCGCCGCCGGCGTGGTGATCGCCTCGACCGCGGGCGCTCCCTCCATCAGAGCCGCCGACGACGTCCATTACGGACCGGATACCGTCGACATCGCGGCCCATTGGGCGGCGCGCGCGACCCTCGCCAACGCGGTGATGTTCAGCGGCCTGGGAGAGCCGCTCTCGATCTCCATGTCGACGGCCGACGACATCCTGAAGCATGCAGGTTACATTGCCCGGCCCCCGATGCCCGACATGGCCACCGTCGGGGCCGTTTATGCCGCCGGAAGCCCGGCGCTGAAACAGACGCCCGACTTCTCGGATTTGCAGACATTGCGGTGGGGTCCCGCGAGCTTCGACCGGACGCTGGAGCCGGCCGCCCAGGCCTGGGCGCTGATCAAGATCACCAGCCCGGCGTTCCACCTCAACTTCCATGACGACAAGGCGGACAGGCGCGTCGCGCTGATGATGCTGCCGCAAGCCCGGGCGCAGGCCGAGGTCCTGGCGGAGCGGCTTCTCACCGGCCCGGGCCTGTTCGCGGCCCGTTCTTCGGACGGCACCTTCGCCGAACCCCGCGCCCACGACCAGGCCGTGGTGTTGTGGGGTGTGTCCAACCTGATCCTCGCCGCGACGAGCGAGCGCGAGGACTACTGGCACACGGCCTGGCGCGAGCTCGTCGACGCCGGCGATTATCGCGAGCTGTCGGACCGCGCCCTCGCGGCCGTCGAGCAGTTGCCGCCCAACACCCCCCGGGACCAAGCCCTGGCGATCGAGGCGCTGGGCCGCTACGCGCTCGCCACGAACGACGCGCAACGCCGCGAAAAAGCCCTGACGCTGGCACGTCGCCACGCCAACGCGCTGACGCAGGTACGGAATGTCTCGCTGAGCGATGCCGCGCTTGCCGTCTACGGCCTCGTCGAGGCCGGCCGGCTGCTGCGGGATGACGGGTTCGCGAAGGCAGCGGCCACCGCATTCGAGACCGGGCTGCTTCCGAAGTGGGACGACCGGCTCGGCGCGTTCCGCACGGACGAGCCCGTCAGCTATACGCCGTCCATCACGGCCGCCGTCGTGGCAGCGCTGAATGCGATGCGCTGGCACGGCTCGGGCGATCTCGCGAAGGAAGCAAACCGCCTTTATCCGGGGTTTCTCGAAACGGTTCTGGTCGATGCGAGACTGCAGCTCGCGAGCCCGCTGCCGCTGGTCCCGGCCCGCTACCGCGAGGGCTGGCCCGATACGGCCTTCGCGCATCCGGCGCTGCCGACACCGGAGAAAGCCGGCCTCGCACCGGTCTTCGCCGGCGAGGTCGTACACGAGAACGGGACGTGGCGCGTCTCCGATCGCCGCTTTCGCACGGCAGACGCGATGTTCCTCGCCAACATGCTGGTGATGCCGCACGAGGGACAGGCCGACACGTTCCTGCCCGCGAACCGGCTCGAGAGCCTCGACAGATAGGAGAAGGACATGGCCGAAGCCATCGCGCAACAGGCACGGGACCGGGGCATCGAGAGCCTGCAACTCAAGATCGGGGGCATGAGCTGCTCGTTCTGCACGAACGCGATCGAGCGCGGACTCCGCCGCGAGAAGGGCATCGAGGAGGTGCATGTCTCCCTCGCCCACGAGGAGGCCCTGGTGCGGTTCCGGTCGGACGAGACCGACGAGACGCGGATCAAGGACACGTTGCGCGCCCTCGGCTTCATCGTGCGCGACCCGCGCAAGGTCGGCGGCTTCGACGAGCAACTCGACCTCAAGCGCAAGGAGCGCAACGACCTGATCTCGGCGGCGAGCCTCGCCCTTCTCATGTTCTGCGCGATGGCCGCCATGTGGCTCGGCCTCTGGCAGATGCAGGACTGGCACGCCTGGACGGCGTGGGCGTTCGCCACTTACACCTTCGGCTGGAACGGCCGGCGCATCATCCGTATGGCGTGGGGCGCCGCGTGGCGCGGCATCACCAACCAGCACGTGCTGCTCTCGGTCGGCGCCATCGGCGCCTATATCGGCGGCCTCCTCGGCGCCCCGCTACCGTTCCTCGGCTGGTACGGCTTCGTCGGGTTCCCGCCCGTCGACTTCTTCGGCGTGGTGGTGTTCCTGACCACCTATCACTTGCTGTCCGGCTACGTCTCGCTCGTGGTGCGCACGAAGGCGTCGGAGAGCGTGCGCCGGCTCCTGGAGATGCAGCCACCGACGGCCCGGGTTGTTCGCGACGGCCGGGAAGAGGACGTCGCGATCGACGAGGTCGCGATCGACGACCGCGTCCGCGTGCGCCCCGGCGACCGCATCCCGGTGGACGGCACGGTGGAGGACGGCACGTCGGCGGTCGACCAGTCGATCGTCACGGGCGAGCCGATCCCCGAGGAAAAGAAGCAGGGCGACGAGGTGATCGGCGGCAGCGTCAACCAGACCGGCACGCTGCTCATCCGCGTCACCCGCACCGGCGAGGACAGCTTCCTGCGCCAGGTCGCGCGCCACGTCGAAGAGGCGAAGGCGATGAAGCCGGGGATCATCGTCCTGGTCGACCGGGTGCTGCTCTACTACGTCCCGGCGGTGCTCGGGATATCGGCGGCGGCGCTCCTGTTCTGGGGCTTTGCGCCGCTGGCCTGGGGCGGCGCCATGCAGTGGGTCACGGCGATCTATGCCGCGGTCACGGTGCTCGTGATGGGCTATCCCTGCGCACTGGGCATGGCGACGCCGCTGGCGCTGATCCGTGGTGGCGGCATGGCGGCCGAGCGCGGCATCCTGATGCGCTCGGGCGAGGCGTTTCAGATCCTCAAGGACATAACCCATGTCGTGCTCGACAAGACCGGCACGCTCACCGAGGGCAAGCCGCGGCTCGTCGCCGCCGAGGCAGTCGGTGATTTCGGCCGGGACGAGGTCCTGCGCCTGGCTGCGGGCACCGAGTCGGCCTCGGAACATCCGCTTGCCAGCGCCATCGTCGACGGCGCGGTGGAACAGGGGCTCGAGATACCGCAAGCGCGCGACTTCCAGGCAACGGCCGGGCAGGGCGTCGAGGCGACCGTCGCGGGGCGCCGGGTCCTGGTCGGCACGACCCGCTTCCTGCGCGCGAGCGGGGTCGACGTCGCGCCGGCAGAAGAGATGCTCGACCGGCACGAGGCACAGGCGCACACCGCCGTGCTTGTCGCGGTCGACGGGGTGGTCGCCGGGGTGCTCGCGATCGCCGACGCGGTCAAGCCGGACGCGAGGGATGCCATCGCGGAGCTCAAGGGGCGCGGCATCACGCCGGTCATGCTGACCGGCGACAACGAACGCACCGCCAGGGCCGTCGCCGGTCAGGTCGGTATCGAAGAGGTCCATGCCCAGATCGTGCCGCAGGACAAGGCAGCGCGGGTCCGCGCGCTCCAGGAGCAAGGCGCGCAGGTCGCCATGGTCGGCGACGGCATCAACGACGCGCCGGCGCTGATGCAGGCGCATGTCGGCATCGCCATCGGCGCGGGCACCGACATCGCGATCGAGTCCTCCGATGTCGTGCTGATCGGCGAACGCCTCGGCGCCGTGCCGGAGGCGATCACGATCGGCGGCATGAGCTATCGCAAGACGGTGCAGAACCTGTGGCTCGCGTTCTTCTTCAACGGCGTCGGCGTGCCGCTCGCGGCCACCGGGGTCGTGCATCCCTCCTGGGCCATGGCCGCCATGGCCGCCAGCGTCACCCTCGTGCTCGCCAACTCGTTCGGCGGGCAGGTCTTCACGCGCGGCAAGGCGCGGACAGATCACGTGCCGGAACATCCCAGGCAGGCCCCCGAGGAAAGCCGGAATACTCCTGACACCAATGGTTCGGAGCTCAGGCTCTCGGTGCCGAGCATTCACTGCCAGGGCTGCATCGAGACCATCGAAGCCAACCTGCGGCTCGAGCCGGGGATCGGTCGTATCGAGGGGGACGAGAAGTCGAAGACGATCCGGGTCGCCTACGACGCCGCCGACACCTCCCCGGGCACGATCGAGGCCGCCGTCACAAGACTGGGGCACAGGGTGGAAAAGCGGTCCGTCTGAGGGTTGGACGCTTGAACCTCCCCCCACAGGAGGTTTTATACGAGTGGACATGGAACAGCATTCGACCGGCGGACTCTACTCGATCGGCGAGGCGGCCGAGGCTACCGGCCTGTCGGTGAAGGCAATCCGCCATTATGAAGAAGTCGGCCTGATCCCGCGGCCGCGCCGACACGACGGCAACGCCCGGACGGGCGGCAACCGCCTCTATACGGAATCGGAACTCGCCAGGCTCCGGTTCGTCCGGCAGGCCCGGCATCTCGACTTGGGGCTGGACGAGATACGCCGCCTCCTCGAGATCGCCGAGGAGACCTGCCCGAGCCGGCACCCCGATTATCGTCGGATCCTGACCGGCCACCTGGAGACGGTGACCCGCCGCATCGACCAGTTGAGCGACTTGCAGACGAAGCTAACGACGCTGCTGTCGAAGGATGGATCCGGGCGTGTCCGACGCTGCTCCGGCGACGGCTGTGGCTGCCTCGACGCGGATCCCGCCCCTGGCCGAAAGCGCGCTGGTCGTGAGGCGAACGCCGGCGGAACCCGACAGAGAAAGGGCCGGGACCCCGGTTCGCCATGAACCGGTTGATCTGGTCCGCCCTCCGGAGATGGCTTTATCTGCGCCGCGGCCGCATGCCGCCGGCCGATCTCGACGGGCCGGTGTGGTATTTCGCGTTCGGCTCCAACATGAACGAGCGCCTGTTCCGCGAGCGTCGTCACATGACGCCGATCGAGACCCGGATCGCCCGGCTGGACGGCTACCGCCTGCGGTTCGCCGTCGCAGGGCGGCGAAGTCCACGCACGTCGGCCCGTTTCGTGGAGGTTATCCAGGGGATCGACCAGGTCGCCCCGGGCGGACGCAAGCCGGGCGTCTCGGCTCCGGCCGATATCGTGGAAGCGCCTGGCGAACACGTCTGGGGCGTGCTCTATCTGCTTCCGTTCCGCAAGTTCGTCCGGCTCGACGCGAGCGAGGGGCGGCAGTACGCCTATTTGTGGGTCGACGTCGAGGATCAGGATGGCCGGACAGTCCACGCCCTCACATATTGCGTCCCCTATCCCGCTCCGGAAGGGCGCCCCTCGCGCGGTTATCTGGAGCTGATCCGTACCGCCGTACACGAGCGAGGTATGCCCGAAAGCTACGTCGCTTTCCTGGATCGCGTGGAGCCGCGGCCGTGATCGAGCTGGACGAAACCACCCCCGTGGCGACGCGGCGGCCGCGCCGCCGTTGGCTCAACTGGCTGGGCACGGCGATCGGTCTCGGCCTGATCGCCCTTCTCGCCTGGCGGCTCGACTGGCGCCAGTTCGCCGAGGTGCTGCAATCCGCCCGGCCGGAGTTCGTGCTCGCCACCTTCCTGGCGATCACGCTGGAGCAGGTCATCCGGGGCTGGAAGTGGCGCCAGATCCTGACGCCTGTCTGCGACTGCCGGACATCGCACCTGTTCGGCGCGACCATGGCCGGCTATCTCGCCAACCTCCTCGTGCCGCTCGGCCTCAGCCCCTTCGTCCGGTCGTGGCTCGTCGCCCGCAAACAGAAGATTTCGGTGAGCTGCGCGCTGGCCACGGTCGCCATCGACCGCCTGGTCGACGGGCTGGTGTTCGCGGGCATCGTCGTTGTCGTCGTGCCGGCCGCGGTCATCCCCGACCCGAACGGCAATATCGGCCTCGGCCTCCTCCTGGGCGCCGGCGGCAGCGCGGTGGCGATCGTGGTGGCACTCGTCCTGCTCGTGCACCACAAGCGCCGGTCGGCATCCGGCATCGGGATTCTGCTCGTGCTTGTCGACCGCCTGCCGAAGCGAGTCTCGGTCCGCGCGCGGTCGCTCGCGCTCGCCTTCGCCGACGGGATCGTCTGGCCGCGGGAGCGATGGCGGGGCGCCGCCATCGTAATGGCCAGCATCGTCATCAAGCTGATCGCGGCCTCGCATCTTTTCTGGGCGGGCCTCGCCTTCGGCGTGGTGCTGGAGCCGCTCGTCTATCTCGCCTTGCTGGCGATCCTCGGTTTCATCGTCATTCTTGCGCATATGGCCAGGGTACCCGCCGGCTTCGTCGTTGGCGCCGTGTTCTCGCTCGGCCTCTTCGGGGTCGGGGACGCCACCGCTCTTGCCATGGTCACCGTAGTCATGGCGGCGAACATGCTGGCCGTTGCCCTCTTCGGCGGCTGGGGGCTCTGGGCCCACGGGGTCGGTCTCGGCGATCTCGGCCGGCGGAAGGTCGCGGCCGATGGTAGCCCGTGAACGATCCAGCCGCTTCACGCGCATCGCCACCGCCGGTGCCTTCTTCCAGGGCGGCGCCGCCGCGGTCGATACCGGAACGATCATGGCAAGCCTCGTCCACGGTCTCACCGGCAGCTCCGTCGCGGTCGGCGCGACAGCGGCGATCACCCGCTACGGCTGGCTATTCCCGCAGTTGTTCGTCGCCTGGTTCGCTCAAGCCCGGCGACGGCGCATGCCGTTCTACGCCCTGGGCGCGTTCGGCCGGGTCGCCTGCCTGATCGGCGTTGGCGGCATCGTTCTCATGGCCGGTCCCACGCCAGCGTCTTCGCTGGTTATCGGGTTCTTCACATTGTGGACGCTCTATGCCTTCGTCGGGGGCATCCTCGCGGTCCCCTACAACGACATCGTCGCTCGCTCCATTCCATCGGCCCGGCGCAGCCGTCTCCTGGCCCTGCGGTTCTTCGCGGGCGGGCTGCTGGCCCTCGGCGTCGCCGCCGTCGCCGGGCGGGCGATCGACGCGCTGGCGTTCCCCGCCGGACACGCGGTGGTTCTGCTGACCGGGGCCGGGCTGCTGCTGGTCTCGGCGATCTCCTTCGTCTCCGCCGGCGAGCCATTGGCGCCTGAGCCGAAGCAAGCGACCGGCTTCGGGCAGTTCCTCCGGGAGGGGTTGGACGTGTTCCGGCAGGATCGGCGCTTTCGCCTTTTCGTGGGCGTGCGCTGGCTCGACGGCACCGTCATGATGGCGCTGCCCTTCTACGTGGTGGCGGCGACGCAGGCCGGTGTCACTGCGGCGGAGGTCGCGATGCTGCTCGGCGCGCAGACGGCAGGTGCGCTCCTGTCCAACCCGCTCTGGGGCTGGTGGGGCGACCGGCTCGGCAAGCGGCGACTGCTCGGCGTCACGGCAGCGCTCGCGATCGCGGCGCCGTTGCTCACGGTCCTCTGGATGGGCGTCGTGCCTCCGGGCGGAACCGCCGCCCTTCCCGCCTTCGCGGCGATCTTTCTGGTCCTGGGCGCAGTGAACAACGGCGGCAACATTGCCCATCTGGGATATCTCTGGGAGATCTCGCCGGACGACCGACGGCCCGCCTACAGCGGCTACTTCAATGCGCTCGTTGCGCCGGCGGCGCTGTCGCCGATCATCGGTGCGGCAGTGGTCGAGGCGCTCGGTCTGTCTGCGGTCTTCGTGGCGGGCGCCGTGGCCGCCGTCGGCCAGGTCATCGCCGTCCAGCGCCTGCGCCATATCGAAGAGGAAATGGTGGCGCCATGTTCTTGATCCTGAAACGCGCGCTCCGACGCGGCATCGCCCGGTCGTGGTGGCTGTCCAAGCTCTGGTATCGCCGCTCCGGCCTCCGCGTAGAGGGACAGCCCGCGGATCAGGTGTGGTACTTCGCCTTCGGCGCCAACATGCACGACAGCGCGTTTCGCGAGCGCCGCCGCATGCGGCCTCTCGAGTGGCGGCCCGGACGGATCAGGGACTATCGCCTGCGCTTCAACCTCGAGGGGCGTCCGAAGGGGAAGGCCGCGCCCGCGAATATCGAGCCGTGCCCCGGCGGCGAGGTCTGGGGCGTGCTCTACCGGATCACCCGGCGCGACCTGATCTGGCTGGACAGCACCGAAGGGGTCCCCGGCCCGCGCTACCGTCAACTCTGGGCCGAGGCGGAGGACAGGGAAGGAAACCGCATGCGCTGCGTCACCTATATCGCAGAGGGGAAGGAAACGGATGGTAATCCGTCCCTGCGCTACATCACCCTGCTTCGCGAAGGGGCCCGTGCTCATGACCTGCCGGAGCACTGGGTGCGGTTCCTCAATAATGTGAAGCACGCTGAGTGATGATCAATCAAAAAAACAAAGACCCCACAAGCGGTTAAGCTTGCGGGGCCTCGGTCAGATTTGGATTTCGAGCGAGTTATAACAAAAGTGGTTGCGGGGGCAGGATTTGAACCTGCGACCTTCAGGTTATGAGCCTGACGAGCTACCGGGCTGCTCCACCCCGCGTCAGGGTGATATATCTGTTTTTAAACAGATAACGCCGCTCAAGTTTGAAGCGGCGTTGGATGTTTGGTGTGTGTTGATAGGGAATATGATGCTGTATTTGGAAGGCCCGGCGGTGACCTA
>NZ_AMRN01000014.1 GCF_000300275.1 Thalassospira profundimaris WP0211 | reverse complement strand
TGATGTATTCGACTTCGTCGTTTTCGACATCACCCGTGGAATGCCAGCCGTGGCTTTCATAAAAGCCGTGCGCGCGGTTTTCCGGATTGGCCCCGGTGGTTAGCGAGATGTCATTACATCCCTTGGCAAACAGCCAGTCTTCGGCGGTGCGCAGCAATGCCGCGCCGACCCCGCGCCCTTCAAATTCCGGATCGACAAACAGCGCCCACAGGGTGGCCTCATTCGGGATGGCGATGGCGAAGCCTGCGGCAGAGCCATCGAGATCGGCAAGCCAGATGCCGTATCCCTGATCGAGCCATTTGCCAAAGGCGGGTTTGGTGATGCCGCGTTCGGCCAGCTCAGACGCGGAAAGGTGGTTTTCACGCACGCGGCTTCGGATAGCAAAAATTGCCCCGACATCACCCAAACGGGCTTTGCGAATTTTCATCCCGGCCACTGTGTGTGCTTTCTTTCCAACCGCGTCAAACTTTGCGGCAATTTAGCGATATGACGCCCCAGTGCCAGTAAAAAATGCCAGCAAAAACATCCAACCGCACACTTATTGTCCGAGATAATCCGCATCGGTCACGGGCTCCAACCAATCGACCGGGGAGCCATTGAGCTTTTCCTGAATGGCGATATGGGTCATGGCGGTTTCGGGACCGGCCCCGTGCCAGTGTTTTTCGCCCGGTTCAAACCAGACGATATCGCCGGGACGGATTTCCTCAATCGGGCCGCCTTCGCGTTGCGCCCGGCCAAAACCGGCGGTGACGATGATGGTCTGGCCCAGCGGATGGGTATGCCATGTGGTGCGTGCGCCCGGCTCGAACGTCACATTGGCGGCGGCCACACGGGCGGGATCAGCGGCACTGATGATCGGTTCAATCCGGACCCGTCCGGTGAAATATTCCGGGGATCCGACGGTTGAGGCCTGCGATCCGGCGCGTTTGATTTCCATGACGTTCTCCCTGTGGAATTATGGCTGAAGTCTTGTTGGATTTGACTGCTTAGTTGCCGGTCATCAAGCGGACCGGTTGGCGTTTCGGGCCCCATGTTCCGGGTTTGGCCTGAAACACACCGGCGCAATGGGTGCCACAGCTTTTACACGCGCCATGGGCATCAAGGTTCCAGTCAGACAACTGATACCAGTCACGGCCAATCAGGATATCCCCGCAGGCATGGCAGAAGGTGCTGCTGTGGGTTTTGTCATGAACATTGCCGACATAGGCATAGCGAATGCCATTTTCCATGGCGATCTTGCGCGCACGCACCAAGGTTTCAGGCGGGGTGCGCGGCGTATCCATCATTTTCCAGTCAGGATGAAAGGCCGAAAAATGCATCGGCACATCAGGGCCGAGTTCACTCTGCACCCACTGAGTCATTTCGTGAAATTCCGCGTCGCCATCATTTTCGCCGGGGATCACAAGGTTGGTCAGCTCCATCCAGACCCCGGTTTCATGGCGCAGATATTTAAGCGTTTCCAGCACGTCACCCAGATGGGCGGAGCACAACTGATGATAAAAGCGATCCGTAAAGCCCTTCAAATCGACATTGGCGGCATCCATGTGGCGGAAGAATTCCTCGCGCGCCTTGTCGCCAATGTAACCCGCCGTGACCGCCACGGTGCGCAGGCCCATTTCGCGGCAGGCAATGGCGACATCAACGGCATATTCCAGAAAGATCACCGGATCATTATAGGTAAAGGCGACTGCCGAGCAGCCATGCGCCTTGGCGGTTTTGGCGATCATTTCCGGGGTAGCGAGCGAGGAAAGCTTGTCCATCTCGCGCGCTTTGGAGATTTCGTAATTCTGGCAGAACTTGCAGGTCAGATTACAGCCTGCCGTGCCGAACGACAGGATCGGTGTCCCGGGCAGAAAGTGATTGAGCGGCTTTTTTTCGATCGGGTCGATGCAAAAACCCGATGATCGGCCCCACGTCGTCAGCACCATCTGATCGCCTTGGCGGGCGCGGACAAAACACAAGCCCCGCTGCCCGTCCTTGAGCTTGCAAAAGCGCGGACAGACATCGCACTGAATGCGGCCATCGTCGAGATGGTGCCAGTAACGTCCGGGGACGGTGTCGGTCAGGGATGCGCGATCAGTCATCGGCGTTTTCCAAATGCAAAGCTTCCTCTTTGAAAATCTAGTCCTGATCGCTATCTTTTTCAAAGGAAGTCATGCGATTGGAGCGCCAATGACCATCATCCGCCCGCCTGCCGTTGCCGGGACGTTTTATCCGGCCGATGCCGATCTCTTGCGCAGCGAGATTGACGGGTTGATGGATGCGGCCTTGCATTCGGATGCCGTGTCGGGGGATGCGTCGCCCAAGGCGATCATTGTGCCGCATGCAGGATTGATGTTTTCGGGCAGTCTGGCCGCCCTTGGCTTTGCCACGGTGCGCGCGCTGAAGGATACCATCAAACGCATTGTGATCATTGGCCCGGCGCATCGCATGGCGTTTCAGGGGATTGCGCTGGCGCGCGCCGATCAGTTTGCCACCCCGCTTGGGAATATGCGCTGCGACCTGCCAGCACTTCAAAAGGCGTTGGCGTTGCCCCATGTTCAGATGCTGGATGACGCACACACACTTGAGCACGGGCTTGAGATCGAATTGCCGTTTATCCAGCGCCTGTTTGGCGAGGATGCTGATATCGGCATTGTGCCGCTTCTGGTCAGCCGGTGCAGCCCGCGTCAGGTGCATGAGGTGATCGAGAAGCTTTGGGGCGGGCCGGAAACCCTGATCGTGATTTCATCGGATCTCTCGCATTTCCATGATTATGACACCGCCCAACGCATGGATAACCGCACACGGACGATGATCGAGAATTTCGATGCCGAGAATATTGATACAACCGATGCCTGTGGCGCGTTGCCGGTGGCCGGGATGCTGATGGTGGCACGCAATCGCGGCATGAAGATCAAGACGCTTGGCATGCGCAATTCCGGCGATGTGACGGGCGATAAGTCGCGTGTGGTAGGCTATGGTGCCTGGGCGGTTTATAACGCGAAGGCCGCGAATATGCAGGATAACGGCGTGGATGACTTTACCAAGGCGACCGAGACCCTGATCAAGACGCATGGGGCGGAGATGCTGGGTCTCTGTCGGCAATCGATCCTGCATGGGATCGAGACCGGGGCGCCGTTGCAGGTTTCCCCAAATGAGTTTGGCCCGGAGCTTTCCGCACCGGGAGCCTGTTTTGTCACGCTCAAGAAAGCCGGGCAATTGCGCGGCTGCATCGGATCAATCATGGCCCATGCGCCACTTGCCACCGATTTGTGCGAGAATGCGTTCAAGGCAGCCTTTCGCGATCCGCGCTTTGCCGGGCTCGGCCGCGATGAGATCAATGATGATCTGGAGCTTTCGATTTCTGTCCTGTCGCCGCCTGCCCCGTTTGCCTTTCAGGATGAGGCGGACTTTGTTGCCAAACTAACACCGTTTGAGGACGGGATTATTTTGTCTGATGGCAATCGGCGGGGATTGTTCCTGCCGCAAGTTTGGGATCAGTTGCCCGATCCGAAAGATTTTCTGACGCAGCTTAAGCGCAAGGCGGGACTTCCGATGGATCACTGGTCGGCCAATATGCGGGCCGAGCGGTTTATCACGCGCGGGATATCGTCACGCGATATCCAGGCAAGCGGGTTCTGGTTCGCCCGTTGAGAGGTCTTTGACCGCCACGGAAAAACGGAATTTTGATTTCGCCACCGCGCCAAGGCGTTCATAAAACCGGATGGCCCCCGTGTTCCAATCCGGTGTTTGCCATTCCATCCAGCCAAGGTCATGATCCGCAGCATAGCGCGCAGCAGCCTTCATCAGCAGGCCCCCGATCCCGTCCCCGCGGCACGATGGCGCCAGATACAAACAATCCATATGCAGATAGTCCGCGGCGTTCCATGTCGAGAACTCGCGCGCGGCAGACAGATAACCGATCATGTCGCCCGCCCGATCGGCAACAAGGATGAGGGCCCGCGCAGCATCGCCAAAGATATGCTTTGGCAATGCGGAACGCAGGTGTGCACGGTCAACGGTTGCGCGTTCATAGGCCGCATGATCGGCGATCAGATTGATCAGCGCGTCCAGATCGCCGGGCTGAACCGGCCTTATGACAGTGTCGTGTGGCACGCGGGTTTACCTTTCCGTCCATCTGCAAAAGGGAAATACCCCGCCGGATGGGATCACCGGCGGGGCATCATCATCAATCCTTGCCGGTCACAAGGCTGAAGCCTTCATCGATCCAGCCGGTGATCCCGCCGATCATCAGTTTGACCGGAAGACCAAGGGCCGACAGACGACAGGCCGCCTTGTTAGCACCATTGCAATGCGGGCCTGCGCAACAAACAACAAAGGTCTTGCCGGTCGGATATTCTGCCATGCGGCGTTCGGTCATCTTGCCATGCGGCAGGTTCAAGGCACCTTCGATATGGCCGCTTTCATAAAGGGCGGGCGAGCGTACATCGAGGAGAATGAAATCATCCACACCCGCCTGAAGCGATGCATGGGTATCCCAGCAATCGGTTTCAAACGCCAACAAGGCGTCGAAATGCGCACGCGCAATGTGGGACGGGGCTGGCGGGACTTCGTTAATGTAGCTGGTCATGTTCGTTCTCCATCAAATTGATGACGCCGATATTAGGCCTTGCCCGATTTTGCAAAAGTGACCAAAATGCCATTATTCAGTAATTTTTCGCCAAAGTGACGATTGATGCCCCAAAGCGCCCAACATGCCGGCACCCAGCCGCACGAACCCAATCATCATGTGCCCAATCATCATGTGGTGGTTCTGGCCTATGACGGGCTTTGTACCTTTGAGTTCGGCATCGCGCTTGAGATCTTTTCCCTGCCGCGGCCGGAATTTGATTTCCCGTGGTATCGGTGCTCCATTGCCGGGGTCGATCCGCAAATTCGGGCCATGGGGGGCTTTTCTGTCGCGGTTGATGCCGGGATGGAGCTTTTGGATGAGGCGGACACCATCATCATTCCGGGCTGGCGCGGGGCGGATGCGGTGCCCGAACCGGCATTGCGCGACGCCATTTTAAAGGCACATGCGCGCGGATGCCGGATCGTTACGATCTGTTCGGGTGTGTTTGTTCTGGCCCATGCCGGGATTTTGCAAAATGGCCGGGCGACGACGCACTGGCGCTATATCGATAAATTCCGTGCGATGTTCCCGGAAACCGAAATTGTCGATGATGTGCTTTATGTTGATCACGACAACATTATTACGTCTGCTGGCAGCAGTGCGGGGATTGATGCCTGCCTGCATGTTATCCGGTCCGACCATGGCGCGCAGGTGACCAATACCGTGGCCAGACGGCTTGTCATGCCGCCGCATCGTGATGGCGGACAGGCGCAATATGTCGAGGCCCCTATTCAGGAACGGCCCGGCAGATCGATTGCGGCGGTTCTGGATTGGGCGCGGGAGAACCTTGATCAGCCGATTGAAATCAATGACCTTTCGCGCCAATCGGGTTTGAGCCAGCGCACATTTCTACGCCGGTTCCGCGATGGCACCGGCCTGTCGCCACTGAAATGGTTGCGCCGGGAACGTATTATCCGGTCGATGAAACTGCTCGAGGAAACCGACCTTGCGCTGGTCGACATTGCCGAGCAATGCGGGTTTCAATCGCTTGAGACATTTCGCATCGCCTTTCGCGATATCGCCGGAACGCCGCCGGCGAGCTATCGCAACCGTTTCAAGCTGCGACAATCGGCTTGATCGCAATATCATAAAAAGAAGGGTCGCTGCCCCGCCTGAAACGTAAAGCAGGCCTTGCAATGGATCACACGTCCCCACATATGCGCGCAAAGCGGTTTGTCCCGTGTGGGGCTTTATCAAAGAACATCCGCCCGCACGGCTTTTGGAACCAACAGGATTAAAGATGATGGCAAGCAGCACACAGATTGACACGCGCTACGCCGACTTCATTCACGAAGTCGCCGAATGGGAAGGCGTTTGGGCGCTTTATCATAATGGCTGGTTGCTGCAAACAACCGCGACCGGCGAGAAATACTGTCCGATCTTTGCCACCCGCGAAGAGGCACAAAGCTTTGCCGCCAGCATCCAGAGCGACCATGTGCCAAGTGCGATCACGCTGGTGGAACTGACCGAAAGCGTGATGATGCAATGGCGCGCCGAAGAGGTCATGGCCGGCATCTGCCCGACCCCGGCCAAACCCGCCATCGTCGTCACACTTGATCAGCTGAGCGATGATATCATGGCAGCCCTTAAGGACGTCATGGACGAACGGTTTGGCACGCAAAGCTGAAAACACGTAAGCGTTTTAAGGCCGGACTGGACGTTACGGGCAAAATTCCCTATTCCCGTGGGATAGTTAGTTTTATCCCTTGAAACGAGATTGCCATGACCGTTGCCCTGCCCGCCAATGCCGATGCCCTTGAAAACGGACTGATTGAAATCGCCCGCAAGGCGGGTGCTGCGATGATGGCAATCTATCAGACCGATTTCGAAGTCCGGTCCAAGGATGACGCCAGCCCGGTGACCGAGGCCGATGAAGCGGCAGAGGCCGTGATCCTGCCGGGTCTTCGCGCGCTTACCCCCGATATCAAAATCGTGTCCGAAGAAAGTGCCGCCAAGGGCGATGTGCCTGACGTAAACGGCGATACCGATTTCTTCTGGCTGGTTGATCCGCTGGATGGCACCAAGGAATTCATCAAACGCAATGGCGAATTCACGGTCAATGTGGCCTTGATTGCCAAAGGAAAACCGGTTCTGGGCGTGGTTTATGCCCCGGCAATAGACAAGCTTTATTATGGCGGCCCGGATGGTGCGAAGCTGATCGAAGGCGAAGTTGCCCCCAAAACCACCGCGATTTCGGTGCGCGAGATGCCCGAAGACGGCGTTGTCGTTGTCGGATCGCGATCACACGGCGATCCCGAGGCGATGAAAGCCTTTCTGGGCGATCTGGCTGTCAAGGAACTGCGCCCGGCGGGAAGTTCGCTCAAGCTTTGTCTGGTTGCGGCCGGTGAAGCCGATCTTTATCCCCGCCTTGGCCCGACCATGGAATGGGATATCGGCGCCGGTCATGCGGTTCTGCTTGCTGCCGGCGGTGTGGTTGAAAATATGGACGGATCAGGATTCGTTTATGGCAAGGCCGATTTCCGCAACCCGTTCTTCATCGCGCGCAGCCCATCTGTGCCGGTCAAGTACGAGAACTGATCCTTCGCAAAGCGGGATCAAAAGCGAATTACAAAGCCGCATCAAAAGCTTGCCGATCCCGCGCTGCAATACCGATCAGACCGGCATTCTTCGGGAAAGTTTGAAACTGCTCCACCCCGCAGTTTTCTTGACTTTCAGGACGTTTTGCGTTATCCATTCCTTATCGCCACACAGAGTGTAGGTGACGTAAATAGCCGCCGGAATCACGGCGACGCGGTCCGATTTCACCACCGCGGGGCGAAACCGGGCTAGAGCGTAAATTGGAGCCGCCATTTTCATGGCGGCTCTGCGCTTTTTGGGGTGGTGTTTAATTGCCGAAGCCCTGTAGCTAGCTCTGACGGCGCAGCATCAAAAGCCCGATAGACAGCCCCGCAGCACCCAACACCAAAACAGGCAAGGCCCAGCTTCCGACCATCACCAAAAGCGATGTCCCCGCCGACGGGCCGACAATTGCGCCCAGGGTATAGCTTTGCGAAACAATCACCAGCACGCCGACCTGATATCCCTGCCCGCGCCCGCTGGCGGCAATCAGGACAGCCGCGGTGTATAGCCCGGCAACAGCAACGCCCAACATGAACTGGATGGACGCGGCGATCACGCCATATCCGGCCAATGCCATTGGCACAGCCCCGATCAAAAGCAGCCAGAAACACAGAGAGGCCAGTTTGGTTGGCCCGGCCTTGTCCGAGATATAACCCACCAGCGGCTGACAAACGGTTCCACCGAAGACAAATACAGCTGCCATCCACAAACCGGCATCGGCAAGCCCGGTATCGCGTTGGGCCTGAAGCGGTAAAACCGACAAAAAGCAGATTTCAACGAAGCCTGCGACCAGCGCGATGACCACCAGATCCCAGTTATCCATCCAGCGCCGCAGTGCGGCCCCGGCTCCCTTGCCTGTGGACGCCATTTCGATGGTCGGCAGGAAAAACGCACAGACAAGCGCAATCACGCCTGCCAACACCGCCAGACCTGACATGGCAAAGGCATCATCACCCAACCAGCCGATCAGGATGGGGCCAAGAACGATCCCCAGCCCCATCAGGGTTTCGTGAAAACCGACAACACGACCGACCTTGTCGCGGGGTGCCAGTTGCACAATCAGCCCGTCACAGATTACCCAGCGCAGGATCAGGCCGACGCCGGCAAACAGTGTTGCCGGCAGAACCCAAACCGATTGCGGCGCATACATCACAACCGCAACCAAAAGACAGAATGACGCGCTGCTGATCAAAAGCGGGATCACCGGATGGGTTTTGCGCAGGATGGCGGCGACAAAAAATCCGCCAACCAGATCGGCAATCCAGTACAGCGACAGCATCATGCCGCCATGTTGTTCGCCCAGCCCCGCATTGGTCAGCGCCAGCGGCAACAAGGTATCAATCACCCCGATCTGGATCACTTGCGACACAAAGGAGGCAAGATTGACCAAACCCAGCGACATCGCCGTTGCAGGCGGGATTGATGTTGATTTTAAAAACAGTCTGGCTGGCATGAAAGGCCCTCCTTGCGATGCATGGCACCGTTCGGGGACCTGACACGGGTGTCTGGCGACAGGTCGAAAATCGGATTTGCAGGCCTTGACACTCACCAAGTGCGAACCGCGTTTTTGTCGCAGTTCTTCCTGTCGGTGGCCACGTTAATTCGAAGCAGCAGAGCTTTCAATCCACATTCGCGCAATTTGCGGTTGTCGATGTTGCAGCTTGTCATTCGGGGTCATCATCGCTAGGTATCTCATAGCGCTATATTTTTCATGGAATGCTTGATGTCCCCGGCTTTGACGATCCGTCCCTATTCCGAAGGTGCCCTTAGTCAGGCGGCAGCGAAGCTGCGCGCCGGTGAGCTGGTGGCCTTTCCGACCGAGACGGTTTACGGGCTGGGCGCGGATGCAACCAATGCCGATGCTGTGGCGGGGATTTATGCCGCCAAGAAACGGCCAAGCTTTAATCCGCTGATTAGCCATTTTCCCGATCGCGACGCGGCGGCCAAGCATGCGGTGTTTGATGCGCGCGCCGATAAGCTGGCCGCGGCATTCTGGCCGGGTGCGTTGACACTGGTTCTGCCGCGCCAAGCAGATAGTGATGTTTGTGATCTGGTGACAGCCGGTCTTCCCAGCATTGCCGTGCGGGTTCCGGCCCATCCTATGGCGCGTGAATTGTTGCGCGCGGTGGGCCGCCCGGTTGCGGCCCCGTCTGCCAACCGGTCTGGCAAGATCAGCCCGACCACAGCCGCCCATGTTGCGCAGTCGCTGGGTAATGCGATTGGCATGATCCTCGATGGTGGGCCGTGTGGGGTTGGGCTTGAAAGCACGGTGATTGACCTGACCACCGATCGGGTGGTGATGCTCCGCCCCGGCGGGGTGACCGCCGATCAGGTTTCGGAACTGCTGGGTACGGATGTTGTCATGGCGGAAAGCGACGACACCGCACCGAAAAGCCCCGGCATGATGACCAGCCATTATGCGCCGGGCCTGCCCGTGCGACTTGACGCCACCACCGCCGATCCGGCGAAATATGGCCATGAGGTCCTGCTCGGCTTTGGCGATTGCAATACCAAGGGATTTGATGCGGTGCTTTGGTTATCCAAATCAGGCGATGATATCGAGGCCGCCGCCAATCTTTTTGCCAAACTGCATGAAGCCGATCAGAGCCACTTTGCCGGGATTGCGATTGCACCGATTCCCGATAAGGGACTGGGCATTGCGATCAATGACCGCCTGAAACGCGCGAGCGCCCCGCGCGCGCCACATGATGCCACGTAAAGGAACAGCCGCCATGTCGTTCCTGCCAGAAGCCGCACTTGATGAATTAAAGGACCTGCTGGGACCCAAAGGTTTCAGCATGGACAGCGACGTTCTGGCCGCCCACAATGCCGAAGCACGTGGCAAGTTTGAAGGCCATGCCGAGATCATTCTGTTTCCCGCAAGCACCGAGGAAGTCGCCAAGGCGGTTGCCATATGTGCCGCACATGACATCGCGATTGTGCCACAGGGTGGCAATACCGGGCGGTGCGGCGGGGCGGTTGCCGATAGCAAACAGGTCCTGATCAACCTCAAACGCATGAACCGCGTCATCGAGATTGATGGGCGTGATTTTACCGCGACTGTCGAAGCCGGTGCGATCCTGCAAAACATTCAGGAAGCCGCCGAGGAGCAGGATTTGCTTTTCCCGCTGTCGCTGGGCGCCGAGGGCACATGTCAGATCGGTGGCAATCTTGCGACCAATGCCGGGGGATTGAACGTTATTCGATACGGCAATGCGCGCGATCTTTGCCTTGGGCTTGAGGTCGTGTTGCCCGATGGCACGGTTTGGAACGGGTTGTCCAAGCTTCGCAAGGACAATACCGGCTATGACCTGCGCGATCTGTTTATCGGTGCGGAAGGCACGCTTGGCATTATCACCAAGGCGACGCTAAAACTTTTTGCCCAGCCAAAACACGTTGCCACCGCCTGGATTGCCGTGCCGTCGCCGGAATGCGCGATTGATCTTTTGGCGCTGGCGCGCCGTCATACCGGGGACGCGATTGCGGCGTTTGAGTTGATCAGCAGTTTTGCCCATGATCTGTCGGTGACGTATCTTAAGGGCCTGACGCGGCCGCTTGCGACCAAGACGAACTGGCATGTCTTGATCGAGCTGACATCGTCGCGCCCGAAGGATGATCTGGAAGTACTTCTGGTCGATCTGTTGGCGCAGGCGGTTGAGATCGGGCTTGCGACAGATGCCACCCTTGCCCAGTCCGAGGCACAGCGTAAAAACCTGTGGGCGATCCGCGAAGGCATCCCCGAGGCACAAGGCTATGAAGGCGGATCGATTAAGCATGATGTATCCGTGCCGGTTTCAAAGGTTGCCGAGCTTTTGAAACGCGGCATGGTGCGTGCGGATGCGCTGATACCCGGCATTCGTCCCTGCCCGTTTGGCCATGTGGGTGATGGCAATATCCATTTCAACTTTTCCCAGCCCGCGACCATGGACAAGCAAGCCTATCTTGCGCAGTGGGAAAGCCTGAACAGCGTCATTCACGACATTGTTGCCGAGCTTGGCGGATCGATCAGTGCGGAGCATGGCATCGGGCAGCTTAAGCGCGACGAACTTGCGTTACGTGCTGACCCCGTAAAAATGCGTCTTCTTAAGGAAATAAAGAAGGCGCTTGACGTGCAAAACCGCTTAAACCCGGATAAAGTCGTTTCATTTAAGCACCCAGATCACTAGGATATTTTCAAAAGTAACGTTTGCCGTTGTTTATGTTTTACGAGAACTCTGTAGATGAAAAAATTTATCATTCATATTGGTTCTGGAAAATGCGCGAGCTCAAGCATTCAAGCATATTTTGGGCAAAACTTTTCTGTCACTTCTGAAAAAACAAGCTCATTAGGCCCCCAATACAGGTATTTTTGTATTCGTCCAGGCGGTGATTTCCTGTCAGGTGAGGATTTGCTTTTGGCTCACCAAAGTAATCTAGCAGGATATGTTTGCAGCTGCGCGATTCAAGGTTTTTACAACAACGCAGTTCAAACATTTAAGAACATAAGAGATAGTTTGGCTGAAAATGAGGTGGCGGTCTTAAGCTTTGAGGCATGGGCAGAAGAAATACGATCATTTGATCTTTCTCATGTTTTCAAGGAAGCCGAGATCGAAGTTGAGGTCATTTTTGTCATACGTTCTCCGTTTGATTTGCTTAATAGTGCCTGGTGGCAATGGGGCGTATGGACAGGCAAAACGCTTAAAGAGGATACCAAGAACAGGATCGGTATGGTCAAATTTGCCGAACTGGCAGAAAGATGGGGAAACTTGCCCAATGTATCAAAACTTCACCTGATTGAGCTGGAGCAAAACCCTTTCAAACGTCTTCAAGAGATACTTGGATTGGACAGCATCAGCGCACCCCATTTAAATGTTACGACGCACCCGGCACTCCTTGAACATCTGATCAAATATCAGAAAGAATTTGGACGCGGGGAGCACAATGGCTTCATAGAGTTTCGCCTGAACAATTTGCTAGACCTTCCCAAAAGAAAGGCTCCATTCGTCCTTGATCCTGACCTGCGCAAATACATCCTTGATGAAACAATTGAGTCGAGCACCAAAATCGCAAAAAAAATGATTGCAGAAGATCCAGCCATGGAAGCTGTATTTTCGGAAAAATATCTTTCGGATCGTCATTATCAGGAACGGCCCGTTTGCAAAGATTTTTCAAACTTTGCAACCAGCGAAGAACGTGAAGCACTTACCTCTGCGCTTATCCGAACTGCGCTCGGAAATAATGTGATCAAACTGCCATTCTCTGCTTATCGTTATGCTCGTTTGAATCCCGATGTGCTGGAATCAGGTGCGGACCCCTATAAACACTTCTTATTGCAAGGCATAAAACAGCGCCGCCCTTATTAAACACGTGTCGTGCTTGTAAAAAAAATGCCCGCAAAACTTATCGCACCAGATTAGAACAGGATCCCTCCGAATTTCCGGTTCTACGACCTGCCGGATCCGGTAAATACAGGACTTGAGAGACCGCCCCATGTTCTCTGTCGAGACCTATGCCCCGCTTGATCACGCCAAACCGATTGCCGAGAATGTCTGGATTTTTGATGGTCCGGTGATCGGGTTTCAGTATGCCGGGCTTAAGCTGCCCTTCCCGACCCGGATGACGGTTATCCGACTTCAAAGCGGCAAACTGTTTGTCCATTCGCCGATCCGGCTCAATGAAACGCTTAAGGCCGAGGTCGATGCGCTGGGCGAAGTTGCCTATCTGATTGCGCCCAACACCATCCACTATGCCGGTGTGCCAGATTGGCAAAAGGCCTATCCGGATGCAAAGGCGTTCTGTGCGCCCGGTGTGATCAAACGCGCCAAGTCGGTCGGGATTGCGGTTAATTTTGATGCGGAGCTTGCCGATACGCCAGAACCAGAATGGGCCGATGAGATTGAGCAAGTTCTGGTGCGCGGCAGCTATTTGAACGAGGCGGTGTTTTTTCATCCCCCGTCCAAAACCCTGATCCTGACCGACCTGATCGAAAACTTCGAAGCACCTAAAATCAAAAGCCCGATCTGGCGGTTTATGGTCAGGCTGTTTGGCACCATGGACCCGCATGGCAGCATGCCACGCGACATGCGCCTGACCTTTGCCGGATACAAGGATGGCGTGCGCAAGGCGGTTCAAACCATGATCGACTGGAAACCGGACTATATCGTTCTGGCGCATGGGCGGTGTTATGATGCCAATGCCGTGGCGGAACTTAAACGCGCCTTTGCATGGGTTTTGAAGTAACTGGCGATATCCCGGTTACTGGCGAAGCGCCATCACCCCTGCCCCGACAATCAGGACAATCCCGATCAGTGACATGGCATCAGGGGTTTCGGCGAAGAAGACCAGACCCCAGACAAACGAAAACCCGACATAGGCAAAATCAAACGTCCCGATCATGGCGGGCGGCCCGTTTTGATAGGCAATGGCCGCCCCGATGCTGCCAATCAGGATGGAGGCCGCCAGGATCGCCATCGTGCCCAGGCCGGTCAGGGTCATGGTGCTCCAAGGGGCAAGAAGGAAGCCATCGCGCATGTCATCAGACAGCATGCTGATCACCAGCGCAGCAATCGCCCCGACCGCGACAAAGTCAATGTTCAGCGCAAGCGAGAGCTTGATCGGATGTTCGTCCCGGCATTTGGTGCGGGTCAAGATCATCGCCACCGCATACAGCATTGCCGCAAACAGCGGCAGCAATGCATAACCATTAAAGTTTTCGGCATCCGGACGCAGAATAAACAGCACACCCGCAAAGCCGATGATGACGGCAAACCAGCCGGTTTTGCTGATTTTGGTGCGGGTCGTGATGGCACTGAACAGTGTGATAAAAATCGGCAGGGTATAATAGGTTGCCGCCGCCACAGACAGGGTCAGATGTGGCAGGGACAGATAATAGCAGACCCACATCACCACCAGTAAAAGGCTGCGCAACGTGGTCCAGCCAAAAGCATGGCCAAGACGCAAGGCCGACGGGGCACGAATTGCCAGATAGCCCACCAGAAAGGGAATGGCGATTGCCGATCTGATAACGAATATTTGCCAGATGACGAACTGGCTGCTGGATTGCTTGATCAACGCATCGCCCAGTGACAGTGCGAAAACGGTAAATATGATCGTCCCGACAGCCAGCGGGACACGATCACGGTGCGGGGTGGCGGCGTTGGCAGTCGCTTTCATAACATCCTGCGTGGGTGGCGCGTGGTGGCGCGCGCAAAGCGGTTAAAGCCCGATACATGACCCTAACACCATTGCGCGGCAAAGATGAACCCCGGAGGTCGCGCAGAAAGTGAGATATAAAAAAGGCGCCCCGGTCGGGACGCCCTTTAAGGTAATTACGCGGCAAGGATTACTCGGCCGGGCCTGCCCACGGGGACATGGCATTGAGTTTGTCCTGACGGCGCTCATCGCCAGACTTGCCCCAGTCGCCACCGAAGGCTGCTTCTTCCCATGAGCCGTAGCTCGGGTTCGGAAGCATGAACCAGCGTTCGCCCCAGTAATTGCCGTATTTTTCCATGACTTCGAGACGCTCAGTGATCGAGCCATCAATCTCGTCGGTGAAGTCACCGAAATTGTCACCAAACTGCATGATCACACGGTAGTCTTCGGCCACAGCCGCCCGGCGCGGGGTCTTGTTCGAACCCCATTCTTCGACTTCACCACGCAGCATGACATGCTTTTCGTCTGCGTATGGGAAGCCATATTTCTTGAGGTTTTCGATGGTGGGTTCTTCTTCCGGTGCCTTGCGGTTCGAGACATAGAAGACTTCAACACCGCGTGCGGCAGCGGCCTTGGTGAATTCCAGCGCGCCCGGGGTCGGGATGGAAATCATGTCATGCACAAAGGCAGCCCAGGTTTTGGAGCTGTAATGGGTTTTGTCGGTAACAACCCATGCCTGATAGGCCGAGTTATCCAGAACCGTTTCATCAACGTCCAGAATGACTGCCGGCGGCTTGGTCATATAGTTGCCGTCCTGCTCGAGTGCAGCGGTCCAGCTGTGATCGCCAATGGCGGCATCCAGCAAACGGGTCGCACCGGCATAGACCGACATGGCGGTCGTTTTGTATTCGACCGAGGTCTGCAGCCACAGTGTGCCGTTCAGGCCGTCATTCTGTTCCGGCTCTGCCTGCGCGCCGAATGCGCAAAGCGCACTGGTCGCAACAATGGCAGCAACGCCAAATGATTTTGCGATAAAGGTCATGTGTAGTCTCCCTGTTGATTTCCCGACGCATTGCGTCTGACCATGCAGTCAGGATTTCATAACCATGCCACCGCAGTGCGATAAAGAAAAAGCCTTTTTCCAGAATCAATTGGAAAAAGGCTTTTGCAATCGGTTTAACAAAGCCGCCAACGCCTTGACGAAACCCTTGTTTCAGGCGGTTGGGCGCTTCTCGAACGTGGCAAACCCGTCTTCGAGTGCTGGTTCTTCATGGATGCGATCAACGCACGCATGTGTCGGGCCATCGTGGCAAGCGGTGATCATGGATTGCACCACCTTGGCCGGGCCGCAAAAGACCGCCTCGACCGAGCCATCATTACGATTGCGCACCCAGCCGGTCAGATCACGTTTGCGGGCTTCTTCGACGGTCCAGGCGCGATACCACACACCCTGCACCCGGCCTTCGATCCGGGCATGGACGGCGATGTTGCCATCCCCCGTTGACGGGTCGGGGCTTGTATCGGTCATGATCGGGCCTCCTCCCTTGTCGATGGTTTTATCCGCGGCTTATTTCGCGCCGGGGATCTTGGCATGGAGATGGGCGGTGTCCTGAAACTTCTGTTTCTGTTCATCAGATGCCGGCGCCTGATGGTTATCCTTCCAGGCGTCATAGGTCATGCCATAGACGACTTCGCGCGCCCCATCATAATCCATCGCAACACCGCGTTCGCGGGCGGCTGCCAGATACCATTTGGCGAGGCAATTGCGGCAGAAGCCAGCAAGGTTCATCAGATCGATATTCTGAACATCCTTGCGATCTTGAAGGTGCATCACAAGGCCACGAAAGGCAGCAGCTTCGAGTTCGAGCTTGGTTTGCGGATCAAGATCGGCCGCCGGGCCGTTGGCCAAAACGGCCTCGGTGGACATTTCAGAACCGGCGCAATCAGACATGTTCCATACTCCCGCTGGTCTTTTGGTTTTCGAGTTTCTCGATAATCCCGGGCACATGGGCAATGCTTTCGGCCGTGATAACCTTGTCGTTATCGATCTCGGTCTGATCGACCATTTCATGGACCCAGGTGATTTCATAGGGAATGTGGATCGCCGTCGCCCCGCACGCAAGGACCGGCAGAATATCGGATTTCATCGAATTGCCGATCATGATCGCCTCTTCGGGATCGACGCCATAGCGGCCAAAGATATTGCGATAGGTCAGCGGATCCTTTTCCGAGACGATCTCGATCCCGTCAAACAGGTCCTCGAACCCGGAGCGGTCAATCTTGAGCTGCTGGGCGATCAGATCGCCCTTGGTGATCAGGACCACCTTGTAATTCGGGTGCTTGGCATACTGTTTCAGTACGTCCTCGGCCCCGTCAATGATCCGGGTGGGCGCACGCAGCATGGATTTGCCGGTTTCGGCCAGTTTGTGGATGTCCTCGGCGCTGATTTTGCGATCAGACAATTCGATCGCCGTTTCAATCATCGACAGGGTAAAGCCCGTCACGCCATAGCCATAGATGGAAAGGTTGGCCAACTCGGCCTGATAGAGACGATCATCAACCAGCTCGGGATCAACATAATGTCCCAGCATTTCGCGAAGCTGCACATGGGCTTGGCGGAAAAGTGGCTCGTTGTGCCACAGGGTATCGTCGCCATCAAAAGCAATCAGCTTGTACATTCTTAAGCCTCGTTTCTTGTTATTGGATGGCCGCAGGCACGTTCAATGCGTTGGCAGTCAACCTCGATGTTCACAGGGTATTACGGCCTCAATTCACGACCATATGGCAGTGCAAACGCCTCGTAAAGCCCCGTTATCTGTATTTAATATGCGTGAAACGGATCGGAAAGGCCTTGAAAACACAAGTGTTTGAACAGGTTAGGGTTCAGACTCATTCACATAATCGTCCCGGTCACCCGGATTTGTGCGGATATGCGGAGCGAAATCGCCGGAAGATCTATATCTTTCAAGATTTTGCGACAAAATAGCCCGTGCAAATCCGGGTGATCCGAAGGACAACCGATATGAGAGAAAGCCTCTGCGTCAAAACCCTTGATCGGGGATCACCCCGATCTGCGGGCTTTTCCTAGCTTTTTCTCTCATATCGGTTGCCGGGGCGATCATGTGGATGAGTCTGGACCCAAAAAAAGGCGCTGACCGTTTCCGGACAGCGCCATGATCAAGCATCACCCCAGAGGGATCGGGTGGCTTATTCGTCTTTTTCAAACTCGATGATAATCGCATCGACAGAGAGGTTAGCACCCTGTTCGGCGTGGATCTTTTTGACCACGCCTTTGCTTTCGCACTTCAGGACGTTTTCCATTTTCATGGCCTCAAGGATGCAGAGCTCCTCGCCCGGCTGGACGGTCTGGCCTTCCTCGACCGAGACCTTGACCAGCAAGCCCGGCATTGGCGAGAGCAGGAAGTTCGACATGTCTGGCGGGGCCTTGAACGGCATCAGTTTTTGCAATTCCGCGACGCGTGGCAGCATGACCTTGAAGTGGCGCTGTATGCCGTTGGCGGCGAGTTTGTAACCCACCCCTTCGATGTCGATCTGCACGCAGACCGGGGCACCATCAATCTCGCCAACGAACAGCGGATCACCGATCTTCCAGTCCGAAACCACGCCATAGCTGCGGTCGCCAATGGCGACGATGTAATCGCCGTTAACACCATCGAACTCGATATCGAACGGTGTATGGTCATCCCCGCAAACCGCGACCCAGCTTTCGGCGATTTCAAGCGGATGGTCACTGACCTGACCGGTGATGCCGGCATTGCGTTCGGCGTGGCGCTGATTGATGTAGGCGGCCACCACGATCAGGGTTGCCGGATCATCATTGGGCAGATCATCGGCCGAGAAACCATCCGGGTATTCTTCGGCGATGAAGTTGGTGGTGATGTTGCCATCCTGGAAGCGTTTGTTGGCCATGACGGCGGCCAAGAACGGGATGTTGTGCGAGATGCCACGGATGTAATAGGCGTCAAGCGCGCGGCGCATTTCGCCAATCGCCTGATCGCGGTTTTCACCATAGGTGATCAGTTTCGCGACCATCGGGTCATAGAACATCGAAATCTCGCCGCCTTCATAGACGCCGGTATCGACACGCACGGTGTCTGATTCCGCAGGCGGTTGATAGCGCACCAGACGCCCGGTCGAGGGCAGGAATTCACGGAAGGGATCCTCGGCATAGACGCGGGTTTCCATCGCCCAGCCGGTGAGTTTGACGTCATCCTGTTTGAGCGTCAGCTTCTCACCATCGGCGATCTTGATCATCCATTCGACAAGGTCCTGACCGGTGACAAGTTCGGTCACCGGATGTTCGACCTGAAGGCGGGTGTTCATTTCAAGGAAGTAGAAGTTCTTGTCCTTATCAACGATGAATTCCACCGTGCCGGCAGAGCAGTAATCCACCGCACGTGCCAGTGCCACGGCCTGTTCACCCATCGCCTTGCGCGTGGCAGGATCAATGAAGGGTGACGGGGCTTCTTCGACGACCTTCTGGTGGCGGCGCTGGATGGAGCATTCGCGCTCGCCAAGGTAGATCGCGTTGCCGTGTTTATCCGCCAGCACCTGAATTTCGATGTGGCGCGGTTCCTCGACGAATTTTTCGACAAAGACACGGTCATCGCCGAAAGAGCTTGCGGCCTCTGACGTTGCACGTTCGAACCCTTCGCGGCATTCGGCATCGTTGCGCGCAATACGCATGCCCTTGCCGCCACCGCCAGCAGATGCCTTGAGCATCACCGGATAGCCGATATCATTGGCGATCTTGACCGCCTCTGCAGTGTCCTTGATCACCCCCATATAGCCCGGCACGGTCGAAACACCGGCGTCAGCCGCGATTTTCTTGGACGTGATCTTGTCGCCCATGGCGGCAATCGCACCATTCGGCGGGCCGATGAAGGCAATACCGGCGGCATCAAGCGCCTTGGCGAAGGCCTGATTTTCCGAGAGGAATCCATAACCGGGATGGACGGCCTCGGCCCCTGTGGATTTGCAGGCCTCGATGATGTTTTCGATAATCAGATAGGACTGGTTTGATGGTGCCGGGCCAATACGGACGGCCTCGTCGGCCATCTGGACATGAAGGGCGGCCTTGTCGGCATCGGAATAAACCGCAACGGTTTTGATGCCCATTTTGCGGGCTGATTTGATCACACGGCAGGCGATTTCACCGCGGTTGGCAATCAGGATCTTGCTGAACATTTTTCTGTCTCCCAATTTGTCTTACAGCGGAATGTTGCCGTGTTTCTTTTCAGGGTTCTTGATGTCCTTGTTGCGCAGCATGCCAAGCGCCTTGCAGACGCGGCGACGTGTGCCATGCGGCATGATGACATCATCAATGAACCCCTTGCGGCCCGCGACAAACGGGTTGGCGAATTTTTCGCGGTATTCTTCGGTGCGGGCTTCGATCTTTGCCGGATTGTCCATATCCGCCCTAAAGATGATTTCCACCGCCCCTTTTGGCCCCATCACCGCGATCTCGGCGGTCGGCCAGGCATAGTTGACGTCCCCACGCAGGTGTTTTGATGACATCACGTCATAGGCGCCGCCATAGGCCTTACGGGTAATGACGGTGACCTTGGGCACGGTGGCCTCGGCATAGGCATAAAGCAGTTTCGCACCATGTTTGATGATGCCGCCATATTCCTGTGCGGTGCCCGGCATGAAACCCGGCACATCAACAAAGGTGACAATCGGAATGTTGTAGGCATCGCAGAAGCGCACGAAGCGCGCGGCCTTTTTGGAGCTGTCGATATCAAGGCAACCGGCAAGCACCATCGGCTGATTGGCGACCACACCAACCGTGCGGCCATCCATGCGCGCCATGCCGATAATGATGTTTTTGGCGTAGTCGGCCTGAATTTCAAAGAAGTCGCCCTCATCGACGATCTTGGTGATCAGTTCCTTCATGTCATAAGGCATGTTGGGGTTTTCTGGCACCAGGGTATCGAGCGAGAAATCATCACGGTTGATCGGATCTTCGCAGAGACGCGCTGGCGGGTCTTCCTTGTTACACAGTGGCAGGAAGTCCATGAAGCGGCGGGTCTGAAGGAGCAGATCGACATCATTGTCAAAGGCGAGATCGGCAACACCCGACACACTGGTGTGGGTCGATGCGCCGCCCAACTGTTCGTGGGTGACTTCTTCGTGGGTCACGGTTTTGACCACGTCAGGACCGGTCACGAACATATAGGAGCTGTCCTTGACCATGAAGATGAAGTCGGTCATGGCCGGGCTGTAAACAGCACCCCCGGCGCATGGCCCCATAATCAGGGAAATTTGCGGGATGACGCCGGACGCCTCGACATTGCGCTGGAAGACATCGGCATAGCCCGCCAGGCTTTCAACACCTTCCTGAATACGCGCGCCGCCCGAATCATTAAGGCCAATCACCGGTGCGCCGACCTTCATCGCCTGATCCATGATCTTGGCGATCTTGCGTGCATGGGCACCCGAAAGGGCGCCGCCGAAAACGGTGAAATCCTGTGAGAATACAAACACCAGACGGCCGTTGATCGTGCCATGCCCGGTGACAACACCGTCGCCGGGAATGCGGTTTTCGGTCATGCCGAAATCGACGCAATCATGTTCGACAAACATGTCCCATTCTTCGAAGGAGCCTTCGTCAAGCAACACATCAAGGCGTTCACGCGCGGTGAGCTTGCCTTTCTTGTGCTGATTATCAATGCGGCGCTGGCCGCCGCCCATGGCAGCTTCGGCGCGCTTCGCTTCGAGTTTGGCGACAATATCCTGCATGTTGCGTTTTCCTTGCTGTGATCGGCCATTGGGCACATTTCGGGCCAATGTGCGCGTCTCGAGAATGAAATAGCATTATTCGGTACTGGAATGCCAATTATTTTTGCTGTTCTGACAGAGCTCCAGAATAGTCCCTAAACGCCTGATTTCCCTAACGTCATTTCGATATATCCGCGCGGGCTGAACTAAAGTCTAGAGCAGCAGATCCACCCGCCCCCGCCGCTGGATCATTTTGATGCGCAAGACGTTGGCATTATGGTGCACACTGTTATCGCCCCTGATCCGGGGCACCCAGAACACGTACACCAAGCATACCTTTATCGCCCTCGTCACCACAATCGATTGAGCCCATGTTTAAATTCAGCCCGCGCAATCCGGAGAAAACCGGCGACGACCGCCCTGCTGACTCCCTATGGGGGTATGTCTGGCGCATGAGTGGCTGGCATCAGGTTGTGGTATGCAGCCTTGCTGTGCTTGTGGCCGCGCTTGGTATTGCACCGATTGAGCTGCAACGCCGGATTGTCGATAACGCCATCACGCCACAGGACTTTGATCTTTTGATCACGCTGGCCGCCCTTTATCTCGGCCTGATTGTCGTCCATGGCGGGATCAAGTTTGTGCTTCGGATTTACGAAGGGTGGCTGAGTGAAAGTGCGATCCAGTATAACCGCAAGCACTTAACGCGCCTGCATGCCCATAACGAAGCCGGCAGCCAAGATGAAAGCAACGGGCGTGCGGTTTCGATTATCGGATCCGAGATCGAAAAGCTTGGCGGGTTTGTGGGCGATGGCCTGTCACAGCCGGTCGTCAATAGCGGCATGCTGATCTTTGGTCTTGGCTATATGATCAGTGTCGAGCCGATGATTGGACTTATTGGCGTGATCGCCCTGATGCCGCAGGTTGCCCTTGTCCCGGTCATTCAGAAACGCATCAATGCGCTTATTGAAGCACGGGTTGAGAAGATGCGCGATGTCAGTGACGAACTTTCGGAAATGTCGACCGACAAGGATGATGACGAACAGCTTCGCCCGATCAATAAGGGCATCACCGCATTGTTTGACAACCGCATGCAGCTTTTTGTTCTGAAGTTCGGCATGAAGTCGCTGATCAATCTTTTGAATGCGCTGGCACCGATTTGCGTGCTGTTTGTCGGCGGTTACCTTGTGATTCAGGGCCAGACATCGGTCGGTATCATCGTGGCGTTTATTTCCGGTTTTGATCGGATGTCATCGCCGATGCGTGAATTGCTGTCCTATTACCGGGTGGCGGCACAGGCAGCCGTGCAACACAAGATGATCGCGAAGTGGATGCAGTAGGGCTGCCAACGACTGCCAATCTTACCTAGCAGTCCTGATTTTGCGGGTTCAGGGCGTATCGGCCGCACAGTTCCCGATCAAGCGCGCCGCATTCGTTGCAGCCACCTTCGACATAGAAGCAAAAACGGTTACGCCCGCAATTCTTGGCGCGATAAAGCGCCTTGTCGGCATCGCGATAGATTGAGTCCGGCGTTCCGTTATGATCGGCACAGGTCGAGATGCCGATACTGATGCCAACATGGACTTCGTTGCCATCAATGATCAGGGGACGTGACACTTCCTCTATAATCCGTTGGGCCGGAATGGCCGCATCGCGGACATCATCCATCAATGGCAGGACCACGGCGAATTCATCGCCGCCAAGACGGGCAACGACATCGGCTTCGCGGCAATTGCGTTTGATGATTTCGGCAACTTCGACCAGAAGCTTGTCCCCGACCGGATGACCAAACGTGTCATTGACTTGTTTGAAGCGATCAAGATCGAGCAGCAGCAAAACGATGTTTTTTTCAAAGCGCCGGTTGATCTGAATGATCTGCGACAGCATTGAATTGAACTGATAGCGGTTGGAAAGACCGGTCAGTTGATCGGTCTGGGCAAGCCTGCGAATTTCGGCTTCGACCGCCTTGGTCGGCGTGATATCGGCATGGGTGCCCGACATGCGCAGCGGATTGCCATCCGCATCCCATTCCACGACCTTGCCGCGATCAAGAACCCATACCCAACTGCCATCCTTGTGGCGCATCCGGCATTCGCACTGATAGTGATCGGTCTCACCCCGGAAGGTGCTTTGCAAGGCGGCCTCGGACTTTTCGAGGTCTTCGGGATGGCAATATGCCAACCATGTGTCGATGCTTACGGGACCAAGTTCTTCGAGCGTGTAGCCAATGATTTCGGCCCAGCGTTCGTTAAACCGGGTTTCGCCGGTCTGAACGTTCCATTCCCATGTGCCCGCACTGGTGCCCCAGATGATTTCATCAAGACGCTGGCGTTCCTCGGCCAGTTTGCGGTTGGCATCCTTGAGCATGCGTTCGTAATGTTCGCGCTCGGTAATATCGACATTGGTGGTGTGAATGTATTTGCGTTCGTGCAGCTCTATCAGGCCGGCATGCACCTGCATCTTGCGGATTTCGCCATTCCCCAGGCGATGCTGAACGACAAATGACAACGCGCCATGTTCGAGAACCGCACTGACATGCCTGTGCAAGGATGGTGCGCCATCGACATCAAGTTCCGGGATCGTCCGACCAACAAGACCGCCATCGGCAAAACCATAAAGTTCTTCTGCTGCGCGGCTGGCATCAACAATCCGGCCATCTGCCGGATCGACCAGAATGTTGACCGCGGTTGTGTTGCTAAACATCTGGCGATACAGCAGTTCACGTTCGCGGAAGGCGACCTCGGCCTGTTTGACATCGTTAATATCGGCAAATGAAACGATGACGCCGTCAAAGGTGCCAGTCTGTTCATTATGCAGGGGTTCTGCATTAACCCGGATCCAGGCAAATTCGCCATTGGGGCGATTGACCCCCAGCACAACACCATATTCGCGTTCACCGGTTGCAAGCACCCTTTTGCCGGGAAGCTCATCACGGGTCAGCGGCACACCATCTTCACGTACAAAGGTGCATGGTGTTTCGGGCACGGTCTTTTGGCAAAGTTCGTCGCCCGTAAGACCAAGAATCTCAAGCGCAGTATTATTGAATTCGACCACTGTACCGGCGGCGTCATGCACAACCACCCCCTCGGCCAGGGAGTTAAGAAGGCGCTTGTGCAGATTGCCGCCCTTTTGCAGCGTGTGACTGGTGCCATCCGATGACGATAAGGTTTGCGTCGGGTCACGACGGGTCAAGCATCCCGACGTCACAACATCGCCACTGGCCAATTCGTGGATCGTCGCGCAATCTTCGACCGTGATCCAATTGCCATCCTTATGGCGCAAGCGGAAGGTTAGCCGCCGGTTGGCATCATTTGTCGTCTGTTGATTGCGGTGCTGCGCAAACATCGCGGCATCATCGGGATGAAGCAAGGACGCCCAACCCTGTGTGCGATCAAAGTCGCTGTCGACCGGATCGTAGCCAAGCAGTTCAAAAACGCCCGCGCCGAAATAGTTCCGTGACGGGGTGTTGCGGAAAAACTCATAGAGAACCGGCACCGCACCGGCAGCGCAAGCGTCAGTTCCTGTCTGTTTAGTCAAGTTTACCGACAAATTCATCCCGTCGCCGTACTGGCGTCTCCTTCAGGAAACCAAAATAACCGATACTAATGTATAGGTATCTTTTTATACCTATTGAAAATTGATGCAAAGCAGATTCTGCAGCGAAGACGCGAAATCGTTTCCCCGAACGAGCTAACTTATTGAACTGAAGCCCCGGATCGACAATCCCTTCAAAAGTAGAACACCGATAAACAAGGCGCTGGTATGCACAGGAAACAGGCATAAAAAAAGGAGCAGTTACCTGCTCCTTTGTATGGGTATCCCTGTTTGCGCGGCCAGTTGCGGGCTAGCCCAGCAACTCCAGATAACGTCCGGCGGCCAAGAACTCTGCGCGATGACGGTCGAGACGGGCGATGGCCTCGGCATCGTCGCCCCACTTTTCCATCGCGTAGCCTTCGTCAAGCATAGATGCTTCGAATGCCGTTGTGGTGTCCATCTGGCGTTTCATCACCGCAAGACCGATGATCACGGAGCCCGAAATCGTCGTCAGACTGTGCAAGGCTGTCAGGTAATAGTCATCGAACCCTTCGACATGTTCCTGCAAACGCAGCAATGCATGGTCATCCTGAGTGATCGGCATCACACCTTCGGTGACCGTCAGCACCACCCCCAGATGGTCTTTTGACCAATCGAGAAGCGGCTGCCATGTCTTGGCCTGACGTTCGATGAGGTCTTCGGGGAACGATGCGCGATAGCACAGCAAATCCGATCGGCCATAGCCGGTCAGCTCAGCAATCACCGCATCACGGTTCGGACGCACCCGGTCAATCGCGGTCGCGGCAAGCTGCATGATCGGCATGGTGGAAGGCTGGACCTTTTCACCCTGCGCGTCCCATTCCGCCGCAATTTCACGCGCCAACACTTCGGATGGCAGCAGGAAATCGGCCTTGGCCGGGGTTTTCACCGCACGACCATCAAGAAGCACGCGCCAGCCAGCCCCGGTTTCATCGGCGCTCGCATCGGCCTTTTTATAGAAACGTTTGATCGATTGTGTAAGCATGACCGCCATATGCCCAAAAGCAGCGGATTGCGCAAGTGATTTGCCACATAATTTGCCAGATAAAGAGCGCCAATTGAGCGATTATCAAGAATTTCTGTATAATTTTTGATCAAATTGCCCCATTGACCAAATAATAAACACCCTTACTCTGCTGGGCGAAGGTTACAAAACCGCGACAAAGCGGGCGCACAGGCGACATGGCATGACCATTGCTAAGTGCGCATTGGATTTATCAGGTGGCTGGATTGTTTCATCGATCCGCATTCAGGAGGCTTCTTTAGACATGACCACGTTTACGAACAGACTTTTGGGGGCTGCTATCGGGGCGGCTGTTGCCCTTGGCGCGCATGCGGCCCTTGCAGATATGGCGATTAAATTCTCGCTCGACTGGAAATACGAGGGCCCGGCGGCACCGTATCTTCTGGCCAAGAAGAACGGCTATTTTGAGGAAGAAGGCCTTGATGTCACGATTGACTCGGGCAACGGTTCGGTCGGTGCGATCACCCGTGTTGCCAGCGGCGCTTATGACCTTTCGCTTGCTGACATCAACTCGCTGGTGGAATTCAACGCATCCAACCCGGATCGCGCCATGAAGTCGATCTTCATGGTTTATGATCGCCCGCCATTTGCGCTGTTCATGCTGAAAAGCTCCGGCATTACCAAGCCGGAAGATCTGGTTGGCAAAACCCTTGGCGCACCGGTCTTTGATGCGTCGCGCAAACTGTATCCGGCATTTGCATCGGCCACCGGTCTCGATCTTGACGCTGTGACCTGGGAAAGCATGGACCCGCCGTTGCGTGAGCCGATGCTGGTGCGTGGCGATGTGGATGCGATTTCCGGTCACTATTTCACCTCGATCCTGAACCTGCAGGCACAGGGTGTCGCCAAGGATGACCTGACCGTCTTTATGTACAAAGACTTTGGCATGGACTTCTATGGCAACGGCATTCTGGCTTCGCCGGACATGATGGAAAACCACCCGGAAGAAGTTAAAGGCTTCCTGCGTGGTGTGGTCAAAGGCTGGGCGGCATCAATTGCCGATCCGCAATCTGCAATTGATGCCCTTAAGGAAGTTGATCCGCTGATCAACCCGGATCTTGAGCTGCAGCGTCTGCAGATGGCGATTGATGAAAACGTCGTTACGCCGGCAACCCTTGAAGAAGGCATGGGCCTTGTCAAAGCCGACCGTATGGCCAAGGCCATCGATCAGGTTGCCCTGGCTTTCGGTTTCGAGAACAAGCCGTCTGTTGATGACATCTATACCGATGAATTCATGCCGTCTGCCGAAGACCGCATGCTGAAGTAATCATCTTATGAGGCGGGGCAGTCGGATTTTCTGACTGCCCCGTTTTCCATGAAAGAGAAACAAGAATACGAACAGGCCAAGCAGGGGGAATAACTGCAGTGTCCAAAAGCTTCGTCGAACTCAACGACGTCAAACTTCGCTATAGCGAAGGCGATGAACTGGCGCTTGAAACCACCGATATGAAGATCGACAAGGGCGAATTTATCGCCGTTGTCGGCCCGTCGGGCTGTGGCAAGTCATCCTTGCTGAAACTGGTTTCCGGCCTGATGCCGCCATCTGAGGGCAATGTCATTGTCGATGGCAAGGAGGTTTCAGGGCCGCTCAAGATTGTTGGCATGGCGTTTCAGAACCCGACCCTTTTGCCGTGGCGAACGACCCTTGATAACGTTCTGTTGCCGATGGAAATCGTCAAACCGCACCGCAACCGCCTGCGCAAACATCGCGCGGAATATGAAGAACGCGCGCGCAAGCTTTTGGCGACGGTCGGGCTTGAAGGCCACGAAGACAAATATCCGTGGGAATTGTCGGGTGGCATGCAGCAACGTGCATCGCTTTGCCGGTCACTGATCCACGAGCCGGATCTTTTGATGCTGGATGAACCGTTTGGCGCGCTTGATGCCTTCACCCGTGAAGAGCTTTGGGACATCTTGCAGAACCTTTGGATGATCAAGCCGTTCACGGTTATTCTGGTCACCCATGATTTGCGTGAGGCGGCCTACCTTGCCGATACCATCTATGTGATGTCCAAACGCCCGGGCAAGATCCTGGTGGAGCGTGAAAACACCCTGCCCCGCCCGCGCGATCAGGAAACCACCTTTACCCAGCCTTTCACCGATCTTGTCCACGAATTGCGCAGTCACATTCGTGACGTGCGAGAAGCATAAGGAAGGGCGGGAAAAGTCATGAAAAAGAAATTGAACCTTCGCAAAGCAACGCCGTGGCTGAGTGCCATCGGGCTTTTCGTGCTGTGGGAATTGATTGTGCGGATTTTCAACATTCCGCCCTATGTCCTGCCGACCCCGTCTGAAAGCATCATTGTCGGCTGGCAGTTCCATGAAGCGATCTGGATGCATGCCTATCACACGCTTTATACCACGCTGGCGGGCTTTGCCATTGCCGTGGTGTTCGGGGTTGTGCTGGGTGCGCTGGTCGGATCAAGCCGGGCGATCTATGACGCGGCCAATCCGCTTCTGGTCGGGTTTAACTCTGTCCCCAAGGTGGCCCTTGTCCCGGTTCTGGTGATGTGGTTTGGCATCGGTACGGTGCCGGCGATCATCACGGCATTTTTGATTTCGTTCTTCCCGATTGTGGTCAATGTTGCCACCGGCCTTGCGACGCTTGAGCCGGAATTGCGCGATGTGTTGCGGTCGCTTGGCGCGACACGGCGTGACATCCTGATCAAGGTCGGCTTCCCGCGGGCGATGCCGTATTTCTTTGCATCCCTTAAAGTCGCGATCACGCTGGCCTTTGTCGGCTCGGTGATTTCGGAAACCGTCGCATCAAACGTTGGTGTTGGCTATTTGATGTTGTCGGCTTCGTCGAAATTCAACATGCCGCTGGTGTTTGCGGGATTGCTGGTGATCGCGGTGATGGGCATTGCGATGTACGAGATATTTAACGTCATCGAACGCCGGTCGACCAAATGGGCAAACCGGGGAAATCCGACGAACTAAACCCCATTTAGACCAATCATCAGACAAATAAAAAGGCCGGGAAAATCCCGGCCTTTTTTCATCGTACCATTGGCGATGAGATGACTAGCTGAGATGTTCGTCAAAGAAGGCCATGGTCCGTTCCCAGGCAAGCATGGCATCTTCGCCGTCATAGCGCCCACCGGTCGGGTTGGCAAAGGCGTGATCGGCATCATACCAGAAAATCTGGTAATCGGTCTTACCAGCTTTTTTCAGGCTCGTTTCAAAGTAACTCACCATACCCTTGTTTATATTCTTATCAAGCGTTCCAAAATGCCCCATTACGGGTGCATTGAGGCTCGCCAATTGATCGGCTGATTTTTTAACATTGCCATAATAGATCACGGCTGCGTCAAGGTCGGTCGCGAGGGCCGTATTGAGCGACCATCCACCGCCAAAGCACCATCCGACTGATCCAACCTTACCGGTTGAATCCTTGTGATTTTTGAGGAAATCATAGGACGCTTTGAGTTTTCGCGTGGCGACGTCAGCTTTCATGCTTGCCATCAGGGCTTTCGCACCTTGTGGCGTCGTAGCAGGAGGCTTGCCATACAGATCAACAGCAAGAGCAATGTATCCCTTTTTGGCATATTCTGCAGCAACACTACGGATTTGGTCATTTAGGCCCCACCATTCGTGGATCAGAATGACCGTCGGGGCTGGCAAGGTTGCCGGCATGGCGATTTCGGCAACCATTTCATCACCTTGTGGCGTGGTGATGGTCACTTTATCAAGCCCCGAACCCGCCGCATGAGCCAGCATCGGATCGGCAAGAATAACAGCCAAAGGCAGGGCAACAGCCCCTTTCAGAAACAGTCGGCGTTCTTCATCGGTTGCCTTGGGCGGCGGACCGAGATGTTCGTGGGAGCCACATCCGTCAAGCGTACACATATTCTAGCCTCCTCTGATTCCTGTTTTTCCGGGGTTTTCCCGTATCAATATCATTTGCGACGGCGCGCCCGATTGGCAAATGAATTTCTTGTCATTAGATCAGTAACCATCAATCAGACGCAACCGCATTTCATTCAGGTTTATTTACGGTGCCAATCGCAACAAGGATCATGATAGCACAGCGCTTGGCCCTTAACTGCTGCTTGCACCAATGGACGTCCCCTGCTTAAAAAGGGGCACCCAACAGCCACAACCCGCCAGATGGAGAAGACATGCGCGATATTGAAACGGTTTTGTTCGACCTTGGCGGCGTTCTTGTCGACTGGGATCCGCGCTATCTGTATCGCAAGATGTTCAAGAACAATGCGGAGATGGAGCGTTTTCTTGCCGAGGTTTGCCATCCGCACTGGAACCATCTGCATGATCAGGGGATGCTGAGCTTTGCCAATTCCATCCCTGATCTTCAGCACCGCTATCCGCAGCATCATGACGAGATCGCCGCATGGCAGGAACGCTGGCCGGAAATGCTAAAAGGGGCGATTGATCGCACGGTCGGGATTCTTGAAGACCTGAAAAAACGCAAAAAGGTGCGGTTGTTTGCCCTGACCAACTGGTCGGCAGAAACATGGCCGCATGCACTGGAGCGCTTTGAGTTCCTTGATCACTTCGAAGATATTCTGGTGTCTGGCCAGGAAAAGCTCGCCAAGCCCGATCCGCGCATTTTTGATCTGGCGATTTCACGCTTCAAACTTAACCCGCGCGAAACCCTGTTTATCGATGATAGCGATCGCAATATTCAGCAGGCACGCGAACTGGGCTTTATCACCCACTGGTTCCGCGATCCGGTCAAATTGCAGCGTGAATTGATCGAGTATCAGCTGTCCTGATCAGCGTTTTTGGCGCAGGTAATTGCCAAAGCATTCGCCAAAGGCAAATTCCCAACCCTTGAGGTAGCCTTCGCGAAGGGCTGGCGCGATTTCGCCGACATTTTCCCATGCCTTGTGCTCCAACCGGATGACACAGCGACCAAACTCGTTAAGGTCAAACGACACCTCGACCAGCGTAAAGTCGCCGGCATTCCAGCCCGGATGCCAGGTAAAGGACACATGTTCACCCGGTTGCCAGCTTCTTACCCGACCCCACGGGATATCATCCTGCCCCTTGGCGCGCTCAACGATCTCGCCGCCGACACCGTCATTGAATTCGACCGTAACGCAGTCCTTTTTAGAGATCGAATGGGTATCGGTCGGCCACCAGTCGCCAAAGCCCGATGTGAAAGCGTCAAAGGCGTCATCGGGATCGACGGCCAGGGTCAGCTCAAAGCGGATCGGGGCAAGGTCGGGATTCTTAAGCGGCGTCACGGTCAATTTCCCAAATCGTATCAAGGGCAGCGGTCAGTTCATCAAAGTGGCTGATGACAGCGTGCGCACCTGATTTATGCAGCGTATCGACATCATGATAGCCCCAATCAACGCCGATGGCGATCATGCCAGCCGCCCGGCCCATTTCGATGTCATAGCTGGTATCGCCAACGATCACCGCATTGGGGGCATCGACCCCGGTTTCTTCAAGGGCAGCCATCAACATCGCAGGATTTGGCTTTGACGGGTGATTGTCACAGGTCTGAAGGGTGACAAAGCGGCCTTCAAGTTCGTTGCGCGCCAGCACCGCATCAAGACCCCGGCGGGCCTTGCCGGTTGCCACACCGCTTAGCCATTTGCGACCATCGATTTCCATCAGAACTTCGTGCACACCGGGGAACAGCGGCTCGTGGAAGTCGGGAGTCTGGCGCAGGGTGAAGAAGGCGGTTTTATAGGCCGCTGTCACCGCTGCGATGATGTCCTCATCCACCCGTGCCGGGCTTGCCAGCTTTGTGATGGCTTCGGGCAGGCTCAGACCAATGATGGTGCGCGTGTTTTCAAGCCCCGGACAGTCCAGACCGTGCTGCGCAAAGGCATGATCCATGCAATGCGCAATGGCGTGCTGGCTGTCAACAAGGGTGCCGTCGCAATCAAAAATCACAAGTCTAAGCGGATCAGTGGTCATGTGGGGTCTTTCATCAGATGAAGGTCAGGAGCTACTAATTTGATTGGAATGGCAGCGTTTATATTTGTGAAATCCGAGGAAAAGCCCGCTGAGGGGGGTGGTTTCCCCCACAAGGGATTTGACGCTGGAGTTTGCAAATATAAACGCTGTCCTACGGATCGATCAGATTTGCACGGCCTACTTTGTCGCAAAACTTTGAAAGATGTATATCTTCCTGCAGTTTCGCTTCGCGTATCCGCACAAATCTGATCGACCATTCTAACCAAATTAGTAGCTCCTGACCTTGGGAACGCGGAGACTAATCGAAAGCGTTTCAAAGATCGAGTCTCCCGCGGTTGTATTGCCGTGCATTTTTTGTGCTGTGCGGGAAGCAACAGAAACCACAAGTGAATTTTGTATTACTGTCTAAGCGATGCAATGCGCGCTACAATTGAATTCTGGCCTACAGGGCCCTGCCCGACAGAGGCAGGCTCTCTGCGACAGGAGGCAGACCATGCTTACACTTCGCGACTGCATCGACTTCAGCGACCTCACCGAGGAGGAAGTGCTGGCTATTGCCGAGTGCGAGCATATTCCTTTGGTCACCGCCCTTGAGGAGGGTGAGTGCATGGTGCATACCAAAAACGGCCGCAAACAGCTTGCCGTGATGATCAAGGGCCAGGCCGAAATGTGTGAACGCATGGGCAATACGGTTCATGCCCAACACCTGAACCGGGTCTATGACGCCTTCATAAGACGTTTCGACAGCAAAAATACCTAGTACAGACTGTGTCCCAACGCCGTTTGATCAGGAGGACGAAAAAGCCGACGCAATGCGTCGGCTTTTCGGTGTCTGGTGCTGTTTGGAAAGCACCCTATTTCTTGCGTGCACGCGACGGTTTTGCCTTTGGCTTGGGCTTTTCTTCCTTCTCGCGGTGAATTTCCGGGGTCAGGAATTTGGTTGGCGTTTTCGGATCGAAGTTCAGCTTTTTGAGCGTTTCTGCGAAATGTTCCGGCACAGGTGCCTCGATCACGACGCGATGGCCGGTGACCGGGTGCGGGAAATCAATCGCACGCGCATGCAGATGCATCTGATTGGACAGGCCATCAATAAACGCCTTGGGTCCACCATATTTTCCATCGCCCAGGATCGGGCATTCTATGGCCTCGCAATGAACACGCAACTGGTGAGTACGACCGGTCAGCGGTGACAGGGCAAGCCATGCGGCCTTGCGCCCGGCGCGATGAAGCTGACGGAAGACAGACTGTGCCGATTTACCGAGCTTTTCATCGATGACCATTTTCTCCCCGCCCTTGCCAGCGATTTTGGCAAGCGGGGCATCAATCATGCCTTCGCGTTCCGCAGGCGCACCGGTGACAATCGCCCAGTAAAGCTTGCGGGTCGATTTATCCTTGAATGCCTTGGTCAGCGCATGGGCCGCACTGGCCGAACGGGCCAGCAGCAAAACACCACTGGTGTCCTTATCCAGACGGTGGACCAGTTTCGGGCGTTCTTTGCTGTCGAGTTTCAGCGCATCAAGCATGCCATCGACATGAACATTGGTGTTGGTCCCGCCCTGCACGGCAAGGCCGGCGGGCTTGTTGATCGCCAAAACCAACTCGTCATAGAAAATAACGGAATCGCGCAATGCCTGCAGCTCTGCCTCGGTCGCATCGGACTTGGCGGGGCCAGCGTGTTTGCGTTGCTGGACTTCAGACGGGTTATAACCCGAACCGTCTTCGCCCCATGGGCCGGTACCACCACCGGACATAACCGGTGCGGGCGGCACACGGATTTCCTGGCCCGGCTCAACACGCTGATTGGCCTTGGCACGTTTGCCATCGACACGGATCTGACCGCCACGCAGGAATTTCTGGACCTGACCAAATGTGAATTCGGGACAGTTGCGCTTGAACCAGCGATCGAGCCGAATGTCGGCCTCGTCTGCTTTGACCTTGCGCAGAGTGACACCACTCATTGCAGAATACCCCTTACCAGCGCGATTGCGCCAAACAATGCCGAAATACCGACCACCACGGACACACCAACATAAAGGGCGGAAAGCCCCATATTGCCCCGTTCATACAAGGTCGCGACATCCAGCGAGAACGTCGAAAAAGTTGTAAACGCCCCCAGAAAACCGGTCACAAGGAGTGCGCGCGTTTCAAGCCCCATGGATAGTTTCAGGGCGGAAACCTCGATCAGCACCCCCATCAGGAACGAACCGACGACATTGACCGTCAAAGTTCCCCAGGGAAATCCAGTACCCATCACAGAGCCCATCATGACGGAAACACTGTGACGTGCAACGGCACCAATGGCACCGCCCAAGGCAATGGATGCGATTAACAACGGTGAAAATTGCATGGCGCGGAACCTATTCCCTCAGTCCTGAAATGTCACGTGTGAATACGGCATGGGCCCATGCCAGCCAAGGGTATCAAACACCATGGCCGACGGATGATCAATCGCATTGGCCTTGGCGGTTTATCCCGGTTTACTGATTTTTTCCCATCCGGGCTTCGACATCGGCAAGCCAGGCACTTGTGCGTTTTTCATTTTGTCCGAAATCATCGCGGCCATAGACCGATTGGGCGAACAAACAGAAAGCCACATCATTGCCGGTTTCCGGCAGGATCAGCTCGATCTCTACCCAGTCGGGAAAGCGAAATACTGCCGAGCGTGCCAGGAAATAAAGGCGACCGGCCTTGCCACCCGAAACATCCGTCATCAACGTCATGCCGTGATCCGGGGCGGTTTCGATCAAAACCTCGGTCAGTCTCGCGACCGACGCCGCAAAAGACGGACTTTGCATCGCGCGGTCACTGTCAGGTAGACGATCGACCGGACAGGCAAGGAAGAAATTCGGCACATTCGGAAGGTCGGCATCGCGCCCGAAGGTCATATTGGGGGGATCGCCAGCAGGCAGCATATGATCCATCAGCCCGGTAAAACGGACCGTTACGAAAATGCCTGCCAGTACCAGCAGTCCCCAGATTGCAACCATCGCCAGCCGTTTCAATGACACCACCTGCCCTTTTGCGAACTCCGATACCATAAACACAAAAGGTTAAGAATCAAAATGCCCGAACGGGAGGGAACCGTCGGGCATTTCGGGAAACACGCCCGTCAATCAGCAAACCAAGGGGGGGGATATGGAAATTCGCTGATCGGCGGGAATGTATCGGAGTTTTTGAACCGGGATGCTTAGGCAGCGGCCGGAAGCTTGGCCGCTTCGACATTGGCAATTGCCTTGGCCATGGCTTCTTCGGCGTTCACAGCGAAGCCAGACGCTTCGACGATTTCAACATCGGTGATGCCGATAAAGGCCAGAACCTGTTTGAGGTACGGGGTCGCGAAATCAACCGGGCTGTTGACCGGAACGCCGCCAGTTGCAGCAACGATGTAGGCTTTCTTGCCTTCGACCAGACCAACCGCGCCGTTTTCGGTGTATTTGAAGGTCACACCAACGCGTGCAATCAGGTCAACCCAAGCCTTAAGGGTCGACGGGATCGAGAAGTTGTACATCGGCGCACCGATGACAAGAACGTCCGCGTCAAGAATTTCAGCCACCATCTTGTCAGATGCGGCGATGATTTCTTTCTGCGAGTCCGAGCGGTCTTCCGCCGGGGTGTAAAAAGCACCGACGGTTTCGCCGGTGATCGCTGAAACGAGCGCTTCATTGGTATCGCGTTCGATAACGGTTGCCGAAGAATCAGCGGCCTTGATGCGGTCGATCAGTTTGAGGGCGATCTGGCGGGAGTTCGAGTTCTCACCATTCACAGATGCGCTAACATGCAGAACTTTAGTCATTTTCAGTCTCCGAGTCCGGGTTTGTTTGTTGCCCTGAACTTACGCCTGCCAAACCGATCTGTTTAGCCAGAGACTCTTCACCAGATTGTTTCCATTTTGGAGCCTAAATAACCGTTGGTTATTTATTGTCGCCTTTCTTTTGACGCTCCGCGCGCAGGCGATCGAAATATTCGACGCGTTTTTTAAGATCGCGTTCAAAGCCGCGTTCGACCGGCTCGTAGAAATTCTGCCGCCGCATGCCTTCGGGGAAGTAGTTCTGGCCGGAAAAGCCATCTTCCTGATCATGGTCATAGGCGTAGCCGGTGCCATAGCCGATATCCTTCATCAGCTTGGTCGGGGCATTAAGGATATGGGCGGGCGGCATCAGCGACCCGGTATCGCGCGCAATCTTGAGTGACTTTTTATAAGCCGCGTAACCGGCATTGGATTTTGGCGCGAGGGCCAAGTAAATCACCGCCTGTGCCAGGGCCAGTTCGCCTTCGGGACTGCCAAGGCGTTCGTATGATTCCCACGCACCGATGCAGAATTGCTGGGCCTGCGGATCGGCAAGACCGATATCCTCGACCGCCATGCGGGTCAGTCGGCGGGCGACGAATTTGGGATCCTCGCCCCCGGCCAGCATCCGGTTAAACCAATACAACGCTGCATCCGGGTCCGAGCCACGAATGGATTTATGCAGCGCACTGATCAGGTTGTAGTGACTGTCATCGCCCTTGTCATAGATCGGCATGCGCTTTTGCACGGTGCGGGCAAGCTCCGCCACACCAAGCGGACCATCATCTTCGCTGGGCGGCAGGGAAAACAGTTCCTCTGCCAGGTTCAGGCAATAACGTCCGTCGCCATCGGCCATGGCACGCAGGGTTTCGCGGGCCTCGGGTGTGACAGGCAGTTCAAAGCCCATTTCCTTTTCGGCGCGCACCAGCAGTTCTTCAAGGCCCTGATCATCAAGACGCTTGAGCACCAGCACCTGACAGCGCGAAAGAAGTGCTGCGTTGAGTTCAAAGGACGGGTTTTCGGTGGTCGCGCCGATCAGGGTGATGGTGCCGTCTTCGACATAGGGCAGAAAGCTGTCCTGCTGGGCCTTGTTGAAACGATGTATTTCATCGATGAACAAAAGCGTCGCCCCACCGGTCGAACGGCGCGCACGGGCACGTTCAAACACCTTGCGCAAATCCGCCACCCCAGAAAAGATCGCCGAGAGCGGTTCAAACGCCATATCGGCAACATCGGCCATCAGCCGGGCCAATGTCGTTTTGCCACAGCCCGGCGGCCCCCAAAGGATCACCGACGGCACGCGGCCGGTCTTGATCATGCGGGTGATCGGGCCATCATCGCCAAACAGATGCCCCTGGCCCACCACTTCATCGAGTTTGGCGGGGCGCAGTCTGTCGGCCAAAGGGCGCGTGACCTGACTTTCAAACAGGGAAACCATACAGCGACATCATGATGTTGAGCGGGTTGGTGACTTTGGCGAAACGTAACACGCAGATGACATTGATGACAGACGAAACATCGTCGATTGACGCTGGCATATGTGCGGCATAGCTTTCAGGCTTGTTTCCATCCAAGCAACAAAAAAGAACACGTTCGTGACGCTCGTTTTTGCCTGCCTGCCCGACCTTGACTGTCGGTGCCTGCCATGACGTCGACTTCGCATGGCACGCCCGCCAAATTGCCAATCGTGATCGGGTTGGGCACGGGACAGACCCTTGCATTTGGCACCACATTGTATCTGCCGGCCATTCTGGCAGAGCCGATGGCGAATGAGCTTGGCATTCCACCCGGTTGGGCGTTTGGCGCCTTTTCACTTGCGCTGGTGTTTGCCGCCCTGCTGGGTCCGAAGGCCGGGGCGCGGATTGACCAGTTTGGCGGGCGCACGGTGCTGGCAGTGTCCAGCCTGATCTTTGCGTGCGGCCTTGCGATGCTGGGTACGGCCGATAGTCTGACCATGATGTGTATTGCGTGGTGCGTCATTGGTGTTGGCATGTCGATGGGGCTTTATGAGTCGGCCTTTGCCACGCTGAGCTGGATTTATGGCCATGATGCGCGCGGACCGATCACCGGCATTACCCTGATTGCCGGATTTGCCAGCACGATCTGCTGGCCGATTACCGCCGGGATCGAGGCCGAGTTTGACTGGCGCACGGCCTGCTATTTCTGGGCGGCGATGCATATCGTGCTGGGCTTGCCGCTTAATCTTTTTCTGATCCCGCGCACCAAGACAGGCAACCGCGCGTCTCCTGCTGCGGATACGGCCAAAGCATCCCCTGCCGCTGCCCCTGCCCCTGCCCCTGCCAAGCTATCGCGTTCGGATATCTTCAACATGCCGATGATCCTTCTGGCCATCGTATTTGCCGCCAGCTGGTTTACCGCAACGGCCATGGCGGCCCATTTGCCACGCCTGTTACAAATTTCGGGGATGGATGCCGCCGGTGCGCTGATCGCGGCGTCGCTTGTGGGGCCGGCACAGGTGGCGGGCCGGTTGGCCGAGTTCGGGTTGCTGAAAAAGATGCATCCACTGATTTCATCACGGCTTTCGGCCCTGACCCATCCGGTGGGGGCGGTGTTGCTTTTGATCTTTGGCGGGCCGGTCGGGATGCTGTTTACCAGTCTGCACGGGATCGGCAACGGGATCCTGACCATCGCCAAGGGCACCTTGCCACTGGCGATCTTTGGTCCGGTGGGATATGGCGCCCGGCAAGGCTATATCATGGCACCATCGCGCTTTGCGCAGGCGGCGGCACCGTTTGTCTTCGGGCTTTTGATCGATGATTACGGGCAATATGCGATTTTGTTGACCATCGTGCTTGGCCTTGTGACCTTTGCCGCGCTGATGATGCTGCGTCATCGGCCCGTGTCTGGTAATGCCGACTGACCAAGATACAAAAAGGCGCGCACCACAGCGGTACGCGCCTTTGTTTTGGGTATCAGACCTGACAGTTACAGGGTGAAATCACCGGTCAGGACCTTGCCATCGCGTTTGACAGAAATCTTCCAGTCCCGGCTGCGTTCACCGGCACGAACGACTTCCTTGAACCGCGCGACCGTATCAATCGGTTGTCCATTGACCTCGACAATATAGTCACCGGCCTGAAGACGCGTGCGGCGTGCGAGGCTATCGCGGGCAACGGCCAGGATCATCACACCTTCGCTAAGCGTATCGATGCCCAGTTCATCGGCCAGTGCCGGGTTCATATTGGCGATCTTGGTGCCGCTGAACGGATTGCGGCCATCAATGATGCTTTCGTCACGGGCGGGAATTTCCGGTGCAACTTCCAGCGGCATGGCAAGAATGGTTTCAGCCCCGCGCCGCAGGACTGACAGCTTTGCCTCGCCGTTCAGCTCAAGCGTTGCGATACGGAATTTAAGCTCGTTCGGGTTATCCACGGCCAAGCCGTTGACCGCAATCACAACGTCCCCTGATTGCAGGCCGCCGCGTTCAGCCGGGCTTCCGGCGCGAACCTTGTTGATCAGGACACCATGCGGGCGATCAAGTTCAAGAGAGGCCGCCAGATCGGCCGTCACCGACTGCCCGGCTGCACCCAGCCAGGGGCGACGCAGATCGCCACTGATCAGGCCGCGCATCACGACCTTGACCATATTGGCCGGAACCGCAAAGCCGATGCCGTTCGACCCACCGGACTTGGTAAAGATCGCCGAGTTGACCCCGATCAGGTTGCCATCAATATCGACCAATGCCCCGCCGGAGTTGCCCGGGTTGATCGCGGCATCGGTCTGGATAAAGGATTGATAATCCTGACCGGTGACACCGGCACGCGCCAATGCCGAAACAATGCCACTGGTCACGGTTTGTCCGACACCAAACGGGTTGCCGATGGCAAGCACAAGGTCGCCAACCTCGACCGCATCAGAGTCGCCAAACGGAATGGCCGGGAGTTCGTTATCAACATCGCGCAGTTTGAGGACGGCAAGATCGGTCCGTTCGTCCGATCCGACCAGATCGGCATCAAATTCGCGGTTGTCATGCAAGACGACGCGAATCTCGCTGGCGCCATCGATCACGTGATGGTTGGTGACCACCGTGCCATTGCCCGAAACAATCACACCAGAACCGAGCGAACGTTCAACACGCTGGCGCGGGGCACCGAAGGCACCACCGAAACGATCGCCAAAGAACTGTTTGAAGAACGGGTCATTGAAGAACGGCGTGCGCTGGCGTTGTTCGACGACCTTCTTGGTGTAGATGTTGACAACCGCCGGGGCGGTTTGTTTGACCAATGGCGAAAGCGACATCTTGATGTCCGCCTGGCTGGACGGCAAACGCCGGTCCAGGGTGGCTTCATCGCTTTGGGCATGGGCCAGATTGCCTGTGCTTGAAATCGTCGCGAGTCCGATTATTGCAAAGGCGACAATCTTTGAAATCCATCTTGCCTGCACGTCACACTCTCTCTGTTGGTTTGCTTGTTCGCGGTCTTGTGACCGACAAAGACTTGTCATCAATTAGGGAAACTAGACCTTACGCGCAACCTTGTCGGAAATATGAACTTTATGTCATTTAGCAAAAAGAAAACGGGCGACACCAGATGGCATCGCCCGTTTCTGTTTCTTAAAGGCCGAAGCGTTGCTTATTCAGCAGCTGCTTCTTCGCCTTCGCCCTCTGCTTCGAGGCGAGCACGGTCTTCCGCGCCTTTTGCATCGGCGTTGCGATCGACAAGTTCAATCACAGCAACCGGAGCCGCATCGCCATAACGGAAGCCAGCCTTGAGAACACGGGTGTAACCACCAGCGCGCTCTTTGTAGCGGTCAGCGATTTCGCCGAACAGCTTGGCAACGACTTTGTCATCACGCAGAATCGAAATGGCCTGACGGCGTGCATGCAGGTCGCCCCGCTTGCCCAGCGTAATCAGTTTTTCGACATACGGGCGAAGATCCTTGGCCTTCGGAAGAGTGGTTTTGATCTGCTCGTGGGTGAGCAGCGAAACTGCCATGTTGGCAAACATCGCCTTACGATGGGACGAAGTACGATTAAGCTTACGGCCTTGCATACCGTGACGCATGGTAACTCTCCTTAATAGCCTGGCTTCGCTCACGAAACCGATTGTAAAACCGCGCCGCCACCCTGATCACTTTTATACAAAGGCCAGGTTATGCACGTGCGGTGTGGGCAACAAGCCCGCCGGATGCCCAAACAACTGGGGTCCCCGGTTTGGAACACGAATGTTCCGATCTCGGCCCGAAGGCTGAAGACCCGTTCTTAGAACGGATCTTCGAACTTGCGCGCAAGTTCTTCGATGTTTTCCGGCGGCCAACCGCCGACTTCCATACCAAGATGCAGACCCATCTGAGCCAGAACATCCTTGATTTCGTTCAGCGACTTACGGCCGAAGTTCGGCGTACGGAGCATTTCTGCTTCGGTCTTCTGAACAAGATCACCGATATAGATGATGTTGTCGTTCTTCAGGCAGTTAGCCGAACGTACCGACAGCTCAAGCTCGTCAACCTTACGAAGAAGGTTACGGTTGAACGGCAGTTCGTCTTCTTTCTTCTCTTCGACAACCGCTTCCGGCTCTTCGAAGTTGACGAACAGCGACAGCTGGTCCTGAAGGATACGGGCAGCAAGGGCAACCGAATCTTCCGGGGTCAGTGCACCGTTGGTTTCAACGGTCAGCGACAGCTTGTCAAAGTCGGTATCCTGACCAACACGGGTGTTTTCCACCTTGTAGGCCACTTTACGGATCGGGCTGAAGATCGCATCGATCGGAATAAGACCAATCGGCGCGTCCGACGAGCTGTGCGAGCTGGCTGCAACATAGCCTTTACCGTTATCAACGGTGAATTCGATGTTGAGCGTAGCACCATCGTCAAGATGGCAAAGCTCGAGATCCGGGTTAAGGATTTCGATATCCGCACCGGTTTCGATCTGACCTGCGGTGACGGCACCAGGGCCGGTCGCCTTCAGAGCCATTTTCTTCGGACCTTCAGCATGCATGCGCACGCCCATGGTCTTGATGTTCAGGATGATGTCGGTGACATCTTCACGCACACCCGGGATCGACGAAAATTCGTGCAATACACCGTCGATCTGGATCGCGGTAACTGCCGAACCCTGGAGCGACGACAGCAGAATGCGACGCAGCGCGTTACCCAGAGTCTGACCAAAACCGCGCTCCAGCGGTTCTGCCACGATCGTACCAATACGGCTGGCATCAGTACCCGGAGTAACATCAAGCTTCGTCGGCTTAATCAGTTCCTGCCAGTTCTTTTGAATCACGAGACCCACCTTCGCAACTGGAGCCTATGGAAAGGAGGGCAATAAACTTGCCCCCACGAGAAACGCGAAGAGGCCCGGTCATCCCGGGCCCAAACGCGGGGTCGTCCGCAAGGATCGACGCGATTAGACGCGACGACGTTTACGCGGACGGCAACCGTTGTGCGGAATCGGCGTTACGTCTTTGATCGACGTAATGGTGAAACCGACAGCCTGAAGCGCACGCAGTGCAGATTCACGTCCCGAACCCGGGCCTTTAACCTGTACTTCGAGGGTTTTCATACCGTGTTCAGCAGCTTTTTTACCTGCGTCTTCGGCAGCCATCTGTGCAGCATACGGAGTCGATTTACGCGAACCGCGGAAACCCATACCACCAGCGGTCGACCAGGAAATGGTATTTCCCTGTACGTCGGTGATGGTGATCATGGTGTTGTTGAAGGTCGCGTTTACGTGCGCGATACCGTTCGTAATGTTCTTGCGCTCGCGGCGACGCACGCGAGTCTGAGGAGTCTTCGCCATTGTCGTTCCCCTACCTTACTTCTTCTTGCCAGCAATCGGCTTAGCCGGGCCCTTACGGGTGCGAGCGTTGGTGTGGGTACGCTGACCGCGTACCGGGAGACCGCGACGATGACGCAGGCCGCGATAGCTGCCCAGGTCCATCAGACGTTTAATGTTCATTGCGGTTTCACGACGGAGGTCGCCTTCGACGGTGTAATCAGCGTCGATGACTTCACGAACCTTCAGAACCTGGTCATCAGAAAGCTGATGAACGCGGGTTGCGGATTCGATGCCAACCTTTGCGCAAATTTCTTTGGCTTTAGCCGGGCCAATACCGGTGATGTAGGTAAGCGCAATCACGACACGCTTAGCGGTCGGGATGTTTACGCCAGCAATACGAGCCACTATGTGAACTCCTGTTTCCTGTTAACAAACCCAGGGGCAGATCCGGTAGGGTGGGACGCTGCAAAAGCGGGCCAGCATTACTGCCAACCCGCCAGCAAAAAAACGCCCTGCCCGGGAAATTACCCCAGGATGGCTTCAATCTCGCGCGTAACTTGGTCGATTTCAGCCATCCCGTCAACTGTTTTCAGCTTACCGACCTTTTCATAGTAAGGAATGATCGGTGCTGTCTGCTTGTGATAAGCTTCCAGTCGCGAAGTGACCGTTTCGGCATTGTCGTCCGCACGGCGTTTAAATTCGGTGCTGCCACATACGTCACAGACACCTTCCTTGGCAGGTTTCTGGAACTCGTCGTGATAGCCCTGCCCGCATTTCGCGCAGGTATAGCGGCCAACAATACGGGCCACCAGTGCTGCATCGTCAACACGCAGTTCAATCACATAATCAAGTGCCAGTCCCTTGGATTCCAGCATTTCGTCCAGGGCTTCTGCCTGGGCGGTCGTGCGTGGGAACCCGTCCAGAATGAAACCACCCTTGGTATCATCCTGGTCAAGTCGTTCGGAAATCAGACCGATCATCAGATCGTCGGATACGAGCTGGCCCGCATCCATGACTTCCTTTGCCTTCTGCCCCAGTTCCGTGCCAGCAGCAACCGCCGCGCGGAGCATGTCGCCCGTCGAGAGCTGGATCATGCCGCGTCCTGTTTCAAGACGCTTGGCCTGGGTACCTTTCCCTGCGCCGGGAGGGCCAAGAAGGATAATGTTCATCGTCTTCCCCCTGAATGCGGTGGTCGCTTGTTAGCGGCGGCGACCACGCAGTTTGGATTTCTTGATCAGGCCTTCATACTGATGAGCCAGCATATGAGACTGAATCTGCGCAACGGTATCCATGGTTACCGTGACAACGATCAGGAGGCTAGTCCCACCAAAGTAGAAGGGAACAGACCATTCCGCGATCAGAAGTTCCGGCAGGATACAGACGAATGCGAGATACGCTGCACCGATCACCGTCAGACGGGTCAGAATGAAATCCAGATAGTTGGCTGTATTTTTACCCGGACGAATGCCCGGAATAAAGCCACCATGTTTCTTCAGGTTGTCTGCCGTATCTTCCGGGTTGAAAACAACCGCGGTGTAGAAGAAGGCAAAGAAGACAATCAAACCGATATAAAGCGCAATATAAAGCGGCTGACCACGGCCAAGCAGTGCAGTTGCAGTCGTCAACCATGCCGGGGCATCAACACCGGTGGTGAACTGGGCAACCGACAGCGGCATGAGCAGCAACGAGCTTGCGAAAATCGGCGGAATAACACCGGCAGTGTTGATCTTGAGCGGCAGGTGCGAGCTCTGACCTTCCATGACCTTCATGCCGACCTGGCGTTTCGGGTACTGGATCAGAACGCGGCGCTGTGCACGTTCAACAAAGACGATGAAGGCGATAACTGCGATTGCCAGAACGATGATTGCAACGATAACCAGTGCAGAGATCGCACCGGTACGACCCAGTTCAAGGGTGCCTGCAATCGCGCTTGGCAGACCGGCAACAATACCGGTGAAGATGATCAGCGAAATACCGTTACCAATGCCGCGCTGGGTGATCTGTTCACCAAGCCACATCAGGAACATGGTGCCACCAACAAGGGTGATCACAGCGGTAATGCGGAAGAACATGCCCGGATCCACAACAGCAGCACCGGTCGAACCGGTCATGCTTTCAAGACCAACAGCAATGCCCCATGCCTGCACCGTTGCAATCAGCACCGTCAGATAGCGGGTATATTGATTAATCTTTTTACGACCCTGCTCGCCTTCCTTCTTGAGTTGCTCAAGCGTTGGCGAAACAGTCGTCATCAACTGAATAATAATCGAGGCCGAGATGTACGGCATGATATTCAGCGCGAAGATCGTCATACGACCCAGCGCACCACCGGCGAACATGTCAAACATGCCCAGAACGCCACCCGCATTCTGACGGAAAATGTCAGCAAGAATAGACGGGTCAACACCAGGAACCGGAATATAGGTTCCAAGACGGTAAACAATAAGCGCGCCCAAAGTGAACCAGATACGCTTTTTAAGCTCGGTTGACTTTGAAAAAGCGGACCAATTCAGGTTCGCGGCAAGCTGCTCGGCGGCCGATGCCATGCACTCATCTCCCAATACACATAAACTGGAGGGTCCGGTCCCGTGTACTGGAACCGGACCCTCTCGAAGTCAATTTAGGCTTATTCTGCGGATTCTGCAGCAGCGACCGGAGCAAGAACCTTGACCGAACCACCAGCTTTCTCGACAGCTTCAACAGCTGCTTTGGAAGCACCGGAGATTTCGATGTTCAGTTTCGCTTTCAGTTCGCCTTTGGCAAGAAGACGCAGACCGTCTTTCTGCGGACGAGCCAGACCTTTTTCCGCAAGAACAGCGACGGTGACATTTGCACCTTCTTCAAGAACGCCGTTATCAACAGCAGTCTGAAGGGTACCAAGGTTCACAACGCCGAACTGTTTCTTGAACGGGTTTTTGAAGCCGCGTTTCGGAAGACGGCGATAGATAGGCATCTGCCCACCTTCGAAGCCATTGATGGCTACACCCGAACGGGACTTCTGACCCTTCTGACCTGCGCCAGAAGTTTTGCCTTTGCCCGAACCGATGCCGCGACCGACGCGGGTGCGCGCCTTGCGGGCACCCGGGTTATCGGCGAGTTCGTTGAGTTTCATCGTTCAACACCTTTTCGATCTGGGGTCAATCAAGCCTCGTCCACACGGACGAGGTGTTTGACCTTTGCGATCATACCGCGAACAGCCGGAGTATCTTCCAGCTCACGAGTCCGGTGCAGTTTGTTCAGGCCAAGACCAACAAGGGTCTGGCGCTGATCAGCCGGACGTCCGATCGGCGAACCCGTCTGGGTAACGCGTACGGTCGCTTTTTTCTTAGCAGCCATATCGAATTACTCCTTTTCGAGAACGGCGGCAGCAGCCGAACCGCTATCGCGACGGGCAACGACGTCACCGACTTTCAGGCCACGCTTAGCAGCGACCTGACGCGGGGAAGCACCGTTGACCAAAGCGTCAAGGGTTGCGCGGATCACGTTGTGCGGGTTGTTCGAACCGGTGCATTTGGACACAACGTCCTGAACGCCCATGGTTTCGAAAACCGCACGCATCGCACCGCCTGCGATGATACCGGTACCAGCCGGAGCGGAGCGAAGGATAACCTTGCCTGCGCCGAAATGGCCCTGCGTATCATGGTGAAGGGTACGGCCTTCACGCAGCGGAACGCGGATCATGTTACGTTTAGCAGCTTCGGTGGCCTTACGGATCGCTTCCGGAACTTCACGGGCTTTACCCGTGCCGTATCCGACGCGACCGCGCTGGTCACCGACAACTACCATTGCGGAGAAAGCAAAGCGACGGCCGCCCTTAACGACTTTCGCGACGCGGTTGATACCAACCAGCTTGTCGACGAGTTCGTTTTCTTCACGGGCTTTCGGCGCCTGCTGCTGTTGATTCTGGTTACGTGCCATGGTCGTGCTCCTTAGAAGTCCAGACCGCCCTCACGGGCGGCATCGGCCAGAGCTTTCACCCGGCCATGGAACAGATACCCGCCACGATCGAAAACGACCGTTTTCACACCAGCTTTGACTGCGCGCTCGGCAATTGCCTTGCCAACCAGAGCAGCGGCGTCGGCATTGCTGCCTTTCGCCTTCAGATCTTTCTCCATCGTCGAGGCAGCCACCAGGGTGGTGCCTTTGACGTCGTCGATGATCTGAGCATAGATGTGGGCGTTCGAACGGTGCACGCTGAGGCGCGGGCGACCGGCCGCTTTCTGGCGGATCGCAAAACGAACGCGACGCTTGCGGCGTTCGAATAGGCTTCTCACGTTTTTCATCGTGCCTGTCCTTACTTCTTCTTGCCTTCTTTGCGCAAGATATACTCGCCTTCGTAGCGGACACCCTTGCCTTTGTAAGGCTCCGGACCGCGCCAGCCGCGTGCATTCGCAGCGAACTGACCAACGAGTTGTTTATCTGCGCCAGAAATGGCGACGAGGGTCGGCTTTTCAGCAACGACGTTAAGACCCGCAGGGATCTCCATTTCTACGTCATGTGAGAAGCCAAGCTGCAGAACCAGGTTTTTGCCCTGAACCTGCGCACGGTAACCAACACCGGTGATTTCCAGTTTCTTGGTGAACCCTTCCGAAACCCCGGTAACGAGGTTCGCGATATTGGCACGGGTGGTACCCCAAAGGGCACGAGCGCGCTTGCTATCGTTTTTAGGTTTCACGAAGATCTGGTTATCTTCCTGAGTGACGGATACGTCCGAGGTCAAAGCCAGGTTAAGCTCACCGAGCTTGCCTTTTGCGCTGATCTGCTCTTCGGTCAAGGTGATGGTAACGCCGTTAGGCACGACCACCGGGTTTTTTCCTACTCGCGACATCGTTGGCCCTCCTTAGAATACCTTGCAGAGGATTTCGCCGCCGACATTCTGCTCGCGAGCCTCCTGATCCGATAGAACCCCTCGCGGAGTGGACAGGACTGCGATGCCCAGACCGTTATATACCTTCGGAAGATCTTTGATCTTCGAATATACACGACGACCCGGGGTCGAGACGCGGTCGATCTGCTTAATCACGCCATCACCCTCAAAATATTTGAGTTCGATGGTGATTTCGCTGACGCCCTTGCGAATTTCATTAACATTGTAACCGCGGATATAACCTTCGCGCTGGAGAACATCCAGCACACCGGTACGCAGTTTCGAAGCCGGCGAAACGACGCTGGATTTACCAACGCGCTGGCCGTTACGGATACGCGTGAGCATATCACCGACTGGATCAGTCATCGACATGTGATGTCCTCCTTACCAGCTCGACTTCACCATGCCCGGGATCTGACCACGTGAAGCAAGTTCACGAAGCGCGATACGGGACAGGCGGAATTTGCGATAGACACCACGTGGACGACCGGTGATCTGGCAGCGAATACGCTGACGGATACGAGCCGAGTTACGCGGCAGCTGGGCGAGTTTCATCACAGCAACGATACGATCCTCAGGGGTCGTCTCGCGATTTGCGATAACCGCTTTAAGGGCGGCACGCTTGGCAGCATATTTTTTTGCCAGGCGTTCACGTTTGAGTTCACGCTCTACAGCGCTTTTCTTGGCCATGGGCCAACCTCCGTTAGTTTCCGAACGGAAGATCAAAGCCCTTAAGAAGGGCGAGAGCTTCATCGTCGGACTTAGCCGTGGTACAAATGATGATATCCATCCCGCGAACAGAGTCGACTTTGTCGTACTCTACCTCAGGAAAGACGAACTGTTCTTTCAAGCCCATGGCAAAGTTGCCACGACCATCGAAAGATTTTTTGTTCAGGCCGCGGAAGTCACGAACGCGCGGCAGCGCGATGGTGACCAGGCGGTCCAAGAACTCAAACATACGGTCGCGACGCAAGGTCACTTTACAACCGATGTTCATACCTTCACGCAGCTTGAAAGCCGCAACGGACTTTTTCGCCTTGGTGAAGACAGGCTTCTGACCGGTGATAGCAGCGAGATCCGCAGCAGCACCTTCCAGCTTCTTACGATCCTGGGTGGCGTCGCCGACACCCATGTTGATCACGATTTTCTCGAGGCGCGGAATCTCCATGGTGTTCTCGTAGGAGAACTCCTTCTGGAGTGCGTCACGCACCACTTCTTTGTAATGTTCGCGCAGGCGCGTCATTTTTCCGTCCCTCAGTTGTCGATGACTTCGCCGCTGAGCTTCGCTACGCGAACCTTGCGACCATCATCGAGGGTCTTGAAACCGACGCGGGTCGGCTTGTTTTCTTTCGGGTCAACAATCGCGACGTTGGAAACAGCAATTTTTGCTTCCTTTTCGACGATGCCACCAGCATCAGCACCGGTCGGGCGCTGGTGACGTTTCACCAGGTTAATGCCCGAAACCAGAACTTTGTTCTCGGTCGGGAAAGCGGCGAGAACTTCGCCGGTTTTCCCTTTGTCTTTACCCGTCAGAACAACGACGCGATCGCCCTTTTTAATCTTGGCAGCCATTACAGCACCTCCGGAGCGAGCGAAATGATCTTCATGTAACCTTTAGAACGAAGTTCACGGGTTACCGGGCCAAAAATACGCGTGCCGATCGGCTCGCCGTTCGCATTAATGAGAACGGCAGCGTTGCGGTCAAAGCGGATCGCCGAGCCATCGGCACGACGAATTTCCTTTGCGGTGCGAACGATGACAGCTTTGTGAACTGCACCCTTCTTTACGCGACCGCGCGGAATGGCTTCCTTGACGGAAACCACGATAACATCACCAACGTTGGCGGTTTTGCGCTTCGAGCCGCCCAGCACCTTGATGCACTGGACGCGGCGAGCGCCGCTGTTGTCGGCGACGTCCAGATTGGACTGCATCTGGATCATGGGTTTACCCCTTGACTATGATTGGGCTGAGGACTCACTCCTCGACCACTACTTCCCAAGACTTCAACTTCGAGATCGGTTTGCATTCGCGAATGCGAACAACGTCACCCGTTTTGAAGCGGTTCTCTTCATCGTGCGCGTGGAATTTCTTCGACTTACGCACGTACTTTTTATACAGCGGGTGCATGACCTGGCGCTCCACTCGGACCACCACGGTCTTGTCGTTTTTGGTCGAAACGACTGTCCCCTGCAATACACGCCTCGGCATGTGTGTCTACTCCTCTGCGTGTCCAGTTAGGCCGCGGTTGCACCCTTCTCGTTACCGAGAAGGGTTTTAATGCGGGCAATATCACGACGGACCTGGCGGACCCGCGCAGTGTTCTCGAACTGCCCCGAAGCCTGCTGGAAACGCATATTGAACGATTCCTTACGCAGGTCCAGAAGCAGCTGCTTCAGTTCGTCAGCGCTTTTAGCGCGGAGATCAGCAATTTTCATCACTAATTACTCCCCTTCACCAAGACGGGTGACAAACTTGGTCTTGATCGGCAATTTTGCCGCTGCCAGCTCGAAAGCTCGGCGTGCAAGATCCAACGGAACACCGTCGAGTTCAAACATGATCCGACCCGGTTTAACGCGTGCCGCCCAATATTCAGGCGAGCCTTTACCTTTACCCTGACGGACTTCGGCAGGCTTCTGCGAGACCGGGAGATCCGGGAAAACGCGAATCCACACACGGCCTTGACGGCGCATGTGGCGGGTGATCGCGCGGCGAGCCGCTTCGATCTGACGCGCCGTTATACGCTCCGGCTCCATGGCTTTCAAGCCATAAGCGCCGAAATTAAGTTCGGTACCACCCTTGGCTTCACCTTTGAGGCGGCCTTTGTGGGCTTTACGGAACTTTGTACGTTTCGGAGAAAGCATATCGGGATCTCCTTACTTACGACCGGAACCAGCCGACTCGAGAGCGCGACGCTCAGAAGCCAACGGATCATGTGCCATGATTTCGCCCTTGAAGATCCAGACCTTCAGACCGCAAACACCGTAGGTGGTGTGTGCTTCCGAAGTGCCATAATCAACGTCCGCACGCAGGGTATGCAGCGGAACGCGACCTTCACGGTACCATTCGGTACGGGCGATTTCAGCGCCACCAAGACGACCAGCAGCATTAATACGAATGCCACCGGCACCGAGACGCATTGCGTTCTGAACCGAGCGCTTCATAGCGCGACGGAACGAAACACGGCGCTCAAGCTGCTGGGCGATGTTGTCAGCGACCAGCTTGGCATCGAGTTCCGGCTTGCGGATCTCGATGATGTTAACCTGCACTTCGGCATTTGCCAGTTTCTGCAGATCGTTCTTGAGCTTCTCGATGTCCTGGCCTTTTTTCCCGATCACAACGCCCGGACGAGCGGTGTGGATCGAAATGCGGGCTTTCTTCGCCGGACGTTCGATAATCACCTTCGATACACCCGCCTGTTTCAGACGGTCGAAGATGAAATTGCGGATCGCGAGATCTTCGTGAAGAAGACCAGCGAAATCGGCCTTGTTGGCGTACCAGCGGGAATCCCAGGTACGGTTAATGCCAACGCGCAGACCGATCGGATTAATTTTCTGACCCATTACTCGGCCTCCTCACGTTCGCAAACGACGATGCGCATGTTGGAGAACGGCTTAATGATTTTGCCAACACGACCGCGTGCACGGGCGCGCCAGCGCTTCATTACGAAGGCCTTACCAACAGATGCCTCTTTAATATAGAGACGGTCAACATCGAGCTGATGGTTGTTTTCGGCATTAGCAATTGCCGATTCCAGCAGCTTTTTGACGTCCTGCGAAATGCGTTTATTGGAGAAGGTCAGTTCTGCCAAAGCAGCTTCTGCCTTCATACCACGAATCGACTCGGCGACGAGGTTGAGCTTACGCGGGGAAATGCGTACTGCCCGGAGCGAAGCCGCGGCCTCGTTATCCGCCAGCCGACGGATGTCAGCTTTCTTACCCATCGTTACTTCCTCTTCGCCTTTTTGTCGGCCGCGTGACCATAGTAGGTACGGGTCGGCGAGAATTCACCGAACTTGTGACCAATCATATCTTCGGTCACGAGCACCGGCAGGAATTTCTGGCCATTGTAAACCCCAAAGGTGAGGCCTACGAATTGCGGCAGAATCGTCGAACGCCGCGACCAGGTCTTAATTACCTCATTCCGGCCTGAGGCACGGACAGTATCGGCTTTCTTAAGAAGGTATCCGTCAACAAACGGACCCTTCCAAACGGAACGCGCCATAGTCTAGCCTCCTCCGTTAGCTCTTGTGACGACGGCGCATGATGAGCGCGTCGGTCTTTTTGTTCGAGCGGGTACGTTTGCCCTTGGTAGGCTTGCCCCACGGCGTAACCGGGTGACGACCACCCGACGTACGACCTTCACCACCACCATGCGGGTGATCGATCGGGTTCATGGCAACGCCACGAACCGAAGGACGCTTGCCAAGCCAGCGATTACGGCCGGCTTTACCAAGGTTCGAGTTCTGATGGTCCGGGTTGGACACGGCACCGATGGTAGCCATGCATTCACCACGAACCAAACGTACCTCACCGGAGGACAGCTTAAGCTGGGCGTAACCCTGGTCCTTACCAACAAGCTGTACATACGAGCCTGCTGAACGTGCGACCTGACCACCTTTACCGGCTTTCAGTTCGACGTTATGGACAATGGTACCGACCGGAATGTTCTTCAGCGGTGCGGCGTTACCCGGCTTAATGTCTACGCGTTCAGCGGCAACAACGTTGTCGCCGACAGCGAGACGCTGCGGTGCGAGGATGTAGGCCAGCTCGTCGTCGGAATAGCGAACCAGTGCGATAAACGCGGTACGGTTCGGATCATATTCCAAACGCTCGACGGTACCGACGACGTCAAACTTGGTACGTTTGAAGTCGATGAGACGGTAACGACGTTTGTGACCACCACCAATACGGCGGGCGGTGATACGACCAGTGTTGTTACGGCCACCTTTCTTGCGAAGACCTTCGGTCAACGCTTTGATCGGCTTGCCCTTGTGGAGATCAGAACGATCCACGAGAACCAGCTGACGGCGACCAGGAGAGGTTGGTTTAAACTTCTTCAAAGCCATTGTCTTAGATTCCCGTAGTCACATCGATGGACTGGCCCTCTTCGAGGGTCACCATCGCTTTCTTGAAATCGCTCCGACGACCGGAAATACCGCGAAAACGCTTGGTCTTTCCTTTTACCACAGAGGTATTGACCGCCTTGACCTTCACCCCGAACAGACCTTCCACAGCAGCCTTGATCTCCGGCTTGGTGGCGTCGATCGCAACTTTGAACGCAACTGCGTTGTGTTCAGAAATCAGCGTCGACTTTTCAGTGATATGCGGGGCGCGGATGACTTCGTACATCCGCTCTTTGCTGATGATCGTCATTTGAGACGTGCCTCCAACGCTTCGACCGCACCCTTGGTCAGCACCAGGGTGTCACGGCGCAGGATGTCATAGACGTTAGCACCAATCTGCGGGAGCACATCAACCTGCGGGATGTTGCGCGCTGCGCGTGCAAAACCTTCGTTGACCTGCGCACCGTCGATGATCAGTGCAGACTTCCAGCCGAGTTTATTGAAAACTGCGACCAGATTCTTGGTTTTGGCGTCCGAGAATTCCGCATTATCAAGAACGATAAGCTTACCGTCTTTTGCCTTAGCCGACAGAGCGGTTTTCAGCGCGAGTTTACGGAACTTCTTGGTCAGATCGTGTGCGTGGTCGCGAACGCGCGGACCGTGCACGGTACCACCACCACGGAACTGTGCGGCTTTACGGGAACCGTGACGTGCACCGCCACTACCCTTCTGACGCACGAATTTTTTCGTGGTTGCGGAAACTTCGGACTTTTCCTTTACCTTGTGGGTACCGGCACGGCGTTTTGCCAGCTGCCAGTTCACCATGCGGTGCAGGACGTCACGACGTACTTCCAGACCAAAGATGTCTTCTGCAAGATCAATCTTACCGGACTTGGAAGCGTCAAGTTTGAGAATGTCGAGCTTCATGATGCTTATTCCTTATCCTCGGCGACAGCTTCTTCAGCGGCCGGGGCAGCACCCTTGAGCGCGGCCGGGAACGGCAGACCTTCCGGTGCAGCACGCTTCACGGCATCCTTGACAAGGACATAGGCACCCTTGTGACCCGGAACGGCACCATGCACCAGGATCAGGCCTTTGTCGGCGTCCGAAGACACGACTTTAAGGGACTGAACGGTTACACGTGCGGCACCGAGGTGACCAGCCATCTTCTTACCTTTGAAGACGCGGCCCGGGTCCTGGCACTGACCGGTGGAACCATGCGAACGGTGCGATACAGACACACCGTGCGACGCACGCAGACCACCGAAGTTGTGACGCTTCATCGCACCGGCAAAACCTTTACCGATGGACGTGCCGATTACGTCAACGTACTGGCCTTCGACGAAATGGGTTGCAGCAAGTTCTGCACCAACTTCGATCAGGCCATCTTCGCTCACGCGGAATTCAGCAAGTTTGGCTTTCGGCTCAACCTTGGCTTTGGCGAAGTGGCCACGCATCGGCTTGGATACGTTTTTCACTTTCGCTTTGCCATAACCAAGCTGAACAGCGACGTAGCCGTCGGTGTCGTTGGTACGGTTGGCGACAACCTGAAGATCTTCGACCTTCAGAACGGTTACAGGAAGGTGGGAACCGTCGTCGTTGAAGACGCGGGTCATACCGACCTTCTGGGTAATAAGTCCACTACGCATTGCGGCTTACTCCCGATTAAAGTTTGATCTCGACATCGACACCGGACGCAAGGTCGAGCTTCATAAGAGCATCGACGGTTTGCGGGGTCGGGTCGACAATGTCGAGAAGACGCTTGTGCGTACGGATTTCAAGCTGTTCGCGTGACTTTTTGTTCACGTGCGGAGACCGCAGAACAGTGTACTTTTCGATGCGGGTCGGCAGCGGAATCGGGCCGCGGACCTCTGCGCCAGTGCGCTTCGCCGTATTGACGATCTCACGCGTGGACTGATCCAGCACGCGATGGTCAAACGCCTTGAGGCGAATGCGAATGTTCTGACTATCCATGTAATTATGTACCGGAGCCCTCAAAAGGACACCGGCCCCTCAACTGGAGTTGACGATTGCCGCAAAAGTGTTGCGGGCGGCTTACATAGCCGCCCGCTCCACAAAGATCAAGAGAAAAAATTATTCGATGATCTTGGCAACAACGCCCGCGCCGACGGTACGACCGCCTTCACGGATTGCGAAACGCAGACCTTCGTCCATTGCGATCGGTGCAATGAGAGTTGCGGTCATCTGAACGTTATCGCCCGGCATAACCATTTCGGTGCCAGCCGGCAGCTCGATCGAACCGGTTACGTCAG
>NZ_AMRN01000013.1 GCF_000300275.1 Thalassospira profundimaris WP0211 | reverse complement strand
CGTAGGTCTACCGTTAACCTATTCCCCAACAAAACTTGGTCCACCGTGCGCGACGTGTGGCGCGGTGTGGGCCGCTATGTATAAAACCCGCCCGGTTTTGGCAACCCCTTTTTTGTTTCCATCTGGTCAACCATGCGATTACCGCATACGGGATTTGCCTTGCCGGGGATTGTCGTTACACTCATATAGTTGATTCGCGAGATCGTCACATAAATATCATGATGATCCGCGATATAGAAATTATGCGCGTAACAGAAGGCAGGTTTTCGAACGGTGAAGCACCAATCCCCCCATAGCAACTCGCACAGGGGCAGCAGCCCGGCAGGCGGCGCTGCGATGGGCGGGCATGCCGTGCTTGATGGCCCCGATAAACCGGGCATGCCGCAACCGGGAACCGCCGTTCAAGTCCCCGACGGTGGCGCGAAATCATCGCGCATCGTCGATTGCATTACAGCCCCGCTTTATGCCGCGATTGATTTGGGCAGTTCAAACTGCCGACTTCTGGTCGCGCGGCCGTGCAATGATGGCTTCAAGGTGATTGATGCCTTTTCGCGTGTCGTGCGCCTTGGCGAAGGTGTGCGTGAAAAGGGTTATCTGTGTGAAGCGGCGATGGACCGGGCGATTGATGCGCTTCGGGTCTGTGCCAAAAAACTGCGCCGCCATCCGGGGGCAAAGCTTCGTGCCGTTGCAACCGAGGCCTGCCGCACTGCCAATAACCGTGATGAATTCGTTCGTCGCGTTTTCGATGAAACCGGTATCTCGCTTGATATCATCAATCCGGATGAGGAAAGCCGTCTGGCGCTTCAGGCCTGCTCGGCCCTTCTGGATGAACGGCCTTATGCGGTGGTGTTTGATATTGGCGGTGGCAGTACAGAGATCTGCTGGATCAAGGTCGACAAGACCGGCAAGACCCAGTGCATTGAGACCCTATCCATGCCATGCGGTGTTCTGTGCCTGACCGAACGTTATGCCACGGTCGAGGAACGCCGCGAACGGTTTGAAGCCATGCGCACCGAAATCCGTCAGCGTCTTGAAGAATTTGCCAAGCGCAATTGCTGCTCGGACATGCTTGATGATGACAAGGTCCAGATGGTTGGCACATCGGGGACCGTTACCACATTCTGCGGCATTGCCCTTGGTCTTGAACGTTATGAACGTCACAAGGTCGATGGGTCTGATCTGCGGTTTGATGATGCGGAACGTGTGACCGAGCTTTTGCTGCGCATGGGATCGGACAAACGCAAGGGCCATCCGTGCATTGGTAATCAGCGCGCCGAACTGATGGATGCCGGGGCGGCGATCTTTGCCGCGATTCGTGATATCTGGCCTTTGGCGACGCTTAAGGTCGCCGACCGTGGGCTTCGCGAAGGTATTCTGGTCGATTTGATGCGCGCAGATGGCCACGCTATTGACCCATGCGACGCACGCCGTCATACAGTGTCGCATATTCCGGCTTCCTCCTGATCGGTTGACATCCATGTCCCGGCAGGTCTGGCCAAAACAGAATTCAGTTCAGGATAAATCATGAGCGACAATCGCAGCGGAAAAGGCGGGCAGCGCCGCCGCAAGGGTTCGGCCATTGCAGCCATCGACACCGGCGCACGCCGTGGCCTGCGTACGCGTGTAAAAAGTGCCAAGGGGCGCAAGATTTCCTCGACCCGCTGGCTTGATCGCCAACTCAATGACCCGTATGTGCAAGAAGCCAAGCGTCTTGGCTATCGTTCGCGTGCGGCCTTCAAGCTGATTGAAATCAACAACCAGTTTGATCTGCTGCAACCGGGCATGCGCATCGTTGACCTTGGTGCGGCCCCTGGCGGCTGGACGCAGGTGGCGGTGGATATGGTCGGCTCCAAACATGGCAAGGGTCAGGTTGTCGGCCTTGATATCCTTGAATGGGAAGGCATTTCGGGTGCGACCTGTTTGCAGGCCGATTTCCTTGATCCCAAGGCGCCGGACATGATCAAGCACGAATTGCAGGGCGCGGTTGATGCCGTAATTTCGGACATGTCACCGGAAACCACCGGCCACCGTCAGACCGACCACATTCGTATTATTGATCTGGTCGAACATGCTTTGCTGTTTGCCGAGGAAGTTCTGGCACCGGGCGGTATTTTCATTGCCAAGGTGTTCAAGGGCGGTACCGAGAACGAGCTTCTTGACCGTGTCAAAAAGAACTTCCGCGTGACCAAACACGCCAAACCACCAGCATCCCGCCCCGAAAGTCCCGAGGCCTATCTGATCGCGACCGGTTTCCGCGGCCAGAACAACGCCGAGGACGACATCAAGAACGCCGAAATCCGCGAAGACGACAACTGGTCGCCGATCGAATAGGCATCAATAAATTATTCCAATATCCACAATGGGATAGACTGGAATAGTTATAATTCTTCAGGCATTGTTGCGTTACATCAAACCCTGATCGCGCCCAAGGCGTTAATGATCAAGGTGGCAAGAAGTTAATCTTGCATTCCGGGTGGAACGGGCCATGTGGGGTGGCCATTGCTTGTGGGGTTTATCTGATGAAACAGGACAATCTTAGCCTGACAGGGGTGGAACGTCATTTTGACGAGCATGAGATCATCGTCTCAAAGACCGATCTCAAGGGCAGGATTACATATGCCAATGACACGTTCCTGCGTGTTGCCGGATATCGTGAACGCGATATCCTTGGTCAGCCACACAGCATCATCCGCCATCCCGATATGCCAAGGTCGGTCTTTGCCTTGCTGTGGCAAACCATTGAGGCCGGGCGCGAGATTTTCGCCTATGTGATCAATCGCAGTGCCAATGGCGACCATTACTGGGTCTTGGCAAACGTTACGCCAAGCTTCGGTCCGGATGGCAAGATCATCGGATATCATTCCAACCGCCGCGTGCCGCGTCGTGATGCGGTCGAAAAGGTCATCCCGCTTTATAAGGCACTGTGTGAAGAAGAGGCCAAGGAAGCCAACCGCAAGGAAGGCATGGCACGCGGGATCAAGATGGTCACCGACCTGCTGAATGACGCGGGCATGGACTACGACCAGTTTGTCTTTAGCCTTTAGGCCCGCGTTTCCAAGGTTTGCATTTGCGGAAATGAAAAAGGGGCTCGCCTGACGGCAGCCCCATCGACCAGTTTCTAACGGAATGCGCAAAATAAAGCATCAATAAAATCACAGGGCTGTTATGGGCGCACAAAACTTGGCATTTGGGGCATAACGTGTATAAATTCCGCGCCAACTCAGATTAACGAGGTGGCCAGATGACCCGCATTGCCGAAGCCCTGACGTTTGACGACGTATTGATCAAACCCGCAGCATCAGAAGTGCTGCCTGCTCAGGTGCAGACCAACACCCGCATTACCAAGAATATTGAACTCAGAATACCGCTGCTTTCCTCGGCAATGGATACCGTTACCGAAAGTGCAATGGCGATTGTCATGGCACAGCATGGCGGCATGGGGGTCATTCACAAGAACCTCGATATCGCACAGCAGGCCGAAGAAGTTCGCCGCGTGAAAAAGTTCGAATCGGGTATGGTCGTCAACCCGATCACCATTCATCCTGATCAAACGCTTGCAGATGCGCTCGACCTGATGGATGCCAACCACATTTCCGGTATCCCGGTTGTCGAACGTGGTTCGAACAAGCTGGTCGGCATTCTGACCAACCGCGATGTTCGTTTTGCATCCAACCGTTCGCAGCCGGTTTCCGAACTGATGACTCACGAGGGTCTGGTCACGGTGACCGAGAATGTCGATACCACCGAAGCCAAGAAACTCCTTCACCAGCACCGCATCGAAAAGCTGCTTGTGGTGGATGAAGCCTATCGTTGCACCGGCCTGATCACGGTCAAGGACATCGAAAAAGCCAAACTTCACCCGAACGCTTGTAAAGATGAAAGCGGTCGCCTGCGCGTTGCCGCAGCGACCGGTGTCGGCGAGGCCGGCTTTGAACGCGCCGCAGCCCTTATTGAGGCTGGCGTCGACGTTCTGGTCATTGATACCGCACACGGCCATTCGGCCGGCGTGATCAAGGCGGTTGAGCAGATCAAGGCCCAGGTTGGCGATACCCAGATCATCGCTGGTAACGTTGCAACCGCAGACGCCGTCAAGGCGCTGGCAGAAGCCGGTGCAGATGCGGTCAAGGTCGGTATCGGCCCGGGCTCGATCTGTACGACACGTATCGTTGCCGGTGTTGGCGTGCCGCAGCTGACCGCTGTTTTGGAATGTGGCGAAATGGCCCACAAGCTTGGTGTGCCGATCATTGCCGATGGCGGTATCAAGTTCTCTGGCGATATCGCCAAGGCGATGGCAGCCGGTGCAAGCACTTGCATGGTCGGCTCGCTTCTGGCCGGTACCGACGAAGCCCCGGGTGAAGTCATCCTGTATCAGGGCCGTTCTTATAAATCCTACCGTGGTATGGGGTCGGTCGGTGCGATGGCACGCGGCTCGGCAGACCGTTATTTCCAGCAGGATGTTCAGGACAACCTCAAACTGGTTCCCGAAGGCATCGAAGGCCGCGTTCCTTACAAAGGCCCGGCTGGTCAGATCATCCATCAGCTGGTTGGCGGTCTTAAGGCATCCATGGGCTATACCGGTTCGGCAACGCTTGCGGATTTCCGCGAACGTGCAGAATTTGTTCGCATCACCAATGCTGGCCTGCGCGAAAGCCACGCGCACGACGTGACCATCACCCGCGAAGCACCGAACTATCGTCCGGGCGGCTGATGGACTTGCGCCTGCTGATTGGCTGACCAGCCTTGCGTTTGACGCTGTTGGCGAATGGTCTTTGCCATGATATGAGGCGCATTCAAATTTCGATGACGGCAGGCCTTCCTGCCGTCATCAGCTTTTTTATCGTAGAGTGATTGTTTGCTTCCCATATGCGAAGCAGTCTTTCACCCACAAACAGGTTGGATTTTACGCTTTGAAACCCGGTGCCCGCATAGCAGCCGTTATCGAACTTTACGATGGCTGGACCCATAACCGAGATGACGCTGACCGCGTTGTGTCAGGCTATTTCGGATCACGCCGGTATATCGGCGGCGGGGATCGTCGTGAAATCAGCGAACGTTTCTATAACCTGATCCGTCATCAGGCGCGTCTGGGGTGGTGGCTGGCGGAATGCGATTATCAGTTCCAGGACGGTCGTGCGCGCATGATCGCCGATCTGGTGTTGCATGACGGTTTAACAACCAGCGACATCGAAGATCGTTTCTGCGGCGAACAATTCTGCCCCGATATTTTGCGTCCCAATGAAAAGCATCTGATCAACAAGCTTTCGGGCAAAACACTTGATCATGATGCGCAGCCCGGTGCGGTAAAGGCCGAATTGCCGAAATGGCTTTATACCGAACTGATGAAGCTGCATCACGAAAACCTTGCAGCCGAAATGGCGGCGTATAACCAGCCAGCCAAACTTGATCTGCGCGTGAACCGCCTGCGCGGCACTGTCGAAGATGCGATCAAGTCGCTGAAGGCTGATGGTATCAAGGATATCGAACGCACGCCCTATGCCCCCAATGGTCTTCGTTTACCACTTGGTTTGAACATGCTGGTCACGGCCGCCTACAAAGACGGCCTGATCGAAATCCAGGATGAAGCATCGCAGATTTGCGTGCATCTGGTCGATGCCAAGCCGGGCATGACGATTTTGGATATGTGTGCGGGCGGTGGCGGCAAGACGCTTGGTCTTGCGGCGGACATGCGCGGCAAGGGCCGTATTCTTGCCTGTGATACCCATGGCGGTCGTCTGGACAATGCGCGCAAACGTGCACGTCGTGCCGGGGCAGGCGATTGCATCCAACAACGCATCATTGCCGACGAACGTGACAGCTGGCTTCGTAACAAGTCGGGCTTCTTTGATCGTGTATTGCTTGATGTGCCGTGCTCGGGCCTTGGGACGCTGCGTCGTAACCCGGCACTGCGCTGGCGCATTGGTCAGCGTGACCTGCGCGGTCTGATGGCTGAACAAAGCAAAATCCTTAAGGCCGGTGCCGCCAAGGTCACCAAGGGCGGGCGCCTGATTTATGCTACCTGCTCGATCATGCCCGAGGAAAACGAACGTCTGATCGAAACCTTCATGCGCGATCGCAAGGATTTTAAACCGGTGCCGGTTAACGAAATCTGGCCGGATGCGCCAAAATCAGTGCCTGTACCGGGCGGCAAGGACAAGCCGTGGCTGCGTTTGTCGCCGAATGTGCATGGCACGGATGGTTTCTTTGTAGCGGTGTTCGAACGCACCGCAAAAGGCAAGGTAAAGTAATGACACTGGCGGTAATGGCATATGGAACCCAGTCCCAGCCTCACACCGCCCTTGTTCTGCCTGCAAATCAAAAGGCCCTGCGAGTGATGCTCGCAGGGCCGATTTTGTTTAACCGTCAACGCGCTTATGCGTTACTCGGTGGTCTGTACCGGCTCGTCAAAGATGGTGCCGGTGCCAGTTGCACTACCGTCGCTTCCTTTGGATGCGTCGCCGTTCTCAAGGTTTTTCATGCCCGGAACGATTTCTTCGGCGCTATCAGGGATCAGGTCTTTGCCGTTTTGCGCCGGTGCGGTTTCTTCGGTGCCAATGATCGGCAGGCTGGTGCCACCGTCTTTCTGGGTCATGGCGATTGCGGTTGCCGTGCCGGCAATGAGGATAAGGCCCGCGACGGCCATGGCAATTTTGCTACCGGTGGAAGTGCTCATGATGATGTGTCCCTTGCGTTGATCAATCGTTTGATGCTCGTGCTTGGACGCGGTGTTTCCCGCGTTCCGTTAGCTCAGATACTGCGCGCCCATTGCGCGGAAAAAAGGGACCAATTGTGGGGTTTTCGGGGTGCTCTGCGCGCAAATCCGCCGCAATTGCACCGCGACACTCGTAACAACAAGACAAGTTTTTTGAATGCATCGTTGGGGGACCATCTGCGCCGGGTTGCCCATCACGATGGTTTGGCGTATGTACGGCGCAACCCAATCTTCGACGGAGTTACGGCCCGATGACTGATCGCGTGCTGATTATTGATTTCGGATCCCAGGTCACCCAGCTTATTGCACGTCGCGTGCGCGAAAGCGGTGTCTATAGCGAGATCCATCCTTTTAACAACATCTCGGACGCGTTCCTGGATGAATATGCCCCCAAGGCCGTGATCCTTTCGGGGGGCCCGGCGTCTGTCCATTGGGACAAGGCCCCTTCGGCACCGGCAAAGGTGTTTGAGCTCGGCGTGCCGGTTCTGGGCATTTGCTATGGTCAGCAAACCATGGTCAATCAGCTGGGCGGCAAGGTTGCGACCTCTGATCATCGTGAATTCGGTCGTGCCTTTGTCGATGTAATCGAAGATTGCGATCTTTTCAAAGGTGTCTGGGCCGAGGGTGCTCGCGAACAGGTCTGGATGAGCCACGGCGACCGCGTTGACGCGTTGCCCGATGGTTTCCGCGTTGTTGGTAAATCCGAAGGCGCACCGTTTGCCGCCATCGCCAATGACGACAAGAAATTCTATGCCGTGCAGTTCCACCCGGAAGTGGTCCACACCCCGCATGGTGCGCAGCTTCTCAAGAACTTCACCCATGGTGTTGCCGGATGTTCCGGCGACTGGACCATGAATGCCTATAAAGACGATGCGATCGACAAGATCCGCAAACAGGTCGGTGATGGCAAGGTCATCTGTGGTCTTTCGGGGGGTGTTGACAGTTCCGTCACAGCAGTTCTGATCCACGAAGCGATTGGCGATCAGCTGACCTGTGTGTTTGTGGATCATGGTTTCATGCGTTCGGGCGAGGCCGATCAGGTTGTCACCCTGTTCCGTGACCATTACAACATTCCGCTGGTGCATGTTGATGCATCCGACACCTTCATCGGTGCCATCGAAGGCGAAACCGACCCGGAAGTGAAACGCAAAACCATTGGCCGTCTGTTCATCGAAGTGTTCGAACAAGAAGCCAAGAAAATCGGTGGTGCAGACTTCCTGGCACAAGGCACGCTCTATCCCGACGTGATCGAAAGTGTGTCCTTCACTGGCGGTCCGTCGGTCACCATCAAGTCGCACCACAACGTTGGCGGCCTTCCGGAACGCATGAACATGAAGCTGGTCGAACCACTTCGTGAGCTGTTCAAGGACGAAGTCCGTGATCTGGGCCGTGAACTCGGCCTGCCTGACAGCTTTGTCGGCCGTCACCCGTTCCCTGGACCGGGCCTTGCCATCCGCATCCCGGGCCAGCCGATCACGCGTGAAAAGCTTGATGTGCTTCGCAAGGCAGACGCGATCTATCTCGAAGAAATCCGCAATGCCGGTCTTTATGACGCCATCTGGCAGGCATTCGCCGTTCTGTTGCCGGTTCGTACCGTTGGCGTTATGGGCGATGGTCGTACATACGATTACGCATGTGCCTTGCGCGCAGTGACCTCAACCGACGGCATGACCGCGGACTTCTTCCCGTTCCCGCCAGAATTGCTTGGCCGCATCGCCAACCGGATCATTAACGAAGTCAACGGTATCAACCGTGTGACCTACGACTTCACATCCAAACCACCGGGAACCATCGAGTGGGAATAAGTTTTCCGATACCGGAAACAACAAACGGCGCGTCCAAAGGGCGCGCCGTTTATCGTTTCGTGAACGAGTTATGTGCTGTTAGGACTCTAACCAATGATACGGTCCATTCTCTGTCTGCGCAGTGCTTCCTTTGCGGCTCCGTCCAAGTTCGGCATTAGTGTTGTCCAGTTCATTTGCAGTTGATCAAGCTTTTGCCGGATCAAACCCACTTCGTTACTTTTCAGAGTTAGTAACATGGGCTTGCCAGTAATGCGGTTTAAAAACTCCTCATGCAGTGCATCCCCATTGCTGTCGCAAAGATATTCGTCAAGATGCATGAACGATGAATTACTGCGAGAAACCGGAAAAGTGTGTCTGTCCGCTAAAACATCTTCGAGTGGAGGGATATGCAATGAAAAACAACCGTGTTGAGCTGAAATATTCGCATTTTGAAATTTTGAGACGTCGATCACGAAAAAGTATTTGAACGCACTCGTTACATCGAAAAGAACTTTGGGTATCATCCAAATACCGAAGTTTATTTCCCTTTTCATCTCTTCGACGCTATCGATAGCCTCTGTCGCCATGAAGAGGGCAACGTAAGGATTCTTTGTCCAGTCAAGAAGGCGGGTGGGGATGCCATAATGTTGAGCAAGAGCCAGTGTTCGCAACTGACCAGAAGACGGAAACGTTGTTGGTACAATCTTTGAGTTTAGATCCCTAAATACCCAGGATTCGGTGTCGTGTGATCCCTGTCGATGGTGTCTAAGTAACTCGAAAGCCTCTTCTTCAATAAACATACCTTGCGAGTTTACTGCTTCTAAAAAATTGCAATATTGATTGATTTCATATGTTTGATCCCCGCCGTGATAATGAGCATCAAAGTTGTTGTTCGAGCCATCTCTTCCGTTTGCACTTCTAAATACGCTTGGGAGTAATGGCCAACTTGCATCCCTGTGGCCGCGATAATAAAAAGTTCTTAGCTCCCCGTTAGCCGGCAGTTGATGTACTGAGCATTGGACATCCAGTATCTCAAGCAATGTTTTTGCATCTCGGCACCGATATTCCCAATGCGAGTTTTGGTCTATGGGGTCCACGCCAGCGAGCCGAAGTCCGTCCGGGTGAACAGGATAGGCGTGCCCTGCTTTCAATGCATGCTCAAGGCGACCGCGTTGCACTCTATCCATCGTTCCCTATCTCCGATGTCTAAACAGTTTAAGCTGACCGGTTTGTAGCTACGCCAATTAGTTGGTAGGCCCTTCCGACCCGCAGTCGCCTGAGGAGTTGCATGCATTTGACAATGCCTGTTGTACGCTGCGCTGCCAATTGAAGGTCAGGCAGGATGACAAGGCCAATATGGCGGCCAATGCGATGATCAGGCGAAGCGGGCGCATGGGATCATTGCCTTTACTCTCTGCGAAGGGCGGGTAGGCCAACGCCGGTTGTTTCGAACCCGCCGTCGGCGGCAACGATCTGGCCGGTGACAAAGCTTGCCTTGTCCGAGCACAGGAAGTGGATGACTTCGGCGATTTCATTTTCTGTGCCATAGCGGCCGAGCGGCATCGCGTCGAGATAGGCCGAGATGATTTCTGGTGAATGCACCGCCATGGCGAGCTTGGTTTTGACCGGGCCGGGGCAGACGCAATTGGCGCGAATGCCATATTCGCCCAGTTCTGCGGCCTGTTGTTTGGTCATGTGAATAACTGCCGCCTTTGATGTGCCATAGGCAACGCGCAGTGTTGATGCCCGAAGGCCCGATATCGAGCCGATATTGACAATCGCGCCTTTGGTTTCCTTGAGTGCTGGTATCGTCGCCTGGGAGACAAGGAAGACACCGTCAAGGTTGGTTTCCATGATCCGGCGCCAGGTGGCGAAGCTGGTTTCCTCGACCGGCAGGAAGTCGGCAACACCGGCATTGTTGACGACTGCATCTAACCGACCAAAGGCCGAAAGCACGGCATCGACCATCTGGTCAACCTGCGCGGGGTCTGAGACGTCATATTCAAAGGCCGAAGCGACATCCGAAACGGTTTTTGACGCAGCATGTAGTTCTGGTCCGTCGCGATCAATCATGGCGACTTTCCAGCCCTGATCGATAAACAGTTTGGTAGTGGCAAGTCCGATCCCGCGTGCGGCCCCGGTGACCAGTGCGACTTTCTGCTTCATGTAAAACGTCCTTTCCTGAAGCATTCCCTGTTGCCACTGCTTTGTGCACGGCATTATTGGCGTTCATTAAGGCAAAAGTCACAGCGCCCGGCAAGCGCGCGATCAATCAAGGATGTAAATGTTCGCTTCGACCTAGGCCAGAAACAGTTGGGACGCGTAAACCAGCATCGAAAACAGGCTGACGAAATAGGCGATGGATCGAACGCCATTGATCCCCGGAATGCGCGTGATGCCGGCAAGATAGAAGCCCGCATGCGCGATGCGTGCTGCAAGGAATATGGCAGCACAGGCAACGGTGACACTATTGGACACCCCGATTTCATGTGCGGTCAGCACGATAATCGCAAAGGGAACAAGGTTTTCCAGATGGTTCTGATGGGCGCGTGCCCCGCGTGCGGCCATTCCGGTGCGTTCTGGCAGGGACTCACGGTTGCCCATGAGGCGCTTGCCACCGACGCCGGGCTGCTTGGCGTAGGCATAGTTATAGGCCCATGGAAAAGCCAGGCAGAGAAACGCGTTGAGAACAAGAATGGTTAATTCGTAAGTCACTGGAAATCCTGATTTTGAGAACGATATCTGACTTACGTTGTCAACGCAGGCGATAGATCAGTCATGGCGGCTTTTTAAAGTCCTGCGCAATAAACGGTTTGTTGGTACCAGTTGGCCGTATTTTATAGAGCCAAGCCATCTTTTGGCCCCATCTCCCCTTGTCGCCGTCATGCTTGTTGTTTAGCGTCAGCACAACAATATGAGCATCCCGCGTTCGACCGCAGGCATGCCATCCGATCAGGAAACCGTCCGGTAGATCTTCAGTGCATTCCGTTTAAGGGGCTATGGCGTTGGCAAATATTCAGGACAAGGCCCGTGTGGTCATTATCGGCGGGGGCGTGATTGGCTGTTCGGTGGCCTATCATCTGACCAAATTGGGCTGGAAAGATGTTGTCTTGCTTGAACGCAAGGAACTGACGTCTGGCACGACCTGGCATGCGGCCGGCCTGATCGCCCAGTTGCGTGCAACCGCCAACATGACCCGCCTTGCCAAATATTCCCAGGAACTTTATGGGACGCTTGAAGATGAAACCGGGGTCGCCACAGGCTTCAAACGCGTTGGTGCCATCACCGTCGCGCTGACGGAGGATCGCAAGGAAGAATTGTTCCGCCAGGCCGCCATGGCAGGTGCCTTCGGGGTGGAGATTGAAGAAATCTCACCCACTGATGTCGGGGAACGCTACCCGCATGTCAATCTGGATGGCGTGACAGCCGGTGTGTATTTGCCCAAGGACGGGCAGGGTGATCCGGGCAATATCGCGCTGTCACTGGCGCGCGGTGCGACCAAACGTGGTGCGAAAATCCATAGCCGCACCAAAGTCACCGGCATGGCCAAACAGGGATCGCGCATCACAGCCGTTTCGTGGCAATCCGAGGATGGTGATCAGGGTGAAATTGCCTGCGATATGGTGGTCAACTGTGCGGGCATGTGGGCGCGCGATGTTGGCAAGATGGCCGGGGTGAATGTGCCGCTGCATGCGTGCGAGCATTATTACATCGTCACCGATAGCGTTCCGGATTTGGGTGATTTGCCGGTTCTGCGCGTGCCTGATGAGTGCGCCTATTACAAGGAAGATGCCGGTAAGATCCTTTTGGGGATGTTCGAGCCCAAGGCCAAGCCATGGGGTATGGACGGCATTCCCGACAGTTTCGAATTTGATGAACTGCCACCCGATTTCGAACATTTCGAGCCGATCCTTGAAATGGCAATCAACCGGTTGCCGCTTCTGGGGCAAACCGGCATTCATACGTTCTTTAATGGACCTGAAAGCTTTACGCCCGATGACGCCTATCACCTTGGTTTGGCACCGGGCATGGATAATGTTTGGGTCGCGGCCGGGTTCAATTCCATCGGCATTCAATCGGCCGGTGGGGCGGGGATGGCGTTGGCGCAATGGATGGAAGACGGCGAAAAGCCATTTGATCTTGGTGATGTCGATATTGCCCGCATGCAGCCATTTCAGGGCAACAAGACCTATCTGACGGAACGTGTTTCAGAAACGCTGGGTTTGCTGTATGCCGATCATTATCCGTTCCGGCAAAAGGCAACATCACGCGGCATTCGTCGCTCGCCCCTGCATGAACACCTTGCAAAGAACGGCGCAGTCTTTGGTGAGCTCGCAGGGTGGGAGCGTGCAAACTGGTTCGCTAATGACGGTCAGAAACCGGAATATGAATATAGCTGGAAACGCCCCAACTGGTTTGACAATGCCAAGGCAGAGCATTTGGCGATCCGAAACGGGGTTGGGCTTTATGATATGTCATCCTTTGGCAAAATCCGGGTCGAGGGGCCGGATGCGACCGCTTTCCTCAATCACATCTGCGGTGGGGAAATGGACGTGGCCGTGGGCAAGATCGTTTATACCCAGTTCCTGAATTCACGCGGCGGGATCGAGGCAGATGTGACCATCACCCGCCTGTCGGAACTGGCGTATCTTGTCGTCACACCTGCTGCAACGCGACTGGCCGATGAGACATGGATGCGTCGCCATGTTGACGATCATATGGTTGTCATCACTGATGTCACGGCGGGTGAGGCGGTTCTGGCCGTTATGGGGCCGAAGTCACGTGATCTGTTAGCTTCCGTATCACCCAACGATTTCTCAAACGCGGCCAATCCGTTTGGCACGGTACAGGAAATCGAAATCGGCATGGGGATCGCGCGTGCACATCGTGTTTCCTATGTCGGGGAATTGGGGTGGGAAATCTATGTCAGTTCCGACATGGCCGCCCATGTGTTTGAAACACTACTGGCGGCTGGCGAAGACCATGGCCTGAAATTGTGTGGCCTGCATATGATGGATGGGTGCCGGATCGAAAAGGGCTTTCGTCACTTTGGGCATGACATCACCTGCGAGGATCATGTGCTTGAAGCCGGGCTTGGCTTCGCGGTTAAAACCGAAAAGCCTGATTTCATTGGCCGTGATGCCGTGCTTGCCAAGGGTGAAACTGGTTTGACGCGTCGGATAGTGCAATTCCGCCTGAATGATCCGGAACCGCTTTTGTTCTACAACGAACCGATCCTGCGCGATGGCAAGATCGTCGGTCATCTGACATCGGGGGCCTATGGCCATCATGTCGGTACGGCGGTCGGGATGGGCTATATCGGATGCGCGGGCGAAACGACCGGCGACATTCTTGCATCAAGTTACAGCATTGATGTCGCCGGAACAGTGGTAAGTGCTGAAGCATCCTTGCGCCCGTTCTACGACCCGTCCGGGGATCGGACAAAGTCGTAAAAGCGGGCGCAGTTGCCCATGCTCGACTTGCGTGCATTGGTCGGGCACTAATCTGGTTGAAACTCCAAAAGATCACCGGGTTGGCAATCAAGCTCCTTGCAAATGGCCGACAGCGTTTCAAATCGCACACCGCGGACTTTGCCGGACTTCAAAAGCGAGAGGTTCTGTTCGCTAATCCCGATCCGTGCGGCGAGGTCCTTTGACTTCATCTTGCGGGTAGCCAGCATGACGTCCAGCCGAACAATAATGGCCATTAGACGAAGCTCCGATTTTCGTCATCAATGCGGGCGGCTTCGCCCAGTACCCAGGCAATGACAATGATCAGCCCGCCGAGAAACAGCGTGCTGGCCTCGGCATTACTCAGCCCGATTGACAGAACCCGTTCACCGGCCGGGCGGTGGAAAGTCGCAAGGACCGAGGTGGCAGCACCGGTTAGCGGTTTGATCAGGGTTTGCGCCAGAAGGGCAATGCCAAATACCTTGAGGTGCCTGATGGGTTCAGGCTGGAAAATGGCATTGCGTGCGAAGGCGCCAAACATCTTGCGCAAGCGATACAGGCCATAGGCCAAAACAAGTGACGGGATCATCATCACCGCCATGGTGACGTATTTCTGCCAACCCGAGAGAGCGTGCAGATCGGCAAGGCTGACGGTCATTTGACTGGTGCTGGCTTCAACCCAGCCCGGCGCGTACCACACCAGTGGCACGACCAGGATCTGAAAAATGATGGCAATCGCGCAGACCCAGTAAAGAAGGGTGCTGATGGCGCGCACATTCTTAAGCGTACCAGTGTGTTGGGTGGAGGACATCTGTGGGGCTCCTGAATAGGGGAATTCCGAGACAAGCTATAAAATTCATGTAAAACATGAATAATTTATCGAAATGAGTCAATCCGGTTTGTTTCGGGCCTGCCGAGAGCGACGGCGATTTAGGCGAATTTTTATGTGCCGCTTGCCTTGTGCGGGCAGGCGTGGAAAATAGGCCCCATGTCAGAAAGCAAAACAAAACCTCGCACGCCCGTTCCCGCAACTGATGCTGATGACTGTCAGGAATGTGATGCGGCTGCCCGCCTTGGTCTGAGCACCGAGCAGGGCGAAGCCGTCACCCGCGATGCATCGCGGGCCGTTGGCGCGGACTTGGCTTTGCCTGATGTCGAGGCGGCAGCGAAAATCTTTTCCCTGCTAGGCGATGCTGGGCGGCTTCAGCTTGTTTTGCGTTGCATGGAAAAGCCGCAGACCGTTTCGGAGCTTGCCGATGCGACCGAGATGTCGCAATCGCTGTGCAGTCATCATTTGCGCCACTTGCGCGATCAGCGGATTCTGGCATCCGAACGGCGCGGCAGGCATATTTTCTATCATATTGATGATGAACATATCTCGTGCGTGGTGCGTGATGTGTTTGCGCATGTGACGCACGACTAATTCTATTTCGGTTGTGAATTCAACATCTTGACGTGCCGTTTCGCCAGGAGTGGTTCGGTGGCATTTCTGTGCGCAATCCCTATATTCAAATGACGGTTTGAATGTGGTTGACAGAAAGACATATGAACCATAGTTTGAATATAACATATGAACAGAAATTTGATCGTAAGAGGCCTTGAATGTCTTTCGTCGCCAAATGGGATGACCTGCCAGCCATCGGCAATTGCACGCAATGCCGTGATACGCTGATTGATGCCCTGAACAAGGCCGTACCTGATCATGGTTTTGTCATTGATGCGCAGGGCATTTCGGCCGCCGCCCCGATCAGTCAGGCCGACGACGAGAAAATGCGTGAAGTCCTGCGTCAGCATGGCGGTGCGGTGAACCACTACCATTGGCAAGTGGCCGGGATGGATTGCGGGTCATGTGTTGCCAAGATCGAAACCGCCCTTGGCAAGTTTGAGGGCGTTTCATGCATCGATGTATCGATGATGCGCGAAACCGTGACGCTTGGTATTGATGCTGCCCACGATGAAGCCCGTTCAGACATCACCAAAACCCTAAATAAGCTCGGATATCCGGCGCAGGAAAAGAATGCGCCGGGGGCTGCAAAAGCAACCGGACCGTCTTGCTGTGCCAGCAGCAGTTGCGCCTCTAGTACCGTCAATGACGCGGCATCGAATTCCGCAGATGACGCGCAAAATGCACCCAAACAGAGCCTTCTGCGTCGTTTCGCGCCATGGTCCTCGGAAAATGATGAAATCGCCTTTGCCGCCATTTGCCTTGCACTCGGCGGGCTTATTGGTTCGATTTTCCCGGTGACGTTGCCTTATGCCATGTCGGTGGCGTCGCTTTTGGCAGCATTGCCTGTGATGAAAAAGGCGGCGCGGTTGGCGCAAAGCGGGGCGATCTTCTCGATCGAGCTTTTGATGTCGGTTGCCGTCATCGGGGCGGTGGCGATTGGTGAAAGCCTCGAGGCCGGGATGGTCGTTCTGCTGTTTGCCATTGGCGAGCGACTTGAAGGTGTGGCTGCTGGGCGTGCCAGAAGCGGGGTAAAGGCGCTGATGAAGCTTACCCCGGAGCAGGCACGGCGTGTTGTCGATGCGGGTTTTGAGACCGTGACACCGCGTGATCTGGTTGTTGATGACATCATCGAAGTCCGTCCGGGCGAACGGGTGCCATCCGATGGCGTGATTGAAAGTGGTGTGGCCGAGATTGACAACAGCCACCTGACGGGTGAATCGGTCCCGGTCTTTAGCGACGTCGGCACGGATGTTTTTGCCGGTGCGATTGTCACCGACAGTCCGGTCCGCATTCGCGTGACCCGTGCGGCGGGCCAAACCATGCTGGATCGCGTGATTGAGCTGGTCGAGCAAAGCGAAAAGCACAAGGCACCTGTAGAACGCTTTGTTGCCAAGTTTGCTCGCATCTATACCCCGATCATCATGGGGCTCGCACTGGCCACGGTCGTGATCCCGCCGCTGTTGTTCGGGCAGGCATGGGAAGAATGGATTTATCGTGGTTTGGCGCTGCTTCTGATTGGTTGCCCTTGTGCCCTGGTGATTTCCACCCCGGCGGCGGTAACCTCCGCCCTGGCACGCGCGACCAGGATCGGTCTTCTGGTTAAGGGTGGGGCTGCGCTGGAGCTGATCGGCGCTGTGCGCACCATGGCGTTTGACAAAACCGGTACTCTGACCGAAGGCAAACCGAAACTAAGCGCAATCAAAACAGCTGATGGCTATGGCGAAAATGGTATTCTGACGATTGCCGCAGCCCTTGAGGCCGTCACATCGCATCCTTTGGCCCGCGCGGTGGTCACGGCCGCCGAAAACCGCAATCTTGATCTGCCTGTGGTCGAACAGGCCAGAACTATTGCCGGTGCCGGTGTCGAAGGACGCATTGACGGGGCGCTGTATCAGGTGGGTGCTGCCAAACGTCTGAACGGTATGCCGGATGGCGAGATGGGCGATTGGCTGACCGCGCAAGAAGATGACGGCAGCACTGCTGTTGTTGTCCTGAAAGACAGGCAGGTGATCGGTGCCCTTGCCTTGCGCGATGTGGCGCGCAGTGACGCGAAGAACGCGCTTGGCGAACTTAACAGGCTTAACATCACACCGATGATGTTAACAGGCGATGCGGACCGGGTTGCCAAACGCATGGCCGCAGAGCTTGGCATGGAGTATCGCGCCGAACTGATGCCCGAAGACAAACTGAATGCCTTGGCAGAATTGCGGGATGATCCGAAACGATCAGGCCCCGTGGCGATGGTCGGGGATGGCATCAACGATGCCCCGGCACTGAAATCCGCTGATGTTGGTATCGCGATCGGCGGGGGTACGGATATCGCCCTTGAGGCAGCCGATGCGGTGGCGGTCAAGGATCGGCTGGGCGATGTGGTTAATCTGGTGAAGCTGTCACGGGCCGCACGCCGGGTGATCCGTGAAAACATCACGATTGCATTGGGGCTTAAGGCGGTCTTTCTGGTGACATCGATCACCGGGTTAACCGGCCTTTGGCTTGCGGTTCTGGCTGACACCGGGGCGACGGTGCTGGTGACCATCAATTCGCTGAGATTGTTGATTGCCCTGCGCAAGGCATAGATCACAAAGAATACACGCAATAACAAATTAAGCCCGGCGTGATGCCGGGCTTTGTGCTGTGATAGTGGTTTGTTCCGGTGCTTAAAGTTCTGCCATCATCTCGGCTGGAATGATTGCACCGCGATGGGTGATGACCTTGCTGGCAAGCTTGTGTCCGGCAAGTGTTGCTGTCACGCCGTCCTGTCCCTTGAGCAAGCCTGCCATGAAGCCTGCGTTAAAGCTGTCACCGGCGGCCGTCGTATCAATCGGGGTGACCGGTTCCGGGATCGGAATATGATGAGTTTCCCCACCGTCATAAAGCAAACAACCTTGCTCCCCCTGTTTGACGACAATCAGGGCAGGGCTCAGCTTGGCAATCCGGCTTACGGTGCCTTGCGCCGTTTTATCACCCCAAAGAAGCTGTTCATCATCGAATGTCGGCATCATGACATCGGCAAGGGCGGTGATCCGGGCGTATGTCTCACGCGCCTGATCTTCCTTGCCAGACCAAAGCTTGGGCCGGAAATTGCCATCAAAGGCAATCTTGCCGCCCTGGTCTTTGTGGGCCTGAAGGGTCTGAAACAGAAGCGTGGTGTCGTCTTCCAGCACGTGCAAGCTGATCCCGGAAAGATACAGCCACGGCGCATCTTCAAGCGCCTGCAGGTAGGCCGGGCTTGCCAGTGAAATCGTTTGGCGTGCGGCCGACTGATTGCGCCAGTAGTGGAAAAATCGTTCGCCATCCGTACGATTGGTGATCGAGTAAAGTCCGGTATTTGCCTGATCCGTGCTGATCAGGAATGCATCACTGACGTAGTTGTCTTTCAGAACAGACCGGATCTGCTCACCAAACGGGTCTTCGCCGACAGCAGAGGCAAAGGCGGACTTGATCCCAAGGCGACCAAGATAGACCGCAGTATTAAACGTATCACCGCCAACCTTGACGCTGGCGTTTCCTGCCGGGTCGAACGAAATCTCGCCCATGGCTTCGCCAATGCAAATGACATCAACAGACATCACATAACTCCCTGATGCGGATTAACGCAGCATGCCGCGTGCAGCGACCGGCATTTCTGTCATTTCGCCGTTCTGATCCTTGATCCAGACGGTCGGAAACAGGTTGGTCACGACGCAGATGTGATTGGGGATAATCGAAATCACGTCACCGACTGCCGGGTCCCAATTGCTGTCGCCAAGCTCGATGATGCCGTGTTCTTCGGACAGGCCGACAATCGACGCGTCCGGTGCCTCGCGGACCATCCCAAAGCCCTCAAGGCCCAGCAGGTCGGAACTCAGCGCCTTTGATCCTGCATCGATGATGGCGCGGGTTTTGGTTGGGCGGGAAACCACGGTGGTCTTAACAACCGCGGCACAGTTTTCAACGCCACATGCGCCGCGCGCAATCAGGGAACGGTCATTGTAAATATAGGTCCCGGCGCGGTGTTCAGTTGCGTGGTTAAATGCAGGCAGGGCGTCCAGATTTGGTGTGCCACCGGTCGAAACAACCGGGCAAGGAAGTCCTGCGTCCTCGAGACGTTGTTTGGCATCACTCAGCCATTTGTCGACGTTGTCTGCATGATCCATTGGCGGATAGGTCATCAGCCCGCCAAACCGCAGTCCAGGCAGATCATTTATCTTTGCTGCGAGTTCAGCGGCGTCAGTCGGGCTTTGCACGCCACACCGTCCTGCGCCAGTGTCGCATTCCACAAGAACGGTCAACTCGGTTTCTTCATCCGCAAAGCGCGCCGATAAACCCTTTGCGACGATCAGGTTGTCACAGGTGACCGACAGGGTGCATTTGCGCGCAAGTGCTGCCAGACGATCAAGTTTGGCATCACCGATGACGTTGTAGGTCAGCAATATGTCGCGGAGTCCACCCTCAACCATAACCTCGGCCTCGCCAATCTTCTGGCAGGTGATTCCGATTGCCCCGGCCTCAATCTGTCGTTTGGCAAAAAACGGCAGTTTGTGCGTCTTGATATGCGGGCGTGTCTTCAGACCCGCCGCATCGGCAAGGTTTTGGAAACGCGCAATGTTTTCGTCAACGACGGGGAGGTCAATCACAAGGCAGGGGGTGTCGAGCATGCTGGTTCCTGATTGGTTTGAGGTTGGCGCTCTCAGCTTTTTGCAAAACGAAATTGACATATCTTGAACGCCGCTGCTAGGGTAAATCCGAAATAACGGGATATGTTCCGTTATAACGGAAAAACAAAAAACGATCCAAGAATGTGTGGCTCATTTGAAAGTGGAGACAAAAATGGCATTTCTTAAAACTCTGGCGGTCGCAACTGTCATGACCGCCACGGCGGCTTCGGCACTCGGTACTGCATCTGCTCAGGAAACAAGCAAACTTCAGCAGGTCCTTGATCGCGGCTATCTGGTCCTTGGGACCGGATCGACCAACCCGCCGTGGCACTTTGTTGATTCAGACAACAAGCTCAAAGGTTTTGACGTTGATATGGGCCGCCTTGTGGCCAAGGCCCTGTTTGGCGACCCGGAAAAGATCGAGTATGTCCAGCAGTCGGGCGACGCACGTATTCCGAACCTCGTCACCGACAAGGTCGATATGGCCTGCCAGTTTATGACGGTCACTGCCGAACGTGCCCAGCAGATCGAATTCACCATTCCCTACTATCGCGAAGGTGTTGGTCTATTGCTGATGGCAAATGGTGACTACGCCGATTATGACGCGCTGAAAGAAGGTGGTGATGATGTCACCGTCGCAGTTCTGCAGAACGTCTATGCCGAAGAAATGGTACGCGCGGCCCTGCCGGAAGCCGAAGTTGATCAGTATGACAGCGTTGATCTGATGTATCAGGCGCTTAATTCCGGTCGTGCCCAAGCCGCCGCAACCGATCAGTCTGCGCTTCGTTGGTTCATGGTTCAGAACCCGGATCGTTACACGGATGCTGGCTATGCCTGGAACCCGCAAAGCTATTCGTGTGGTGTAAAACCGGGCGATCAGCGTTGGTTGAACTTCGTCAATACCGTCCTGCATGAGGGCATGACCGGTGTTGAATTCCCGTTCTATGCTGAAAGCTTCAAAACCTGGTTTGGTGAAGAGCTCGAAACGCCGAAAATCGGCTTCCCTGTCGAGTACAAGTAATCAACGCAAGCATTCGGGAATTCCGCTTTGAATTACGATTTCAACTTTGACGTCATCTGGCGTAACTGGGATCTCCTCGCAGAGGGGCTTGGGCTGGGGCTGTTTCTGGCCATTGTCTCGATTGCGATTGGATGCGGGATCGGCCTTCTGGCGGCGTTCGGGATGCTTTCGCGCCACAGAACCTTGCGCTGGATCGCGGTGGCTTATGTCTCCGCGATCCGCAATACCCCGATCCTTGTTCTTATTCTGTTTTGCTATTTCGCGCTTCCGCAAATGGGTATCGCGTTGGACAAAATATCGTCCTTTGTCTTTACGCTTTCGATCTATGCCGGGGCCTATCTGGCCGAAGTATTCCGGTCCGGTCTGGTTGCGTTGCCCAAGGGACTGCGCGAAGCCGGCCTTGCGATTGGTCTGACGGAATTCAAGATCAAGACCAACATCATCATTCCGGTGATGTTTCGAAATGTTCTGCCGTCACTTTCAAACAACTTCATTTCGCTGTTCAAGGACACCTCCCTTGCCGCCGCCATCGCGGTGCCGGAACTGACCTTTTATGCGCGCAAGATCAATGTCGAGAGCTTCCGTGTGATTGAAACATGGATGGTAGCGTCAATGATCTATGTGGTTGCCTGTTATGTGATTGCGGCTCTGCTGCGCCGTCTTGAACTGCGCCTTGCAGTTCCACGCTAAAGGGGTATCAGATGAATTTCTCTCTTTTTCTGACAGAATTGTGGAACGCGCGGCTAAGCCTGCTTTCGGGACTGGGTGACACAATCCTGATTTCGGTTGCCTCGGTTATTCTGGGATCAGTCCTTGGTGTGTTCGTTGGTTTGGCGATGACATATGGCGCGAAGTGGCTTCGCTTCATTGTCCGGTTGTATATCGACTTTCTGCGCGGAACGCCGGTCTTTGTTCTGATTTTGGCCTGCTTCTACATCCTTTCGGTTGTCGGTCTTGACTTGACGGCGTTTCAGGCCGGTGTTTTGGCACTGACGCTGTTTTGTTCATCCCATGTTGGCGAAATCGTCCGCGGGGCTTTGTCCGCAATTCCGCAAGGCCAGACCGAAGCTGCCAAATCGGTCGGTCTGACATTCGGGCAAACCTTTGTTTATGTGCTGCTGCCCCAGGCTTTGCGCCAGATCCTGCCAACCTGGGTCAATACCGCGACCGAGATCGTCAAGGCATCGACGCTGCTTTCGATCATTGGCGTGGTGGAGCTTCTGCTTGCCACCCAGCAGGTCATCTCGCGCACCTATCTCAGCCTTGAGTTCTATCTCTTTGCGGGCTTTGTCTATTTCCTTTTGAACTTCGTGATCGAACAGGCTGGTCGTGCCGTCGAACGCCGCATTTCGATCCCATAAAGAGGCAATCATGTCCCCAATTTTGACTATTTCCGGCCTTCACAAAAGCTTTGGCAAGGTCGAAGTGCTTAAGGGCATCGACCTGACCATGCAGCAGGGCGATGTGGTTTCGCTGATCGGATCGTCCGGTTCGGGCAAGACCACGCTTCTGCGCTGTGTGAACCTTCTGGAAGATTTTGAGCAGGGCTCGATTGAACTGGCAGGTCAGTCTATCGGCTATAAACAGGACGGCGGACAGCGTCGCCGACTGTCGGAACGTGAAATTGCCCGTCAACGTGCCATGACCGGCATGGCTTTTCAGCAGTTCAATCTTTTCCCGCACATGACGGCCATACGCAACGTGATGCTTGGCCTGATCAAGACCAAGAAAATGCCGAAGGACGAAGCACGGGCAATTGCCGAAAAATGGCTTGAGCGCGTCGGTATGGGGCAGCGTCGCGATCATTATCCCGGTCAGCTTTCCGGTGGCCAGCAACAGCGGGTAGCTATCGCGCGCGCCATCGCGATGAACCCGCAGATCATGCTGTTTGACGAAGTGACTTCCGCACTTGATCCCGAACTGGTGGCCGAGGTGCTGGCAGTTGTCCGTGATCTGGCGAATGAGGGCATGACCATGTTGCTGGTGACGCACGAGATGCGGTTTGCGCGCGATGTTTCAAGCAAGGTCGTGTTCATGCATCAGGGGCGCATCCACGAAGAAGGCACCCCCGAACAAATTTTCGGTGCGCCGAAAACTGAACGTTTGCAGGGCTTCCTTGCAAATTCTGAATTTTAAGAACCAGGAGATATTTTTTATGAGCATTAAAAGACACGGTGTGGGCGAAGGCAAAGGCAACGGTCAGAAGGCATTGCCATTTGCCAAGGCCACCGAGGCCGATGGCTGGCTTTATGTGTCCGGCCAGACCCCGATGCGTGATGGTGAAGTTATCGGCAACGGCATTGTCGAACAGTCCCGCATTGCGATCGAAAACATGATCAAGATTGTCGAAGATGCCGGTTACAGCACTGCTGACATCATGCGCATTGGTGTCTGGCTTGATGACGCGCGCGATTTCTGGTCATTCAATGGCGTGTTCGAGGAATATTTCGGCGAAAATCCTCCGGCACGTGCCTGCGTGCAGTCCTCGATGGTTGTTGACTGCAAAGTAGAGGTCGACTGCATCGCCTTTCGTAAGGCATAACAGTCTACAACTATTGCACTAAGACGTTAAATGAGGGGTTTATGACGGAACAGCAGATACGAAAGCGCGCGCGCGGCATTGATCGTGCGTTCGATATTCTGGACCATCTGCGCGATGTCAGAACCTCTCAGCGTCCTGCCGAAATCGCCCAGGCTTTGGGCGCGCCGACCTCGACGGTTTACGATCTGATCGGCACGCTGATCGATCATGGCATGCTTGAAGTGACCGATGCCAATGGCTCGGTCTTTTTGGGGCGGCGGGTTTATTTCCTCGGCCTTGCTTATCGTGATTATTTCGACCTGACCCGGCAGGCGGCCGGGGTGCTTGATGAAATCACCGCAAGCACCAAGGAAACCTCCCAGTTTTGTATGCTGGATGGCAACAAATATACCGTCGCCCTGCAACGCGAAGGCAGCCGTCCGTTTCGCATTTCTGCTGATGTCGGGGAACGGACTGCCATTCCGTGGACGGCGTCTGGTCGGCTTTTGCTGGGGCACCTGAGTGATCAGGAAATCCGCGATCTGATCCCGGCTGAGGACTTTATCCTGCCCGACGGGCGTCAAATGGATATTGCTGCCTATATCTCCGAAATCCGTCGTGCGCATGACGAACGCTTTTTCTCCTTCGACAGCATTGTGGATACCTTCACCCATTGCTTTGCCGCCCCGGTCTATAATCAAAGCGGTATCTGTTCTGCCACGCTGTGTATCGTCGCCCCCAAGGACGACGCACGTAAAAACTATGATCTCTATAAAAACGTGCTTCAGACAGCGGGCGACAAGCTTTCCAAAACCGTCTGATCCAATAAGGCACCGGTCAATAAACACATCACCCGGATCAATCGTCCGGGTGTTTTTGTTTTTGCATCTTGGGATTGTTTCGGAATTTGGCCGGAAAAGAGAAAGCGGCGGTTATCGTTTCCCGCATCGATAACCACCGCTTTTCCACCTTGAGAGGCCTATGGGGAGAGAGGACCCATAGGTCTGAGAGACAAGCCGCTTGGGGACAAGTGCGAATGGGTTTCATTCGCGGGCTGTGTCGAGACCCGTTATAGGTAAGAAAAAACACCGACGCAAGTGAAAATCGTTCTCATTTGCGAAAAACTTTTGGTTGATGGATTTCTGATATAAATATCCCGACAAAAACAGTTGGTTAATCGCGGTGTTTATGCCCGGATTTCCGCGATTTTCAGATGCCGGAAATAGGAAAACCCGCAGTGTTTGTGCGGGTTTTGAATGGCTTTATTGTCGGGTTTGTTCAGGCAATGATCCGGCGTAAATGATTGTCCCAGTGCTGCGATTTCAAAGAATCGTCGGGCAGTTCGACCCGCTTACGGCGAATCGCATCCATCCGCCAACCATTGCCAAGGCCACTGGTGCCAACAAATTCGCCCGCCTGATCGGTGGCGGCAAGGCCGCAGCCATCCGGGGCGGCGATATGGGTCAGGAAGTCATTGGTTTGTGCATCCCAGAAGGTCACAAGCCCGCCGCGCGGACAGGAAATGCCAAATACCTGGCCCGATGCATCAAATCGCACCGACCCGCAATATTGCCGCATGCGGTACTGAACCGTATCCGGGGCCTCAATCGGGCGGATGTCTGATCCCGGTTGCCAGATGCCGACGAGTGGCACCTGATCGGTCAGATCGCCCTGATACTGGAAGCCTGCGGCAATCGTGCCATTGGCAGCGACATCAAGATGGCGGATCGAAAGTTTGTGCCAGTCATGTTTAAGGGCCGCCTGATGAACAAGCTTGCCAGTCCGGCGATCAATGATCGAAAGGTTGGGTTGCATCGAGCTGATATTAAGTGGTGTGCGCCCGTCCTGATCGGGATGGGTGTGCAATCCGCCATTGGCAATCACCAGATGTTCGCCGTCCGGCATCAGATGCAATTCATGCGGGCCGGTGCCAAAGCTGTCGAACTCCGCCACCCGGCGATAGCCATCCTCGGCATCCCAGACGGAAACAACGCCGCGGGCATGATCAAAGTCGTTTTCGGTGATGTAAAGATACCGACCATCATTGGAATAGATCGCATGGCCATAAAACCGGCGGTCTTCCGGGCAATGCAGTTTGGCGCGCACATCCCCCGTATGGCGATCCAGGATCAGGCCATAAAGCCCCGGGCGGCGTTCGACTGCTGCGACATCAACATGGTTGGGGCGCAGGCCGATATCATGGCCACGGCCAGGCAGGGGCTGTTCAAACAGGATTTTGCCCGAAGCATTGAACGCGCTGACATAATAATCGCCATCATCCCCGGCACTGGCGGAGATATAAACTGCGCGGTCTTCGGGGTTTGGCGCGGTTGCAGCACGGGCAAGGCCCACAGGCAACAGGGTAAATGCCCCGCCAACACCCATAAGCTTCAGGAAATTGCGACGTTGATATTCCATCTTTGATCTCCTCTTCCGTGCGCTTTAATCACCGTCAAGCGCGTTAAAGCCGCCACCAAGCTGGGTATTGCCGCCGACATCGTTTTCAACAAGCATAGTCAGGAAATCAATCTGCCCCTTAAGGTCTGTTAGCACGGCATAACCATCGGGCTGTTCCAGCACCTCGGCAACAGAGGGCGGGAGCTCTGCAAAGGTGTTAGCTACCGTCTGCCAGTTAAGCTTGAACGACCGATCCAGCAGGCTGTTGTCAATCAACGCGGCCAGGCCTTTGCCTTCTTCGCCGACATCGCCCCAGGTGCCGTCATAGATCGCGAACAGACCAATCAGGTTATGTTCGATATTGCGAAGCGACCGCCCCGCAAGCGGGCTTTCCCCGCGGCTTGCACGCGCGTCTTCGGCATTTTCGCCAAGCGGTCGGGCAAGCTTCTGGGTCGAGATGATCAGAAGACCTTCATGCAGGGCACGGTAAAGATCGGTCGCGGCGAACTTGGCGGTGGGATAGTCCATGCTGTCCGGTCCGGCGTTTTCCATGGCGGGGGCAAATTCCGGCCATTCGGCCTGCAATTCACCCGACAGGGTGCTGAGGTTTGTGGCAATGGCAGTGCCATATTGGCACAGGAACACACCGTCTTCATCGGCCGCAATCATCTGATCGCCGTGATCATCGGCAAACAACACCTCTTCAAGTGCCGGGAAGCCCTGAAGGGCGGCACTGGCACTCGAAAGCTGTTCGGGATCGGTATAGGGAGCCGGCTTGTCAAACATCAGCTTGCGGAACTGACGGGCGGCCGTGCCATGTTTGTCCGGCCAGTATTCGATATGCTGATCACGACCATTGGCAACCAGCGGCCCCATGCGCCAAGGCTGGATTTCCTGCCAGATATCCATTGCCGCGTGAAAGGCGGTTTGGGTGTCTTCAAGTCCGCCCTTATCGGGATCTGAACAGAAATCCTTGAACTCGCTGGTCAGGTTTTCTGTTGCCGCGTGGAAGTCATCAAGCTTCGGCGGCATCACGGTGCCCAGCAAGTGCGCCAGAACCGGCTGATAATTTTCATCGGGAATATCGGCTTGGGCCGCAGGGCTGATCAGACCAAAAGCAAGAACCGTTGTGGTCGAAAGCAATAAGTTGCGCCTGCTGGATTTGGAGAGCATATGACTTTTCCCGATATTCACTTGGTGTGGCTTGTTACTTGTCAGATATACAGCGTCACAATGACTTTAGAAACGCCAGTAATTTGCCGCGCTCTGATGGGGGGAGCGTTGTGACCGCACCGCGCGCGTTTTCAGCCTCACCCCCATGCCATAGGATCGCTTCAAGAACGGTTCTCGCCCGGCCGTCATGCAGGAAGCTCGCATGTGGATCAATCTCTTGCGCGCGGCCAATCCCCCAAAGTGGCGGGGTGCGCCATTCGCGCCCGGATGCCTGTGCTTCGGGGCGATGATCGGCAAGGCCTTCGCCCATGTCATGCAGCAACAAGTCACTATAGGGCCTGATCACCTGTCCCGATTGTTCAGGCATGTCAGCACGTTCCGGCAATTCATAGCGCGGCGTGTGGCAGGATGCACAGCCTATTGCCGCAAAGATCTTTTCGCCCGCCAAAACGTCGGCATCATTTGCGTTCGGGCGTGCCGGCGGGGCAATGTTGCGCGCGTAATACAGCACCAGATCGGTCATCACCGAATGGACTTCCAGCCCCTCGAACTCATCATCATTGCCATCGGGTGCTGTCATGCAATCCGTTTGCGTAGTCGTGCAATCGCCGCTGGCATTTGGATACAGCGGTGTGGAAAGGCCGATATCAAACTGGAATGCATTCTGGTTTTGCTGATCAAGGGTCGGCATGCCCGCCTTCCAGCCAAATCGGCCAATCGCCATTTCTGATTTGGCAATGTCCCAGACCTGATTAAACCGCCCCGAAATGCCATCGCCATCTTCATCCTGCGGATCACTGGCCGCCATCAGGGTGCTGTCAGGAATAGCTTCAAGCAGCCCAAGTCCAATCATCGGCGGGGCAAGGCGCGGGGAGACCATGATGTCGGGATGCAGCGGCCCATAGGCCAGATCGGTCATTTCATAGGTTGGGGTACGCAAGGTAACTGTCTCACCCCCAGCCAAAAGAACGTCGGTTGTTGTATAGGTCACCTTGACCCGTCCCTCGGCCTGAATGCCCGGGATCGAGAAATCCTGAAACTGGCCGCCATAAACCGGGTCAGGAAGGGTGGCCAGCTTGCCATCCAGATGATCGCGGAGTTGATCGGCGGTTTGTGGCGGGATGGACAGGCGCAGCAACATTGATGTTGCCCCGGCCTCGCTATCATTTTCATCAACCGGATGGCCGCGCCCATTGCGGATATGGCATCCGCTGCAGGCGCGTGAATTAAACAGTGGACCCAGTCCGTCTGCCGCCTTGGTGCGGGTTGGCGCAGTTACCCACAACCTTTGAAAAAGGGCTTCACCCAGCTTGAAATCAAGCCGCTTTTCAAAGCTCATGTTGGCCGATTGATGCATGAAAGCATCGCGCCCCTTTGCCACGGTCCAGCTTGTTTCGCCGCCGGGCAGGGCAGGGTCACCGATGGTCTGTGCATTGACGACGATTGGCGCAATAGCAAGGCCAATGGATGCCAGCCAGAGCGGGAATGAAAACAGCGGTGTGCGTGCGGGACGGTTCATGGAAGTCTTCTAATTTTAGGGTCAGGACCTATTAATTTGGTTTGAATGGTCGCTCAGATTTGTGCGGATACGCGGAGCGAAACCGCCGGAAGATATATATCTTTCAAGGTTTTGCGACAAAGTAGCTCGTGCAAATCTGAACGATCCGAAGGACAAAGTTTATGTTTGCAAACTCCGACGTCAAACCCCTCGCGCGGGATGCAAACCCGCCCAGCGGGCTTTTCCTTGGATTTCGCAAACATAAACTCTGCCATTCCAATCAAATTAATAGGTCCTGACCCTGGCCAAAGCAAAACGGCGGGAGACATTATCCCCCGCCGTTCATAGTCAGTCAGGCAGGTGCCTGATGATCAGGATTAGTTGACAGCAGCCGGGTTGTCGAGGCTGTCAGAACCTTCGAACTCGATACCGTCAATGCCGACCGCGGCAATGATCTGTTCGATCGATTTGGTCTGATCGACAAGCGCATCAACAAAGGACTGAACGACGGCATTGCCATCTTCGTTGCCCATGGCAATCAGCTGATCAAAGGCTTCGCCGCCCTTCGCGCGGGTGACCATGACTTTACCGGCAACAACCGATGCCGCCAGCTTGGCACGCAGTTCGGTATCCAGTGCCGCGTCATTGGCCGCAACCAGATCAGACAGCGACGGACCTTCAACAACCGAACCGTCAACACGGGTGTAACGGCCAAGGTAAACGTTCTGGATGCCCAGCGCGTCATAGAAGTGGCTGTTGTGGGTGTTGTCCGAGAAGCAGTCATGCTCTTCTTCCGGATCATGCAGCAGCAGGCCAAGCTTGGTACGCTCGCCGCCCAGTTCGCCATAAGAAAGCGAACCCATGCCGGTCACAATCGCGGTCAGGCCCGGAACGCCATCACCTTCAAGAACGGTTTCGCGTGCTTCGCCGCCTTCGGCCCACTGCGCGGTCATCCATTCAAGGTCGGAAACCATCAGATCAACTGCCGCCTGAAGGTATTCACCACGACGGTCGCAATTGCCATTGGTGCAGGCATCGCCAGACGCATAGTCGGTCCATTTACGTTCACCAGCACCGGCATCGGTCCCATTGAGGTCCTGACCCCAAAGAAGGAATTCAATCGCGTGGTAGCCGGTGGCAACGTTTGCTTCGACGTCGTCAATTTCATGCAGGCTTTCAAGCAAAGCTGCATCAATGGTCGAGGCATCAATGGTTTCGCCCGAAATGGTCAGGGTCGGGTTGGCAATCACATTGGCGGTGTATGCCGGGTTTTCTTCGCTTTCTTCGCCGTAAAGGCCGGTTTCGACATAGTCGATCAGACCTTCATCAAGCGGCCAGGCATTAACCTTGCCTTCCCAGTCATCAACAATCGCGTTGCCGAAACGGTAAACTTCGGTCTGCTGATAGGGTGCGCGCGACGCCAGCCATGCGGATTTCGCGGCATCAAAGGTCGAAGCCGACGGATTTGCAACCAGCTCATCAATTGCCGCCTGCAGTTCCTTGGCGGTGATCAGTGAATCTTCGTAACCGGCATGCGCGATATCGGCATAAGTGGTCAGCACGTCTTTGGCGGCCGGTGCGGCATATGCCTGCGCGCCAAGGGTAGTGACCAGTGCGGCCGTACCCAGAATCTTTGCGATCTTCATAGGAGTTCCCATCTATCCCTGAATGGTGAGCCAAGGGCAAAAGCCCCGTCGATCAAGGTAAAAATCCGTCACGCTCAAAAACTGAACGCGCACAGGAACTGTGACCCTGATCACTTTGCTTCCGCCAATTGATACTGCTTGTGAGAATGATTTTCAATTAAAGAATTGGCAATTCGCAAAGTTTTAGGTTTCGGTAATGTGGTAACCGTTGGTTGACGCGCGGTTCAGGGGAAAATTGTACGGTACGGAAAATTGATCTGTCTTTAAGTTTCTTGACGGAAACTGCTGTGCGATATTTTCCGCAATTGAATAACCCCTATTCGTGCAAAGAGAGAGACCCGATGAGCACCCCGTCCGCAGACGAAAAGAAAGTCAAACTTTGGGATTTCCCGGTTCGCCTGTTTCATTGGGCTCTTGTCGTTGCCATTGTGACGGCTTGGTGGAGCAATCGACAGGTGATGATTGATATCCATGCTATCGCCGGTTACAGCGTGCTTGCTCTTGTGCTGTTTCGCATCATCTGGGGCTTTGTCGGTAGCTCAAACGCCCGCTTTGCCGATTTTCTGACCGGTCCACGCCATGTGATCGGTTATCTCGGAAAATTGCCCAACGGATCGACCTCTGAACTGACATATACCGGGCATAACCCGGCCGGCGGCTGGATGGTTTTGGTCATGATTTTGCTGGTCGGGGTGCAAGCGGTATCTGGCCTGTTTGCCAGCGAGGATACCTTCCTGTTCTTTGACGGGCCGCTGGTGGCTTATGTCAGTTCCGATTTTGCCAGCACCATGAACTGGATCCATCACACCAATATCAACCTGATCTATGCCGCCGTCGGGCTGCATGTCTTTGCTGCGCTGTTCTATCTGGTTGTCAAACGCGAAAACCTGATCCGGGCGATTGTGATTGGCACTCGCCGCGTGCCCGCCGAACTGGCAGGGCGCTTTGCAAACATCCGGTTTGCCTCACCGGTGCTGGGGATTGTGATCCTGATTGTCTGTGCGCTTGTGATTTGGGGCGGTGTGACGCTGGCGCGCGGTTAGTTCGGGGCTGCGGATAATAATAAAGGCCAACGTTCCCTTGATGGAACGCTGGCCTTTTTGATTTGCATGCAAACCCCGTGATCGGGTGTGGCCGCAAGATCAAATTTTACTTGGTGCGGAACTCGTCGTGGCAACCTTTGCAGGACTTGCCAAGATTACCCATTGCAGCGCCCATCGTACCCTTGTCACCAACGGCATCGGCCAGCGCAAGGGCGGCCTGCTGCATTTCCGGGAAGCGACCAGAGAAATCATCCCAGTTGGTCCAGATATCGGCACTTGCCGTGGTCTTGACGGAAGCATCCGGGGTTTGCGGCTCAAACGCCGCTGGGGCTGCACCCGCTGAAAACGCAATGCCCTTGGCCAGGTTGGCCAGAACCGGATCGGGCAGGGTGCATTCACCCTTCATGTAGCAGCCAAGTGTACCCATCGCGCCGCCGATGCCATCCATCAGCATCTTGCGGTTTTCAACCGCGGCGTTGTCGGATGCTTCATCGGCCTGTGCCATCATCGGGAATGCGGCACCTGCCGTTATGATCGTGCCGAGGAGACCGGCAAAAAGGAGCTTCTTCATCTTGGGTTCTCTCTCCAAAACGCGTTAAAGTGTCTCTCTGAGTGCAGCGTTCAGTTTTAGTTTTTTATATTGAGATGTAAGCACGTTATTGCCATTAGCCCGCCGCAAAGCTTAGTGTCCCAGCAGTGCCCCCGAAACTGTAATCACAAGCGCGTGATCACCAAAATTTTTGTTGTCGCGTGCCAAGGAAGTCCCGCCCATGTCCGCTGCCACCCGGAATAATTCACCCTCCGAATCATCCGTCCCGGATCCGCAGGCCAATGAGACCCTTATTCGCGAGGGACGCGCGCGTGCACGCGCCCTTATCCGCGACTGGAACCTTAAACATGCCTATATCAACGGGGAATGGCGGGCGGCCGACAGCCGTGAAACGCTGGACGTGATCGACCCGGCAAAGGGTGACGTGATTGGCACAGTGCCATTTATGCGCACATCCGAGGCCCGGCAGGCGATTGATGCTGCCCACGCGGCCTTTCCGGCATGGTCGCGTATGCTGGCACGCGAACGGGCAGATATCTTGCGCCGCTGGCGTGACTTGCTTGAAACTCATCAAGAAGACCTAGCTGCCCTGATTACCCTTGAACAGGGAAAACCGCTTGATCAGGCGCTGCGCGAAGTGGTCGGTGCGATTGCCTATGCCGAATGGTATGGCGAAGAAGCCAAGCGCACCTATGGCCAAACCATGCCCGCAACCCAGCGCGATCGCCGTGTCGTCGTTCAAAAACACCCCGTAGGTGTGGTCGCAGCGATTACGCCCTGGAACTTCCCGCTGACCATGGTGGTGCGTAAATGTGCGCCGGCATTGGCGGCGGGCTGTACCGTGATTGTCAAACCGGCTGAGGATACCCCGCTTTCGGCCTTGGCGGCGGCCAAACTGGCCGAACAGGCCGGTTTCCCGCCGGGTGTGTTTAACGTCGTGACCGGTTTGCCCCACCCGATAGGCGAGGCCCTTACAGGCGATCAGCGCGTTCGGATGTTGTCGTTCACTGGCTCAACCTCGGTGGGCAAACGGTTGATGGAACAATGCGCGCCGACGATGAAAAAGCTGTCGCTGGAACTTGGCGGCAATGCGCCCTTTATCGTCATGGACGATGCCGATCTTGATGCAGCCGTTGCGGGCGCGATGATTTCAAAGTTCCGCAACAGTGGCCAGACCTGCGTTTGTGCCAACCGCATTTTCGTCCAGGACGGTGTCTATGATGCCTTTGTCGAAAAGTTCGTTGCGGCTAGCAAGGCACAGACCATTGGCAATGGATTTGTGCCCGGCACGGAATTGGGGCCACTGATCAACCGCCAGGCGGTGGCGAAGGTCGAACGCCTTGTTGCTGATGCCCAAAAACGCGGTGCAAACCTGATTTATGGCGCGGCCTTGCCCGACGAAGGCTTTTTCACCCGGCCACTTGTGATGATCGATGTGCCCGATGATGCAGATTGCTTTGACGAGGAGCTGTTTGCCCCGGTGGCGCCGATCTATCGGTTTGGCACTGAAGATGACGTGATCACACTTGCCAATCGGGCGCGCACCGGACTGTCTTCTTATATCTATAGTCGCGATATTGGCCGGATCCAACGGCTTGCCGATCGTCTGGAAGTCGGGGTGGTCGGCATCAATGATGGTACCACCAGCCACGAAGGTGCGCCGTTTGGCGGGGTCAAGGAAAGTGGTCAGGGCCGGGAAGGCGGTCATTGGGGTCTTGAGGAATATCTTGAACCCAAATACCTCAATTACGCCCTTAAGTCGGGCAACTGACGGCGTGTAAAGAACACGCGAATAGGAGGATCGTAAAACGGCAATATCCTGATCGGGTATTGCCGTTTTCTGCTTTTGGATGAGCTATGCAAAATTGTGCGGTGTGACTCTGGCGAAAATATCCGCAATTTTGACCGCATTTGGCGAAAAATCGATCTGCACCAAGTATTTTTCGATGATTTTTCTTCTGCGCAGGACTTGAAATACCGTTGGGCAGAGCACCTTCATATTAGGATCATCGTAGATTTGGTGGGATGTTGAGGGTTTCCAGACCTGAAAATGTGAGCAAAACGAACGCCTTATTTGTCATGATACAAATATGTGAAATATGCATGACGGAATTATCTCATTGCTGATCATAGGTATGCGTTGAGTGCATGTTTGGGGTGATAAAACTCTTCTCGTCGGTATGATCAAACAGGCGTACACCGGGTTTAACGAAACACACAGCGAAACCCCGGCGGGAACAACGCCGGATGCTTTTAAGAGGAAACGGACATGAAAATGTATCGTGATTATGACCTGGTTGCCCTGCAGCGCGAAGCTGAACATCTCCGTGCACAGGCTATGCGTCAGATGCTTGTTGCACTGGTGCGCAAAGTTGGTGCCCTGTTTGGCGCACACAACAAACCCCATGGTGGTGTTGCTGCTGGCGCGTAAGTGCGCGGCTGACCACACCCTGCGACCGTTCAATCGGTACGCTTAAAAACGCCTCCGCATCTCGTTGTTGCGGAGGTGTTTTTGTTTGGGCACTTCACCTTCGCAGTTTGCACCGCTATTAAGGGGGATCGACCCCGTTCGAATTGCGCAGAAGTTGGTCTTTATGAAACTTGCCCATTACGCCTTTGGCGAAGAAAACCGTGACAACGGCACCATCGTGATTGTCCATGGCCTGTTTGGTCAGGCCCGCAACTGGACGGCCATCGCACGGCGACTGGCGGAAAAGTATCACGTTGTCACCGCTGATTTGCGAAATCACGGACGCTCCGACTGGGACGCGGAAATGACCTATCCGGCCATGGCGGCCGATCTGGCCGAACTGATCGGCGAGGTATCCGATAAACCGGTGCATCTGGTCGGGCATTCGATGGGCGGCAAGGCATCGATGGTGCTTGCCCTGTCGGCCGATGCCGGTTTGGTTGCCGACCTGGTGGTGGTCGATATTGCCCCGGTTTCCTATGACCATGATTATAGCGGCTATATCAGTGCCATGCGCGATGTCGACTTTTCCGCGATATCGCGCCGCTCCGAGGTCGAAGATGCCCTGTCTTCTGGCGTATTGGAAAAGGGCGTGCGTCAATTCCTTGCCCAGAATGTCGCCACCGACAAGGAAACGGGCGCTATGTCATGGCAGGTCAATATCGATGCCATGGACAATCATCTTGACGATATCATCGGCTGGCCAACGGACGGGCTTGCCGATCAGTATGACGGCGATGTGCTGTTTATTTCGGGTGCGAACTCGCACTATGTCGATCCCAAGGACCGCGATCACATCAAATCCCTTTTCCCCAAGGCGGCCTTTACCAGCATCAAGGGTGCTGGCCACTGGGTCCATGCCGAGAAACCCGACGCCGTGCTTTTGACCCTGTCGGCCTTCCTGAAACGCTAGTCCGGTGACGCCATCATGTTCGATCTGCCCAAAGGCTGGTCTATTCCCGATCAGGATCACGTCCGTGTCAGTGATATCGAATGTCTGTCGGACAACTGGTATCGCCTTTATCGCGTCAGCTTTGATCTGAAGCGATCAGATGGATCGTGGCAAAGTCAGACGCGCGAAGCTTATGAACGCGGCAATGGCGCGGGCATCCTGCTTTATAACTGCACGGACCGCACAGTGATCCTGACCCGACAGTTTCGCCTGCCAAGCTTTGTCAATGGCAACGAAGACGGCATGTTGATCGAAGTCCCAGCAGGTGTGCTTGATGATCGTGATCCGGCCGCAGCCGTCATTGCCGAGGTCGAAGAAGAAACCGGCTATAAGATCGGAAAGCCCCGCCAGGTCTTTGATCTGTTCATGAGCCCGGGATCCGTCACCGAACGTCTGCATCTGTTCGTTGCCGAAGTCACCCGCGATCACCGCGAAGGGGATGGTGGCGGCCTGCACGAAGAGGGCGAGGACATCCATGTGCTTGAGATCGGCTTCGACGACATCATTCCGATGATGGCCGATGGCCGTATCCGCGATGCCAAGACCATTATCCTGTTGCAGCACGCCCTTCTGATCAAGCTGTTTGATTAAGCACGGATCACCAAGGCAGCTCTGTACCGTCATAGGCAAAGAACCCGCCTGATTTCTGGGCCTCAAGCTGATCAATGACGTTCAGCATATTGGCCGTCGCCTCGTCCGGGCTTTGCACCTTCAGTCCGGATTTGGCAAACGGACCGGAAAGCCCGGTATCGACCGTGCCGGGATGAAGGGCCACGCAAACGCAATCACGTTTGTTCCGCCCGATTTCAATCGCGGTGCATTTAACCAGCTGATTAAGCGCTGCCTTGGCCGCACGGTATCCGTACCAGCCCCCCATGCGATTATCCCCGATACTACCAACCTTGGCTGACAGGGTGACAAACACAGATTTGCCTGAACGCGGCAACAGCGGGCAGAAATGCTTCATCAAAAGCGCCGGGCCAATCGCGTTGATCTGAAACTGCTTGGCCATGTAGTCGGCATCAATGTGGCGCAGGGATTTTTCCGGCTGGAAATTCTCGTCATGCAGATATCCCGTCGCATCAATGATCAGGCGTACTTCGCCACCAACCGTTTTGATATAATCCGCGCATTCGGCGACGGTTTCCGGGCGATCAAAATCAAGGGCAGGACTGCTGGATCGCGAAAGCGCGATCACCCCTGAAAACCGCCCGCTGGCCCGCAAATGATCGACAAAGGCCTTTCCGATGCCGCCTGTTGCGCCACAGACGACGGCAAGGCTGTCTTTTGGAAAAGTGTCAAATGTCGTCAAGCTGGTCATGGTGGTGGGCTCAGTCGTTGTTTCGCTGTTTAAGGCTTTACGCGTTGCCGTGAGGGGTGGTTCACCTGTGTCTTTTGGTCAATAGCAGTACCGCGATCAAACCAAAAAAGCCGCCTGTTTTTATGCAGGCGGCTTTTGATATGGGGTTGCGGTTAGGTGTTATTCGGCCGCGTTGATGTGCGTGACATTGGGAGCACTTCGCGCACCTTTGCCTTCGTGATCGTGACGGCGGATGAATTCCTTGATCCGCGGGCTGATCTGTTCACGCCAGCGGCGTCCATTAAAGACACCGTAATGGCCGACACCCTGCTGAAGATGATGCATGCGCATATTGTCAGGCAGATTGGTGGTCAGCTTGTGGGCCGCGCGGGTCTGTCCCATGCCGGTAATGTCATCACGTTCACCTTCAACGGTCAGAAGGGCCGTTTTGGTGATGGCGGATGGATCAACCGGAACGCCCTGCCAGCGCATCGTACCCTCGGGCAGGCTGTGTTCGTGGAACACGACCTTCAGCGTCTGCAGATAAAACTCGGCTGTCATATCCATGACCGCCAGATATTCCTGATAGAAATGACGCTTGGCATCGGCACTTTCGCCATCACCTTCGACAAGGTGATTGAACATGTCGTGATGGGCGGAAACGTGACGATCCCAGTTCATGCTCATGAAGCCTGCAAGCTGCATAAAGCCCGGGTACACCCGGCGCATCACACCCGCATGGGGCAGTGGAACGTGTGAAATCACATGCTGCTCAAACCAGTCAAGGGTATGCTGCTTGGCGAACTTGTTGACCTCGGTCGGGTTTTCGCGGGTATCAATCGGGCCCCCCATCAGGGTCATCGATGCTGGCTGGCAGGCTTCGTTGCCGGCTGCCATCAGGGATGCTGCGGCAACCACCGGCACAGAGGGCTGGCAAACGGCCATCATGTGGGTGTTCGGGCCAAGCTTGCGCAGGAAGCGCATCAGATAATCGATATAGCTATCCAGATCGAAATGGCCAAGGTGGACGGGCACCAGACGGGCATCAATCCAGTCGGTGATATAGACATCATGATCGGGCAGAAGTGCTTCGACCGTGCCGCGCAGAAGCGTTGAAAAGTGTCCGGAAAGCGGTGCTACAATCAACAGGCGCGGGTCGTCGGGCTGTGTTTTCAGATGGTCGGTTTCGCGCTTGAAATGCAACAGGTTGCAAAAAGCTTCGCTGTGGACGATTTCTTCGGTGACCGGCACGGTTTCACCGTTGATCACCGTCGTGTCCAGACCGAATTCCGGTTTGCCGTAACGATGGGTAATATGCGTGAACACGTCACACGCTGCGGCCGCTGCCCGACCCTGATGGGTATAGGACATTGGATTGGCCGGATTGCGCAGCCACTTCTTGCTGGCGTCAGCAGCCATGCGAAGCGGGCTTATTGTGGCGTGCTGCAATTCATAAAGGTGATACAGCATTTATTCTCACTCCCGGGTGACCGACAAAGGTTTAAGTGGTCACCGACCTGGTTTACGGCATTTCACCCTGTTTTATCCGCGCACAGCGTACCCGCGCGCGTAATCTGGCTTTTTTCAGAATTCCGGTCGGGACGAATAATTTCCGTTGGCCGATCTGACGCCCGTTGCTCAATATCTGGGGATCAGCGTTCTGAAATCCAATTGTTGCTTCAAAGCCTACTTGAGTTCCGCAGACAAGCAATAGCCATAAAGTATGAGGAAATGACGAATTATCTTTTTTCACCCTGATTCAAACGAAATTTTGCCGGTTTGTCGAGTGAAATTTTGCGATGCAGCGTAAACTGTTGCGATGCAATAAAAAGTTTTTGGCATGTAACGTTGGATCTTGGCAGGCGATTGATGAGGTGAATGTGAGGAAGGCTCATGTTTTCTGTTGGGGGGCAATCTGGTACCGGGTACGTGCAAACCAAAAAAAAAAGCGCCGCTATTGGGGAAATAGCGGCGCCAGTAGGCGGAGTATGCGGAAAGCATTATTGCGGTCTATGAGGCCACATGGGGAAGACCGGGCGTAGGGAAGGTCTGACCGACAGGCGGGACAGGGTTTGGGTGCGGGGTTGCCTGCCGGTCAGACGCCCGTGATGGACAAAAGCTGGGTGGCTTATGGTCCGGGCCTCAGAAACACAAATAACGTGTGTTGGGAATTCCTAGACAAGACCGCGAAGGGTTTGGGCCATGCCAAGTCCGATCACAAACAGGAAAAATCCTGTGCTGCCGACAACAGCGACTGTGCTGCAAAGCTCGTTTAAGCGGGTCGGGTTTTCGATCAGTTTCAGCATGGTGTGTCCTCCTCAATCTGTCTGAGGAAACCATACTGTTCCAATTTTGTTCTCGCAAGAACAAAATTGGAACAAAGAAGGATAATTCATGTTAAGTATATGATATATATAAATTAAATTTCGTTCACAAATGTTCTCATTCTTGTGGTGAGAACAGGAACGAGAATAGGTTTTCTTGTGCCAATGAGATCGCAAAGGCGCAGAAAACAGCGATTCCGCGCGAGTCTTGTTTCAATGTTCTTTTGTGTTCTCGCTGGTTGATGGGAATTAAACGCCGATTGAACCGGTCCAAGAGATCGTTTTTTGGAACAAACCGTGCGCCAAATGCAAATCGTCCGAACTGTTTCAATCGTGCGTGCGGGGGTGTTGGCAGAATCAAATTGTTGCACGATGTTTCAACTGTCCTAAAATGCAGGAAATCCGGCTGTAATTGCAGTGGTTTTGCAACAAACTGTTACGGTTAAACCGGATTTCGGTAAAACGTCTTCTATCGCGCGTGATCGCAGTGGTCTTGCCCCCATGGATCGTGTAACAGTGCGCGTAAGGATCGTGACGAATTAGCCTTGCTGATCAGGACACAGCAGGGCCGGACGTCATGCTCCGGTCGTCAGGTGTTTGGCGACAGACCATCGGTCATCAAGATGGGTGTCATATTCCTGTCAGGTGACAAATAACAGGCGGGATCGGAAAATCCGGTTCTGCATCACGGCATCGGCCGTGCCCCGATTGTCTGCCAGGATCGCAAGATCCAGGGTCCCACCTTGGCGACGGGAAGGAAACGTTGGAAGGCTAAGGGCATAATGAAACAAAGGCAAAGGCTTAAGCATCGTATCGCGGATATCGTGATTTTCGGTGGGACCGGAGATCTGGCGTTACGTAAACTTTTTCCCGCACTGTATGAAATGGAACGCACCGGGCGTTTCGATGATGAGACCCGCATCTTTGGCGCATCGCGCAGCGAACATAGCGACGAAGATTTCCGGGCCAAGCTGGAAGAAGCCGGGAAGAAATTCATTCCCAAAGGCGAATTCGAACCCGAGACGTGGACGAAGTTCGCCAGCCGCATCGCCTATGTGCAGGTTTCTGCCGGCGATGAAAGCGGGTTCAAGGTCCTGTATGAAAAGCTGTCCGATCAGCCTGATCGCGACCGCGTCTTTTATTTCTCGACCAGTCCGTCGCTGTTTGCCGACATGGCCTTTAATCTGAAAAAGGCCGGTCTGGTGACGCCGAATTCCCGTGTCGTGCTTGAAAAGCCGCTGGGCCATGATCTTGACAGTTGCCGCGAAATCAACGGCCAGATCGGTGAAGTGTTCGAGGAAAACCAGATTTTCCGTATCGACCACTATCTTGGCAAGGAAACGGTGCAGAACCTGATGATCCTGCGCTTTGCCAACGCCATGTTCGAGCCGCTGTGGAACAGCGCGCATATCGATCACGTACAGATCACGGTCGGCGAGGAAGTCGGTGTCGAGGGCCGCTGGTCCTATTATGACGATGCCGGTGCCATGCGCGATATGGTGCAGAACCATATGTTGCAGCTTTTGTGCCTTGTCGCGATGGAGCCGCCTTATGTCCTTGATCAGGACGCGGTCCGCGATGAAAAGGTCAAGGTGCTGAAAGCCCTTCAGCCGATCAACGATAGCAACATCGACAGCTCCACCGTGCGCGGCCAGTACCGCAAGGGCGCTGTGGGTGGCAAGGAAGTGCCGGGTTACCTCGAAGAAGAAGGGGCCAATACCGACAGCACCACGGAAACCTTTGTCGCCATCCGGGCGGAGCTTGATAATTGGCGCTGGTCAGGTGTTCCGTTCTATCTGCGCACGGGCAAACGTTTGCCCAAACGCCATTCGGAAATTGTCATTCAGTTCCGTGACGTTCCGCACCAGATTTTCCCGTTGGCAAAATCCATGACCAACTATCAGGCCAACAAGTTGGTCCTGCGCCTGCAGCCGGATGACGGTATCCATCTTGTGCTCAATAACAAGAACCCGGGACCGGGGCTTGTGCGTTTGCGCCCGACGGCATTGAACCTGTCCTTTGCCGAGGCCTTTGGTGGCCGCAGCCCGGATGCCTATGAGCGTCTTTTGCTGGATGCGATTGATGGCAACAACACCCTGTTTGTCCGCCGCGATGAACAGGATATTGCCTGGCAGTGGGTCGACGCCATTCAGGATGCGTGGCAGAACAATCATGTTACGCCCAAGGGATATACCGCCGGAACGTGGGGCCCGTCTGCTGCCATCGCCCTGATCGAACGCGATGGCCGGACCTGGAACGAAGAAGCCGGGTTCTAGCATTGTGCACCCCGGTACTTGTGTGCCGGGGCCTTGCGCAAACGCGCCATGACCCCAACTTCGGGAAGAAGACATGACAAACGAACGCACATTCAAAAGCGGCGATGAAATGCTTGCGGCAATGGTCAAGGAAACCGTTGATCGTCTGGAATTTGCCATCGCAACCCGCGGCCACGCCAGCATTGCGGTCGCCGGTGGACGCTTTCCAAAGCCGCTGTTTCAAACCTTGTCCAAGGCGCGCCTTGACTGGTCAAAGGTGATTGTCACCCTTGGCGATGATCGCTGGGTCGGGCTTGATGATGATCAGTCTAATGAAAAGCTGGTGCGCGATAACCTGTTTATCAACGAAGCGCAGAACGCCCGCTTTGTGTCGCTGAAAACAGGCGATAACAGCCCGGAAGACGCGGTCGAAACCGTCAGCGCGCGGTTGCGCACTGAAATGCACTGGCCGCTTGATATCGTATTTTTGGGGATGGGGGATGATGGTCATACCGCATCACTTTTCCCGTCCTCGACCCCCGAAGCCCTGGGTAATGGGCTTTATCCCAAGCATGGCGAACTGGTTGCCGCTGCCCGCCCGACCGTATCCCCGGTCCCGCGCATCAGCATGACTTTGCCCGCCATCCTGAATTCCCGGTACATTGCCATCCATATTACCGGACAATCCAAATGGTCGACCTATGAAACCGCGAAAAACGGCACGGAAATCGAAGAGATGCCGGTTCGCGCAATCTTGCAGCAGAACGATGTCCCCGTCGATCTGTGGTGGAGCGCCGAGAACCCGAAAGGCTGAACCCCATGAAACGTGAAATAGAACAGATTACAAAACGCATTATCGAGCGTTCCAAACCAACCCGCGAAGCCTACCTTGCCAAGATCGAGGCAGCGGCATCTGATCGTCCGCACCGCTCCGCCCTGTCATGTGGCAACCTTGCCCATGCCTCGGCCGGTTGCGGGGCTGCGGAAAAGCAGCGCATTAACGGCGAAGACGGTGCAAACCTTGGCATCGTCACGTCCTATAACGATATGCTGTCGGCCCATCAGCCGTTGGGCGTTTACCCTGACCGCATCAAGAAGGCCGTGTTTGAAGCAGGCGGCACCGCACAGGTTGCCGGTGGTGTTCCGGCGATGTGTGATGGCGTGACGCAAGGCCGTCCGGGCATGGAACTGTCGCTTTTCTCACGCGATGTCATTGCCATGTCCACAGCCGTGTCGCTGTCGCATGATGTGTTTGATGCGGCCCTTTACCTTGGTGTTTGCGATAAAATCGTTCCGGGTCTTGTCATGGGCGCGCTTTCGTATGGCCATATCCCGGCGGTGTTTGTCCCGGCCGGGCCGATGCCATCAGGCTTGCCGAATAATGAAAAGGCCCGCATCCGTCAGCTTTATGCCCAGGGCAAAGTTGGCCGCAAGGAACTGCTTGAGGCAGAAACCGCGTCTTACCACAGCCCGGGAACCTGCACCTTCTATGGCACGGCGAACTCCAACCAGATGCTGATGGAAGTCATGGGCTTGCATCTTCCGGGGGCGGCGTTCGTCAACCCGAACACCGATCTGCGCGATGCGCTGACCGAAGAAGCCGCACGTCGTGCGCTTGCCATCACCAAGCTTGGCAATGACTATCGCCCGATTGGCAAAATCCTTGATGAAAAGGCGTTTGTGAACGGGATCGTTGGCTTGCTCGCGACCGGTGGCTCGACCAACCATACCCTGCATCTTCCGGCCATGGCGCGTGCAGCCGGGATCGAGCTTCGCTGGGATGATTTCGATGAGCTGTCGCGCATCGTGCCGTTGCTTTGCCGCGTTTATCCGAATGGACAGGCCGATGTGAACCACTTCCATGCGGCTGGCGGCATGGGCTTTGTGATTTCTGATCTGCTTAAGAACGGTATCTTGCACCCGGATCTTGAAACGATTCATACCGGTGGCATGGCGGCCTATGGTACCGAGCCGTATCTGGATAATGGCAAGCTTTCCTGGCGGGATGCGCCGGAAACCAGCCATGACGAAGAAATCCTGCGTCCGACCGAAAAGGCATTCAGTGCCGATGGTGGCCTTCGTATGCTTTCGGGTAACCTTGGCCGTTCTGTGATCAAGGTTTCGGCTGTTAAGCCGGAAAACCGCGTGATCGAAGCGCCGGCGGCGGTGTTTACATCGCAGGAAGAAATGATGGATGCCTTCAAGGAAGGCAAACTGCATCGTGACGTTGTTTGTGTTGTCCGCTTCCAGGGCCCCAAAGCCAACGGCATGCCGGAACTGCACAAACTGACCCCGCCATTGGGCGTTCTGCAAGACCTTGGCTACAAGGTTGCCCTTGTAACCGATGGCCGTATGTCAGGCGCATCGGGCAAGGTCCCGGCCGCCATTCACGTCACGCCCGAAGGCATGATGAACGGTCCGATCGCCAAGGTTCAGGATGGCGATATCATTCGTCTTGATGCCGAAACCGGCGAATTGTTGCTCAATGTCACCGACGCCGAATTGGCCAAGCGTGACTTTGCGACCTTTGATCATAAGGCCGAACATCAGGATGGCTTTGGCCGCGAGATGTTTGGTGTCTTCCGCGAACATGTTGGTCTGGCTGAACTTGGTGCCTCTGCGGCCTTCCCGGGGGAGGCTGAAGTCGCGTAATGCAGCTGGTTGGTGATATTGGCGGGACCAATGCCCGCTTTGCCTGGCTGGATGAAGCAGGCGATCCCCACACACCCATGACATTGCCGGTGCGTGAATATGCCACCATCGGCGATGCCATGCGGGACTTCATGGCGAAAACCGATTGCACGGATTTGCGTGAATTTGCTGTGGCGGTGGCATGCCCCGCCATGGCCGATACGGTCAAGTTCACCAACAATCCGTGGGTGTTCTCCAAGGAGGCACTCAAGGCCGAATTCAATCTGGATCGGCTTGTGGTGGTCAATGACTTTACCGGTCTTGCCATGTCGGTGCCCTATCTCGGGGACGAAGACCTGATCACGCTGTTTGATGGTCCGGGCCGTCCGGGTTTGCCATTGGCTGTGGTCGGGGCAGGGACTGGTCTTGGCGTCTCGGGGCTGCTGCTGCACGAAGGAAAATGGTTGCCCATACAGGGTGAAGGCGGGCATGTGTCGCTGCCGGCGATTGATGATCTGGATTACGAGATCGTCAAATTCCTGGGCCAGGAACTTGATCGTGTTTCAGCCGAACGTGTTTTGTCGGGCATGGGGCTTGAAAACCTCTATCGGGCGCTTGCCGCGATTGAGGGGCTTGATGTCGAACCCAAAACTGCGGCCGAGGTTGTCGATGGTGCCCTTAAGGACGGGGATGCCCTGTGTCTTAAGGTGCTGGAACGGTTTTGCATGTTCCTTGGCGGTGTTGCCGGGGACTTGGTCTTAACCCTTGGGGCCTTTGACGGGGTGTTTATCGGCGGCGGTATTGGCCCGCGCATTACCGATTACATGAAGAAAAGCGCGCTCAAGGAGCGCATGATCGCCAAGGGGCGGTTCCGTGATTTGATGAATGATGTGCCGGTGCGCCTGATGACGGCGAAATACCCGGCCCTGATCGGTTGCGCCAAGATTTTAACGGCGTAATCGAAACCTGGAGGAAAGTTAATGAGCCTTTCATCGCGTGAAATTCTGTTCAAGGCACCGGTCGTTCCGGTTCTGGTGATCGAAGACGCCAACGATGCCGTGCCGCTGGCCAAGGCGCTTGTCGCTGGTGGGCTGCCGGTACTTGAAATCACCCTGCGGAGCGCCGCGGCCGAAGAAAGCATCAAGCGCATCATCGCCGAGGTGCCCGATGCGATTACCGGTGCGGGCACCGTGATCAATGCCAAACAGATGGAACGCATGGCCGAAATCGGATGTGCCTTCGCCGTGTCGCCCGGCCATACCGAAGGTTTGCTTAAGGCAGCCAAGGATACCGGATGCCCGTTGCTTCCGGGTGCCGGGACACCGTCGGAAATCATGAACCTGATTGATCATGGCTACGACATCCTGAAATTCTTCCCGGCAGAACAGCAGGGCGGTGTTTCAATGCTCAAGGCTATTTCGGGGCCACTGCCGCAGGTATCCTTCTGCCCGACTGGCGGTGTGTCGCTGTCCAACCTGGCCGACTATCTGGCCCTGCCAAACATCATCACCGTGGGGGGCTCCTGGGTCGCGCCCAAGGATGCGGTCAAGGCCGGTGACTGGGGCACGATCACCAAACTTGCACAGGAAGCGACCGACAAGGTCAAGGCGCTGCGCGGCTGATTGTTTCAGGATCAAACGCCAAAGCCTGCACACGAAAAAGGGACCCTTTCGGGTCCCTTTTTTATTGAGGTTGTTTTGTGGCGTCTGGGTTAGTGAGCGAAGCCTGCAGCGCGAAGTTCGGCGACGTCATCGGCAGTTACGGCCGACGCATCATTCGACCAGCCCTGACGGACGAAGGTTGCAAGTTCTGCGAGTTCCTCGTCAGACAAACGATCACCAAATCCTGGCATCGCAAGCCGTTCCGGACGCTTGTCGGTCGATGGCATCCGTGCGCCATGCAAGATGACGTCAATCAAGCCACCGGCTGTGTCCGATACCACAAGGGCATTGCCGTCAAGTGCTGGGAAAACACCATGTGCGCCCTTGCCATTGACAAAGTGACAGGCATTGCAGTTGTCGAGATAAAGACGCGCACCAAGCGGCATCGCAGGATCGGCCGATGCCAGAAGTTGCACGGTTTCGCCCGACAGATCGGCACGTTTGGACGATGCTGCGGCAATACTGTTGTCCGCATCATTCCCGGCATCGGTAGCCAGATTGGTCATCTGGTCCGGTCCACCAGTTGTTTTGCCATTGATGTGACGCAGGTACGTCACCATCGCGTGCATGTCTTCATCACTGGCATATTGCAGGGATTCCCCCACCACCTGTGTCATTTCACCCGCAACCGCCGAATGGCTGTTACGTCCGGTCGACAGATAGGCAGCAAGGTCATTTGCGCTCCATTTTTCCGGTGCAGACCCTTTGCCATACAGGCTTGGAGCTGGCCAGTTTCCAATGACACCACCCGCAAGGTAGTCGCTGTCTTCGGCAGTTTCGCCAGCTTGCGCAAAGATGGTGTTACGCGGGCTATGGCATGCGGCACAGTGGCCGACACCGTCGATCAGATAGGCGCCACGGTTCAGGACCGCATCGTCATAGAGATCCGGGTGACCGGCATCGCCCAGAGCAAGCCAGTTCCACAGACGAATGCCCCAACGCTGGTTGAATGGAAATGCAAGGTCAGTCTCGGGGGCCGCTTCCGAAACCGGTGCGACTTCGTTCATGAAGTAGTCGTACAAGGCACGTACGTCTTCTTCCTTCAGATTGCGATAGTTTTCATACGGCATGGCCGGATAAAGGTGCGTGCCATCCGGTTCAATCCCGTCATAAAGTGCGGCGCGGAAGTCATCGAGGCTATATCCCCCGATACCGTTTTTCGGGTCCGGGGTGATATTGGTCGACCAGATCGTTCCGAACGGACTTTCGATTGCACGGCCACCCGCAAACGGTTTGCCGCCTTCGGCAGTGTGGCAGGCCTTGCAGTCTGCCAGGCGCATGACGTATTCGCCATGGCCTTCTGCGGCTTTGAAGTTGGCCGGTAAACTGCTGACCGGCGCGGTCCTGGACGCTGGCACAAAAATAATCAATGCCAGTACAACGATGCCCAAAACCAGAAGGGCAGCGACGAGTTTTGCAAATTTGTTCATGATGATGCCCCTGCCTTATACCAGTGGTCGCGGATTGGGCAGGTAATCCTTACGGATTGCATCCACAGCCCAATAGGCGAGTGCCCCGACAGTGCCCGTCGGGTTGTACTGGATATTTTGTGGGAAGGCAGATGCCCCCATGACAAAGACGTTATGAACGTCCCAGCTTTGCAAATAGCGGTTCAGTGCCGATTTGTTCGGTTCTGATCCCATGATGGCGCCGCCGACATTGTGCGTCGTCTGATAGGGGCGAACGTCATACATGGCGCCTTTGGATTTGTATCCCGACTGCATGATGTCCGGGTTCATGCTTTTGGCCAGCTCTTCAATCCGGCCTTTCATGAACTGGGTCATCCGGATGTCATTATCCTTCCAGTTGAAGGTCATGCGCATCAACGGCCGACCGTGCTTGTCCTTGTAGGTCGGATCAAGATCAAGATAGTTGCTCTGATAGGACATGTTCGAGCCATGCGAGCCGATTGACATCGAGTGGCCGTACCATTCCTTGATCGCGCTTTTCCAACCTGCACCCCATTTGGGTGTTCCGGCCGGCAGGCGCATGGAACGGATTGGCTGTCCATTGAAGGTGCCTGACGAGATATAACTGCCGCCAATGAAGCCTTCGGCAGCAAAGTCGATCTGATTGATCGCAAAATCGTCGATCACGTGGCCATTGGACCCGGCACCGACAAACGGGTTGAAGTCGATATCCTTGAAGAACAGTGCCGTCCCGCCATTGGTCTGATAGGCATAGTTCTTACCGGTTACACCTTCACCCGTTCTGGGGTTATAGGGTTGCCCGATGCCTGACAGCAACATCAGATGGACATTGTGCAGCTGATAGGCGGCCAGAATGACCAGGTCCGCAGGCTGGAAAACTTCTTCGCCATTGGCGTCGACATATGTAACGCCTTTTGCCGTTTTACCATCACTGGCAAGTTCGACTTTCAGAACTTCCGCATTGGTGCGGTATTCGAAGTTCGGTTTGCGTTTGAGGGCATCAAGAATACAGGTCTGCGGGGATGACTTGGAATAGTTCAGGCAGCCATAACGCTCACAGAACCCGCAGAAGTTACACGGGCCCAATTGCATGCCATACGGGTTGGTATAGGCACGCGATGCGTTTGCGGCTGGGCGCGGATAGGGGTGATACCCCATCTTTCTTGCCGCATCGGCAAACTTGTTTGAGTCAACTGTCTGATCAAGCGGTGGCATCGGATAGTCGCTTGATCGGGGCGCTTCGAAAGGGTTGCCGCCCTCGACGGTTTCACCGTTGAGATTGCCCGCCTTGCCGGAAATGCCGGCGATCTTCTCGAAGCGGTCAAAATAGGGTTCAAGTTCAGCGTAGTTCACGCCCCAGTCCTGAATGGTCATGTCGTCGGGGATAATGTCTGCGCCAAAATTGCGTTCGACATAGGAACGAAGTTCAAGTTCTTCGGCCATCGGGCGGAAAGTATGCCCGTTCCAGTGCATCCCGGCACCGCCGACACCATCACCGGGAAGAAACGATCCAAGATGGCGATAGGGAAGCGCTGTTTCCGACAGGTCACGGCGGATCGTCAGGGTCGAGTTGCGCGGCTTCTGCATAAAGCCATAGCGGACACCGTATTTCAGTTCATCCGCGACATTTGGATATTTCCAATCAGGAACGGTATCGCGATCTTCACCGCGTTCGAGTGCCAGAACATCAAGGCCTTCGTTGCAAAGTTCCATGCCAAGGATCGAGCCGGTCCAGCCAAGACCAACGATGACGACGTCACGTTTTTTCTCTTGTCTTGCCATGGTGATCAGCCCCTCTTTCCGGAAATGTCGACGGGACCAAGCGGGTAGGGTTTTTCGACACCAACCCATTCGCGGAAGCTCGCACGGGCGCCGGGGAAACCGATATGGTTCCACGCAGCCATTTCGTGGTTGCCGCCATACATCGGGTCGGCGAAATAGCCTTCCTTGGTGTTTTGCAGCAACAGATCAAACAGATCGGCACCCTGCGTGCTCGACAGTTTGATTTCACCTGCATCAAGTGCGGCGAGAACGGCATCTTTGGTCTGTTTGTCGAGTTCGGCAAAAACAGCGCCGTGTTCGGTCTGACACAATGCGTTCAGTTCGGCGATACCGGCCCGGTAAGCTTCGGCTGGCGTCAATGGTGATTGGTAGCCAAGTTCGGCAGGTGCATCGGGATCATGCGGACCTTCCATATACCAGTCTGCGGCATTGCCGAAATCGCCAGCCATCTGACGGTCAATAAAGATCGGAACATGCGCATCAAGCGCACCGGGGCCATCACCCTCGGCCGGGATCAAGCGGTCGGTTGCTGCGACGATGAACTTCCATTCGTCGGCCGTGAAATATTCGGGTTGATAATCTGAAAGGTGGGGCGTTTCGGATTGGGCAAATGCATTGGCAGAGTATCCTGCCGAAAGCATCGTCCCGACTGCGCCGGCTTGCAGGAAACTGCGTCGGTTCAGCTTGAAGTTTGCTTCACTCATTTTCTTGCTCTCTTGTCTTTTTTCAGGATGAAAAAGGTGACTGCGGTGGCGGGGAAGCAGGCCTTTTTCGGACATGATCCTGAATTGATAGAGCAATTCTACGCCCTTCGTTCAGCCATGCGTCAAGGTATGGCAGGGATGCATTCTTTGTGTTGTCGAATAGGACTTCTGCCGTAAAAACATATATATACGCGCTGTAATCCTTTGTTTTTCAGTCTTCATGAGTTTATTTTGATATTGGATTTCTATTGTCATTTCATCAGACAAATCTTTGTCGAAAAATCGCCAGGGTTTTATGGGTTGCTGGGATAAGAACCTTATGGGGTTGGGCTGGAATGAGAATTCTCAAAAATGACTACGAGTCATTTGTCTGGTGGTATGACGAGACTTACCCGCTGGTATCCCATTCGTATCTAAATGAAGCCCAAGCACAAAAAAGGGACCCAAACGGGTCCCTTTTTTCATCAGGGTAGTCCATGCGACTTTTCGGTGTCGCAACCGATTCAAGGCCTAGCCTTTGATACGGTCCACATACCAGGTCGAACCGTTGAACTTGCGCTGCAGACCGAGGTCGGCAAGTTCTGCGTGGCTAAGTGAATCCCAACCGTAGTTCGCGGCCTTATGGGCACGTGAGGGGCCGATCTTGCTTGCGATCTGGCCAAGAAGCGATCCGAACGGCATGCGTTTCGCGAACGGGTCGGTAGCAGCATTGAATTGCGGTGCAGCGGAAACCGTGTGTGCCATGATGGCCTCCTATGATCTACGGTTGATTTGCGTTTCGATGGGCGGAAAATGTCATATGCGAAATAAAACGGGAACTACTTTGTTTTGCATAGCTACTGTGCAAAAATGCACGACGATTTTGACAGATTCCAAGGGACCAAATAACGCCTATGAATTGGAATGATTTACGCTACTTCCTTGTTCTTGCGGAAGAAAATAGCCTGTCCGGTGCGGCGCGACGTTTGCGTAAAGAACATACCACCGTTGCGAGGCGGATCGAGGCGCTCGAAAGTGATCTTGGCACAAAACTTTTTGACCGATTGCCACGTGGCTGGCAGCTGACATCAGCAGGTCGAAACCTTGTTCCTGTGGCCGAACGAGTCGAAGAAGAAGCCCTGACATTCGAGCGACAGGCAAAGGGCGATGAAGCCGCCCACGGGGTTGTGCGCATTTCCGTGCCCCCGGTCGCCGGACGTGTATTGTTCGCACCGCGTCTTGCCCGATTGCTCAAGGCGCATAAGGGACTCGAATTCGAAATCATTGGCGCGGCGAATATCGTCAATCTGGCGCGGCGTGAAGCCGATGTCGCCGTACGCATGATCACGCCGCGTGAACCGGGCCTGATTACCCGCAAACTGGTTGAACTGGGTGTGGGGCTGTATGGCGGGGTTGGCTATAAGGACCGCGTGCCGGAAATGGACTGGGAATTTTGCGGTTATGAGGACACCACATATGGTGCATCCAAACGGGAATGGGTGCGCACGGTCCTTGATCGGGAATTGCCCTGTCGGTTCCGTGCTGATGATACCGAAACCGTCCGTCAGTTCATTGCCGCCGGCCATGGCGTCGGCGTTTTGCCGCGCTATTTTGGTGATCGCGATGATGAACTCGAATTGATCCACGCAGATGTCGAAGGCCGCAGCCGTGAAAGTGTGTGGATGGTGGTGCACCCGGATATGCGCCGATCGCCCGGCGTGCGTCTTGTGATGGATGCCCTGATCAAGGCGGCCAACAATATCGCCGAGGAATATCAGGTCTGAGCGGCAAACCTGCCATGCAAGGAGGCAGCCCTACGCGTTGTTTTCTTTGAAATAAAACTGATCAGGTTGCTATCTGGCGGCGTAAAGTGTTTTGGCTCGGGATCATGCGCGATCCCGTATTTGTTTCTTTCATACAGCCGCACGTCGGGCGGGCTGTATGCATGTGGCGGTGGGTATGACATCGACCCGGGATTTGGAAAACCTGCTGAGGCAGTCGATCGAAGGCAATACGGATGCCTTCGAACAGCTTTATAATGCAACATCAGCGAAACTTTTCGGTATCGTCCTGCGTATCTTGAGAAATCGCGCCGAGAGCGAGGACGCCCTTCAGGACATTTATGTGCGTATCTGGCAAAAGGCGGGGGATTTCGAGCCCGGTCGTGCCTCGATCATTACATGGATGGCAACCATTGCCCGTAACCGGGCGATTGATATCGTCCGGCGGCAACGCCCGGAAGCCGATATCGATGATGCAGATATTGAAACGCTGATATCGTCGGACTCTGCATTTGACCAGATGGCTGTTGCAGACGAGATGCGTCAGCTTGACCATTGCCTGAACGATCTCGAAGACGACCGCCAGCAGATTGTAAAGCTGGCCTATCTCGAAGGCTGGTCACGTGCCGAACTGGCTGAACGCTTTGCCCAACCGGTCGGAACGATCAAGACATGGCTGCATCGCAGCCTGAGACAATTAAAGGAATGCCTGGGAACATGACGGACCGGGATGATATTGACATGTTGGCGGCGGAATATGTGTTGGGGACTCTTGAGCCCGCACAACGCCAATCCGTTGAGACACGTCGCAGCCAGGAACCCGAACTTGATCGCGCGATTTCTGACTGGGAAGCGCGCCTGTCGCCGTTAAATGCCCATTATGATGCGGTTGCCCCGTCGCGCGATCTGTTTGCCGGTATTCGTGCCCGGATCGAAGGTGCCGCACAGGCTACGCGCCAAGCCGCCAGCCAACAGGTGCCGGGTGTGGTGGAATTCGCCAAACTCAAACGTCGACTGGCCGTTTGGCGCGCCGGTGCGTTGGGGGCTGCGGCGATTGCTGCCAGTCTGATTGCGGTTGTGCTTTCAGGTGATCTGAATTCCCCGGTGCAGAACGGACAGTTTGTTGCCGTCTTCCATCGCGATGACACCCAACCGGCCTTTGTCATGAGTGTTGATCTTGAAACCCGCGAAGTTACCATTCGCCCGGTCGAGGCGACAGTACCCGAAGGCAAGACCTATCAGCTGTGGATTGTGACCGAGGAAACCGGGCCGAAACCAAAATCGCTTGGCCTGCTTGAAAACATCGCCAATCCGACAACCAAACAGCTTGGCGGGTTTGATCCGGCCATGTTGCGCAATGCAACGTTTGGCATCAGCTTGGAGCCCGAAGGCGGTTCACCAACTGGTCAGCCAACCGGTCCTGCGATCCATGGGCGCCTTATTTCCGTCGCTCAGTAAAAAAAGTCACCTTTGCTGAAACCCGATTGATTTGGCTGCGTAGCTTCTGTGTGTGCGATGAAACGCATGACATGAGCGAGCGCAGAAAACAGCGCGTTCCAGATCAAAAGCAAAGGAGACTTCACATGACCTTCAAAGCCAAAGCAACGGCAAAAGCAACCGGCGTGATCACGGCAATGATGTTGAGTGCCGGTTTTGTATTCGGTGGTGCCGGTGCGGCAAACGCAATGGGTCCGATGGTCGAAGCCATGGATCAGGATGTTTCGGCTGGGGTGGTGACCGCATCGAAAATCATGGCAGGCGAAAACGGCTGGCTGGTTGTCCATCGCACCAACAGCGATATGAAGCCGGGACCGGTTGTTGGCTATGCACCGCTTAAAAAGGGTGAAAACATGGATGTATCCGCCATCCTGCAGGAACCGGTCAAGTCCGGCGAAATGTTGATGCTGATGGTGCATTCCGAAGCCGGTGGCATGAAAACGGGTGTTTTCGAATACACCCTGGGGGCCAAGGAAGACGGCCCGATCAAGCCGGACGGAAAACTGGTAATGAAAGTTGTATCTGCCCAGTAAGGCAGAGATCGACTTACCCAAATAGACGAGATCGTTTTCAGCCCGCAAGTGTCCCCTTGCGGGCTGTTTTTATGTCCGGGTCAAAGCCAGCCCAGCTGTCGTGCCGACGCCAGCAACAGCATCACACCAAACAGGGTAATGATTGCAGCCCCGGTAAAGCCGACCGTGCGGCGAATGATGCCTGACGACGTTTCCGAAACGCTGAACAGATGCTGTGTGCCTGTGCGAATGCCGATGGCTGCCAGTCCGATCAGGCTGATGGTAATCGCGACCCCAAGCGCCATGGCAAAGGCAGCGCCAATCCCGATCAAAAACATCCCGTTGGCCAGGGTAAACAGCAGAACAAGGATCGACCCGGTGCAGGGGCGCAAACCTGCGACAACACCGGTTGAGATCATCTGCCAGTTGGATTGAACTGCCGGGGCATTGTGATGGGTGTGATGGTGGCTGTGGTCATGATTATGATCATGCGCATGTGTATGTGCATCATGGTGATGATGCACGCCCGGTCCGTGGTGATCGCAACAATCATCACGGCCTTGCAGGATGCGAAGCGCCATCACTGCGCCCAAGGCGGCAATCAGGGCGTATGAAACCGCCTCCATGATCAGGCCGTTCTTGGTAACCGCTGCCGGGCCCAGATTAAGGATCAGGGTCAGTCCACCGACCATGACGATGGCCGAAACCGCCTGAACGGTGGCAATCAGGCCGCCCATTGCCACACCCTGTTTCCATCCGGCATCGCGCGACAGGAAATAGGTGGTGGTGATCATCTTGCCATGACCGGGGCCCGCCGCGTGAAAGACGCCATACCCGAAAGACAGGGCAATAATGACAAGGCCCGGCCAGAAGCTGTCACCGTTCTTGGCTTCGCGGAGGGTTGCGGTGATTTCACGGTTGAATTTGGTCTGAATGATCACCGTCTGGCCAATAAGGTCTGAAAGCCAGTCGGGCAGGGTAATCAGGCTGTCTTCGACGTTATCGGCATCCGGATTGTGTGCAGGACTGCTTTGGGTGCTATCGGTTGCCCCGCGACCCAGAAGGTTTGATGATTGTGCGGCTGCCGGATTACTCGACGAGAACGAAATCGCCAGGAGCAAGGCCGCCAGAACTGCTGCTATCTGCCACCTTGGCCGCGCAAACAACATCGGCACGGATTGGCGCGACCAGGTCAAAATAGATGCGGTTCTTTTCATCTTCGCTAATCTCGAAATGGCAGGACAGGTTTTTGGCCCCCGCAAACAGGACGGGATCGACCTGTGTGTAGGCGACATCGATATAGTATTCGGCATCATAGACCGACAGGCTGATGACATCCTTGATCGGATCAAGCGGTGTTTCGAGCATCAGCTTGAAGTCGTAACTTACCCGGCGGTCATCGGTGATATCGGCAACAAAATCAGTCGCACCGGCAAAGGATACCAGTTCTTCGTTCTTGCGCAGATGTGTCAGCCAGGAAAACTCGGAAAGGGCTGCAAAGGCATTGTCGTGCACGGCTGTATTTTCTTCGTCAAAGAACCGGGTGTCATGGTTTTTGTCGAACTCGTCGATCATGGTCATGCTAAACAGATCGTCAAACAGCCAGCGCACGCGAATGGCGGTAATCTTGTCGTTTTCAAAAACGAATTCGGCATTCGCGTCGATCCAGACATGTGGATGCGCAAATGCCGAAGGGGCGGTTGCCAGCATCGTCATGCCGGCAACCAAAATCATTGCGGTGCGCTTACGAAGCGTCGCCAAGGCAATCGACAAGTGCGTCGACATTTTGTGCGAGAATTTCCTGATAGGCATTTGGCCCCGCAGCAATGTCAAAGCCAAGCGGGTCAAGCGTACCGGTCCGGATGCCAGTGTCAGACACGACGGCCTGAACGATTGCCGGGCGGAATTGCGGTTCGGCAAATATGCAGACAGCGCCGGTATCATGGATTTTGTCTTCGATTTCATGAAGGCGTTTGGCTCCGGGCTTTTGATCTGGCGAAACTGTAATCGATCCGACCGCGTTCAGGCCAAGGCCGGCTTCGAGATACTGATAGGCATCATGGAATACCACATAGGGCTTGTCCTGGACCGGTGCAACTTTTGCCCGAAGATCATTACCAAGGTTGGTCAGGCTTGCAAGTAGTGTCTGCAGGTTTGCGCGATAGTCGTCGGCATGTTCCGGATCAATCTCGGCCAGTTCATCGGCGATGGCAATCGCGATGGTCGCGCCATTGGCCGGATCCATCCAGATATGCGTGTCGATACCGTCATGTTCGTGATGTTCGACGCCATCATGGTGGTCGTCATCGTCATGTTTTTCATGTTCGGCCACATGGTCGTGATCATGATCATCATGTGCCGCCTGATCATGTTCGGCTTCGTGGTCGTGATCATGGTCATCATCGTGGGCATGGTCGTCATGCTCCTCATGCTCCTCATGCTCCTCATGATCATCATGCATGTCGCCTTCATGATCATGCATGTGACCTTCCCACGTGCCGCCTTCGCGCATATTGCGCAGTGACAGTTGCGACAGGGAAACCAGCTCAAGCTGATGGCTATGGCCAGAAAGGCTTTCAAGCGGTTTTTCAAGGAAGCCTTCCAGCGCATGCGAAACATAGATCACCAGATCGGCATCGTTTAGCGCACGCGCCTCACTCGGCCGCAAAGAATAGGTATGCGGTGAAGACGCGCCATCAATCAGCAAAACCGGCTCCCCGATATCTTTCATGATAGCACTCGTGATGCCGTGGATTGGCTTGATGGAGGTCACGACTTTCGGGGCATCGTCGCCATGGGCGGCCGCGGTCAGCGGGGCGGCAACAAGGATCGGGGCGGCAAATACAATGTGACGGAGGGCTCGGCGCAAGGAAGGCATGTGGGTGATCCGGTTAGCAATGGGTTTGATATTCGATATGTGTTGTTATGATATAACATAACAAATCGTCAAGAAGAAACGACCAGGGCCGGAAAAATGAACGCTGCTGATCAGCGGTTTCTATGAAACTCAATTCTGATTCAGGTGTTTTCATACCAGAAGGGGTGTTTCCAGACGCAGCAATCCCCACCTGAAACAACAAGGGTAAGCTTCTGATACTTCGGGGAATAGTTGCAGGCGGAATGGTTTCATTGTTCAGATGTTTGTACGGGGTGGCTGTCCTCCCCCTGATGCTGGTGCGGCCGGTTGCTGCCGAAACACTTACACTGCCCTTGCCGGCTGGTCGCGAAACGCATTTTGCGTTTGAGTCCGGTTTGCTTGAACTGGCATTGCAATACGCGCCCGGTGATCACAGCCTTGAAATTATTTCCCTGGAAGGTCTGTCGCAAAAGCGCATGTTCAACATGCTTGATGATGGTCAGGTCAATGTTCTCCTTGCCGGGTATAGTCGTGAAGCTGAGGCTGATTTGCTGCAAATCGATTATCCCCTGACCAAGGGGTTGCAAGGATATCGGCTATTCATCACCCGTGAGGACACATTTGAAGCAGTTGATGACGTGGCAAACCAGGATGATTTGAAAAGTGTCTGCATCGGGTCCGGGAACTCCTGGGTTGATACCCTCATTCTCGAACATGCTGGTCTTTGTGTGGTTGGTGGGCCGGGGCACAATCTTTATACCATGCTCGAAAACGGGCGGTTCGATGTCATGCACCTGGCACTTCATGAACTCAGAACAAAGAGCGTCATGAACCTGCTCCGTCAACATGGCCTGATGGTCTATCAGAACCTGTTGGTGCGCTATCCGTATGATTTCTATTTTTATGTTCGCCGCGACAGCAAACCCCTTCATGATCTGATCGAACAAGGGTTTCAGGCGGCGACAGAAAACGGCGCGATCGACAAATATTTTCAGGCACACCCCGGAATTGCCTACGCAACCCGGTTCCTGCACGACCATCCAGATTTGCGGATCATTGATCTTGGTAACCCGGAAATGACAGAGCATAACAGCGCCGACATTCACCGATACTGGCTGGAAAATTAAACCGATTAAGGATCATTGCCTGATCCAAATAAGATTATTCCGTTTTGAGAACGAAAAATCTGCATATGCAGTAAATCGGATATCGTGTTGATAAATATCGGATTTACATCTGGTCCCGGGGTTCATAGCCAACGTCATCATCATACTTCCGCTGCACAATGTTTTCCCAGAGTGCCGGGTCAATGTCGCGTGACTTCTTACTCATATCTGGATTCTCAATCCGCAGAATATGTGTGTTCGGCGCTTGGAGCGTTTCAAGTGCATGGCGAAGATCCGGGTTGGACAAAAAATGGCGCATGAAATCGCCTGTGTGATAGGCGCGTAAAAGCCCTTGGGTCAAAATACGATGCAATCGCTCATTGTTGCGATTGACATAAATAAACAGATCAAACGGATAAGCCAGAACCGTCGATGTGCTGAGAACGACGTCAGGGTGCTGTTGGCGGATCGTGTCGATTTCTCGGAAACCTTCGTGCACGGCGCGGCTTAAAAGATCAAATCTCTTATTGGCCAGCATCGCCCACAGTTGGTCACGTGGTGCGCGATCTACACAGAAACCGTTTTTTTCCATAATGCTGGCATCGGGCCAATCTGATCCGGTGCCGATGCAGAACTTTTTCAATTGCTCAAGAGACTCAACCTTCTCCAGAGTCGGCAGATTGTCGGCCTGCGTCAAGAAAATGCGATATCCCAACAAACCGCGCGTCATCGGGAAGTCGACTTGTAAAAACTTGGTTTCCCTCTCAACGCTGTACCCGGTGAACATGACATCGACCTGTCCTTCAAGCATCATGGAACTGATGCGGGCCTGAGTCATGGTAGGAAATTCTTCGATCACAAGTCGGAAGTCGCCATCGGCATGCTCAAGTGCGAGCTCGATAACACCGAACTCGTATTTGAAAAACTCAACCGCACCGGTCGGGAAGGCCATGCGCACGATTTCTTCGCCCCGTGCGGGTGGGGCGGTAAATGAAAACATGACGGCAGATATCAGCAATACCCAAAAGCGGTTTTGCAATCTGTTGCTCCTTGAGCCCGCGAAGAAATAAGCATGACAACCATAAACTGATATTGTGTCTTGCCGATGCCTTTGAAAGGGTCATGGTCGCCAGAGCGCGAACAAAGCTAAGCTTTGCCTCAATTAGGAAGTCTTGTAATGGCTTAGTTCCCCGCAGGCACGCCAAAGGCGCGCCAATTACGATGACTGTTGTCCTCCTGAGTCAGGCGGCAGAAGTTTTTTGTGTTTTCGGTGCAAGCCAGCGCCACGCCATAAGCGTGGTGGCCAGCAACACAGCACTTACCTGTACGACAAAAACCATCTGATAGGCGGCTGTGACGCCAAGCCCTGCCAGTTTTGAAATCTGGAACGTGATTTCAAGAATCTCGATCCCGACTTCTGTACCAAACATGATGACAAATGCCGGGGCCAGCGTGATCAGCTTGTTACCATTGGCCGATGCGATTACAGCACTAACCACAATTGTGGTGGCAATCCCGATCCCGATGCTTGAAAGCATCTTGGTCCAATAGAACAGGGCGGCATCCGTTGCGGGGTAGGGGTAGAAGATCGTCGCAACCGACGCAACGATCAGACACGGAATGGCAAGCAGCCAAAGTCGTTCGCGCCAGACCGGGTTACGTGCAATCAGGGCCCCGGCGGCAAACACCATGATCACCTGGCTGGCCGCGCCAAGGGTCGCGCGATCATCAATCAATTCTGACGAACACAAATGCCGCACAAGATATGCGGTGTCGTAAACACCAGTGGTCGGGATTTCGAGGATGAATAACACCACCAACAGGAAAATCGCATCAGACGGCAATTTGGTGTCGTGCGGCACTGCCGATTTCACACTGAAATACAAAACGGCCGACAAAACAAGGAAAGCCGACATCAGGCCAAACCCTGTCAGGCTTTCAACACCAAGGAAGCTGTTGGCGGTTGTCCATGCTTCGAAAATGATGACAACCGAAAGAAACAGACCGATCAGTTTCCAGTTCGGCGCCTGTTTTGTGCCGGTATTGCCGGTGGTCGTTGGCGTGGCAGCTCCATCGGCGGTGCCCATCACCATCGGCATGATCAACAAGAACAGCAAAGGCATCACGGCCAGGATCAGGAAGTAATTTCCGGTGCCGACATCAAAGGCGACATATTTAACCAGCTGTGGCGCAATCAGAAACGCCATCGGCTGGGCGGCGGTCCACACCGTCGTCAGCATCGATTTCTCGCGATCCGTCTTGGCCTGGCTGATCGCAAGCTGTGCCAGGGGTGCAAAGAACGAAATCGCAAAGCCACCCATACAGAAGCTGGCCAGAACAATGATTTCGCGCACGGAAAGGGCCGGGTCCCAGTGCATGGTAAGGCCAACGGCGGCATAGCTGGCACTGGCAACGATGGCGGTGGCAAGGCAGACCCTGCGCGCCGTGTGACTGTTTATCACAAAGGGCGCGATGGCGAGTGCCATGACGGCACCGCCAATCAGGACTTCAATCAGAATGTCGGTGCGTTCGACCGAAATGTTCAGGAAGCTTGCAAACTCGCCCTGGGAGACGGAAACGGTCATGGTTGCGACAGATCGCATTCCGTTGCCCAGAAGAACGAACAGGGCAAGAAGCCCTGTTTCGATCAGGATCAGTTGTTTGAGTGGTGTATTCATTTGGTCAATGCAACGGCCATATGATCAGCCGCACGGATCGCCAGTGCGGCAATGGTCAAGGACGGGGCATTGACCGGTGTTGTTACATGCGAACTTGATCCCAGAATATAAAGATTGCTGTGATCATGCGCGACAAGATCCGCATTCACGACCGATGTTTTCGGGTCCGAGCCCATGATCGTGGTTCCACCAATAATCGCATTCGACAGATACGGTTTATCGGTCTGTATGTCGGCCACACCAAGGGTGGCAAAGATCTTGCGATTGACCTCGAGCGCATTTGCCAATCCCTTTTTGGTGTAGTCATCAAGGGTAAAGGTCACCTTCGGGCGCGGAATGCCCGAGCTGTCCTTTTCATCGGCAAGCTCCACCCGGTTGTTCCAGTTTGCCAAAACCTCGGCCGAGCTGTTTAACCGCAGATGTCGGGAAATCTGATCATTGATTGCATTGGCCAGTTCCTGACCAACCATGCCCTTTTTAATCAGATCCTTCGCCAGATTGGTGGCATCGGAATTGCCCGACCATCCATCATTCATGAAGCTGGTCCCCACGGCGGCATAATCGGATCGGAATTGACCATCACGCAATTCTACCAGACCACCGGTCTGCTGTGGGCCGCGATAGGGGAAGATTTGCTCATTAAGCATGCCCCAGCTGTCTTGGTTGGCTTGCGTCAAAAGATTACGTCCGACTGCATCGGAACTGTTGGCGACACCCTTGGGGGCATTGTCCTGTGCCGAGTTCAAAAGAAGGCGCGGGTTTTCAATCGCGTGACAGCAAACGGCAAAGTATCTCCCGGTTACCCAGAATTCCGACCCGTCGGGTTTGCGGACCTTTACACGGCTGATCTTTTGATCATCACCGACCTCGACAAAGGTGACCAATGCTTCGGTCTCAACCCGGACACCAAGGTCCTCAGCCTTTTGGGCGTGAACCGATGCGTCATATTTCGCGCCAATCGGGCAGATCGGCACACAGGTATTGTTGCCGCAACAAACCGGGCGCTTGTCGTAAATCTCGGAATTGCGGGCATGGGAAAACGGGGCTGAATGCAGGCCCAGTTTATCCAGTGCCTCGGTAACCTTCTGATCCATATAGCTCATCGGGATCGGTGGCATCTGATAGGGGGCACCATCGCGTGGGGCGCCCCACGGATAGTTCGGATCCCCCGCAACACCCCAGCGTTTTTCAGCTTCGATGTAATAGGGCACCAGAAGGTCATAATTGATCGGCCAATCGCGTGACACGCCATAGGTCGACTTCATGGTGAAGTCATGCGGGCGCAACCGATCGGCAAAGCCGGTCCAGTGCCAGGTCGTGCCGCCAAACAAACGCAGATACGCACCGATAAACTGATCGGGGCCACCCTGAACGTAGAAGTCGTTATACTTCCCGTCTTCGGGGTGCGGCGCATAGGGTTCTGACGGATAAGGCGACTGAGGTCCCTTGACCGGGTTTTCATAGAAGGTTTTCAGGTTCACAGCACGGGAACGTTTCGGCCCTGCTTCGAGCATGATGACATCAATGCCCTTTTGCACAAGGCTATAGGCCAGATGCGATCCGGCCATGCCCGATCCGATGATGACGACGGTTGCTTCCATCACATATCCCCCGTGACCGGATGGTGGGCCCAATGACCAAAGGCTGGGCCGCCACAGGTTCCCGGTGCTGTGGCAAAGGTCAGGGATTTCCAACCAAGGCACCAAGGGTAATAGATCGCCTTATAGGCGCCATCGCGCATCACTTCGCCGGTATAAAGCAGACGGGCAACGAAGGCGGCCTGTTCCTGAATTTCCGGGCTGGCTTGTTTGATGCGTTCGGCAATCGCACCGGTACGCAGCGCATAAACAAATTCACGCTGGGCCGCCGCACCGTAGGTCGTAAGGAACTCGTCATTGGCGGCATCCAGAAGATGATCCGAAATATCGGGAATGCCGCCAATCTGACGCACAATGTCATAGAACACCGCATTGCTGCCCAGTGCCTGCGCGCGGGTGGCTGCGGGGGCCAGTGGCAATAACGAGATTGACCCTAAAAGGGCGCGTCGTGAAATCTTCATTTGCTTACCACGACAAGGCCGCGTGCCTTGTTCGATCCGCTATCAATCGTTGCCATGGCGGTGCGCAGGTCTTCGATGGTCATCCAGACCGGCGGGTATTTGTATTTGGCAACATCAAGAACGAGTACGCGGTCGGTATCCTCGTCATAGGCGGCGATCGGCGAAACGTGCCCGTCACCGACCTGACCAATCGGCTTGCGCGAATAGTTCGCCACCAGTCGCATGTTCGGGTCGGCAAGTGCAGCCTTGATGGTGTCGCGCAGCCATGCTTCATCAAAGTTATTGGCGTGGTGGTATTTGGCCTTCACGCCCAGATTTTCAAAGAAGGTGGCAATCTGGCTAAGGATCAGGCCGTCATGCTCCACCATGGCATAGGATTTGACCTTCTGGTTTTCCGGGGTGAACACCGTTTCCTGGGTAAACAGGCCCCACGGATACAGGCGATAGGGCTGCGGGCGTTCGACACCCAGGCTGTTCATGGTCGCGGCAATACTGGCCGGGCCACAGAACGTCAGGATGTGTTCGCTTTCAAGATAGCTCGCCAGTTCGAAATAGGGGCCGGTAAATTCGGCATCCATGAAAATCTCGGTGCCCTTGTCATCGGTCAGATAAATCAACTCATCTGCCGATGCGTGCATCATCGGGGCGGCCATCATCAGACCGGCAAGTGCAGGAAGCATAAGACGTTTCATTATTGTGTCCCTCCGAACCAGGTGGCGATGGCTTTGATGTCCGCATCGCTCAGGTCTTTGACGATTTCATGCATGACAAGCGCCTGACCACCGGTGCGGCGACCTTCCTGATAGGCGCGAATGGCGTTTTCAAGATAAAGCGGCTGTTGACCCAACAAGATCGGAACATCCTTAAGAGCCGGATTGCCGTTGGTGCCGTGGCACGACAGGCATTGCGAAGCTGCGGTTGGCATCGCATCCGGTTTGGCATCATCGGCCTTGGCATCTATCACGGAAAAGGCGGCCCATGCGATCATGATGGCCGCGGTGAAGCTGGCGGTGTGTGCAAAGGATCGCATCATCATACCTCGATATTGACGTTGATCATCATGCCGGTGTCTTCGTGCGGCAGGATGTGGCAATGCATAACGTAGCGGCCGGTAAAATCGACAAAGCGGGTCCGGAATGTCACGGTTCCCGCCGCCGGAACGGCAATGGTGTCCATCCAGGGTTTGCGTTCATCCGGTTCACCGTTGATCGAGACGACCTGAAACGGGTTCACGTGGATATGCAATGGATGGGGGAAGGGTGTGGTGTTGATCAGCGTCCATTCCTCGACCGCGCCGAGTTTGGCGACCACGTCATCACGCCTTGGATCAAATCCCTGACCGTTGATGGTAAATTCGGTGTCGTCAAAGAAGCCCGACACATCCTTCACACCCAGAACGAACTTGCGCCTGTTGGTGACTTCGTCATCGGAGATGTCGGTCAGAATCTCGTTCTTCGGCAGGTCACCCGTCGGAATTGATTTGCCGAATTTGACATCCTTGCCAACGCGCGGATCATCGGCCGCAATCACGATGATATCGGCAAGATGTTCTTCGGGCAGGCTTGCCTTGCCCTGCATGAAGGCCGGACGGCGCAGCGCATAGGTGCCGGTTTTAACACCCTTGATCAAAAGGTTCGCGCGGTTGCCCGGTGCCAGCAGGAATTCTTCGGTTTCCTCTGCCTTGGGCAACGGGTTGCCATCCAGACCAATCAGATGCATTTCCATGCCATCTGCGCGCAGCGGGATGAATTGCGCGTCGCCCGCGTTCAGCAATCGCCAATGCTGAACTTCGCCTTTGCGGATATAGATTTTCGGGCGGTATTGACCATTCACAAGGAAGTCGCGTTCGGCATCCAGCGGCCAGATCGGCTTTTCACTTTCCAGCAACCCGTCAATGCCCGGGATCGGTGCCTGAAGCACAAGAACGCGTTCAAGGGCAGCAGCGATTTCTGGGACTTCGTCAAGCGTGCCGCCAATGATCGCCATGCCCGCCGCACCCGATGCAACCTGTGCCGAAACCGATCCGTGGCGATGCGGGTGATACCAGTAATTGCCCGCTGGGTGATCAACCGGCAACTTCACGACATAGTTAAAGCTCTGCCCCGGTTCGATCTGCAAATAGACGTTATCGCTGTTGCCGCGCGGGCTGACATGGAAGCCGTGATAATGGACGTTGGTGGTGTTAAACCGGTTGGGCACATTGGTGACCACGTCCTCGCCCGCATCCTTGTTGGGCGGCATGCGGTTTTCAAACGCCAGTTCCAGTGTATCGCCGGGTTTCATGCGAATGGTCGGGCCGGGAATGGATGCGTTGAAAATGCGAAGCTTGGCAGGCCCGCTTGGCAGCGAATAGTCGCTGGCATCCATAAAGAAATCGGCCTTCAGGCGCCCATCAACCGAATGGATTTCCATCGGGTTGGGCAAATCGTCTGTGATGCCGATGGGGGATTGGCTTGCGATTGTTTCCATCGCATTCGATGGCGAAACAAGCCAGGGCATTGGCGCAATGCCTGCAGCAACGGTCGCTGCAGCCGACCCTTTCAAGAGTCCGCGACGCGTGATCATAATGTGGTCTCCCTCAACGTGCCGGAATGCGGTCCCCCGGCGCGGCAGATGCTCAGTATTATTCTTGTACCCCATTAGGGTGGGGCTGATTACATCGGAAAGATAAAAGCTTGGCCGCCAAAGCGATGTGCCAACCGTGACAGACGCCTGATTTGGAACGATTATTCTTTCAAACTCCCGTGACGCTATTGTACCGCAATTGACCGATCTATCAATTCGGAGTTGCTCGATAATGCATGACGGTTCAATGAAGACGGAAGTCCGGGCAGTGGGAATAACAGGCAACGTAATGAAATCATTATCCATCGCCTGATCGGTTCGGCTTTTTCCAAACCCGAAACAAAAAATCCGCACCCATTTGGGCGCGGATTTCAAAGGTCTGTTTTTTGCCCGAAGGTCGTGGTTAGTTACCGACCAGATCATCCGGTGTGTAATTCATCTCATGCAGGATTTCGCCGCTTTCATAATCGACGGCCTGCAAGGTAACGCCATAGCCCCACAACTGCCCTATATAGCCAAGCGTCATTTCCGCTTCCGACTTTTCAAGGCGGATGCCTTCATGTTCGGTATGCTGAATGTAAAGCTGGCGGTTGCCACGGATATCGACATCGACCACCTGCATGTCGGGCTCACGAACAGAAATGTCATGCATGCGCGCCAAGGACCGGCGCACCTTGCGATACCCATTATCATCATGGATGGCCGCGACTTCGAGATGCGGTGATGAACTGAGATCATCGATCATGAACATCCGCATGTCGCGCATCACCTTGGGGGACAGGAATTGCAGGATAAAGCTTTCATCCCGGTAATGCGCCCACGCTTCCTTAAGGGTCTCGACCGGCTCATTGTTGCCGGCAATATCGGGGAACCATTTATGGTCTTCCTCGGTCGGATCAACACAGATGCGGTGGATGTCCTGCATCATCGCAAAGCCAAGCGCATAGGGGTTAAAGCCGGAATAGCGTTGATCATCATATTCGGCCTGAAACACGACGCGCGAATGGTAGTCGATGAACTCCATCATCGCCCCTTCGGAAATCAGACCCTTGTCATAAAGACTGTTCATGATGGCGTAATGCACATAACACGCGCAGCCTTCATTCATCATCTTGGTCTGTTTCTGCGGATAGAAATACTGCCCGATATTGCGCACTATGCGCAAAATCTCACGCTCCCAGGCTTGCAAGGTCGGGGCATTCTTTTCGAGGAAATAAAGCAGGTTTTCTTCCGGCAAGCCGAACTGCGCGCGGCGTTCCTCGACCCGCATCTTGCGTTTAAGCTCGTCCATGTCCTGATCGCCCTGATCAGGTTGGGGCAGGGTGCGCCACAGATCGTTATATGTCTCGTCTTCATACTTGGCGCGTTCACGTTCACGCTTTAGCTCGGCCGCAAGATTGGGTTTTTCAGGCCGGGAATAACGGTTCACCCCCTGATCCATCAGGGCGTGCGCCGCATCGAGAATGCGTTCAACCGCGTCAAAGCCGTATCGGTCTTCGCACTTGGCGATATAGCTTTTGGCAAATTGCAGGTAATCCAGAATGCCGTCGGCATCCGTCCATTGCTTGAACAGATAATTGTTCTTGAAGAAATGGTTATGGCCAAACGCCGCATGCGCGATCACCAGCGCCTGCATAACGATGGTGTTTTCTTCCATCACATAGGAAATGCAAGGGTTGGAATTGATCACGATCTCATAGGCCAGTCCCTGATAGCCCTTGCGATACATGACATCATCGCGCACGAAGCGTTTGCCAAACGACCAGTGGTGATACATCAACGGCATGCCAATCGATGAATAGGCATCCAACATCTGCTCGGACGTGATCACCTCGACCTGGTTGGGATAGACATCAAGCTTAAGCTCATTCAGCGCGATATCCTCAATCGCGTCATAAGTGGCTTTCAATGTCTCAAAGTCCCAGTCGGCACTGGTGAAAAGAAGTTTGTCGGCGGATTTGGTCTTGGAGCTCATCGGCCTGCCTCCGCACGGTTTTTGGCAAACAGTTCTCTAAATACCGGGAAGATGTCGGCTGCCTTGGTTACCCGTTTAAGCGCAAAGCGCGGATTGTCTCTGGCAAGCGGGGCATAGGATTTCCAAAGGGCGGTTTCGCCTTCGGCGGCGGCGAAAATCTCGGCCTCACGCTCGTCAGTGATTTCGATATAGGCGTAATACTGGCACTTGGGCAAAAGATCCTGGGCCAGAAGGGCGGTGCATTTTGCCCCGTCATTGGAATAGTTATCGCCATCAGACGCCTGCGCGGCATAGATGTTCCACTGATCGGTGGGATAACGATCCACCAGCACCTTTTTCATTTCCTCGAGTGCGGTGGAAACAATCGTGCCGCCGGTTTCGCGCGAATAGAAAAAGGTTTCCTCGTCCACCTCGGCTGCGCGCGATGTATGGCGGATAAACACCACCTCGACATGTTCGTATTTGCGATGCAGGAACAGGTGAAGCAACATGAAGAACCGCTTGGCCAGCTCCTTCATCTGTTCGGACATCGATCCCGACACATCCATCAAACAGAACATCACTGCCTGTGTATTGGGATCGGGGATCTGTTGAAACTGGTTAAACCGCGTATCAATCGGATCAATGAACGGGATCGCCTTCATCCGCCGTTTGGCTTCTTCAAGATCAGCCAGCAGGGTATGAAGCGTATCCTCGTCAGTTTTGGTCAGCTTGCCATTCGGGCGTTTTTCCGCCTTGGCCTGAAGGGCTGATATCTTTTCTTCAAGTTCGCGCACCTCGGCCGTTTTCGGGCGACGCAGCCCGATGCGCCGGGCCAGCGAATTGCGCATGGTGCGCACAAGGCTAAGGTTTGATGGGGTACCCTCAACCGAAAAGCCTGCGCGCGCATTTCGAAATGCGGTGGTTTGCTTCAGGCTTTTTTTCAGAAGGTCCGGCAGTTCAAGATCTTCAAAGAAGATATCAAGGAACTCGTCGCGGGTCAGGGTGAACTGAAATTCATCCTCGCCCTCACCATCGGGGCTGGCTTGCGATCCGCCAGACCCACTATCGCCGCCTTGCGGACGGGCAATACGGTCACCCTGAACGAATTTCTTGTTGCCGGGCAGCACATAATTGCGGTTGCCGCCACGTCCCATGTGGTGAAAGCCCGGCTCCTTCAATGTTTTGCCGGGAATGGTGATCTGGTCGCCGCTGGAGATGTCGGTAATGCCACGCGACCGGATGGTGCTTTCAACCGCCTTTTTGATCTGGGCCTTTGCGCGACGCATGAAACGTTGCCGGTTGCCAAGGCTTTTGCCGGTCGGGTTCTTGCGGCGGTCAACGATATAAAGCATGGGCAGTCACATCCTTGCACGGTTCAAAAGCGCGTTGTGCAGGTCGCTTGCGCCTTGAAGTTCCGCAGGACGTGACCCGGATAAAACGGGCCGTGGCCACATCCTGCGGCGAAGAGGTAACCGGGCGGACAAGGGACAAAGCCGCCCGGTTGGGCCGGGAAAGACAGGGGGGGGGGAGCTTAACCGGCCTTATTGACGCGCATGTACCATTCGACCAGACGACGCGTCTGGCGTTCGGTATATTTGCGATCGATCATGCGTTTGACGAACTCGTTGTGTTTCTTCTCGGTCTCGCTGTCTTTCTTCGAGCCGAACGAAATCACCGGCAGCAGGTCCTCGACCTGACTGAACATGCGTTTCTCGATCACATCGCGCAGTTTCTCATAGGACGTCCAGGACGGGTTCTTGCCCTTGTTATTGGCACGTGCGCGCAGGGCAAATTTGACGACCTCGTTACGGAAATCCTTGGGATTGGCGATACCCGCCGGTTTCTCGATTTTCGACAGTTCCTGATCAATGATCTTGCGATCCAGAAGCTGACCGGTATCGGGATCCTTGAAGTCCTGATCCTCGATCCAGGCATCGGCATAGGCGACATAACGATCAAACAGGTTCTGACCGTAATCGGAATAGCTTTCCAGATACGCCTTCTGGATTTCCGCCCCGATAAACTCGGCGTAGCGCGGGGCCAGTTCGGACTTGATGAAGTCCATATAGGCCTTTTCGCGTTCTTCCGGATATTGTTCGCGCCGGATGGCTTGTTCCAACACATACATCAGATGCACCGGATCCGCCGCGACTTCATGCGTGTCGTGGTTAAAGGTTTCTGACAGCACCTTGAAGGCAAAGCGGGTTGAAATGCCGTCCATGCCTTCATCAACACCGGCAGTATCGCGGTATTCCTGCATGGATTTTGCCTTGGGATCGACATCCTTCAAGGTTTCGCCGTCATAGACGCGCATCTTGGAATAGAGGTTGGAGTTCTCATGTTCCTGCAGCCGCGAAAGTACGGAAAACTGTGCCAGCATTTTAAGGGTGCCCGGCGCGCAGGATCCATGTTCAAGCTCTGATCCTTGCAACAGCTTGTCGTAAATCATGGTTTCTTCGGTGACGCGCAGGCAATAGGGCACCTTGATCACAGAAATTCGGTCAATGAAGGCCTCGTTATTCTTGTTGGCCTTGAATGTCTGCCACTCAGCCTCGTTCGAGTGGGCAAGGATCAACCCCTGGAACGGAATGGCACCAAGGTTTTCCGTACCGATATAGTTGCTTTCCTGTGTGGCGGTCAGCAACGGATGCAGCATCTTGATCGGCGCCTTGAACATCTCGACGAATTCAAGAATGCCTTGGTTGGCGCGGTTCAAACCACCGGAATAGCTGTAGGCATCCGGGTCATTCTGGCTGAAATATTCAAGCTTGCGGATATCGACCTTACCAACAAGTGACGAGATATCCTGGTTGTTCTCATCACCCGGTTCGGTCTTGGCAATCGCGATCTGGCGCAGGCGTGACGGGATCAGTTTAACGACCGAGAATTTGGTAAGATCCCCGCCAAACTCATCAAGACGCTTGACCGCCCATGGCGACATAAGCCCCGTCAGGCGACGTTTGGGAATGCCGTATTTGTCTTCGATCGCATCGCCCATCTTGGCCGGGTTAAACAGGCCAAGCGGGCTTTCGAACACCGGGCTGATTTCATCGCCGGCCTTAAGAACATAAATCGGTTCACGTTCCATCAGCTCTTTCAGCCGTTCGGCAAGGGAACTTTTCCCCCCGCCAACCGGGCCGAGCAGATAAAGAACCTGTTTGCGTTCTTCCAAACCCTGGGCGGCATATTTGAAGAAACCGACAATGCGCTCGATGGTTTCTTCCATGCCAAAGAAATCTTCAAAGGCGGGATAACGTTTGATGGTTCGGTTCAGGAAAATGCGGCCAAGTCGGGAGTCTGTCGAGGTGTCGATCAGTTCCGGCTCGCCAATCGCTTTGATCATGCGTTCAGCGGCAGAGGCATAGGCACTTGGGTCTTCGCGACACAAATTAAGGTAATCGCGGATGGTCAGTTCAGTTTCCTGCTTTCCGTCATAGCCTTCCGCATACAGCTCGAAGATATCCTTCTCAGCCATGGCGCGGTCTCCTTTCAAACGTTATCGCACTGTCAAACTTACGTTTCCTGTCTCAATCCTGTTTTTGCGCAATTTTTGCGTTTTGCTTTTGCACGGGACGGGGCGAACCCGATCCTGATCTGGTGGCGTCGGCAGGTCTCCTGTGAAGGGACTCCGCCAGACGGTCATGAATTAACAAATGGCGTTCGCGGTTAATCTCTGGCGGATCATGCCAAACGTGTGAAAATTCGATTGTGCAGTTGCGGCGTCAGCGCCGTAGTGCAGTGTTGATCAGACTCTTTTTGGGTCCCGTTGCGGCGACCAACAAACCGACCATCAATGTGTCGGGGCAGGCTTCTGTCGAATGAATTTCAAAGTGACCTTTGAGCCTGCCGAGGCAATTTGCCCTGTTATTCAGACGTGGGAATAACGAACTGATTTCGCAAGACGATACTTCTGTCGAACATCGTAAAATCGTGTGTTCATGTTCACATGTAAGTGACCGCTCGTCCAGCTTTGATGCTGCTTTCATTCCCACAGCCTTGCACAAAAATATTTTGCATTTGCAAAATCCGCAAGCCGACAGCTATCACAAGTGGGCAGGATCGGGCCGCAAAAGCCACCAAAGGACTTCACAATGAGCGACGAAACCGTACAGTTTATCGAACCGCATGAACTTGATCGACTGATCGGCGAAGAAGCCGTCACCATTATTGATGTCCGCGAAGCCGAAGAATTTGCAACCGGCCATATTGAAACCGCGATCAATATTCCGACCTCGAACTTCGATATCCCGGCGTTGGTCGACCTGACCGATGAAAGCGATACCGACCTGGTCTTTGTCTGTGCTGTTGGTCAGCGTTCCTTTGGGGCGGCCAACGCTGTTCTGCCCCATGTCGATTGCTCCGTCAGTAACCTTAAAGGCGGCATTCAAAGCTGGACCCGTGCGGGCTTTGACCTTGAAAATGGCAAATAATCCCGACCTTCTTTGACGGGGCAGGGGCCGGAATGTGATCGCGCGTTCGATTGCGCGCGGTGGTCAAATTCACGCCACCATCATTTGGCACTGGGCGCTACCAATACGCCAGCCGCAAGGCATTCAAAGGCGGCAATTGCCTTGCCAAGGGTATCTTTCGGATCATCGCTTGCCGCGACCCAAAGGGCGGCATTCAACGCGACCCCGTTTAGCAACCTTGCCAGGGCTTCGATATCGACCGGTTTGATCGCACCCTGATCGGCCAGTTCGCTTAGGGTTGCGATTGTCGCCTGCAAGCAGCGGTTTTGGCTGGGCCACTGTGATGGATCGCCCAGAAAGGCCGGGCCATCGCGCAAAACGATCCGCTGTATTTCGGGATCAAGGGCCAGCTCGATATATGTCCTGCCCTCGGCCATCAATCCGTTCCAGCCGCCACCTGCGGCATCCCCCGCATCCTTGGCCTGTTGTGCCATGGCGGAGTCTATTTCATCGACCACAGCCGCCAGCAGCCCGCGCTTGTCACCGAAATTGTGATACAGCGCCCCGCGCGTCAGCCCCGCACTTGCGGTGAGCTCGTCCATTGAGGCTTCCGCATAACCCTTTTCGGCAAAGGCCTTGCGTCCCGCTTTGATCAATTTGATGCGGGTTTCTTCCATTTTTTCAGCGCGCGTTTTGGCAGCCATCGGGCACTCCAGTTTAACATACGTGACGTATGTGAATTGACATACGCTGCGTATGTGAATATATCTTCTTCACATACGCAGCGTATCTGAACTGAATTCGAAATACCACAGATACCGAATTTTACCCGAACAAGGAGGTCTTCATGGCCCTCGCAAACCAAGCCGTCTTTCCGCCAAACCGCCATGCGCTTTATGACGCGCATGGCTATTCCCCGGCCATCAAATCCGGCGATCTTCTCTTTGTTTCTGGCCAGGTGGGCAGTCGTGAAGACGGATCCCCGGAACCTGAATTCAAAAAGCAGGTCGAACTCGCATTCGATAACCTCAAGGCGATCCTTGCGGCCGCCGGATGCAGCTTTGATGACATCATTGACGTGACGACCTTCCACACCGACCCGGAAAACCAGTTTGAAGACATCATGGAAGTTAAGGAGGCGATCTTTGATCAGGCGCCTTACCCGAACTGGACAGCAGTCGGGGTTACCTGGCTTTCCGGTTTTGATTTCGAAATCAAGGTGATTGCACGCATCCCGGCGGCCAACGCGTGACCCAGCGGTTATTGGCAGTAATGCCCTAATGTCGACGATGAACCGGTCCTGCCAAGAAAGCAGGGCCGGTTTTTTCATCTTGACGATTTCTCATTAATGGAAAAATATCCCAAATATGAGATTAAAGGATGTCGCCATGGATGAGATTGAAACAAGACTGGCCCAACGGTTGGCCGCTTTGCGCGCCGAACGGGGGTGGTCGCTTGATGAGCTTGCACAAAAAAGTGCGGTCAGTCGCGCCAGCCTGTCGCGGATCGAAAAGGGCGAGGTCAGCCCGACTGCCAATGTGCTGGGAAAGCTGTGTGTTGCTTTTGGCGTTACCCTGTCACGCCTGATGCAAATGGTCGAAGACGATTTTGTGCCACTTGTTGTGCGTGCCGATCAGGAAGTCTGGACTGATCCTGATACTGGCTATCAAAGACGGCTGGTCTCCCCGACATCCAAACAATTGTCGGGCGAGGTGATCGAAGTCGAAATCGGCCCCAGCCAGCGCATTGAATATGACGGATCGCCGAGGGATGGGCTTGAACATCATTTGGTGATGCTGTCTGGCGCGCTTTCGATGGAAGTCGATGGCCAAACCCATCACCTGACGGCGGGCGATTGCCTGCGCTATCAATTGCGTGGTGGCAATGTGTTTCAAACGCCCCGCGATCAGGGTGCGAAATATCACCTGTTTATCATCGATTAAGCGAAAGAACCGTTATGCCATCAACGACGCACACCGCCCCCGATCTCGATATCGTCAGCCTTGATGCTGATGGCGTCACAGCGCGCCTGGATCAGTTCGCCGACATGCTGCATGCCTGCGTACATGACGGGGCCAGCATTGGTTTTATCGAACCCTTCCCGGTCGGCGAGGCGGAAGCTTTTTGGCGCGATAAAACCATCCCCGCACTTAAGGGTGGAAAACGGGTCCTGTTTGCTGCCCTTGATCAGGATCGCGTGGTCGGCACGGTCCAGCTTGATTATGACACCATGCCCAATCAGGCCCATCGCGGCGATATCAGCAAACTGATGGTGCGCCCCGATTGTCGCAGGCGGGGCATTGCCCGGCTGTTGATGCAGGCGGCCGAAAACCGCGCACGTGAACTTGGGCGAACCTTGCTGACGCTTGATACCCGAACCGGCGACAGTGCCGAGATTCTTTATACCTCGCTCGGGTTCGAGACCACCGGTGTCATCCCGGACTTTGCCCGCGATCCGGACTCCGAAAAGCTCAGCGGCACCACTGTGATGTATAAGCGCATTATCAGATAGTGTTTTGAAACGGCTTGCGATTCCCGGTTTTGTATTCAGAACGATCATTCTGGCATGCCAGACGAGACGCATGGATATTTCCATCGCAAATTATTTCAATACCGCAGTGCCGTTATCGAAGCTGTGCTTGTCGTCTGTATGTCTTCATCTTGCTGAGTTCTGGTCTTATGTGCGCCGCACTGTGAGCCGCCCGGTCAGGGTTTCGCCGTAGTCAAAACATGTTGAACACCGCCGAAAAATGGGCGCATCCTTGCCGTCCTGAATGAAGAAACAGAATAAAAGTTCTCGGAGGACGTCCATCATGAAAAAATTTGCCCTTGCTGCCGCACTGATGGCAGCCGTCGGATTTTCCGGCACGGTTCAGGCCGCAGACCTGACATTGCGTATTTCCCTGCAATTGCCGATGAAAAGCCACCTCGGTCAGAACCTTTTGATGTTCAAGAACGAGGTCGAGGAAAAATCAAACGGCGATATCGAAGTCCAGATCTACGATTCGGCCCAGCTTTACAAGGACAAGGAAGTTCCTGCTGCCGTTGGATCGGGTGCGATTGAAATGGGTGTCGCGTCGTTGACACGTTATGTTGGTGATGTCCCGGCGGTTGATATCTTCTATCAGCCGTTCCTGCTCGATACCGAAGAAAAGGTTCGTAAGGCCGTTTCCCCGGATTCCCCGGTACGTGCGCCGCTTGATGAAGCCATTGCTGAAACCGGTTCGACGGTTCTGTGGTGGCAGGCTTATGGCGGGTCGATCATGCTGTCGAACGGTGGCCCGATCAAAGGTCCGGATGGTCTGAAAGGCCAGAAAGTTCGCGTGTTCTCGAAAACCCAGGGTGATTTCATCTCCGCTGCCGGTGGTGCACCGACCCTGATTTCAGGCTCCGAGCAGTATATCGCCTATCAGCGTGGCACGGTTGATGTCGGCATGACCGGCATGTCGGGTGTGAAATCCCGTCAACTTTGGGAAGTCATGGACACCGTCACCACCACCAACGATGCCGATATCGAGTTCATCGTCGTTGTGAATACCGACTTCTGGAACGGCCTGACCGATGCGCAGCGTGACATCATTTCAACCGCGGCCATCAATGCCGAGAACGATGTGCGTGATCGCATGTCGACGATCGAGGCGGAGGCGTTTGACGAAGCCAAAGCCAACGGCATGACTATTTACACCCCGACGGCGGAAGAAATGGCTGCATGGCGCGAAGCTGCCAAACCGGTTTACGAGGCATTCCTTGCCAATACCGGTGATCTTGGCAAACAGGTCTTCGAGGCCGCCCAGAAGTTCTAAGGATTTGACGTCACCGGTCGGGTGCCATGTGCCATGCGCTGCATGATCGCCCATGGACGCCGACCGGGGCGTATTTTGATTTGTTGTCATCACCGCGCATGCTTGGGCCAGTGTCCATACCGTGTGGTGATGACGTCCTGTTTTCCAACATGCACTGTTTAAATCATGTTTGATCGATTGACGCTTATTCTTGCGTGGGTCGCGGCCATCCTGTTTGTGCTTGCTGGCTGCATGCTGACCTATGAAGTGCTGGCACGGTATTTCTTTGTGCGCCCGACCATCTGGGCAGCCGAGCTTTCCCAACTGTGTCTGATCTGGGGATCGCTTTTGGGGATGCCTTGGGCACTGGCCGCACGCCGCCATATTTCGGTGGATGCAATCACCCGTCTTCTCGCGCCCAAGGTCCAGCGCCTTGTCGAAATCATTGCCATGGCCTGCATTCTGGCCTTTTCGGTGATGGTGACGATCAAGGGCTGGGAAATCTTTTATGAAAGCTTCGAGCGCGGCCGCACCAGCGGCACCATGCTTGATCTTCCGGCATGGGTTGCTGAACTGCCTGTCGCCATCGGGTTTGCACTGCTTGCCATTCAGGCGGTGATCGAGATTATCGGTCTTGCACGCGGCAAGGATATTCCGAAAGGGGCGCACGAATGACCATCGTCCTGACCCTTGCCGCGATGTTCGCATTGCTTCTGATGCGTGTGCCGGTTGCCTTCGCGCTCGGCGGGCTTGGCCTTGCCATGCTGATCCTTGGTGGCTTTTCGCCGCTGATGGCACCACAGGCGGTTTTGTCCACGCTTGATGGGTTTATCCTGCTGGCCGTGCCGCTGTTCCTTTTGATGTCAAACATTCTGCTGCGTGCCGGTGTCGGCAATGACCTGTTTGCTGCTGTCAGTGCCTGGGTCGGCCATTGGCCGGGTGGGCTTGCGGTGGCGACCATCCTGTCTTGTGGTGTGTTTGCCGCCATTTCCGGGTCCTCGGTTGCGACGGCGGCAACCATCGGCACGGTTGCCATCCCGGAAATGATCAATCGTGGCTATAACAAGCGGTTTGTTTATGGATTGCTGGCCGCGGGCGGCACCCTTGGCATTCTGATCCCGCCATCAATCCCGATGATCATTTATGGCTTTGTCACCGAAGAATCGGTGATCTCGCTGTTTTTGGCCGGGATCGGTCCGGGCATCGCGCTTTTGGTGTTCTTTATCATCTTTTCGATGATTTACGCCCGTATGGGCGGACAGGAACTTGAACCGAAAAAAGACTGGGCCGAACGCAAACGTGCCACCATCCGCGCTCTGCCATCGGTTGTTCTGGCCGTGCTGATCATATCGGGCATCTATTCCGGGGCCTTCACCCCGACCGAGGCCGCGGCCATCGGCTTTGCCGCCGCCCTGATCATCACCGGCCCGATCATGCGGGTTCTGACTTGGGATGCGCTTAAAAAGGCGGTGTTCGATTCCATGGCAACCACGGTTGCGATCATTCTGATCATTGCCGGGGCCAAGGTCTTTGGCAAGGCGATCACGCTTTATCGCATCCCGCAGGACATCTCGGTGATGATCACCCAAGGGGTCGATACCGAACTTGGTTTCATCCTGATTGTCACAGCGGTTCTGCTGGTGATGGGGTTGGTGTTCGAAGCGCTTTCGATGGTGCTGATCATGACACCGGTTCTGTTGCCAGCCGCCCTTGCCCTCGGATTCGATCCGATCTGGTTTGGTGTTTACATGGTGATCATGGTCGAATGTGCCCTGATCACGCCACCCGTCGGGCTTAACCTTTATGTGATCCAGTCGGTGGCAAAGGCCAGACTGGGCGAGGTTGCCCGCGGTGTTGCGCCGTTCCTGCTGCTGATGTTTGCTTGTGCCGCCCTTTTGTATGTGTGGCACGATCTCGCCCTTTATATTCCCTTCAAGCTGTAAAGACCGATGAGTAAAGTAAAATCACCTGCCGATACCCTGCGCGCACTGCTTGCCACCGGTGATCTGATCACGATGCCCTGCTGCTTTGATGCGCTTTCCGCCAAACTGATCGAACAGGAAGGATTCGGTCTGACCTTCATGTCGGGCTTTGCGACCTCTGCTGCACGGATTGGCGAACCTGATCTGGGCCTGATGTCCTATGGCGAGGTCCTTGATCAGGCCCGCAACATCACCGATGCGGTATCGATCCCCGTGATCGGGGACGGCGATACGGGGTACGGCAATGCGATGAATGTCAGGCGGACCGTCACCGGATTTGCCAAGGCAGGCTGTGCAGCCGTCATGATCGAAGATCAGCTGGCACCAAAACGCTGCGGCCATACCAAGGGCAAGGAAGTCGTCGGCCGGGATGAGGCGTTTGACCGCATCAAGGCCGCCGTCGATGCCCGTGAAGCCGGGGCGGACATCCTGATCCTGGCGCGCACAGATGCCCGTCATCAACATGGCCTGACCGAGGCGATTGACCGTGCCGCAAAGTTCAAGGAACTCGGTGCCGACATCCTGTTTGTCGAGGCCCCCAAATCCCTCGATGAAATGCGCACCCTTTGTGCCGAACTTCCCGGCCCCAAGATGGCCAATATCGTGGAAGGTGGCGAAACCCCGGATCTGTCGCCCGAAGAGCTCAAACAGATCGGCTATCAGATCGCGGCCTATCCGCTATCGCTGATGGCCGCCGCCATGAAGGCCATGGTCGAATGCCTGCAAACCATGAAGGTCGGCCAGCCGCGCGATGACAAACTGATGAGTTGGGCGGACCTGCGTCAACGCATCGGTTTTGATGACTATTACGACGTTTCGGAACGCTATGCGTCGTCCAGACGCGACGGCTAGGGCAGGGGGGGTGGTCATGGCTGATAAACATCAAGGCGGTTGTCTGTGTGGGGCTGTGCGCTACGAAATCACGGGGGGTTTCGGTGCGTTCTTCCTGTGTCACTGCAAATATTGCCAAAAGGACACAGGATCGGCGCACGCAGCCAATCTGTTCTCAACCAAGGCCACGCTGTCTTGGATAGACGGTCAGGATCACATCCAGTCCTACACCGTGCCCGAAACGCGCCATCAAAAGGCGTTTTGCAAAACATGCGGCGCGGCCGTTCCCTACACGCAGATGGACGGCAAGCTGTTGGTGGTGCCGGCAGGCAGCCTTGAAACCGCGGTCTCGATACGCCCGAACGCCCACATCATGATGGGCAGCAAGGCGAGCTGGGACCACGGGCTTGATGAAATTGATCAGCTTGAAGGCCTGCCCAGATAGCATTTCGATGTAACGCCAAAAGAAAACCCCGCAGCCGATGGCTTGCGGGGTTTTCTTTAATGGTGCCGGCAGAGAGACTCGAACTCCCAACCTTCTGATTACAAATCAGCTGCTCTACCAATTATAGCTATGCCGGCGTGAGCGGCGCGAACATAATCCGGGCCGCTGATGATTGCAAGAGTTTGAAGCACGGAAATTTACATCCCGTGAAAACGCCTCAAACGCGCGTGTTCGTGGGCTGTGACCTACTTGCGATACAGCTCGTAAAGCGCGACGGCGGCTGCGTTTGAAACATTAAGGCTTTCGATGCGATCCGACATCGGAAGCTTGACCAGGAAGTCGCAGCTTTCACGCGTCAGACGGCGCAGGCCTTCACCCTCGGATCCCATCACAATCCCGACACGGCCATGCAGTTTGGCTTCGGCCAGGGTTTGTTCGGCATAGCCATCCATACCCGCCAGCCAAAAATGCGCGCCCTTAAGCTTATCAAGCGTCTGGTTCAGGTTGCCGGCATGGATATAGGGTACGGTTTCAAGCGCGCCGCTGGCCGATTTGGCAAGCACGCCGGTTTCAGGCGGGGCATGACGGTCGGGCACGATAACCGCTGATGCGCCAAAGGCCGCCGCACTGCGCAGGATCGCGCCAACGTTATGCGGGTCGGTCACCTGATCAAGGATCAGAACCGTGCATTGCTCGGAATCGCGGTGATCGGCAATCAGTTCTTCGACGGAAAGCTGGGGCAGGGGGGCGCAATGCATGGCCATGCCCTGATGCACGGTGCCCGGCGGCAGCATTTCATCAAGGTCGGTGCGTCCGGCCGAATCTACCGCGATGTCATCGCGCTCGGCATCGGCAAGGGCGGCCATGACTTCATCTCGGGTGTTTTCGGTGGCCCAGATTTTGTGAATCGTGCGCTGCGGATTGGCTATTGCCATCATCACCGGGTGACGCCCAAATAGAATCAGGCGCGAATTGCCACCCGATCCGCCACCGTCACGGCCGCGTTTTCGTCCGCGGCGCGAATTGCCTTCACGGTTTTCATCGCCTTGCGGGAGGGCATCGGGTGCCCCGTCACCTTGATGACGATTTCCTGAACGGGATTTATTGCGACGCGACATATGGCGGAAACCTCCGGGCCGTAGGGGACTGAATGCAGTTTGCTTCGTTTGATCGGCGAAACTTGGCGAACATATAGGAAAGGAAATACGATTTCGTGCTTTTTTTGCTGTTGACAGGGTAGGTGCCTTCGCCGTATTCCCTCCCTCGCCGCAACGAGGCCGGGGTCAAACCCGGATGGCGTTACGACCCTGATGGAGGGGTGGCAGAGCGGTCAAATGCAGCGGACTGTAAATCCGCCGACTTAGTCTACGCAGGTTCGAATCCTGCCCCCTCCACCACTCTCTCGCCCTCGCGAGAGCTCGCAGCATAAATATGCGGGTGTAGCTCAATGGTAGAGCAGAAGCCTTCCAAGCTTACGACGAGGGTTCGATTCCCTTCACCCGCTCCAATATTCTTATGATGCAACCCGTCGGCTCGTGCGGTGGGTTACTACGTGTTTTTTTGGTTCGGATAATAGGATCTGAGGGCAATGGCCAAGGAAAAGTTTGAGCGTACAAAACCGCACGTTA
>NZ_AMRN01000012.1 GCF_000300275.1 Thalassospira profundimaris WP0211 | reverse complement strand
AGTCCTGGTTCGAATCCAGGTTCCCCAGCCACTTTGCCTCAACTTTCCCACGACACTTTTCGACCAACCACAATGTCGCCCAATTGCAGCGCGAACACGTTCGATTTAAAGTGCCTGATCATTGATGGCATCTATTTTGGACGGGGACGTTGCATGAAAAAGGTTTCTGGTGGCTGCCTGTGCGGTAAAATCCGCTTTGAGACAGTAAGTGAACCGCTTCGGGTCGGGCTCTGTCACTGTATGGATTGCCGCAAGCATCACGGGGCGCTGTTTCATGCCTCGGCCATTTTTCCGGAAACGGCGGTCGAGATGACTGGAAAGACCCAAAGTTATCAGGGGCGGCATTTCTGTCCTGATTGCGGATCGTCGGTGTTTTCATGCAGCGATGACGAGATCGAGCTTCATCTGGGCGCGATGGATGCCCCGGATCAGTTCGTCCCGACCTATGAGCTCTGGACGATCCGGCGTGAAAAGTGGCTGCCGGAATTTCCTGTCAAACACCTTTACGAGCGCGACTGAACCATCAATCACCGCAACGCTGCCTAGTCACTTAAATGGCAAGGCGGTGATGTTTGATCGGGCTTGTCCGCATCAGCTGTGGCCTGCCCGTCAATATAGCGCGTCCCGTGTTCGGTGATCAGCACATCGACAGGCACGTCATATTGATGCGGAAGAATGTCATCAAGCCGGGTGGCTTCAAATCCGATACCAACCACCAACGGCTTTCGCGTAAGCGTCGCCAGTGTCCGGTCAAAAAACCCGCCGCCATATCCCAGACGATACCCTGCTAGGTCGAACCCGACCAATGGGGCCAGAAGCACATTTACAGCGACTTCCTTGCTATTGGCCGGTTCGGGGATCCGTGCAAAGCCCGGCACCATTTCGGTATCGGGCGTCCAGTCATGAAAGATCATCGCCTGATCCTTGCCTGGAACCACCGGCAGGGCTGCCTTACCGCCAGATTTGACATGGGCCGCAACCACCGGACGCAGATCAATTTCGTTCTGGATCGGCCAATAAAAACCAATTGTTGCGGCGGGACGATCCTTGAGGAAGGTCGCGAAATGAGCACGAATTTGATCGGAGAGTTTTTGGTGGGTTTGCGCATCAAGTGCGGCGCGCCAGCCAAGCAAAGCCCGCCTGACCGCGTGGCGCCATTCCGACTGTGTGGTTGCATCACCGCCAACAGGTGCGGCAGGAAGATCAAGGATCATGAATGCCCGAAGAGTTTGCGGGTTTGATAAAAGTCACGCGTTCAGGCTACATCAACAAGCGGGCCCCAAAAACGCATAACGCGCCGGAAGGCCGGCGCGTTAACGGTTGTCAGCAAAGAAAGCTGCAAGCCAGATAGAAATTTAGAGAATGGCGAGTTCTTCTGCCGACATGCGGCCGTTGCGACCTTCAATCAGCTCAAACTGAATTTTCTGCCCTTCATCAAGTCCCTGCAGACCAGCACGCTGAACAGCGGTGATGTGCACGAATGCATCTTTGCCGCCCTCGTCCGGGGTGATGAAGCCATAACCCTTGGTCGCATTGAACCACTTAACCGTTCCGGTAGCCATATCCGTAGTCGTCCTTAGTTTAGTATGCGCATCCCCAAAGTCAGGAATGCATGAAAACAGTCCCTGCATTACACCGACCAAAAGCGCAACCACCATCAACCAGAGAGCGACCACACACTTGAAAGATGCACTGCATCGTTTCAATAATTACCCAATTTTCGGCTTAGTGCAATGGATTCATGCATGAAGTTCTTTTTTCGCTACCACGCGTAATCGACCATGTGACGCAGGTCACCATGCGGCACCTGCCCGGAACCAGACACACCCATAGATGAATCAAACGCAGAAACGAATTCCCGTAAAGGTTCTGTATCGCGGCAGATCAGCGAGATGTCGACGGTGATCACCGGCGGCAACTCGGCCTCGATGATATCGGTGCGACCAAACATGCGGATATTGGTGCTGTCACCAATGATCCCGGTCAGTCGTCCGGCCGCAAGCAGCTCGACAGCTTGCTCGAGACTTCCGAGATCATGCCAGACAATCTCGCCACGGATCGACAGACTCGGCCTTGGCAGGTTGGCAAGAATTCCGATATCGACCTGAGGCAGGGTGCGGATATCGGCACCGATACGCTGGAACACACGAAGTTCGAAGCGAACCTTGCTTTTTGAGGCAATGGTGTCCTCAAAACGTGCCGGGTGGGATGCAAGAATACAGTCGGTCAGCCCCGCATCAAGCGCATCGCGAAAACGGTTATAGGGAAAAACATCAAAGGCAACCGGACGCTGTTGCGCGCCAAGCAGGGTAATGAACCGCCGCTGACCGGGAAGAGCATATTGGCTCCATTTGGCGTCAAACACGATATTGCTGGCAACGCGCACCGCATCAGTTGCGTTCGCACCAGAAACACCAAGACCGCAGACAACAAAAAGCCCGACAAACAGGGCTGCTCGCATCGCTATTCGGCTGGAAACAAGGATCAATTAAACGCCCTGCCATAGTGGTTATTACAGATGCCGTCACGTGCAAGCCGTTCCCGGGCAACAATCGACTAATAGCCATATAAGGTCGCCCGATCTGAATACCAGATAGTGATAATAGAAAGACTGCCCCGCACACCGTCAGGAAGGATGAAATGAAGTTCTTGCGCCAAATCGGGGCAGAAGGCCAGACAGCCTGAAAATGGATAAAATCAGCAGATTTTCATGGCAGGCAGAGTGATCATTCTACGATCCGGCGTCGTATATGCCATTACCGACTTTTCAGGCGTCAAGCGCAAGACGCCGTTGTCACCTGACAATATAGAAAGCCATTCATTCGGGATGTCTGAATTTGTCATTGTCTGAGGGGTAGAAGTGCGTGACAAAGCCCCTTGCTTTAGACGATGATAGAGCAAGCCTAATATAAAAAGTATATCTTGCACCTAAATGTGCACGGGCACCCTAGAGCATCGGTTAATAGCGATGCAGGGTTTAAGTTGGGACACGCTTGACTGAATGGATATGATATTCGGATCGGATAACAGGAAGTGACAGCGACAACCAAGATCGCAAACCCACGCGACATTGCGCATAACGTTATGGCGCTCGTCAACGAGCTCAACTTGCAGCCGACGCCGCAGGTTTACCATGTTTTCTACAGCTACCTGACAGACGAGGTGCCCGAACTCAGTCAGTTGATCAAGGTCTTGATCCGCAACACGCAGGATCTTGATGAAGAGACTGTTTTCCGGATTTACCACAAGTACCTCGGCACCCACGCGATGCAACAGCATCTGAAACAAGGGGTCGAGGGGCTGCAGTCTGCTGTCGAACGTGTGGAAATGGCGGTAACGTCGGTCATGCGGGAGACGGATACTTTCTGTGGCGATATCGAGGTCGCATCACAGCAGTTGCTGGCCTCGGACATCTCATTGGAGGACGCCCGGTCTGTCAGCCGTGGCTTGTCAGAAAGATCCAGCAAGGCGCGCGATACATATAGCTCCTTTAACGGCAGTCTTGAGGAATATCACAAGGAAGTTCTCAGGGTCCGTACCGAGCTTGAGCTTGTGCGCCGGGATGCCCTGACCGACACCTTGACCGGGATTGCCAACCGCAAGAATTTTGACACGTCGCTTCGCGATGCGGTGACGACGACAATGGAATCCGGCGCGCCACTCTCGCTTTTGATGATCGATATCGATCACTTCAAGGCGTTCAATGACAATTTCGGGCACCGTGCCGGTGACGGGGTCCTGAAGGCTGTGGCAAGGGTGCTGGTCAGTTCGACAAAGGGTGCAGACACCGTTGCCCGTTATGGTGGCGAAGAGTTTGCGATCATCCTGCCCGATACAGAGCCGGAGAACGCGGCAAAGCTCGCCAACAAGTTGCGACAAAACGTGTCAAACCAACATATTATAAACAAAAAAACCGGCAAGGATTTCGGCAAGTTAACCGTTTCAATTGGCTTGACGGCCTATAATCTTGGAGAGAATATAATGGAGTTTGTGGACCGTGCGGACAAAGCGCTTTATATGGCAAAGCAGGATGGCAGGAACACCTGCGTCACGCAGTGAAAAGCGCTCTGGCGGACCACGTCAAAACAGGGCATGAGTGAAGACATCTCTGAAAACAGAGAGCCTAGATAAAAAAGATCAAAAAAATCAACCAAGACACCGAGCCAACACACGTGTCCTAATAGGCCGAAAAGAACAGAAACGATGGTCTAACAATCGGGTCTGTCATGTACAACATAGTAATATGTTGCACCGGCTTTGCAGGGCGGAGAAGCAGATGAAGACACCCAATAGCGAACGTAAAATCCAGCTAGAACACAAGATTTTCAAAACGTTCGAGGAATGCCACTTTCAGAAGTCTGATATCTCAGACGAAGCTCTTTTTGTCCTGAAAATGGCAGAAGGGTCGGTTGTGTCTTTGCCACTTAAGGCCATTTGTCGCGAATTCGACATCGATCCGAACTCTGCGGATGGTGAGCTGATCGGTCTGATCGACAAGTCGCTTAACTTTGTCAACGTCCTGCGCCCGGGCGACAACCTGCCGCTTGAAGTTCTGACCGGTGAAGCATCATGGGCTGTTGACGAAGATCACAAGGCGATTGCCTATAACCGTATTACCATGCAGTTGGTAACCTGGATGTCGGGGAGCGAAGAACTCATTACCGACCCGGACCAACTGATGCAGATAGCCGAAGATCCGAACACCAAAAAGAAGATCAACCAGGCTTTTGACGAAGTTGCCGAAAAGCTTGGGTTTGGCAAAGAAAACCGAGAAGAAGTCGTCAATCTTGTGCATCAGGTCGCTGATGAGCTGTCCTATATCGAGACGCTCCGCGTGAAGTATCGCAAGATCCTGATGGTGGATCGCAAGTTGCAGGACCTTCGCCGCATCTATGCGCATGAAAAAGGTGTTCTCGAAACCGTCACACAGGCTATTCGCCTGCTTGATGATGCCAAGAAGAAGTTCGAAAACACGTTTGACGAACTTGATGCCAATACCGGCGAGATCATGTCGGTTCTGCGTAACTTCACGTCGCAGCGGCAATATATCCGAAGCCAGCGTGATGACCTTTACAAACGTCTGCGCGCGTGGGAACCACTGATCGAACAGTGGGAAGAGCTTGAACTGGAACGCGGTCCCAAGGCTGTCAATCTGGTCAAACAGACCTATCAGTTCCTGGCCCCGCGCTTCATGAAGGTCAAGCAATGGCTGCTGATGACAAAAGTGCAAGACGGTGTTTCTGAACAGCATAGCTTCAAGAACGAAGACGAACGCATGGGCAAGCTCAAAGGCAAGATGATGCAGTGGTAGCCCTGCCCGCCCTGCTGGGAATAGAGAAAAGGCGCGCTGTTCAAGCGCGCCTTTTGTGTTTCTAAGCTGCCTTGTCGACCTGACTTAGCGGGCCTTTTCACCGGTCATGGTAATTTTAAGCGCCACATGATCATCCAAAACCGCAATCGACTTTGACGCATTTGCCGGCACCGGGACCTTGCGATCAATGCAATAGGCAATCATCGCAGCGGCAAGCTCTGCGCCTGCGGTTGGCACAATCAGCTTTTGACCTTCATCAGAAGTAACCGTCATACGCGCGATGACTTCCGGTTTGCGTTCCACCTCAAAGCTGCTGATCTGACCGGGCGGAAGCGCTTTGCCAGTGCGTCGACCATGGGCCAGAATTGCCTTGATCAGTTCGCCGTCCTCGAAAACGATACAGCGTATCTCGCGCATGGTCGGAAATCCTCAAAACAGTTGTTTGATTACATATTGTTATGATGAAACAACAAAACAAACATCAAATTCAGGCAACGCGTTGAAATAATGCCCAAAGCACAACCAAACGCCGCGAACGATCACCAGATCAGCTGCTTGCCAACCAGACGCCAACGCCGATCATCAGTGTTCCGGCGACCCGATTGAGGATGCGCACGTTACCGCTTTTTTCAAGGAAGCGACGCAACGACCGCCCACCGGTGGCATACATCGTCATGCAAATCAGCTCGGTCACCAGAATGATCGCAACCAGCACTGAAAGCTGCGGCGCGATGGGATGCTGCAAACTGATAAATGGTGGCAGCAGGGAAATCATAAAGGCCCAGCCCTTGGGGTTGGCAATCGCGGTCACAAAGCCCTGTGCTGCCAGCCCGGCGGCTGTTGCTGTCTTGGCACCTTCGACTTCGCCGGAGATTGCCATGCGCCCGCGCGAACGCCACAACTGAATGCCAAGCCAGGCCAGATAGGCCCCGCCGATATACTTAAACACCGCGAACACGGCCGGATATTGCAGCATGATCGCCGCCACGCCCAGTGCCGAGGCAACCACCACAATGCCCACACCGATCAATTCACCCACCATCATCCAGAGTGTGCGTTTCAGACCGATTGTCATGCCAAGGGTCAGCGCAAGTGTCATGCACATACCCGGCGTAATGGAGACAAAGAAGGCCGTGGGGATGAAGGCCCCGATCAACGACAAACTCAGCATAATGGTTCCTGTGGCTTGGATGGCGCTCCGCCCTGACCGTCACTATTGGGGGCGTGACGTCATCAGGGACGAAATCACTACCCGATTAGTCAAATTCCGACCAGTATCTTTTTGGTATGGCCGAAATGACATTTCGGTTGCCGTGTAGCACGCTGCCAAAACAGCACAATGGCCCGAATATCGTAACAGAAACGCACAAGCCAAACCCGGCCCCGCTAAATTCCACTCAAAAAACAGACCAAAAGGTACAAAAATTACTTGACCTGAAGGGGCCCGCCGACGAAATTGGGGACGTCGCCAGCAATAGCTGGCATCCAAATCCAATTGATGAAGACCGATGACCGCAGACATTTGCAACATTGATGCATATGCCGACCGTGCCGAAGCAACCGCTTCGCGCGCGCTTGCGCTGTCTGCCCTCAACCTAATTTCCGGTCTCCTTGGTCTAGCAGAGCTAGGCGCTCTACGACTTACTCGCCCCTGAGCGACTCATGCCGGTCCGGATCACACGAATAGCTTGTCGATCCATTTACCGCAGCTCAGGGGAAAAAGTCGCGCCAGACGGCCCGCACTCCTTCCAGACAGAATTTACATACCGGGCAAAGCCCCGTTTGATCAGGAAACAAGATAATGGCTAGTGCAAACGACAATCGCGTCATCATTTTCGACACCACCCTGCGTGACGGGGAACAGTCCCCGGGTGCATCGATGACGCTTGATGAAAAGCTGCGCGTGGCGCACGCACTGGCGGAACTGAAGGTTGATGTCATCGAAGCAGGCTTTGCCATCGCATCGAACGGCGACTTCCAGTCCGTCCATGAAATCGCCAAGCAGGTCAAAGGACCGACCATCTGTTCGTTGGCACGTGCCGCCAAGGGCGACATCGAACGCGCAGCAGAGGCATTGGAACCGGCTGAAAACAAGCGTATCCATACCTTCATCTCCACCAGCCCCCTGCATATGAAATACAAATTGCAGATGGAACCGGAACGCGTTCTGGAAAAGGTGATTGAAAGCGTGACGCTGGCGCGCAAGTTCACCGACGATGTTGAATGGTCGGCAGAAGACGGTTCGCGTACCGAACACGACTTCCTGTGCCGTTGCGTCGAAGCGGCCATTGATGCCGGTGCCACCACCATCAACATCCCCGATACGGTTGGCTACACCACACCGACCGAATATGCCGAACTGATGACCATGCTGTTTAACCGCGTGCCGAACATCGACAAGGCGATCCTGTCGGTTCACTGCCACAACGATTTGGGTATGGCGGTTGCCAACTCGATCTCGGCGGTGAATGCAGGTGCCCGTCAGATCGAATGCACAATCAACGGTCTGGGCGAACGTGCCGGTAACGCTGCACTTGAAGAAATCGTGATGGCGATCAACACCCGCAACGACGCCTTCCCGTTCACCACCGGCATTGATACCACCAAGATCATGAACGCATCGCGTCTGGTTTCCGCTGTTTCCGGCTTTGTCGTACAGCCAAACAAGGCAATCGTTGGCGCCAATGCGTTTGCCCATGAAAGTGGTATCCATCAGGACGGCTTCCTGAAGAATTCCGAAACCTATGAAATCATGAAGCCGGAATCGATTGGCTTGAACAAATCAAGCCTGGTCATGGGCAAGCATTCCGGTCGCCATGCGTTCAAGGAAAAGCTCAAGGAACTGGGCTTTACCGATTTGGGTGACAACGCGATTGAAGATGCGTTTGCACGCTTCAAGGACTTGGCGGACAAGAAAAAAGAAGTCTATGACGACGATATCGTCGCCCTGGTCGATGACGGCATGCGCGACAACGAACATATCAAGTTCGTTGGCCTGACCGTTACTTGTGGCTCCAAAGGTCCGCAGACCGCGGAACTGGAATTGACCGTTGACGGCGAAACCCGCACGGCCAAAACCACCGGCGATGGCCCGATTGATGCGACGTTTAACGCGATCAAGGAAATCTATCCGCATGACTGGCGCCTGAAGCTTTATCAGGTGCACGCCGTAACCGAGGGCACCGACGCCCAGGGCACGGTCACAGTCAAACTCGACGGCGAAGATCGCACGGTTGTTGGCAACGCATCCGATACCGATACCGTGGTTGCATCCTGCCTTGCCTATGTCACGGCAGTGAACAAGCTGATCGAAAAAAGCAAGAAAACCGCACCGGATGCGATGGCATCCTAAGCAAAGCTTAGCGGTTTACATCCAAAGGGCGGCACCTGTGCCGCCCTTTTCTTATGTGTGAATGGTGGCGCAGCCAACGCTGTGATAGAATTTGGCACCCGTGAATGGAGTTGCCCATGGCCCGGCCAAGCAAAGCTCTGCGTGCGTTTCCATATGCTCTGATCGTTACGATTGCTGTGGCCCTGTCTGTTGGCATGGTGACAACCTCCACAAACGCGTCCGAACAAACGCCGACAATGCAGTCAGGTCAGCCTGTCACCGTTCCATCGCTGCCCTACCCCAAAAGCGGTTTGAGGCAACGCCTGATTTCCGCCGGGAAAGCCATCCCTAGCGTTGATGAAAGCCTGCAAGCGGGTATTCCAGCAGTTTATTTCGAACCGGCTGCGGGCAATGGAACCACGAAGCCTCCTTACCCTGCCGTCGTCGCCCTGCCCGACTGTGACAACCATTTTCCCGAAACGTGGATCACAATCCTGCGACAAAGCGGATACGCGGTGCTTTTGATATCGCCCCCTGATGCCCATCCGACGCAAGATTACTGTGGTGGCGGGGAACTTCAAACGCCCAAACACGGTCTGTCCTATTGGGCGTTCGATGCCATCAGCGCGCTTCATTACCTTGCCGGGGTAAAATCCATTGCGCCAGCAAACATTGCCGTCTTCGGTTATGGCTATGGTGCCGGCGCAGCGCAGCTGGCGATTTATCGGGATGGGCATGCCAAACACTACCAACACCGATTTAAGGCGCTTGTCGGGCTCAGACCGCAATGTATGTCGGAAATGGACAACTTTGTGCCAAGCCTGCTTGTGGCGGTCAAAAATGATCCGTTTAACCCGCCGGCATGGTGTGAATGGCGTATGGATCGCGACCTTTACGACAGGCGTGAACCCGTTCGGTTTGAAGTCGTTGAAAGCAGCGAAATGATTGAAAAACAAACGACTCGCACAACGTCGCAAATAGAAAACAGTCCGCTTGTAGTCTCACTGGTGACAGATTTCCTTTCTGCAATGGGCATCTCAGAAAATATAGGACGAAATTGAATTTCTCCGCCAAGACCATATTACTGATCATGTTTTTGATGCCTTATTTCAGGAAAATTACGCGCCTTAATTATTCCTCAATCCCCTGAGCAGATTATTCGTGCATCGGCTTATTCCTTACGCTATCAAAGCCGGTACATTCGCTTTTGAGATTTTACTTTTAACCGGGGCATAGGGCAGGAATGTTTTCCAAGCTTCTTGGGGTTTTATCCTCCGACATGGCGGTGGATCTGGGCACCGCGAACACACTGGTTTACGTTAAGGGACGAGGCATCGTTCTGAACGAACCATCCGTGGTGGCCATTACCGACGAAAAAGGCAAGAAACAGGTCCTTGCAGTTGGTGAAGAAGCCAAACAGATGCTCGGTCGTACCCCGGGGTATATTCAGGCGATCCGCCCGTTGCGTGACGGCGTTATTGCGGAATTCCACATCGCCGAGGAAATGATCAAGCACTTTATCCGCAAGGTCCATAACCGCCGTAACTTTGCCAGCCCGGAAGTCATCATCTGCGTACCGTCGGGTTCGACCGCAGTTGAGCGCCGCGCCATTCAGGAAAGTGCAGAAAGTGCTGGCGCGCGTAAAGTCTGGCTGATTGACGAGCCGATGGCAGCTGCCATTGGTGCCGGCCTTCCGGTGACGGAACCGACCGGCTCCATGGTTGTCGATATCGGCGGTGGCACCACCGAGGTTGCCGTTCTCTCGCTGGGCGGTATCGTCTATGCGCGTTCGGTACGTGTCGGTGGTGACAAAATGGATGAAGCGATCATTGCTTACATCCGTCGCACTCATAACCTTCTGGTCGGCGAAAGCACCGCCGAACGCATCAAGAAGGAAATCGGTTCTGCCTGTGCACCGGATGACGGTGATGGCGCAACTGTAGAAATCCGCGGTCGTGACCTGATGAACGGCGTTCCGAAGGAACTGCTGATTTCTGAACGTCAGATCGCAGAAAGCCTTGCAGAGCCTGTTTCGGCAATCATCGAGGCGGTGAAAGTCGCCCTCGAACAGACCCCGCCGGAACTTGCTGCTGACATCGTGGACAAGGGTATTGTCCTGACCGGTGGCGGCGCGATGCTTGGCAACCTTGATTACGTTCTGCGTCATGCAACCGGTCTTCCGGTTTCGATTGCAGATGATCCGCTTTCCTGCGTTGCACTGGGTACCGGTCGCGCGCTGGAAGAGAAAAAGATGCTGCGTAACGTCCTGCACACAGCATACTGATAAAAAAGCGGCCTTGAATATCATCACCGGGTCGTATCCTTACTGGACGCGACTCGGTGATTTCGTTATGGTTGAATATCCCGCACGGGATGAAGAACAACCTTTTGGGAATTCGCGGGGAATACATTGGCACAGCATGGTGGTCCGCAGCAGCGTATCTTTTCGCCGTTACGCACGGCCCTTCACCGCTTCGCTTTCATACTGCTGATTTTATCGGCTTTTGGCCTGATGCTTCTGGGCAAGGCCGATACTGTTCTGATCGAGCGGATCCGCGCCGCGTCGGCTGATCTGGTATCGCCGGTGATGAACGTCATTTCCCGCCCTGCGGCCAGCATCAACGAGCTGACCGACAAGATTTACAACCTCGCCCATCTCTATGAAGAAAACGAGCGCCTGCGCCGCGAAAACCAGCAATTGCTGGCCTGGCAGCAAGCCGCACGCAATCTTTCGCATGAGAATGCCCGCCTTCGCGATCTGGCAAGCTACACCTCCCCGCCTGCCCTGCATCTGGTAACCTCCCGCGTGATCGCGGATATGGGCGGCGCCTATGCCCACAGTGTGATGATTTCCGCCGGATCACGCGACGGCGTTGCCAAGGGACAAGCCGTGATTTCGGACGAAGGCCTGATTGGCCGCGTTGCCGAGGCGGGGTATCAGGCATCCCGTGTTCTTTTGATCACCGATATCAACTCGCGTGTTCCGGTTGTTGTGGAAAATTCGCGCGACCGTGCATTTCTTTCCGGTGACAACACCAACCGCCCGCTTCTGACCTTCCTGACTGCGGATGCGGCCGTGGCACCGGGTGACCGTATTTTGACATCGGGCCATGGCGGTGCTTTCCCGCCGGGCATTCCGATTGGTGTTGTATCATCGGTATCGGAAAATGCCGTTCGCGTTGCGCCGATGTTCCGTCGCCATCAACTGGAATATCTGCGGGTTGCTGATTACGGCCTTCAGGGCATCCTGAGCGAGGACCGCATTCGCCAAAGCCAACCGTCCAACGATGCAAACATCACAGAAGTATCGCCGGACCTTCCTGATGGCGTCGGCATTGTTCCGGCAGGCCCGACCGGAAATGACGGCACATCCCCCTCCACCAACGCGGCAGGGGAAGCCCAGTGAAACCCGGCGTCTGGCATCGACTGGACATTATTGCCCGCGGCCTTTTCCCTGCCTTCAGTGTTTTCGCTCTGTTGCTGATTAATCTTCTGCCGCTCAGCGTGCCGTTGTTATCAACCGCCTCACCGGCACTGGCACTGATGGCTGTGTTTTACTGGTCGGTTAACCGCCCTGACCTGTTGACGGCGGTCACAGCCTTCCTGCTGGGCCTGTTGCAGGATTTGTTGATGGGCTTGCCGCTTGGCGTCAGTTCGCTTGTACTCGTGCTGGTGCAGACCGGATCGGCAAGCCAAGGGCGCTTTTTCCATAACAAACCGTTCAGCGTGATGTGGTGGGGCTTTGCATTGGTGGCCATTCCGGCACTTCTCGTTCAATGGTTGCTGAGTTCGGCCCTGATCGGTGCATTGTTGCCCTTCAAGGCCACCATGATCAGCTACGTGTTGACCGCTGCCTTGTTCCCGATTGTTGCCTGGGTTCTGGCGCGCGCACAAAATACCCTTTTGCGTTATGTCTAGGCTGCCATGCGCGAATGATGAACTGCGCAATATTGATGTTTTGGCAACGGCTACTAGCTATGATGGGGAAAGGCTGTTTTAATCCCCGATCAACCGGGATAAAACGGGCCAGAAATTGAACACTCGGCCTTGCGGCTACTGACGAAATACAGGTATCCAACGCCCATGTGGCATCGTGACTCAGACCGGTTCAGACTGTTTACCCGACGCGCCCTGATGCTTGGTGCGGGCAAGGGTGTATTACTGACTGGTCTTGCCGCGCGGATGTACTACCTGCAGGTGCTTGAAAGCGACCGCTATCAGACGCTGGCCGATGAAAACCGCATTTCACATCGCCTGCTGCCGCCGCCGCGTGGACTGGTGACTGACCGTTTCGGTGCGCCGCTTGCGGTAAACCGGCAGAATTATCACATCATGATCGTGCGCGAACAGACCCCTGATGTCCGCCGCACGCTTGAAATCCTGGACCAGATCATCGAGCTTGGCCCCGACACCATCGAGCGCGTTGAACGCGACGCTGCCCGTCGGCGTTCCTTTGTTCCGGTCACGGTGCGTGATAACCTGACATGGGATGAAGTCGCACGCGTTGGCGTCAATGCACCCGACCTTCCCGGACTGATCATTGATGCCGGACGATCACGCGACTATCCCGAAGGACCGCACCTTGCCCACACGCTGGGTTATGTTGCTGCGGTATCCGAAAAGGAACTGACAGGCGATCCGCTGTTGGAATTGCCCGGCTTTACCATTGGCAAAAACGGCATTGAAAAGGTTTATGACTTGGCACTGCGCGGCACGGCTGGCACCAGCCAGGTCGAAGTCAACGCACTTGGCCGCGTTATTCGCGAACTGGAACGCGAAGAAGGTGACAGCGGCAACACGGTTGTCATGACGCTTGATCTTGAATTGCAGCGCTACACCAATCAGCGGCTGTCGGATCAGGAAAGTGCGGCCGCCGTGGTCATGGACATCCATAATGGTGAAGTGCTCGCCCTGTCGTCGCACCCGGCCTATGACCCAAACGCCTTTACCAATGGCATTTCGCACAAGCTTTGGAACAGTCTGGTCAACAACCCGTATGCACCGCTTTCCAACAAAGCTGTGAACGGCACCTATGCGCCCGGTTCGACCTTCAAAATGTGTGTCGCACTTGCCGGACTGGAAGCAGGCATTATTTCGCCCAACCAGAAATTCTTCTGTAACGGGCATCTTGATCTTGGGAATGCGCGTTTCCACTGCTGGAAACGCGGCGGTCATGGCTGGATGAACATGCATGACTCCATCAAGCATTCCTGTGACGTCTATTACTACGAAATTTCCCAGAAAATCGGGATCGACCGCATTGCGGCCATGGCAAACAAGCTGGGCCTCGGCGAAGATACCGGCATTGACCTTCCCAACGAACGTAGCGGCCTGATCCCGACCAAGGACTGGAAGGAAATCCAGCTTGGCAAACGCTGGCAGGGCGGTGAAACACTTATCGCCTCTATCGGCCAGGGCTATGTTCTGGCAACGCCGTTGCAACTTTGCACAATGACTGCGCGTCTGGCCTCCGGCAAGGCGGTGCGCCCGCACCTGACGCGTGACAACGTCACCCCCGAAGGCGTTACCAGCCGCCAGGCCGAAGAATTCCCGGAACTTCAGGTCAGTCGCGCCAACCTGGCCCGAATTCGTGATGCAATGAACGGTGTGACCAATGAATTGCGCGGCACTGGCCATGGCGCACGGATCGCGATCAAGGGCATGGAAATGGCTGGTAAAAGTGGTACCAGTCAGGTTCGCCGCATCACCATGCGCGAACGCCAAACCACGGGCGTGCTCGATAACAATGACTTGCCGTGGAAATACCGCGACCATGCCCTGTTTGTTGCCTTTGCGCCGGTCGATAACCCACGTTATGCCTGTTCAGTCGTGGTTGAACATGGTGGTGGTGGTTCGAGTGTTGCGGGCCCGATTGTCCGTGACCTGCTGCTAAAGGCGCAGGAACTGCAATCTGCGCGTCAGGGCATCTCGGCCGCCGACCAGGCCAATAGTGCAAATCTCCGGCGCAATCCTGCCCACAGCGATCAGGACGAGGGTTAAGCCATGGCAGGAAGCAGATTTCGCATTGGTGAAGACCCGGATTACGTGCCGATTGGCCGCCGGTTGTTGTTGCTGAACTGGACGCTTGTTCTTTTGATCGCAGCCCTATCTGGCATCGGTTTTGCCATGCTCTATTCCGCGGCCAACGGATCACTTCAACCCTGGGCCGAACGCCAGATGATGCGCTTTGCGGTCGGCGCCGCACTGATGATCATCATCGCGGTAACCGATATACGCGTCTGGCTGAAGCTTGCCTATTTCTCGTATTTTGTCGCGCTGATTTTACTGGTAGCCGTCGAAATCAAGGGCGATATCGGCATGGGCGCGCAGCGCTGGATCAATCTGGGTTTCTTCCAGTTGCAGCCGTCCGAACTGATGAAAATCTCTTTGGTTCTTGCTCTTGCACGGTATTTCCATGGTTTGACGCCCGAGGATGTCGGTCGTATCCCGCTTTTGATTCCGCCGATTTTGATGGTTCTTGCGCCCTCTGCCCTTGTTTTGCGCCAGCCTGACCTTGGCACCACGTTGCTTCTGATTGCCGGGGGTGGTGTGATTTTCTGGCTGGCTGGGGTGCGCATCTGGAAGTTCGCGCTTGTTCTCGGTACGGCACTTGCGGCCATTCCGATTGGCTGGCAGTTCTTGCGCGAATATCAGAAGAACCGCGTTCTGACCTTCCTGAACCCGGAAAATGATCCGCTGGGTGCGGGCTATCACATTACGCAATCAAAGATCGCGCTTGGTTCTGGCGGGCTGTTTGGCAAAGGGTTCATGTTGGGTTCACAAAGCCATCTGAACTTCCTGCCGGAAAAACAGACCGACTTTATCTTCACCATGCTGGGCGAAGAATTCGGCTTGGTCGGCGGTATGGCGTTGCTGGGCCTGTATGCGCTGGTGATCACCTATGGCTATGTCATCGCGCTGCGCTGTCAGAACCAGTTTGGGCGCCTTGTCGCCATCGGTGTGACCTCGACCTTCTTCCTTTATGTCTTTATCAACATCGCGATGGTGATGGGGCTGATCCCGGTGGTCGGCGTACCGTTGCCGCTTGTGTCTTATGGCGGCACGGTGATGATGACTATTCTGGTCAGCTTCGGCCTTTTGATGAGCGTATCAATCCACCGCGACATCCGGATTTCCCGGCAAGGTAACGACGACGGCCGGAATTAAAGACACGCATTCCTGATGCACAAACATCTGGCGACACCGGCACATCCGCACTTTCCGATCAAAGATCAAACGGGAACTGGTCTTTGAATTCCGAAAGTGTGCTGAAGTCAGCCAGTTTGCATCGGTTACGCCCGGCTGCCTTGGCATCATAAAGTGCCCGATCCGCCAACGAGTACAATATCCCCGGGATATCGGTGCTTTCAGAGTTCCTCAGAACATCAAATTGCGCGGCAACGTCCTGATCAAATTCGGCCATACCCTGTGCAGACGGCAAGCCCGACACCCCAAAGCTTGAGGTAAAGGAAAGCTTGCTACCGCCGTAGTCTACACTGTTCTGCTCCAGGTCCTTACGCAAACGTTCGGCCAGGATCATCGCCCCCTGCAATTCCTCACCCGGCAGCAAGACAGCGAACTCTTCACCGCCCATGCGCGCCGGAATATCAATGGAGCGCAGTGTTGTTCTAAGCCTGTCTGCCAAGGCAACCAGAACCGCGTCACCGGCCTGATGGCCATAGGTATCGTTCAGCGCCTTGAAACGGTCGATATCAAGAAGAATGAAGGATACAGGCGTATCCCGGCGGCGCCAGACGGCAACAGCGTCTTCCAACCTGCCGAGAAAGGCGCGGCGGTTAGGCAACCCGGTCAATGGATCCGTTGACGCAAGCACTTCAAGCTTTTGCATCGCGGAATTGAGTTCTTCTGTACGCTGCGCGACACGTTCTTCCAACGTGATGTTCGCATTCTGCAGTTCGTCGCGGGCTTTTCGCAATTCCCCGACTTGCTTGCGGATCATTCCGAAAAGCCCGACCGTCACCGAACCAAGCAACTGAACTTCGTCGTCATGACGATGTTCCGGCGGCATCTGAAGCGGGCGACTATCGTCTGTCGGGTTCGCGTTAACGATATAGTTTCCAAGCCGGATCACGGGTCGTGAGAAAACGAAGTAGCTCATTGCCGCAAAACAAAGGGCCATCACCGCCGCCAAAATCATGGTCGCAAGGAAAGACCACGAAAGACGCGTCATGTAGGCGTCCACATAGACCTGTGGATTAAGCTCAATCACCATCTCGCCAATGGTGGTGACAGGTTTACGTTCGGGGTCTCGCACCGGAACAGTGATGGTTTGCAGCCCGCCAAACATCTTTTCAGCCCAACGCGAGACCGGTATTTCACCGGCGGGTCGTTTTAACTCAAAAAAGATACCGTCATCGGCATTGGTAAGAATAACGCGTGCAATGGACCGATTGTTGAGCATCCCGCGCACCATAATATTGGCCAATTCGCGGTCACGCTTGATCATGACTTCAGTCGCGACAGGCGCACTGGAGGAAAAGATACGCTGGTTGCTCTGCTGATAGACACCTTCGAGCCAGAGATAATCCTGATATCCGCGAATGGCGACGATGATGAGGCCAAGAGCAATTGCCAGGAAAAGAGAGTACTTTAACTGACGAGCCGCAATTGTGCTGCCCAATCGCATCCCGGCAAGATCATCAAAATGCTTTTCGTCTGGTTCTCGTGCCAAGCGTCTCGACCTTGTCTTTCTAAAGAGTTACCGGATGATGGCTTTTGCTATTCACGCATGCCATCGCCGGGATGTAACACAAAGTTATACTCTGTGCCGAATGGGGAATTGGCAATACTAAAATCCTTAAAATCCAAGCTGTTCCAATCCCTGCTGCCCAGGACATCGACAAAGTGAGATATGTTTTCGCGTGTGATCGCCTCCATCCTGAAAGAGATTTCGGGATGATGGGAAAGAAATTCAACGCCATGTATGTAATCATGAAGCAATACAATGACCCATGCGCCAGCAAAGAAGTGGCCCCCGTGGGTCATGGTCATCTTGCCGTCTGCGACGTTGCGCAAGCCCGCAGGTGACCAGTTCAGTCCACCGACAAAGACATCTTTCCCGGGTTTCCGCCCTGCTTTCTCCAGAGCCGCAATTGCACCCAGTGCAATATCATCATTGGCAGCCCAGACCGCATCGACGCATCCGCCCCGTCCAAGCCAGTTTTCTGTCTGACGGTATGCCTCATCGTATGACCAGTTTGCCACCAGACGACGCTGTTCGCGAAGAAGCGGAAAACGACTAAGCGCATGATCAAGTCCCTGCAGTCGCTGAAGCGAGGCTGGTGTCTTGCTGTCCCCGGCGATGGATAACAGGCATAGCGGCGCTGGTTGCCGATTTTCGGCTTGAAGACGCGCACTATCGATCAGGGACTTGGCGATGTCATAACCGGCACGCTCGTTATCCGGCGTCAGGGAGAATATCCAGTGATCAAAGTCCCTGCCCGGATAGCCATATGCGTTCTTTTGCTCTTTTGTCAGGTCATTGAGCAACATGATGACCGGGATGCCCCGCTCTTCTGCTTCCAGAACGATGCGCGTTCCCTGCTGATGTTCGTTAACGGCAATGATGTAATCAGGCGCGGGTTCAAGGGCAAAAACCTTCTGCGCACTTTCGATCATCATCTTGCTGTCGCGGTTGCTGTCGAAAACGATCAGTTCATAGCCAAACTGATCTGAAGCCGCCTGCATGGTGTCGCGCACATCTTTCCAGAAACCGCGATCCCCATACCCCGGATTGATAAAGGCGACGCGTGTTGGAACGTCAGTGGCGTCATGCTCCGTCGCTTGTGTGGTCGCCAGTGGCAGGCACCAAAGCATAATCACGAAAAGCAAAACCACCGCGCACGACTTCAAACCGATTTTCTGTTCTTGCTCTTTTTGCTGCGGGCTACAGCGTCGGACTAAACAACCCACTTAGGCATACCTCGATTTATAATACATCGCTTCAAGCCTGCAATGCGTGCATGCTCGCGCCATGCCACAGTTGCAAACGGTGGCGAAAGCAACAGGCGCCCTCCACCCCGACCGGCTAGTTATAATATACGATGGTATACAAACTTGATGTCAGGATGGGAACCGGTTCTTTGCAAAATCGAGGTAAAATAAACGCGATATCAGCCGCCGGTTGATTGCGTACGCTTCAACGCTTCGACCAATTCCTTGTTCGACATGTTGGCCCGGTTCTGTATGCCTTTTTGCGCGGCCAAATGATACAGATCATCTCGGCGCCACTTGTCGTAACTTGGCGCGCCGTGAAGACGCTGTGCAGAAGTTTCCTGATCTGTTTGCCCAGAAATTTTATTAAAGCTCGCCACTGTTGCCTCCATGTTGGGACGGTCACAAGCAGTCTTGGCACTGTGTACAGTGCTGGTGGATGAAAATCCGTTCTAGATTTCATGTAGGGGGAATTGCCTGATTTTCTATTCCCCGGAACGCATTTTTCATAACCAAACGGCGTAACAAACTGAGTAATCTTGCAAAAATAATGAAAAAGGTAGATCCAGTTGATCTGCCTTTGAGGTTACTCACACTACTGAGGCAACAGATAACAGCTATGGTGTGGCAAGGAACCCACGCATGGCGTCAACTGTCTGCTGTGTTATCTCGTCGAGTTCCTTGATCTTGTCATCAAGCGCGGGATCGAAATCACCTTCGAAACGCTCAAATGCCAATGCAGCTTCTGCAAGTTCGGGCGCCGCCATGTTTCTGGCCATCCCCTTGATGGCGTGTCCAGACCGCTTGATACCATCAATGTCCTTCGTAGCCGCAGCCTCAATCAGTCGGGCGCGCTCTTCGTCGTAGGAGGCCGGGAGCAAATTCACCAACAGCAATACCTGATCTTTGCCAAGGGCCTGGCACAACTCGTCAAAACGGGCGTTATCAATCAATTCCATCGACAAACCTTTCTGTGCAGCCCAAGACAATATCACGTCTTGCACAACACCACTCAACCAATGCCAAGTCGGGGGCATTCCGGCTTTTACTGCATATGGTTAATCGTAGCACAGGCGTCCACAACGTCATTTGCCCATTTAAGAGTTTTGGCATCCATTGATTGCATGTGACGGTATTTTTCAAATTGATTGGCAATCAAGGCCAGACGTTCCAAAAACACCGGTGGATGATCAAGCCCCAACAATTGATCGGCAAGCCGATCAAAGGCGGCATTCTGAAATTCAAGTGACAGGCTAATCCTGGGTTCGCTGGCATACGGGCTTGCCCGTCCACCCCAATGATAAAGATCCTGTCGCCAGCCCATCACCGCACCAGGCTTGGCCGGAAGGGCGCGAATGTCTTGAAGGCGGACCTCCCCCGGTTCTGAAACCGGTACCGGGTAACCTTTTTCGAAATTGCGGGGCAAGACATGCATACAGCCATTTTCAGGCGTGGCTTTGCTCAGTGGCACCCAAAGGGAAAGGCTGATCAACATCTCATCGCCAATCGTACTTTCACCCTGATAATCGCGATGCGGTGGCCAGCCGCTTCCATCAGTATCGGGATCGACATGCCACGCCCAGAAGTGCGGCAAAAGCGCAATCCGATCGCCCAGAAAATGGGTCAGAAGCGGGCGTAACCGACGAAACACATCCCACGCTTCATCGTAAAGGTATATCAGCGCGGGTGGCAGGCCAGTGGCGACAAGCACTTCAATCCCGACACGAAGCTTTTCAAGCTCGCCTGCCGGTAAAACATCGTGGATCAGGAAATATCCCTCAACCCAAAACCGTTCAGAAAGCACGCCCCCGTCAAAACCACCTTTATCGGCACCAATTTCCGCTACATCGGTGCCTGGACTTACACCGTTGGAAATCGACAGTTGCGGGTTAAGCTTCTGCCATACCTGAATGTCTGTGGCATTTTGGGCTGTGATCATGGGAAAATGTCCGGTATTGAGGATGGCCGGACGATACGCAGCACTTTCCGCAATGGCAAGCGCGGAAACTTGATGCAAACCACAGACAGTTCACTTTCGATCAGGCTTGGCCCCATCATGACAAACAGCCATATCACGCCAAATCAACAACCGCCGATCAATCACGGTGGCGCAGTTGATCGTGCGGCAAGCCGATATGGCATTCCAACAAGCGACTGGCTGGATTTATCGACCGGTATCAATCCAATAGCCTACCCGGTTCCCGATATTGAAAATGCGCACTGGCAACGCCTGCCTCTCACCTCGGAGCTTGATGGCCTGAAAGCGGCAGCCACGCAGTATTACCACCTGCCGACGACAGATCATCTCGTTTGCGCCCCGGGCACGCAGGCCCTGATCCAGATGATCCCGTTCTGGCTAAAAGACCGGATGGCAGATCAGGCGACTAAAAACGTCCATGTTATGGGCCCGACATACGGTGAACATGAACGGTGCTGGCGACGTGCCGGGTACCATTGCCAAACCCACCAAACCTACCCCGCTGACAGAATTGCCAAGGCCATGGATATTCTGAGCACTGCCGAAACGGGAACAGTGGTTATCCTGGTCAATCCCAACAACCCGGACGGGGCCATGTTTGCCCCTGACGATATCTTAACGCTGGGCAAACTTGCCGATGCGCGCAGTTGCTGGCTTGTGGTCGATGAGGCATTTATGGATTGCCAACCGGACCAATCGGTTTGTTCGCGCATTGATCAGTTGCAAAACACCATTGTGTTGCGTTCATTTGGCAAGTTTTTCGGCCTTGCCGGGGCGCGACTTGGCTGTGCTGTCATGGATCGCAACCTTGCAACTGAACTTGAAAGCCGCGTTGGCCCATGGGCCATTCCCGGTCCGACCATGGTGGTGGGCGCGCAAGCTTTTTCCGATACGCACTGGCAGCAGCAAAGCCGAACACGTCTGACGGCAGACGCAGCGCGGCTTGATGATCTCGTCACCAAGAACAGCAGTCTGGCTCTATCTGGCGGCACCGATCTTTTCCGCTACTACGACGGTAAGGATTGCGTTGCTTTGGCAGATAACCTTGGGCATCGGGGCATTCTGGTGCGGCTATTTGATCATGATGCAAACAAGGTTCGGTTTGGCCTGCCCGGAACTGATGGAGATTGGAAACGCCTTGAAGACGCGACGGCAGCTTGGCACAGCCCAAACCGGTAAAATGACCTAAAGGCCGCTTTCTTCCCAGGATTGCTTTTTACGATAGATTGTTGACGGGCTGACACCCAGGGCATCGGCTGCACGCGGGATGGATCCGCCACAACGCTCGATTGCCTCTTCGATTGCCTGTTTTTCAACCTGCCAAAGCGGCTTTATCTCGCCAAACCCCAGCCTTCCCGAACCGGATGCGGACGGCGACAATGTAGTTTGATCTTCGCCACCAAAGTTGCCCCCCGCACCAGCACCAAGCAGTTGGTTGCTGCGTCCGGAATTATGATTTTCGACGACCTTTCGCATTTGCCGGGCACCGGCAAGAAAGGCCAGTGCCTCCGGATCACCGGCCCAATGACGTCCGGGACCGCCCGGCTCGTTTGAAACAACCGGATGGGGTGGCGGGGCCTCGATCGTCCCTGACCCGAACTGGTCACCGTCAGTGCCGCTATTGACCGGCCTTGGCACCATTGAAAGCGCCACCTCGGTCCCGTTATTAAGCACAACAATGTTACGGATGATATTTTGCAACTGGCGAATATTGCCCGGCCAAGAATATCGTGCAAACAGGGCGGAAACCTCGGGACTGAACCGTTCGAAATCACGGCCTTCTTCGCGCGTGAAGCGTTGCAGGTAGAAATTGGCAATTTGCAGAATATCGTTATCGCGATCACGCAGGGGCGGCATATGCAGCGGAATAACGTGCAAACGGTAATAAAGATCTTCGCGGAACCGACCGGAACGCACTTCTTCAAGTGGATCGCGGTTGGTCGCACAGACAAAGCGCACATCAACTTTTTCTATCGAACTGCCGCCGACTTTCTGGAACGACCCGGTCTGGATAAACCGCAGAAGCTTGGTCTGCAGATCCAGATCCATTTCGCAAATTTCATCCAGAAACAGCGTGCCGCCATCCGCACGATGTGCTGCCCCTTCGCGGTCGGAAACAGCACCGGTAAACGCCCCTTTGACGTGACCGAAAATCTCGCTTTCCATAAGGTCTTTGGGAATGGCACCGCAGTTCAGCGGAATAAACGGATCCTTTGCCCGTTCCGAACGACGATGGATTGCCTCGGCGGCAAGTTCCTTACCGGTACCGGACTCACCGGTGATAAAGACAGTCGCACGGCTGGGGGCAGCATTTTCGATAATGCGATAGATATCACGCATGTTTTCCGACCCGCCGATGATGTCGAAATACATCTCGTCGGCATCGGGACCTTCCAGATCAATATCCGGGGCACTTTGAAGGGCGGGCGCACCTTTGATCGCCTTTGTCACGGTGTCGCGTAACTTGTCAGCGGTGAAGGGTTTTAACAGGAAGTCCCATGCCCCTTCGCGCATCGCCTCGACCGCGACATTGATCGATCCGTGGGCCGTGATGACAACAATTTTGCAATCCGGTGCGATTTGCGCGGCAGCGCGAAGAACCTCGCGCCCGTCTATATCGGGCAAAATAAGATCCAGAACAAGGACATCCGGCGGATCATGGCGTAAGCGTTCTATGGCATTTGTGCCACTGACGACGTGATCAACAACGTGACCATCGGCACGCAAGTAATCCTGATACACGCGCGCCAGCGACAGCGTATCTTCCACAATTACAATGCGTGCCTGCTCTGGCATTTTCTTGTTCGTATCCCGATATACCAATGTAGGTCAGCATACCGATAGTGTTGCTCATCTCACAACTACTAACATGTATTGCAGTCACTACCCAAACCATACACAATCAGATTAACGTTAAGAAAAGCATAGTCTTGGCCGGGTTTCCGCCACTGGCCAAACGCTTCTAAGGAGAGTCCAGACTTGAATTACAAGACAGATTTCGCCAATGGAACAACCACAGTCGAAGTGACCGGTCGCTTCACATTCGGCGATCATTCGAGCTTTCGCAAACTGATCGAAGAAGTTCGCGGACATGGCTCGTCCACGCTTGTTCTGGACATTTCCGGTGTCGACTTCATTGACTCTGCCGGTCTTGGCATGTTGCTGCTTGCACGCGACGAGGGCGAAAAATCCAACACAAACGTTATCCTGCGTGGCGCACGGGGACAGGTCAAGCGCATGCTTGAAGTTGCCCGCTTCGATACCTTGTTCCAGCTGGAAAACTAATCAATGCCTGTTGGCCGAGACTCACGTGCAAAGTACTTGGTTGCCGTGCCGCAAACCGTCGCGCAACAGGACCTCTCAAAGCTTGTCGCGGGGATAAACCTGTGGGACGCGACCGAAGCTGCAGCCAAGTACATATCAGGGCAATCGCCCGAGGATTTTTCCAGCCAACGGCGTTTTTCATTTTGTATTTTGCCTTCACAGGTCGGTCGCGACTGGCTTGGCAGCCTGATCCGTCTGAATTGCGACACCTTTGTTGAATGTTTCCCCGAACTCGACCTTGGCGACTTGGCATCACTGGTCGGTAAGAAATCACTGCCAAAACATGACCTGCTGGTCTGTCTTTCAACACGTAGCGCCTATCATTTGCCGGTGGCGCGCAAATTTGTGACCAGCCTTCGCCATCGCGGCCTGATTGGTGATGGCGTCGCGTCCTCTGTTGAAATGGCCGTGCAGGAAGCATTCGCCAACTCGCTCATACATGGCAATCTCGAACTTGCAACCGGCGGCCATCTATCGATGGATCGCTTCAAGGAGCTCGGCGAAGAAACCGAACGCCGCCTTGCATCCGGCCACCATGGCGCCCGTGCAATTATCCTGACAGCGCGTCGGCGCAAAAATGGCCAAGTCGTAATCACCATCAATGATCAGGGCAACGGATTTTCACCGCCTGATGCAAACGCAACTGCCCCGATTTCGCGTAAGGACACGACCTTTGGCCGCGGCCTCCCCTTGATCAGAAGCCTGTGCCACTCTGTGAATTTTCTGCGGGATGGCCGCACGATCGAACTGACTTTTGATGACAGTCAAAGCACGACGGCGTTAGGCGACACAGCATTCCTCAATGATCTTGAAACACGCCTGACGACGTCGCCCGATGCACTGCGCATTGCACAGAACGCAACCATCCTGATTGCCGACGATACTCTGTTGTCGCGTGAAATCATTGCGTCATATCTTCGGGCTGACGGGTTTACCAATCTGGTTTTTGCCAAGGATGGCGAAGATGCGATTGCCCAGATCAAGGCGCATAATCCCGATCTGATCATTCTTGATATCATCATGCCGAAATTGGACGGTTATGCCGTGTGCAAGGCCGTCCGTGCTGATCCTGCCTATGCAAAAACGCCGATCATCGCCCAAACCGCCCTTGAGGAGAACGAAGGACGCACGCGCATTTTCGATGACGGGGCAACCGACCTTATCCTCAAACCGCTCAACAAGGCAGAACTGATCGCACGTACCAAGATCCATCTCGAAAACCGGCTGCTGGTGCAGCAACTTCAGGCCTATCAGGCACGCACCCAGTCGGAACTGGAACTTGCGCGCAACATGCAGGAAAACCTGAACCCGACACCGGAACACTATCGTGGTGTCGGCATGGATTACGGCATGCGGATCAGCGCGACATTCCAGATGTCCTCGGAACTTGGTGGCGACATGTGGGGGCTGGTGCCAATTGATGCCCATCGGCTTGGCGTTTATATCGTTGATTTCGCCGGCCACGGGCTTGGTGCGGCACTCAACACCTTCCGCCTGCATTCCCTGATATGGTCCGAACAAATCGACGATCAGACGCCGGATGTGTATCTGCAGCGGCTTAATCGTCATCTCGAGGGACTTTTGCCTGTCGGGCAATATGCGACAATGCTGTATGGCATCGTTGATCGACAGAACAACACATTTGCCTATGCCAGTGCCGCCTGCACGTCACCTGTTCTGGGCAACACTGCGACCGGCGAGGCACGCTATCTTGATGGTTCGGGGGTGCCACTTGGCGTTATCAGGGACGCCCGCTATGAAACCCGCGAAGTCCCGTTCGACAAGGACAGCTTCCTGCTGCTTTACAGCGATGCACTGATCGAAACAACCTTGGACAATGGTCAGTTTCTCTGTGAGGCAGGCTTGCTCAAGATGTTGCAAGATACCGTTCTGGAAGGCGGTCGTGACATTGACCTTGCCGCACAGATTGCCGATCAGTTCATGGACCGTGCACCGGCAAAGCTTGATGATGATTTCACGATCGTTTCCCTGCAAGCAGCCAATATCCCGTCTGCTGGCTAGACACCTGCAAGATCAGGAAACGCGGCACCCACGACCGATGGTGGACAGGATCAGGTCGCCAAACGGCTCGACATCGCCCCAAATGACCTGTGCATGGTCAAATGTCGGTTGCGGTCGCGTCTCGCGGTCATCATGCGAAACGGTATGCATACGGCTTGCGACCACGGTGCGTATCAGGTTGGCAAGCCCCTTGCGCGCACCGGCATGATCGGGTTCAGCGGCAAGAACAGCACCAAGTTGATCAAGTGCGCGCATTTTGTCCCGGCATCCCAGCAAATCAGCCGCAAGCACGCGCAACTCCCGCGCATCGGGGCGCAGACTGATGGCGATTTCAAGATGTTCAAGCCCAAGATCACGGCGGCCGGTCTGGATATAAACCCTTGTAAGGCCCAAATGGGTCGCCCCATCAAGATCATCAATCAGTAACGCCCGGCCAAACGCATTCAGCGCAAGATCACAAAGACCAAGATCAAGCAGAACATGGCCCAGCACACGAAGACGGGCGGGCTGGTCGGGAAGACTGTCGATCAGACCACGCAGACGGGTACGGATTTCCGGGGCAAGCTCGATATCGCCCGTAATTGCCATTGCGGATGTTTGCAAAATCTCTGTCTGCGACGACATGGTCAACGGCCTCGTTCCCGCCAAAAATCGGGACCGGTGGTTGTGCCATTTCACAAAATACCGTTCCCGCTTTGGACAGAGTAGCGCCATCTGGTTGCAGGAAGATTAACCGAGTCGCAGCTTATCTCATCCAAGGGGCGAGTTTTTTGGTGCTTGGCCCGACGTCACTTGCCAACACCTTCGGCCAACGCATCAAGTTTGACTTCGCGAACCGGGCGGGCAAAAAAATACCCCTGCATCAGCCGCCCACCCAACGTGATGATCACATCGCGCTGGCTGTCGTTTTCGATCCCTTCCAGCACGCAATCGATGCCAAGGTTCTGGCACATATCAATCACCGTCTTGACGATACGGCGGCTGCGTTCGTTATGCGACAGCGGGGCGACAAAGCTGCGATCAACCTTGAGCACATCAAATTCAAGTTCGTGGACATAGCGCAGGCTGGAATAACCGATGCCGAAATCGTCAAGGGCGATGCGCGCGCCATGATCGCGCAAATACCGAATGCTGGTTCGGGCAGCCTCAAAATCACGCAAGAACGCCGTTTCCGTGACTTCAAAGGTCAATCTGCCAGGGTCGATGCGATGATTTTTAATCTCGTCGATCAGCCACTCGACCGTATCGGACAGAACAATATCGCGCGCCGAGAGGTTAAACGATACGGGCAGGTTTTCCGGCCAGTCCTGCATATCAACCATCAGCTTTTCGAACAAAACCCGTGTCAGAAAACCGACCTGACCGGTCTTTTCTGCCACCGGGAAAAACGTGCCTGGCGAAACCGTCCCCATCTGGGCACTTTCCCAACGCGCAAGCGCCTCAAGCGAACTTACCTGCCCGGAACGAATATCAAACACCGGCTGATAATGCAGGCTGAGCTCGGTTGATAAATCCGCCTTGCGCAGCGCCTGTTCGATCTGGGAGTCATGGCGGATCAATGTTTCGTGGTGGGCGGCAAACAAAACCGCCTCGCCGCGTGCATTCTTTTTCGCATGGTAAAGCGCAAAGTCAGCCCGCTCGAAAAGGCCGTTCGGGCTGCGCGCCACTGTGGGATATGTCGCAAACCCCAGTGATGCCGAAACCTGCACGGTCACACCATTCAGCATAAACGGACGATTAAGGGCATCACAAAGCTCCTTGCCGAGCGCAATCAGTTCAAGTGCATCGTCATAGCCCTTAAGCAACAATCCGAACTCATCCCCTCCCAAGCGCGCGAGAAGCGTGTCCGGGCCAAGGACTTTGCGAAGCCGCCTGCCCGCCTGCTGCAACAGCTCATCACCCGAGGGGTGACCATGCACGTCATTGACAGGCTTGAAACCGTCGAGATCAATCATCGCCACCGCGAATGCTTCATTTTTGGTGGCGGCATTCACTGTATCTTCCAGCACGGAAAAAAAAGCCCGGCGGTTGGATAAACCGGTCAACGGATCGATCAGCGCCAATGCCTCGTTCTGGCGCGACAGTTCGATCATCGTCTGGTGCTGTGCTTCAAGGTCGTTCTGGGTCTGGATCAGGCCAGAAAAATTGGCATAGAAGCTTCGAATGATCTGAATGATCATCAACGACACAAGCGCCATATTTACCGCGATCGCGACATAGACTTCGTTGCCGCTGGTCCCGAAGAAGAACACGAAGGTGCCCAGCACAATCGCAACAACCAGCAATGCCGCAGGCGGGAAATTCACCAGACAGAAAATACAGCCAACAACGGTGATCGATATGAAATAGGCAACGTGGCCGCGCTGATAGGCGTCGCCATAATCAAACATCGTGATCGCCCAAAGGGTAAACAGGACGGATATCACCACCGCCAGCACCCTGATGCGCTTCAGATGTTTGATACAGACATCAACGTCATCAATATCAACGCGGGCCCGGTTCCAGGCAACCGCACGAAAAATACAAATGACACCGAGAACAATCACCGCATGGACTGTCATCCAGTCGGGTGCTGTTCCGTAATGGGTATAGGCAAGAGCCACCGCGTTGGCCAGCAGCAGCATATAAAGGACAGGTATCTGACGCGAAAGAGCACCAACCTGCGCGCGCAACAGTTCCGGCTTGTCTGTCCGAATTTTTAACGTGTCGGCAAAACCTTGCCAGAAACTACCGGCTGCCACTTGTCCCAGACCTAACGCGTTCTTTATCCCGAAAAATACTATACAGGAAAAGTGCGACCGAACATCACTGATTGCAAGCGGCGTCTAAATACACCTGCCCGGAATATCCCGGGATCTGTTTGTTTTGGCCAAGGTCTGGTTACTTCTTGGCTGTCCGACCCTTTTGCGCTTCTGAACGGCGCGCAGCCCCAAGCGCCAACGTGGCAAATTCAAGAAGTTGTTCTTCGTTATCAAGCCATTCACCGGGTACTTCGAAATAAGACAGGGTCACCGGCCTTCCCGACGGCACCGCAAATGGCTGCATCTCCATCGCATCAAACCGGTCCTTGGTCTGCGCGTCTCCTTTGAGATACAGGACATCATCGGAAATGATCGCAAAGAAGGCGCCGTCACAATAAAGCCCGACGGCGCCAAACATCCGTCTGGGCCTGATATGCCCCAAAGGTGCCAGCAGCTCTGACACCAGCATAACGAACTCGCTATCGACCGATGCCATTAAGGATCTCGCCTTCAACACCTTCGGAAATCAGATAATCACGCAATGACCGCCCCGGAACCGGGCGAAAGCGCGATGTCGATATTTCCATATGGGCAATCCGGTCGGCCCGAAAAACGCGAAAGGCCTCGCGCAATTCGCACCAACTGGCCAAAAGCCACGTACTGCCAAAAAACAACATGCCAAGCGGCCAGACACGGCGGCGGGTATTGTCGCCCTTTGCATCGGTGTAATCGATATCGATCAGAAACCGTTCCCGAATAGCGCGCCTGAGGTCGGGCATCGAAATGGCAATCGGTTCCTGCGCGATTTCGGCAATCGCAATCGGAACACCGCCGACCAGACCTCGGATCTTTTCGGGCAGCACGGCCTCGATCTTGGTCAGGGCATCACCGGCGGCACGTGCCATTTGCGGATCGGTCCAGCTTTGAACCATGCGGGCCGCAACAACAAGCGCCTCAATCTCGTCGGCATCAAACATAAGCGGCGGCAAGTCATACCCATCGCGCAGGATATAGCCCACGCCTGCCTCCCCCTCGACCGGAACACCCGACGCGGCAAGGTCGCGAATGTCGCGGTAAATGGTGCGTTCGGAAACTTCAAGTTCCTCTGCCAGGTCACATGCGCGGCACAGTTTGCGGCGGCGCAAGATTTGAACAAGGCGAAATAATCGGTCAGCCCGTCTCATGATCACTCCTTTGTCATCCTGCCCCAAAAATTATCATACCGCTCCTGACAGGCTCCTGTCAGGAGGGATGTGCAACCATTGACAAATCGGGACAGGATTAACCCCCAACGTCAGGAGCATGACGATGAAAGTCACCAACGCCTATCAGATCATCATCACCGAAAAATTCACCCAAAGCCGCGCCTTTTACAAAAAGCTCGGCTTCACACCGGTCTTTGACGGTGACTGGTATTGCCAGCTTGTCTGGCCGTGCGCACCATCCGTTCAGCTTGGCCTAATGAAGCAAGGTCACGAAACCCAGCCGGCCATGTTCCAGGCGGCCACCATCGGCGAAGGAACGGTTCTTACGCTGGAAGTCGAAGAAGCCCGCGATGCGGCAGATGAATTGCGTGAAGCCGGGTTTGAATTCGCCCTTGATCTTCGCGATGAGCCATGGGGCCAGCGCCATTTTGCCCTTCTTGATCCCAATGGCGTGCGCATCGACATCGCAAGTGCCACCGCCGAACTTTCCCCGGAATATGCCCAGCAGTTCAAGGAAACCGGCGAAGGCGTACTTGCCTGACCTCCCTCGCGCACCAAGCCCTACAAACTTTCTGCCAACGGCCTGCCCAAGTGGCGGGCCGTTTCTTCTAACCGAGCATCTTTGCAAACCGGGATATCGCCGTCGCGGCATCGGCAATGTTCTGACTTTGGGTACGTCCGGAACTTTTGCGTGGCTTGAAGTCATGTTCGCCGTCTTCAACCCAGTGAAGCGCAATACGGTCCGAAAGCCCGTAACCCGCAATCTCATCCGGACTGCCAAACGGATCGCGCGTGCCATGACAAATCAGGCTCGGCGTTTTCAGGGTTTTAAGGTGTTCTGTACGCAGGTTTTCAGGTTCGCCCGGTGGATGGAACGGATAGCCAAGACAGACAAGACCGGCGACACCAAGATCATCTGCCACCATGCTGGCGATCCGTCCGCCCATGGACTTTCCGCCGATGATCAACTTCTCTGGACCGCCAACTGCGCGAACAACTTCACCGTAATACTCGATCAAAACCGGTGCCCGATCCGGCCCGCGCTTTTTGCCATCAATTCGGCGTTTGGCCATATAGGGGAACTCAAAGCGTGCAACGCGTAAACCCGCCTTGGCCAGTTCGCCGGCTATTTCGTTCATGAACGGGCTGTCCATAGCGGCCCCTGCCCCATGGGCCAGAACAATCGTTCGGGCAGCATCTTCATCGCCATCAAACTGAAACTGGATCGGATCGGTGCTCAAAACAGGTTCCCCACAGACTGCAGTATATTGCTTAACGTCATACAGAACCTGGCGATATTCTCCAAGTCCGACATGGCCCTCATCCGGCGGGATCACGCAAATACTCGCATCCATCGCGCAAGCTGGCTATAATTGTGATCCCCACCTTGACGCCGCCCCACAGGCGCCAGCACGCCATCACATCGCGCCACCCGCGATCAGATGCCTTCCATAAATGACAAAGGCCGCATCGTGTCATCCGAACCAACGTCACTGATCATAACTCCCCCCAAGGAACGGCTCGGCCGTCTGCCGAAACCGGTTCAGTGGTTATTGCTGATTTCCACCTCCGTCGTGTTTTCGGTTCTGCTCCATCATTGGCAAGTCCCGGCCTCACTTCTGGTGGGGCCGATGATCATTGGCATTCTGATGGGCACCAACGGTGCAACCATTGCCGCCCCCAAGCAACTGTATCTTGGCGCACAATCGGTGTTGGGCGTGATGATCGGCGGTTCGATGACCATCGGGATTTTGACATCCTTTGCCACAGACTGGCCGATGATCCTTGGCGTTACCGGCATCACTTTGCTTGCCAGCAGCTTCTTGGGTTGGATCCTGTGCGTCAAACAGGTCCTGCCCGGAACCGCAGGCATCTGGGGATCAACGCCCGGTGCGGCATCGGCCATGGTCATCATGGCAGACGCCTTTGGCGCGGATGCAAGGCTGGTGGCCTTCATGCAGTATGTGCGTGTGGTGATCGTTGTCGGTGTCGCGTCCAGTGTCGCCAATTTCTGGGTTGATCCGGAAACGCTGGCTGCCATGGGGCCCCATGACTGGTTCCCGGCTTTTGACCCGGTCGGTTTTGCCCTGACACTCAGTCTGGTGGTTGCCTGCTGCTTTGTCGGCCAAAAAGTACGTCTGCCATCCGGTCCGCTTCTGGTGCCGATCATTGTGACCATGATCCTGCATGTCAGCGGCTTTTTCGATGTCGTCCTGCCGGAATGGTTTCTCGGCCTGACCTATGCCATGATCGGCTGGGTAATCGGTTTGAAATTCACCCCGCCGGTCCTGCGCCACGCAGCACACGCACTTCCCAAAATCCTGTTATCGATCTTTGTACTGATCGGCTTCTGTGCCGGGATTTCGGGGCTTTTGGTGTATTTCATGGATGTCGATCCACTGACCGCCTATCTCGCCACCAGCCCGGGCGGTCTTGATTCCGTTGCCATTATCGCGGCCAGCACGAATGTCGACCTGTCCTTCATCCTCGTGCTGCAGGCAACACGCTTTTTCATGGTGCTGGCCTTTGGCCCTCCACTGGCACGGCTGGTCGCCCGGCGCACCGCCCATTTAACAGGTCAGAACGCCGGGCAATAAAATGTATCGGACCTAAACCCGAATGCGACGAAACACACCCGATGCGGTCATCACGCCAAGGATCACCAGAACCACCGCCAAAACCAGTGCCAGGTTGCCCGGTTCCCCCAACAGGATCACACCGCCAAGCGCAGTCAGGGCCGGTGTCATCGCGCCGAAGGCAGATGCACCGGTCGATCCGATATGGCGCACGGCAAGGCCATAGGTGATGACGGCAACACATCCGGCCAAAAGCCCCTGAGCGGTCAGCAACATCATGATATCCCCCATCGGGGCATCGCCAATGGTGGTGCCGGTAAACAGCGCAATAATCGCCATCACGACAAACGACCAGAAACCGACAAAGGATGCGGCTTCAAGCGCGCCAAGGCCGCTTTGACGCATCGCATGGGTATAGCACGCCCACATAAAGGCCCCGGCCGAAACAAGGCCATAGCCCATCAGCATGTCATCACTGATCACTCCGGCCGGTTTCAGGGCCACAAGCGAAGCCACGCCAATCACCACGGCGGCATAACCAACGATGCGGACCTTGCCCGGACGTTCACCAAACAAAAGCATCGCAATCAGAACCGCCCACACGGCCATGACACCGGGCAAAAGAATGCCAACATGGCTTGCCGGGACAAACTCAAGGGCGCTTGCAACCATCAGGGTGTAAAACGCACCGGAACCAACGATCATCAAAAGACCATTGGTCATTGAAAGGCCCTTGGGCCAGATGCCTTTTCTAATCCAGATCGGGGCAAGCAGGACAAAAGGCACAACAAAGCGCATCAGGCCAATATCAACAGCGGTAAAGCTTGACGTCATGGCATAGCGGGTGGCAATCAGCCAACCGGCCCATATGCAAACCGTCGCAAGTGCGGCAGTCACACCAACCAGTCGGCTTTCCGTCGCACCGGTGGCAGAGAGCGCGGAAGTTTCAGACATAACAGGTTATCCAGTAAGGGGTTGATTTTGCCCAAATCAGAGCATTTCTTGCGCACCGCAGCAACCCCTTTGACCTGAGGTCAGCTATGCAAGATAAAAAAAACGGCGCGAGGTTTCCCCCGCGCAGTTTGCATATTCAGAGAACAGATTTCTGATTAGATGCCGAATTCGGCAAAGAAATCGTTGCCCTTGTCATCAATGACGATGAAGGCCGGGAAGTCTTCGACTTCGATCTTCCAGACGGCTTCCATGCCAAGTTCCGGATATTCGTGAACGTCGACCTTCTTGATGCAATCCTGCGCCAGACGGGCTGCCGGACCACCGATGGAGCCAAGATAGAACCCGCCATATTTCGCACAGGCATCCTTGACCGCCTTTGAACGGTTACCCTTGGCCAGCATCACGAACGAACCGCCAGCGGCCTGGAACTGTTCGACATAGGCATCCATGCGCCCAGCCGTGGTCGGGCCGAATGAACCAGACGGCATGCCTTCGGGCGTTTTGGCCGGACCCGCATAATAAACCGGATGGTTTTTAAGGTATTCCGGCATCTCTTCACCGGCATCAAGGCGTTCCTTGATTTTGGCATGCGCGATGTCACGGGCCACAATCACGGTCCCGGTCAGCGACAGACGGGTCTTGACCGGATATTGCGACAGCTGCTTGCGGATTTCATCCATCGGACGGTTCAGGTCAACCTTGACCACTTCGTCATCAAGATGCTCGTCGGTGACATGCGGAAGGTACTTCGCCGGATCATGTTCAAGATCCTCGATAAAGATACCGTCCTTGGTGATTTTACCCAGAATCTGACGGTCGGCAGAGCACGACACACCAAGGCCAACCGGACAGCTTGCACCATGACGCGGCAGACGGATCACGCGCACATCGTGGCAGAAATACTTGCCGCCGAACTGCGCGCCGATACCCATTTCGCGGGTCATCTCAAGGATTTTCTGTTCCCATTCCAGATCGCGATAAGCCTGACCATGATCGCCACCTTCGGTCGGAAGGTTATCGTAATAACGGGCTGACGCCATTTTCACGGTCTTAAGGCACGCCTCGGCAGAGGTACCGCCAATGACAACCGCCAGATGGTATGGCGGGCAGGCAGAGGTGCCGAGCGTGCGGATTTTTTCATCCAAAAACTTGCGCAGGCTTTCCGGGTTCAGCAGTGCCTTGGTCTGCTGGAACAGGAAGGTCTTGTTGGCAGACCCGCCGCCCTTGGCCATGAACATGAATTTGTATTCATCGCCCTTGGTCGCATAGAGATCAATCTGTGCCGGAAGGTTCGAGCCGGTGTTCTTTTCCTCGAACATATTTTTCGGCGATACCTGCGAGAACCGCAGATTGTGTTTCTGATAGGCCTGCCAGATGCCCTTGGACAGGGCTTCTTCATCGGAACCATCGGTGATGACCTTGCCACCGCGTTTGCCCATGACGATGGCCGTACCGGTATCCTGACACATCGGCAAAACGCCGCCCGATGCGATGGAGGCGTTTTTCAAAAGATCCATCGCCACGAATTTGTCATTCGGGGTGGCTTCTTCGTCATCAAGGATTTTGCGCAACTGTTCGAGGTGCCCCGGACGCAAAAGGTGCGAGCAATCAAAGAAAGCCTGAAGGGTCAGCTTCTCGATCGCCTCGGGTTCGACTTTCAAATAGGTCTCGCCATTGACGTCAACGGTCGAAACACCCTCGTCCCCGATCTTGCGGTAAGGGGTGGTGTCCTTCCCCTGCTCAAACATGGGTTTATAGACAAAATCACTCATCGGAAGGTTCTCGTCTCTCTCAAAAACAAGGTGGGTTTGTTCTTTGTGTGGCTGGTTTTAGCGCCAAATGGATCAAATTGCCACGATACATTAGCGTAATACGCCCTGCCCCGGACGCGGGAAACATCAACGGGGATCAGGCAAAGAAAAAGGGCGGATCAAGCCCGCCCTGTAAATCTTCTATTTCTTGCGGAACGCATCAAGTGCGATGACCTCGCCGGTTTCATTTGCATCCGGCTTGGGTTTTTTGCGCGATTTGGATGGCTCGGTCACGAGCGTCGGCGCACCGTCTTCGCCTTCAATCAGATCGGCATCAAGATCATCATCTTCGTCATAGTCGAAATCTGCGTCATCCATTTCTTCTTCGACACTGAATGTCAGCATGAAGTTCGCGGACGGATCGACAAAGGCCAGCATCGCGTCATAGGGCACGACAACCGTGGTCGGCATGCCATCAAAGCTCATTCCGACCGAGAAGTGATCATCTTCGGATTTCAGATCCCAGAACCGGTGTTGCAGGACAACCGTGATGTTGTCTGGATGCGCCTTGCGCTGACTTTCAGGCAGGGCCACACCGGGATGGTTGGTCTGGAACGTGATGTAATAGTGATGCTCTCCGAAAAGGCCCTCTTCGGCCACACGCGCGAGGATATCTTTCACCACACCGCGCAGCGCCTGGTCGACCATAAGATCGTAGCGGAATTCTTCCGGTTCTTGCATCAGTAATCCTGTATCTGGCGGAACCACCGGCAGTGTCCAGCGCGTCCCGTCATTGTCATATAGCATCTCTGCACGCCAATTACATCTTGGCGTGTTTGATAATCACTCTATTCATAACGAAGCGGGAAAGAAATACAAGAGTGGGGCGTTCTGTTGCTAGGTGCCCCGTCCCCCACCAAATTACCGCTCCCGGCAATCGGAATTTCGCTTTGGTGCTAGTACCGCTTAGGCGGCAACAGCAACCGGAGCATTGTTGTCGTTTGCATTTACAAACATTGGCCCGATGCGGTGGTACCATGCCGAGCGCCCACATTGACTTTTACTGCTCACGTCGATCCTATTTCGGCCCCACGAAGATTGTCTGAGTCGGACAACCGATAAATTTGGTGGAGCCGCCGGGTACCGCCCCCGGGTCCGTAAAGCCTATTCTGTCACGCAGTTTAGCGCCGTAGTCGGGTTGCCCCGACAGCCCCTATATAGGGCAAATGCCCCCCGTTTCACAAGGGGAATCGGGAAAACTTTTTTTGATTTTTGCGGGAACATTTCGGCGCCCGGCAAAGTCCGATCTCCCGTTTTACGCGATATTACACCCGACGGAAGGTATCGGGATAATCGATCACAAGCCCCGCATCATCGATCTCAAGCTCGGCTGAGAAATTGCGAAACAGCCCCTCATAGCGGTAACGACGATCCGGGATCAGACAGGTGTAACGTTGTGGCGCGCTACGTGGCAGGAAATCGCCCTCTATCTGGCTTGGAAGCGGGACATAGGCCGCCGAAATTTCCCGTGCTTCGCCCTCGGCCAGTTTTAATCGTTTGATCGGAAGCATGTTTGTCGCGGGCGTTATGCCGATATCGACATCAAAGCACCCCGCCAAAGACGGCAATTCCCGCTTTGCAATGCAGTCAAACCAGTTTCCCTTACCGTCCGAGGTCACATGCATCTGCTCCCCGCCGACATAACTTACCTTGACTTCGTGGGTGGCAAACATGGCATCCGTCACCACAAGGTAAGACCCGCCATAGTGACCATGACGCGTCCCGACCACGACTCCTTCAAGCTCTATCCCGTCCGGATCAGACTGACAGACACAGTGCTCAAGACCGTTTCCATCCCAATCGACCCACTGAACAGTTTTTTGCAACATCAACACTCCCATACGGCAAACGCGCCCAAAATTCAGATAGTTGAGTATATCCACTGTTCCCAAGTTTACCTGACCACTCCTGACACCTCCTGTCAGCAGAAACAGTTCAACGAGTGGCCCGGCAAAGATCGGATGGCGTCGCTTGCCCGTGACCATCGACCTGACTATGCTGCGACAAAAGTGATTCTTAAAATGCAGGACTGAGCATGCAGCAATATCTTGATCTGATGCGTCTGGTGCGTGACACCGGCACGCGCAAGGAAGACCGGACGGGTACTGGCACGGTTTCGATCTTTGGTCACCAGATGCGCTTTGACCTTTCCAAGGGTTTCCCGCTGGTGACGACCAAAAAGCTGCATCTGAAATCGATCATTCATGAATTGCTGTGGTTCCTTGATGGCGACACTAACGTCAAATATCTGCAGGATAATGGCGTGCGCATCTGGAACGAATGGGCCGATGAAAACGGCGACCTTGGCCCGGTCTATGGCGGCCAGTGGCGTTCCTGGCGCGGGGCGAATGGCGAAACCATCGACCAGATCACCGGCCTGATTGACCAGATCAAAAACAATCCCGATTCCCGCCGTCTGATCGTGTCGGCCTGGAACGTTGCCGATGTGCCCAACATGGCGCTGCCGCCGTGTCACTGCCTGTTCCAGTTCTATGTCGCCGATGGCAAATTGTCCTGCCAGCTGTATCAGCGCAGTGCGGATATCTTCCTGGGTGTGCCGTTTAACATCGCATCATATGCGCTTCTTACCATGATGATTGCGCAGGTCTGTGATCTGGACGTGGGTGATTTTGTCCATACCCTTGGCGATGCGCATCTTTACACCAACCATCTTGATCAGGTCGAAAAACAGCTGTCGCGCGATACCCGCCCGCTTCCGACCATGAAGATCAATCCCGCCGTCAAATCGATCTTTGATTTCAAGTATGATGATTTCGAACTGACCGGCTATGACCCGCATCCGCACATTGCCGGCAAGGTTGCTGTCTGATGGCAGGTCCCAAGGTTGAACGGGTTGCCGTGGTTGCGGCGGCCGCCAATGGCGCGATTGGCAAGGATGGCTGGATGCCGTGGGAATTGCCCGAAGACCTCAAACGGTTCAAGGCGCTCACCCTTGGCAAACCGATGATCATCGGGCGCGTGACGTTCGAGGCGATTGGCCGTCCTCTTCCCAAACGCACATCGATTGTTGTCACACGTGACACCGACTGGTCCTTTGACCACGAAAATGTGAGGGTTTGTCACAATATCGAAGAAGCCATTGAATTGGCCGACGAAATCGCCGTGCGCGATGGCGTCAATGAAGTGATCATTGGCGGAGGTGCGCAGATTTATCACCTCGCCCTGCCGTTCACGACACGTTACGAGCTGACCGAAGTCCATGCCGAGATCGAAGGCGACACCTTCCTTGATCCCCTGCCCGCCGATCAATGGCGCGAAACCAAGCGTCAGAAAATCGATAATCCTGACGGCCCGGATTATAGCTTTGTCACGCTGGATCGGATCGCGTCGTAAACCTAAGATTACGGGCAAATCACAAGCTCTTATTGATTTTGCGGCCAGGTCAGCCCATCTTCAAAGCAATTACAGAACATTCGTTCCAAAGTACGGATCTGATCGAAGGAACTGCCAATGCCACGGCCACGTGCGTTTGATGAAGAAAGCGTTCTTGATAACGCCATGAACATCTTCTGGAGCAAGGGGTTTGAAGCGACCTCTATTCAGGATCTGGTCAATGAAACAGGCCTGAACCGGGCGAGCATGTATGCAAGCTTTGGCGACAAGAAGGCACTGTTTCTGCGCGTCCTTGATCATTACAGCCAGAAAATCAGCACTGAACGCTTTGCCGATCTGCGCAACATCGAAGATGGTCGCGCCGCGATTGAAAAGACATTCCGTGATGCGGCCAAAACCGGCACCGCAGAAGGACGGCACAAAGGCTGCCTGATGGTGAATTCAGGCATGGAGCTTGCCCCGCACGACCCGGAAACCGCCGCCATCGCCCATCAGGCATTCCGTCGGGCCGAGGATACCTTTGCCACCGCACTGAACCGCGCAATTGGTCAGGGCAAAATTGCCAAAGGTAAGAATGTCCGCGCCCTTGCGCGCTTCTTGGCTGGCTCGTTTCAGGGGGTTCAACTGATGTCGCGCCGTGGTGCGGATCAGGAAACCTTGAACGACTATTGCGAAACCATTCTGGCCGCACTCGACTAAACCTGCGCGATTTTTCGTAGCCGTTTCTGGTTGCGCATTTTCCTGCACTCCTTGATAGTCACGCGCTTGTTTCAATCCCCGCACATCGGGTGCAAAAGCCGGATATATCATGATACGCAGCGACACTTTCTGGGACTCGGCCGCCGACAAATACGCCCGCAAACCAATCGGCAATGAAGCCGCCTATGCGCAAACCCTTGATCGCACGCGCGCCTATCTTTCCCCGGACCAGAACGTGCTTGAAATCGGCTGTGGGACCGGCACCACGGCGCTGAAACTTGCCCATAGTGTCGGGCAGCTGACAGCCACCGATATTTCAGCCCGCATGATCGAAATTGCCCAGGGCAAGGCCAAAGATCAGGCGACCAACAATGTCACCTTTGCCCAAAAGACGATTGATGACATCGCCCAAGGGGCAGAGCGCTTTGACGTGGTGCTTGGCTTTAACATCCTGCATTTGCTTGATCAGCCGGAAGATGCCATTGCCGCCCTGCACAAAGTCATCAAACCGGGTGGCATGCTCATTACCAAAACACCCTGCCTTGGTGAAAAGCTCTGGTATCTCAAGCCCCTGATCTGGGTCATGCAGAAACTTGGCAAGGCGCCGCGCGTTCATTTTCTGAATTATGCCCGCCTTGAGGGCATGATCCATTCTGCAGGGTTTGAGGTGATCGAAACCGGCTCCTATCCGGCCAGCACCGGATCACGTTTCATCGTCGCCAAGCGGGTATAACAACACTTCCCGAGATAACATCCGCCATCACGGTTCGGTGATGGCGGTTCTTTGTTGTTGATTTATAGAATGATCGTTCCATAATTGATCTCAATTAAACCTGACCCAAGTCACGAGGAACGAAATGTCTGCAATTACCCCGCTGATGCCGCGCCAAAAGGTGCCATCCCTGTCCGTCCCGCTTGTCGGTGGCGGCACATGGTCGCTTGCTGACCAAAGCCCGGAAAACTTCACCATGGTCGTTTTCTATCGCGGCCTGCATTGCCCGATCTGTGGCAAGTACCTCAAGGACCTCGATACCAAGCTTGCAGACTTTGCCAAGCGCGGCGTGAACGTCGTTGTTGTTTCGTCCGATGGCGAAGATCGCGCGACTGAAGCCAAGGCGAAGTGGGAGCTTGAGAATATTGATCTTGGCTATGGCCTTGATCTTGATAACGCGCGTGAATGGGGTCTTTATATCTCGACCTCGAACGGTGTGACCTCAAGCGGTTATGAAGAACCTGCCGTTTTCTCGGAACCTGGACTGTTTTTGGTGCGTCCGGATGGCACGCTTTATTTCGGGACTGTTCAGACCATGCCGTTTGCCCGCCCGGCGTTCGATCAGATCCTTGGCGCGCTTGATTTCGTGATTGCCAAAAACTATCCGGCACGCGGCGAAGTGATTGATCATACCAATCCCTAAACCCACGACTGAAAGCCGATAAAATGCCAAAGGGCCGGTTCCAAAGCGCAGGAACCGGCCCTTTTATTCTTCATACAATTGGATCGGTACGATCAACCCGCCATTGCAGCGGCAAAATGCGGTGCATCCAGTTCCTGTGCACGCTGATAGGCTGGGCGGGCATCAATCCGGGCGATGTAGGCCTCGAATTCCGGATACTTCGGCAGAATGCCGAACATGCAGCCAAACCGAATGGTCGAACCAAACACCACATCAACAGTGGTGAAGTTCTTCCCCATCAGCCACGGGTCGGCCTTGCCAACAAAATCGACCAGAATGGGCACCAGCGTTTCCCAATCGCGATAGGAATTCTGGCTGCTGTCTTCTGCCTTGTACTGGCGCACGCGGTCGATCATGGCCGGCTCGATGGTGGACGGTGAAAAGAACAACCAGCGCAGATATTCACCGCGTTTCGGATCATCCAGTGCCGGGGCCAGGCCTGCCTCGGGATACAGATCGGCCAGATAGCAGCAAATGGCGGCAGCCTCGGTTACGACCGTGTCGCCATGCACAATGGTTGGCACCTTGCCAAGCGGATTGAGGGCCAGGAATTCCGGCGTTTGCCCTTCGCCACCCCGGATGTCGACAAGTTTGACATCAAACGGAATGCGCAGTTCCTGCAACATCCAATGTACGGTACCGCTGCGTGATGGTACCGCGTGATAAAAGGTCAAGTTCCGCTGTGATGGCATTCTTAAGGCTCCTGCGTTTGCGCGTGTGATTATGTTTGAAATCCGGCGGCAATTTCCCCTTGTTTCCCAACAATGTAAACCACACGACAGACAGGTTCCTGACAGCTGTATGTCAGCAGGATGTCGGTCATCGAGACGACCACCACATCACATCACATCAACAGCATTTTATTATATTTAATATTCCTTAATAAAATCACCCTTGAGTTGTATAGTGACACACAAGATGATCCAAAGAAGGTCGCCCGGCATCACATCACACAGGGGACTTCACATGACCAAACGCAGACTGATTGTATTTTTCGACGGCACCTGGCAGGAGCCCGCCAACACACCCGAACCGACCAACGTCGTCAAACTTCTGCGTGCGGTGCCGAGCAGCGACAAGGATGTTTCGCAGATCGTGTTTTATGATCGCGGGGTCGGGACTGGCGATGTGATCGATAAAATTCGCGGTGGTGCGTTTGGAAACGGGTTGCTTGAAAACGTCGTTGATGGCTATCGCTTCCTTGGCAACAACTATCAACCTGGCGACGAGATCTTTATCTTTGGATTTTCGCGTGGCGCCTTTACCGCGCGCAGTCTGGCGGGATTGATCGGGCTCTGTGGTCTTTTAAAACCACCCTATCTCGGCCATCCACTTCAGACCGATATCGCGAAAATTGCCAGCTCCGATTTATCGCCAGAGGCAAAACGTACCAAAATTTCGACCCTTGATATCGAAACCCAACCGGATGTGCCAATTGAATGCGTCGGCGTTTGGGACACAGTCGGGTCGCTTGGCATTCCGGGCGACCTTGGACGCCGCCTGATCCCCGCCAAGTATCATTTTCATGACGTGGAGCTTGGCGGGCACGTTCGGGTTGCCCTGCATGCAATGGCGATTGACGAGAAACGCAGCGCCTTTTCCCCAACGCTGTGGGTCAAGGAAAAGGGCACCAAATTGCCGGACAAACAGATTGTCGAACAAGTCTGGTTTCCCGGCGTGCACAGCAATGTTGGCGGGTCTTACGATGATTGCAGGCTATCTGACATCACGCTCGACTGGATGATCAAGCGGGTCAAGAAACACACCAAGCTCAAGCTTGATGAGTCGCACCTTAAGACCAAACTGGCCCCGTCAGTCGACGGGCGGGGGTATGAAAGCCGCACCATGATGTATGCGGACTCCCGTCTTTATCCCTATCAGCGCCTGATCGAACAGATTGCACCGGAAACCAGAAACTTCTGGGACAAACTGCGCATCAAATGTCCGAACTTTGATCGGCGGAACATCATCCCCGAAGGGCTTGAGACGATCAATGAGGCCATCCATGTCAGCGCACTGGAACGTTGGAATATCTCGACCGGCGTTTTGCATGACAATTCGCACGAAGGGTCGCTTGAACGCGTTCTGTATCGCCCGCCCAACCTGAATGCGGTGCTTAAGGCCCATTATGCCGGCAAACGTACGCCCAACATCATCAACTGGAGCGGCGCGACCATGCGCAAGGACATTCCATGGCCCGATCAGTCGACCTTGGAATAATTAGCGGATCAATCGTCGCTATCTGATCTCTTGCGCGGGCGTAGTACAATCCACGCCGCCACAAGTGTCAGCAATGCCAATCCAAACCATGTCAGCGCATAGGTAAGATGGTTATTGGGGAAGCGAATTTTGGTCAGGCCACCCAGTGGCAGCTTGGCCGGGTTTTCTGCCCCATCACCGTCAACGAAATATGGCGCGACGTTGGTTGCATCCAGTCCCCGCTTGGTCGCGATCGCCTTTACATCGCGCGAATACCAGCGTTCCTCAGACGGCACGTTATCACGGATGAATGTCCCGACCGGTTCGTTGATGCGAAGCAGGCCGGTGACAGTAACTTCGCCTTCGACCATGCCTTCAGCCCGCGTATCCGGGGCACGCTTTTCGGTTGGAACAAAGCCGCGGTTGATCATGACAATCGTGCCGTCATCCCGCATCAGCGGTGTCAGAACCCAATATCCTGCCCCGTAATCAGTGGCAGTATAGACCTGCGTTTCAAGATCGTTGCGATAGGTGCCCGTCACACTGACCTTGCGATATTCATCGCGTGCGCGGGTTACATTTTCCCAGTCATCACGCGTGGGTGCGGCAACCGCATCGCCATGCACGCGCGCATCAACCCGTTCGATCAGATCAAGCTTCCAGGCCCGACGTTCGACCTGCCAATATCCAAGAGCACAGAACCCGGAAAACAGGATAGCGGCCAGCATCAGGACAACAATTCGGGTTGTCATGGAGGGGCCCTTTTTTGGGCTTTCTGTTACAGGAAGGGAAACGGGTGTGTCGGACATGCCGGGTTCTTTCAAAAGGCAATCTGGTGAAACAAAAAGGGCGCGATCCCCCTAAAGGTATCGCGCCCCCTTTACATATCAAGCAGTCCCTAGCCGAAGCTCGGGATCATGTCGTGATCCATCTGCGGCATCATGTTGGTGTTAAGGTGATACATTACCCACAGCGACCCGGCGATGGCAATCGCCACGATCACGATGGTGAAGATCAGCGCCAGGAAGTTCCAGCCACCTTCGGATTTGGTGTTCATGTGCAGGAAATAGACCATGTGAACAATGATCTGAATCACACCAAGTCCCATCACCCAAAGGGCGGTTGCAACCTTGCTGTCCAGAACACCGTCCATGACAAGCCAGAACGGGATCGCGGTCAGAATGACCGACAGAACGAACCCGATCACATAGCTTTTATAGGTGCCATGCGACGCCCCGCCATCATGATGGTCATCATGTGCGTGTGAATGTGCGCTCATCCCAGAACTCCCAGCAGGTAAACAACGGAGAAGACACCGATCCAGATCACGTCAAGGAAGTGCCAGAACATCGACAGGCACATCAGACGGCGCTTGTTCTCAACGATCAGGCCACGCTGGGCGACCTGAACCATCAGGGTCACAAGCCAGATGATGCCAAAGGTCACATGCAAACCGTGGGTCGCCACCAGCGTGTAGAACGCCGAGAGGAAACCACTGCGCATCGGGGTCGCCCCCAGGCTCCAGAGGTGATGGAACTCATAGATTTCCAGCCCCACGAACGCGACGCCAAACAGGCCGGTAATCGCCAGCCAAATCTGCGTTCCCTTGATGCTGCCCTTTTCCATCGCCAGCATGGCAAAGCCATAGGTGATCGAGGAAAACAGCAACATCGACGTGTTGATCGCTACCAGTTCGAGATCAAACAGATCAGCAGGCGAAGGACCTGCGGCATAGTTCTGGCCAATAACGGCATAGGTTGCAAACAGAATCCCAAAGATGAGGCAATCGCTCATCAGATAGATCCAGAAGCCAAGCATCGTCCCGGTTTCCGGGTGATGCTCTTCTTTCAGGTAAAAGACCGGCATTTCGGTCTGTGCGGCAGTGTTATTCGCCATTGTCATTCCCTTACGCCTGCTGTTTTGCCAGAAGGGCAGTACGTTCGTCTTCGGTTTCCACGACTTCAGATGCCGGGATGTGATAATCGCGGTCATAGTTGAAGGTATGGGCAATTGCACCGACGATCAGCACGATGAAGCTTGCCGCAACAAGCCACCAGATGTGCCAGACAAGTGCAAAGCCAAGAACGAGCGAGATCGCAGCAAGGATAAAGCCAGCGCCGGTATTTTTCGGCATATGGATATCCAGGAAGCCTTCCGTCGGACGGACATAACCACGTTTCTTCATGTCGGCCCATGCATCAAGATCATGGACAACCGGGGTAAAGGCAAAGTTGTAGGCTGGGGGCGGCGACGAAGTCGACCATTCCAGCGTACGACCATCCCCCCATGGGTCACCGGTTTCATCACGAAGCTTGTCACGTTTGATCACCGCAACAACGATCGACAGAATGAACGAACCGATACCACCGGCAATCAGAAGCGCACCAAAGGCGGCAATCACGAACCAGATCTGAAGCGACGGATCGTCAAATTGGCTCATGCGGCGGGTAATCCCCATCAGACCAAGAACATAAAGCGGCATGAAGGCGAAATAGAACCCGACAAGCCAGAGCCAGAAGGACATTTTGCCCCAGAACGGATCAAGCTTGAAGCCAAATGCCTTGGGGAACCAGTAAACGATACCGGCAAACATCCCGAACACCACACCACCGATAATCACGTTATGGAAATGCGCAATCAGGAACAGGCTGTTATGCAACACAAAGTCAGCCGGCGGAACCGCAAGCATAACACCCGTCATGCCCCCGATCACAAAGGTCAGCATAAAGCCGATGGTCCACAGCATCGGAACATCAAAACTGATGCGGCCCTTATACATCGTGAACATCCAGTTGAAGACTTTCGCACCGGTCGGGATCGAGATGATCATGGTGGTAATGCCAAAGAAGGCATTCACACTTGCCCCGGACCCCATGGTGAAGAAGTGGTGCAGCCACACGATATAGGACAGGATGGTAATAACCACGGTGGCATAAACCATCGAGCTATAACCAAACAGACGCTTGCGGCAGAAGGTCGACACAACTTCGGAAAACACACCAAACGCTGGCAGGATCAGGATGTACACCTCCGGGTGCCCCCAAATCCAGATCAGGTTGATATACATCATGGCGTTACCGCCAAGATCGTTGGTGAAGAAGTTGGTGTCCGCATAGCGGTCAAGACCAAGCAGAACCAGAACAGCGGTCAGAACCGGGAACGCAGCCACGATCAGAACGTTGGTGCAAAGCGCGGTCCAGGTAAAGACCGGCATTTTCATCATGGACATGCCCGGTGCGCGCATTTTGACGATGGTCACAACCAGATTGACCCCCGACAGCAACGTCCCGACACCGGCAATCTGCAAGGCCCAGATATAATAATCGACCCCGACCCCCGGACTGTAGACAATGTCAGACAGCGGCGGATAGGCCAGCCAGCCGGTTTTCGCGAACTCACCGACAAACAGCGACACCATGATCAGCGCGGCACCACAGGTGGTCATCCAGAAGCTGAAATTATTCAGGAACGGGAACGCAACGTCACGCGCGCCGATTTGTAGCGGCACGACAAAGTTCATAAGCCCCGTCACCAGCGGCATGGCCACGAAGAAGATCATGATTACGCCGTGGGCGGTGAATATCTGATCGTAATGATCAGGGGGAAGGAAACCTTCCGAGCCGCCAAAAGCCATCGCCTGCTGGGCACGCATCATAAGCGCATCGGAGAAACCACGCAAAAGCATGACAAGCGCCAATATGATGTACATAATGCCGATTTTTTTGTGGTCAATCGACGTGATCCACTCGTTCCAGAGATATCCCCAGAGGCGGAAATAGGTGATACCGCCGACAACAGCGATACCGCCCAGAACCACCGCCGCAAACGTCACCACAAGGATCGGTTCATGGAACGGAAGTGAATCAAGTGACAGCCGGCCAAATATAAAATGTAAAAGGTCCGGATTAGAGAACATCGGATTACTCTTCTTTCAAATGCAGACAGGCATCGTAGCCGATGCCAAAACTGCGAAGGGCCGGTTGGCTTTTACCAACCGGCACTGCTTCAGAACCCTGTTGAAACACCTGACGGCGCAACACTCATGGCACGCGAGACCTGTTCATTGTCAAACAACGGCAGGTTCGCAAGTTCACCAGCCAAGCCACCTTCCGGTGCAGTGCAAAGCGTCGCAACGTAGGACTTGCTTTCGGGCAATGGCTGACTGCCACGCATCTGCGGCACGTCATAGGTCAAGGACATGACGTTATTGATACCGGCCAGACCGCCGCCACCATTTTCGTCAATATGCATCATCTCGTTCATGCACATTTTCGACTGGTCAACGCACATGTTGAGGATCGCGTTGTAAAGTTCCGGATCTACCGAGCTGAAGTACCGAACCGGTTCCTTGATGCTGGGTTTTTCAAGCTCAAGATATTGCGAACGCCCCAAAAGGTTTTCATCGGCCTTCACATTATCGACCCAGGCATCAAACCCGTCTTGGCTCAGCCCGTGGAACTTAAAGCGCATATGAGAGAACCCCTCACCGCTGTAGTTCCCCGAGAACCCGTCAAAAACACCTTCTTCATTGATTACGGCATGGAGTTTTGTTTCCATCCCCGCCATCGAATAAATCTGGCCCGCAAGAGCCGGAATGAAGAACGAGTTCATGATTCCCGAAGAGGTGATTTTGAACTGGATTGGCGTATCGACCGGAGCTGCGAGTTCGTTGACAGTCGCAATGCCCTGTTCCGGATACAGGAACAGCCATTTCCAATCGAGAGAAACGACTTCAATCACCATCGGCTCATGATCTTTTGGCAGTGGACGTTCAGCATCAATACGGTCGAGCGGACGATACGGATCAAGCGTATGGGTCGTAACCCACGTAATCGCGCCAAGGGCAATAATGATCACCAGCGGGGCAGACCAGATGACAACTTCCAATTTGGTGGAATGATGCCATTCGGGATCGTATTCCGCATCCTTGTTTCCCTGCCGGTATTTCCAGGCAAAGAAGACCGTCAATGCCATGACCGGAACAATGATCAGCAGCATCAGGATGGTTGATACGATAATAAGGTCGGCCTGCTGAGAGGCAATATCGCCCGACGGATCGATCACAACAAGGTTGCAACCGGCCAGAAGCGAGAACATTGAGGTCAATGCGACGCCACGTACAAGTTTTGAAAGCATGCGCTTCATACTTCCTCAGTCACTGGAAGATGTTCTCACAGACAACCATATGCCTGCGAGCCGCATAGCGACCCACCAAAGATCGCCACGCGTCGTACCCTGCCGCAAACGCATATAGGAATTATAATTCCAGACATCCACGGAAAGGGCACAAAGAAAGCAATTTTTTTTCAAAAAAATGCCAAATCGGAAATTCGCGGGAATTGCTATAGCTGCGTTGCAGCAATGTCAAGCTACCCGCGGCGCATAGCAGGGTCGTAATGACAATTATCATTCGGATGTAAACCGCGCGTTGTGCGGTGCATCACAATAATTGACACTGACGTTTGCAATTCACATGTCTATACTTAGACTCGATCCAAAGTCGTATCGTCCTTCGAGCCGGATTTGTGATCCAATCAAAAGCAGTTAGGGCCAAAAGGCCCGACCAGTGAATAAGGGAGAACGGCGTGACCCAAACAACAGAACACTACGCGACCGCCACCTCTTCGGGTTTGGAACGCGATGCGCGGCATCACAATGCCGACGCCACCAACGATCCGGGACAAATCGCGCTTGGCGTGATCATCGGCCGGACATCTGAATTCTTCGACTTCTTCGTTTATTGCATCGCATCGGTACTGGTCTTCCCGCAATTGCTGTTTCCCGGTGAAACCGCACTGATGGGCACCATGTATTCCTTTGCCATATTCTCTCTGGCCTTTATCGCACGCCCTGTCGGGTCGCTTGTCTTTATGACCGTTGACCGTCAGCATGGTCGCGGCGTCAAACTGACGATTGCCATGTTCCTGCTTGGCGGGTCCACCGCCGCAATGGCCTTTTTGCCAAGCTTTGCCTCGGCAGGCGTGGTTGCGATTTACCTTCTGTGTGCCTTCCGCTTCCTGCAAGGTCTTGCATGGGGTGGCGCATGGGATGGTCTTGCGTCCTTGTTGGCCCTTAACGCACCGGACAACCGCAAGGGTTGGTACGCGATGATCCCGCAGTTGGGCGCACCGCTTGGCTTCATGCTGGCATCTTCGCTGTTTGCCTTCCTGCTATTGACCCTTCATCCTGATGACTTCCTGGCCTTTGGCTGGCGCTATGCGTTCTTCGTTGCCTTTGCAATCAACGTTGTTGCGCTGTTTGCCCGCCTGCGTCTGGTGGCCACCTCGGAATTCGGCCATCTGCTTGAAAAGAACGAGCTCGAAGCTGCGCGTGTCATCGACACACTCAAACATAACGGTCGTACCGTTGTGCTGGGTGCGCTGGTCCCAATGGTCAGCTATGCCCTGTTCCATCTGGTCACTGTCTTTGCGCTCAGCTGGGTTTATCTTTATGCCAACGGCAATCCGGGGCAGTTCCTGCTGACCCAGGGTGTTGGCGCGGTGCTCTGTGCCTTTGGCATCGTTGCATCGGGCTTTATTGCCGATCAGCTCGGCCGGCGCCGGTTGCTGGGATACAGTGCGGGCATCATCCTGCTTGGTGCGATCCTGACCCCTCTGCTTTACACCTATAACATCATCAATGAAGGCATGATTGTTCTGGGTGGCTTTGCGGTTCTTGGCCTGTGCTTTGGTCAGGCGGCCGGTACACTGGCATCCAACTTCAAACGTGAATATCGCTACACCGGATCGGCCCTGACATCCGACCTTGCATGGTTGCTGGGGGCTGGTTTTGCACCACTGATCGCGCTTTATCTGTGCGACAAGTTTGGTCTGCCCGGTGTTGGTGCCTACCTGCTTTCGGGCGCGGTTGTCACCCTGCTGGTGCTGCAATTCAACAAGCAGTTCGGGGCAAAAACCACCGACTGATTGCCAAGACATATACGGTAAAGCAAACACCCCGGCCAATCTGGCCGGGGTGTTTTCGTTTGCAGAGCCGTTTCGTCGGCTTATGCGTAGTTCGACGGGAACATGGCGCGTTTTGCGTCTTCGTCCATTTCCGTCTTAAAGGTGTGGTCCTTGCCAACCTCGCGCGCACTGACGGCTGCCGGCAGGCGGTTGATCGCGTCAAACCAGCGTTTGATGTTGGGATACTTGTCCCAGACATCCGGGTTCTTGTGCACGAACGGGGCCTTGTCGATCCAGCCCCAGGCCGAGATATCAACAATCGTCATCTCATCACCAACGATGAAATCACGACCTTCCATATGGTCTTCCAGCACCTGATAATGGCGGGCGATTTCGTTGCGATAACGGTTTACGCCATAATCGCTGCCCTCAGGTGCGACATGCTGGAAATGCACTGCCTGCCCTGAAAACGGACCCAGACCGGTGGCAATGAACATCAACCACGACAGGAACTCACCGCGATCTTCAGGCTTACCCAGGAACTTGCCGGACTTTTCGGCGAGATACAGCAGGATCGCATTTGAATCAAACACGCGCACTTCCTTGCCCCCCGACCCGTCGGTATCGACAATTGCCGGGACCTTGCCATTCGGGTTGATGGCGCGGAAGGCCGGGTCATGCTGCTGACCTTTACGGGTATCAACCGGCAGGACCTCATAGGGCAAACCGGATGCCTCAAGCATCATCGAGATTTTCTGCGGGTTGGGTGTGGGGTGGTAATAGAAGCGGATCATGACACGTCTCCTTGCCTGGTATCGCCGTTACACAATGGCGTGACCGGCTCTTGCATTTTGGAATGATCGTTTTAAATTGACCGATAACAACCTGATTGGCAAGCTTCGATTATCGAATTCGCCATCACGAATAGTTTAAAGGAGCCTTTGGCCCATGATTGATCTGTATTACTGGCCAACCCCGAACGGCCATAAAATCACGCTGTTCCTTGAAGAAGCCGGACTGGACTACAAGATCGTGCCGGTCAATATCGGTACCGGCGATCAGTTCAAACCGGAATTCCTGGCCTTTTCGCCCAACAACCGCATGCCCGCGATCATTGATCACGATCCGGCCGATGGTGGCGACGCCATTACGGTGTTTGAGTCTGGCGCCATCTTGCAATATCTGGCCGAGAAAACCGGAAAGTTCATCCCGAGTGATGTGCGCGGGCGCAAAACGGTGATGGAATGGCTGTTCTGGCAGATGGGCGGCCTTGGCCCGATGGCCGGTCAGAACCATCATTTCGGCACCTATGCACCGGAAAAGATCCCGTACGCGATCACCCGTTATGTCAACGAGACCAACCGTCTTTATGGCGTTCTGAACAAGCGTCTTGAGGGCCGCAAATTCATTGCCGGTGATGACTACACGATTGCCGATATGGCCTGCTATCCATGGATAGTCAGCCACGAAAAACAGCAGCAGGACCTGAATGAGTTCCCGAACCTGAAACGCTGGTTCGAAGCCATACAATCCCGTCCGGCAACGATTGCGGCCTATAAGGCTGGCGAAGGTCTGCGCGCAGGCGAAATGAGTGAAGAAGACAAGAAGGTCCTGTTTGGTCAAACGGCGAAAAGCACCCAGAAATCCTGACCAGATGGACCAAACCACAAGATCATGAAAAAACCGCCAGCCCTGTTGCAGGACTGGCGGTTTTGTTTTGCGTGATCGTCTCTAAGGCTTAGGCGTTACGCACTTCGGCCAGGAACGATTCAACAGCTTCGTTCAGAACAGCCGCCTGACGTCCAAGCCCCTCGGCAAGGCCAAGCACCTCGCCCGAAAGCTTTTCGGCGTCATTTGCTGCCGTCGACACGCCCGAGATATTTTCAGATACATCGCGGCTGCCGTGTGATGCCTGTTCGACGTTGCGCGCGATTTCCTGGGTTGCGGCCCCCTGCTCTTCAACGGCGGATGCGATTGTCGTCGTCGCCCCGTCGAGGCTTCGGATGGTCTCAGCAATTTCGGCAATCGCATTAACGGCATTGGATGTAGCGACCTGAATGTCGCTGACCTGGGACCGGATATCCTCGGTTGCCTTTGCCGTCTGGTTTGCAAGGTTCTTGACCTCGTTGGCGACAACAGCAAAGCCCTTGCCGGCATCACCGGCACGCGCGGCCTCGATCGTTGCGTTCAGGGCCAGAAGGTTGGTCTGCTCGGCAATGTCGGTGATCAGCGAAACAACTTCACCGATCTGGTTTGCCGCCTCTGCAAGCAATTCGATCTTCTGATGCGTTTCTTCCGAGGTTTGAACAGCACCTTTGGCGATGGTTGCGGATTGGGCGACCTGATTGCTGATTTCGGCAATAGACGTGCTCAGTTCCTCAGCCGCCGAGGCAACCGTCTCCACATTGGTCGACATTTCCTGCGATGCTGCCGAAACAACCGTTGAACGTTCGCCGACCTGCTTGGAGGTATCGGTCATCGCATTGGCAGAGCTTTGCATATTGCCCGATGCCTCGATCACCTGGGCAACAACCTGCCCGACACTGGCTTCGAAACTGTCGGCCATTTTGCGAAGGGCCGCACGCTTGTCTTCTTCGGCGATGCGTTCCTGCTCTTCACGCTGGGTGCGCATTTCTTCCATTTCGATGGTTTTCGATTTGAAGATATCCATCGCCCGTGCCAGATCGCCGATCTCGCTTTTCTGGTGGGTGTAATTAACCTCGATATTGTGATCGCCCTGCGACAGACGCAGCATGTTTTCCGAAATATCGAAAAGCGGGCGGGTAATACCGCGGCTGATCATCAACGAGACGCCAACAACCGCAACCAGGATCGCCAAGGCAACACCACCCATCACCAGCATGATTTGCATGAAAACAGCGTTTACATCATCGATGTAAATGCCGGTGGCGACGATCCAGCCCCACGGTTTGAAATCCTTGACGAATGAAAGCTTCGGACGAAGATCATCCGAATTCGGGACCTTGTAGGTATAATCGACAAAACCCTCGCCCTTCTCTTCGGCGACGCGCACGAACTCGCGATAAAGGAATTTGCCCGATCCATCGACATTGTCGGTCAAGTTCTTGCCAACAAGATCCTTCTTGATGTCATGGATCAGAAGAACCGGTGTGTGATCAAACACAAAGAAATAGTTCTTCTCATCATAACGAAGGGCTGCAACAGCGCCTTTGGCGGCATTTTGCGCCTCTTCGGTGGTCATTTCGCCGGACTGTTCCAGCGCATGATAATGACCAATCAAATTGATTGTGGATTCAACAAGGTTCTTCGTTTTTGTTTTGCGGTCCTCAAGCATGTTTTGGCGCAATTCGGTCAGACCGAACGCCCCGACCAGCAACACCGCAAGAACCGCGCCCGCGACAATAATCAGCATACGTGTGCCGATTTTCACCGAACTCAGTGACAACATGGCATTCCCCTTCCCCTTGGATATTCCTTGCCAAGGTATCGGCAAGGTTTTCTTGTTTTAGAACCACTTCACAAACACTGAAGTCGGCAGCCCGTGACCATGTCACAAATCATCATACCAATTGAATCGCATATATTATGCATTATCTCTTTGCTGTGACGGCCATCACAGCTGCTTGCCATTTCAGCTTGGCATCCGATAATCTTCCTATCGCTATCCGGGCACACCAACGCACGATAAGACGCCCCAAACAAGTGATCTGTCGTGCGACATTTGACGTAGTCATTTCAGTAATTTACATCATTTCTCAGCATCTTGGCCAAAGGACACCTCATGCGCCCACTTCGCACAATCCTGTTGGCCCTGATCCCGGCAAGCCTGCTTGCGGCCTGTGCATTCCCGCCAGAAAACGCGCTTTATGATCAGTCACCCGGCATCCCGCCCTACATGCAGGATAATTTCGAGGATTACGTATCTGAAACGCGTGACTGGATCGCCTCCCATCGGGTTTTTCTGACCGATGACCATGAAATGGAAATTGCGCGCAACATTCCGTTTGAAGTTCGGCCTGAACCAATGGACGCAAATAAGCCCAGCCGTGGGGTTTTGTTCGTTCATGGTCTGGGATCAAGCCCTTGGTACTTCCACGACATTGCAGTGGCGATGGCCAAGGATGGCTGGCTCGCACGGTCGATGTTGCTGCCTGGCCACGGCACCCGCCCGGGTGATCTCAGCCTGCCCGATTATGAGGACTGGACGGGATCGGTCGCCCATCAGGTTGCGCTTCTGGAACGCGAGGTGGATGAAGTCTGGCTGGGTGGTTTTTCAACCGGTGGCAATCTTGTCACCAGTTACGCTGCTCGGAACCCGGACATTGACGGGCTGTTGCTGTTTTCGCCGGGCATCGAGCCGGGCAGTGATCTGTTATTCCTGACACCACTGGTCCAGTATCTGTGGGATTGGGTCGATGCCGATCCGGAAGACAACGTGATCAACTATCAATCCCTGTCGACCAAGGCATCGGCACTTTATTACCGCAGCGTCACCGACGTCGATGATGCGCTTGACGCAAAGCCGTTTGACCGCCCCGCCCTTGTTACCATGAGCGCGGACGACAGTGTGCTCGATCCAATTGCAATGCTTCATCGCTTTGAGACGCATTTCACCAACCCGGCTTCACGCCTGGTCTGGTATGATGAAGTCAACGCACCAAGCAACGACAGCCGGATTGAGAACCTCAACAGCAATCTGCCCGATCAACAGATCAGTAGTTTCTCACATCTGAGCGCCCTGTTCTCGCCCGACAATCCGTATTACGGTGCGAAGGGAAGCTTTGTCTTCATCGAGAACGGTCAGGAAGACATCGAACGACCAGCGGATCGAGCACTGCTCTGGCGCAGTGCATGGGGATATATGGAGCCGGGCAAGTACCATGCCCGACTGACCTGGAACCCCTATTTCGATGCCTTGATCGACGCAATCGGCGACGTCACCAACTAGGCCAAAGGACCCGTCAACACCATGACCAACAGCGAACAGGAAATGATGAGTGCAGGGCATATTCATCACCCCAACCATCGCACCCGTGTGTTTGCCCTGATTGCGTTTATGGTGTTGTGTCTGATCATATCGGCATTTGGCGGGGCGGTGACAGCCACCAGCGTCAATGACTGGTATGCGGCACTGAACAAGCCGTTCTTCCGCCCACCCAACTGGGTTTTCGGCCCGGTATGGACCGTCATTTATTTCATGATCGCCTTTAGCGGCTGGCGCGCCTGGCTCAAGGTGGGCATCGCCAACGCCAAAGGCGCCTTTGGCCTTTATGCAGGTCAGTTGACGCTTAACCTTGCATGGTCGTTTTTGTTCTTTGGCGCGCAGTCACCCCTATTGGGCCTGATTGATATCGTAATCCTGCTTGGCCTGATCATTGCCAACATGGTTGCGTTCTGGAAGATTGACCGTCTGGCCGGGATGCTATTGGTGCCCTACGCCCTTTGGGTGGCTTTTGCCACCCTGCTCAATGCCGCGATCTGGCAGCTTAATTAACTGCTTGGTTCTGCGACGACATCAATTTCCGTTTCGGTGGCCGCACGATCACTGTTGGGCTCCGAAGCTTCGGTTGTTTGCGCAACACTATCCATGCCCAATCGCCCAATCGATGGCAAACGCAGTGCCGGACGGTTGAAATCAATCCCGAAGTTCAGCCCCAGCAGATTAAGCTCGATCCCTTCTTCCAGACCAAGCGACATACCAAGGACACCCAAAAGGTTGGCCTGCACGCCCTGTCCGCTGGAAGAAAGCCCAACCGGATTTGTGATCGGGCGATAATCCTTGCCGATTGCGTTGGCTGGCATATCAAGGTTCAACCCCGGCACTTCCCGGCCGATATGGGCGATAAAGGTGTTGCTGTTCGGGCCCGGATAACTGCGATATTCGCGCGGGAACGGATAGGATTTGATCGCCTGTTCGATCTCGGGGATCAGCTTTTCGGCCGCCTCGCCCCGATGGGCCGCCAGAAGTTCCGGCTTCGAGCCATACCAAAGACCATCCGGGATCGCGTAATTCTGGCGCACCACATTGCCGCTGCCCCACCCCACCACGTCATAGCGGGTATATCGGGTTTCACCGGCACGCTTATAGATAATCCATGGATGAACCGCGAAATAGGCGCGCCAGCCAAATGTTTCGGCCGCCATCACCATGACAATCGCCTGATCCCGGTTGGCGACCGCATCAGGCGCCACACCCGAAGAATGGCGTGGCGCATTGCGCCACGTATAGCGTTCCTTGGCTTTTTCACCCGGCGGGTCTTCTGCCAGGCTGATGCCAAATGGCAGGACAAGAACGGCCAAAAGACCAAGAAACAGGGTTTTGCCTTTACGCAACGTCGATCCAATCAAACTAACAGGTCATGACTTTGTTATTACGGTTAAAGCAGACAAGTAGGATCAAAAAAAGGCAACGCAACCTTCTATCCTGAGGGGAATCCATCTTTATTCCGCCTGAAGTGGCGAAACCGGGCCTATGGCCAGGCCGCAAAAGTATCATCACGCAAACGCTCGTGCGCACGTCGTAACCGGCGATAGCCACCGGGTGCCTCCCCCATATAACGTTTGAAAAACCGGCTGAAATAGGCTGGATCGCGAAAACCCAAACCATACGCGATCTGCGCCACACCAAGCGGGGATTGTTCCAAACGCATGCAGGCCTCGCGCAGGACACGTTCATGGATAATCGTTAAGGGCGGCTTTCCGGTTGCGCGCAACACCGCAGACCCCAATCTGCGTTCACTGACGCCAAGGGCCTTTGCATAATCGGCAACATTCCAATGTTCGCGAAAATGCAGCTCCAGCACCTGCAAAAATCGCTGAAAGGTGATTGAGCCCGGACCATGCTGGTTGCGTTGCGCCATCACGCCTTCTGCCAGACGCAGAACCATGGTCAGAATGATATGTAAATGCGCGCCAACCACAAGACTGGCACCAAGTGCATTTCCCATCAGCTCAGACCGGATGGCTTCAAAGCTGCGCTCAAGCAACACCAGATTGCCACTGCCCTCTTGCGGGGTAACGTTATGAACGGTGTCTGCGGCAAAGCGCAAAGGCAGGCCAGTCCCGGCAAGACCACCTGCCACTGAACTGCCATCACCGCAATGGCGTGCCACCAGATCCTCCGCAACGGAAAGCAAATAACCATCACTGCCGGGACCAACGCTGAAACGCTGCGTTTCACCGAGCGGCAACCAGACCAGGGCGGGGGCCGTACACCTGATCGTGCCATGCCGCAAGCCAACCTCGGCCCGGCCACTTTGCAGCAACACTGCATAACAGCGATCTCGCCGCGCTGGATCGTTCATTACCCAGGCCTGTTGCGACAACGGATGATCGAAACGATCCATCATTGCCTGTGCTGCGACAGGGACAAGATCCGTAAACGGGCTTTCGGTACCGTCGTCCCGGCCAGAGGCCGAAAACGGATGACCTTGTCGATCAATCATGCCTTTTTATCGCCCATCTATTCCCAAATAGTTATAGGTATAAATGTACAATTTTTCGTCTTAAATTGTCAATTTAGGCACCTTTACATTCGAACCTTTCCATTGCCTACTGGAAAAAAGGTCAAAGAAACCGTCAAAAACAAAAAGAATGCAACGAATACAAACCTGTTATTTTGACACATCAAAACAACAGTGGGGAGGATAACCACCAATTTTACTTCGTGATGCGAAGTATCTTGGTAAAAACGCGACCGCATCCTCCGAAAAATACATCAACCGGGCCAAGGTCCGGGTCATCACCCTGCTGTGTCAGGCGACGTTTGACCGTTTGGTCATGCGCAATATTTTGCTTCGTCGCAGTCCGGCTGATAATGAAAATTCAGGAGAAACGTCATGAATCAGGCCCAACTTTTGATCAACAATCAGGACGTAAGTGCGTCAAACAACCGCACTTTTGAACGCAAGAACCCGGTCACTGGCGAAGTCGCAACCGTGGCTGCGGCCGCCAATGCTGCCGATGCCCGCAAGGCCGCCGATGCCGCCGCCGCCGCCTTCCCGGAATGGTCGAAAATGGGTCCGGGCGCACGGCGCAAGATCCTGCTTAAGGCTGCCGACATCATGGAGGCCAAGGGCGATCAGTTCGGTCAGCTGGTCCTTGATGAAACCGGCAGCACGCGCATGTGGGGTGGATTCAACGCCCATCTTGCCGCCAATATGCTGCGTGAAGCCGGTGGCATGACGACACAAATTCAGGGCGATGTCATTCCGTCTGACACGCCGGGTCTGATGGCCATGGGCATTCGTCAGCCGGTTGGTGTGGTTCTGGGCATTGCGCCCTGGAACGCCCCGGTGATCCTTGGTACGCGCGCGATTGCCATGCCGCTTGCCTGTGGCAATACCGTCATTCTCAAGGCGTCCGAACTTTGCCCGGCCCTGCATCGTTTGATCGGAGATTGCCTGGTTGAAGCCGGCGCGCCCGAAGGTGTTGTCAACGTTGTGACCAATGCCCCGGAAGATGCGCCGGAAATCGTTGAAACCCTGATTGCCCATCCGGCCGTGCGTCGCATCAACTTTACCGGCTCGACCCGTGTCGGGCGCATCATTGCCAAGCTTGCGGCTGAACACCTTAAGCCGGTTCTGCTTGAACTGGGTGGCAAGGCACCGTTCCTTGTTCTGGATGACGCCGACCTTGATGAGGCGGTTAATGGTGCGGCCTTTGGCGCCTATATGAACCAGGGCCAAATTTGCATGTCGACCGAACGCCTGATTGTTGACAATGCGGTTGCCGATGACTTTGTTGCCAAACTGGCCGCCAAGGCCAAAACCCTGACCGCAGGCGATCCGGCCAAGGCCGAAAACATCCTTGGCGGTGTTGTCAGTGTCGAGGCGGTCAATCGCATCGAGGAACTGGTCGAAGACGCGGTGTCCAAGGGTGCCAAACTGGTCGCCGGTTCGGGCAAGGCCAAGGACGGCGTTCTGATGGATGCCAGCCTGCTTGACCACGTCACCCCGGCAATGAAAATCTATTCCGAGGAGAGCTTTGGCCCGATCTGTGTTGTCATTCGCGCAGGGGACGAGGACGAGGCCGTTCGCATCGCCAATGACAGCGAATATGGCCTGTCATCTGCGGTCTTCTCGACCAACATTCCGCGTGCGATGGAAGTTGCCAAACGCATTGAAAGCGGCATCTGCCACATCAACAGCCCGACCGTTCAGGACGAAGCACAGATGCCGTTTGGCGGTGTGAAGTCGTCCGGCTATGGCCGTTTCGGATCCCAGGCATCGATTGATGAATTCACCGAAATGCGCTGGATCACGATCCAGAGCGGCAAGCGCCACTATCCGTTCTAAGCCTTGCTGTTCATGAAGATACGCAGGGGGGAAGCCTGATTTCGTGAGAACTGTTCCCTCACCAAATCAGGACCTGTGTGCGGGCCGTCAGATGCATCATCTGGCGGCCCGTGTTTTTTGGGGATGTCGATCAGCCGCGCAGAACGGCCTGCACCAAAACTTCCAACGCGCTTGAAAACTTCGATCGGTCTTTCTGGGTAAAGGCGGCATTCCGCCCTTGCTCGCCCGTGACTTCGCGCATATGGGCGGCGATTTCACGCCCGGCCAGCGCATTGCCAATATTGGCCTCGGTAAATTCCTGACCGTTGGCTTTGAGAACCCGGGCACCGATTTCAATCCCGCGCGATGCCAGCGGAATATCATTGGTAATGATCACATCACGTGCGCGCGCGTTTTCCGCAATCCAGTCATCGGCGGCATCGGGTTCCGGCGGCACAATCACGATCTTGATCAACGGATTGCGTGACGGGCGAATGCCGCCGTTTGATACCATGATCATCTCGATCCGGTGGCGTTCAGCCACACGTTCGCATTCTGCCTTCACCGGGCAGGCATCGGCATCAACAAACAAACGTGGACGGGTGTTTTCAGTATTTTCGTTCATGGCGCGATAATCGCCGGGACGCGATCAAAGTCAAGCCATCATGAACCCTGCCCGACCGGCGCAGAATGCTTTGCATCGCGCATCACGGCCAAAACCACCGCCCCGACAAAGGCAAACGCACAGGCCATCAAAACGGTCGTCTGGAAATCAAAGGCACTGGCCACCACCCCGGTCAAAAGATTGCCGATCAAACCACCGACAAACAGCGTGCTGACATAGTAACTGGTCGCAACACCGGGCTGATCGGTGGCGAAGTTTTGAACGAACGTCATGCTGATCCCGGCAAAGATACCGTAATAAAGCCCATCAAGTGTCGCGAGGGCCAGCACATCAACAAGTGTCGTCGCCTGATAAATCAGGCCAAAGAATACCGCCCCAAAAAGGGCCGCGATCAACATGCCCTTACGCTCGCCCACCCGTTTGATCAGCGTTGCGCAGAAATAGATCACCACCACTTCGACAAAGCATTTCACCGTCAGGGCAAATCCGGCCGAAGACGCCACCAGCCCCAACTCGGTCGAGAAATAAAGCGGCATTGCCGAAACAAACACCACATTGGCCGCCCCGATGAAAAACACCGGCACGCAGGCCGACAACAGGCCAAAGTTAAAGGGGACTTTCTGCCCGGTTTTCAGACTGTTGGGGTGATGGGTTTTAAATGCGCCCGGCACAATCACCAAACAGGTCACACACCAGCTCGCGGCAAGTCCGGCAATTGCATAATAGGTCGGGGCAAAACCATAGACGCCATAAAATGACAAGGACGCCGCCGGCCCCACCATCCAGCCAAGCGATGTCTGGATGCGAAGGAAGCCGTTGAACTTGACGACATCGCGCCCGGTCTGTTCGGCAAACAGGCGCCCGAATGAATACATCACCGAAAGCGCACCGGACCCAATTCCCAGAAGGATCGATGCAATGCCAAGATAAACCCAGTAAATCTGAAACAGACCCAGCAGGGTCATCCCAACGCCAAAGCACAGAATACTGGTCACCAGCAGGAACTTGATCGGCACCGCCCGGTCAATCGCACGCCCAAATGTGCGGTTCACAATCAGCGTCACGCACACCTGGACAATCGCCACCAGGCTTAGCTTCCAGGGGGCTTGCCCCAAACCTTCGACAACATAAAGCCCGGCCAAGGGTGCAGCACTCGACGAGGCAAAAGCCCCAACAAGCAGCAAGCCAAGCACAAGAAACGGATAGCGATCCAGAACCGCCATGATTGGCGACAGCCCGGCCTTTTGGCCAGCCCCAACATCGTTTACGCCGTCACCTGCCCCATCACCCTGCATCGAAACCGTCCCCTAACCTGTCATGGCATCACGGGAACCGTTCTAGCGTCTCAACCTGAAATCGTTAAACATTTCCGCGCTTTACGCATCAGATGTCATAAAAGCATCACGAACGACGCGATATGGATCAGGCAAGACCGCCAACGAAACTTGCAAGCTCCGGGGTTTTCGGGTTGGCAAAGACCGTTTCCGGATCGCCGGTTTCATGAATGCGGCCCTGATGCATAAAGACCAGCTTGTCGCAAACTTCACGCGCAAAACGCATTTCGTGTGTGACCATGACAAGCGTCATGCCTTCTTCGGCAAGTTGGCGGACAACCGCCAAAACCTCGTTGACCAGTTCGGGGTCAAGTGCGGATGTCACTTCGTCACACAAAAGAACCTTTGGCTTCATCGCCAGTGCACGGGCGATCGCCACGCGCTGTTGCTGCCCGCCTGACAATTGATCGGGGTAATGCATCATCTTGTCCGCCAAGCCGACCTTGGCCAGCATTTCCTCAGCGATTTGTTTAGCCTCGGCCTTGGATTGCTTTTTGACGACCTGCGGGGACAGCATGACGTTCTCAAGGGCCGTGTAATGCGGGAACAGGTTGAACTGTTGAAACACCATGCCGACCTGAAGTCGAAGGCCAAGCAGATCCGCATCACGGTCGCTGATCTTTTTGCCATCAACGATGATCACACCATCATCAATGACCTCAAGCCCGTTGATTGTGCGCAACAGCGTGCTTTTGCCCGATCCGCTTTTACCAATCAGGGCAATGACCTGCCCCTCGTCGATTGAAAGATCAATGCCCTTGAGAACTTCGAGCTCGCCAAAGCTTTTATGGATGGCATGCAATTCAACGAGCGACATGGCGGAACTTTCCTTCGAGGTGGCGGGCAAAAAGCGATAGCGGATAACAAATCAGGAAATACATCACCGCCACACAGCCATAGACCGTAAACGGTTCATAGGTGGCATTGGTGATCATGGTGCCGGCCTTGGTCAGTTCAACAAAGCCGATGATTGATGCCACGGCTGTTCCCTTGACCACCTGAACCGAAAAGCCCACCGTTGGTGGGACGGCAATGCGAAGCGCCTGCGGCAAAACGATATAGCGCATCTGTTGGGTAAAATTCATGCCAAGGCTTGCCGATGCTTCCCATTGACCCTTGCCAATCGATTCAACACATCCGCGCCAGATTTCGGTCAGAAACGCACTGGTGAACAATGTCAGGCCAAGGGTTGCCGCCACCCATGGCGACACATCCAGCCCGATCAGTGGCAAGCCGAAAAAGACAATGAATAACTGCATCAAAAGCGGCGTGCCCTGAAACAGTTCGACATAGCCGCGCACCAGTCGGATCACCCACGGATTGCCAGCCGTGCGCACCATCAAAAGCAACAAGCCAACCAGCCCGCCAAGCACAAAGGCCGTAAGCGACAGCAACACTGTCCAGCGCGCGGCAAGCAACAGGTTATAAACAATATCCCACAGGGAAAATTCAGACATGACGCCGCCGTTCAAACAGGAAGTTACCGAGAACCTTCAAGCCCATCCGAAGCAGGATCGACATCACAAGATACAAACCCGTCACCACGAAATAGACTTCAAACGCCCGGAAATTAAGCGCCTGAATATAGTTCGCGCCGAATGTCAGTTCCTCGGCCGCGATCTGCGAACAGACCGATGATCCCAGCATGACAATTACAATCTGACTGGAAAGGGCCGGCCAGATTTTCTTGAGTGCGGGTAAAATCACGACATAACGGAAAATTTGCACCCGGTTCATTGCAAGACTTTGGGCTGCTTCGATCTGGCCTTGCGGGATAGCCAGAATGCCGGCCCGGATGATTTCCGTGGAATAGGCACCGAGATTGACGATCATCGCCAAAACGGCGGCCTGAAATTCAGTCAGCTTCACGCCAAGTGCGGGAAGCCCGAAGAAGATAAAGAAGAGTTGCACCAAAAACGGTGTGTTGCGGATCAGTTCCACATACACACCGACAATCTGGCTGATCACCGGGGCGCGCGACGCACGCGCCCACGCCCCCATGATCCCGAGCCCGACGCCAACCACAGCACCGATGACTGTTAGCTCCGTGGTCAGAATGACCCCGTCAAACAGCAGTTGCCAATGCGGCACGATGGCGCCGAAATCGAATTTATATGCCATTGATCTATAACGATCCTGTCAATCAGCCAAAAAGCTTAGAGTTTTTCCGGAAGCGGAATACCAAGCCACTTTTCGGCAATCGCATTCAAACGACCATCGGCGATTGAAGCTGCGATGATCTCATTGACCTTGGCCATGAGTTCCGGCTCTTCTTTGTTCAGGCCGACATAGCAGGGCGAGTTTTTGATCAGGAATTTCGGCTCCGGCTTGCGCGGCGGGTCGCGTTCAATGATCGCGGCTGCCGTCACGTTCCCAGTCGCGATCAGATCTACCTGACCCGACAGGAAGGCCGAAATCGTGCCGTTATTGTCTTCGTAGCGTTTGATATCAACGTCAGACGGCGCAATCTTGGTCAGTTCAAGATCTTCGATTGCACCACGCGTCACGCCAACCGACATACCCACAAGGTCGGCTGCCTTTTCGACCGAAAAATCAGCCGGGCCAAAGACGCCGTTATAGAACGGTGCATAGGGATCGCTAAAATCGATCACCTTTTCACGGTCCGGGTTCTTGCCAAGGCTGGAAATCACCAGATCGACCTTGCCGGTGTTGAGATATGGGATGCGGTTGCTCGAGGTGACCGGTACCAGTTCAAGCTTTACACCAAGCTCTTCGGCAATCAGGGCCGCCATATCAATGTCATAGCCCTTTGGCTGCATATCGGTCCCCACCGAACCAAATGGCGGAAAGTCCTGCGGCACGGCAACCTTGAGAACACCGGCCTCGGAGATGCTGTCGAGCGCGCTGGCCGACGCTGCCCCAAGCGGTGCAGCAAGCATTGCCACCGCAGCAATCGCAGTTTTGAAGAATTGTTTCATGAGCCTCTACCCGTCTGTCTAATCGTTTCTGAAATTATGTGCATTATTTTTAGCCTGATTTTGACGCTGCACATTTTTTGATCTTTTGTCTATGAATAATTTTTTCTTCAGCGTAAATTCAGCATGAGATTGATCATAATCCTTTAAAAATCAGCATTTTTTGAATATCAAAAACCATTCAACTGGTCTGACCAGATGTGGGACAATACATGACACGCAGTGAAACCGCCCCGGAACGCGCAGCCCGGGACATTCGGAACCTGATAAAAAACAAGGGCCTAAAGGCAGGTGACTCGCTGCCTGCCCAGCGCAATCTGGCAAGCGAACTGGGTATCAGCCGCACCAGCCTGCGCGAAGCTCTTGCCACACTCGAAGCTCTTGGACTGATCCACATCCACGCCGGAAAAGGCGTATACATCACCGATCGCCAGAACCTGCCGCCGATTGGCCAGGACCGAAATCGCCAGGCCGGACAGGTTTATCAGTTCCGGCTTGCGATCGAGCCCTATGTTGCCGGCCTTGCGGCCCAGATGCGCAGCAAGGATCACCTCGATGCGCTTGAGACCAGCATCACCGATATGCGAAACGCGCTAGAGACAGACGACCTGATTGCCGCTGCCACCGCCGATACGGAATTTCATGAAGTTCTTCTTCTGGCGTCGGGCAACCCGATGTTTGCCAAGGCCATGCATCCCGCAGCCCAGATCATTCACGAGAACCAGATGCTGCCCTTTGCCAACGCCAAGGCGATTGCCGCCCCGCTCGCCGAACACGAGCAAGTTTTGCGTTATGTGCGTGAACACAACCCATCCGGCGCGCGCGATGCCATGCATTTCCATGTCCTGAGTGCCGCCACCCGCGCCAAGATCGCCTTCTTGCGCCCTTAAGGACAACTTTTTGGCAAAACAAAACCCCCACCCGGTTTCCCGGATGGGGGTTTCGTTAATACGGCGCCCTTCACAAGGAAGGACAAGCCGAATTAGGCAGCGGTCAGATCATCTGCCGAAACGCGGCCCGAACGTGAGTCGGTGCGCAGTTCGTAGTTGATTTTGTCGCCTTCCTGCGGGTGGCCCATGCCAGCGCGTTCAACGGCGCTGATGTGCAGGAATACGTCATTTCCGCCTTCGTCCGGCTGAATGAAACCAAAACCTTTAGTTGCGTTGAACCATTTAACGGTACCAGTTGCCATCTTTAGATCTCCTATCGAGTATTGATTGGCGTTTCGACACACCCCGCGTGGGTGCGCCTATAGGGGTTTGAAAAACAATCAGGCGCGTTCACGCCTCGGCTGTTTTCCAGAAGTGTTTTCGCGGCCCGCACCACCCGGCTGCCCGCCGGACTGTGCGCCACGATGATTGCGATTGCGGTTTACACCGCCGCGCTTGCCTTGCGGTCCGGTATTTCGGGCACTATTGCTCCCGTTACCAGTCGCGCGGCGTTCCTCGGCACTGCCCATAAAGGACAAACCGGAAGAAATTGAATTGTCAGTTTTCGCCCCGTCGCGACGATTTCCATTGGAATCAACGCGTTTCGTAGGGCGCTTGCCACCATCATTCTGACGGGGGCCATTTTCAGGGTTCCCGCCACGACCATTGGCAGGTTTCGACTTCAGGCCACCCTTGTAACGGCTTTTGGATTTCTCCAGCGCCGGGTTCGAAGGGGCCTTGTCTGCCGATGCTCTTGAAGCATTGTCTGCGCCATCGCGGCTTTGTGTCGTTTGTTTGCGGGCATCATCACGATCACGACGCGGCGCAGAAGTGCGCGCATCACTGCGATCCGAACGATCATTGCGGGCATTCCGGCCATTGGCCGGGCGCCCACCGCGACCATTGCCGCCCGATGCACCACGTCCGCCATTTCCGCGCGACTGACCGCCACCATTGCCACCACTAGTGCGGCGGCCACGGTTGCTTTCACGCGCTTCGTCGGAAAGTGCTTCCTGCTCGGCTGCGGCCTTTGCATCACGGCGATCAATCACCGGAATGCTTTGGCGGGTCGTTTTTTCGATATCGCGCAACAGACCACGTTCTTCTTCATCACAAAACGCAATTGCCGATCCGCTGGCACCACCGCGGGCCGTACGGCCGATACGGTGAACATAGCTTTCCGGCACGTTCGGGAGTTCGAAGTTCACAACGTGGGTCACGCTATCGACGTCGATACCGCGTGCGGCGATATCAGTTGCGACAAGCACGTTGATCTGACCATCCTTAAAGGCGTTCAGAGCACGTTCACGCTGGTTCTGGCTTTTGTTGCCATGAATGGCAGCTGCGCTGATTTTATTGGCTTCAAGATGGCGCGCGACACGGTCCGCACCGCGCTTGGTCCGGGTAAAGACCAGCGTACGCTTGAAAGCCGGATTATCAAGAAGCTCTGCCAGCAGCTGACGCTTACGGGTGCGTTCGATCAAATAGACCGACTGCTCGACGCGTTCCTGGGTGGTGGCAACCGGGGTTACCGACACCTTGACAGGATCAGACAGCATGTCCCCGGCCAGCTGACCAATCTGGGTCGGCATGGTGGCAGAGAAAAACAGGTTCTGGCGATCACGCGGCAACATCTTGATAATGCGCTTGATCGGCGGCAAGAAGCCAAGATCAAGCATGTGGTCGGCTTCATCAAGCACCACCACTTCAACATGTTTAAGGCTGAGCTTACCGCTATCAACATGGTCAAGCAAACGACCAGGTGTTGCGACAAGAACCTCAACACCAGGGGTTATTGCCTTGATCTGCGGACCAGGGGCAACACCACCAACAACGACAGCCGTGCGAACATTAAGAAAGCGGCCATAGGCACGGAAACTTTCGCCAATCTGGGCGGCAAGTTCACGCGTCGGCGCAAGAACAAGTACACGGCATGCCCCTTTGGGCGTGCGGGTTTGGGATTTGGAAAGGCGGTCAAGGATCGGCAATGCGAACGCTGCCGTCTTGCCGGTACCGGTCTGTGCGATACCAAGTAGGTCCTTACCGTCTAGAAGAGAGGGAATGGATTGTGCCTGGATCGGGGTCGGCGCGTCGTAGCCTTCTTGGGCAAGCGCGCGAAGGACCGGCTCGGCGAGGCCGAGTTCGGAAAACTGGGTCAAATAAGGGTAACTCGTAAATTGGAGGCTGCAGACAGCTGGGACTTCGCCCGGTGAAAATTAGTAATCAGGTCTGCGCCTTGCAGTTCTGGAAGCACCCGCGTAGCTGGATACTTCAATGCGTTCTTGGGTTAACCACTCGACAGTAGGGGCGTTAATTCCCCTCTACGCTTCTGGAGCGATCAAATAACAGCCACACCATGCGCAGAGTTTTATCCCCTTGTCAAACAGCTTATTTTTGACAGCCCCGCGTTTTACGCACAACGGCATGGCAGAATTGCGCTGCCATGCCGTTGTGATTTCAAATGCATACTGCCTTTGCCGGCATCAATATGCCGCACACGGGTTCCCTGCCCCGCACGGATTATAGGCCGCACAAGGATTGCTGGCGGCACATGGGTTACTTGCCGCTGGCGCACACGGAGATGCGGCACAGGGCGAGGCAACACAGGGCGACGCAGCACACGGGTTATAAGCGGCACACGGGTTTCCTGCCGCACATGGGTTGGAAGCAGCGCACGGATTGAATGCGGCGCAGGGATTGGCGCTGCATGGCGCAGCCGCGCAAGGGTTAGCTGATCGCACACCGCAGGGGTTAAAACCACCGCACGGACTGGAAGGACTGCAAGGGTTTCCTGCCGCACACGGGTTGTAGGCCGCGCACGGATTGGCACCACACGGGCTTGCCGAACAAGGATTATAGCCCGCACCACATGGATTCGCACCGCACGGGTTATAGCCAGCCCCGCATGGGTTGGCTGAACACGGGTTTGCTGCACATGGGTTCGCGGCACACGGGTTGGCCCCGCAGGGGTTTGCGGCACAAGGATTGGCAGCGCACGGGTTACTGCCCGCTGCCGGAAGTTTGGCCGGGGCCGGATTGGCAACGGCCGAGATGTTTGCGGTGTGGCTGTAGTGATCAAGCGCAACGGCACCAGTTGCCGCAAGGAAGACCGCACCAAACAGGAGTGTGTTTTTCTCGCTCATTTCCGGAAACCATCCATTCCAAAGACAGGACGCAACGCAATGCCAATCCAACTGCCGGCAAAGGCCAGCACAAACCACAGCCAACCATGCACACTGCCCGAGGCGATCCCGCTAAAGAACGCGCCAATGTTGCAGCCAAACGCCAGACGCGCACCATAACCCATCAAAAGCCCGCCAATGGCGGCCGCGATAAGGGATGCAACCGGAACAGAAACCTTGGGTGCGAACTTGCCGGCAAGGGCTGCGGCAAACGCCGCCCCGATCACGATGCCGAAATTCATAACCGAGGTATTATCCTGCAGGACCGAATTACCAAGCGCACGCGCCGGACCAGCCCAGTTCCAGAATTCCCAGGTTTCAACCGGAACACCAATGACCTGCGCGATCTTTGCGCCCCAAAGGCCAAAGCCAAAGGTGATCGACCACGGATGGCCTGCAATCAGAAGCGTCGCAACATTAAGCCCGGCCAAAAGCAAGCCGGTCCAGATCATCGGCCAGGGACCATGGATGAAACGCGCCAGACCTTCGCGCGGTGCCGTTGAAACAACTTCCAACCCGCCATGGGCGCGCTTTTCAACGAACACGGTCAGCAACGCCACCAGCGCCAGACCACCAAACGTCACGGCAAGACCGCCACCAATGCCATATTCACGACCAAGGCTCATCGGCGGCAAGGAGGGCAGCTCAAGCCACATCGGCAGATGGGCCGTGCCGATCACCGCACCAATAATAAAGAACACGAGCGTGACCAGCATGCGCGCACTGCCGCCACCAACGGTGAACAAGGTGCCAGAACCACAGCCCCCGCCAAGCTGCATGCCAAGCCCAAACAAAAACGCCCCGATCAGCACCGACATGCCGACAGGCGCAACCGCCCCAACGACCGATCCGCCAAACGGATTGCCAAGCGCCAGCAACGGGATAAAGGCCGCCGCCGCAACCCCGATCATCAAAAGCTGCGCACGCAAGGCACGGCCGCGCTTTTCAACCGAAAAGCGGCGCCAACCGCCGGTGAAACCGAAGGACGCATGATAAAGCGCAATGCCAAGCAATCCGCCAAGGCCATAAAGCACGGCCTGTTTAAGATCGACGGCCTGTGAAATTGCGATACCGACAAGGACAAACAGGACAGCGGTGATGGCAGCCGGTCCTTTGTCAAAGGTGAAACCCGGTGTTACCGGATTTGCTTTTAAGGTCGTTTCAGACATGGTGAGGCTCAATAACCTGAAATCAGATATCTAAATGAAAACGGAACCGGCTGCCCGGTTCCGTCCAGAATGTTCGCGGCTGGTGGGAGCCGTATGGTTATCCGGTTATTCCGGGATCACCATTTCACGGTTCGGATCCGCCGCCCATTCGGTCATGGAGCCATCATACATCGCCGTGTTCTTGTTGCCCATCACTTCGGAAAGGCCAAACCATGCGACCGATGCCCAGTGACCGGTATTGCAATAGGTGATTTCCTTGCTGTCCTTGGAAACACCTGCATCTGCCACAAGGTTTTCGATCACGTCAGCCGCGACAAAGGCACCATCCTGATCGTTATAAAACTTTGACTGCGGAATGTTTTTCGCCCCCGGAACGGCACCCGGACGGGCGACAACACCGCTTTTTGCTTCGCCCTTGAACTGCGAAACCGGACGGGCATCGACAAGTGCAACACCCTCTGCACGCGCCTTGGCAACATCATCGGCGGTCGCAACAAGTTCCGGACGGAAATTGGCATTGAACGCAACGGCCTTTGGCACGACCGGATCGGTCGAGACTTCCTTGTCCGCGGCAAGCCAGGCGCGCTGACCACCATCAAGGATGGTAACCGCGTCATGACCAAGCACCTTGAAGGTCCAGTAAACGCGGGTGGCAGAACCGAAGTCGGAGCTGTTCTGGCCTGCCGGAACGACAACAACCTGTTTGTCATTGTCGATGCCAAGTGCACCGATGCGTTTAGAAATCACATCAACCGGCGGCAGCATACCAACCACATCATTGACTTTTGCCCGCCAGCCAAACTTGCCATAAGGCGCAAAGACCGCACCCGGAATGTGGCCAGCTTCATAAGGGTTGCCGTCCTTGGTAAGCGAGCGGATATCAACAACAACCATCGACGGGTTATCAAGATTGTCCGCAACCCAGTTGGCATCAACCAGCGGCTTTTCGGTAAGACGTTCCGCCTGCGCAGCACTGCCCGCAAAGGCAAAAGTGACCGCCGCAACGGCAGAAAGGATAAGGGAACGCATGGGGCTGTCTCCAATGATCAATTCATCATGATTTTGTGCAATATACCTAATTCATCACAAATAAATGTCAATACAATCTATATTACATTTATAGTTTGTATTAATGGCTAGCAGCACAATAATCTACGTGCCGCGCAATTCAGAACGAAGGGCTTTAGCTATTAAGTCTGATCAAGGCCGAAGATTATTGAGATAGCGGGCAAATTCGCGCGCGAATGAATCCTGGGTTTCCAGATTACGCAAGGCAGGCGGGCGGGTCAGGAACCCGTGCAGGGCGGCAATGATGAATTCCGCAACGGCCGAGGGTTCAATATCGGTGCGCACAGTCTTGTCGAACTGCGCCTTGCCAATGCGGGACGCAAGCCCGCGCCGCCAATACCGGTAAACACCGTCAATACGCTTGCGCAGGCTTTCATCAAGTTCCCCGGCACCGGATGCCAGACGCGCCAAGGGACATCCGCCGGCCAGCATTGCCGGTGCATTTTCACTGCCCAATCGATCCACCTGCCCCATCAACACGGGCAATATATCCTCTGCCCCTTCGAGATCATCCAGCCAGACCTCGTCAACATAGCCCGGCAGGCATTCCTCGATCACGGCGTTGATCAGTTTGGCCTTGCCGGAAAAGTGGTGATAAAGCGCACCTTTCGTACAGCCGCTTTGTTCAAGGATGTTGCTGATTGACGCCCCGCCGAACCCGGCCCGGCGGATTTCGCCAAACGCCGCGTCCAGAAGCTTCTGACGGGTGGCATCCGGGTTGCGGATCCTTTTGGGGACGAGTGCTGTTTCGGACGCACCATCAAGCTCCATGCTTTCGCCGACTTCCAGCACATCATCGTCATGACCTTCATCAGGACGTGAAATGCGGGAAAGGGCGGCAGAGAAGCTGAATGGTTCTTTTGACATCGCGCCGTTCTGTTTTTTTGATTTGAACCGGGGATTGGAACCCGTAACTTTCAGGTTCCACTGTTTTTTTCGTGCCGTCAATCATACTGGTGTTTAGTCAAAACATCCGCATGGGGACGAACATCACGCAGCCCCTTGCAATTCAGTGCAAAGCGTACTCTATTGTTCGGCCATGCCCTTTCGGGCGAGCCCCAAACATCCGTTGGATCGAAGATGCAGCTTGATTCCATCGCCTTCGTTGCAGCCGAAACCAAAATCGCACAGGATGCGATGTATCGGCTAAAACACAGATACGGCCACATTGCGCCCGACAAGGCCGACGTGATCGTAGCCCTTGGCGGCGACGGGTTCATGCTGGAAACCCTGCACCGTTATATGGGCCGCAAGGTGCCGATCTATGGCATGAACCGGGGCACGGTCGGATTTCTGATGAATGAATTCCGCGAAATGAATTTGACCGACCGCATCGCAGAGGCCCAGACGGTCGAGCTGCACCCGCTTCAGATGGAAGCCCACACCGTTTCGGGCGAAAGCCTGTGTGCGCTGGCAATCAATGAAGTGTCGCTTTTGCGTGAAACCCGTCAGGCCGCTAAACTGCGTATCAAGGTTGATGGCGTTGAACGTCTGGCCGAACTGGTTTGCGATGGCGCGCTTGTCTGCACGCCAGCCGGCAGTACGGCCTATAACCTGTCGGCACATGGTCCGATCCTGCCGATGGGAAGCGGGTTGTTAGCCCTTACCCCGATCAGTCCGTTTCGCCCGCGTCGTTGGCGTGGCGCACTTTTGCCCCATGGCGCAGAAGTTGTCTTCCAGATCGAGAACCCCGAAAAGCGCCCGGTTTCGGCCGTTGCCGACTATACCGAGGTTCGCGATGTCTCGAGCGTGAAAATCCGTGAAGACCGCAGCATGAAAATCAAGCTGCTATTTGATCCGGAACACAATCTTGAAGAACGTATCCTCAAGGAACAATTCGTCGAATGACCACCGCCGCACTTGCCCCGTCAGAAAACACCATTCAATGGTGCCGCAAACTGATCCGCCATCAATCCGTCAGCATGACGCCCAATCTGGCGCTGATTGACGAGGTAAAGGCATTCCTGGATGGTTTGGGCTATGACACGCTGGTTGTGCGCGACCCGACGGATACCAAGGCCAACCTTTATGCCACCATCGGCCCGAACGTTGCGGGTGGTGTGATCCTGTCAGGCCACAGTGACGTGGTCCCGACCGAAGGCCAGAACTGGGCGTCTGATCCCTACGAGATTGATATCCGCAACGAAAAGCTTTATGGCCGCGGATCGTGCGACATGAAGGGTTTTCTGGCCTGCCTTCTGGCCAAGGCGGAAACTTTCAAGAACGCCAACCTTCGGGTGCCGATCCATCTGGCTTTCACCTATGACGAAGAAGTTGGCTGTCTGGGTGTGCCAAGCCTGGTCGAGGCGATCAACAACCTGCCACACAAACCGGCCATGTGCATCGTTGGAGAACCGACCGAGATGAAGGTCATCACCCAGCACAAGGGCAAATTTTCTGCCCGTGCACATTTCACCGGTCGTTCGGGGCACTCGTCGTTGCCGCGCGAAGGGGTCAATGCGGTTGAATTTGCCGCCGAACTGGTGGTGTTCCTGCGTAAGCTTGGCCGTGAATGCCGCGAAAACGGCCCGCATGATGACGAGTTTGAGCCAAACCACACCACCTTCCATACCGGTGTGATCAAGGGTGGCACACAGCTCAACATCATTCCGCAGAATTGCTTTGTCGATTTTGAATTCCGCAATCTGCCCAATGACGATCGCGAAGCACTTAAAGCCAAGATTTACGATTACATCGAAAATACCCTTGAACCCGAAATGCGCGAGATTTACGACGATGTAGGCATCGAGGTTGAAGTGGTTTCCGATATGCCGGGCCTTGCCACCGGCGATGACGAAGAAGTCACCAAACTTGTCATGGCGCTCACGGGTGCCAACACCACCGGCAAGGTCAGCTTCGGCACAGAGGCCGGCGCATTTTCGGCCCTTGGCGATATTCCAACCGTGGTCTGCGGCCCGGGCAGTATCGAACAGGCCCACAAGCCCGACGAATTCATCGAACTTGATCAGTTGGGCCGTTGCGAAGTGTTCCTCGATAAGCTTCTGGCGGTTTTGGTCAAGTAACCGGCTTAGCGGAACTCGGCCGCCATATGGTTCAATTCGTCCCACAGGCTGCCGGCAAAGCTGCGCAAAACAATCAGCTCGAAACTGTCATCTTCGATGCGGGTGATCATTGCCCCGATGTGCCCAATCTGGGTCATGGCCGACTGACCGATGGCGAACAGATCGGCTGACAGATCGACCATGGTGCCCTTGGCCAGAACTGTGCGTGATGATGGCCCGGACAACCTCATGCGCACCCGCCCGTGCGTCTGATCGGCCAGTGCAAATTGGCTGGGTAGCCCCGCCTGAATTTCCGTCAGCCGGTCAGAAGAAACATCCGCATCCCCCACCCAGAACCACTGATTTGGCGCGGACTTGCGCACATCCGCACCAAGCTCCGGGGCAATCTTTGCAAGCGCCTTCTTCAGGGCCGCTTCATCGCTTTTGGCATCGCCCAGCAAATGGATCACAAAGCCACCTTTCACCGGGGCGAGACTGATCGACGCACCGGCACCCGCCGCGACGTGGGGCGGAAATGCGCCACGGTTTTCCAATGGATAATCACGCATGGAGTTTCTCATTTTCTGGATCGACAAAGGCAGGATTGCACAGGATGCCGGTGACAGTTGTTCCGGCCAGACCATTCCAGATAACAACTTCCTCGCCATGACGTTTGGGGCCGTTTTTAACCAGCGCCAAACCAATCGCATGCCCCAGTGTCGGTGAATGACACATCGAGGTGACATAGCCCTGATCATTGGCAAGACTGACGTCTTCACCGGGATTAAGAATGTGCGATCCGGTGGCGAACTTGTCAGACGGTGATTTCGGCTTGATCCCGACCAGTGCTGGACGATCTGGATCAACCAGCCCTTCACGCAGGTTCATTACCCGGCCGATAAAGTCATCCTTCTTGGCTGACACCATCCTGCCCATGCCCAGATCGGCAGGTGTGACTGTGCCGTTAATTTCAGCGTGGGTGACATGGCCCTTTTCAATCCGCATCACGCCAAGGGTCTCGGTGCCGTATGGCGTGATGCCGAATTCTTCCCCGGCAGCCATGACCGCATCAGCAACGCTCTCGCCATATCCGGCAGGCACCGCGATTTCATAGGCGAGCTCGCCCGAGAACGAAATTCGGAACAACCGCCCCTTCAGGCGTCCCCCAAACATCGACACTTCGCGCGCAGCCAGGAACGGGAATGCCTCGTTCGAGATATCATCATCAATGATTTTGGACAGCACCTCACGCGACCTGGGCCCGGCAATCGCCATCTGGGCCCATTGGTCGGTCGCCGACGCCAAACGGACATCCAACTCCGGCCACAGCACCTGCGCACAGAATTCCAGATGGGTCAAAACCCCGGCGGCAAGGGCCGTCGTCGTCGTCATGAAGTAATGATTTCCGCCAAGACAACTTGTCGTGCCGTCATCATACACAAAGCCATCCTCGCGCAGCATGATGCCATAGCGCGCCTTGCCCACCGGCAGTTTCAGGAAGGCATTGCAATAAACCCGGTTCAGGAACTCTGCCGCATCAGCACCAAAAATCTCGATCTTGCCAAGGGTGGACACATCACAGATACCGACCTTGGTTCGCACGGTATTGACTTCACGGTCCACGCTATCACGCCAGAAGGTCTCGCCATCCTTGGGGAACCAGCTGGATCGGTACCAAAGCCCGGTTTCTACGAACTTAGCACCATTGCGCCCTGCCCAACCATGCAGCGGTGATTTGCGCACTGGCTGAAAATCCATTCCCTTGGACGCCCCGACCAGCGCACCGAAAGATACTGGCGTGTAAAACGGACGGAAGGTTGTTGTACCGATTTCGCCGGGCGAAACACCCTTGTTCTCGGCCAGAATGCCAATGGCATTCACATTCGATGTCTTGCCTTGATCAGTCGCCATGCCGTTGGTGGTATAACGTTTGGCAAGTTCTACATGATCATAGCCTTCGCGCATGGCAAGGGTAATGTCAGACGCCGCGACGTCATTCTGGAAGTCAACAAACGCCTTGCCCTTGGTCGAAGCGACATGCCAGACCGGCTGGATATGATCGACTGTTTCCGCGGTCTGCTCGACACCCGGAAGTGATGCGGCCTCGCCCATCACACCCAGTTCCGCCAACGCCTTGACGGCGGCAACACCGCCGTCTGCAAAACAGTCAGCAATGCCAGCTTTTCCGGCAACCGCCCCGCAGGGCGTCATGCCATCGGTATTTTCCGGCGGCATGAAACCGACATGCGCGTCCGACCAGACAGGTTTGCCTCCACGATGGCAGGCCAGATGCACAATCGGGCTATAGCCGCCTGATACGCCAAGGGCATCCACCGCGATAACTTCATCACGACCATCATCATGGCGGACCGTGATGGATTTGATCGCCTTGCGACCCGCAGTATCACGCACCATTGCACCGGCAATCAGGCGCGCCTTACCGTCATAATCAATATTCGGGCAGGTGCGCGGATCAATGATCGCGGCGACCTCGATACCACGTACCTCAAGGTCCAGCGCGGTCTGATAGGCCTGACTGTTATTGGCAAACAACGCCACCCGTTTGCCCGGTGCTACGCCATAGGCATTCAAATAGGTGCGCATGGCACCGGCCATCATGACACCCGGGCGATCATTGCCACCAAAGACAATCGGACGCTCTTCCGCCCCGGTCGCCAGCACCACTTGGCGCGCGACGATGCGCCAAAGACGTTCCATCGCACGGTGCGGGTTGATCTCGCCTTCGGGCAGATGCTTTTGCACCCGTTCGACCGCGCCAAACACCTGATCATCATAGGCGGCAAAAACGGTTGTGCGTTTTTTGATTTCGACATTGGAAAGGGCGTGCAATTCACCAATGATATCGGCAAGCACCGCGTCGGCCGGCTTACCACCCACCGGGCTTCCTTCGGCGATCAAACCGCCGCCAAGTTGCACTCCTTCATCGGCAATGATCACGCGCACACCGGCCCGCCCAGCCGTCAGGGCAGCGGCAAGCCCAGCTGGCCCTGCCCCAATCACCAGAAGATCGCAATGTGCCCAGCATTTTTCGTAATAGCCCGGATCGGGGTCATAGCTTGCCCGCCCCAAACCGGCAGCCTTGCGGATCAGCGGTTCATAGACCTTTTCCCAAAAGGCGGCTGGCCACATGAATGTCTTGTAATAGAACCCGGCGCCTAAAAGCGGCCCAAGCAACCCATTGGCCGCCCCGATATCAAAATTGACATTCGGCCAGCAGTTCTGCGACCTGGCTTCAAGCCCATCAAACAGTTCCGCCATGGTCGCACGGGTGTTGGGATCACGCCGCCCGTCCCGCCCGATGGTCAGAAGCGCGTTGGGTTCCGCAGCCCCGGCGGTCAGGATGCCGCGTGGTCGGTGATATTTGAAACTACGGCCAACCAACTGCTTGCCATTGGCCAACAGGCTTGATGCAACCGTATCGCCACCAAAGCCAGTGAGTACTTCGCCATTAAAGGTAAAGCGGCGCACATCATTGCGGTCAATCAGGGTACCGCCATCAATCCGGAAACTGGTCATGCCCGTTCCCCCAATTTCAAGGTGCTTGCATCGACCACGTCAGACGTTTCATGGGTCAGGGTATTGCGCGTCAAGACCAGCCAGCGGCGACACCCGCCGGAATGGTGCCAGTATTCGCGATGTTCACCGCGCGGGTTGTCGCGCAGGTAAACATGATCAAACCAAAGGGCTTCATCGGCACCGGCATCTGGGCGCGGGGTTGCGACTTCGCCGCGGATTGTAAATTCCTCGCGTGGGCGCAAACCGCAATGAGGACATTTGACAAGACTACTCATTTCCAAATTTCCTCAATGCAGGTTCGCCTGGGCGCCAACGCCCTTTTCATCCAGAAGATACCCGCGTGCAAAGCGGTCCATGCGAAACGCGGTTGCGGTTTCATGCGGCGTATCGTTCGCCAGCAAATGGGCAAAGCAATAGCCCGACGCCGGGGTCGCCTTGAACCCGCCATAGCACCAGCCACCATTGAAATAGAGGTTCGACAGATGGGTGCGATCCATGATCGGCGATCCATCCATGCTCATATCCATGATCCCGCCCCAACTGCGCAGGATACGCACCCGCGAGAGTGCGGGGATCATCGCCATACCGGCCTCGGCCACATGTTCCACGCACGCTAGGTTCCCGCGCTGGGCGTAGGAGTTATAACCTTCGATATCCCCACCAAACACCAGACCGCCCTTATCGGATTGCGACACATAAAAATGCCCCGCGCCAAAGGTCACCACCCTATCGATAAACGGTTTCAATCCTTCCGACACAAAGGCCTGAAGCGCATGGCTTTCAATCGGCAGGCGCATATCGACCATTTTGGCGACATGACTTGAACTGCCGGCCACTGCCATGGCCAGTTTGTTACACGTGATCGCACCGCGTGTGGTCTGAACCCCGGTGATTTGATCGCCATCGCGGTCAATGCCGGTGACTTCGCAATTCTGGATGATATCAACGCCGTTCTGATCAGCCCCGCGCGCAAAGCCCCACGCAACGGCATCATGGCGCACCGTGCCGCCGCGCGCCTGCATCAGCCCGCCCATGATCGGGAACCGGGCATTTTCATAATCCAGAAACGGCAGCTTTTCGCGCAACTGATCACGGTTAAGAAGATCCGCATCCACCCCGTGCAGGCGCATGGCATTGCCCCTGCGCGTGTAGGCATCGCGCTGGGCATCGGAATGAAACAGATTGATCACGCCGCGCTGGGAGACCATGGCGTTGAAATTGAAATCTTGTTCAAGACCTTCCCACAGCCTCATCGAAAATTCGTAGAACGGGTTATTGCCTTCAAGCAGGTAGTTGGATCGAATGATTGTCGTATTCCGCCCGATATTCCCGGATCCAAGATAGCCCTTTTCAAGCACGGCAACATTGCGCACGCCAAACACCTTGGAAAGGTAATAGGCGGTTGCCAATCCATGCCCACCACCGCCGATGATGATCACATCGTAATGTGGTTTCGGGTCCGGATTGCGCCAGGCCGGCTTCCAGTTCTTGTTCTTGGAAAATGCATTGCCAAGCAATGACAGGGCTGAATAACGCATCATCGATCTTTCGCTGTTGCCCACATCGGGTACCCAGCAATCTTGACAGAGGTGCGAATTGCAGCTTGTCTATTAAAGACATCCAATAACACAAATGCGACATCACGATATTATTGTCGCCCAACGCGGGATACCGGCGTCATGAGCTCAGAAACCCAAAACAGAACCACACGCCCCCCGCGTACCGGGCAACTTGATGCCAAACCGGTTCCGGCCACCCAGCATATCGGTTTCATGTTGCTGCCTGATTTTGCGTTGATGTCTTATGCCTCGGCGATTGAGCCGCTGCGTGCCGCCAACCTTCTGGCGGGTCAGCCGATCTACAAGGTTCTGAATTATTCGGCGACGGGTGGAAATGTCCTGTCCTCATCCGGGACCATGGTCCCGACCACCCCGCTTGCGCAGGCCCCGACCAACCTGCACACCCTGTTTGTCTGCGCCGGGGGCCATCCATCGCAATGGCAAGCGCCGGGCATGCTGGGCAATTTGCGCAAACTGGCCCGCTGGGGCGTGCGCATGGGGGGTATTTCAAGCGGGGCCTATGTTCTGGCGGCCGCGGGCCTTCTGGGACAGCGGCAATTCACCATTCACTGGGAACATGCCCCGGCTCTGATCGAAGCTTTTCCCGATTTGGAACCCGAGCGTGCGCGCTTTGTCATTGATGGCGATCGCATTACGTGCGGCGGCGGGGTCGCCCCAATTGACATGATGCATGCCATGATTGCCGAAAACCTTGGATCGGATTTTGCCACAAGGGTATCGGACTGGTATCTGCACACCCAGGTCGGACAATCGGGCGGACCGCAGCGAGCATCGCTTGCCGAACGCTATAATCTGCATCATCCGGCATTGCTTCGGGTCCTCGAAAAGATGGAAACCACCATCGAGGATCCGAAAACCCGCGGCGAAATGGCCCGCTTTGCACGGCTTTCAACCCGCCAGCTTGATCGCCTGTTTGATCAGCATCTGGGCAAGTCGTTCCTTGAAACCTATCGGCAGGTGCGGCTTGAACATGCGCACAAGCTTCTGACCCAAAGTGCCCTGACCATTTCCGAGATTGCCTTTGCCACCGGCTTTTCCAACAGCAGCCATTTTTCGCGTAGCTACAAAACCGTTTACGGTGTGAAGCCAAGCGCGGTACGCGGCATCTGACGCCACCCCAAATCCCCGGAACCTATCCAACCGAGGGATGCATATCCCCACACGAGAAATCGACAGAATCGGCACAACTCCGCGAATCTGCATAATTGATATGCAGTGATTCATGACGTCTATTTTTTACTCAAAATCCCGTGCATTTGAATTTGTAATTTTCTAAAGTTCTGTTTTTGTTATATTTTTTGCGACGCACAATAAAAAACACATTAGAACTTGTTCACTATAGGGAATTGATTTTTAATAAAAGGAATGTCCATCGGGGGGCATTATGTGATGGAGAGACTAAAATGGAACAATCCGTACCAGAGTTGATGGCAAGGCTGGACAGCCTTGAAGCATCGCTCAGCATGGCAACGACCATCAATTCCGAAGTATTCTATTGGTGGTGTACTGCACTGATGCTTGCAATTCATGCTGGCTTCCTTGCGTACGAAATGGGTGCATCGCGTGCAAAGAACGCGCTGGCATCCGGCATGAAAAACCTGATCGCTTTCGCATTCCTGATCCCGGCCTTCTATTATATCGGCTGGTGGATCTATCTTGCGTTCCCGACGGGCTTCACCATTTCCGACGGTTCCGAGGCAGGCCTGCCCTGGAGCGAATATATGGGTCCGAACCTGACCGATAACGCGTCGGGTATCTTCTATGCGGCCTTCACGCTGTTCGCAGCAACCACCGCCTCGATCATGTCGGGCTCGGTGATCGAACGTATCCGTATTTCCGGCTTCACCATCCTCGCCCTTTTCCTGGGTGCGGTTGTATGGGTCTTCGGCGCATCCTGGGGCTGGCACCCGGATGGTTGGCTCACCACCGAGTGGGGCCTGCATGACGTTGGTGCGGCGGGTGCCGTTCACACCATCGCTGGTTTCTTCACCCTTGGTGTTCTGATCAACCTTGGTCCGCGTATCGGTCGCTTTAATGCCGATGGTACGGTCAACAACATCGACGGTCACAACATGCCGATGTCGCTGATTGGCCTGATGCTCATCGTTATGGGCTTCTTCGGCTTCCTTGGCGGCTGCATCATCTATACCGGCGACACCTGGATGACCATCTACAACACCCCGGCAACCCTGTCGGCATTCGCATTCAACACCCTGATGGGCGTTGCAGGCGGCATGATCGGTGCGTATCTGGTTACCCGTGATCCGTTCTGGATGATGTCCGGTGCCCTGATCGGTGTGATCTCTTCTGCTCCGGCACTTGACCTGTACTATCCGGGTCTTGCCTTCCTGATCAGCTTCGGCGGCGGTTGCGTCATGCCGAAACTCAACGACATCCTCGTCGAGAAATTCAAAATCGACGATGCGGTTGGTGCAGTTGCTGTTCACGGCTTTGGCGGCGTCTGGGGTCTGGTTATGGCTGGCATCTTCGCTTCTGGTTACCAGAACGTTGCCGGTCCGGAGATCTCGTTCGTTGGTCAGCTTTCAAGTGCTGTCGTCTTCATGATCCTTGGCTTCGCACCGGGTTACGTTCTGTCCCTGGTACTGAAGGTTGTTGGTCTGCTGCGCGTTTCTGAAAACGCAGAGCTGGCTGGCCTCGACAAGGCTGAAGTTCCGGTAAGCGCATATCCGGAAAGCTCTGTTCCGGCTGCGTTCACCAACGATCCGACTTCGCCGACCCCGGCTGAGTAAGTTCGTTCTGACACATCGAAACAAGGAAACTGAAACATGAACACAGCTCCGATTACCAGCTGGGAAGGTGCAGAGGCTTACTTCACCTTTGCTGACAAACCGGCTCTGCTCGTGGCTCTCACGCTTGTTGGTATTGGCGTGTGCGTCTGGACCATCGCTTCGATGGCCATTCACGAGAACAAAGCATACAAAGACATGTAATCTGATTGTGTGAAGCAGGACCATTCTGCCCTGAACCCTTAAGGTGCTGCTTCGCTCAACCGACACAGCGAGAGGCCAGTATCAAAACTGGCCTCTCTGCCTTTCTGCCAAAGACCAAATATCAGGAATTACTTCTGGCACGCCTGACCGGCATGCCCATATGGGACAACAGGCCAAACTCTGATCCTGCTTGTCCGGGCCATCAGACTTCCCGCCGCTTTCAGATCATTCACTGCACGAGGCCACAATGATCGATCTCGCCCGAACGCCGGAAACCTATCCCCATTCTGTTCGCGCCGCCCGTCCCAGCCGCATTATCAATGCCGGACGCACCGCCATGGCGCGCAATCGCGAACGCTATGAAATTCCCGGACGTGGTGCGGTCATGATTGCGGTCCGCGAAGGCGACCAACTGGCACTGCGCAACTGTGAAGGCATGCAATCGGTCGAACTGATTGGTCTGACACCAAGTGGCGCCCCACGGCCCGAGATTTTTGAACCCCTCGCTCATGGCGCACCCAAAGGCCTGATGGATTTGCTATCAGATCCCTTTGATGACAGCCTTGCGCGTTTCGCCCAGACCTTGCGTAAACGTGACATCAAACTGGAAGCGTGCCTTGCGCACCGTCTTTTTGGCAATGCCAGCCCGCCGGGCGATACGGTTGAACTAACCGTGCAGCTTGATGGCTTTGTCATCATTGCCGCCCCGGCCCCCTTGATGCAGATTGATGCGCATAACACGGCAACACCGATCACCGCCCTGATCAAGCGCGCCCATCATCACGATACCTACAGCTTCGCCCTGCCCGATCCACTGGCCGATCCGGTCGTGGATTTACGTGTGCACTCCTCCACCGCCGAGGCCTATGAAATCAAGGCGGGTGATTACATACAGATTCTCGATGTCGATGGACGGCAATGCACCGATTTTCAGTGCTTTGATGCGCGCAAACTTGATCGCGGTATTCAGAACCCGCTGGATGTAACGACCACGCGCACATTGATGGGCCATGCTTATCCAATGCCCGGCCTGCACGGGAAGTATTTTGATCAGGACATGGATCCGCTGGTCGAGGTCGTTCAGGATACCTGCGGGCGCCATGACGCCTTTGCCATGGCCTGTGCGGCGAAATATTACGACGATATCGGCTATCCCGGCCACGTGAACTGCACGGATAACTTCAATGGTGCGCTGTCGCACTTTGGCGTTGATCCGCGTGCGGGATGGATGGCGATCAATTTCTTCTTCAATACCGGTATTGATGATCACGGCGTGATGTTTGCCGATCAGCCCTGGTCGCGTCCGGGTGATTATGTGTTGCTGCGCGCGATGACCGATCTGGTTTGTGTTTCATCGGCCTGCCCGGATGACACATCAGCGGCCAATGCCTGGAAACCGACCGATATCCATATCCGAAGCTATGACGGCAAAGAGAAGTTTTCCCATGCCGTTGCCTGGCGCCCGACTGCAGAGGCCGAAGCGAAAATGACCAAAGAAACCGCCTTCCAACCGCGTACAAGCGAACTGACCCGCAACTTCGTCGAATATAAGGGTTTCTGGCTGGCCCATGAATATACCGGCCACGGCATGATCGAAGAATATTATGCCTGCCGGGAAAAGGCCGTGGTGATCGATTTGTCTGCCTTGCGCAAGTTCGAAATTACCGGCCCGGACAGCGAAACGCTGATGCAATATTGCCTGACGCGCAATGTCAAAAAACTTGGTATCGGGCAGGTCGTCTATTCCGCGATGTGCTATCCACACGGCGGAATGATTGACGATGGCACGCTGCTGCGTCTGGGGCAGGACAACTTCCGCTGGATTTGCGGCGATGACTATAGTGGGGTGTGGCTGCGCGAACAGGCGGAAAAACTTGGCCTGCAGGTCCTGATCCGTTCATCAACCGATCAGATGCACAACATCGCCGTTCAGGGACCCAAAAGCCGAGACATCCTGCGCGAGGTGATCTGGACGCCCCCGCATCAGCCATCCATGGATGAGGTCGAGTGGTTCAAATTCACCATCGGCCGGATCGGGGACGCCAAAGGTGCACCCGTTGTCGTCTCGCGCACAGGCTATACCGGCGAACTGGGCTATGAAGTCTGGTGCCACCCCAAGGACGCCAATACCGTCTTTGACGCCGTCTGGGAAGCGGGCAAGCCACACGACCTGACCCCGATGGGGTTGGCCGCCCTTGATATGGTCCGGATCGAGGCCGGTTTGATCTTTGCCGATTACGAGTTTTCCGATCAGACCGATCCGTTTGAAGCAGGCATCGGCTTTACCGTGCCGCTGAAATCCAAGGAAGATGATTTTATTGGTCGTGACGCCCTGATCCGGCGCAAGGAACACCCATCGCACAAGCTGGTCGGGATCGAGATTGATGGCAATGTCACGGTCGGTCATAGCGATTGCGTCCATATCGGCCGTGCGCAAATCGGCGTGATCACCAGTGCGATGCGATCGCCAATTTTGGGCAAGAATATCGCCCTTGCCCGGGTAGATATCGCGCATGCTGATATCGGGACCGAGGTCGAGATTGGCAAGCTTGATGGTCATATGGTGCGCCTGCCTGCGACCATCACCGCCTTCCCGCACTATGACCCCAAAAAGGAAAAGCCACGGTCCTGAAACCCGCGGCTTAAAGCCTTGCAAAAGAAACCCCGCAGTCATGGCGACTGTGGGGGTGACTGCGAGTTTGGTTAAGGGAGACGGCGGGCTTGCGCCCGCTTCTTTGAAAGCGTTGATCGTCGGCTGCCTATTCGGCAGCCGTTTTCTTTTCGATCTGCAAATAGGCCTCAAGGCTGTCATCAAGCTCTTCAAGCCATGGCGTGTGATGGGCCGGTGACATATTGCCCGTCATCAGCGACCGGTAGGACTTGTTGCGATAGCCCATGATGTCATCGGCCTTGTCATGTTCCCATTCCTCGAAGGTCTTGTTCACCCCTTCGATATCGAACATCGGATAATCCGTCATTTCGATCAGATGGGCGGTGTAGTCACCCTGGAACCAGATCATGTCATGATCGTCCTTAAGACCTTCTTCGCGATCACGCCAGGCTTGGCTGTCGGCCTTCATTTCATCCTTCGATGGCAGCGGAATGCGTCCCATGATCACGTCACGGGCAAACCATGCCTGGGCATCAAACATGTTGAAGGTAAAGAACTGGTCCTGCATGCCGAGATACATCATCTTCGGATTTTCTTCCCAGACGACACCTTTATACAGGCCCAGCGGCCACAGACGGTTATCGGTCTTAAGACGCAAATCATCGGTCAGGAACGGGAAGTAATGCTGATAGCCGGTGCACAGAATGATCGCGTCCACCTCGCGTGACGAACCATCTTTGAAATAGGCCGTATTACCATCAACCTTGGTCAGAAGCGGGACTTCGGCCCAGTTATCGGGCCAGTCAAAGCCAATCGGGTTTGTCCGGTGGCTGACCGTGACGGATTTGCAGCCATATTTATAGCATTGCGATCCGATATCCTCGGCCGAATAGGACGTCCCAATCAGCAGGATATCCTTGCCCTTGAATTCCAGCGCGTCGCGGAAATCATGGGCATGCAGAACGCGCCCGCCAAAGGTATCAAAGCCCGGGAATTCCGGCACATTCGGCGTCGAGAAATGACCATTGGCAACAATGACATGATCAAATTCCTCGGTCGAAACCACATCATTTTTCAGATCATGTGATGTCACCGCAAAGGTCTGGCTGTCTTCATTGAACTCGACCGTGCGGACCGGGGTTCTGAAACGCACCCACGAACGCACATTGGCCTTTTCAACGCGCCCCTTGATGTAATCCCAGATCACAGCACGCGGCGGATAGGATGCGATGGGTTTGCCGAAGTGCTCCTCGAAGGTGTAATCGGCAAATTCCAGGCACTCTTTCGGGCCGTTTGACCACAGATAGCGATACATCGATCCGTGGATCGGCTCGCCATATTCATCAAGACCGGTGCGCCAGGTGTAGTTCCACAAACCACCCCAGTCTTCCTGACGTTCAAAACAGACGATTTCGGGGATTTCGGCCCCTTTGGCTGCTGCAGATTGAAATGCACGCATCTGCGCCATGCCTGACGGACCGGCGCCAATAATTGCAACACGAAGTGTCATAGCCTCAAATCCCCAATAAAAGCGTTATGCGTCTCCTCCGTCCGGCTTTCTGCCGGTTCGTTCTTGCTTAGTCGGGGAATATCCCCGGTGACGTCGGCGCGCCGTCGTCAAATTGTGAAAGCCACTCGACCAGGATCGGGTGGTAGCGCGACAGCCCCTTGTATTCGACAAGTTCCGGGCGCAGATCGCGCATGACACGATGAATGCGACGCGCCCATTTCGGCTGGGTCACGACTTCGTTCATTGCCATCAAATAAGTACGGATCGGAAACAGGATCGCGTTGGAACGCGGCAGACGCCAGAAGGTCTGAAGTTCCACACGCAGATGGACCTTTTCGCCAATATTTTCCGGCGTCACGGTCATGCGATCCGGGCCCCATTTAGGATAGTTTTCCGGGCTGGTATCAAGGCGCGGATTAACCGTGAGCGTCCAGTTCAGACGACGTGACGGCTGCCCTTGCGGCAAGGTCAGAAGGAACTTCAGCGCGCGCTGGAAAACGCCCAGTTCATGGGCCAGCGGAACCGGCGCGTGCCATTCAAAGAAATTCATGCCAATGTCGAAATCAAGCGACCAGTCGGCCTGTGCGGTGATGATCCCGGCATCCATCCATAGGTTGCCATCGCGCTGATCGAGGATGGCGTGATCGCCTTGTACCTGGCGTCCGATATATTCCATCGGATGGCAGGGCAGTGTTGAACTGTCACCAAAGGTAAAGGTATCGTCGATCTGAAGCGGCTTGTTGATCCAGTGCCAGCGATCGCCATCCATGGTCAGTTTGAACAGATCAGGATAATCGCGCGCCTTGGATACCATCACCAGTTCAAGGAAATCCCACCCCGCCGTTTCCATATGCGGCAGGGCCTGACACCGACCGGGGTCGTCGGCCAAAACTAGGGCACGATCCTTCATTTCCGCGACGTAATGTTCATCAACATCAAACGCATTTTCAAACGGGCTGCCGGCACGGGCAGCATGATGAGGTTCGATATTGGTCGAATACATATATTCGTCTTCCGGGAACGGGAACGGAAAACGCGGGATGTTTGACGGACTGTTGGCGTAGGTGAAATCACCGCGGAAGCTCTCGTCCTTAAACTGGATGGTCATGACTGAAATCCCCCTTACAGATCAAGTTCAAGGCGTTTGCCACGGAACCGCGAAACACACGGCATGATCCGTTGCTTTGCCGCACGCTGTTCTTCGTCAAGCCAGTGGTCGTTGTGCATGATCTCGCCCTCGCAGGCGACAACCACCGTTTCACACTGACCACACGCCCCGCCCCGGCACATGCAATTGATCGGGGTTCCGGATGCCTCGACCGCTTCAAGCAGGCTTTGCTCCGCACCCACCGTGATATCAATCCCGGCCTTGGCCAGATGCACATCAAAGGGCTCACCAACCGGCGGGGCCAGGAAGTGTTCGAAATGAACGTGTGCTGCGGGCCAACCAAGACTTGTCGCGGTTTCAACCACCCGTTCGATCATGCCCTTTGGGCCGCAGACATAGACATGCGTGCCAAGGGGCTGATTGGATAAAAGCATTTCCAAATCAACGCTTTCGCCCTGATCATCGCAATAGCACGACACGTGATCACCAAACCGATCTGCAAGGCTGTCCATATAGGCGGCCTGCGATACTGATCGCGCGGCATAGTGCAATTCAAACGGCACGCCGAGCTTATCGGCCTGGGCCATTTGTGCGATGAATGGCGTGATGCCGATGCCGCCCGCAATCATCAGGTGCTTTCGCGCCCGCAGGTCCAGCGCGAACAGATTAACCGGAGCAGAGATTTTCATCTGCATGCCAGGTTGCACCTGTTCATGCATAAATTTCGATCCGCCGCGCCCGGTATCGTCACGGCGTACCGAAATGGAATATTGGTCGCGCTCGAACGGGGAACTCATCAGCGAATAGGGATTTTTGCGTTTCGTGCCGTCATCAAGCATCTCGACAACGATATGCGCCCCGCCCGAAAAGGCCGGCAGCTCATCGCCATTCACGTGCTTGAACTCGAACCGTTTGATGATCGGGTTGACCTCGACCACGTTGCTGACAACCACCGGAATCAAATGATCGGACGCACTCATTTGAACACCTCCTTGATTTCGATTTCTTCAGACGGGTCTTCGGCATTGATGCAGACACCCTGAAACGCCGCCAGCCGTCGGGAATAGTGATCACGCACGAGCAACAGCAAATCACAAGACGGGCATTTGACCGGCTGGGTGGTGACGTCCTCGATCATGGTTTTGCAGTGAACACACTGAACGCGCCGCGCCAGACTACCGCGATGCTCACACTGCACGGCGGTATGATCCAGCCCACATGCCTCACCCTTGGCAACGCCCTGCCCGACCAGCCCTTCGGTCCCGGCGAGATAAAGCTGACTGCCCATCTTGGCGTCCGATAACCAGTCGCCGAGTTTTGCGACGGCTTCTTCGATGGTCGGGAAATGTTCGAACCGTTTGGCCCCCAGCGCATAAAGCGACGTAATCAGGGCGGCTTCACCCGGGGTCGGCACATAAAGGATATGTACCTTTTCCAACATGTCGCGCGGTAGTTCCTGTACGACCCGGATAACACATTCAGCACCGGATGCATCGGCCAGAAAATAATGCGCCAGACCCGGCACGATTTTTAACGTGCCATAGGTCGGACGGGAAAGAATGCTTTCTTCGATAAGACTCTCAGACATGGTAGCGGGTCCCATTCTGTCAGAAACCTCAAGGATCAGGCGTTTGATCCGGGGGCCTCTGACAGCCCCCGGTCAGCTTGCTTAACCCTTGGCTGTTCTTTTCAATTTTTTGGGGTCGTCAAATGGCATGGTATGGGCCATTCCGCCGAGCATGCCTTTTTCACCCGTCACTTCGAGCTTCACACCCTGTTCGGCGCAATCCACCGCCAGACGGGCGATGGCCATGGTCTGATCCTTAAGCGGTGAATACATCGCACAGGTCACAACGCCGACCTTGGCCCCGTCCTTGAACACCTCGGCGCCTTCGGCAGGGACTTCCTTGCCATCAAACAGGATGCCAAAGATCTTGAAGCGTTCCTTGCCTTTCAGGCGATAATGTTCCTCGGCACCGCGGAAGCCGGTCTTGCCCGGGCTGACAGTGAAATCAAGGCCAAGCTCCCACAGGGTATCGCCCGGACCTTCATTTTCGAACGGATACATCTGCGAGTTATCATAAGGGTAAAACAGCAGGTAGCTTTCAACACGCAGCATATCAAGCGTGGTAAAGCGGGTCGGAATAATGCCCATATCCTTGCCCTCGGCAACGATGCGATCCCAGATCATTCCGGCATCCTGACCACGACAGAAGATCTCATAGCCGCGTTCACCGGTATAGCCGGTGCGCGAAATCATCACAGGGGCGCCAAACAACTGCGTCTGGGTGTGATGGAAATACGGCAGATCGCGAATTCCCGGCACATATTCCGCCAGATAATCGACCGCAAGCGGCCCTTGCAGCGACAAATCATGAAGGTTGTCATCAAAACGAACCGATACATCGCGGCCCATGGCCGCCTTGGTCAGCTCTTCATGCCCGGTGCCCGATCCGTGCACCACCATCCATGAATTCGGCCCCATGCGATAAATCACGCAATCATCAGTAAACTTGCCCTGATCATTAAGCATGCAGGCATAGACCGATTTGCCGGGATAGATCTTTTCGACATTGCGCGTGGTGGCATAGTCGATCACGTGTGATGCATGCGCGCCGGTGATATGAACCTTTTTCAGACCCGAAACATCCATGATCCCGGCCTTGGTGCGGATCGCGATATATTCCTCGTCCCAATCCTTGTCATAGGTCCAGGCGGTGCCCATACCGCTCCAGTCTTCGAGATTGGAACCAAGCGCGCGATGCCGATCGGCAAGGGCTGAAAATCTCCAGCTTGCAGTCATAGTGATGGCCTCCTGATATGATTGCCTTTGCGCACAATCAGCGCGCTATTATCGGCTTATTTTGTTCTATATTTTGGCGGTATCTTGTTCGCGAACGCAATAATTATTTTTCATATTATTCAATTTTTATTCCTTAAAGGCTATTTTACACGGCATTGCAGCAACTTCCATCCCCACCCCTCATATCGCCTTTGCGGAAATTTATTTTCCCTGGAGTTGATAAATATTTCCTGCCAGTGTAAGTCATGCCTATGGCGTATGGCAGATCAATAAGGGTAAAAGCCCGGGCGCATACGACCGATAAAAAAGCAGGCCGCATCAAGTGGCCGTTCGAGGAAACCAGAAACGAGCGGACCCGCACCGGGACAAAACCGGTGACGGAGGACAAGCCAGCATGGCAAATAGCAAAACAAAACAAGCCGCCCAGACCACCGCCAATAGCGAGCAAGGATCAGGCATGGACACCAAGAGCAAACCCGCCGCCCTCACCCAGGACCCGCACGCGCTTCGTGAACCCAAGGAAAACAATCTGGAAATTGCCATCGGCCATGAAGTCCGAGCGCTCCGCAAGAAGCTGGGCATTACGATTTCCGATCTGGCCTCGGCAACGGGGATTTCGATGGGGATGCTTTCCAAGATCGAAAACGGCGTCACCTCGCCGTCGCTGACCTCGCTTCAGGCACTGGCAAGTGCGCTGGGTGTGCCGCTGACCGATTTCTTCCGCCGTTATGAAGAACCGCGCAATGCAGTGTTCGTGAAATCCGGCGAAGGTGTTGCGATTGAACGTCGCGGCACGCGCGCAGGCCATGAATATAACCTGCTGGGTCATATCGATAACAACACCAGCGGTGTCGTGGTCGAACCCTATTTGCTAACGCTTACCGAGGAGTCGAGCAGCTTCCCCGCCTTCCAGCATGAAGGCATGGAATTCATCTATATGCTTGAGGGTGAAGTTCGCTACCGCCATGGCGATCAGCTTTACTACATGAAAGAAGGCGACAGCCTGTTCTTTGATGCCGATGCCCGCCACGGACCGGAAGAACTTCTTTCATTTCCAATACGTTACCTATCGATCATCTGCTATCCCGCCCGGGGATAAGCATTCACCCCGGTGAAAACATCAATTCACTGAGAAGAAATTTTTATTCTTCATAGTTGATTCCGCATTCGCGAACAGGTAGTCTCCGTTTCAGAAACAGAATGGAGACTGTCCTGCCATGTGCGGCATTGTTGGTTTATTCCTTAAAGATAAAAGTCTGGAACCACAGCTCGGCGCGTTGTTGTCTGAAATGCTGGTGACCATGACCGACCGTGGTCCCGATAGTGCGGGCATCGCAATTTATGGCGCAGATCAGAATGATTTGGTCAAACTCACGATCCAGTCTCCGGAACCGGAAACAGATTTTTCTGGACTGACCGAAGACCTGCGCAAAGCCGGGATCAAAAACGCATCCATCCTGCCCAAAAACACCCATGCGGTGATTACGGTTTCAAGCGATCAGATCGATGCGACCCGAAGCGCACTTGAAGACCTTCGCCCGAATGTCCGCGTCATGGGGACGGGTACGGCCATGGAAATCTACAAGGAAGTCGGCCTACCCAAGGACGTACTTGAACGCTTCAAGATTTCCGACATGAGCGGCACCCACGGGATCGGCCATACCCGCATGGCGACCGAAAGTGCGGTGACCACCCTTGGCGCCCACCCGTTTTCGACCGGGTCGGACCAGTGCCTTGTGCATAACGGATCGCTGTCAAACCACAATAACCTGCGTCGCGAACTGACGCGCGAAGGCATTCGCCTTGAAACCCAAAACGATTCAGAGGTTGCCGCCGCCTATCTGACGGGTGAAATGGCCAAGGGCAAAAATCTGGGCGAGGCCCTGACCAGTGCGCTTGATGACCTGGACGGATTTTTCACCTTTGTGGTGGGGACCAAATCGGGCTTTGGCGTTGTCCGCGACCCGATTGCCTGCAAACCGGCCGTGATGGCGGAAACCGATGCCTATGTCGCATTCGGGTCCGAATATCGCGCACTGGTCAATCTGCCGGGCATTGAAGACGCCCGCGTCTGGGAACCGGAACCGGCCACGGTTTATTTCTGGGAACACTGATTAACACGAACCCTGTCGGCTGCTGCGATGCGCGCGCCGACCCGACCGCCATCCATATCGCGGTCACATAAGGAAGGAACACATATGCCAGTGTTTGATCTTGCAACCACCGAACTGCGCGCGCTTAACCAGGCGCTTCATGCGCTTGATAAAAGTGGTGCCAGTGAAGATTTCGAAATCACCAATCCACGCGGTGCACATGCGGTTGCGGTCGGTATTGATGCCCCGGTCAATGTCACAATCAAGGGCAGTGTCGGCTATTACTGTGCGGGCATGAACGAAAAAGCCACCGTCACAGTCAATGGCAATGCCGGGCCGGGTGTGGCGGAAAACATGATGTCGGGCAAAGTCGTGATCAAGGGCGATGCCAGCCAGTATGCCGGGGCAACAGCCCACGGCGGGTTGCTGGTGATCGAAGGCAATGCATCGTCACGGTGCGGCATTTCGATGAAAGGTGTCGATATCGTCGTTAAGGGCAATATCGGCCACATGTCGGCCTTTATGGCGCAATCGGGCAACCTTGTTGTTCTGGGCGATGCCGGTGATGCGCTGGGTGATTCGCTGTATGAAGCGCGCCTGTTCGTGCGCGGCACGGTCAAAAGCCTTGGTGCCGATTGCGAGAAAAAAGAAATGCGGGCCGAACATATCGAGCTTCTGACCAAGCTTCTTGCCGATGCCGGAATTACCGATGTGAAACCCGAAGAATTCACGCGATATGGCTCTGCCAGAACGCTTTACAACTTCAGTGTTGATAATTTCGACGCCTATTGATGCGGCATGCTGAACGCCGCACGGAAAAAAATTCCGAGCGCGTCAGCCCAAAGACAGGATCAGAAGATGAGCTATAAAAATCCCGTTACGACGCCGCGTAAATCGGCAACCTTTGATGACTACACTCTTTCGGAAATTCGCCGTGCAGCAGCAACCGGTATTTACGACATCCGGGGTGGTGGTGCGAAACGCAAGGTCCCGCATTTTGATGACCTGCTGTTCCTTGGCGCATCAATGTCGCGCTATCCGCTGGAAGGATATCGCGAGAAATGCGAAACTGGTGTCACACTTGGCACCCGCTTTGCCAAAAAGCCGCTCGAACTTAAAATTCCGATTACCATCGCAGGTATGAGCTTTGGTTCGCTTTCCGGCCCGGCAAAAGAAGCCCTTGGGCGCGGCGCGTCGGCGGCGGGCACATCAACCACCACAGGTGATGGCGGCATGACCGAGGAAGAGCGCGGCCATTCCACGCAGCTTGTCTATCAGTATCTGCCATCACGCTATGGCATGAATCCGCGCGATCTGAAACGCGCCGACGCGATTGAAATCGTCATTGGTCAGGGCGCGAAACCGGGCGGTGGCGGCATGTTGCTGGGTCAGAAGATCTCGGATCGTGTGGCGGAAATGCGCAACCTGCCGATGGGCATTGATCAGCGGTCTGCCTGCCGTCATCCGGACTGGACCGGCCCGGATGATCTTGAAATCAAAATTCAGGAACTCCGCGAAATCACCGATTGGGAAAAGCCGATCTTTATCAAGGTCGGGGGTGCACGCCCCTATTATGACGTGGCGCTTGCCGTCAAGGCCGGGGCGGATGTCATCGTGCTTGACGGCATGCAGGGCGGCACGGCGGCGACCCAGGAAGTGTTCATTGAACATGTTGGTCAACCGACCCTTGCCTGTATCCGCCCGGCGGTAAAAGCATTGCAGGATATGGGCATGCATCGCAAGGTACAGTTGATCGTATCGGGCGGTATCCGCAATGGTGCGGACGTTGCCAAGGCGCTTGCCCTTGGGGCGGATGCGGTTTCCATCGGGACTGCGGCCCTGGTCGCGATTGGTGACAATGACCCGAAATGGGAAGCAGACTATAATGCACTTGGCACCACCACCGGTGCCTATGACGACTGGCATGAAGGCCGTGATCCCGCAGGCATCACGACACAGGATGCCGACCTGATGAAACGGGTTGACCCGATTGCCGCCGGGCGGCGACTGGCCAACTATCTGAAGGTCATGACCCTTGAAGCGCAAACCATTGCGCGCGCCTGCGGCAAAAATCATGTGCACAACCTCGAACCCGAGGATCTTTGCGCACTGAATATCGAAGCGGCCGCCATGGCGGGTGTACCGCTTGCCGGGACCAACTGGGTTCCCGGTCAGGGAGGATTCTAGAACATCAACGCACCACCAGACCCGGTGTGCCTTTGGGCATGCCGGGATAACGGTTGGCACTGCATAAAATTCGTCAGGGGACTTCAATGACCAAGGATCTATCAGCCTTTGCCCGGGAACGCGGCATCAAATACTTTATGATCAGCTTTACCGACCTGTTTGGCGGGCAGCGCGCCAAACTTGTCCCGACCCAGGCAATTGCCGACATGCAGGAAGACGGTGCCGGTTTTGCCGGTTTTGCCACCTGGCTTGACCTGAGCCCGGCGCACCCGGACATGTTTGCCATTCCTGATCCCAGCTCTGTCATCCAGTTGCCCTGGAAACCGGAAGTCGCCTGGGTTGCCGCCGACTGCATCATGGAAGGCACACCGGTCGAACAGGCCCCGCGCAACGTGCTGAAAGCCCAGATCGCCAAGGCGGCTGAACTTGGCCTGAATGTCAAAACCGGGGTCGAGGCGGAATTCTTTCTTGTTACCACCGATGGTTCGCAAATCTCCGACCCGGCCGATACGGCGGAAAAGCCGTGCTATGACCAGCAGGCCGTCATGCGCCGCTATGACGTGATTGCCGAGATTTGCGACTATATGCTTGAACTTGGCTGGGGTGCGTATCAGAACGATCACGAAGATGCCAATGGCCAGTTTGAAATGAACTGGGAATTCGATGACGCACTTAAAACTGCCGACAAGCATTCCTTTTTCAAGTTCATGGTCAAATCAATCGCCGAAAAGCACGGCCTTCGCGCAACCTTCATGCCAAAACCCTTCCCGGGCCTGACCGGCAATGGCTGTCACTGCCATGTGTCGGTCTGGGATAATGATGGTGCCAATGCCTTTGCCGATAATGACATGCCATTTGGCCTGTCGGCCAAGGGCAAGCATTTCCTTGGTGGCATTATGAAGCATGCCTCTGCCATGGCGGTGATCACCAACCCGACGGTCAATTCCTATAAGCGTATCAATGCGCCGCGCACCATGTCGGGCGCGACCTGGGCCCCGAACACGGTGACCTGGACCGGCAACAACCGCACGCACATGGTCCGCGTTCCGGGGCCTGGGCGTTTTGAATTGCGTCTGCCCGATGGGGCAACAAACCCGTATCTTCTTCAGGCCGTGATCATTGCGGCCGGTCTTGATGGCATGGCAACCAATGCCGATCCGGGACCGCATTACGATATCGACATGTACAAGGAAGGGCATTCTATCAAGGATGCACCGCGTCTGCCGCTGAACCTGCTCGATGCCCTGCGTGAAATGGGCTCTAACGAAGAGCTCCAGCTTGCGATGGGCAAGGAATTCTCAAGTGCCTATCTCAAACTCAAACAAACCGAGTGGAATTCTTACGTTTCTCACTTTTCCCGCTGGGAACGTGAGAACACACTTGATATTTAATGCTTCTGCCCGGCCTTATCTCATTCCCCGATGGACGGGGCCGGGCAATTTTTGATTATTCCAAACGAGAAAGCCAGACGCGATGAAAAGCTACGTTCTGACTGTTTCCTGCGATTCTCAGCGCGGGGTGGTTGCTGCTATTTCGACCTATTTGGCAGATAACGGCTGCAACATTACCGATAGCTCCCAGTTTGACGACCAAGAAACCGGCCTGTTCTTTATGCGGGTTGCCTTCGTCAGCGAAGAAGGTGTTGATCAGGAAACCCTGATTGCAGGCTTTGAGGGGCCGGCAGCAGAACTTGGCATGAAGTACGAAATCCATGACAGCTCCGAGAAGATGAAGGTTCTTCTGATGGTGTCGCGGTTTGGTCATTGCCTGAACGATCTGCTGTATCGTTGGAAAATCGGGGCGCTTCCGATTGATATCGTTGGCGTGGTGTCAAATCATCTTGATTATCAGAAGGTTGTCGTTAATCACGACATTCCCTTCCACCACATCCCGGTTACCAAGGAAAACAAGCCCGAAGCCGAGAAAAAGCTTCTTGATGTTGTTTCTGACTATAATGTCGAACTGATCGTTCTGGCCCGCTATATGCAGGTTCTGTCTGACAGCCTGTGCAAGAAGATGAGTGGCAAGATCATCAACATCCACCACTCCTTCCTGCCAAGCTTCAAGGGCGCCAACCCTTATCAACAGGCCTATGTGCGCGGGGTCAAACTGATTGGCGCAACCGCGCATTATGTCACCGCTGACCTTGATGAAGGTCCGATCATCGAACAGGACATTGCGCGCATTACCCACGCCCAGAACTCGGCCGATTATGTGTCGATTGGCCGAGATGTCGAAAGCCAGGTGCTGGCGCGTGCGGTGCATGCCCATATCCACCACCGTTCGTTCATCAACGGCAACCGCACCATCGTCTTCCCGCCAAGCCCGGGAAGCTACGCATCGGAGCGCATGGGCTAAGTTTAGCACCTCCGACAATCAAAAACGCCCCGGCCAATACGGCACGGGGCGTTTTGCATTTTGGTGTGAAACCCTTGCGGCTTAACGCCAAGATTTGGTTGCGCGACGATCGACGGCACGGGGCACAATACCGCGAGCGGCATTGCCAATCCCGTCAAGCACGTTGCTTGCGGCGATATCGCACTGGCGATCGGCCATGCGTTTGAATCGTGCATCAAAGACCGGCTTGCGATCTGCAATGTCGCGGGGATCGGATGCGACCTCTTCCCCACGTTTAAATGCCTCGGGATCGAGCCAATCCAGCGTTAGCCCTGTCAGATCAAGGCGCAGCACATCGCCATCCTTAAGATAGCCGATTGCACCACCTGTAAAGGCCTCCGGCACCATATGACCGATACAGGCCCCCTTGGTCACCCCGGAATAACGTCCATCGGTGATCAGCATGGATGAAGCTTCGAGAATGCGGTGATGGCGCAAGTTCTGCGACGGCGAAAACATTTCCGGCATGCCATAGGCTTCCGGCCCCTGCCCGCCGATGACAAATGCAAAGGACAAATGGCCCTGTTCGAACATGTCCTTTGGCGCATTCATATCGACACGATTTCCGCCATTGCGACGCACGACTGCGGCAATCAGTTCCTCGTCAACGCCATCGGTTTCAATCAGACGCGTAATCAAATCGGGCGAAGCAAAGTCGGCATTGCAGACATGTTCGTTCTCGTAATAGCGCACGATGAAGACATGATCATCAAAGTGCGATAACAAACGGTCGCTCATGCCCGATGTCTTGACCGCACAGTTTTCAAAGAAACTGCCGGTGATGACATCAACGCCTGAACGCTGTCTGACCGGATTGGCACGAATGACCGATGCGTCGCCCAGCGACAGATCAACCGGGTTTTCCAGATTGGCGATGCGTTCCGCCCAGGTTTTTCCAAGGATGGTCGGCGCATCAAGATCCATCGCCACACCAAGGTCGGCCAGAATGCGATAGATGCTTTCCATGCCGCGGTTTTTGCCTTCGGCCATTTGCTGGGCCAAAACAAAAGTGTCGCGGTTCTCCGTCAGGCTGTGGGCGAAAATTTCCGGCACCGGTGTTTTGGTGCGCACATCCTGATAATCATCAATCGAAATATCAAAACCGGCATAGCGCATCATGAATGGCAAATGCAAAAGCATGTTGCTGCTCGATCCCGTGGCATTATGAACACGCACGAAATTGGCGAAGTTGGCCTTCAGCAAATTGCCAATCGCATATTCCGGCTTGTTGAAAACGCCAAACAAGGCATCGATCCCGGCTGCCACGGCCTCGAACGGCGGGACATCGGTCAGCAATTCGAGTTCCGGCGGGGTAAGGCCAAAGGCCGCCAACATGGTGCGCGATGAATTGCCCGTGCCGTTAAAGGCACAAATGCCGCCCTTGGAATCACAGGTTGCCGTTGCGAGCTCATCCAGAACCCGACGTTCCATCGCCCCGTCGATAATCCCCAGAAGCCGGGCACGTTCGAGCAACCCTGCAAAGGCCTCGTCCGACGTGCATTGCAGGATATAGCGCATGTTTTCGCGGATATCGGCACCCAGATCATCGTGGCCCGCGGCATCGGATTCAGCAGCGATCTTATCAAGCAAACGACGCGTGCCTTCGGGAATTTCGCCGCCTTTAAGAACGTGCGACGGTGCAAACACCGCCCAAACGGGCGCCTGATCGCCGCGCCAGGCGCGTGCATGATCGGCCGCGGCCAGACCGGCCACCACCGCGGCAGGCGACTTGTCACAGCCGGCAATCACATAGGCCGCATGATAACTGTGGCCTTCAAAGGTGATGTTTACCGCCGCCGCCGTATGGTTGCGCGATGCCAGCGAATAGCTTTGCCCGATATTGTTTTGCGCCGTGCCATCGCAAATCACCGGCACATGGAACAGGAACGGAACCCCGCCCATTTCCCAGATGCGCAGTGCCGCCATCAGTGCCTGCGGACGATCGAGAAGATGGGCCGGATGATCCGGCGCGCCGGCAATGATTGCGATGCGCGGGCGGTTTTCCACCAGACGCCCGACCACGTCCTTGATTTCGGGAACGGCAAACTTGCGACCACTGGCAACAACCGGGTTTTCGTTCACAGCATCGCGCAGCAACCGCACCACTGTGATTGGCTGGTTGGCGAGACCCTGAATGCAGTCGCGATACGGGTTGGCTTTTTCATCGATGATGATTGGCTGATCAGAGAGATTTGCAGGCGACATAAACTGTTTTTTCCAAGTTCGAGCAGTGGTCTCGGGGCGAGCAGCAGTCCTGGCGCCCGTCGAAACACACGATCAGACGATGCCGCCATCCACGATAAAGTTCTGTGATGAACAGGCCGACGAAACATCAGATGCCAGGAAAAGAACCATCTGTGCAACATCATCCCCCACCAGCCGGCGTTTGACGCATTGCTGCTCCTGAATGCGTTCTTCATCCTCGGGAGAAATCCAAAGATCAAGCTGGCGCTGTGTCATGATGCAGCCCGGCGTCACCGCATTGACGCGAATGCCATATTCACCCCAGTCCCGGGCAAGCGCGCGCGTCAGTCCGATAATACCGGCCTTTGCGGTCTCGTACGTTACCAGATCCGGCAGGCCCATCATATAACTCACAGAACTGAAATTGATAATACTTCCGCACCGTTTTTCCTTCATCCCCGGTGCGACTGCCTGGGCACAAAAGAAATGATGGTTCAGGTTCACATCCAGGCCATCACGCCACTTGTCAGGACTGATATCTTCGGGCGAATGCCGATCATCGCGCGCTGCATTGTTCACCAGAACGTCAATCGGGCCAATCGCAACCGACATGTCGCGGACCGCATCGGAAATGGATGATTGATTGCGCAAATCAAGCGATTTGTAGACCGGGGTTACGCCGTGCTCTTCCTTTATGGAGGCGATCAGTTTTTGCGCGGCGGCATCATCGATATCGAAGAACCCGACCCGCGCCCCCTGCGCACAGAATGCGCGCACGATCGAGGCGCCAATCCCGGATGCACCGCCGGTTACAAGCACGGATTTACCGTCAATGTCGTGATAACTCGCTGTCATAACGTTCCCTGTCTCTTTTCATATTATTTTAGGTGAATAAATTAATTGCTGCGGCGCACCACATTATAAACACCGTCAATTCAACCCTTAATCGCAAACTGCGATATAAAAATGCGTGAAAAGCGATGAATTTAATTTATTCACTAAAAAATATTTGACAGGACGCCTTCTTCACGTCAACATTTTTTCGATAACAAAAATAAATGTCACCAGAAGACACATTTATTCAGGGAAGAAACCGATGAAAAAACTCCTATCAACGGCCATGTTGGCCGGAACCGTTCTGCTGTCTGCAAATGCCTTTGCTGCTGATCTGACTGTTGGTGTCAGCTGGTCGAACTTCCAGGAAGAACGCTGGAAAACCGATGAAGCCGCAATCAAGGCCGCTCTGGATGCTGCGGGGGCTGAGTACATCAGCGCAGATGCCCAAAGCAATCCGTCCAAACAGCTTTCCGATATCGAAAGCCTGATCGCACGTGGTGCCGATGCTCTGATCGTCCTGGCACAGGACTCAGCATCAATTGGCCCGGCTGTCGAAAAGGCCCTGAACGAAGGCATTCCGGTCGTCGGCTATGACCGCCTGATCGAAGACTCGAACGCCTATTACATTACGTTCAACAACAAGGAAGTCGGCCGCCTTCAGGCAGAGGCCGTTTTTGCCAAACAACCGAAAGGCAACTACGTCTTCATCAAAGGCGCACCTACCGACCCGAACGCCAACATTCTGCACGAAGGACAGCTTGAAATCCTGCAGAATGCAATTGACGCGGGCGACATCAAGGTTGTTGGCGAAGCCTATACCGACAGCTGGCAGCCAGCCATCGCGCAGCGGAACATGGAACAGTTCCTGACGGCTGCGGACAACAAGGTTGATGCCGTTGTCGCATCCAACGATGGCACCGCCGGTGGTGTTGTTGCAGCACTGTCTGCACAGGGCATGCAGGGCATTCCTGTATCGGGTCAGGACGGCGATCATGCCGCACTGAACCGTGTAGCACTTGGCACCCAGACGGTTTCGGTCTGGAAAGATGCCCGTCTTCTTGGCAAGCGTGCGGCTGAGATCGCCGTTGAACTTGCCAAGGGCACCAAGCTTGATGAGGTTGACGGTACCGAAGATTGGCAGAGCCCGAATGGCGTGACCATGAAGTCTTACTTCCTTGATCCGGTTGCGATCACCCAGAACAAACTTGATCTGGTGATTGATGCTGGCTGGGTGTCCAAAGACGTGGTTTGCCAGGGCGTAACCAACAGCAAGGTTGCGGCCTGCAATTAGGCCAACCTGTTTCCTCCGACCTTGCATAAACCCGGGGCCGACTGCATTCCACATATCGTGCAGATATCGCAGTTCGGCCCCGCTGCTTTACGAGCTTTTTCATGTCACGACTACTTTCGAAAATGGAAGTCGACCGTCGTCTGGTTGGCCTCGCCGTTGTCCTGCTGATTATCTGGGTGGGTTTTGACATTGCCTCGGGCGGTCGCTTTATCACGCCCCGAAACATCTTTAACCTGTCGGTTCAGACTGCCTCTGTGGCGGTGATGGCGTGCGGCATGGTCCTGATCATTGTCACCCGTCATATCGACCTTTCGGTCGGGGCAGTCCTGGGTGTTCTGGCCATGATCATGGGGGTCGTTCAGACCGATGTCCTGCCGCAGTTCCTTGATTACAACCATCCCCTGACCTGGGTGCTGACGCTGTTGGTCGGCATTGTTGTCGGCGGCCTGATCGGTTCCATTCAAGGTGTGGCCGTCGGTTATCTTGGCGTCCCGGCATTTATCGTGACACTTGGCGGGCTTTTGGTCTGGCGCGGATCCGCATGGTGGGTCACACAAGGGCGCACGGTTGCCCCGCTTGATCAGAATTACATTCTGCTGGGCGGCGGCATCGAAGGAACGATTGGTGCGACCTGGAGCTGGATCGTCGCCTTGATCGCCATTCTTGCAATCATTTACGCCGCGATCATGGAACGCCGTCGTCGCCTGTCCTTCGAATTTCCGGTCAAACCAATCTGGGCCGAATACACCAACACGATTATCAAGGCCGGTCTGGTCCTGATTGTTGTCGCGACACTGAATGCCTATCACCTGCCAACGCGCGCGGCAGAACGCCTTTTGGAAAACAAGGGCATTCCGGTTACGCCAGAAAACCTTGAAATTTCGCACGGCATTCCGATCCCGCTTCTGATTGTTGCGCTTGTCGCGATCATCCTGACCATCGCGGTTAAACGCACCCGTTTCGGGCGCTATGTCTTTGCGATTGGCGGCAACCCACAGGCGGCCGAACTGGCCGGGATTAACGTCAAACGCATGACGGTGGCGGTCTTTGCCCTGATGGGTGTCCTTTGCGCGATCAGTGCGGCGATTTCATCGGCCCGCCTGCAATCAGCGGGCAACGATCTGGGCACGCTTGACGAACTTCGCGTGATTGCAGCCGTGGTTATTGGCGGCACGTCGCTTGCCGGTGGGCTTGGGACGATCTATGGCGCGCTGATCGGGGCGCTTGTGATGCAAAGCCTGCAAAGCGGCATGGCGCTTTTGGGCGTGGATACCTCGCTGCAAAGCATCGTCATCGGCCTGGTTCTTGTCGTCGCCGTCTTTAGCGACAAGTATTTCCATCGCCGCTACAGCGACCCGACCGCGTAAGGAGACCCGTGATGACTGATCCAAACATGACCAAAGATCCGCTGGTCGAAATGCAAGATATCCATATCAGCTTTGGCGGGGTGAAGGCTGTTGATGGCGTATCCATTGATCTTTATCCCGGCGAAGTGGTTGGCGTTCTGGGCCATAACGGTGCGGGCAAATCAACGCTGATCAAAATTCTTTCGGGTGCCTATCAGGCCGATAGCGGCCAGATCATTGTCGATGGCAAGGAAGCTAAGATCGAGAACGCGCGTGACGCACGCGACAACAACATCGAAACGATCTATCAGAACCTGGCACTTGCCGACAATCTTGATGCCGCCCAGAACCTGTTTCTGGGACGTGAAATCACTGACAAGTTCGGGTTTCTTGATGATGCCGCCATGGAACACAAGGCGCGTGAAGTCCTTCATCGCCTGAACCCGAACTTCAAAAAGTTCACATCCCCCGTGTCTGCCCTTTCGGGCGGGCAGCGCCAGTCGGTCGCCATTGCACGTGCCCTTCTGTTTGAAGCACGCGTATTGATCATGGATGAACCCTGTGCGGCCCTTGGGGTTCATGAAACAAAGATGGTCGGCGAACTGATTGACCAATTAAAGCGTGACGGCTTGGGTATTTTGTTGATTAGCCACGATCTTCATGATGTGTTTGACCTTTCTGACCGGTTGCATGTCATGAAGAACGGAAAACTGGTTGGCAGCGTTAGAACCGAGGATGTCACACATGACGACGTACTTGGGATGATCATTCTGGGCAAAATGCCCGAGCACCTTCTGCATCTGGCTGGCCCCGGCGCAACCAATGCAACGGGTGCCGCGAATGGCACCACCCACAGATAAACAAGCGAGACACCGAGATGACCACAGGCTTCCCCATCAACGCCCAAGACATCCTGCCCGATGACGCAAGTAATGCCGTCCTGATCGGGCGCATCTGGGACCCGCGCGTTTCCGGACCGACACCGGTGCTTCTTGATGGTGAAACGCTGCGTGATATCAGCAGTGTCGCACCGACCGTCAGCGAAATCCTTGAACTTGATGACGTTCTGGCAAAGCTTTCAAATCCGGCAAGCTTCCCGACTGTCGCTACCCTCAGTGATATTCTGGACCAGTCCCGTCCGGGGGCTGATGAAAACACTCCGCACCTTCTGTCCCCCAATGATCTGCAGGCGATCAAGGCAAGCGGTGTGACATTTGTTGCAAGCCTCCTTGAACGCGTGATCGAGGAACAAGCGCGCGGTGACTCAAGCAAAGCCGATCAGATCCGCACCGAAATCACCGGCATTATCGGTGATGACCTCTCACAGATCGAACCGGGTTCGCAAAAGGCCGCCGACATCAAGACCGTGCTGCTCGAAAAAGGCGCGTGGTCGCAATATCTTGAAGTCGGCATTGGTCCGGATGCGGAAATCTTTACCAAGGCGCCGGTCATGTCGGCTGTCGGGCATGGTGCGCATGTCGGCCTGCACCCGATTTCAACCTGGAACAACCCAGAACCGGAAGTGGTTCTGACCGTGACATCAAAGGGCAAGATCGTCGGCGCCACACTTGGCAACGACGTCAACCTGCGTGATGTCGAAGGGCGCTCTGCCCTGTTGCTGGGCAAGGCAAAGGACAATAACGCATCCTGCGCGATTGGGCCGTTCATCCGCCTGTTTGACGGCAAGTTCACGCTGGAAACTGTCAAATCGGCCGATATCGCCATGGCCGTCGATGGACCAGAGGGATATCACCTTGATGCGGTCAGCTCCATGAGCCAAATCAGCCGCACACCCGAAAGCCTTGTTTCACAGGCGATCGGCAAACATCACCAATATCCGGATGGCATCATGCTGTTCCTTGGAACGATGTTTGCGCCGACCGATGACCGGGGTGGTGCCGGCAAGGGCTTTACCCACGAAATGGGCGACCTTGTCAGCATCTCGACGCCAAGCCTTGGTAAACTGGTCAATCAGGTCGACCGATCAGATGCCATTAAACCCTGGACGTTCGGGATCAGCGCGTTGATGAACAACCTTGCGCGTCGCGGATTGCTCTGACCGCGGGCACATATAAATTGCCCGAACGGGCATGTTAACAAGGATACTGATCAACCACATGATGCGCCGTACAGAAAGCGAAACACCGCGCCAGCCCTCCCAGACGGCGATCTTGCGCTATCTGCGCATGCATGGCCCTGCTGCGCGCATTGATATCGGTACGGCAACTGGACTAAGCCCTGCGACTGTCACGTCGCTAACCGCCGATTTGATGGCGCAGGGTTTGGTAAAGGAAAGCGAAGGCAGCAACAATAACGGCACCGCAAACGGAAATGGGAATGGCACCACGCGTGGCCGTCCCAAGGTTTTGCTGGATCTGGTGCCGAATGCGGCCTGCGTCATCGGGGTCAAAATCACCATCAATCTGATCGAAATTGCGCTGGGCAATTTCAAGGGTGAAATTGAACGCAGCATCGAACACTGCATCAATACCCGCGATCTTGGCGCAGACGAATTGACCAGAACCCTGATTGCGTTGATTGACCGGTTTCTCGAACGCAATCGCGATTTCTGCATCCATCCGCCCGCGGGCATCAGCATCGCAATTCAAGGGGTGACTGATAGCAACAGCGGCGAGATCATCTGGTCGCCAGCCCTCCGTCATCGCCACATACCCCTGGTTAAATCACTCAGCGAGCGATATGGCAGCGCAGTTCAGATGTCGAACGATGCAAACTGCATCGCAACGGCGATCTCGCAAAATACCAACCTGCATAATGATGGCGACTTTGCCGTGATCATGCTGGGCTACGGGATCGGTATGGGTCTGGTTCTGAATGGCAAGGTCTATAACGGTGACTTCGGGACTGCTGCGGAGTTTGGTCACACCAAATACCAACCTGACGGGCCGCTGTGCAATTGCGGCCGACGTGGATGTCTTGAGGCCTATATCGGGGATTATGCCATCCTGCGTGATGCACGCGGCGTGATTGACCTGCCCGATACCAATAACCTGCACCCCAGCGAAGAACAGATGATGGATCTGGTTGCCCGCGCCCGCCGCGGCGATACCGGGCTTGCCGAACTTTTCCGCCATGCTGGCAAGGTATTGGGATATGGCATCGCCAACCTGATTGCCCTGCTGGGCCCCAAACAGATTTTCATTACCGGATCGGGTGCCCGGGCATTCGACATGATGGAACCGGAACTCAGGCGTGGTCTGGACGAGGCACAGGTACCTGAACTCAGCCGAAATCCGACCATCACCTATCTTCCGTGGGACAAGGATCTGGCCCTTCAAGGGGCGATTGGTCAAAGCCTGCTCAGGCATGATGAAAACATGTTTCAGGCCACCGCAACGGTCCGGGAATAACAAATCCGCGACTAACAAATCCGGGATTAACAAAAAAGCCGCCCAAATAGGCGGCTTTTTCTTTTCAGCAAAGCTGTCGCGAAGAGATATCGCTTAGGCGATGTCTTTGGGCAGAACATCGGTCGGAATGTTCTGATAGCAAACCGGACGCAGGAAGCGACGGATGGCCATGGTCCCGACAGAGGTTGCCCCGAAGTTGGTCGATGCCGGGTATGGTCCGCCATGGACCATAGTGTCGGATACTTCCACACCGGTCGGGAAACCGTTGGCCAGAACGCGGCCAGCCTTGTGTTCAAGGATCGGCAGAAGCGAACGGGCATCTGCCGCATCGCCGGCATCAAGATGCAGGGTGCAGGTCAACTGACCTTCAAGCGATTTGGCAATCTTGCGCATTTCGGCAACGTCCTTGACGCGAACGACAAGGCCGAGCGGACCAAAGACTTCTTCGCCAAGCTCATGGTTGGCAAGCCAGTTTTCACCGGTGGTCTCAAACAGATACGGCGTCGCATTGCGCAGATCACAAGACGTGGTCAGAACTTCTTTGACACCCGAAGTCGCCGCGACACGCTTGGCACCGGCGCGATAGGTTTCTGCCATGCCATCGGTCAGCATGGTTTGCGGACCAACACCCGAAAGACCTTCCTTGGCGGCGGCAACGAATGCATCCGCATCAGGACCTTCGATCACAACGGCAATACCCGGATTGGTGCAGAACTGGCCAGCACCCATGGTCAGCGACCCTGCCCAGCCTTTGCCGATTTCCGCACCGCGTGCCTTGACAGCAGCCGGCAGCAGGAACATCGGGTTGACCGAACCAAGTTCGCCGAAGAACGGGATCGGCTCCGGACGGGCAGCACACAGATCATAAAGCGCACGACCACCGCCAAGCGATCCGGTAAAGCCAACCGCCTTGATCAGCGGATGCTGCACCAGGCTCTGACCAACGTCACGTTTGCCACCCTGGATCAGGCTGAACACACCCGGGTGAACACCACATTTCTTGATTGCGGCATCAATCGCCTGGGCAACGATTTCACCGGTACCCGGATGGGCCGAGTGACCCTTGACCACGACCGGGCAACCAGCAGCCAGTGCCGATGCGGTATCACCACCCGCGACCGAGAAGGCCAGCGGGAAGTTGGACGCACCAAATACGGCCACCGGGCCAATCGGACGCTGCATCAAACGCAGGTCAGGACGCGGCAGCGGTGCACGATCCGGAAGAGCTTCGTCATAACGACGATCCAGATATTCGCCATCAAGGATGTGGCTGGCAAACAGGCGAAGCTGACCGACGGTACGGCCGCGCTCACCCTGAAGGCGTGCTTCGGGCAGGCCGGTTTCCTGGGTGCCGATTTCGGTGATTTCATCGCCACGCGCATCGATTTCATCCGCAATCGTGTTGATGAATTTCGCGCGCTCTTCGCGGGTTGAATAGCCGTAAGTCCAAAAGGCTTCTTCGGCGGCCTTTGCGGCCTGATCAACCAGGGCGGGCGTGCCGACCGGGAAGGTGTTGGCCGGGCCATGGGCCGGCTCGGACTGGAAGGTCGTCTCGCCAGCGACCCATTCACCGGCAATCAGATGTTTTCCTGTCAGGGTATAAGACATTTCAATCGATCCTCTGGAATGCGTGGATAGGGGTAAATTGATTACATGAAGGTCAACGTAACCGCGATTTTACTGACTTGCCAGCCATTCCTCATACTTTTTCTGATTCTCTTCTTTGGTGCAGGGATAAAGTCCGATAATTGACGCCCCATTGGCCACTTGTTCGATCACAAAGGCCTCGTAACTTTCCATGCCTGCACAGGCATCGGCGATCTCGTCTGCCAGATGTGCGGGGATCACCATCACCCCGTCCGTGTCGCCAACAAGAACATCACCCGGGAAGACGGCAACATCGCCACACGCGATCGGAACGTTGATATCAAGCGCCTCGTGCTTGGTCAGATTGGTCGGGGCTGACGGACCGGCACAGTAGGCTGGCATGTCAAGTTCACCGATCCCCTCGGCATCGCGGAAACCGGCATCTGAGACGATCCCGGCACCACCGCGCACAGCCAAACGGGTGACAAGGATCGACCCGGCCGATGCCGCAGACGCATCCTTGCGACCATCCATCACCAGAACATGACCCGGCGGGCAGGTTTCAATCGCAACACGTTGCGGATGGTCTTCGTTGCGGAACACCTCGATCGGGTTGCGGTCTTCGCGTGCGGGGATATAGCGCAGCGTAAAGGCCTGCCCGACCATGTTTTTCTTTTTCGGTGCCACGGGCCGGACACCCTGAATGAACTGGTTGCGCAAGCCCCGCTTGTAAAGCTGGGTGGCAACAGACGCCGTCGAGGTGCGCATCAGTTTTTCGCGCGTGGCATCAGACAATACATATTCCGTCATGGTCGGTGTCCTTAGAAAATGTCAGGTTCGCCGGCAGTTTTGCCGAAATCGGTTTCAAGGAAGTCAAAATCGCAGCCCTGATCGGCCTGGGTTACATGGCGCGAGAACATGTAGCCATACCCACGTTCGAAACGCGGTTCCGGCGGTGTCAGGGCCTTGCGCCGCGCTTCAAGCTCTTCCTCGGGTACAAGCATATCAAGCGAGCGATTTGGCAGATCAAGGCGGACCGTATCACCATTTTTCAGAAGTGCGAGTGGCCCGCCGATATAGCTTTCCGGGCTGACATGCAGAACACACGCGCCGTAAGACGTACCAGACATGCGGGCATCGGAAATCCGCAGCATGTCACGATGACCCTGTTTGATCAGCGCCTTGGGGATCGGCAACATGCCCCATTCCGGGAAGCCGGGACCGCCTTGTGGACCGGCGTTGCGCAGAACCATCACATGATCAGGCGTGATATCGAGGTTCTCGTCATCAACGGCCTTTTTCATTTCCGGATAGCTGTCAAACACCAGTGCCGGGCCTTCATGAACATGATATTTCGGATCACAAGCAGCAGGCTTGATCACCGCACCGTTCGGGCACAGATTGCCCTTAAGCACGGCAAGGGAGCCTTCCTTATAGACCGGGTTATCAAGCGGGCGGATGACATCGTCATTATAAACCACCGCGCCTTCAAGGTTTTCACCAAGGGTCTTGCCGGTCACCGTCATACAACTGGTATCCAGACGATCTTCCATCTGTTTCATCAGGGCGCGCAAGCCCCCGGCATAGAAGAAATCTTCCATCAGGTAATCCTTGCCCGATGGCCGGACATTGGCAATCAGCGGCGTGGTGCGGCCAAGTTCATCAAGGTCTTCAAGCTTAAGCCCCACACCAGCACGCTTTGCCATTGCGATCAGATGAACCACGGCGTTGGTGGAACAACCGGTTGCCATGGCGACAATGGCAGCGTTTCGGCAGGATGCATCGGTGATGATCTGATCGGGTGTCAGGTCTTCCCAGACCATCTCAACAATGCGGCGTCCGCAATCGGCCGACATGCGCTGATGACCGCTATCGACCGCCGGGATCGAAGAGGCACCCGGCAAGGTCAGCCCCATTGAATCGGCAATCGCCGTCATGGTCGATGCGGTGCCCATGGTCATGCAGGTCCCGGCAGATCGGGCAATCCCGCCCTGAATACCCAACCATTCTTCGTCGCTGATGTTACCCGCGCGGCGTTCATCCCAATATTTCCAGGCATCAGAGCCCGACCCAAGGATTTTGCCGGCATAGTTACCGCGCAACATCGGCCCGGCAGGCAGATAGATCATCGGCACACCGGCCGAAATCGCACCCATCACCAGACCCGGCGTGGTCTTGTCACAGCCGCCCATCAAAACCACACCGTCCAGCGGGTGGGACCGGATCATTTCCTCGGTCTCCATGGCAAGCAGGTTGCGATAAAGCATCGAGGTCGGCTTGGTGAAGCTTTCATCAACGGAAAGCGACGGCAGTTCGACGGCAAAGCCACCCGCCTGCGCAACACCGCGTTTCACATCAACGACACGTTCGCGGAAATGCGAATGACAGGTATTGAGTTCCGACCAGGTATTCAGGACACCGATGATTGGCTTGTCGCGAAAATCGTCTTCGGAATAGCCAAGCTGCATCATCCGTGATCGATGGCCAAATGTCCGCAGATCGTCGGGGGCGAACCAGCGTGCCGATCTCAGGTCCTGAGGCTGTTTCTTACTCATTGTCTTATCCTCGGAATGTAAAACGCGACCATGCTTGCAACGGGCGGCACTCAGAAAGGCGATCTCCGGTCTTGGACGCAAACGCCGTGGCCTGAGGATTTCCGCCGCCGATGACAGGCACAGAAAGATATTCACTTTTGACTGTTTGATATAGTAATATATTAGTGCATGTCGAGCAAGACGCCTGTATACAAATTGTGTGACCAGAAATGAATTGCGGGAACATCATGGTCGAAAACCTGTTGAAAGACGCACCGATCGCCAAAAAGCGCCTGCCCAAACTCAAACGTGGCTCGGCAAGTACGCAGCTCCATGATTCTTTGCGCAAGCGCATCATCGATCTGGAACTTGCGCCGGGCCAATACCTGTCACGCGCCGAAATCGCCGAAGAATACGGCGTCAGCCAGACGCCAGTACGTGATGCCTTGCTCAAGCTTGAAGAAGAAGGCCTTGTTGACACCTTCCCGCAGTCCAAGACCGAGGTATCGCGCATCGATGTCGAGCAAGCGCTGGAAACCCAGTTCCTGCGTCTGTCGGTCGAGCTGGAGGTCACCCGCCGTCTCGCCAATGCCAAAGACCCTGCCCTGACTGTCAAAGCGCACTCCATCCTTGCTCAGCAAAATGCGGTCAGTGCCGCGAACGATCTTGATACCTTTGGCAAGCTTGATCGCGATTTCCACTACGCGCTTTATGAGGCTGCCGGTGTCGCCCAGCTTTACGGTGTAGTCGAAGCCAGGTCGGGTCACATTGACCGCCTGCGCAAGCTCAACCTGCCCGACCCGGGAAAATCGGCATCCATCCTTGATTGTCATGCGCGCATTCTGGCCGCGATTGACAAGGGTGACGCCGATACCGCCTGCGAGGTCGTTCGCGAACATCTGATGGGAACCCTTGCCACCGTCGATGCTATCCGCGAACGCCATCCGTCCTTCTTCTAGGACGGCGCGGTTACCCAAAGTCGACCTAGCCGATCAGGCCGTTTCCCTTCATGAAGCTTGAAAGCTTTTCCTGCTGGGCCTCGGTCAACGGCCAGGCTGATGGCGGGCGCGTAGGACCGCAATCATCACCCAGTAATTTCAGGGCTGCCTTCACACCGGTCACGTTGGTGCCGTTCATTTCCTCGGCCCGGACTTCTTCAAAGGCCTTCATTTCTCCGATCAACTGGCGGGCCTTGGCATAGTCGCTGGCCTCAAGGGCGGCATGAATGGCCATAGAGCGTTCCGGCCAGACATTGATCAGGCCCGAGGTAAATCCACGTGCGCCAACGGCATAAAATGCCGGTGCCCATGTTTCCGCAAGCCCCCCGACCCAGACGATATCCGGATCACAGGCATGGATTGCCTCGGCCAGCTTCATCGGGTTTGGCGTTGCCCATTTAACACCAGCAACACCTTCGACCGCGCACAGTTCCGTAATGGCCTTGGTGCCAATGGCATCGTTACGCAGATACAGCATCATCGGCAAACCACCGGACGCATCAGTAATCCGTTTGATGTAGTCAACAACACCGCGCGGTGCGACAAACGGATCTGGCGGCTGATGGATCATCAATGCTTCTGCCCCGGCCTCGGCCGATGCCTTGGCCAGCGCGCAGGCATCACGCACGCCGCGACCAATCCCGGCCAGCATCGGGGCACGACCATCCAGCATCTCGGCAACCGACTTCGCCATCGTGATCGCCTCGTCGGTGGTCAGGGCATAAAATTCGCCGGTATTGCCATTCACAACCGGGAAATGGACCCCCGCGGCCAGCGCACGATCAATCACCGGCACGAGCTTCTTGGGCGCGACATCGCCATTGTCATCATAGGGCGTGACAAGAATGCCCGAAATCCCCGACAAAACGGCGCGCAATTCAGTTTTTGAAAGTGCCATGGTTTCCTTATCCCCGTGCCGTGGCCCGCGTGCCGTGGATCAAATATCCGGCTGACCGGCGGACCATCTTGTAATATTTAATTACATCTTGAATAACAAGTATGCGGGGATATGGCAATTCCAATTATGCGCTTAAGAAACTGGAAAGCGCGGTCCAGGCAGACGTGTACAATTACACCTGTGTTGCAAACAGGTCATCATCAGAAAATTACAAGTTGGGAAAAGCCGTTTACAGGTCAGGCAAAACGGCGAAACAGACCACGCCGTTCGCGGCAGATCATGGTCAAACCGGCCTTGCGCGCGAGGTTCACGGCCGTCAATGTCGGGCCCGAAAGGGTCACAAGCCCGCCCACCCCGAATTGCACGGTCTTGGTGACAATTTCATAGGAACAGCGGCTGGTCATCAGAATGAACCCGCCGGTCTGATCGATCCCCTGTCGCGCCACAGCGCCAAGCACCTTATCAAGCGCGTTGTGGCGGCCGATATCTTCACGGACCAGAACGATGTTACCGCCACCATCGACAAAGGCGCTGGCATGTAGCAACCCACCGCCTTCGCGATTGCGGGTCTGATATTCCGGAAGCGCGTCAATCGCCCGCAAGACGACGTCCTGTGTCATGTTGGATGGCGTGACCGTCCCGATCTTGTCCATGGCGACGGCTTCAAGCGATTGCACACCACACAAACCACAGCCAGATCGACCTTCAAGCGTGCGTTGACGATCGGCAAGACGATCAAAGACATCTTCATGCAGATCGGCCTCGATCACATAACCCTGCAGGGTCTTGCGCACGTCGCGCAGCGTGATCTGGGAAATGTCATCGGCAATGCCTTCGGACAGGGCAAAGCCGACCATGAAGTCTTCAAGGTCGTGCGGTGAAACCATCATCACCGCGTGCGATTGACCATTAAACGTCAAAGCAGCCGGAACTTCCGGCTGCAACATGATCGGCGCATCATCGTTACCATCATCGCCTGATACGGCCCGCGCAAGATCGACGTCGCGCCCGTCCAGAATGCGATTCTCCGATGGCTTGGCCATCATGCGGTTTCCTTGACCTTCCGGATTTTCGGGGCGGCCTTGATCACCAAAGGATGGAAGTCGGCCTTGCCTTCGACGATCATGTCAAACAGCTGCTTGCGCATGCGCGGTTCCCAGAAATCGCTGATATGGTTGGCAACACCATCAACGCCCTCGCCCTCGGGCTGGGATTTGAAAAAGGTCGCGATCTGATTAGCCATATAGACAAGTTTGTCGGGTGCCATTGCGGTTCACTCTTTGACTGTAAACTTTGTATTCAAGCAGGAGAGCCAGACATCATGCCAAGGGAGTATAGCACAATGTCTGGCTCGTTATCCTATTCGGCGGCATCGACGCGCGGTTTGATCCGGCGTGACTGTTCGGCCTGACGATCATATTCGACCTGCCATTCGGTCGGGCCATTACTTGGCGAAACCTGAACCGCAGTAACCTTGTATTCCGGGCAGTTTGTCGCCCAGTCGGTATAGTCGGTGGTGATCACGTTGGCCTGTGTACCCGGATGGTGGAAAGTGGTGTAAACCACACCCGGTGCGACACGGTCGGTAATGGTGGCACGAAGGGATGTTTCGCCCGACCGGGATGCCAGACGGATCCAGTCGCCTTCACGAATGCCCCGCTGTTCGGCATCATGCGGGTGGATTTCCAGCAAGTCTTCCTTATGCCAGGTGGTGTTTTCCGTACGCCTGGTCTGGGCACCCACGTTATACTGACTAAGGATACGGCCTGTGGTCAGCAGAAGCGGGAAGCGCGGACCGGTACGTTCATCGGTTGCGACATATTCGGTGACAACAAACTTGCCCTTGCCACGAACAAAGCCATCGATATGCATGACCGGGGTCCCTTCGGGCGCCTTGTCATTACACGGCCACTGGACCGAGCCCTTTTCTTCCAGCAAGTCATAGCTGACTTTGGCAAAGCTTGGCGTCGTCTTGGCAATTTCGTCCATGACCTGCGACGGATGGGTGTAGTTCCAGTCAAGACCCATCGCGCGGGCCAGGTTCTGGGTAACTTCCCAATCGGCAAAGCCATTAAGCGGTGTCATCACCTTGCGCACGCGGTTAATGCGGCGTTCGGCGTTGGTGAAGGTCCCGTCCTTTTCAAGGAAGGTCGACCCGGGCAGGAACACATGCGCGTAGTTCGCGGTTTCATTAAGGAACAGGTCATGGACGACCACACATTCCATTGCCGCCAGACCGGCCGCGACATGTTTCGTATCCGGGTCAGACTGAAGGATATCTTCACCCTGAATATAGATGCCCTTGAACGTGCCTTCGACAGCCGCATCGAGCATATTGGGGATACGAAGCCCCGGCTCGTCATCCAGTTTGACGCCCCAGATATCCTCAAAAATATCGCGGGTGGCGCTGTCCTGAATATGGCGATAGCCCGGCAGTTCGTGCGGGAACGACCCCATATCGCAGGAGCCCTGCACGTTGTTCTGACCACGCAGCGGGTTCACCCCCACACCCGGACGACCGATATTGCCGGTCGCCATGGCAAGGTTGGCAATTGCCATCACGGTGGTTGAACCCTGGCTGTGTTCCGTGACACCAAGACCGTAATAGATCGCGCCATTGCCGCCGGTAGCAAAGGTGCGTGCGGCCTTTCGCATGGTTTCGCCGTCAACACCGATCATATCGGCGATGGCTTCGGGGCTGTGTTTCGGATCAGACACAAAGGTTGCCCAATCCTGGAATTCGTCCCAGTCACACCGTTCACGCACGAATGCCTCGTCAAACAGGCCCTCGGTGACGATGACATGGGCAAGCGACGTCAAAACCGCGACGTTGGTGCCCGGACGCAGCGGGATATGGGCGACCGCCTCGATATGCGGGGACCGCACAAGGTCAATCCGGCGCGGATCAATGATGATCAGTTTCGCCCCCTGACGCAGGCGTTTTTTCAGGCGCGAGGCAAAGACAGGATGGCCATCGGTCGGATTGGCGCCAATCAGGATGACAACATCGGTATGTTCAACAGAATCAAAATCCTGCGTCCCGGCCGAGGTACCAAACGTCGTTTTAAGGCCATACCCGGTCGGTGAATGGCAAACACGCGCGCAGGTATCGACGTTGTTATTACCGAACCCGGCACGGATCAGTTTCTGAACAAGGAAGGTTTCCTCGTTCGTGCACCGTGACGAGGTAATCCCGCCCAGCGCGCCCTTGCCGTATTTGGCCTGAATGCCCTTGAACTTGTCGGCGGTAAAGCGAAGCGCTTCTTCCCAGCTGACTTCCTGCCAGGGTTCATCCACACTTTCGCGGATCATCGGATTGAGGATGCGGTCCTTGTGATTGGCATAGCCATAGGCAAAACGCCCCTTCACACAGGAATGACCCCGGTTGGCCTTGCCGTCCTTGTACGGCACCATGCGGACAAGTTCCTCGCCGCGCATTTCCGCCTTGAACGAGCAACCCACCCCGCAATAGGCACAGGTGGTCACAACGGAGTGTTCCGGCTGACCGATTTCAATGACCGATTTTTCCTGAAGCGTTGCCGTCGGGCAGGCCTGCACGCAGGCACCGCACGATACGCATTCGGAATCCAGGAAGTTTTCATGCATGCCCGGCGACACGCGGGATTCAAAGCCACGGCCTTCGATGGTCAGTGCAAAGGTGCCCTGCACTTCCTCGCAGGCCCGCACACAGCGCGAACAGACAATGCATTTCGACGGGTCATAGGTGAAATACGGGTTGGTTTCATCCTTGGCCATGTAGCGCGGGTTTTCTTCACCGTTCTGGCGGACCTGAACGTGGTTTTCACCCTCATAGCCATAACGCACATCGCGCAGGCCAACCGCCCCTGCCATATCCTGCAATTCGCAATCGCCATTGGCCGCACAGGTCAGGCAATCAAGCGGATGGTCGGAGATGTAAAGTTCCATCACGCCTTTGCGGATTTTCTTGAGCCGCTCGGTCTGGGTATGGACAACCATGCCGTCAGCTGCCGGCGTCGTGCAGGATGCCGGGGTGCCGTTGCGGCCTTCGACCTCAACCAGACACAGGCGGCACGACCCGAATGCGTCAACCATATCGGTCGCGCACAGTTTCGGGACCTGAATGCCGGCCTCCATCGAGGCCCGCATGACAGAGGTACCTTCGGGCACGGTAATGTCCTTGCCATCAATGGTCAGGGTTACCGTCTTTTCGGACTTCTTGGCGGGGGTTCCGTAGTCAACTTCTTTGATCAAGGACATCGTTTCACTCCGCAGCTATATCAAGCGCGCGTGGCTTGAAGTCATCAGGGAAATGGGTTAGTGCGCTGAGGACCGGGTACGGCGTAAAGCCGCCCAGTGCGCACAGCGATCCGAACTTCATGGTCTCACACAGATCACGCAACAGCTCGATCTGCAATTCCGGCTGTTCACCGCGTTCAAGCTTGTCGACCACTTCGGTGCCACGGATCGAACCAATGCGGCATGGCGTACATTTGCCGCATGATTCAATCGCACAGAATTCCATGGCAAAGCGGGCCTGCTTCATCATGTCGACCGTGTCATCAAACACGACAACACCGGCGTGACCGATCAGACCATCACGCTTGGCGAATTCTTCGTAGTCAAACGGCGTATCAAACAGTTCCTTGGGGAAATAGGCGCCCAACGGACCACCGACCTGAACTGCCTTGACCGGACGACCTGTGGCCGTCCCACCGCCGATCTGCTCGACAATTTCACCAAGGGTCAGACCAAAGCCGACTTCATAAAGCCCGCCATGTTTGACGTTTCCGGCAATCTGGATCGGGATGGTGCCCCGCGACCGGCCCATGCCGTAATCGCGATAATATTCCGCACCCTTTTCCAGAATGACCGGCACAGAGCACAGCGAAATCACGTTATTGACGACAGTTGGTCGGCCAAGGAAGCCTTCCAAGGCAGGCAATGGCGGCTTGGCACGGACGACACCGCGCTTGCCTTCCATGCTGTTAAGAAGGGATGTTTCCTCGCCACAGACATAGGCACCTGCACCCATGCGAACTTCGATATCGAACGCGTTGCCGGATCCAAGGACATTATCGCCCAGAACACCGGCGGCACGGGCGACCTTGATCGCCTCGTTCATGACATCAATCGCTGTCGGGTATTCCGAACGGGTATAGACATAGCCCTTGGTCGCACCAGTGGCGAGACCGGCAATGATCATGCCTTCGATCAGGACAAACGGTTCGCCTTCCATAATCATGCGATCGGCAAAGGTCCCGCTATCGCCTTCATCAGCATTACAAACGATGTATTTCTGATCGCCATCGGCTTCGCGGACAGTGTTCCATTTGATGCCCGTCGGGAAACCGGCACCACCGCGCCCGCGCAGGCCGCTATCGGTGACGGCCTTGACGATTTCTTCGTCCGTCATCTTAAGCGCGTTTTCAAGCCCCGTAAGGCCATCGTTGGCGCGATAATCTTCAAGCGATACCGGATCAACAATGCCGCAGCGCTGGAACGTCAGGCGCGACTGGCTTTTGAGGAACGGGATATCCTGGGTGCGACCGAGATACAGTTTATGGAGGCCGCCAGTCAGGAAGTCGGCCTCAAACAATGCGTCGATATCATCGGTGCTGACCGGACCATAGGCGACACGCCCGCGCGGGGTTTCGACCTCGACCATTGGTTCCAGCCAATACATGCCAAACGAGCCGTTGCGCACGATCTTGACATCCGAACCGGCCTTCGATGCCTTGGCGGCAATCGCGGATGCGACGTCATCAGCCCCCAGTGCGACAGAACCGGAATCAAGTGGAACGTAAACCTTGATGCTCATGACCCCACCTTTTCAAGAATGCGATCCGCATTGACACGACCAACAACCTTGCCATCAATCATTGCGGCTGGTGCGCAGGCACAGAGACCAAGGCAAAAGACAGGTTCCAGCGTGATCTTGCGATCAGCGGTGGTTTGCGACCAGTCGACTTTCAAATGACGACGGATCTGATCACCAAGGGCATCGGCCCCCATCGCCTGACAGGCTTCGGCCCGGCAGATCTTGATGACATGCTTGCCGGCCTTTTCTTCGCGGAAGTCATGATAGAAGCTTGCCACCCCGTGGACTTCCGCCCGGCTGAGGTTCAGCTTCTTTGCAATTGTCTGAAGCGCGCCATCGGGGATATAGCCAAATTCTTCCTGCACCTCGTGCAGAATTGGCAATAACGGTCCTTCCAAAGTGATCAGTTGATCACAAATGGCAGCGACGCGGACATTCTGGTCCTCGGTCGTTTCCGACATGCAAGCCTCTCTCTCAAGCATGTTATCAAATTCTTGTTTATTATGAACATTGTCGGGCATTGTCCCGACCTGTTCAATAAAGCCATCCCGTTACGCAATAGCGAAAACCTATCAAGAGAGTCTTCTTAGTAACGAGCCGACATAGCTAACGACTGCACAACGCTCAATCACTCACTTCAGCACGGCATTTTGGCTCAATGCGAATTGAACGATTAACCGAGAATCACCGAGAATATACCAACCTGCTTCAGGGTCATCGAATGCCCCAAAAGGCTTTAAAACAAAGCCTGCAGAGCAAACCAAACTTAGAAAATCCGAACTTTCCGCGAAGGTATTTTCCCATCCTTTTCTTATAAGACTTCGCGTATCGAATTGCGCAGGCAAATAGGTCAGAAAGGAACAATCTGTAGGCTGGAGCCGCGGCACGACTTCCAACAAATTTACTTCGGATACCAAAGCTGCAGAAAAAAGGCGCAGACCACCAGCATTCTGATGCTCTTCGCAAATGGTATCTCTCGCAACTTTCATCCGATTTCTGTACCGAGTGACCCGGTTCGCAGGAACCCGCCGTGAGTCAGCACTCAACTCCCAAAACTTGCCACCTTCAATACAAGCGGACAGTTTTGGGGCAACTTCCTTTAAGGCGATTCCACGTGCCGTATCGCGTTCTATAGAAGCAACCTCAACCCGAACAGCACCAACGTTTTCTGCCTTCCCGTTAGCTAGAAGATTATACACTTCGTTTTGCTTAAATACATCAGCTGTAGCCAGAAGTTCGATGCCGTTCATATCACTTATGCATCCAAACTGAACTTCATTGCTTCTTTCAACAAGGCAGAAACAACCGGGGTTGCAGGCTCTCGTTTTGCCGCGATCAAGCCAACTGTGTGGGTCGCATCCGGTTCAATAATCGGGATTGATTTGACCCGGTCGCGCATCCCGAAACTTTCGACCATTTTTTCCGGCATGATGCTGGCCCAGTTACCGGTTTGCACATGGGTGAACAGCGCAATCATGGAATCGCTTTCAAGCGTCGCACTGACTTTCGCGCCAACAGCATCAAGATGCTGATCAATGATGCGGCGGTTCTGCATATCAGGCGTCAAAAGACAAAGCGGCAGTTTGGCGGCTTCGCGCCAGGTAATTGTGTCACTTCCGGCCAGATCGTCCATGTTGGACGTCACCAGATGATAGCGTTCCCGATAAAGCGGAATGGCGGTGACACGCCCCAGGGGTTCGTTATCAAGATAGGTAATCCCGGCATCAATGCGAAGATCATCAAGCAATGCCTGAATTTCGACCGAGGTCCGCGACAGGATGGCAAAGCTGACATCGGGGTGTTTTTCGCGAAACGGTGTGGTCAATTCATGGACCATCGCAAGGGCGGTCGGTATGACGGCAATCTGCACCTGCCCGGTCAGGCCAAAGCGCATGGCGCGCATTTCATCGCGCATGGATCGGGTGCTGCCGACGATATGGCGCGCCCATTCGAGAACCCGTTCGCCTTCGGGTGTCAGCCCCTGATAGCGCGACCCGCGTTTGACCAACACGACGCCAAGATGATCTTCAAGCTGGCGCAGGGCGCTTGAAAGGGTTGGCTGGGTCACGCCGCAATGTTCGGCAGCATGTCCAAAATGCTGCTCGCGGGCGAGAACCATAAACATTTCGAGTTTATCAATCATGGCGTATCCGGCATCGCAAGGCGGATGCTTTTTATGGCGGTGATCGCGATCCCGTTTTCGGGTCGCTTTGTTTTTGACTGAACACTCTACGTCGCGGGGAAGTGTTCTGGTTGCAGGATAACCGATTACCCCTTCGGGCATAAAGGTTATTCCTGCAACAGAACGCAGATCCGGGCCGGATGAACAGAACCCGGATCTGCCCCTGACGCTTTGGCATGATGTCCCACTCATGCCCTGTTTTGCTGGAAAGTGGAACCGGCAAAACGGGCGCTGGCCATGGGTATATCGGCCAGCGCCCTTGGTCAGGTTAGGCCTTGGACGGAGCCTCGCTTCCGCCAGCTTGCTGCGTTTCCATGTGATGCTTTTCATGGATCGGGCTGACCAGCTTGTTGGCGACCAACGCAATCGCAAGCAAAGCCGCCATGGCATACATGGTGGTGTTATAGAGGCTTGAGGTCGGATCAACCGTCCCTGCCGGTGCGATTTCCATCAGACGCCCGATGGTCACCGTTTTGGCCGCAACCAGTTGATCAAGCTGGGCAATACCGGCACCGAACTTTTCCTGGAAGGCCGCCGGATCCACCTTTGAGGCCAGATCCTTGATCGAACTTGTGACCGAGGCTTGACGCAACTGGGTGATGGCAAGCGGACCAAGAACACCGGCCGTGCTCCATGCGGTCAGAAGACGACCATGGATACCACCGACATATTTGGTGCCAAAGATATCGGCAAGATAGGCCGGAATGGTTGCAAAGCCACCGCCATACATCGTGAAGATGATCATGGTTGCGGCATAGAACATGACAAGCCATGTTACAGCCGGGTTGATGCTGACCTGTTCTGCGGCAAACGGGATCGACAGATAAAGCGCGATGCCCAGAATGAAGAAGCAGTAATAGGTGTTCTTGCGCCCGATATAATCCGACATCGACGCCCAGAAGAAACGACCGCACATGTTAAAGACCGAAATCATGAACACATAGGTCGCCGCAAAGGCAGAGTTCACAACCAGCGGCAAGGTCGTGCCAAAGATTTCGGTCATCATGGTTTTGGCAACGCCAATCACCCCGATACCCGCCGTCACGTTAAAGCACAGCACAATCCACAGCAGGTAGAATTGCGGCGTTTTAAGCGCCTGATCGATATGAACGTTCGCATGCGTAATCATGCGTTTGGATGCGGCATCCGCGGTCGGCGGCGTCCAACCAGCCGGAAGCCAGCCTTCGCGCGGCACGCGATAGGAAAAGGCCGCAATAACCATCACGATGAAATAGGCAACACCAAGCGTAAAGAAGGTCGCAGCCGCACCGGTGTTCCCGGTTCCGACAACATAAACGCCCTCTTCGATCGGCACCGGAGCCGAGGCAACCTGTGCGGCACCGGCAACCACGACTTCAACCATCTGGCCACCGACTTCGGCCATGCGTTTGCCGCCCTCGGTCACGAGGTTTACGGCACTTTCCGGGCCAAGATATTCCGGCACCTTATAGAACGCCGACAGCAGGCCTTCCTTGATCGGAGTTGCGATCATCGCACCGCCGCCAAAGCCCATGATCGCCATGCCGGTTGCCATACCACGGCGGTCCGGGAACCAGCGAATAAGCGTTGATACCGGCGATACATAGCCAAGACCAAGACCACAGCCGCCAAGCGCGCCATAGCCGAGATATACCAGCCAAAGCTGATGGGTCATGATGCCAAGGCCACCGATGATGAAACCACCACCCCAGCAAAAGGCGGCAACGACACCGACCATACGCGGGCCGACTTCTTCAAGCCATTTGCCGCCAAATGCCGCCGCAAGGCCAAGGAAGACGATGGCAACAGAGAAAATCCAGACAACGGATTGCAGGCCCCAGTCACCGGAGCTAGCACTGACCACGCCAAATTCCTTGATCAGTGGCGGGTTGAAGATGCTCCAAGCGTAGACGGAGCCAATACACAAATGAATAGCAATGGATGCTGGTGGCACTTTCCAGCGATTGAAATCGTCACCAGCGACGATGTGTTCTTTTTTGAGCTTGTCAAACATAGCGATGTTGTCCTCCCGGTCTTTGGATTTTCCTTGCCCTTCCCCGTCGCACAATCGGTCATGGTGCAGGGCAAACACGGTTAAATCCGGAACTCTCAACATCGCAATCGCCATGCCATTGCATAACAAGCGCCGTTTTCTGTCATTCTTCCAAACTGAAATGGACTGTTGCAGCGCACACGCATGGACAAAATGTCCATATCTTTTTTCGCGGATAACGTGCAAATGGACAAAATGTCCACTCGCAACCGCAGCAATTTCAATGCGATGCCCCAACGCGCGTTCCGGGTTTGGACAGGATTGTAGGGGATTGAAAAATCACGCTGCGATAACCCTTTTCATTGCGCGTACCGCTTTAGTAAGAAAGGGCGATGAGCCTGTCACCATCCGCCTACCCGCGAAGGACGCATATGAGCGACATCATCACGGACAGATTGATCATCAGACCCTTTGTTGAAGCTGATGCCGCAGAACTGTTCGAGTACATTTCGAACCCGCGCGTAAACTGCTTTATGGATGACAAAGTCACAACGCTGGAACAAGCGAAGGCAAAGGCGCGGAAACGTGCAAAGGATAAGACGTGTCTTGCGGTCTGCCTGAAAGAAACAGGAGCCTTAATTGGTGAACTGTTGCTTCATCACGATGGCCCGGAACAAGCCGACACCTTTTCCGTCGGCTGGAACTTCAACGAAAAGGTTGAAGGCAAGGGATATGCCAGTGAAAGCGCACAAGCCTTGTTTGACCATCTGTTCACACAGCGCGACGCAAGAAGGCTTTATGCCTATGTCGAGGACAACAATTTCAAATCGCAGAAGCTGTGCGAGAAACTTGGCATGCGCAAAGAGGCTTGCTTTGAGGAGTTTATTTCGTTTGTTAACAACCCCGACGGCACCACCAAATACGAAAACACTTTTGTGTATGCCATTCTGAAAAAGGAATGGCTGCGTGCAGGCACTCCGAAAAGCCCAACAAAGTAATCGGCCCGGCGCCCGGTCTGGCCCTAATCCGCCTCCGGCAGCCAGATCATGAATGTGGTGCCCTTTCCGGGCTTGCTTTCGACTTCAAGCCCGCCGCCCTGTCGATCAATCAGGGTCTTGGTAATCGACAGACCAAGCCCCGTCCCTTCGCGCCGTTTGGTGGTATAGAACGGATCAAAGATACGGTTCAGCACGCCGGCATCCATACCTGATCCGGTATCGCGCACCGTGATCAGAATGCCCGGCAGGCCATCGCGATCCTGATCAATATCGGTCAGGGTCAGCGTCCCGCGTTCGGACATGGCATGCAGGGCATTGACCATCAGATTGACCAGAACCTGCTGCAACTCGGTCCGGTTCATCAAAACCAGCCGGGTTGAATGATGTTCGCGCACGACGTCTATATCCGCCCGGCTGAGCAGATGGGCGACTAGCGGCATGCAATCGTCAATCACGTCGGCCACGCTATGGCGTTCGACATATCCGGCATATTCTTCGGGCTTGGCGAATTGCAGGAGCTTCGTCACGATCAGATTAATGCGATTGACCTGCTCATCAATCAGGCGGAATTCGGTATCACCCAATCGGGCATGTTCGCCCAACAAATCACGGAGAACATCCAAGTTGCCCTGAAGCACCGCCACCGGATTGTTGATTTCATGCGCCACACCGGCGGTGATTTCCCCAATGGCCGCAAGCTTTTCGGACATGATCAGTTGTCTTGTGGTAGCTTCGAGCTGGCGATTGGCTTCGCGCAGTTCGCTGGTGCGGGCATCAACCCGTTCATTTAGCTGATCGTTCCAGGCGCGCAAACGTTTATCGCGTTCTTGCACCTGATCCAAAAGGTCATCAAGATGGTCGGCCACAAGGGCGATCTCGTCCTGCACCTGATCAATGTTGGTTCTGGCCGACAGATCGCCGTTTTCAACCCGACCAATGGTATTGGCCATGCGTTCAAGCGGTTTGAAAATACCCCGCGCCCAGCGCAGGAAGATTGGCACCGACAGGGCCGCGACAAACAAAAACGCCCCGATCAGGATCAGAAGGCTTTCATACTTTGTCTGGGCAAACGGGGCTTCAAGAAACCCGACATACAGCATACCAACCCGTTTGCCATAGCTGTCCTTGATCGGCTCATAAGCCGAGATATACCAGTCATTGACCACAAAGGCGCGATCAAGCCAGACTTGGCCATCCTCAAGGACAGTTTTGCGCACCGCACTTGAAACCCGCGTACCAAGGGCGCGACGATCGGCAAACAGGCGGACATTGGTACTGACACGCACATCATCAAGGAAAAGGGTCGCCGTTCCCTGACTGCCTTCGGGCAGGCTGCTTTGGCGATAGACAAGATCGTTGATCGTATCGATGAACGCCAAATTCTGGTTGAGCAAAATACCCCCGACCAAGGCGGCATTTTGCCCGTTTGGCAATTCAACATGGCTTGCCGAATGCACAACCATGCCGCGCGTTTCAGCATTGCGTGTCGAGGGCACGGCATTGGGCGTATCAATCAGATCGAGATGTGCGCGTTCGGCCAGATCGGGCGAAATCGCCGCTAGGTCGCTGTTGCTGAAAATATCGATGCTGGTCATCGATTGCCCGCGCAAGGCACTGGCAATCACCGGCCAGTCCGCATCGGGTTGGCCAGAACCTGTGCCACCCAGCGCGGGTGACAGATAGAGGAAATCAAGGCCAAGCTTGCTTTGACGTTCTGCAAGCAGGCGGTCGACCTCCGCAACATCACCTTTGGCGAGCACTTCGCGAAAGGCGACCGATTGGCCAAGTGCCTGGATCTGTTCGCCGGTATTTTCAAGGATATGCGTGAAGTACTGATGGGCAATCGTCAGATCGCCACTGACCTTTGATGTTAACAGCGCATCGAACTTGGTATTCCACCGCACCATCATCACGCCAAGCAACAATGGCAGGATCACAAGCGTCGGCAAAAGCGCAATCGCCAGCAACTTAAAACGAACGGATCGTGTTCTTTTGGCGGGGGGCTTGGTGGCGCCCGACAATGACGCGTCGGTCATTCCTGTTCCCAGCTTGCGCATTTGCGATCAATGGTCTTGCGCGATACCCCCAACCGTCTGGCGGCTTCGTTGCGATTGCCATTGGTCTTGTGCAACATCGCCAGAATGTGACGACGTTCCATCTCATCAAGCGTTTCATCTCGGTCAACCTGCGATCCCTGATCGGCAAGTTCATCGCGGAATTCCGCCGGGAACTTGCCAAGGATCAGGGTCCGTTCAATCAGGTTGCGCAATTCACGCACATTGCCCGGCCAGTCATAGCGTGTCAGTCCGGCACGCACAGCCGCATCCATGGGCACGGCACGTACGCCAAGCTGCTTGGACAGTTTGGTCATGAAAAGCTCGGCCAGTTCAAGGACATCATCCCCGCGGGCAGAAAGGGGTGGCATTTCGATATGCATGACATTGATGCGATAAAACAGATCAGCCCTGAAACGCCCGGCTTCGACTTCAGCCTCAAGATCGGCGTTGGTGGCAAAGATAAAACGCAAATCAACAGGTGCTTCGCGTTCAGAACCCACCGGGCGGACACGGCGGCTTTCGATTGCGCGCAAAAGCTTGCTTTGGGTCGCCAACGACAGTTCACCGACTTCATCCAAAAACAGGGTTCCGCCCTGCGCATGCATGAAAAGCCCATCGCGTGCGGATTGCGCGCCGGTAAAGGCCCCTTTGACGTGACCGAACAATTCCGCCTCGATCATCTCAGACGGAATGGCGGCACAGTTGATCGGAACAAACGGCTTTTCGGCGCGATCAGAAAGCGCATGCAACGAACGTGCGGTGACTTCCTTGCCCGTGCCACTTTCCCCGGAAATCAGAATGGATGTCGGAAGAGGTGCCACGCGGGCGATGGTTTCACGGATTTCCTGAATTTGCGGCGAATAGCCAATCAGCTTGTCACGCAGCAACACATGATCAGACGTTGCCCGCAATTCGTGGCGCAGCACATGGTTTTCACGGCGCAGCCGCATGCGATCCAGACAGCGCGCCACCGCGTTCAAAATCTGGTTGGAGCGAAATGGTTTCAGGACAAAGTCGACCGCCCCCGCACGCAGCGCCTTGATGGCGGTATCAAGATCGGCATAGGCCGTCATCAGGATTGCGTCGGAGAAAAAGCCGATTTCGCGCTGTTCGGTCAACCATTCCACCCCGCTTTTGCCGGGCATGATGTTATCAAGGATGACGACATCAAAATGGTGCTGGTCAAGAAGGGCTGTGGCCTCTTCGCAGTCGGCAGCCTCTTCGACGCGTTTGGCGCGTGGCCCCAGGGTACGGACAAGGAAATTGCGCATGCCCGGTTCGTCATCGACGATCAGGATGGATGCCTTTTCAAGCCACGGCCCAAATTCAGGCCCCGGCCCGCCATGGCTTGCGTCATTGCCGACAGGCGACGCTGCCCCATCTGACGCGCCCAGAACGGTCGATCTCATGATGTCCCTCCGATGAAACATGCTTTTTGTTTTTTTAAAAGCTTAGTTCAGCGGAAAGAGAAAAGCAAAACCGTTGGTGAGGGTTAGCTCATTCTAACACAGAAGTTACCTTCACCAACGGATGTGCAAAATATGGGATCAGGCTTGCTTGCGATGAATGGCAAACGGCGACCAGCTTTGACTGACCGGCATGACTTCCAGCGAGTTGACATTCACATGCGCTGGCAAGTTCGCCACCCAGAAGATGCTTTCGGCGATGTCTTCGGGCTGGATCGGATCGGCACCACTGTAAAGCTTGTCGTAGGCTTCCTTGTTGCCACCGGTTCGGACCAGCGTGAATTCGCTTTCACAAAGCCCCGGCTCGATCGAGGTGACGCGAACACCCGTGCCCGCAAGGTCACAACGAATGCCCAGCGAGAATTGTTGAACGAACGCCTTGGTCGCGCCATAGACATTCCCGCCCGGATAAGGCCAGTTCGACGCGATGGAAGCCAGATTAACAATCGCCCCTTTTCGTTCGATCAGTTTATCAAGCAGGATGCGGGTGATGGCGACCAGGCCCTTGGTATTGGTGTCGATCATCGTCATCCAGTCTGACAGATTGCATTCCTGTGCCGGACCGGTGCCCAGCGCCAAACCGGCATTATTGACCAGAAGATCGATCTCGGCGAAGTCCGCCGGAAGGCTGTCAATTGCGTTCCGGGTTACATCGGCGTCCTGAATATCAAAGCAAAGTGCATGGGCAACCGATGCGCCACCGAGTTCATCGACAAGGGCGTCAAGCCGTTCGGCCCGTCGGCCGGTTACGATGACTTTCCAGCCTTCCTTGACAAAACGCCGGGCCGTTGCCGCGCCAAAGCCAGAAGTTGCGCCGGTAATGAGTGCTGTTTTGGTCATGGGGATCTCCGGTGGTTTAGACAGTTTGATATAATGGGTCACAGACCAATCGCGATGGTCTGAGCGAAACCGATAATGGCAATAAGAACGAGGCTGATGGCGCAAACACGGCGCCAGGTGGTTGCCGACATCCGACGATAGATCATCTCGCCGGGGAAATAGGCGATCATGGCAATCACCAGCAGCGGCAGGACAAGTGCGATGAAATTATCGGGCAACATGCCCGCGGCCGCACGGGTGATAAATCCCAGCACATCAACCGCGCCGAAATAGATCGCAAGCGTGTTACGCACGCGGACATCCTGCGTGCCACCGGCCAAAAGCCAGGCTGCAACCAATGGTCCGCCAACGGCAAAGCCCGACATCAGGATACCGACCGAACAGGCCAGCAGTGCCCCGATGACAAAATGTCCCATCCATTTTGGCGGATGGTGCAACATGGCAACCAGTGCCGCCACCGCAATTGCAAGGTTGGTGGCAATCCGGATGGTCTGATCATCCAGTGCAAAGGCGACATAAGGGCCAAGCACCGCCCCGAAAAGCCCGAAAGTCAGCAGGATCGAACAGGCCCGCCAGTCGACCTTGGCCCGATCAAAATCGCGCAGGATCAAGCCGGTCAGAACAATATCAATGATCAGGATGATCGGCGTCGCCGTTGCCGGGGCCAGCAAGCTTGACAGACCAAGTGCTGCCAGCAGTGCAAAGCCAAATCCGGTGACGCCACGAAACAGGGCGGCAACCGCGACGACCATGCCAGACAAGATCAGTTCCATGGAATTCCTCGTTGTTACAGACCTGAATTACGCCACTGACTGCGTCGGCAATAGAGCCACATCGTCCCTTTTGATGGAGCCACATAGCGATCTGGACCCAAATATTATCGAGTTCTGGCACTAACGCCATGCGAGGGGACGGGTTTAGCTAGCAGCATAAGATTTCCGCCCCACACTCTTGTCGACAGGAGCCAGCATGAACGTGTCCGTCAAGCCGAACATGACCAACCATTGGATGCCTTTCACCAACAACCGTCTGTTTCACGAAGAACCGCAGATGTTTGCCAAGGCAGAAGGTGTGAAATACTGGACCCCGGAAGGCCGTGAAATTCTGGATGGTTCGTCTGGTCTGTTTTGCTGTGCGGCCGGTCATGGACGACCGGAAATCGCCGATGCAGTTTACAAGCAACTGAGCACACTTGACTATTCACCGCATTTCCAGCGCGCCGCCCCCGTGTCGTTTGAATTTGCCGAAAAGCTGGCCGGCATCCTGCCAGACGGGCTTGATCGCGTGTTCTTTGCCGGATCGGGTTCCGAGGCGGTTGATACCGCAATGAAGATGTGTCTGGCCTATCACCGTGCGACCGGCAATGCCCAGCGCACCCGGTTTGTGTCACGCGCATGGGGCTATCACGGGGTGAACCTTGGCGGTACGTCACTTGCGGGGATGGTTAATAACCGACGTGATTTTTCCGGGATTACCTGTGATGTCGTGCATATGCGCCACACATGGACCGAAGAACAAAAATTCACCCGCGGCCAGCCGGAAACCGATGCGGATCTGGCCAATGATCTTGAGGAAATCTGCAAGACCTACGGCGGCGATACCATTGCCGCGGTCTTTGTCGAACCAATTGCCGGATCGATTGGCACCATCGTGCCACCCAAAGGGTATCTCGAAAAGCTTCGCGCGATTTGCGACAAATACGGCATCCTGCTGGTATTTGACGAAGTGATTACCGGTTTTGGCCGAACAGGTTCTGCTTTCGCCTCCCAGGCATTCGCAGTCAAGCCGGACCTGATCACCATGGCCAAGGCACTGACCAACGGTGCTATTCCCATGAGTGCGGTTGCCACCAGTGCCGAAATTCAGGCGGCTGTCTTTGAGGCTGCCGGCGATGCGGATCGCCCGGAATTCTTCCATGGCTATACCTATTCCGCCCATCCGGTGGCCTGTGCCGCCGGGATCGCAGCCCTTGATATCTATGCCAAGGACAAACTGTTCGAACGTGCCAACGAATTGTCTTCGCACTTTCTTGATGGTGTGTTTGGTCTGCGCAACCTGCCCCATGTCAGCGACCTTCGCGGCTATGGCATGATGTCGGGTATTCAGCTGACACCGGGAGATGCGCCGGGTGCAAAGGGAAGCTGGGCACAGCGGGCATTGTTCGACGAAGGCCTTCACGTCAAGGCGACCGGCGATGCGATCATTTTCGCGCCAGCGTTCGTCAGCACCGAACAGGACATCGACGACATGGTTGCCATCCTTCAGAAGGTACTTGGCGCACCAATGTAATCTGCCTGCAGGGGACAGATGCCGATCTCAGGGGAGTGGGGTCGCGTTAAAGGGACCGCCATACACACAGTTTACTGTGCAGCGGTCCCTTTCCTGTTTTCAGCAATCACCGCCATGATGGCATTGCGCAACTGAGTGATGCCGGGTGCAATCTGATCGCGTTCAATCACGGCAAACCCCAGTCTGAGGCGATCACGCGGTGCGCGGTCTGGATCGCAATAGTGCACATCGCCCGGCTCGACCAAAACCCCGCGTTTAGCGGCTTCGCGATGGACGGCCCAAGCATCGATATTGTCGGGCAGTTTAACCCAAACCGCCGACCCGCCCGTGGTCGGGGTGACATTCAATTCGGGTAATTGCCGCGAAATTTCGTTTTGCATCAATTGCCACTTCTCCGACAGGCGATCACGCGTCCGGCGCAGATGTGAGTCCAGATGACCTTCACCGATGAACAAGGCCATGGCGCGCTGATCCTGTGCAGATGGGTGGCGGTAATTCAGGCGACGCAGCGCACGTAATTCCTTGATCAGTTCACTGTCGGCAAGGATGTAACCAATCCGCAAGCCGGGGAACATCAGCTTGGTCAGACTGCCGATATAGATGATATGGCCGGAATTATCGTAGCTTTTAAGCGCCGCGCGCTGATGACCAAGATAATTCAGCTCATGCTCGTAATCGTCCTCGACCAAGATGAAGTCATCCTTGCGCGCCCTTTCAACAAGCTGAAGACGGCGATCCAGTGACATGGTGACACTGGTGGGGCATTGGTGCGATGGCGTGGTGTAGACCATATCGCAGTTCGACAGCACGGGTGAGTTGGCAAGACCTTCGCTATCAATCGGAAGCGGGCAAATATCAGCCCCCGTGGAGGCAAAGATATTGCGCGCATCCACATAACCCGGATCTTCGACGCCAACTGTCCTGCCCCGCCCTGCCAGAAGCTGCCCGACCAGAAACAGCGCGTTCTGCGCGCCAATGGTAATCAGCAACTGTTCCGGATGGGCGCGCAAACCACGATGGGGCAGAATGCGGGTAATGATCTGTTCAAGAAGTTGCGGATCATCCATATCGACCTGATCACCGACCCAACTTTGCGAATGGGCAAGCGACCCGGCCAGCCGCATGGAATCGCGCCAGCGCGAAATGGTGGTTTTGTCGGGTGAAACCTGGCCATAGATGAACGGATAGGGAAAATCGCGCCAGTTGGCGGGTTTGACGATATTGCGCGCCTCGGTCGGGCGGAACTGCAAATGGCGTCGCCACAAATCTGGATCGCGTTCCTTGGTAAACAGCGAGGCGGTCCGCGTATCCACACTCAGGCGCAGTTGCTGGCGGATATATTGCTCATTGACGAAATGTCCCCGCCGCCAGACGGCTGTCAGATATCCATCGTCGAGCAGGCGTTGATAAACCAGCACCACCGTATTGCGCGACACCTTAAGGGCGGACGCCAGATCGCGGGTCGATGGCAAGGGTTCATGCGACGGTAACCGACCTTCAAGAATCGCATCGACGAGGCACTGATGCAGCTGTTGCTGCAGGGTTTGACCGGCAATTGCCGGATCCTCAAGTCGAATGTCGAGCATCGGTTATGCCCCTCTTATTCGGCACTGCAGCACGTTAACCGGCGTGGCACCATAGTTTTTGCCTTGTGGCTCTATTACTAGAGTAACCGGCAGATGTACCATTTTGTCAATGCGATAAAGCAGGAACAAGAACCGCGATCATAATGCGGTCGGTTCAGGGAAGTTATGTCCACCAGGGAGGCGCATGGTGCGCCGCACATAAGGGAAAAATCCCGGCTATCAGGAGACATACGGATGACCAAGTTCACTTCCGGCCCGAAACTTAACCGGCGCACACTTCTTAAAGGTTCGCTTGCCGCCGGTTCGGCACTTGCAATGCCTGCAATTATCAGCAGAAAAGCACTCGCATCCTCTGGCGAAATCAACATTCTGATGTGGTCTGATTATCTGCCAGAGACGTTCCTCAAATCGTTTACCGATGCAACGGGCATCAAGGTGAATTACACCGGCATCGGCTCGAACGAGGAAATCATCAACAAGATGAAGGCTTCCAAAGGTCGCGGCTTTGACATCGTATCGCCGACCAACAACCGTGCCCTTCAGTGGAAGGCACTGGAACTGCTTCAGCCGTTCGACATGTCCAAAGTCGCCATTGAGGCGGTGAACCCGGCAATGGCCAAGATCGGCAGCACCGATTGGGCGTTTGAGGCTGGCTCCACCTATTGGCTGCCGCATATCTGGGGCACCGAAGGCATGGCGTGGCGTACCGATATGTTCCAGCCAGAAGGCATGTTCCCGTCCTATGGCGATGTCTGGTCCGAAGCCAATGCTGGCAAAACCATGGGCCGCGCGCATTCCATGATGCTGGGGGCTGGCCTTTACATGGAAACCACGGGCGAACTGGCCCCGGGTTCGGTCTGGAAGGCCTACACCTCCGAAGAAGAAATGCGCCCTGTTTGGGAAAAGATCACCGAATGGTGCATCGCGCGCAAAGGCAATATCAAACTGATCTGGAACGATGCCGATACCCAGAAGAACGGTCTTCTGAACGAAGGCGTGATTGTTGGCCAGACCTGGGATGGCCCGCCGCTTGCGCTTAAAACTGCTGGCGAACCTGTCATGTACCGTGCGCCAAAAGAAGGTGCGCTGGCATGGGTCGATGGCCTTGCCCTGCCGACTGGTGCCGAAAACATCGAACAGGCTTATGAGTTCATCAAATATGCCTACATGCCGGAACTGGCAGGTGAGGCAATTGACCATCACGGTTACAACTCCCCGGTTCTGGGTGCCGACAAGTTCGCAGGCGAAGCCTATGCCAAGAACTTTGCCGATGCCTATCCGGGCGAAGCATTGGCCAACCTCAACCCGTGGCCGTCCGAACCGCAGTGGTATGCCGACATGCGTACCGAATATGTGAACCGCTTCGAAAGCGCCTGATTCCGATCTTTGGGGCGGCACGACTTTGCGCGTGTCGCCCTTTTTGGGTTTCTAGGGACATGATCCTAGGGCCGATGCATTTCAAACAACAATAATTCCGGTATCGCCTGTGTTTACGGGCGAACGGGCTTTGACGTTTTCAGGGGGTTGTCAGTTCTATGACCAAAGAAATTTCGCTTGAGCATGTCTGGGTAGAGTTCGGCGAATTCACCGCTGTCCATAAAGCAAATCTGAACATCGCGGGTGGCGAGTTCTTTTCATTCCTCGGCCCGTCGGGCTGTGGCAAGACAACGCTTTTGCGCTGTATTTCCGGTTTTCAGGAACCAACACGCGGCAAGGTCAAAATCGGTGGTCAGGACATGCGTGGCGTTGGCCCGAACAAACGTCCCACCGCGCTTATTTTCCAAAACCTTGCGCTTTTCCCGTTGCGTACGGTCGCTGATAACATCGCCTTCCCCCTGGAAGTACGTGGCGTGGACAAGAAAACCCGGCGCAAACGTGCCGATGAGTTGCTTGAACTGATTGCCCTGCCCGGTCAGGGCGACAAGAAAGTCAGCGAACTTTCCGGTGGTCAGAAACAGCGTGTGGCGATTGCCCGCGCCCTTGCGGTTGAACCTGACATTCTTCTTCTTGATGAACCGTTGTCGGCCCTTGATCTTAAACTGCGGCAACACATGCGCACTGAATTGCGCGCCATTCAAAAACAGGTCGGTCTGACCTTTATCTACATCACCCACGATCAGGGTGAGGCCCTGACCATGTCAGACCGCATTGCGGTGATGAACAAGGGCAAGATCGAGCAGATCGGCGATGGCAAGGCGATCTATGATCACCCGACGACAAGCTTTGTCGCGTCATTTGTCGGTGAAAACAATGTGCTTGATGGCACGGTTTTGTCCAATGACGGCAAGACAATGAAAATCGATGCGGGTCTTGGCACCCCCTTTACGGTCGAAAACCATCCGGCGGGCGGCCCTGCCTTGGCGCCCGGGGATGCCTGCCATCTGTTCGTGCGTCCAGAAGCGCTTCGGCTTTCGAAAGACGATAGTGCTATCAATCAGTTCGAAACCAACTTCGTCACCGAAGAGTTCGAGGGCAATATGCGCCATATCGTGATGAATGCGAGTGGCACGGACCTTAAGCTTTCGCTGATCAATGATGGCACCAACGCGATTGATGCCAATACCCCGGTCAAACTCGATTTCGCACCGGAAATGGGCATTGCGCTCAAACCGGGCGAATTGGCCAGCGCGTAAGGGGGCCGTATCATGCGTGATCTTTTTTATGACCTTGTCAGACGCAACGGGATGGCGGTCTCGATCTATCTGATGCTTGCGGTCAGTCTTTGGGTGTTCATTCTGATCATCCTGCCGCAACTGACCATGCTGGATTATTCGTTCCGATTTAACCTGCCACCGGCCAAGATTGGCGGCCCCGAAGACGTCTATACCCTTGAGCAATATCGATATTTCTTCCAAGGAAGTGGTGCGTCCGACGGGATAAACACCCTTGATATCGGCATCCTTTTCAAAACACTGCTTGCGGCTGTGTTCGTCACAGTGTTCGATTTGATCATCTGTTACCCGGTGGCCTTTGTGCTGGCCAAATCATCGACCGGGGCCAAGGCGCGCTTGCTAGTATTGGCGCTTATCGTGCCCTATTGGATCAACGAAATCCTGCGTGCCTTTGCGTTTCGTATTCTGTTTGGCGCCACGGGTGTCATCAATGAAACGGGCATGGGGCTTGGACTTTGGGATACGCCAATTGACTTTATCCGTCAGGATGTCGCGCTTTATGCCGGGTTGGCTTATGCCTACATCCTTTTGATGATCTTCCCGCTTTATAACGCGATTGAAAGCCTTGATCGAAATCAGATCGAAGCCGCGCGTGACATGGGGGCCAACTGGTGGCAGGTCCATGCCAAGGTGGTCATTCCCTATGCCAAGCCGGGCATTGCATCGGGCATGACCATGGTCTTCATGCTGACATCAGGCGCACTTGCGGCACCACAGATCTTGGGGGGCCCATCAAACCTGTGGTTCACGCAGTTGGTCTATCAATGGTTTAACTCCGGCGGCAACTGGCCGCGCGGGTCGGCCTATGCGATGGTCCTTCTGATTGTCTGTATCGCGCTTGTCCTGCTGGTGATGCGCCTGTTCAAGGTTTCGATCGGGGAGATCAAACAATGAAGATGAAATCCCCGACTGCATTGATCCCCGGTCTGTATTTGACCCTGTTCTTTGCCTATCTATTCGGGCCGCTGATCATCATGGTGATCACCGCGTTCAACTCATCGACCTTCCCGCGCGTATCACCGTGGGAGTGTTTTACCACCGACTGGTTTGGCAAGCTTGCCAGCGACGACAAGCTTCTTTCCGGGCTTGGTAATTCGCTTTTGATCGGGGTGGGCGTTGTTTGTGTTGCCATTCCAATCGGACTGGCAGCCGCGATCACGCTGTCACAGGTTGGTCCCAAATTACGCGCAGCCCTTTATACGATCTTCATTGCGCCCATTCTCGTGCCCGGCGTTGTCATCGGTCTTTCGACCCTGATTTTCTGGGACCGGATCGGCACGTTGTTCAATGCACCGTATGAGAGCTTCTTCTATGACGGAACGTTCCTGACCATCTTTGGTCAGGTGACCTTTATCGCCGCTTATTCGATGCTGGTGTTCCTGTCACGTATTCAGCGGTTTGACACCACGCTGACCGAGGCGGCCCTTGATATGGGTGCAACGCCCACGCAGGCGTTTGTCAAAGTGCTTTTGCCCTTCATGGCGCCGGCGATTGGTTCGGCCACGGTTCTGGCGTTTCTGGCATCGCTTGAAAACTACAACACCACCGTGTTTACGATTGTTTCAAGCAGCACCTTCACCACGGTTCTGTCGTCCAAGGTGCGGTATGGTCTTGATCCGTCAATCTCGGCCGTGGCGGTGATTATCATCGCCATCACGCTGATCGGGGCGATCATTTATGAATGCCGCAATCGCTATTACAGCAAGGGCTGGGCCCATGTGATTGCCGAACGACCGGCCCTGAAGATCGCGACGCACCCGGGAACGGTTGCCGTGATTTTGGGTGCTCTGACACTTGCCGCGGTTCTGTTTATCCAGAACCATGATTCCAGTGTCTGCACGGCGCAAGTCCTTGAAGAAAAGCGCGCCCTGCAACAGCAGTTGATGGAACAGCAATCGATCAACTCACCGCAACAGGCTGTGCCAGCCCCGACAATGCCCAACCTTGGCCCGCTTGGCGGTGATGAGGGCAGTGCATCGGCACCAAGCCCGTTTGGCAACAACATCTTCTCGCCCGAGAACCTCGGAACCAGTGCCCCGGAAGGCAATTAAACATTACCTTTCGGCAAGCTGATCAACAAAAAGGGCAGCACGCGATGTGCTGCCCTTTTTTGTTCCGTCAGGCCCTGATGCCTGATCAGGACGGAATGGCGGCGGTTGCCTCGATCTCGACCAGTGCCTCGTCTTCGATGAGTTCCTTGACCACAACCATGGTCATCGCCGGGAAATGCTTGCCAAGGACGCGTTGATAGGCCTGCCCGACTTCGCGCTGATGGGCGAGATATTCCTTTTTATCCGTGACATACCAGGTCAGGCGGGCAATGTGTTCGGGTTTGCCGCCAGCAGCTTCCAGAACGGCGACAATGTTTTTAAGCGCCTGTTCCATCTGGCCAACGAAATCCTTGGCAACAAAGACCTGATCTTCGTTCCAGCCAATCTGGCCACCGATGTAAAGGCGGGCACCATCGGCCAAGACGCCGTTGGCATATCCCTTGGGCTGTTTCCATCCGTCAGGCTGAATGATTTTATGCATTGTTTTCTACCACTTGATTGATTTCTTTTTCGATTTTGGCACGCAAATCATCTGGCCATGCCACTGACTTTCCGGCCCCGTGTTTCGTAAAGACCAGAGTGACCGTTGTTTTCAGGCGTTGCTCGGCACCTGATCGTGCGGTGATTTCCAGCTCTAAACTGGAACGTCCGATCCGGGTCGGGATCAGACAGAATTCCAAAACATCGCCAAGCTTGCTTGGCGCAGTAAAGGCGACACTGAGCGCCGCTGTCGGAACGGCAACCTTCATCGGACCATGCATGGTCGGGAACCCGAACCCGATGACCTGATCAAACCATTCCTCGACCGTGGCATTCACCATCTCGAAATAGCGGGGATAGAAAACAATCCCCGCCGGATCGCAATGTTGAAACATGACTTTCTGGGTATAGGTGAATGCCGCCATATCAGACCCCCAGATACCGGTCAGCCAGGTCGTCGGTCAGTTCGTTCACCGCCCCACTCCAGGCCGTGATGCCCTTTTCGACGATCACATAGCGATCAGCGACACCTGAAAGTTCCTTAAGCGATTTGTCGACCACAAGGATCGTCAGCCCCGATTGTTTAAGCTGATTGATCGCCGCCCAGATTTCCTGACGCACGACCGGTGCCAGTCCCTCGGTTGCTTCATCAAGGATCAGCAAACGCGGATTGGTCATCAATGCACGGCCGATTGCCAGCATCTGTTGCTCGCCCCCCGAAAGGGTCATGGCCTTTTGATCGCAGCGTTCGGCCAGACGCGGGAATAGTCCCGCCACCCGGTCAAAATCCCATTCGCCCGGACGGGCGGCGGCAATCAGGTTTTCCGTCACACTTAGCTGGGCAAAACACCGGCGCCCTTCGGGCACCAGACCAAGACCAAGGCGGGCCGCCTTGTGCGATGGCATCTTTGCCAGATCCTGCCCGGCAAAATGGATTGAACCATCACGATGTTCCATCATGCGACAGATGGTTTTGATCGTGGTGGTCTTGCCCATGCCGTTACGGCCCATAAGGGCGACGGCCTCGCCTTCGTTCAGGGACAAATCAATGCCAAACAGAGCCTGCGACGCGCCATAAAACGCGGTAACGCCACTAAGTTCGAGAAGTGCAGTCATATCAGGCTTCCTCCCCGAGATAGGCACGTTTGACATCATCATTGCCGCGAATTTCGTCCACCGTGCCGGTGGCAATGATCCGGCCATACACCAGAACCGAAATCCGGTCTGCGAGCGCAAAGACCGCATCCATGTCATGTTCGACCAGAAGGATCGGTGCCTGTCCACGCAATCCATCAAGGAACCCGGTCAGGCGTTTGGAACCCTCCGGCCCCATACCGGCCATCGGTTCATCCAACAAAAACGCCTTGGGTTCCAGGGCAAGGGCGACGGCCATTTCAAGCTGGCGACGTTCCCCGTGCGAAATGTCGGCTGCACGCATTTGCGCACGATCCGCCAAGCCAACCCGTTCAAGCTGTGCCATCGCCGGATCAACCAGCGACTTGTCACCCAACACCGGCTTAAAGAACCGGAACACTTTGCCGCTGACCGACTGGCGCGCCAGCATGACGTTTTGCAGGACGGAGAATTCCGGCATCAGGGATGACACCTGAAACGTTCGGGCCAGCCCCATGCGGGATCGCGCCACCGCATCAAGCGCGTTGATGTTCTGACCGTTGAAATGGATATCGCCACGATCAGATTTAATCTCGCCCGCGATCTGTTTGATCAGGGTGGATTTGCCTGCCCCGTTCGGACCGATCAGGGCGTGAATTTCGCCCGGTCGCAGATCAAGCGTGACACTGTCACTGGCCAGAAGCGACCCGAACTGCTTGGTGACATCGGAAAGCGAAAGAATGGCATCAGACATGTTTACGCTCCCCCGCCAGAACACCGACAAGTCCACCGCGCGCAAACAGCACGACCAGAAGCAGCAGGACACCCAACGGCAACTGCCAGAATTCCCAGACACCGCCCAGAAGGTGTTCCAGAATGATGTAAAGGGCCGCACCGGCAAGCGGGCCAAACAAACGACCAACCCCGCCCAAAATGACAAACACCATGATTTCCCCTGACATATGCCAGGACAGCATTGTCGGGCTGACAAAACGGTTGAGGTCGGCATAAAGCGCACCGGCAAGGGCGGTGATCATCGCCGAAATCACAAACGCCACCAGTCGAATGCGAAACGGCGCAATGCCAACCGCCGTCATGCGTTGCGCATTCTGACGCGCCCCCTGAAGGGCAAGACCAAAACGTGAGCGGATCAGAACGGCCGAGAACACCATCGCAATCGCCAGCATCACGGCACAAAGCGCGAAGAAGCTGATCGGATCAAGGGTGTTGATCCCCGGGAAGCCATTGCGCACATAGATCGACAACCCGTCTTCCCCGCCATACGCCGGCCAGGAGATCGCGAAGTAATAGATCATCTGCGCAAAGGCCAGCGTGATCATGATGAAATAGACCCCGCTGGTGCGCAGCGTGATCGCCCCGATCAACAGCGCCACCAGTGCCGAAACGATCAGGGCAACAATCCAGATGATGATCATCTGGGTTGTGCCTTCGATCAGGAACGGGCTTTCCATGATCGGTTCATAGTTCAGCGCATGACTGGCAAGGATACCGGCGGCATAACCGCCAATACCAAAGAACGCCGCATGCCCGAACGACACAAGCCCGCCATAGCCCAGCACAAGGTTAAGCCCGACACCGGCCATGGCAAAGATCGCGACCTTTGTGGCAAGGGTAATGATGAAAGGTTCATCCATGCCAAGCGCGATCAGCGGAACGGTGATGAGCGCAATCGCAAGGATGGAATTAATGAGAAACTCGCGGTTCATGGTCATCAGGAAGTCGCCCCGAACAGACCGCTTGGCCGCAGGAACAGAACCAGCGCCATCACGATATAAATCAACATGGATGCCAGTGCCGAGCCAATCGCCGTGGCACTTGACGGATCAAGGAAGGTCGCAAAAGCATGCGGCAACAGGAACCGCCCCATCGTGTCGGTAAACCCAACCAGCAAGGAGCCGACCAACGCGCCTTTAATGGAGCCGATACCGCCAATGACGATCACGACAAAGGCCAGAATAAGAACCGGTTCACCCATGCCAACCTGAACCGACTGGGTCGTGCCAACAAAGGCACCAGCAAGCCCGGCCAACGCAGCCCCAAGGGCAAAGACAATGGTGTAAAGACGATCAATATCGACACCGAGGGCCGCGATCATGCCACGGTCAGCCTCGCCCGCGCGGATACGGATGCCAAGACGGGTTTTGCCAATCAACAGGAACAAACCGACCGCAACAGCAAGCCCGGCAACAATAATGGCCAAACGGAAAAGCGGATATTGCGATCCACCCGGCAAAATAACAGTGCCGGTCAGGAAATCAGGCACGCTTAAAAACAGCGGGAAGGATCCGAAAATCCAGCGGGTGCCTTCGGAAAAAATCAAAATAAGCGCAAAAGTCGCCAGAACCTGATCAAGGTGATCACGGTTATAAAGACGGCGGATAATCAACATTTCGACCAGCGCACCGGCAATGGCAGCCGCCATCAGACTGGCGACAAGCCCCAGCCAGAAAGACCCGGTCCATGCAGCCACAGCCGCACAGGCAAACGCACCGATCATATAAAGGGAGCCATGGGCAAGATTAATCAGCCCCATCACACCGAAAACCAGCGTCAGCCCCGATGCCATTAAAAACAGCATCACCCCGGACTGAAGGCCGTTTAACAGCTGCTCCAGAAAAAGAGAGAACATTATTGGAAACTCCGTCACAAGGTGGTCGGGGGCCAACTACAAAATCGAAACCGGCCCCCGGCCTCTTGTCAGCTCTTTATTACATCGAGCATTCCGACGCATAGGCGTCAGAGTGATCCGTCAGCGCCGTACCAATGATCTTGTTGGTCAGCACATCGCCTTCTTTGACGACTTCACGGACATACAGATCCTGGATCGGATGCTGGTTCGGACCGAAGGTGAACTTGCCGCGCACGGAATTGAAATCAGCCGCACGCAGGGCTTCACGGAAGGCATCCTTGTCCGAAATGCTTGCCTTATCCATCGCCGACAGCAGCAGATTGGCGGTATCGAAGCCAAACGATGCATAGAGCGACGGCAGACGACCATATTCAGCCTGGAAGGTCTCAACGAAAGCTGCGTTGGTCGGGTTGTCGATATCTTTCGACCAGTTCGAGGTGTTTTTCACACCAAGTGCTGCGTCACCAACGGCACCGAGGATGCCCTGATCCATCGAGAAGGCCGGACCAATCAGCGGCTTGTCGACGCCAGACTGGGCATACTGCTTCATGAACGCGATGCCCATGCCGCCCGGCAGGAAGAAGAATACGTGATCCGCATCTGATGCACGAATTTGTGCAATTTCAGCTGCGTAGTCGGTTTGACCAAGCTTGGTGTAAACTTCGTTGGTGATATCGCCAAAGAAGAAACGCTTGAAACCGGTCAGTGAATCTTTACCAGCCGGATAGTTCGGCGCAAGGATGAACGCCTTTTCATAACCCGCACTCGAAGCATAGCCACCGGCGGCTTCATGCAGGTTGTCGTTCTGATAGGAAACGCTGAAATAGTTCTTGTTGCAGCCCTTGCCTGCCAGCTGTGACGGTGCCGCGTTAACCGACATGTAGATCTTGTCCTGAGCCACCGCAGACGGCACAACCGCCATCGCAAGGTTCGACCAGATGATACCGGTCAGAACATCAACCTTGTCCTGCTGGATCATTTTATCGGCCAGCTGAACCGCGATATCAGGTTTGCGCTGATCGTCTTCGATTACGACTTCAAGATCGGGATTGTTCGCCTGTTTGACAGCAAGCATGAAGCCGTCACGTGCATCAATACCAAGCCCTGCACCACCGCCAGAAAGTGTGGTGATCATACCCACCTTGACCGGCTCTGCCTGCGCAGCTCCGGCTGCAAGCAAAGCAGCAGCTGCTGCGATGGTTGTCTTAATACCCTTCATTTAAGCCTCCGTGTTTATACAATTTTTCATTTAGCAACACGTTGATCCCGCGACATTTATGTCTTTATGCGTCACGGTTTTAGTGAACCTGATGCCTGCCCCTGATTTTGCAGTATTTGCATCCGGTCCGTCCATCCTCAAAGCGTGGTTCTAACCCGCCAGAGTTCCGGAAACAGTTCTACTTCCAACATTTTCTTCAGGTAACTGACGCCTCCCGTGCCTCCAGTGCCACGCTTGAACCCGATCACGCGTTCGACCGTCGTGACATGGTTAAAGCGCCATCGCCGGAAATAGTCTTCGAAATCGACCAGCTTTTCCGCCAATTCATAAAGCGACCAGTATTTCCCCGGATCGCTGTAAACCTTTTGCCAGGCGGCGATCACCGCATCATCAGCCGCATAGGGTGCCGACACATCACGGTTTAGAACGTCTGCTGGCACCTCAATCCCGTCCTCAGCATTCAGCAAGCAAAGAGCTTCGTCATAAAGGCTTGGTGTTGCCAGCTCCGCCTTGAGCATTTCGGTGATGTCTTCGCGGTGCGCATGCGGGCGCAACATCGCGTGGTTGCGATTGCCCAGCATGAATTCGATCAATCGGTACTGATAGGATTGGAACCCCGAAGACGGGCCAAGCGCATCGCGAAACGTCGTGTAATCGCTTGGCGTCATGGTGCGCAGGACATCCCATGCGTTGTTAAGCTGTTCGAAAATGCGCGACACACGCGCCAGCATCTTGAACGCCGGGCGCAGATCACCACCATGGATCGCCCTACGGGCCGCACTGATTTCGCGAATGGCAAGCTTCATCCAAAGTTCTGACGTCTGGTGCTGAATGATGAAAAGCATCTCATCATGGGCATCCGATTGCGGATGCTGGGCCGTCAGGATCGCATCAAGCGACAGATAATCCCCATAGGACATCTGATCGGAGAAATCCGTGCGCGCACCTTCCGTGCTTGGATCATATGGCGAGGTCTGCTTTGCCATCTCAGGTCACCGCGTTGCGTTTGTGGAATTCCGGCTTGTCCCAAGCGCGGGTTTCCATGATTTCAGCCAAAATTTTCACCGCACCATCAACATCACCCTTGTCGATATAAAGCGGGGTGAAGCCAAAGCGAATGACATCCGGTGCGCGGAAGTCACCAATCACACCATGGGCGATCAAGGCCTGCATGACGGCATAGCCCTGATCAAACTTGAACGACACCTGCGATCCACGTTCTTGGGGATTGCGCGGGCTTGCCAGTTCCAGCATCGGGCAATTTGCCTCGACCCCGGCGATGAATTGCTCACACAGCTCGATACTGCGTTTGCGGATATCGGCCATGTCAACGCCGTCCCATGCCTTCATGGCTTCTTCCAACACGGTCATCTGAATAACCGGCGGGGTGCCGACACGCATGCGCGATACATCCGGTGCTGGGGTATAATCGGGATCAAAGGCAAAGGGCGCCGCATGGCCAAGCCAACCCGAAAGCGCCGGACGGGCAGATTTTGCATGATCCGGGTGGACATAGATAAAGGCCGGTGCACCGGGACCACCATTCAGATACTTGTACGTACAACCCACAGCGAAATCGGCATTGCATCCGGTTAGGTCAACCGGCACAGCCCCGGCCGAATGCGCCAAATCCCAAATCACCAATGCGCCAGCGGCATGCGCCAGATCGGTTAGGCGTTTCATGTCGTGCATGCGGCCCGTGCGGTAATCCACCTGAGTCAGCATCAGCACCGCCAGATCTTCGTTGATCAGGCTTTCGACATCTTCAGGGTTCGGTGTTTTCAACACATGACCACGATCAAGCGACTTGATCAGGCCATCTGCCATATAAAGATCGGTCGGGAAGTTGCCATTATCAGAAACGATCACCTTGCGATCCGGGCGCATTTCAACCGCACTTGCCAATGCCTGATAGACCTTGATCGACAGGGTATCGCCCATCACCACAGTACCGGGTGCCGCCCCGATCAAACGTGCGACAAGATTGCCGACACGTTCGGGTTGCTCCATCCATTTGGCATCGTTCCAGCCACGGATAAGCATTTCCCCCCATTCCTGTTCGATCATCTCCTTGGCGCGGTTGGCTGCGGTTTTCGGCAGCACACCAAGCGAGTTCCCATCAAGGTAAATCACACCTTCCGGGATATGGAACAGGGATTTGGTGGCGGCAAAGTCGGTCATGCAGACGGTTCCTGTTTCAGTCTGAAGCGCTGGATTTTTCCAGTCGCGGTTTTTGGCAACGCCTCGATAAAGACGACGGAGCGCGGATATTTAAACGGCGCGATGGTCGCTTTTACATGATCCTGAAGCGCTTTGGCCATCTCGGGCGTTGGATCAAACCCTTCGGCCAGGACAATATGGGCCTGAACAATCGTTCCGCGTTCTTCATCGGGTGCGCCAACAACCGCACATTCCGCAACCGACGCATGTGCTAACAACGCCGCCTCCACCTCTGGCCCGGCGATGTTATAGCCCGATGACACAATCATGTCGTCGTTGCGTGCCGCAAAATGATAGTAGCCGTCTTCATCAACAAAGAACGCATCCCCCGTCAGGTTCCAGCCATCGCGGACATAGACGCTCTGACGCACGTCATCCAGATAACGGCATCCCGTGGGACCACGAACCGCAAGGCGCCCAACGGTTCCGACCGGTACTTCGTTCATTTTGTCATCGACAATCTTGGCTTCATACCCCGTCACCGGGCGACCGGTGCAGGCCGGGTGACTGTCACCAAATCGGTTGGAAATAAAGATATGGAGCATCTCGGTCGCGCCAATGCCATCAAGCATCGGCTTACCTGTTTTTGCCATCCACGCCTCATAGACCGGGGCCGGCAGGGTTTCACCGGCCGAAACGGCGGCGCGCAGCGATGACAGATCAGCACCATCTTCCATGGCTGATAACATCACCCGGTATGCGGTCGGTGCGGTAAAGCAAACCGTTGCCTTATAGGTTTCGATGATTTCGATCATGTTGGGTGGAGACGCCTTTTCAAGCAAGGTCGCCGTCGCCCCGAACCGCAACGGAAAGATCGCAAGCCCGCCAAGCCCGAACGTAAAGGCCAGCGGCGGGGAGCCGACAAACACGTCATCAGGGGTGACATTCAGCACTTCCTTGGCATAGCCATCGGCAATGATCAAAAGATCACGGTGGAAATGCATGGTCGCCTTCGGACTGCCCGTGGTGCCCGATGTAAAGCCCAACAAGGCAACATCATCGCGCCCGGTCTTGACCGCTTCGAACTTGACCGATTTGGTCAGCGCAATGCGATCAAGCTCCGCATCATGATTGGCCGTACCGTCAAAGCCGATGACCTTCTTAAGGAACTTGCTGTCCTTGGCACACGCCACCAGTTCATCCATCAGGCGCGTGTCACACAGGGCAAATTCGATCTCGGCCTTGTCAACGATCTGGCCCAACTCACCGGCACGGAGCATCGGCATGGTATTGACCACAACCGCCCCGGCCTTGGTCGCCGCCAGCCAGCAAGCTACCATCGCCGGGTTGTTGGCCGAACGGATCAGGATGCGATTGCCCGGTTTGACACCGTAATCCTCGGCCAATGCATGGGCGATCCGGTTGGTCCAGTCTGCCAGTTCCTTATAGGTACGCTGGCGCCCATTGCCGATCAGGGCTGTGTTATCGCCAAACCCCTGTTCGACCATCTTGTCGGTCAGTTCGACCCCGGCATTCAGATATTCGGGATAATCAAACCCATCCAGATTGATATCCGGCCATTCTGCAAACGGGGGCAACTTGTCCCGTGTGAAGCTATCGGTATGTGCGGTTGGTCCGAGCATTGTGAAGTCCCTGATACAGCCATTATTACGCCAGCGTTTGCCGTGCGATGATTATTTTCTGGACGTCGGATGCGCCTTCATAAATGCGAAGGGCGCGAATTTCCCGGTAAAGCGATTCAACGATGTGCCCGCTGCGCACACCATCGCCGCCATGAATTTGCACCGCCTTATCGATGACGGTTTGTGCATGATCGGTTGAATAAAGTTTGGCCATTGCCGCTTCGCGACTAACCCGCGCAGCACCACTGTCCTTAAGCCAGGCAGCGCGATAAACCAGAAGGGCCGAGGCATCGATATCAAGCGCCATGTCCGCGACATGCCCCTGAACCATCTGCAAATCAAAAAGTGGCGCGCCAAACAGTTCGCGTTCCTGAACGCGGGTGATGGTTTCATCAAGTGCGCGACGCGCAAAGCCAAGGGCGGCTGCGGCAACGGTCGATCGGAAAACATCCAAAACCGACATCGCGATCTTGAACCCATCCCCCCCCTTGCCCATCAGGGCGGAGGCCTGAATACGGCAATCGGTAAATTTCAAACGTGCCAACGGATGCGGCGCGATGGTGTGAAGGCGCTCAGCGATTTCAAAGCCGGACACGTTCGCCGGAACGATGAAGGCCGAAAGTCCCTTGGCACCGGGGGCTTCACCCGTGCGGGCAAAGACACAATAGAAATCGGCAATGCCGCCGTTCGAAATCCAGGTTTTTTCACCGTTCAGCACGAAGTCATCGCCATCACGCTTTGCCTCAAGCGCGATATTGGCAACGTCCGAGCCCGATTGCGGTTCGGTCAGTGCAAAGGCGGCAATCGCCTTGCCGGAACGTACTTTTGGCAACCAGTTATCTTTCTGGTCGTTTGTCCCGAACAAGGAGATTGCGCCACTCCCCAACCCTTGCATCGCAAATGAAAAATCAGCAAGCCCGTCATAACGCGCCAGTGTTTCACGGATCAGACAAAGCGATCTGACATCAAGCTTTGATCCCGCATCATCCGGATCAACCGCGGCATGACGCAACCAGTCGCCACTGGCCAGGCGTGCCACAAGATCGCGACAGGCCGCATCGACATCCTCGTGATTGATGCCCTTGATATTGGCCGCAGCCCAATCATCAAGCTTGGCCGCCAGTTCGCGATGGCGGTCTTCAAAGAATGGCCAATCAAGATAGGTCTTATCTGCCATCAGTCACCCTCGAACACCGGTTTTTCCTTGGCAACGAATGCCTTGTAGGCGCGATTGAAATCCTCGGTCTGCATGCAAATCGCCTGCGCCTGTGCTTCGGCCTCGATCGCCTGTTCGATCGACATATTCCATTCCTGGGCCAGCATGGTTTTGGTCATCATGTGACCAAAGTTCGGGCCTTGGGAAATACGGGCTGCAAGTGCAATCGCTTCGGCCTCAAGCGCATCTGCCTCGACCAGACGATTATAAAAGCCCCAACGCTCGCCTTCCTCCGCCGACATGGATCGGCCGGTGTAAAGAAGCTCTGCAGCGCGGCCCTGTCCGATGATGCGCGGCAGGATGGCACATGCCCCCATGTCACATCCGGCAAGCCCGACCCGGGTAAACAGGAACGCGGTTTTGGACGCCGCCGTCGCCAGTCGCAGATCAGATGCCATGGCAATGATCGCCCCGGCCCCGACACAAACACCGTCGACCGCGGCAATTACCGGTTTGCCACAGCCAATGATCGCCTTGACCAGATCACCGGTCATGCGGGTGAATTCCAGAAGGCCCTTCATGTCCTTGTCGATCAGCGGGCCGATGATGTCATGCACATCCCCGCCAGAGCAGAAATTGCCCCCGTTCGAACCAAACACGACCGCCTTGACGTCATCGGCATAGACCAGATCGCGGAATGTATCGCGAAGCTCGGCATAGCTTTCAAAGGTCAACGGGTTCTTGCGATCCGGGCGATCAAGCGAAATGACCGCAACGTCGCCTTCCATGCGCCAGTTGAAATGTTTGGGCGTGATGTTTGCCATCTTAGTCATGGTGGGGCGCCTCGTTATGATGAGAAATGTTGCGCAGGATGCGGATCAGGGCATCGGCATCGCCAGACGACAGATCGGAAAACAGATCAGAAACCCAACCTTCATGTACCAGCGCACGTTCAGCGAAATCCTTTTCACCCGCCTTGGTCAGGCGGACAATCGATGCCCGGCGATCATTTTCGACCGGCATGCGAACAACCAATCCCTCTGCCACCAGACGATCAACGATGCCTGTAACATTGCCGTTTGATACCATCAGCGACTTTGAAAGCTCGCTCATGCGCATGCCATCACGTTCGCGATAAAGGGCGGCCAGCACGTCAAAGCGCGGCAGCGTTGATCCGAACTCAAGGCGCATCTTTTCGCGCAGCTCGCCTTCGATCTTTCGCGACACCTTCAGGATTTGCAGCCAGGCGCGTAAACGTGCCTTCGACAGATCAGACGTCTCATTTCCTGCCCGTTCGGAAAGTGCTTCGGATTTGTTCATGTTCATACTTCTCCTCCCGAAACGGAAATCGTCTGTCCCGTTATCGATGCCGCCTTGGAGCTGCAAAGCCACATGACGGTTTCAGCAACCTCTTCAGGCTGAATGAACCGGTTTTGCGGATTGATTTTGGCAAGGCTTGCGCGCGCGGCGTCCTTGCTCATACCGGTTTTGGCAACGATGTTTTCAACCGACTTTGCCAACATCGGCGTTTCCATGAAACCCGGGCAAACCGCATTGATCGTGATCGGGCTGTTGGCCAATTCCGCCGCCATGCCCTTGACCGTGCCCACAACGCCATGTTTTGCCGCACAATAAGCCGTAACATAGGCATAACCCTTAAGCCCAGCGGTCGAGGCAATGGAAATCAGCCGCCCCGGCTTGGTCTTGTCCATCGCAGCCAATCCTTCACGGAACGTCAAAAACGTCCCGGTCAGATTGACATCCATGGTCCGTTGCCAAAGATCGACCGATGTTTTACCAATCGGGGCACTTTCGGCCATGCCGGCATTGGCGATCACCAGATCAGGGGTGCCAACCACATCGACCATGGTTGTGAACATATCTTGCACTGATGTTTCATCGGTGACATCGGCCACGATGGCAGTGATGTTTTGATGTTCGGCAACTTCAGCCAGCACATCTGATCGCCGCCCGGAAACAGCCACCTTCACACCATTATCGGCCAGCATCCGGGCCATCACGGCCCCGACACCGGAACCGCCGCCGGTGATCAATGCGTTATGAACGGCAAGATCGGTCATCCGTGCTTATACCTTTCCGGTCATGGTTTCAGCCCGCTCGGCAAGACGGCACATCTGATCACGCCCGGCATAGTATGGCGCCGGCCAGTTTTCGGTGCGGTTGCCAAGGTTGGCTGCCTGATGCAGCGCCCAATACGGATTGGCCAGATGCGGTCGCGCCAGACAAACAAGATCAGCACGCCCGGCCATCAGGATCGAATTGACGTGATCTGCCTCATAGATATTGCCAACCGCCATGGTCGGAATACCGGCTTCGTTGCGGATACGGTCGGAAAACGGCGTCTGGAACATGCGACCATAAACCGGTTTGGCATCCGTTGTCGTCTGCCCCGCCGAAACGTCACAAATATCGACGTCATTGGCCTTAAGCATCTTGGCAATCTCGACCGCTTCTTCGGGCGTAATACCGGCATCACCGACCCAGTCATTGGCCGAAATACGGACCGACATCGGCTTGTTCTTGGGCCATGCCGCACGGACGGCATTGATGACTTCAAGCGGATAGCGCATCCGGTTTTCAAGCGACCCACCATATTCATCATCGCGGATATTGCTGACCGGGCTGATGAAAGAGGACAGAAGATAACCATGCGCGGCATGAACCTCGATCATGTCAAAGCCTGCGCGATCGGCCATTTTGGCAGATGCAACAAACTGATCACGAACCATATCCATGTCTTCACGCGTCATGGCCTTTGGCACCGCATTGCGGTCCGACCATGCGATGGCAGATGCCGACATCAGCGGCCAGTTGCCATCCTTTAATGGTGCATCCATTTCTTCCCAGCCAAGCTGGGTCGAACCCTTCCGCCCGGAATGACCGATCTGCATGCAGACCTTGGCATCCGTCTCGGCATGGATGAAATCCGTAATCCGCGCCCAGGCCTTCTCATGGCTTGCATCATAGGCCCCCGGGCAGCCCGGTGTGATGCGGCCTTCCGGCGATACACATGTCATCTCGGTATAAACCAACCCTGCCCCGCCTTTTGCGCGCTCGGCGTAATGCACCAGATGCCAGTCGGTCGGGCAGCCATCAGCCGCCTTGTACTGTGCCATCGGCGAGACAACGATGCGGTTCTTAAGCGACATGTCGCGCAACTGATAGGGCACGAACATCGGATGGCGCACCGGCGCACTTTCCGGAAGGCCCGCCTGCGTCTGGAACCATTTTTCCGCACCTTCAAGCCATTTTGCATCGCGTAGGCGCAGGTTTTCGTGACTGATGCGCTGCGATCTGGTCAGAAGCGAATAAGTAAACTGGGTCGGATCAAAATCGAAATAACGTTCGATTTCCTCAAACCATTCCATCGAGTTGCGTGCAGCTGACTGCAGCCGCAGGACCTCAAGACGGCGCTCGTCTTCGTATTTGCCAAAGGCGGACTTAAGGTCGCCTTCGGAATGCAGGTAGTTCGCCAGCGCAATCGCACTTTCAAGTGCAAGCTTGGTGCCTGACCCAATGGAAAAATGCGCGGTCGCCGCCGCATCGCCCATCAAAACGATGTTTTCATGCGACCAGCTTTTGCACAAAACCCGCGGGAAGCTCAGCCAGGCCGAACCACGAATATGGAGCGCATTGCTGATCAGATTGTGACCGCCGAGATGATCCTTGAAGATGTCCTCACAGGTCGCAATCGACTCTTCCTTCGACATCTCGCCAAAGCCATAGGCATCCCAGGTTTCCTGAGTGCATTCGACAATGAAGGTCGCGGTTTCGTCATCAAACTGATAGGCGTGTGCCCAGACCCAACCCTTGTCGGTTTCTTCAAAGATAAAGGTAAAGGCGTCATCGAATTTCTGATGCGTACCCAGCCAAACAAACTTGCATTTGCGGGTATCAATATCAGGCTGGAAATGTTCGGCAAATTCGGTGCGGGTTCTGGAATTCAGGCCGTCACTGGCAACGACAAGATCAAATTCCTTGGCATAATGCGCGGCACTTTCGGCCTCGGTCTCAAAGCGCAACTCCACACCAAGTTCGCGTGCCCGATCTTGTAACAGGATCAGAAGCTTTTTACGCCCAATGCCACAGAACCCGTGACCAGTGGAAATCGTCTTTTCGCCGCGATACTGAACCGCAACGTCATCCCAATAGGAAAAGTTGGCGCGAATTTCCTCGGCACTTTTGGTGTCATTCTCGGCCAGATTGTCCAGCGTCTCGTCGGACAGCACCACGCCCCAGCCAAATGTGTCATCAGGCTTGTTGCGTTCAATCACAACAACCTCATGCGCGGGGTCGCGCAATTTCATCGAGATTGCAAAATAAAGCCCCGCAGGACCGCCACCCAGACAAGCTACTCTCACCAGCTTTTCCCTTCCTGATTTGTTTGGTTGTTTCGGGAAACTGATAAAACGGTACGCCTCGTTTTATTTTATTTCAAGCACATATATTTTAAGTTTGAAATATCTATGGATTTGCCTAGAATTTGATCCATTACCAGAATGCACCAGACAGGTGCTGTACGAAAATTCAGGGAACCGACCATGATTACCGACTGGGATGATGCTTATGCCAATGGCGATTACATTGCCGATGCCGCAACCTATCCGGAACTTTGGGCGACCCAGTCGGCAAAGTTTCGCGACGAGCTCAGTGGCGACAATCGCGCCCGGCTTGACATCGCCTATGGCAACGCCCCTCGCGAAAAATATGACCTTTTCCTGCCAACCGGCACGCCCAAAGGTCTGGTCGTGTTCGTGCATGGCGGCTACTGGAAGGCATTTGACAAATCCAGCTGGTCGCACCTGGCAAATGGTGCCGTGACCAGAGGCTGGGCTGTCTGCATGCCAAGCTATACACTCGCCCCCGACGCACACCTTTCCGACATTACCCGCCAGGTCGGGGCTGCCATCACGCATGCCGCAGATCAGATCGCGGGTCCGATCCACATCACGGGGCATTCGGCCGGCGGCCATCTTGTCAGCCGTATGGTCAGCCACACGTCGCCGCTTTCGTCCTCCGTTCTGGCACGGATTGAAAACACGGTTTCCATTTCCGGCCTTCATGATCTTCGCCCGCTGCTGCGGACCTCCATGAACGACACCCTCGGACTGGACGCGGCCGAAGCCGAACGTGAAAGTGCTGCCCTTCTGAAGCCCGCCTTGCCATGTTCGATCACCTGCTGGGTCGGGGCCGATGAACGCCCGGAATTTGTTCGCCAGAATGATCTGCTGGCCAATATCTGGACCGGTCTTGGCGCCCGCACGCGAAGTGTACATGCCCCGGACAAACATCATTTCAATGTGATTGCCGATCTCGCCGACCCGGATTCCGATCTCGTTGCCTGTCTGCTTACCCCCATCAGTGCAGAGGACGCCTAAAATGTCGACTGTCACACTGACACTTGAAAACGCCATTGCCGTTATCACCATCAACAACCCGCCGATTAACGCGACCAGCCACGCTGTGCGCAGCGGGATCGTCGATGCCCTGGATCAGATTGATGGCAATGATGACATCCGCGCCGCGATTCTGATTTGCGACGGCAAGACCTTCATCGCCGGTGCCGATGTCAGCGAGTTTGGCCAACCGCCAAAGGCGCCGATCCTGCCCGACGTGATCAAACGCATAGAGGCCGCAACCAAACCGTTCATCGCCGCCATTCATGGGCACGCTCTTGGTGGTGGACTGGAAGTGGCCCTTGGCTGTCATTACCGCATTGCCGATAGCACCGCCAAACTTGGCCTGCCGGAAGTAAATCTCGGCCTGATCCCGGGCGCGGGTGGCACGACCCGCTTGCCGCGCCTGATCCCGGTTAGCGAAGCCGTCTCGATGATTACCAGCGGCAAACCAATATCGGCCACCAAGGCCAACGAGATCGGCTTACTTGATGCCATTACCCACGGCGCCTTGGGCGATGCCGCACGCGACTTTGCCAAAACCATCCTCAGTCGTGGAACACCGGCATGGCTTCTTGCGAGGGATCCCATTGATGCGCCGAGCTCTGCGCAATGGGATGACATAACATCCGCGACGAAAAAGAAGGCGCGTGGTCAGGTCGCCCCGCTTGCCGCTATTTCTGCCATCCGAAATGGCATCGAACACGGACCGGATGCAGGCCTTGATTTTGAACGCGAAAAATTCATCGAACTGCGTGACAGCGATCAGTCAAAGGCGCTGCGTCACATCTTCTTTGCCGAACGCTCTGTTGCCAAACTGCCCGAACTCAAAGGTGTCGAACCAAACCCGATCCACCAGGTCGGTGTGATTGGCGGCGGTATCATGGGGGCTGGCATAGCAACCGCGTCACTGCTCGCGGGCTTTGATGTCACGATCATCGAACGAGATGAAGCTGCCTGTGACAATGGCCGTGCGACGGTTGAAAAACACATTGCTGGCAGCCTCAAGCGCGGTCTGATCAGTCAGGATCGATTTGATGCGCTGATGGCGTCCCTTTCGACCAGCATTGATTACGCTGCCTTATCCCACGCCGATCTGGTGGTCGAGGCCGTGTTTGAAGATATGGCGGTTAAACACGATGTCTTTGGCAAACTAAGTCTTCATTGCAAGGCCGATGCAGTCCTTGCATCAAACACATCCTATCTTGATATCAACGAAATCGCATCACGGTGCATCAATCCACAACGCGTGATTGGCCTGCATTTCTTCTCGCCCGCCCATATCATGAAGCTGCTTGAAGTAGTGCGGACTAAGTCGGCCGACGCCCAAAGCCTTGCAACCGCATTCGAGTTTGCCCGCGCCCTTGGCAAGATTGCCGTTCCGTGCGGCGTTTGCGATGGCTTTATCGGCAACCGGATCATGTCGGCTTATCGCAAGCATTGTGAATACATGCTCGAAGACGGCGCATTGCCCGATCAAATTGATGCCGCCATGGTCGAATTCGGCTTCCCGATGGGCCTGTTTGCCATGCAGGATATGGCGGGCCTTGAGATTTCCTGGGCAACCCGCAAACGCCTCGCCCCGTTCCGCGATCCGGCCGAACGTTACGTCGCCTTGGGAGATTATCTGTGTGAGATGGGGCGTTTTGGCAAAAAGAACGGCCTTGGCTGGTATCACTATGACGACAATGGCAAGGCTCAGCCGGATCCGGAGGTCGATGCATTGGTGATTGCCGAATCAGCTAAAAAAGGCATTACCCGGCGTGATTTCACCAGCACGGAAATCTTGGATGTCATCCTTGGTGCGATGCGCAGTGAAGGCGACAAGATCCTCGCTGAAGGGATCGCCAACAATGCTGATGCCATTGATGTTGTCATGGTCAATGGCTATGGCTTCCCGAGGCACAAGGGTGGGCCGATGTTTATGACTGGCAATGAGGATTAGGAGAGAGTTGCGGGGGCAGGATTAGCGCTCGCTTTGCTCGCTCAGCTCCGGCCTATGGCCTACGCAAAGAACCTGCAAACAGGCATTGGCCTGTTTGCGATGTTCCAATCCATATGCACCCGTCAATCGAACATTAAAAAAGCCCGCCACAAGCCAAGAATCAAAAAAGCCCCTAACTCATTGAGTTAAGGGCTTTATTTTGGTTGCGGGGGCAGGATTTGAACCTGCGACCTTCAGGTTATGAGCCTGACGAGCTACCGGGCTGCTCCACCCCGCGTCAGGGTGATATATCTGTTTAGGCGCTGGGCTTTAAACAGATAACGCCGCTCATGTTTGAAGCGG
>NZ_AMRN01000011.1 GCF_000300275.1 Thalassospira profundimaris WP0211 | reverse complement strand
GGTCACCGCCGGGCCTTCCAAATACAGCAACTCATATTCCCTATAGTCACACGACTTTGAAAAACCCTCGACCTTAACCGGTCGGGGGTTTTGTCGTTTCAGGCTTTCAGAATTAGGGTGCGTGGCACCTCACAGTACTGTGAGGATATGTGTGGAATGTCTCACGCCTCTTTGACTTGGCGTGTGCGAATGGTGCAGTGACGAATTTGCCCTTCGCCCTTACGGTTAAATCATCACCTGGACTTGAGTGTCCGCATTTAACCGAAGGGAAACGAAGATGAAAAAAGCAATGGTTCTGGGTGCAGCATTGAGTGCTGCTGTTTCAATGGCTGCGATCAACCAGGCAGCGGCCGATGGTGCTAAGGAAAAATGTTTTGGGGTGTCGCTGGCGGGTCAGAATGACTGTGCTGCTGGTCCGGGCACGACCTGTGCCGGTACCTCGACTGTCGATTATCAGGGCAATGCCTGGAAACTGGTTCCGGCTGGTACCTGTGAAGATATGAGCTTCACCACGGCGGATGGCCGCGAAGTCATGGGCAGCCTCGAAGCGCTCGATCGCGATATTCCGCAGGGCTAAGTCCGGCAATCCCCAAACCTAACCCCAAGCCTAATCGCGTCCCAACGGACGGTCAGCACAGATCTGCATATGTCTCCCCCCTGTCCCGATGTGCTGGCCGTCCACCCGCGTAAATGGCGAAAAGACAAGGTTGCCCCGATATGACACCGCTGACACAGCTTCCTGAACGTGCAGGTGTTGGCTTCAAGGCCGAGCACGCCCAAGATATTTTTGGCGCAGCCCACGCTGTAGGCTGGTTTGAAATCCATCCGGAAAACTACATGGTTGCCGGTGGCCCGCGACTTGCCATGCTGGAAGAGCTTTGTGCGCACTATCCGGTCTCGACGCATGGGGTCGGCTTGTCACTTGGCGGCGGGGAGCCGTTAAACAAGAACCATCTGGCAGACCTTAAACGGCTGGTCGACCGGTTCAATCCCGCCATGGTGTCGGAACATATTGCATGGTCCGCCCATGAGGGGCTTTATATGGCTGATCTGCTGCCGACACCGATGACGAAGATGTCGCTTGCGCAGTTGGTGGATGCGATCAATCGTGTGCAGGACTTTATTGGTCGACGGATCCTGATCGAAAATCCGACGTCCTATGTCCCCTTGCCGCAAAACTCGATCCCCGAACTTGAATTTATAGCCGAGGCCGCCGCGCGCAGTGGCTGTGGATTGCTGATTGATGTAAACAATGTTTACATATCGGCGCATAATCTGGGCTTTGATGCCAATGCGTTTATTGATGCGGTGCCCGGTGATCTGGTCGGTGAAATTCATCTGGCCGGGCATGAGGAAGACACCAATCCCGACGACAATGTTCTGATCGATACCCATTCCCGGCCTGTGGCCGATCCTGTTTGGGATCTGTTTGACCGTCTGATCGCCCGGATCGGGAGCAAGCCGACCCTGATTGAATGGGATAATGATGTCCCAAGCTGGGATGTGCTGGCGCGTGAAGCAGCCCTTGCTGACCGTCATCTTGAATATGCCGCTGGCGCGCAGTTTAAGGCCGCGTCATGACGGAGCTTAAGGCATTTTATGACGGCTTTAGCGACGCGTTGCGTTCCCCAGAACCGGATGCGGTGCCAGCGGGTGTTGCGGACGGTTACGCGCACCGTTTCGCGATTTACCGCAACAATGTTCATCGTGGCCTGTATGACGCGTTGGGGGCTGCTTACCCGACGGTGCGCAAACTGGTCGGGGATGGTTTTTTTGATCAATTGGCGAAGGGTTTCGTTCAATCCGAAACCGTGCGTGCCGGATCGCTTGCCCTTTACGGGGCGGGCTTTGCCGAATTTCTGGCAAACCACCCGGTGCGCGATCGTTTGCCGTACCTGCCGGATGTCGCAAGGCTTGAACGTGCCCGGCTGGAGGTTAGCACGTCCGAAGACGCCAAGCCGCTTCTGGCCGAAGAGCTCGGCGGGCTTGAGGACCAGTTGGAGGCCATGACACTGCGTGCGCATCCGGCCTGTCAGGTCGTGGCGTCGGAGTATCCGATCTTTGCCATCTGGAATGCGCAAAACCCGGTCGATGGTGCCGAGATCGGTAAAACCAGCATCGTGCAATGCGCTGAAACCGTTCTGGTCACACGTCCTTATATGCAGGTTGAAATGCGCGTGATTACCCATGGTCAGGCGGCGTTTTTTGCTGCGCAAACGCGCGGGGGGGTGAGCCTTGGCGATGCGTGCGCCAAGGCCCTTGAGGTCGATGCGAATTTTGATGTGATGGCAAGCTTTGGCACGTTTTTAACAATCGGGGCATTTGATGCCCGCCTTACGATCCCGAGAGGAAACGGGCATGATGATGCATAATATAATTGGCGGCTATGCCCGTCTTGAGAGTAAAATGGACGCCCTAGGCCGGCGCGATGTTATTGGCATTGTCGGTCGGGGGCTTTTTGTTCTGTTGCTGCTGCCTTATTACCTTAACAGCGCGATGACCAAGATTGACGGCGTTGGCCTCAGTGCGGGCGCCTTCGCGCAGATCCTGCCGCCAATTGCAGAGCAGTATCTTTATGATACCTCCGCCATTCCGTTCTTCCCGTGGCACCTGATTGTCTGGGCCGGCACCCTTGGCGAATTTGTCTTGCCGATCCTGATTGTTGTCGGCCTGTTCACCCGCCTTGCAGCCCTTGGCATGATTGGCTTTGTCGTGGTTCAGACGGTCGTGGATGTTGTGTTTCACGGTGCCGCACTGGGCGGGCTTGCCAATGGATTGCCGACCGAGCTGATCGATCATCGCCTGCTTTGGATTTCGCTTCTGGTAGCACTGGTTCTTGCCGGTGGTGGCAGGCTTTCGGTGGATCGGTTCCTGTCGCGCCGACGCGCCTGATGGGTGTCAGATCGGCAGCAACATCGGCGCCATTGATGCGACCAAAAGCACGGCCATGATGATGTTAAAGATGCGGGTTCGGTTACCCTGACTGATAAAGGATCGCATGGCCGCGCCAAACAGCGCCCAGCTTGAAATAGATGGGATGTTGACCAATGCGAAGACGGCGATCATTACCAAAAGCCCCTTTATGCCAGCTGACGGCGCCGTGTAGGTGACTGTTACGATCAGGGCGACAGTCCATGCCTTCGGGTTCAGAAGTTGCAGCATTGCGGCCTGAACAAATCCGATCGGCTGTGCTGTCGTCTGATCTTTGGTCTCAAGCGATCTGATCTGCGATATCTTGTAGGCAAGCCAGAGAATATAGCCAAAGCAGATAACACGCAGGGCATCCTGTGCCATTGGAAAACGTTCCAAAATCTCGCCCAAACCTAATCCCACCACAAACACCATCGACAGAAAGCCACTGCTGATGCCAAGGATCAGCGGGATGGTGCGGGCAATGCCAAAATTGGCGCCAGAGGCAAGCAGCAGGAAATTGCCCGGACCGGGCGAAACGGACATGACAAAGGCAAAGCCGATCAGGGCTGTAAGGTTTTCTGGGCTCATGATTTGATCATCCATCTGGGTAAGTGGTCTGGTGATCATTGATCATTTCCGGGGGCGCGTCTTTGCGATAAGCTGCCAATAAATTATCAGATCGTTCCAAATCGCGATGATGGATAAAATGCAGCAAGATGTGCTCAGTGACGTTTGCGCCGGATTACGGTTGCGCAGTGATCTGTATTTCACGGCGGAGCTTGCCGGGGATTTCAGTGTGCATATCCCGGCGGACGGCGCACGTATCCGGTTTCATCTGGTTTTGGCAGGCGGGTGCAAGCTTTTGCTGTCTGAAAATGCACCACCAATTGATGTTTGCGCAGGTGATCTTGTGCTGGTGCCAAATGGCCGTGGGCACATTCTGTGTGATGCGCCGGGTACAAAGGCGGTTGCGCTGTCTGATGCGATGGTGGTCGGGTTTGACCCGGTTGCCGGGGTCTTGCGCAATCAGCCTGAAGGCTCCGGGGATGTGAGATTGCTGTGCGGGTTTTGCGCCTTTGATGACGATGAGCGTCATCCGAGTTTTGGTTTGATTGAGGATCACGTGATCCTGCGCGCAGATGATCCGACAGCACAGGCGCAATCCTCAATCGTGGCGATGATCAAGACCCTTGCGCAAGAAACACAGCCCGGTTGGCGCAGTGCCTTGGCGCGTCTGATGGAGGTCCTTGTGATCGCGCTTATGGCAGCACAAGTAAAGCGCGCCGATCTGCCGCAAGGTTTCCTTGCCGGATTGGCAGATAAGAAGATCGCACGCGCACTTTCAGCCATGCATGCCCAGCCGGAACGTGAGTGGACCGCGGAGCTTTTGGCCAAACAGGCCGGGATGTCGCGGACGCGTTTTGTTGTGCGGTTTGGCGACTGTGTCGGGATTGCGCCAATGCAATATCTGCAAAATTGGCGGATGCGCCGGGCCAAGGCGCTTTTGCGCGATACCAACTTGTCGATGGATGAGGTTGCCTTGCGCTGCGGCTATCTATCGATGCCGGCATTTTCGCGGCGGTTCAAGGCGCAATATGGTGAAGGGCCGGGGGCGTTCCGGCGGGGATTGCGGCAGCCGGTGGCGGGGCAATAGGCCCTGTTTCGAAGCCTATTTTGCCGCGAACCGGTCGTTCTGGGCGCTCGCATCGCGCAGGCTTGCGAGGTATTCCTGGCTGATCTCGTGGACCGCCATGATATGCCCGTAAAGCAAGTCTTCGGCGGCCTTGACGTCACCGCGCAGGATGGCATCGACAATGCCCTGATGTTCTTCGTGTGAGGAGGCAAGGCGCGACAGGCTTTGGAACTGCACTCGGCGGAACGGGGCGACGCGTCGACGCACCGAAAGCGTAACGTCGACCAGCACATCGTTATGCGTGCCGCGATACAGCGTATTGTGGAACGACCGGTTCAGCGTTTCGTAACCGTCGCTATCGCCCAGGCGCACCGTTTCGGCCAATTCATGGTGCAGGCGTTCAAGGTTGTGGCGCTCACCACTTGTCATGCGCTTGGCTGCAAGCCGCCCGCAGGTGCCTTCGAGTTCGGCCATGCTTTCAAACATCGCCGTCAAGCGCTCCGGGGTTGCAAGCGAGACATAAACACCGCGATTGGGAATCTTTTCAGCAAGTTCGGTTGCGGTCAAAAGCTGCAGGGCTTCGCGCACCGGTGTGCGTGAAACGCCAAACCGCTTGGCCAGAAGCGGTTCTTCCAAACGCTGCCCGGGGGGGAGCTTTCCTTTGACGATGTCATCTTCCAGCGCCTGACAAAGCTGTTGGGCGATGCCGACCTGTTCGGTCTGTTCGGACGGGGTGCTGAGCGCTTGGCGAAGCTCGATCATCTGAAGTCGTTACCCTTCTTGCGAGGTTTGGTTGGGCTCCTATTGATCAAATGTATACACCAATTTTCAAGGCAAGGCCAAGTTTCTCAAGGGTTGTAAAATCCGCACATTTTTTCGCGCCAGTTCCTGCATATTTATTGTGCAGCAAAAATGTGCATCGCAATATTTTGACTATTTAATTGGCATTTTGAGCATCAAAGAATAAGAGGAATTTTGTTAAGTCATTGAGAAATATGCAATGGCATGTGTGTTGCAAGATGTATACACAGTGCGGAATGCATTCCGTTGAGATCACGTTTCAGAGAAATAGCTATCTCTATCAGGGAGACATCAATGACAAACATTAAACGGCGCGATTTTCTGACCAAATCGGCAATCGGTGCGGCAGCAACCGGTGCAGGCGTTATCGCCGCACCAAGCATCGTTCGTGCGCAGGAAACCTTTAACTGGAAAATGACCAATGCCTATGGTCCGGGTTCACCTTTTTATGTGACCGGTCCGGGCAGCCCGGAAGATTTCTGCAAGCGCGTGACGGAAATGTCGAATGGTCGTCTGAACATTCAGCATTTCGCCGCAGGCGAGCTGATCCCGGCCCTTGAAGGTTTTGACGCGGTTCAGGCCGGTACGGTCGAAATGAATGCGGCCAATGCCTATTTCTGGGCGGGTAAAATCTTTGCTGCTCAGTATTTCACGACCGTTCCATTCGGTCTGAACTTCCAGGGTGTAAATGCCTGGTTGTATCATGGTGGCGGGCTTGAGCTTTGGCATGAAGTTTATCAGCCATATGGTCTGGTCGCCTTCCCGATGGGCAATACCGGCGTTCAAATGACCGGCTGGTTCCGCGAGCCGATTGAAAGCCTGGATGATTTCAACGGCCTTAAAATGCGTATCCCGGGTCTTGCCGGGAAGGTCTATCAGCAGATCGGTGTTGAAGTGAAGCTGCTTCCGGGCGGGGAAATCTTCCCGGCACTGGAACGTGGCGTGATTGATGCGGCCGAGTTTGTTGGCCCGTATCAGGACCGTCGTCTGGGCCTGCAGAAAGCCGCCAAATACTATTACACCACCGGCTGGCATGAGCCGTCCAACGTCACCGAACTTCTGATCAACCAGAAAGCCTGGGAAAGCCTTCCGGCGGATCTGCAGGCGATCGTCAAGAACGCCGCACAGGCGTGTAACCTTGATAGCCATTCCTGGTGTGAAGCCAACAACGCAGCCGCCCTGCGTGATCTGGTCGAGAACTTTGGCGTTACCGCGCAAACCCTGCCAGATGATGTTGTGACCAAGCTTAAGGACATCACCAAGGATACCCTTGAAGCCGAAGCCGCCAAAGACCCGATCACCAAAAAGGTCCATGACAGCTTCATGGCGTTCCGCGACACGCACCGTGAATGGGCCGCGATCAGTGAAAAGCCCTATCACGGGATCATTTCATCGAAAGGCGGGATGAGCTGATATGAAGTCGACCCGTACTGAGCCGCTACCGGACCGCGTTCTTGGTCTGGTTGTCGATATTGCCGGATGGGGGGCTGCGATCAGCGGTCTTGCCCTTGTTCTGGTGGTCGGTGGCAATGTGTTGCTGCGCTATCTGTTTAATTCCGGAAGTGTGGCGATGCAGGAACTTGAATGGCATCTGGTGTCGCCAATTGCCCTGATGGGGATGGCCTATGGCATGCGCCATGGCGGACATGTGCGGGTCGATTTCCTTTATGAACGTCTGGGCCCACGGGCCCAGGCGATCATCGACCTTTTCTCGGCCGTTTTGATGGTGGTGCTGGGCGCAGCACTGATCTGGTTTTCGATACCCTATGTCGCGCAATCCATCATGATGGGCGAAGGCTCCCCCGATCCGGGTGGCCTGCCATATCGCTTCTTGCTCAAGGCCTTTATTCCGATAGGGTTTGGTCTTTTGCTCATTCAGGCGATTGCCCAGGGCCTTATGAATTATCGTCAAATCGTTGCGGGTAACCGCGGCGAACCTGCCTTTGATGCACCTGATGTGGTCACGCAAACCGGTGCAGGAGACTAATCAGACATGACCGGAAATGAATGGCTGGCCATCGGCATGGTCGGGGGCTTCTTTGGCTTCCTCGTACTTGGTGTGCCAGTGGCGATCTCGCTTGCGATTTCGGGATTTGCCTTTGGAATTATGGGGTTTGGTACCGGTTTGTTTAACCTGTTGCCGGCACGCGTTTATGGGGTTGTGACCAACTATACGCTGCTTGCCTTGCCGCTTTTCATCTTCATGGGGGTGATGCTTGAAAAGTCCAAGCTGGCCGAAGAACTGATTGATGTGATCGGTCACGCCATGGGGCGGCTCAGAGGCGGCATGGGACTTGCCATCGTCATCGTTGGCGTTTTGATGGGCGCGTCTTCGGGCGTGGTCGGCGCGACCGTTGTGACGGTTGGTCTTTTATCCCTGCAGCCCCTGATCAATCGCGGCTATGACAAGGGGGTTGCCAGTGGTGTGATTTGCGCATCGGGCACCCTTGGACAGATCATCCCGCCCAGTCTGGTGTTGATCTTGCTTGCTGATATTCTTGGTGAGTCTGTCGGCACACTGTTTGCCGCCGCCATGGTGCCGGGCTTGATTCTGGCCGGGATGCTTGGGCTTTATCTTGTGTTGTTGGGGATTTTCAAACCCGACATGGTACCCGCCATCCCCAAGGATGAACGCGATGCCATGAGCACGCAGCAACTCCTGATCAAGATTGCCAAGGTGGTCGTGCCGCCTTTGGCGCTGGTCTTTGCCGTGCTGGGCTCCATCGTTGGCGGGATTGCCGCCCCGACAGAGGCCGCATCCATGGGCGCACTTGGTGCGTTGTTGCTCGCCCTGTTTTCCGGGCGTCTGAATTTCGGTGTGATGCGCGATGTCTTGCATGACACGCTGATCACAAGTGCGATGGTATTCTTCATTCTGATCTGTGCGCAGCCTTTTGGCCTGGCCTTTCGTGGTTTGGGTGGCGAGGGGCTTGTTCATGCGATGTTTGAATGGGTGCCGGGCGGGGATATGGGCAACCTTCTGTTCATGATGGCCGTGATCTTTGTGCTTGGCTTCTTCCTTGAATGGATCGAGATTTCCTATATCGCGCTTCCGATGTTCTTGCCGGTCTTTCTCAATAGCGGGATCGACATGGCATGGCTTGCCATTCTGGTGGCGATGAACCTTCAGACCAGCTTCCTGACGCCACCGTTTGGCTGGGCGTTGTTCTTCCTGAAGGGAGTGGCACCGCCATCGGTTTCGACGGTCGATATCTATCGCGGGGTGATACCGTTCATCGGTATTCAGGCGCTTGCCCTGATCCTGTTGTTTATCTTCCCGGAACTGACAAGCTGGTTGCCAAATCTGATCGGCTGGTAGGCCGGTTTGGAAAACAGGTATTCTACAATGTGAAAAGGCGCTGAACGGAAACGCAAAACAGCGCTATGAACAAACCGGGCATGTCGCAAACAACGCGGCATGCCCGCAAGCATAAGGCAGGGAGATCAGCTGATCATGTTACGTTCAAGAACCGCACTCGGTGGCATGGTCACCGCACCCCATCATCTGGCGTCTGAGGCCGGACGTGATATTCTGCGCGAAGGTGGCAACGCGGTCGAGGCGATGATTGCCGCCGCTGCGACCATTGCGGTTGTCTATCCGCATATGAACGCGATTGGTGGTGATGGTTTCTGGCTGATTGCCGAGCCCGGCAAGGATCCGGTTGCCATCCGGGCATGTGGCGGGGCTGCAAACCTTGCATCACCAGACTTTTACCGCGAACAGGGCAAGGCCGCGATCCCGGCCCGTGGTCCGCTTGCGGCCCTGACAGTCGCCGGTGCGATTGGCGGCTGGATCAAGGCGGCCGAGGTCGCGGCATCAATCGGCGGCAAAATCCCGCACAGTCGCCTGATGCGTGATGCGGTCCATCATGGCAAAACCGGGGTGCCGGTTACCAAGTCACAGGTTGCCCTGACCACGACCAAAATGGCAGAGCTTAAAGACTCACCGGGCTATGTTGATACCTATGCCGCAAACGGTATTCCGGCGATTGGCGATGTGCTGAAACAGCCGGCCCTTGCCGCAACGCTAGAGCATCTTGGTCGTGTTGGCTTTGATGATTTTTATCGCGGCGATATTGCGCGGACCAATGCCCGCGGGCTTGAGGCAGTCGGAAGTCCGCTTCGCCTGACCGATTTTGAAGCCTATCAGGCCAAAATCATGACGCCGCTTTCGGTCAAACTTTCGGCCGGGACCGTTTTCAATATGGTGCCGCCGACCCAGGGTGTAGCATCGCTGATGATCCTTGGCCTGTTTGATCGGCTGGGACTTTCCGGCGCGACACTGGACGGGTTTGACCATGTCCATGGATTGATTGAGGCGACCAAACGGGCCTTCCTGAAACGTGATGCCCATGTCGGGGATCCGGACCGGATGAGCATCGATCCGATGTCGTTGCTATCTAATGAAATGCTCGATCATGAAGCCGCCAAAATCGATATGAAAACAGCATTGCCCTGGCCGCATGTCGCCAAGCCGGGCGATACGATCTGGATGGGGGCGGTTGATGCCAATGGTGTTGCGGTCAGCTATATCCAAAGCATCTTCTGGGAATTCGGATCGGGTGTTGTGGTGCCCGAAACCGGCGTTCTGTGGCAAAACCGCGGGGCCAGCTTCACGCTCCATGATGGCCCCAATCAGTTGGGACCGGGCCGCCTGCCGTTCCATACGCTCAATCCTGCCTTGGCAAAGCTTAATGACGGATCGGTGCTGACCTACGGCACCATGGGCGGCGAGGGACAGCCACAAACCCAATCGGCTGTCTTTACCCGCAATGTGATGTATGGGCAGGACCTGCAGGAAGCCGTTAGCGCGCCGCGCTGGTTGCTGGGGAAAACATGGGGCGAAGACACGACAACGCTTAAACTCGAAAACCGCTTTGACCCGGCCCTGATCGAACAGCTGAGATCAGCCGGTCATACGGTCGAGGTTGTTGGTCCCTATGAGGACATGATGGGCCATGCGGGTGGCATTCGATTAAAGCCCAATGGCGTGATGGAAGGGGCCACAGATCCGCGTGCGGATGGTTCTGTTGCAGCACTTTAGGCCAAATCAAAGCCGCCAAATCAAAGCCCCGCAAATGCGGGGCTTTGTTGTTTAGGAAAATTCCCACTCAATCACATGGCGATACGTCTCGCCGGGTTTGAGCCACGGGCTTGGGAAGTCCGGATTGTTGGGGCTGTTGGGGTAGGTTTGCGGTTCAAGCGCAATGCCGCCTGATGTGTGAAGCGGCACGTCGTTTTCGGTTTTCATCGCATCATTGAAATGCTGCGCGAGATAGAATTGCAGACCGGCCTCGGTCGAAAACAGTTTGATCGACCGTTTTCTTGCTGGATCGGAAAGGGTGGCGATCTGGCGCAATTCGCCGCGGGGTCCGGTCAGGCAGAAATTGTGATCAAAGCCCTGCGAAGCATGGGCCAGCATATCGGAAATCCGCGCCGGGCTTCGGAAGTCATAGCCGGTCCCCATAACGTCGCGGATTTCGCCCGTCGGGATCAGTTTGTCATCAACTGGAAGCCATTGATTGGCGTTGATTTGCAGGACGTGATCGCCAGCGGTTTTATCAAACGTTCCCGTCAGGTTCCAATAGGCGTGGCTTGTCATGTTGACCGGGCAGGGCTGATCGCAGGTGGCGGTAATTTCAAGGCGCAGACGATTGTCCGCAACAAGTGAATAGATCGCAGACGTGCTCAAAGTGCCAGGATATCCCTGGTCGCCCGCGGGCGAGGTCAGCTTAAACGTAACACTGCGCTCTGTTTGATCGGAAATGGTCCAGAGCCGCCTGTCAAAGCCATCCGGTCCGCCATGCAGGTGGTGTTCGCCTTCGTTCGCGGCGAGCTCCACGATATCCCCGTTTTCATCCGGGTAGCGCGACTTTTCAATGCGATTGGCATAACGCCCGCACACCGCCCCGATATAGCTATCCTGATCAAGATAGGCGGCATCATCGATGAGATTAACCGCGATATTGGTTTCCGATCCGTCCTTCAGATCACGCAAATATACCCCGCAAAGGCGCGCGCCAAGCGCAGAAACCAATACGCGAATCTGAGAGCTCTCTAATGCAGCACGGGGGGCGTTTTCGCCCTTTTGAAGTGTGTTGGTGTGTGGTTTTGCCATGTCTGGTATCGCGATGGTTTGTGACATTCGATTCTTGCCAAGATATTGATTTTTATTGGTTTAGCCAAGTTTTAATGTCGCTTGGCGCGATCACTCTAAAGGATGATGCACTATATGGTTGAGGGCTTAGAAATCATATTGTAATACTATATGGCTTTTAAGCAATAAGCCACTCTTAGGGAGGAAATCGTGGTAAGTTTTAAGAAGATGGCAGTTTCTACTGCCGCAATGGGTGTTGCACTTGGTCTGTCGTTTGCTGCACATGCAGAAATGATGATCGGTTTCTCGCAGATCGGTTCGGAAAGTGGCTGGCGTACGTCTGAAACGGCGTCGATCAAAGCCGAAGCTGAACGTCGTGGAATTGATCTGAAATTCTCCGATGCACAGCAGAAACAGGAAAACCAGATCAAGGCAGTCCGTTCCTTCATCGCGCAGGGCGTGGATGGCATTCTTCTGGCTCCGGTCGTTGAAACCGGCTGGGATCAGGTTCTCAAAGAAGCAAAAGACGCCGGCATTCCGGTCGTCCTCGTTGACCGTGGTGTTGATGCAAGTGAAGACCTGTATCTGACCAAAGTGGCGTCGGACTTCGTGGTCGAAGGTGCACTGGCCGCTGCATGGCTGGCTGCTGAAACCAATGGCGTTTGCGACGTTGTCGAACTGCAGGGAACTGTTGGTTCGTCTGCCGCCAACGACCGTAAGGAAGGTTTTGAGTCGGTTGTTTCCAACTTCCCGGCCATCAACATCATCCGTTCGCAGTCCGGTGACTTCACCCGTTCCGGCGGCAAGGAAGTCATGGAAAGCTTCCTGAAAGCTGAAAACGGTGGTGCCAACATCTGTGCGGTTTATGCCCACAATGACGACATGGCACTGGGTGCCGTTCAGGCCATCAAGGAAGCCGGTCTGAACCCGGGTGAAGATATGCTCATCGTATCCATCGATGCGGTGCCAGATATCTTCAAGGCGATGGCCGATGGCGACACCAACGCCACCATCGAACTGAACCCGCATCTGGGCGGCCCGTCCTTTGACGCGATCAAGGCGGCAAAGGCTGGTGAAGAAGTTCCGAAATGGATCAAGGCAAATGGCCCGCTCTATCTGCCTGATACCGCTGCGGAAGAATACAAAATGCGTAGCAAATAACCTCTGACTTCCCCCATGGGTTCTGCCCATGGGGACAAGAGGAACGCTTCTCATTGCATCGGACGTGCTCCGGCGATTGCCGGGGTGCGTCCGGCTGTATCCGCAGCAAAAGACTTCAAAGACAGACTAGGGAGAGGGGCAGGATATGTCAGACACAGTGCTTTCAGTGCGCGGTGCGGGGAAGTTCTTTCCCGGCGTCAAGGCGCTGGAGGATGTGGATTTTGACCTTGAACGCGGCGAAATTCACGCCCTTCTGGGCGAAAACGGGGCCGGTAAATCGACCCTGATCAAGGTGATCACCGGGGTGCATCCGCGCGATGCCGGTACGGTGTCACTCGAAGGACAGGAAATCCATCCGCAGCATCCCGGTGATGCGCAGGAACTCGGCATTTCAACCGTTTATCAGGAAGTCAATCTGGTGCCGACACTGTCGGTGGCCGAAAACCTGATGTTGGAACGCCAGACCCGCAAATTCGGGTTGATTTCATGGAAAAAGACCGAGGCCGATGCCAAGACCGCCCTTGAGATTTTGGGGCTTGATATTGATGTCAATCGGCCGCTGGGCTCCTATTCGGTGGCGATCCAGCAATTGGTGGCAATCGCGCGCGCCGTCGCCCTTGATGCCAAGGTTCTTATTCTTGATGAACCGACCGCGTCACTTGACGGCGAAGAAATCAAAACACTGTTCCGGATCATGGGCGAGTTGCGCGACAAGGGGCTGGGGATTGTTTTTGTCACCCACTTCCTTGATCAGGTTTACGCGGTAACCGACCGTATTACCGTGCTGCGCAATGGCCGCCTGGTGGGCACGTTTGTCACCAAGGAACTGGCCCAGATTGATTTGATCAATCACATGCTCGGGCGTGAACTGGCCGAAGTCAGCGCGCATCGCCATCAGGACGAAGGCAGCTATGATGGCCCTGCGCGCCAGATCCAGATCAAGAATTTGGGCAAAAAGCGCGTGCTTGAGCCTGTGTCACTTGATCTGAAAGCTGGCGAGATTGTCGGTCTGGCCGGTCTTTTGGGATCCGGCAGGACGGAGCTTGCCGAACTGGTATTTGGCACCCAAAAAGCCGATAGCGGCCTTGTGTTTCTGGATGGGGAGCCGGTTATGCTGCGTTCCCCGCGTCATGCGATCCGGGCCGGTTTCGGGCTGTGCCCCGAAGACCGCAAACAGGACGGCATTGTTGCCGAACTGAGTGTGCGCGAAAATATCGTGCTTGCCCTTCAGGGGCGGCGTGGTTGGCTGCGCCCGATCCCGCGCGCCGAACAACAGAAATTTGCCGATGACATGATCAAGGCATTGGGTATCGCCACCCCCGACAGTGAAAAGCCCGTCGGGCAGCTCAGCGGTGGCAACCAGCAAAAAGTCATTCTGGCGCGCTGGCTGGTGTCCAAGCCGATCCTGTTGATCCTTGATGAACCGACACGCGGGATTGATGTGGGCGCCCATGCCGACATCATCAAACTGATCAAGGAGCTCTGTGACGAGGGGCTGGCATTGCTGGTCGCCTCATCCGAGCTTGAAGAAATCGTCGCCTTTGCTGACCGCGTGGCTGTGATGCGCGATCGTGAAAAGGTTTCTGAACTGGTGGGTGCGGAAATCACCCAGAACAGCATCATCGAGGCGATTGCACGATGACCAGTTTAAAAGACAAAAAGAAAATACGGGAAAGCAGCACCATGTCTGCATCTTCTTTGTTAAGTCGACCCTGGTTTGGTCCGGTTGCCGCACTGATCTTGATCGTGCTGGGGATCGGGATCATTTCACCGGATTTCTTCAACATCCGCATTGTTGACGGGCACCTTTACGGATCGCTTGTCGATGTTGTCCATCGCGGGGCGTCGACCGCCCTTGTTGCGGTGGGGATGGCGATTGTGATTGGCACGCGCGGCATTGATCTTTCGGTGGGCTCGATCATTGCCATTTCGGGGGCGGTGATGGCGGTTCTGATCCGCGATACCGATCTGCATCCGGCTGTCATTATCCTGGCCGCCCTTGGTGCCGGGATTTTGTGCGGTTTGTGGAACGGCATCCTTGTCGCCTTCCTTGATATTCAGCCGATCATTGCAACGCTGATCCTGATGGTGGCCGGGCGGGGCATTGCCCAGATGATCACCGGTGGTCAGATCGTGACCTTCCACGGCGAATTCTTTGAAGGGATCGGCAGTGGTTATCTGCTGGGTATTCCGTGGCGGGTGATTATTGCGGCCGCCGTGATTGCGGCGATCTATTTCATCATGCGCAAGACCGCCCTGGGTCTGTTTGTTGAATCGGTTGGCGGCAATGCGCGCGCCAGCCGGGTCGCGGGCATCGATGCACGCGGTATCAAGCTGATGGCCTACGCCGCATCTGGCCTGTGCTCGGCCTTTGCCGGGATCATCATTGCCGCGGACATTCGTGGGGCGGACGCCAACAATGCCGGGCTTTGGCTTGAACTGGATGCCATTCTGGCGGTTGTCATTGGCGGTGCATCGCTGATGGGCGGTCGGTTCTTTATTGCCATGACCGTGATTGGCGTTCTGATCATTCAGGCGCTGACCACCGGCATCTTGTTGTCGGGTCTTCCTTCGCAATACACGCTCATCGTCAAGGCGGCGGTGGTGATGGTCGTTTTGCTGGTGCAGGCGCCCAAATCCCGCGAACTTGTGGGGCAGGCAATGGAACGCATGAAGCGGGGGAAATCCGATGAAAATTAATGAACGGTTTTATCCGATCCTTGCCACGCTTGCGGTTCTGGTACTGCTGTATGGCTATGGCATTTTTGAACACCGCGCCTTTTCCGATACCTATGTTCTGGGCGCGCTTCTGACTGATAATGCCTTTTTGATCATTACCGCCGTTGGAATGACGTTTGTCATTCTATCGGGCGGGATTGATCTTTCGGTTGGGTCAATGATTGCCTTTATCGGTGTGCTGATGGCCGAACTTGTTACGGGCTTTGGCATGCATCCGGTGACGGCGGCCGTGATTGCGATGGTTGTCGGATCGGCATTCGGGGCGTTTATGGGTGTGATTATCGCCAAGTTCGATATTCAGCCCTTTATTATCACGCTTGCCGGGATGTTTTTCCTGCGCGGCATGTGCTTCCTGATCAATCTGGATTCCGTTCCGATTGATCATCCGTTTGTCTCGGCCTTTAGCGGGTTTAAAATCCAGCTGCCCGGTCGTGGCTGGTTGACGGCATCAGCGCTTCTGATGTTGGCGACCGTGATTGGCGGGGTGGTGATTGCCCACTTCACGCGGTTCGGACGCAATGTCTATGCGATTGGTGGGGACCGGCATTCGGCAGAATTGCTGGGTGTTCCGGTCCACAGCACCATCATCCGGGTTTACACCCTGTCGGGCTTTTTCAGCGCACTTTCGGGCGTGGTGTTTGCCTTCTATACCGCGTCGGCCTATCCACTGGCCGCGGTCGGGGTGGAGCTTGATGCCATTGCCGCCGTGGTGATTGGCGGAACGCTTCTGACCGGCGGGATGGGCTTTGTGCTCGGCACGTTCTTTGGCGGAATCATCATGGGGGTTATCCAGACCCTGATCGCCTTTGACGGATCGCTTAACAGCTGGTGGACCAAGATCATGATTGGCGCGCTTCTGTTTGGCTTTATCGTCCTGCAGCGCCTGATCACGCGTTCCTTCTCGGGCATGCGTGCCGGGGCGACATAAAGCGTCCGGCGATCAAAATACCTTCCTTCAAAACGCCCTGTTTGAATAAGCAGGGCGTTTTTTCTGTTGCTAGACAGGGTCGGTTTTGATCGTGTAATCAGGTGCCGGAACGGTGCCTGAGATTTGACGGAAAAAATGGTCAATCAGACGCATCATTCATTTTTGGTGAATAATGCGTGGTGTCTGCGCCAAACGCGTGATTGGGCGTCTTGGGGGTAAATTCAAATAGTATGAGGAATGGGGGCGGTGATCGTTTTGATCCGCCCCATCGGCATCGATTACAGGCCGATCTGATCCCAGTCATGTTCAACCGACATGCCGAGTTCCTTGCGCAGTTCGCGCATGGTCCGGCGCAGCAGGCCGTGCATTTTGCTGCGGGCCTCTTCGGGGTCGCGCTGGCTGATGGCGGCATAGACCGCGTGGTGATCGGGCAGCGACTTGACATGTGCCTTGGGCCCGCCAGACGACAGGCGGAAGGAGCCGATCAGGGCGGTTTCGATCAACATGCCAAACGATTTCATGAAATCGTTGCCCGACGCATCCAAAATGCCCTGATGGAACACAAGGTCGGTAATATAAACCGCCTCGGTACCGGGTTCGGCCTTTTCCATTTCGAAATAGGCGGTTTCAAGATGTTTGATCTGTTCCGGCGTGGCGCGGACGGCGGCCATGGCGGCCGTGTTCGGTTCAATGATCAGGCGCGTTTCAAGCAGGCTATAGAGAAAGGCCGGGTCCGGGTCCGGGAAGTGCCAGGACAGAACATCAGGATCAAGCAGGTTCCAGCTTGAGCGCGGTTTGACCCGGGTGCCGGTTTTCGGGCGACTTTCAATCAGTCCCTTGGCCGAAAGGATTTTGATGGCTTCACGAAGGGCTGTGCGTGAAACATCAAGGGATTCACTTAAGGCCGCCTCTGTCGGCAGGACATCGCCAGGCGCAAGCTTGCCCGAAACAATGCGTGCGCCAAGATCGTGGGCAACAATGCTGTGCAGACTGCGTTTGGCGTAAGTTCTCGACATGGTAGACGACATATATTCCCTCCGGCGTGGCCCTGATTGAAAAGCAAATAGGCAAAAGGCCCGCTTTGTCATTATTCATATAATATGAATTAATTTTCAGGGCAACTTATCTGGTGCCGTCAACGCCTTGTGCTGCATAGCATATAATTATTTCAGGGGGGCGTCACGATGGCTGTTACGTATTTGCTTATGTCATGAACTTATAAACAAGCTTTCAGATAATGAAAGAAAAGACTGCATGGTTTGACGCTTGACAGGCCCGGATATCCTGATCATTAATGTTATTGTATGAAGAATAAAAAACAAGATTATCAGGAGGAAGCATCACGCAGCCGCGCACGGGAACGTGCCCGGACCATTCGTCTGGTCTGAAGGGGGCTTGTCGGCGTAGCATGATGTTGGCGTCAGGAATTTTTCTCCTGTTGCGCCGCACATAGCTTGATGGATGCACTTTCTGTCAATTTTGGCCTAGAATCGTGTTTGGCGTCAGGGGAGTCCGACGTCTGACATCTGAAAACAAAACGCACGACGGGAGATGAAACGATCATGTCTGATCGCATGCCGACACACTACACAAGCCTGGAAGACAAATCGGTATTCATCACCGGTGGGGCATCGGGTATTGGCGAGGCGATTGTGACCGCCTTTGTCGAACAGGGGGCAAAAGTCGCTTTTGTCGACATCATGGAAGATGCCGGTAACGCACTTGTCGAAAAGCTTTCGAAAGATGCACGCAATAAACCTGTCTTTATCAAATGCGATCTGACCGATATTGCCGCCTTGCAAGCCGCCGTTGCCAAGGCGGCCGAGATCAATGGCCCAATCACCGGGTTGATGAACAATGCAGCGAACGATACCCGCCATAAATGGCAGGACGTCACCCCGGAATACTGGGATGAGCGTCAGGCAATCAATATTCGCCCGTCCTTCTTTGCCATTCAGGCGGTGGCGCCGATGATGCAGAAGGCCGGCGGCGGTGCGATCATCAATTTCGGATCGGTCAGCTGGATGATGGGGCAGGGCGGTATGCCCGGCTACACGACGGCAAAGGCCGCAACCCATGGTCTGACGCGCGGTATGGCGCGCGATCTTGGCAAGGATCACATCCGCGTCAATACGCTCGTGCCCGGTTGGGTCATGACCCAGCGCCAGCTAGATCTTTGGGTCGATGAAGCCGCCGAACGTGAAATCGATGAGCGCCAGTGCCTGAAAAACAAGGTGATGCCCGATGATATCGCCCGCATGGCGCTTTTCCTGATTTCAGATGAAGCGCGCATGGTGACCGCGCAAAACTTTATCGTCGATGGCGGTTGGGTCTGAGGCCCGTATCGCCACACCGTATAACCACATTGACATCCCCGTATTCCGACATAGACCCAAGATCGTTCAGGACAGAATTCATGAGACTGGTTCAATTCAAGGACACCGCCGGCGCGCAACATGTGGCCGTGGTCGAAGACCAAAACACCCTGATCCCGCTTAAGGGCGTTTCCACCACCCGTGAACTTGCGACCATCGCGCTTGCCAAGGGCATGACGATGATCGAAAAGGCAAAAATTCGTATGGGCGACACCACGGTCGACTATAACGAAGTTGCCCGTGATGGCCGCCTTTTGCCGCCGATCACCCATGTTGATCCGGCGCATTTCCTGGTGACGGGCACGGGCCTGACCCATCTTGGCTCCGCATCGGCGCGTGCGAACATGCACAAGGCCGATAACAAGGACGCCAACGAAACCGATTCCATGAAGATGTTCCGCATGGGGGTTGAGGGCGGCAAGCCCAAGGCTGGCGAACATGGCGTGCAGCCCGAATGGTTCTATAAGGGCGATGGCTCCATCGTTGCCAATCCGGGGGCGGACATTCCAAGCCCGTCCTTCGCCCTTGATGGCAGTGAGGAACCGGAAATTGCCGCGGTTTATGTCATTGATCATGACGGCACCCCGGTGCGCATCGGCTTTGCCATCGGTAACGAGTTTTCCGACCATGTGATGGAACGCCAGAACTACCTTTATCTCGCACACTCAAAGCTGCGCCATTGTGCGATGGGCCCGGAATTGCTGCTGGGCGATCTGCCAAGCCATGTCGAGGGCACCTCGCGCCTCTATCGTGATGGCAAGGTGATCTGGGAAAAGCAGTTCGTCAGCGGCGAAGACAATATGTCGCACTCCATCGCCAACCTTGAATATCACCATTTCAAATATGACCTGTTCCGCCGTCCGGGTGATGTGCATGCGCATTTCTTCGGGACCGCGACGCTCAGCTTTGCCGATGGTGTCACCACCAAGGACGGTGATGAGTTCGAAATTGAATCGCCGCTATTTGGTCGTCCGATCCGCAACCGCCTGATGGTTCAGGCAGAGCGCCCGGTGACCGTCAAGGCGATCTGATGTCTCTCTGAGACTCCCAAGGGCCAAAAACCCTGTCTACCTCCAAACGACACGACTTGCCCCGGTACTGAAATGTGCCGGGGTTTTCTTTTGGGGGGGGAGGGTGATCTAACGATACCCATCATTTCAGTCGGAGCAAAGAGGGGCCTGAAAGTCATATAAATTTTGTTGATCGGTTAAGTTCCCATCGTTGTTTGTGCGTAAATGCCTTTGAGCAGTCTTGAGTGAGAATAGGTATTCATCTTTGGATTGATTATCTCAATGGGTTGAGTCGAATTTTGATTGATCGCAATCACGAGAAATTTCTTCTGATACAGACTTATGAATGCTACTTTAGATGGTTCTCATGTCGTTAACTACGATTGCCGTTGTATGACCGAAGAAATACAAAAAGATGAAGATTCGGGCGATGTTTTCAACCTGCTATCCGGCACAATACGGAAGGGCAAAAAAGTCACGGACGTCCATTTAAGAGAGTTCGGGGTGCCGACGGGAATCAAGGATACTAAAACGAGGCTACACTGCTACCGTCTACAAATCGATGCGAACGGAAAAGTTAGATATAAGCCTCTTGCGGAGTTTCTTAGAGATAGGGTTGTAGATTATGCAATTCCGCGAAAGCGTATCGATGAAGCTAAGAAGTATCTTGAAGAGACGAATTCTACTGCTCTTCTGTCCAAGCTTGAGAGAGAAGCGAGGGGACTATTCACTAGTTTAGCCAAAAGTGGAGAAGGTGGCGAATTACTGCTTTTTGCATTCGCAGAGGCTGTTTTTGGCCTTAGTCAGATCATATGCAAGATGAGTCTGAAAACGTCTACTGAGATGCATTATCATGGCGCTGATGGAGTGTACGCGCAAGGAATTGATGGTGTAGGACTTGGTATATATTGGGGGGAGTCCAAGCTATACGGAGATTCTTCTGCTGCAGTTCGTGACTGTCTAAAATCATTAGCACCGTTCCTTCTTGAGCCAGATGGAAGTGATGCCGCACGGTCTCAGGATGTTTTTCTAATCAACGAGTTTTCGAGCTTCGATGATCCGAAGATAACCGAAGGCTTAAAGAAATACTTTGATCTTGATGATAATCATTCCCTGCAAGTGAAGCACTGCGGGATTGCTCTTATTGGCTTCGACTCAGCAGCATATTTGGAGGACGGTAAGAATACCGACAACGAGAAGCTTGAAGCAGAACTCAAAGCGCAGCTTCCCAATTGGATGAAGCAAATCAAGAAACGAATAGGTGAAGAAAATATCGCCTCTTATGAACTTATTTTTATCTGTGTTCCGATGCGTACTGTCGAGGAATTTCGAACATATTTTTTGAATCTCTTGGAGAGTTAGTGTGAGTCTCGATGAAATTCAGAAATGGTTGATCGGACCAGATGGAATCAAAGAAAGCTTTGGCGATCTTAGACTATGGTCAGCGGCTCTAAGCTTCGGAGAAGATACAATCCGATGTGAAAATCTTTCGTGTTCTCATGACTGGAGGAGGCTTCTTTTTGCGGCAAGTATTCTCGCAGAAAGTGCAGATAGAGAGCCGCAAGAGTACGCTTTGATGGTGGCCGAAGCTGCAGTTTGTTTTTCGGGTGAACCGATTTATCAAGATGCTGGCGGTTTAATCCTTGCTAGGCTATCCAACCACAGGGCGGTTCAGTTAGCCCAAGATCGCGAGTTATTGCGGCCTGAACTTGAGCATAGAATTGGCAAAATGGAGCAGCTACTCCTTACTAGGAGACGGTTGCACTCAGAGATTTTTCTTAACGAAAAAAAATCAATTCTAGGCAATAGATTTCAGACGGAGTTATGGGCAAAACTCGCCTCATCACGCTGGCTTTCCGCGACCGCTCCAACTGCCGCTGGTAAAACGTATGCAGTCTTGAACTGGTTGTTGCTCCAGCATGCATCTGGCAATGCAAAGTCTTCAGTATTCATTGCGCCTACTCGTGCTCTCGTTTCGGAGGTTGAGCGGCAACTGAATCAACTCAAATTAAACCACGGTTTGAACTCTCTCAAAGTTACCTCATTGCCAATCAATGATGAGGGGTTTCACTCAGAACCGTTCATTGCGGTATTCACCCAAGAGCGACTTCATATATTTTTGAATGCAGGAAAAGAGCCACATTCTTTTGATTACGCAATAGTCGATGAGGCGCAAAAATTATCGGATGAGCGCCGGGGAGTAATTCTTCAAGACAGTATTGAAAGAGTTGTTCGTGCAAATAGCACATGCAGGTTAGTATTTTTAAGTCCTCATAGTGATAACCCGGAAGTTTTGCTGGAGGAAGCACCTGACGGAGTTGCCACATCGGTCGTTCCAAGTAACACAGCCACCGTAATGCAGAATCTTTTGGTAGCGGAGCAAGTAAGTGGAAAAACCAAGGAGTGGACGCTTTCACTTGCTACCGAAGAGGGGAAGAGGCCATTAGGTTCGTTTTCGCTGTATGACAGGCCCACTTGTGTAAGGAAGCGCATTGCGTTCGTTGCTCTTGCGTTGGGTAAGAAGACAGTAGGGACACTTGTTTATGTCAATACGGCAGATTCAGCAGAGCGTGTTGCAGCGTTAATCTATGACGGGCTTTCCAACGACGTGTTTGAAGAGGACCAAGAACTCGCTGATCTTTCTGAGTTCTGCGAAAAAGTAATTCATCCGAAGTTCCAGTTGGTTCATCTAGTCAAGCGCGGCGTGGCTTTCCATTATGGGAATATGCCTTCTCTTCTTAGGGAGGAAATAGAGCGTCTTTTTACTTCCGGCAAGATTCGCTTTCTCGTGTCAACTTCAACTTTGATAGAGGGGGTTAATCTCGCATGCCGAACGATCATAATAAGAGGCCCAAAGAAAGGTCTGCGGCAAGATATGTCGCCACAGGATTTTTGGAATCTAGCTGGCAGAGCCGGTCGTTGGGGAGCAGATTTTTATGGAAATATCGTATGCGTGGATGTGAGTAAGCGGGAAGTATGGCCGCGAGGTCTTCCGAAAAAGACTGCTTATCCTATAAAACGTGAGACTGATCAGGTACTCGAACAGTTTAATGACCTCTCTGAATATCTCTCTAAACGTGTGGACATGGAAACCGCGTCTGTAAACGGAAAGCTTGAGCATGTTGCTGCGTATCTTATGAGTTGGCAGTATCGGGAAGGTTCGTTGAGGGATGCTCCACCCATAAAAAAGTTAACTAAGAAAATGGCGGGCGAACTCGAAGAGTTAATCAAGCCGTCTCTAGAAGCGATCGACGTTTCGCAAGCTATTGTCGACGCAAATCCAGGCATTTCTATTGTTGCTCTCCAAAGGTTGATGAATTTCTTTCGAAACGATGGAAGAGATGCAACTTTATTTCTCCCAATCCCACCGGAAGATAGTGATTCGGTCGATCGGTTTGTTGTCATATTTGACATAATCAACCTTTGCTTGGCCCCAGTATTTGCTCCGGAGAAACGTGTTCTCCCGTGCGCCTTGACTACATGGGATTGGATGCGCGGAAGAACTCTTGGGCAGATGATTGCCGCGAGGTTAAAGCGAGAACGAGCTAAACCGAAATATCAGTCTGATGAGGAGCTCCCGTATGCAAGGTTCATTCGAGAAACGATGGCTTCTGTGGAAGAGATAGCAAGATTTCTCGCTCCTAAGTATCTTGGGGCATATTTATCTGTATTGAGGCAACATTTTCAAGAAAAGGGTATTTCAAAAGAATTCCCGGATGAATTTCCTTACGATCTATTTTTGGAATTTGGCGTAAGTACGAGAACTTTGATTAGTTTAATTGGTATGGGTCTTTCTCGAACTAGTTCAATTGAGCTGAGTAATTATATAGTCCGTAGTGATTTGGGGGAGATGGAGGTTCTAAATATACTTGTTGGCGGGGAATGGGAGGGATTGGACCTTCCTGCACTTGTAAAACGTGAAATTCGTAGGGTAACTGAGCAGAAAAGACTGGAGAATTCATTCGACTTAAATGCGGAGAATAGTTGATGGCTAAAGCGACGCCAGTAAAAATCGGTGAAGTGGATTTTGCAAAAAAAGGTGATGCTCTTGAATACCTAAGAGTTATGCTTAACAGCTATGCTTTGGAAGAGCGTGTGTCGAGAGACGATGAGAATTTTCTCAGGGATGCCTTGAAGAACCATCCTGACGCCAATGACAAGTTTGGGGACGGTGTTGACCATTTTTTTGTGCGTCGGGCTGACTATGGAACTCGATGCTTTTGGGTGAGGCGCTTGGACGGTACTGAGGAGCGTTTCTCCTATAAAAGCTGCGTATAGTGAGGGAGCATGGTTTCGCTAAAGAGCGCACTATCGTCACAAGAAAAACCAGCTTTGCTGATTGGAAACGGAATTAATATTCACGGTGGAAATGGCACATCGAACTGGGATGGTCTTCTTGATAAACTAGCAAGAAGGCAAGGCTTAGAGTTTACAAGTTCAGAGCGCGAGGAGATGTCGAATACGGAGTTCTTCGACATTCTCGATTTGGCAAAGCCTTACGAAGATCGTGAGACGCTTCAAAGTGAATTCTGCGATCTAATGAAAACATGGCAACCGACGCGGCACCACGAGCGTATTGCTAATTGGGCCTTGCGAAATAAACGACCCATAGTGACTGTAAATTTTGACGAAAATTTTTCTCGATCCATAAATGCCGACTTCTATCGTTCGTCCAAGGGGTTTACAGACTTCTACCCTTGGAGTTCTTACTTTTCAGATAGAAGAATTTTGCGCCCACGTGAGGAGTTCGCGATATGGCATGCACATGGCATGATGCGATACAGGCGGAGCATTCGGCTTGGACTCACGCACTATATGGGAGCTGTGCAGCGCGCTCGAGCTTGGGTTTACAGTGTTGAAAATAGTCTGCGTGCGCGAAAAAAGCTCGGTGCTATTGATTGGCAAGGTTCAGATACATGGCTCGACATATTGTTTTTTTCCCCTGTACTAATCTTTGGGTTTAGCTTTGGGAAAGACGAGAACTTTATGCGTTGGCTTTTCTTAGAGCGTGCTAAATTACAAAAGATTGCTTCGATACAAAGCGGTGAAACATGGTTCGTTGAGAAGAAAAGCCAGAATAGCCTTAATAGAAAGGCGTTCTTCGAGCGATTGGGAATGAGATTTATTACAGTAGAATCCTATGCGGAAATTTACGAAGACCCGGCATGGATGTTGTAAAATATCAATGCGCTATAGGTTTTCGAAATTGGATGGCTTTTAGGTCAATGCTAGTGGAGTGCTTGTAAGGAAAACAGCTGAGGCTGAGGAAGTGGCAGCGCCTAGGACGATCGCGTTTTATTTGGTTATAGCTGTTTTATAGGGTGCATGACGTGAGGGTTTGAACCGCCCGGCTCAGGAAATTGGCCTAGGTTTTGGTTTTGACCGCACTCTTTGGTGCATGGATTCCCACCTGCGTGGGAATGACGGGGTTGAGGGCGTTCGTTGTGGCAGATGGATGTCGGTAGAACGCGATAAGGGCAGCGGTGGTTCGCTGCCCTTTGGTGTGTCCGGGGGTAATTTTGGTGGTGATGCGATGGGGGTAAGAAATGCCCCGGCAGTCGTTCAACTGCCGGGGCGGGCTGGGCCGATGCGGCATCGGTGGGGGTTGGGGCGATGCTGTTATCCCTGTTTTGCGGGAACAGGGGCGGTTCGCAGGCCCAGGGTTACGATGATCGATGCGGCGAGAAGCAGGAAGCCGGCGATGGTAAAGACGCCAAGCGCGCCGCTGGTGTCAAAGACAAGGCCGCCGACTGCGGCACCGGTGGCAATGGCAAGCTGGAAACCGGCGACCAGAAGTCCGCCGCCGCTTTCGGCCTCATCGGGCACGGTGCGCGTGATCCAGGTCGACCATGCGACCGGCACACCGCCAAAGGCCATGCCCCAGATCGCAACAAGCACGGTGGTCGGGGCAACCGCACCATCAATGGCGACCATGCCGACCCCGGCCAGCCCCATGATCATCGGCATCAGCGCAATGGTCATGCGCAGCGAGCGGGCAATCAGCGCGCCACCAACATAGGTGCCGATAAAGTTGGCGACACCAAAGCCCAGCAAAATGCCCGAGACACCCGCCGTCGTCACACCCGAGACATTTTCAAGGAACGGGCGGACATAGGTAAATAACGCGAAATGGCCGGTAATGATCAGGACCAGTGAAAACAGCCCGAATTTCATGCGTGGGCGGTTGATGACCTCTATCAAGGTGCGCAGGGTCGCACGCCCGCGCGGTGGCATTTTGGGCAGCGTTGCGAATTGAACGACAAGGGCCAGAACACCCAGCAGGGACGCCAGCATAAAGACATTGCGCCAGCCAATGACATCGCCAAGATAGCTGCCGAGCGGGGCGGCAAAGACGGTGGCGGCGGAAACGCCGCTAAACAGGATGGCAAGGGCGCGCGGGACGTTCTTTTCCGGCACAAGGCGCATGATGATGGCCGCCGACATCGTCCAGAAACCACCAAGGGCAACGCCCAGCAAGACCCGGCCAGCCAGAAGGATGGCATAGTTCGGGGCCTGTGCGATCATGATGTTCGCGGCAATCAGAAGAACCGAAAAGCCAAGCAGAACATAGCGGCGGTCGATCTTGCGGGTAACGGTCGCGGTCAGAAGGCTGGTGATCAGGGCCATAACGGCGGTGGCCGACATGGCCTGACCGGCCATGCCTTCGGTAATGCGCAGATCATCTGCCATTGGGGTGAGCAGGCTGACCGGCAAAAATTCGGCCGTGACCAGCCCGAATACCCCAAGCGTCATGGAAATCACAGCGGCCCATGCAGCAGGTGCGGGCGCAGTGGTTTGATCCACGGCTTGGTCGGGGCGGGATTGCGGTTCACTCATGGGAAGTCCTTCGAGTTGATGTTTTGCATTGCACCCAAAATAGTCTGGACCGTTCGGACGATCTATGACAGTTTGTCTTTATTCATTGATCAATCGTCCGGAATGTCATGTCGCTTATTGCAAATGCAGATCTAAACAGCCCGTCCGATCATATCGAAGGCCAGTTCAATCCCGCCGGTCATGACATGGTAAATGAACTGCTTTCCGGTGTGCGGTTACGCGGCCTTGATTATCGTCGCATCGAAATATCCGCCCCGTTCGGTTTGCGGTTTGGCGAGGATGTTGACGATGGCCGCGCCTGGTTTCATTTCATCGGGCAGGGCACGGTCCATTTGCGGACCAAAAGTGGTGCGACCCATGTTCTGGGCTGCGGGGATGCGGTGTTGTTGCCCTGTGCGGGCATTCACGATCTTTATAGCCAGGACGGCGTTGCGATGCGCAGCATTGATGCGTTTGAAAAGGCGCCGCTATGTGATGCGGCATCTGAAATCCGCGCCTGCGAAGCCGATGTGTGCCGATCAAAGGACAATCTGATTTTCAGCTGTGCGATGGAATTTGATCTTGGCTGGCTGCATCCGTTGGCCCACCTCAAGCCGGAAATCATGCATATCGAAACGGTGCCGGATCATGATCCGCAAATCCCGGCGATCCTTGATGTGATGACCGCAGAACTTCGCGCCAAGCGGCCGGGATATGGCGTGATCCTGACCCGGCTTGCCGATGTGGTGGCCGCCGCAATCCTTCGGCGCTGGGTCGAGACGGGGTGTGATGTATGCGGCTGGGTGGAAGCGATCCGTGATCCCAAGCTGGCGCGTGTTCTGGCAGCCCTGCATAAGGAGCCGGGGCGGAGCTGGTCGGTTGCGGATATGGCGTCCGAAATGGGGGTGTCGCGGTCTGTCTTTGCCGAGCGATTTGTCGAGCTGACGAAATCAACGCCGCAGCAATATCTGACCAACTTGCGCATGCGTCTGGCCAGCCAATGGATCGGGCGTGAAAACCTTTCCTTGGATGACGTGGCCGATCGTCTTGGTTATGCCTCGGTCGCGGCATTCAGCCGGGCGTTTAAACGCACCACGGGGAAATCCCCCGGTGCCGTGCGTGCCACCTAACGGCCGATCCCGCCAAATTGCGTTGCATGCGATTACGGCGTGCTGCGCACGACCGCGACCAGATATCGGCAGTTCTCACCGCCTTGGTTGTGGAAAATGCAGTCCTGTGGTGGGCCCAGTTCGAGGCAATCCCCCTGATCAAGCTGGTGTACACGGTCGCCTTCGTGAAACAGCAAGGTTCCCTCCAGAACCCAGATGGCCTGCTGGATGAAGGTGAAGGCCGCGGCGGGCATGGAGACCTGTTGACCGGCGGGCAGATTGACTTCGACCAATTCCAGCGGGATTTTCTGACCCGAAAGGACCTGACGGCGATCATAGCCGGTTTCAGGATCGGACCATAATGGCTGCGTGGCGTATCGGCGTACACCATGGTGGACAGATGCGGTCCGTGAAAGCAGAGCCGATACGGTCAGCGATAATGCCCCGGATAGCCGACCAAGAACCGTCGCCGTCGGGCTGGCTTCGCCGCGTTCGATCTTGCTGATCATCGCCTTGGAGACGCCGGATTTCTCGGCAAACTGGCTGAGTGACCAGCCGCGATTTTCCCGTTCGTGGCGAATGCGTGCTGGTAACCATGCTGTGGTGTCGTCTTCCATATTGGTCAAAATTCCATATTTTTCGTTAAAGATAGGCATTGACCGTCTACTATAATGGATTAATGTCTGCAACAGGTAACTGACATCGTGAAGTGGAGACGAGCATGCATTTACGTGATGCGACCAAGGGCGATATTCCGGAAATTCTTGAAATCTACAACCAAGTGCTGCGCGACAGCACAGCGATCTATGATGATACGCCATCCACCCTGGAGGAACGCCATGCGTGGTTTGCGGACCGTCAGGAAAAGGGCTTTCCGGTGTTTGTCGTTGAGGATGATGGACGGGTTTTGGGATTTGGGTCCTATGGCCCTTGGCGTACGCGGTGGGGATATCGTTTCACGGTCGAACATTCGGTGCATGTACATGCCGACCATCGTGGGACGGGTGTTGGCGGGGTTTTGGTGCGCGCACTGATTGACCATGCCAAACAGGATGGCATGCATGTCATGGTTGGCGGGATTGATGCCGAGAACGTCAATTCAATCCGCTTTCATGAGCGACTTGGCTTTGTCGAGGTCGGGCGGGCGCGGCAGGTTGCGCGGAAGTTTGATCGCTGGCTGGATCTGGTGACGATGCAGCTTTTTTTGGAGGATGCGTCGGTTTCGCCGTGATGTGCGGTTCGGCTGTAAGTGTTGGCCGCTGCCGTCACGGGGACTGGAACAGCGCGTCCTGAGCGCTGTGTGCCGCGTATTTCAGGTGTTTTAGTGTGTCGCTGCTGGTTTCAAGCAGGGCGGGTGATGCGCCAAACACCGAAAAGGCCGAGATCATATTGCCATGTTTGGTCAGGATCGGCACGGCGATGGCATAGATGTCTTTTTCGCGCTCGCCATTATTGGTGGAAAAGCCCTGATCACGGATGGTGGCAAGTTCGGCCCTTAGATCATCAAGGTCGGTGATGGTGTGATCCGTCATGCCCGTTAGCCTAGCGTTTTTGAAATAGCGGTGCTGATCATCGGGGCTCAGATGTGCCAGCCACAGCTTGCCATGTGCTGTGCAAAAGGCATCAAGGCGCGACCCAATCCGGATATCGACATAAAGCGCCCGGTCGGGCAGGGCCTTGGCAATGCAGACCGCTGCGTCGCGATCAAATTCGGTCGCCATGCAGGCTTCGCCTGTTTCGCGCGCCAACTGATCAAGGATCGGCTGCAGGATGGTCGGCAAGTTGCCATCATGTAAAACACGATCACCCAGATCGGCAAACATGTATCCCAACCGAAAGACACCGCGTGATGTCACCCGCAATGCCCCGGCATGAACCAGCGTGTGCAAGAACCGGTGCGCGGTGATCATGTTGATGCCCAGCGCATCGGCCGTTTCCTTGGCGGTCAGTTCGCTTTGCCCCGCCGCAAACAGATCAAGAATTTTAAAGGCCTTAAGCACGGAACCATTGAGTTGGCTGGTCATCGGGTCGCTTTTCTCCACGCAAACAGATCGGGCGCCGCTGTGCCGTCTTGACGACCACCGGATTTCAATCATAAACTATATTATAAATCGTATTTCAAATATAGAAATAACGGGCATGGTCCCGGAAAGCAAGAGGCGTCTGATGAAAAGCGATAAGCAGGAAAATCCCGGCCAACTCACCCTGACCGCCGGTGGGGCGGTCCTGGCCCGCATGAAGGCCATCGGGATTGACTATATCTTTGCCAATTCAGGGACCGATTTCCCGCCGATCATCGAAGGCCTGGCCGAGGCCGCGGCAAAGGATATTGACCTGCCACATGCACTGATCATGCCGCACGAAAATGCGGCGATGGGGATGGCGCACGGCTATTATCTTGCGACCGGCAAGACGCAGGCGGTGATGGCGCACACCAATGTCGGCCTTGCCAATTGCGCGATCGGGGCGATCAATGCTGCGACCGAACATGTGCCAGTCGTCTTGATGTCGGGCCGAACGCCGGTAATGGAAAAGGGGCGTCTTGGGGCGCGCACCGTGCCGATTGGCTGGGGCCAGGAAATGCGCGATCAGGCAGCCTTGGTGCGTGAAAGCACGAAATGGGAGTACGAACTTAAATTCCCCGAACAGGTGCCGGATGTTGTCGACCGTGCCTATGCCATCGCGTCATCGGTGCCCAAGGGCCCGACCTATGTCAGCCTGCCGCGTGAAGTTTTGTGTGAACCGTGTCCGAGTGATCAGATTGAAGGGCCGCTTCGCATGCAGCCGGTCCCGGTCGCCCCGCCACAGGCCGTGGTGGAACAGGCAGCCGACATTCTGGCCAAGGCCAAGAACCCGGTGATCATTGCCCAGCGCGGCACCGGTACGGCCGAGGCGTTTGGGCGTTTTAGCGATCTGGTCGATCAGTGGGGCATCCCGGTTGTGCAATACTGGGCGATCCAGCTTGCCATTGGCACCGAACATCCAATGTTTGCCGGGATGGATCCGGCACCGTGGCTTAAGGATGCCGATGCGGTGGTGGTGATTGATTGCCTGGCCCCCTGGTCGCCCGATATCCATGATTTGCGCGCTGACTGCAAAGTCATTCAGGTCGGCCAGAACCCGCTTTATTCGCGCTTTCCGGGGCGGAACTTTGCTGCTGATATCTCGCTGGTCGGCGAGACCGGTGATGTAATCATGATGCTGGCAGATGCCATGGACCGCCGCCATGAAGACCACAAATCGGTTTGTGCCGATCGCCGAGACAAAGTCGCAGAGACCAACGCCGAGACCCGCAAAAAGGCGCTTGCAATGGCAGATGCCGGCGCGGTGGATCCGATGACCAAGGCTTATGTGTCACGCTGTCTTTCGGATGCGATTGCCGGGCGCTCTGCCACGGTATTTTCCGAACTGGGCTGCCCGCTGGAGCCGCTTTCGCTTTCGGAACACAGCAGCTGGTATCAGGAACCGCATTCCGGCGGGCTTGGTTGGTCCTTCCCGGCGGCGATGGGCTATCAGTTGGCGGATAAGGACAAGTTGGTTGTCGCGACCATGGGCGATGGATCCTATATGTTTGCCAACCCGACGGCGTGTCATCAGATTGCCGAGGCGTTGGAGCTTCCGATCCTGATCCTTGTGCTCAACAACAATGAATGGGGGGCGGTGCGCCAGTCTGTCACAGGCATGTATCCCGATGGTTATGCGGCCAAAACCAACGAAATGCCGCTGACCGCCCTTAAGCCCAGCCCCGACTTCACCAAGGTCGCCGAGGCCAGCCGCGCCTGGGTTGCCAAGGCCAAGCGCGCCGAAGATTTGCCCGGTATCCTACGCGATGCGATCAAGCATATCGACACCAACCGCACCCATGCGTTTGTTGAGGTAACGATTGCGCCTTAAGCGACTGCTTATGTCATTAATGATCGGCGCCCGGCATATTGTCGGGCGTCATCGTTTTGATCAGATGCACTGTATTGTGGCATCGCAAAATGCCTGCTTGCATCGCAGGCAAATTCATTATTTCATAACGCTAATCATTTGAATTGCCTACCCGGAAGGAACCATTATGGATCGTGTCGTTGGAACATCGGGACGTATCGCGTTTGCAAGCGCGATGCGCAACCTCCTTGCGGATGTGTATCCTGGGCACGATCAAGCGGAATTGGTGCGTCGGGTTTTTGAAGTTCTTGGCTTGCCAATTGAGGGCGACGGGCCGGAGCCCTGCGAGGAATATTTGCGCAAATGGGATCAGCGCGATGCGTTTCTGATCACCTATGGCGACAGCATCCAGCAGGACGGTAAAAAGGGGCTGCAAAGCCTTGGCGAATTTCATCGCAAATGGCTGAAAGACTGGCTGACGGGTATTCATATCCTGCCGTTCCACCCGTTCACATCCGATGACGGCTTTTCGGTTAGTGATTTTGACATGCTCCGTCCGGAACTCGGCGACTGGAGCGATGTCGAGGAATTGTCAAAGCATGCAACCGTGATGGCCGATCTGGTGGCCAACCATATTTCGGCATCCCACCCGTGGTATCAGCAGTTTCTGGCAGGCGAAAAGCCCGGCATTGATTACATCAAGACCGCAAATCTTGAAGATGATCTTTCTGATGTCGTCCGCCCGCGCAGTCATGCGTTGCTCAATCACGTGGTGACCAAGCAGGGCGAGAAGCAGGTCTGGTGTACCTTTAGCTATGACCAGGTTGATCTGGATTACGGCAATCCGGAAGTATTCTTTGAGATGCTCAGGGTCGTTCTGAACTACCTCAAACATGGCGTGCGCGTGGTTCGGTTGGATGCCATCGGCTTTATCTGGAAGGAAGTCGGCACGACCTCGATCAACCTTGATCAGACCCACAAACTGATCAAGGCGATGCGTCTGGCGTGTAATGCGGTGCATCCCGATGTGTTATTCATTACCGAAACCAACCTGCCGCTGCTTGAAAACCTGTCCTATTTTGGCAATCAGGATGAAGCGCACCTGATTTATAACTTCTCGTTGCCGCCGGTGATCATTCATGCGTTGCTGAGTGGACGAAGCGATTTTATCCGCAAATGCATCATGGCAATGCCACCAGCACCTGCGGGCTGTACTTTCTTTAACTTTACCGCCAGCCACGATGGCATCGGCCTGCGCCCGGCTGAGAACCTGATCCCCGATGAGGATATTGAAGGCCTGCGCGATCACGCGGTCAAGATGGGCGGGCAGGTCAGTTACCGTGCGCTCAAGGGCGGTGGGCAAAAGCCCTACGAGCTTAATGTCACGCTGTTTAGCATGCTGGCACAAAACTTCGCCGGCGAGGCCACCATGGGGCTTGAGCGCTTTGTGATGAGCCAGGCGATAGCCATGTCGCTCGAAGGCATTCCGGCGATCTATATCCAGACCATTCTGGCGACCGAAAACGATCAGAAGGCCTATGAGGAAACCGGTATTCCAAGGCGTCTGAACCGGAAAATCTGGAAGCTTGATGATGCCGAGGAAACGCTGTCACGCGAAGGTGTGGCGCGATCGGCCTTTGATCAGTTGCGCGCGCTGATGTCAATCCGTCAGGGACAGCCGGCCTTCCACCCGAATGCCACGCAATATACCCTTAATCTCGGCTCGGAACTTCTGGGCGTCTGGCGGCAATCGCATCTGAATGAACAAAGCATCTTCTGCGTCTTTAACCTGACTGAAAAGCCCCAAGACCTTGATCTATCCAAGATCAACTTGATCATGACCGAAGGTTGGCAGGACCTGATTACACAACAGGTCGTGGAAGACTATAACGGCGTGATGAAACTGGCACCGTACCAGATCGTCTGGATTTCCAACATGGACGGCCGCAACCGCACCGAAAGCCGCCTGCTGCAACGCTATCGGGATGCGATGCCGGTTTAGGGGCTTGCGTTCAAAATAGCGGACGTTTTTTCAGGGATTTTTCCGACGCCAAGTAGTGAAACTCTCTAGGTTTTCCGTACCTTGTGGTGCGGCTTATAATCATTTGATTTTTAGTTTAGCGTGGCGTGATGAATCGCTATTGCAGAGCAGTATGTCTTTCCTGTATTCGTGGCCCGGATTGAGAGAGATCAAGGGGCATGGCGCGCAATGGCTTATGCGCAGGAAGTTCGGATTCCGCACTTGCCCGATGATACGGATTACCGCGTTCGGGCATATGTGGAAATCTGGTGGGATGCGGCACGTAACGGGCAAATTCCTGACCGCAAGCGTCTGAATGCAGATGTTCTGTCGCAATGGATCGATGACATCTGCATATATGAATTCCTTCCCGAAAAACGCGACTTCGTGATCCGCATTGATGCACCCAATATTATTGCTGCCAGTGGCGAATGTTATCAGGGGTGCTCGCCGCGCCAGATTGATCTCGATTTCGGCACCACCGTGTATCCAACGCTTCTGGAAGTGATTGAAACCGGAAAGCCCGCCTTTCATCGTGTCGGCCATGAACGCATGGTTTGGGAGGAATGGCTGCGCATAATGTTGCCGGTCCAGACCACCGACCGGGCAGGCAAGGTGATCCAGCAGGTCTTTGTCACTCATTTTCTCTATCGCGGGCAAAGCGAGCCGGATTAACGCCGCGCTTGTTTCGCATGGTGTCACGCCCCACGTGGATAAGGAAAGGGGCGATGGGTCCAATGCATGTCTGGATGCATGCATGCGATGTCAGTGTGACTGGGAATGGTATGGCAAAGCTTGGTGGTGAACGGGATAGGGAAATCCCGTTAACATATCTCGATGACGATGCGCCGCCTGCTGCGCAGGCTCTTCTGGATTTCTGGAACGCGCATGCGTCAGAGGGCAATCTTCCCACACGATCAGATTTCCAGCCTGATAACCTAATCCCTTGGATCGACGATATTTCTATCTATGAATATGTCCCGGAAAAGGATGACTTTCAGATACGGCTTGAAGGGGAGAATATTATCGCACTGACCGGTGAAAACTGGCGCGGTGCGTTTGCCCGCGAAGTCGATTGCCGCTTTTCAGGCGGACTGCATGCAGCGATGACCGAGGTCAGAATCACGGGCCGACCACAGATCCATCATTTGCGAATTTTTCAAAGGGAATGGCAAAGCGGCATCCGGTTGCTTTTGCCGGTTCTGCTGCAAAAACCGGGCAAGGAAGATGTTATCCAAATCTTCCTTGCGATTTTTCCGGTCGATGATTAGGCGCGATCAATTGCGCGCGCTATGCCTTGCCAATATCCATATCGTTGAGGTCATCTTCAACCGCAGCTGAAAGCTGTTCGAAGATGTCGCCCATGGCACTTTCAACACGCTGCCAACTTGGAATGAACGGGCTTTCCAGCGGGTTTTCAAGATAGTGCTGACCGGCACTAATGATCACTTCGGACAGGACTTCGACACAGTTTTCTTCCTCGTCACGATTGATCTTGAGCCCGTTAAACAGCGCATCGGCACGGTATTGTTCAATCAGGTCAAGGGCAGCCCGGTAATAGGTTGCCTTGAGTGTTCTGAAGGTTTCCGGGGTGAAGACCGTGCCCTGAGTTGCCAGTTTGCGGAACAGCGATTTGGCGATGTCACTTGCCATGCGTGACAGGCCGTCATCCTTTTGCGCCGGATCAAACTCGCGGTGCTTGTGGTCATAGATATCGGCGATATCGACCTGGGCGAGACGATGGACCGTGTGATTACGATACATCTCCGAGAGCATGGAAACTTCAAGGCCCCAGTCAGATGCCACGCGCAGGCCATAGGCCACATCGGTTCTGATCGCCATTTCGCCTGACAGCGCATAGCGGAAGCAATCAAGATAGTTGAGGAAATCGGTCTTGCCGACAACCTGCTTAAGCGCACGGATCAACGGTGTGACAAACAGGCGGCAAACGCGGCCTTTTAGCGTGCCATTGGCAACACGCGCATAATAGCCCTTGGCAAAGGCAAAGTTGAAGGCCGGGTTGGCAATCGGATACATCAGCTTTGCCGGAAGATCGGGCGTATAGGTCGCGATGTCACAGTCATGAATGCCGATAACGGAACTGCGCCCGGAGGCCAGCGTATAGCCAAGGCAGTACCAGACGTTACGACCCTTGCCCGGTTCATAGCGGGCCAGATTGTTTTCATTCAGGCGATCATGAACGCTGCGCAAGCGCGGCCCGTCATTCCACAGAATGCGGACATGTTGCGGCAGATCCTTGAAGAACTCACGCGCATGCAGGTATTGCTGCGCATCGGCGCGATCGAGCCCGACAACGATCTGGTCGATATAGGTTGCCTGTTTCAGTCCCTCGACAATTGTTGTCATCGCCGGTGTTTCCAATTCGGAATACAGGCAGGGCAGAATAAGGGTCTGACGCCGTTGGCGGGCAAAGGCGTTCATTTCATAGGCGAGTTCTTCCGGGTTTCGGTCAAGAATGCGATGAAGGGTTGTGATCGGGCCACCCTGATGGAAATCAGCCATGAAGTACCTCGCTGTTTTTATTGGTATTAGGGTCAGGACCTATTATCTGATCCAGAATGTCGTTAATCGCTTCGTTCCATCCCGCCGGTCCCGGTTTGGGTGCCACGCGCAAGTTGGGATGGTCAAGCAACGGCATATTGCGTTTGCCATGCTTTGATGGGATTTGAACGGCATAGTCTGCCTCGGCCAGCATGGGGATATCGTTCGGGGAATCTCCGAGCGCAATCGTCGTAAAGCGTTGCCGGCGTTTGTTTTCAGACGCATCTTCAAGCCAGGTGACGCTCAGGCGTTCAACCATGCGTCGCATGGCTTGTCCCTTGCTTGATGGGCCGCACAAAGTGTGGAACCGTCCACCTTTCACCAGCGTCAAATCATGCTTTTCGGCGATCTTGCGGGCAAGTGCGATGTCCTTGGCAGCAGGCTGCCAGATCAGCGGGTCTGAGCAATGACGCTGACCGGCGCGAATGGCGTCTTCAAGCGGCAAACCGGTTTCTGTTGCGATGATTTCCGGGCTTACGGTGCGAAAGCTTTCGACCGGGACCGTGACGGCCGACTTGATTTCTTCGCGGGTGCGATCAACGGTTTCGCTGGCCGGGCCATATTGTTCGACATTGCCATTCAGCGCGATAACGCCGCCGTTCTCGCCGATAAGTCCGTCAAACAGACCGGATGTCTGATTGATATGTTCCAGTTCGGCGAGTGTTTTTGAAGATACCGCGATCAGGGGGATGGAAAGCTGTTTCAGCCGATCCAGTGCGGGGCGGGCATCCGTCCAGCTATAGGTGTCATGATCAAGCAATGTGCCGTCAAGATCTGTGAAAATGGCGATGGCGCGGCTTTGAGGCATCTTCCCGTTCTGTCGCGGTTTTAAGGGATTTTTGGCCATTGTGCAGGGCCGAAAGAAACAACTTAGCATAGTGCTGACAAAGGATCGACAGTTCACAGGATGAATTTTTCATCACGACGACAAATGCGATGAATTTTCCGGCACTATTGCACCTGTTCCCAGACAAGGATCGGCCATTGGCGACACGGCGTCCGTCGGATGGTTAGAACCAGATTGCGCGCAAGGTATAACCAAAACCAAATACATGTTCGATTTGTCCAATCATTATCCCGGTTTGTCCATTCTGTCCTTACAGTAACAAGCGTATTCTTTCCGCAATGGAACGGTTCTTGTTCCAATTCAAAAACAGAACCAAAAACCGTGATCTTGTGAGGAAATCGTCATGCATGTCCCTGTCGTTATCGTTGGTTCGGGCCCGGCTGGTCTGCTGTTGTCACATCTGCTGCATGTGCAGGGGATTGATTCCGTCATTCTGGAACGCAAAAGCCGCGACTATGTCGAGGGTCGCATTCGTGCAGGCGTTCTTGAAATGGGAACGGTCGATCTGATGAAACGTGTGGGCGTCGATGCCCGCATGAACAAGGAAGGCATCATCCATGGCGGCATCTATATCAGCGTCAATGGCAAGCGCACGCATGTGAATATCGAAGAACTTACCGGTGGTTCGACCGTCATGGTGTATGGCCAGACAGAGGTCACCAAGGATCTGATTCAGGCGCGCCTTGATCACGGTGGAGAAATCATCTTCGAGGCCGAAGATGTCAGTCTGCATGATATCAATGGCGACACGCCAAGTGTTCGATATGTCAAGGATGGCAACGCGCTTGAACTGACGTGCGACTATATTGCGGCGTGTGATGGTTTCCACGGCGTCGGTCGCAAGACCCTGCCGGGCGTCAAGGAGTTCGAGAAGGTCTATCCGTTCGGTTGGCTGGGCGTTCTGGCCCATGCAAAGCCGGTTGCCGAAGAACTGATTTACGCCAAACATGACCGCGGCTTTGCTTTGTGTTCGATGCGCTCGGACAAGGTTGTGCGTCACTATGTCCAGGTGCCGATGACGGACAAGATCGAAGACTGGTCTGATGACCGGTTCTGGAACGAGCTTCGCACCCGTCTTGGTGAAGAGGACGCCGAACTGGTCAATGAAGGCGAAGTGTTTGAAAAAAGCATCGCGCCGCTGCGCAGTTTTGTGGCGGAACCGATGCAACATGGCCGTCTGTTCCTTGCCGGTGATGCCGCCCATATCGTGCCGCCGACCGGTGCCAAGGGCCTGAACCTTGCGGCGAGTGACGTTCACTACCTGTCCGAGGCCTTGATCGCAAAATACAAATCCAACCGCGAAGATCTGCTGGCAAGCTATTCCGATACGGCACTGGCCCGCGTCTGGAAGGCAGAGCGGTTCTCGTGGTGGATGACTTCCATGCTGCATACGTTTGATGACCAGAATGAATTTGATGGTCGCATTCGCAATGCAGAGCTTGAATATATCCTGTCGTCAAAAGCAGGTCTGAAAACCCTGTCGGAAAATTACGTCGGTCTGCCTTACTGATCAACGTAACGGGGATACCCACCCCCGACGGAGAAGTCCCGCTCTCCATTTCCGCCCAGAAGTCCGACAGGTCATGAAACGGTCCGCAACCCACGCGGACCGTTTCTTTTTGGCATCGGTTGCAGGGTTTTTATGTATGGTCAAACCGTTATGCCCCGAAATCATCACAATTGGTTGGGGAACCTTATGCCATGTCCGCACGTTTCCTGTGTGTTGCTGTTTTCAAAACAATAGGAGAAAACCATGGCGACCAAGACCGAGACGACTGCTGATAATGCAAAACTGCAGGCGGATGTCGATGCCCTGCGCAGCGATCTGGCCGAAATCACCAAAACCCTGAAGACGATGGGTGGCCAGGCGGCAGAGACCAGAACGCAGGCAGCTGCGGAGCGCATTCGTGAAGTGACCGGTCAGGCGCGCGATCAGTTTGATCATGCACGCGGTGTGGCTGTGGATCAGGTTCGTGATAAGCCGCTGGCATCTGTAGCTGTGACCTTTGGTATCGGCCTGCTTGTCGGCCGTTTGCTGCACAAATGATTGATCAGCTGACCGACATACTTGTCGATCAGGCAAAGGCCGCGGTCCGAAAGGGCGCGGCTTTTGCCGTGATCGCAATTGTAATGTTGATCGGGGCAGGGTTCTTGCTGGCCGCCATCTATATGGCGATTGCCGCATCCTTTGGCGCGATTGCGGCTGCCATGGCGATTGGCGGCACGCTGGTGACGCTTGGGTTGGTTGCCCTTGCCATCATGTTGCAGCGTGATCCCGGCGATGCGGTTGATCCCGCAGCCGTGCATGACGATGCTGCGCGCAGGCAAAAAACCGAAGATGACATGTTGTTTGACCTTTTGGTGCATTCGGCCATGACCGGTTATGCCACAGGCCAGGGCAACAAACCGCGCATGCAATCGGGGTTTGATAAAATGGTCACCGACCTTGCAGCTCTTGGTATTTTCGATCCCCCGAAGGGACAGATGGAAACCCAAGAAGCGCACCATGATCCGAATACAAAAAAGGCGGGATAGCTGATCAAGCTGCCCGCCTTTTTTAATGCTGTTTTCGCCCGGCTTATTCGCCGTGGAAATGGACCGTGCCGATAAAGGGCAGATTGCGGTTGTTCTGGGCATAATCGATGCCATAACCGACCACAAATTCGTCAGGGATATCAAAGCCGCAGAAATCAATCGGGATTTCAACTTCGCGGCGCGACGGCTTGTTCAGAAGCGTGCAGATTTCCAGACGGTTCGGATCGCGGGTTTTCAGAAGTCGAACCACTTCTGACAGGGTGTAGCCGGTATCAATGATGTCTTCGACCAGCACGACATCCTTGCCACGGATCTGACCATCAAGGTCCTTGACGATGCGCACATTGCGCGAACTTTCCGTGGAATCGCCATAGCTTGATGCGACCATGAAGTCGACTTCGACCGGTACGGTCAGTTTGCGTACCAGATCGGCGATGAAAACAAAGGAGCCGCGCAGCAGGCCGACAACTATCAGCTTTTCGGTATCCTTGAAGCTTTCATTGATCTCGGCGGCAAGCGCATCGATCTTGGTGGCAATCTCGTCCGCCGTTATCAGCGGCTTGACATCATAATCGGCCATAAATTCCGGTCCTGAAGCGTTATGGTGTGATGCTTCGCTTGCTAGCACAAGCCGGTCACGATGACCAGCCTGTGAATGGTAACAGAAGTATAATCCTTCCAAGCTTGGAGATGTTATCGCGTATGGGGGGAATTAAGCTGTGGATTTGTCCGCAAAGAGTGCACAGTGCCGTTTTTTGCCAGCCAAGTGAAAGATGTGCAAATTGGCCACTAAGCCACTTCGTTTTCAGTGGCCAGATGTGCGACCAGTGATTTGAGGTTGCGGCTTCGGACCAGATGCAAAAAAGCCTGTGCCGCGGGTGGCAAGGTACGCCCCGATCGCCAGATCAGACCGATGTGACGCAGCAAAACCGGGCTTTCCAGTTGTCTGAAAACCAGCGGCGCGCGCCCAAGAACCGGAAGCGTCAAGGACGGCAGGGCCGTAATACAGAGCCCTTGGGACACAAGTGCGCCTGCGGTTGCCAGATGGGCCACCTCAAAGCGGGGGTGGAAGGCAAAGCCGTGCTGGGTGCAAGCGGCATCAATGATCGAGCGCACACTTGTTTCACGCGACATTGCCACCATTGGCTGCGACAGGATTTCTTCCCATTTGTACGTCCGGTTTTCGTCAAGAAACCCGCCCGGTGCCCCGACGGCGATGAACCGGTCGCTCAGCAATCGTTGGAAGGACAGGTTATCGGTGTCCTCGACCACATCGGCGGTGAAGCCGATATCGGCACGCCCCATTTCGACTTCGCGCAAGACCCCCTCGGACAGCATGTCATTCAGCTGAACATCAACATTCGGGTGGGCCTGCATGAATTCGGCAATCAGCGGTGGCAGCAGTCCGGCCGTTACCGACGGCAGGCCGGCGATGGTCAGTTTCCCGCGTTTGGTGTTGAGGTAGGTGTCAAATTCGTCGAGGGCGGAATCAGTGGTATTCAGGATCCTTTCCGCCAGTCTGAGAAACATCTTGCCCTGTTCGGTCAGTGCAACGTTTCGTGTGTCACGGTCAAAAAGCCGCGCCTGCGTGCGGTCTTCGATCCGGCTGATTTGCCGACTGAGCGTCGATCCCGAGATGCCAAGTCGTTGAGCCGTCTTGCGAAAACTGCCCGTTTCGGCAAGAAGACAGAAGGATCTTATTTCTTCGGTATCAAGATTGATGCGTTTCATGCATCAATTATCTCATTATTTGATCTTCCTGCAACAAAGAAACTGGTCGACACTTTCGGTCCGTCCAAAAACAACCAAGCACAAGACTTGCCGACGGAACGTTAAACATGCCGATGACGGCATAGGGAGGAATACATTATGAAACTTTCAAAACTCGCCCTGGCGGGCGTGCTCGCCTTTGGTTTGTCGGTACCGGCTTTCGCACAGGAAAAGCTGCTGATCGGCTCGACGTCTGCATCATCTTCGCATTACGGCTACTTTGTTTCTGTGGCCAAGCTGATCAACGATGCCGACAACGGTATCGAGGCATCCGTTGTTGAAACCGGTGCGACGATGGACAACCTGCGTCGTATTGAACGCGATCAGATCGACCTTGGTCTGGTCACGACCAACGTCGCCCAACACGCCCATGCCGGGACCAAGGCCTTTGACGGTCGCGCGATGGACGGGCTTGGTCTGTTGTGGGTTTATACCGGCGCACCGCAGAACGTGATCGTGCGTGAAGATTCCGGTATCGCGACGCTTTCCGATCTTGCAGACAAGCGCTTTAATCCCGGTATCAAGGGATCGGCAACCGAAAGCACGACAGAGGCCGTGTTCGAGGCCCTTGGCCTTTCGGCTGAATATGTACGCGGGTCGACCACCGATGTTGTCGACATGATCAAGGACAACCGTGTCACCGGGTATGTTAAATCCGGTGCCGGTCTTAAACTTGATAGCTCCACGCTTGATATCGCAACATTTACACCGATCAAGGTCCTCAGCCTGACCGATGATCAGAAACAGGCCCTGATTGAAAAGATGCCTGATATCTCGGTCGTTGATATCCCCGAAGGTGCCGCAGACGGTGTTGATGCCTATTCCACCTGGAGCTTTGGTGTCGGTGTTGGCGCAGGTGCAAGCCTGTCCGAAGATGCCGCCTACAAGATTGTCGACGCAATCATGTCGGATACGGAAGTGCAGGGCACCGCAATGGCAAGTGTCAAAGGGGTTAATCTGGCCGAGCTGACCTTGCAGTATGCGACAATCCCGCTGCATCCCGGGGCTGCGAAATGGTTCCGCGAGAACGGCTACGATATCCCGGCCAAACTCGATCCGTCCAAATAACAAGAAACCGGAACTCTTAGAGGAAAACCGTCATGTCTGTGCGCATCCGCGACGGGTTTGCGTTGCTTGTGGGTATATTCGTCTTCTATACCGCCGCAACCGGCCCATTTGAGAGCCTTATTCAAAGGGCGGTTTTCCTCGCACTTGTGACGTGCCTTGGACTAAGTCTTTATCCGTTGGGTAAGGGAACCGGTTGGCGAACAATCGGTTTGATCGTTGATCTGTTGCTGGCCGCGGTGACAATCAGCGCATGTGGCTATATCGTCGTGAACTACGATGAAATCATGACCACTTTGCCATGGGCGACGCAACTGGACATGGCTTTGACCGTTGGTCTGGTTGTGACGGTTCTTGAAATTGGCCGCCGTGCTGTGGGGGCTATTTTCCCGGTCCTTGTGATTGTCGGCCTGCTTTATGCGCTGCTTGGCGAATATCTTCCGGGCAGTCTTGGCCATCGCGGTTTTGATATAGAGTTTGTCACCGAAACCATTTTCCTTGGCGATCTTGGAATTTGGGGCATGTTGACCGGCGTTGCGGCCACCGTGATTGCAGCCTTCGTGCTGTTTGGTGCCTTGTTGCTTCATACCGGCGGCGGGCAAAGCTTTATGGATCTGGCGATGCGTCTTGGTGGTCGCCAAAAGGGCGGTGCCGCCAAGATCGCAATTATTTCCAGCGGTCTGTTCGGAATGATTTCCGGATCGGCGGTTGCCAACGTCGCCACCACCGGCAATTTCACCATCCCGATGATGCGTCGTCTTGGCTATCCCGGGCCACTGGCCGCGGCCGTTGAGGCCGTTGCCTCCACCGGTGGGCAAATTGCCCCGCCAATTATGGGGGCAGCCGCCTTTGTGATGGCCGAAATCCTTGGCATTGCCTATGTCGATGTCATGGTCGCGGCGATCATTCCCGCCGTTTTGTTTTATCTGTCGGTGTTTGTGACGGTCCACATCGTGGCAACCAGAAGAAACCTTAAACTGGTGCCCGAGGATGAGCTTCCGGCCTGGTCAGAAATTCTTGCCTTGCGCAAGGTGCTGCCGATCATCGCAGCCCTTGGGGGACTTGCTGTTGGCATCTTTATGGGGCGCTCAGTTGCGACCTCGGCCTTTTACGGGATGATCGCACTTCTGATTGCCTTTGTGGCGACGTCTGCCGGGCGCCTGTCGGTTGGCGAAATGTTCAAGCGGGTTCTGGCCGGTGTCACCGATGCCGGCAAGGGCATGGTGATTATCGGGGTGTTGCTTGCCGGGGCACAGATCCTTGTTTCCATGATCAACATGACTGGCATCGGCGTGACGTTGAGTTCCATGATTGTTGCCATTGCCGGGGATTCAACCGTTCTTGTGGCGATCATTGTCGGGCTGGTGTGCCTGATTATGGGCATGGGATTGCCGACAACCGCGGCCTATGTGCTGGTGGCGGCCGTTCTTGCCCCGGCGATGACCGCGGTCGGTGTCGAGCCGCTTACAGCCCATCTCTTTGTATTTTACTTTGCGACCATATCGGTGATTACGCCGCCGGTTTGCGTGGCGGTGTTTGTCGCGGCCGGAATTGCGCAGACCAACTGGCTGCCTGCCGCGTTCGAGGCGGTGCGCCTTGGGGCGATGACCTATATCGTGCCGTTCATGTTGTTGCTGTATCCGGGCATGACAGCCGGGGGCGGCGGTTTGGCCATTATCAATGCGGTCCTGTCCGGTCTTGTTCTTGTGGTTGCCATTCCGGCATTGCTTGGTGGGCAGACATTCACCGGAAGGCTGTGGCTTGACCGCGCGATGCTTGTGATTGTCATCGGGGTCGCGCTTTGGCCTGCATTCCTGACGCCGATGATCGCGGCAATGTTGCTTGGCGGTGCCTTTTTCGTTGGGCGCAACATGCGCCGCGCGGCCATGGAGGGTGGCCAATGAAAACCATCCGTATTGGCACAGGTGCCGGCTTTTCCGGCGATCGGATTGAACCGGCTGTTGATCTGGCTGCGAAAGGCAATCTTGATTATCTGGTTTTCGAATGTCTGGCGGAACGCACCATTGCACTTGCCCAGCAGGCCAAAATGCACGATCCGAATGCCGGGTTTGACCCGTTGCTTGAACGTCGCATGCGCGCGGTTTTACCGATCTGTCGCGAAAAGGGTGTTCGGGTGATTTCAAATATGGGGGCGGCAAATCCGGTGGCCGCCGCCAAACACACCATCAATATTGCACGTGAGTTGGGCCTTTCGGGCCTGCGGGTTGCCGCCGTGCAAGGAGACAATGTTCTTGATGTTCTGTCGCCCGATGCATTTGTGATCGACGAGGCCAATTGCACGCTTGGCGAATTCCAAAAAGAAGTGATTTCGGCAAATGCCTATTTGGGGGCAGGTGGCATTGTTGATGCGCTTAAGGCCGGTGCGGATGTTGTCCTGACCGGGCGGGCCGCCGATCCCGCGATGTTTCTGGCACCGCAGATATTTGAATTTGGGTGGCAGATGGATGACTGGACGCGCTTGGGGCGCGGTACGCTTGTTGGGCATCTTCTGGAATGCGGCGGGCAGGTTACTGGCGGCTATTTTGCCGATCCGGGGTTAAAGGATGTGCCCGATCTGGCCAATCTTGGCTTCCCGATTGCCGAGGTTGATGAAGATGGCAACGCCGTCATTACAAAATTGCCGGGCACCGGGGGCTTTGTGAATGCCGCAACGTGCAAGGAACAGTTGCTATACGAAGTCCATGATCCGAAACGCTATATCCAGCCAGATGTCATTGCCGATTTTTCCGCCGTTGAAATCACCGAAGTGGGACCGGATCGTGTGGCGGTATCGAATGGGGATGGTTTACCCAAAACCGGTACCCTTAAGGTTTCGATCGGCTATATCGATAGCTGCGTCGGGGAGGGGCAGATATCCTATGCCGGGCCCGGTGCGGTAGAGCGCGGGCAACTGGCACTTGATATCCTTGATCAACGCATCGAGCAGATCGGGATTGCCTGTGATGAAGTGCGCGGTGAACTGATTGGCGTCAATTCGATTTTCAAGGATGTTGCGGCATCCGAATGTGCGCCGTCAGAAGTGCGCGTGCGCTTTGTGGTCAGGACACGCGATCTGCAAACGGCGGCCCGAATTGGCGAGGAAGTCGAAAGCCTGTATCTGAATGGCCCTGCCGGGGGTGGTGGCGTAACCAAGTCAACGCGTGAAATCGTTGCCATTGTTTCAGGGCTCCTGCCCGAAGACAGGCTGGTAACGCGGTTCGAGATGATGGAGGCGTGAGCATGCAGCTTCGCGATATTGCGCATTCGCGCACCGGCGATAAGGGGAATATCTCAAACGTTTCAGTGATTGCCTATCGCCCGGAAGACTGGCCTGTTTTGCTTGAACAGGTGACCGCAGAACGGGTTCGAGATCATTTCGGCTCTTTGATTGCGGGCGATGTCGTGCGTTATGAATTGCCGCAGATCGGGGCGCTTAACTTTGTGATGTATGAGGCGCTGGGCGGCGGGGTTACGCGGTCCCTTGCACTCGATCCGCATGGCAAATGCCTGAGTTCGCGGCTGCTGACCTTGCCGATTGAGGTGCAACGCTAACCGGACAAGCCAGCGACTTACGCCGCCTTGAAAATCACCGGCGTGTCGCCTTCGTGCCATTGGTCATATTTGGTCATGGCGCGTTCAAAAAGCTCGGAGGCCAGGAAATCATCAAGCCAGCGCTGCACATGAACGAACGGCATGGCGTCAAACGCCTCTTTGTCGGTATTGGCAAACTGGCGGATGAAGGGGGCAATGGCGAAATCGGCCAAGGCCGGGCGGGACCCGAACAGGTATTTGCCAACCGCCAACCGGCCATCAAGGCGGTTAAGGATCTTTTCCGCATCCCGACGATGTTCGAGCGGGTCTACGTCTTCATAGCGGTTGGGATATTTGTAACGATCAAGGTGATGCTTGAACGGGCCATCATTTTGCGAAATCAGGGCCAGCATGTCGTCAAGCGTGCCGCTTTCGGGTGTCAGCCATTCAAGCGGATCATTTTCCGCAAGTGCCCAGACCATGATTTCAAGGCTTTCATCGACCACCGTGCCATCGGGAAGGACCAGAACCGGGACGGTTGCCTTGGGCGATACATCGATCATGCTTTGCGGTTTGTCGCGCAGGACAACTTCACGCAGTTCGACGTCAATTTCGGCGGCCAGCAAGGCAATACGTGCGCGCATGGCATAGGGGCAGCGACGGAAACTGTAAAGGATGGGCCGGGATTGCGCAGCAGCGTCTGCTATGGCCTTCGCAGGGGGAAGGTCGGTGGTTTCGGTTTTGGCAGATGCGGTGCTGGTTTCAGCCTTGGGCATAACTTCGATTTCGGTCATATATTTGGCTTAAACGGTGCCCGCGGGCAATGCAATAGACAATCGCGTGACAACCGGAATGCGCAAACATCCGGCTCCTTAACGCGTATGCTGCAAAAAATGGCCGGTTTTACGACTTTTTTGGCCCGATGGGCTTGATTTTACTGTCCGGTTTGTGAAAGGACAGTGCACCAGATTTAACAAAAGACTTTAGGATAGAGGGCAGACGCCAAAGTGCGTATGAGATATCCTGTGGTCTTGCAGACCAAAGCCGTTGGAAAGAACAAGGGGCAAGTCCTATGACACCGACAGAGATCGCACGCGTCGAAGATTATCTGCGTCGCACGTTTGATAACCCGAAAATCGCCATTGATGCGCCCAAGAAAAAAGGCCATCCGATTGAAATGCGTGTTGGCGACGAGTTCGTCGGTGTTGTCCATCGTGACGAGGATGAAGGCGAAGTCAGCTACTCGCTGAACCTTGTCATCCTTGAAGAAGATCTGCCGCCGGCACCCTGATCTCTGATCTGACTTGATCTGACTGATCGAATTTAAAACGCCCCGTCGCCAGTTTTGGCCGGGGCGTTTTGCGTTTGCTACGACAGCATCTGACGGATTTCGTCCGGGGTGGCGACCTTGCCTTCGACCAGGATGTCGTCATCGGCCATCAGGGCCGGGGTCCGCATGATGCCGGCATCAATGATCTTGTTGGTGTCGGTGACCTTTTCGATCTCGTAATCAAGATCAAGCGCCTGTGCGGCTGCTTCGGCGTTTTTGGCCAATGCCTGACACTTTGCGCAACCACTGCCATAAATGCTGAGTTTCATCTTTGATCTCCTGTGATCAGAATGATTGAATGTTGCCGTAAACAAAGCCCGAAATCGTCGCCATGACGACGACCAGCGCACAGTAAACCAGCGTTTTCTGCGTGCCGATCACGGTGCGGATAACCAACATGTTGGGCAGCGACAAAGCAGGCCCGGCCAAAAGCAACGCCAGAGCCGGTCCCTTGCCCATGCCTGCGCCCATCAGGGCTTCGACAATCGGGATTTCCGTTAAGGTCGAAAAATACATGAACGCGCCCAGAACCGATGCCAGCGCGGTCGAGGTCAGGGAATTGTCGCCAACAGCTGCCTGCACCCACTCGTTGGGGATTAGACCTTCATGCCCCGGTCGGCCCAGCAGCAGGCCAGCGATGAACACCCCCATCACCAGAAGCGGCAAAATCTGTTTGGTGAAATCCCAGCTTTGATCGACCCATTCACGGTCCTGGTCGCGCGTCAGCGCAATCATCATCAGGCCGATCACGCCAATGGCAAAGGCCAGTTGCGGATATTGCGGAAATATCACGGCAGCAAGGATGACAATTGCCGCAAGCCCTGAGACCTGTTTAACCGGCCAATTCCATTGCCAGATCAGAAGTCCGGCAAAGCCCGCCGCCAGAAGGGCGGTGGTGGTCCATTTAACATCATAAACCGCCATCCAGACTGGGCTTCCGGGGACGGAAGCCCAGTTGGCAAAGACCAGAATGCCAACCATCAGACCAAAAAACGCAATGGTGATCGAAAGCGGTTTGCCATCATCGTCGCCGCCAAAGCCGCGTTTGGATTTCTGGGCGCGATCATGTTCCTCGTGACGATAGATCAGATGCATGATCAGGCCGATGACAATGGCAAAGACAATCGCGCCAACCCCGCGCGCAAGGCCGATTTCAGCCCCCAATACCTTGGCCGTGACGACAATCGCCATGATATTGATCGCGGGCCCGGAATACAGAAACGCAATCGCCGGACCAAGCCCGGCACCGCGTTTGTAAATCCCGCCAAACAACGGCAATACCGTGCAGGAACAAACCGCCAGCAACGTGCCCGAGATTGATGCCACGCCAAGTGCAACAGGGCGCGATGCATCCGGGCCGAGATAGCGCATCACCGATCCCTGACTGATGTAAACCGCCATCGCCCCGGCAATCACAAAGGCCGGAAGCAAACACAAAATCACATGTTCGCGGGCATACCAGTTGGTCAGATAGACGGCCTCAAGCACCGCATTGTCAAACCGCCCCGTGCCAGCCGGGATGAAATAGATCGCAAGGAAGCCCAGCGAAATGGCGGCAAACAGCCGTCCTTCGCGGGGGTTTTCACGATAAAGCGCGATCAGGCGATGAAGCATCGGACGGTCTCCATATGACCACGACGGGCGTTGTTGTTTTTAATCTATCCAGATTGGCCGACTATTACTTTGATACATCGCAACGTTGTGCACTGCCGCGACGCGGGGCAGGGCATCCCGCCATTTTCCGGATGGTCGCGCTGAACACGGATCGGGCTCGGAAACATTCGAAGGCCGATTTCAACCAATCGTCGCAAATCTTCTCAGCACAAGAGGAAGTTTAGGGGGCGCAGCCCAGTTCGTTTGACAGTGGCGCGAACGCGGGCCTACCGTTTTGGTTGCACTGCGAATATCAAAAAACGCGCGGTGGGTTCGGTTCGGGCAGGGGTGCGGCGCAAGATCGCATGGACCCGGACATCAACAACAATCCTGACACTCCAAATCAGGGAAGAGGAAACAGAATATGAGCAGTCCATCAAATCGTGGCGTTGTATTCAAAGGTCCGGGAAAAGTCGCAATTGAAAACATCGCGTTTCCGGAATTGGCGCTGGGCAATCGCAAATGCCACCATGGCGTCATCCTGAAAGTTATCACCACCAATATCTGTGGCAGTGACCAGCACATGGTGCGCGGCCGTACAACCGCGCCCGAGGGGCTGGTTCTTGGCCATGAAATCACCGGCGTGATTGTCGAAACCGGCCGGGATGTCGAGTTCCTTAAGGTCGGTGATGTGTGTTCCGTGCCGTTCAACATTGCGTGCGGGCGTTGCCGCAATTGCAAATCCGGCCTGACGGGCATTTGCCTGAATGTAAACCCGGCACGTCCGGGTGCGGCTTATGGCTATGTCGATATGGGCGGCTGGGTCGGCGGACAGGCCGAATATGTCATGGTGCCCTATGCCGACTTCAACCTGTTGAAGTTCCCTGATGCCGATCAGGCGATGGAGAAAATCCGCGATCTGACGCTTCTGTCCGACATCTTCCCGACCGGCTTCCATGGCTGTGTCACGGCCGGTGTTGGTCCGGGCAGCACAGTTTATATCGCCGGCGCCGGTCCGGTTGGCCTTGCGGCGGCGGCATCGGCGCATCTTTTGGGGGCGGCCTGCGTGATTGTTGGCGACATGATTGATGATCGTCTGGCACAGGCACGCAGCTTTGGCTGTGAAACCATCGATCTTAAAAAAGACATGCCGATGGAAGACCAGCTTGAAGCGATCCTGAATGATCGCGAAGTGGATTGCTTTGTCGATTGTGTGGGCTTTGAAGCCCATGGCTGTGGCTGCAACCACAATCACGAAGCCCCGGCAACGGTTCTGAACTCTGCCATGCAGGTGACCCGTGCCGGTGGTTCGATCGGCATTCCGGGCTTGTACGTGACCGAGGATCCCGGTGCGGTCGATGATGCCGCCAAGGTGGGCGCACTTAGCATGCGGTTCGGTCTGGGCTGGGCAAAGTCCCATTCCTTCCATACCGGTCAGTGCCCGGTGATGAAGTATCATCGCAACCTGATGCAGGCGATCCTGTTTGAAAAGATCGATATCGCCAAGGCGGTCAATGTGCAGATGATCAACCTTGATCAGGCACCAAAAGGCTATGCCGACTTTGACGGCGGGGCGGCGAAGAAATTCGTCATCGACCCGCATGGCAGTGTCGCTGCCTGACCAAGCATTCACCAAAACGCATCTCTGGCACCCCGGTCTTTGGCCGGGGTGTTTTGCATCCCCCTGAAACAAAACCGCTGGCGGCACGTTGCGTTGATGGTGCCGGATCAACGTTGAGTTCGGCCCGTAAAGTCGATTTTGATTTCAGGGGGTCCCGATGGGTTCATGGATTGAACAACACGCGACCTTGCTTCAGGTCGGGGTCAGCATCGCAACATTGATGGTGTGGATTTTCTATGCGCAATTGCTGTTTCAAAGCTATCGCCGTGTCAGACGTCCGAAAATCGTCATCAACCAGATGCTTGGCAATTCGGACAAGGCGCGCTTTCTGATCAGCAATATGAGCCAGGAAGCCATCCATATCGACAAGGTGCTTGTCTGTATTGGCGATGAAACGCATCAGGTGTGTGAGCAGGTCACAGACAGCGATCCGGAAGTGGATTTCCAGACCGATCAGGGCAGTAAATCGGCCCATGCCGCCCGTCTTGAGGAACTGACAGTGCAAGGCCCGCTTGAATCCGGCAGATGCATCGAACTGGGCGCGCTGCAAAACCTGATGCGGCGGATTACGCATCAGGCCCGCGCCAGCGATAAAGACACAGGTAATGATCCTGATACTGCAGTCGGCGAAGGCAAGTGCCGCATCGAAATCATCGTCATTGCGGTCTATAGCTCGGAAAAGGGCGTGATCGGTGCCAGCCGGGCCTTTGTCTGTGACGAGGATGGACAGTTGCACCCGGAAATGGTTCAGACAACCCAGCATGCCGGATTTTTCGCGCGCAGACGCATGGCGCGCCTGCATGCGCAATATGCCTGATCAGCTCGATCAATCGCCAAACGCAAACGGGCCCCGCAAAGGGGCCCGAAATGTTTGTTCGATTGCGTCGTGTGCCGATCAGGCCGCCGTTTTGGCATCCTCGGACTTGATGACCTTGTGGGTGTCTTCATTCATGCCAAGCTTCCAATAGCTTGAAATATAAAGATCATCCTTGCCAAGGCCGCGTTCATCGCGGAAGTAGCTGCGCAGTTCGCGCATGGAGGTAAATTCGCACGCCGCCCAGACCGAAAGCCGACCATCGGTGTGCCAGGGGATGCGTTTGACCACATCACTCAGCACCGTGTTTTGTTCGCCCGGACGCGGATTGATCACCCATTCGATTGTGATGTTGTCGGGCTTTTTCAAATCCTGCATGTCGGCCTCGGACCGGACTTCGATCACGGCATAGCCGCGTGCGTTATCGGGCAGGGTTTCCAGATTGACCGATACGGCGGGCAAGGCCGTCATATCGCCAACAATCAGGAACCAGTCAGCCGTCGGATCAACAAGCTTTTTCGGGCCGGGGCCACCGATGGTAATCACATCGCCGGGCTGGCAATTGACCGCCCAGTTCGAGGCGGGGCCACCATGGTCATGACTGTCTGCGCCATCATCATCATCATCATCATCACCAGCACCATGCATGACGAAATCGATATCGATCTCGCGGCCCTGATCGGTCATGCGGTCGTGGCGCACGGTATAGGTCCGGCGCAAAACGCGGCCCTTGTCGTCGCCTTCAATCGGAAACATCAGTTTGACATAGGCACTTTCCTGATCCTCTGGAAAGTCCTTCATGCCGTCACCGCCAAGGGTGACACGCAGCATATTGGGGGTGACGTATCCCTTTCTGATCACGGTCAGATCGCGTTGGGAAGGTTTGCTCATTTCTTCACTCCTTGGTCCCAAGTCCTTGGTCATTTGGGCTGTCGCCCGCAAAGTCCAGTTTCTTGCATTTGTGGGTTTCCAGATTGTCGGACATCAGATTGGCGATCTCGACAAAATCATGGATCTGCTGTGGCGTAAGGCCGCTGGTCATGCGTGATCTGACTTCTTTTTCAACAGCGCGGAAATCTTCCATTTTTGCGCTGCCGGCGGCCGTCAAATGCAGGGTTTGGCTTCGTCGATCTTCGGGGTGCGGGCGGCGTTCAATCAGCCCGTCATTTTCAAGTTCTTTCAACAGCCGCGTGATCCGGCCTTTGTCCTGACCGGATTTTTCGGCCATTTGTTGGGCGGTGATGCCGGGGATTTTGACAATCCATTTCATCACCCGCTTGTGCGAGATCGGCATCGGCATGTCGGCTGCCTGCATCGCATGCATCAGTCTGCGTTTATAGGCATGCACCAACCGATGCAGGGTTTCACCCGGGACGTGGACCTGATCTTCTTCGGTCATGACAATCGTATCTTCCTCACACGCCAGCCGGGCTGGCAATCAAGCCGGAACGAAGGGCATGGCGGCGTCCTTCGCAAATGATGGCGGAAATAACGGCCGAGCCACTGGCAACCAGCATGATGGTCGCAAGGTCAAAGCCGCCACCGGTACCAATCAGAATGGCGGCAAGGGCCGCACCAACCGACTGGCCGGTCAGGCGCGCAGTCGACAAAAGCCCGCTGGCCCCGCCAGAACGTTCACGCGGCGCACTGGTCAGCATCAGGCGGTTATTGGGCGCCTGAAACAGACCAAATCCGGCACCACAAAGCGCAAGGGCGGCAATGATCGGCGCCAAGCCACCGGCATCGGCGGCAAGCGTTGTGCCATAAAGCCCGATGGCAAAGACCGCCATGCCAATCCCGGTCAGGCGGATCGGCGAAAACCTGTCGGCCAACCGCCCGGCAATCGGGGCGATGATCGCGGTCGCCACCGGCCATGGCGTCATCAAAAGACCGGTCATGGTGGCACTTTGTCCCAACACATCGTGGAAATAGAACGGCAGGGTGACGAACGCAATCATCTGCGCACAAAAACCGGTGACAGAGGACCCGATAGAGCAGGCAAAGACCGGAATTTTCAACAGATCAAGCGGCAGCATCGGACGCGTGCGCGACAATTGGCGATGCACCAGAAAGACACCGGCAACAAACGATACGGCAAATTGTGCACCGATCAGGGTCGGGTTGCTTTCAATGCCCATATTGCCAAGCGCCGCGACAAGCCCGCCAAAGGTAAGAACGTTCAAAAACGCACTGATGAAATCAAACCGGGCCCGGCTTGGTGCATTGAAAGGCAGGCTGAAATAGCCGATCACAACCGCCAGAACCGACATCGGCAGATTGATCAAAAACAGCCAGTGCCAGCTGGCAACCGCCATGATAGCCGATGCAATACTGGGCCCGGCGGCGGCCGAAACCGACACCGTCATTGCGATCCAGCCAATCGCCTGGCCGAGTTTCGCATGCGGGAAAACATGTCGCATGATGGCGGCATTGATGCTCATGATCGCAGCCGCGCCAAGGCCCTGTAACACGCGGGCTGCCGTCAGAAGCTCGATCGTCGGGGCCATCGCACACAGGGCGGATGCCACCCCGAACAGGGCAACCCCACTCAGGTAAACCTTGCGAAACCCGATGGCTTCGCCAAGGGCTGCAAACGGCAACAGGGCCACCACGATGGCCAACTGATACGCCGTAATCACCCAGATCGCGTGGGCCGGTGTTGCGCCCTGATCATGGGCGATGGCGGGCAGGGCGACATTCATGATCGTGCCATCAAGCACCGCCATCATGATTGTGATCAAAAGCGCCAGTGCCGCATAAATGCGCCGTGGTCCCGGCAGCCCATCGGGATGCACTTCGGGTGATATCTTAAGTCGGGGGATATGAGGGATCGGCATGGGGCAGTCTCTTTATCAAATGGTGTGCGCGAAGGAGCCTTGGTTTCAGGCACGGCATGTCGCCTTGGTGTCGCGTCGGCAAAGCGTGGGGCGCTTATGGGGTGCAGACGCGATCCTTAAATGGTTGACAGTATCAACTATATGAAAATGGTTGATACTGTCAACTATGTTTTTAACCTGCCCTTAAAGCTAGTATTTCTGCCGCGTGAGGATGCTATGATCACGGGATAAACAGGGAGGATAACGATGAAAACAGTTCTGATGATTGCCGCAGTCATGCCGTTTGCACTCGGCCTGGCGGTTATGCCAGAACCGACAAACGCACAGCCGGTGACTGTGGACCAGTCGATTGAGCATGGCGGTGGCTGTCGCAAAAGCTCCCCACCCGGTCAGTGCTGCCACATGGATCGCAAGGCGGGCACGGTTCATTGCCACTAGGTGGGCAGGCGTAAAACCCCAATCGCAGGGTTACTTCACCCGGTACACATCATAGAAAATGTGCTTCTTGTCGGCGAAATCTTCGTGGTTGGGCAGGTAGGGCATTGGCTCTGAATGGGAAATCAGCTCCCACTTCTTGGCCTTGGCGGTCGCCTGAATGGCCTTGGTGAAGGCATCGTCATACAGATCGCTGCGCTGGGTAAAGCAGACAATCCCGCCGCGTTTAACCACACGGCAGAACTCGGAAAACAGCTGCTTGATTTCACGCACATAGGTCAGTGTGCCAATGCACTGGACAGCCGCAAAACCATTGTCGCCAAAGGCCAGCGTCTTGTTCATGTCGCGTTTTTTAAGGTGGCGGTAAACGTCTTTGGCCTCGGCCGCCTGTAGGGATTCCAGCGACAGATCGATGCCGGTAATATCGGTATATCCAGCCTTTGCAAGCTCAAGCCCGGCCAACCCGGTGCCACATCCGGCATCAAGGATCGGCGCATCAAACGGCACCCCTTGTTCAACCATGATGGCCGCCGCCCGCTTGGGCGCTTCATAGCCCATCTTGGGCAAGTCTGCATCATAGCTGCCAGCCCAATTGTCGTAATAGGCGGCAAGGGCGTCCGGCCCGGCATCGGTCATACGCGTCAGGTCAGATGCGCTGTCAGAATATCCGACACTGCTGGAATTGCCATCACTGGCACCCGTCATGGCTCACCTCGCTGTTTTTATTCTTGGATTTTTTAAATCTAGAAGATGGCTATTAAGGCACAGACCATGCTGCATTGCAAATGCGGCCAAAGCAAAACACCCCTGCTGAGAGCTCAGCAGGGGTGTTTGTGTCGATCAGCAGATTAAGTCGATTGCTGCGTTATTGCTGCAGGCACTGCGGATGGCCGCAGGCACTTTGGCAGTTTTGAATAACGCGATCCTGATCGGTCTTGTTGCACGAAAAGGTCTTGGCGAAATCAAGGGCCGCGACCCGGCAAGCCTCCGTGCGATAGGGGATGGTGATATCGCTGGTAACACCGGTATCTGGGCAGGTGATTGTGGTATCAAACTCGTTGAGTTTTTCACCTGCAGCGGCGCTGGTGCCGCCGGAACTGCCGTCAGTGCCGCCGCTTCCGGTGCCGGAAGACTGTATATTTGCCAGTCGGGAGTTATAGGCACTTTGCAGGCTTTGCATATTGCTACCACCCGTATCACCAAGGACGTCTGCTGCAAACGCACCGCCGATTTCCGCCATGGATGTCGCATCAATATCGGCGGAGCCGATGGCAACAGCACCCGCCGTCAGGGCAATCATTTGGCCGAAGTCGAAATCGCCGCTTTCGTCATAAACGCGTGAACCATGGTCGTAATGCAAAACGACTTCACCTTCGCCGAACATGCCGTGTTCCGTGGTTTTGAACGGGCCATGAGCATCGCCATCAACATAGTTCCCGACATCAAACCGATGCGAGCCATCATTATAGTTGGTGTCAGATGCATAACCGATCCCGTTTAGCGATCCGTCCTTCCAAAGGCCAACCGTTGACGCGTTATATGTATTGGTCCACGCGCCCCAGCCGTTAAGCGTGTCATCGCTATAAAAGCCGATCCAGACGTGCCAGGCTGATCCATCGCCGTAATCACGTTCTACCTGGCGCGCACCAAAGCCGTTCAGTTTATCGGTGACGAACTGTCCGGCCTCATAGACGTGCAAAAGGTTGGTGTAGCCCCAGATATTGATAGCAAAGCCATCAAACTGGCCTTTGTTATTGAAGTCACCATAAAGGTGCCATTGATACCCATTCGGGTGCGTTTGGGTGGTCAGGAACCGCGCAGTATGGGTTTCACCCGGAACACCACCGATCTGTGTTACCGAGCGGCCATCTTCACGCTTCATGGTGAACAGCCCATCGATCATCACGCCACGATCAAACTCGCCAACAAAACGGGCATCCGATTGCGCTGCACGCAGTTCGCCAATGCCGTGCGCCAGCCCGTCCTCACAGGTCCCACGAACAAACTCCCAGTCAAAGGAGGTCGGCTCGTCGTCATTGTTATAGAAATAGGCGTCCTTGTTTGCGACCTCGCACCCGGTTTCGCTGCCAATTACCGGATAGGTGCTGGCAACCGCAGTATCAAACTCGATGCGGGTCAGTGCCATGTTGGCGACAAGTTCCGCATGATTGTAACTGTCCCTGAAGTTATCAAGGATGGCCTTGTTGCGCGGATCAAACTTGGTCTGAAACTCCGGGCCAATAATCCGTTCGGCCAGGGTAACGTTCCGGATGCGTTGCTCAAGATCCTTGACGTGCGGTGCTTCGATATAGGGATTGCTGCCATAAAGCTGCAGGTTTTCAGTGAATTCCTGACGCTCGGTAACGCACCCGGACAATAGTCCCAGGCCAGCGAGCGCAAAACCCGCCCGCAAGATCGCTTTTTTCATTGTGGTTCCCCAACCGTTCTCGACCCGAATATATTTACGGCACTTGGCTACATCATTGCGGTGCAACGATTTTCTGCAGTGCTTTTGGAAAAGTTAAAACCTAACCGATTGTATGGTCAATTAGATTTCGTCTTTTTCAACCTAGGAAGGTATCGATGGGGGGATAGTATCTGCGAAAATACAATCAGAGGTATTTTAGGCTAGGCAGGCGCTTAGAAGGTATCCACCCGTCGGTGCTTCCCAATCAACCATCTCGCCGAGGCAGTAGGTGCCGGGCCGGTTGATGAGTTGGAAGTTCTCGTCGAGTTCTTCCCATGCGACACCGCCTGCGGTGCTGATGGCCTCGTCCAGTGGACGGGGCTTTTTGATTTTAAGTGGCAGGTTTTTGATGGTGGTGGCGAGGGCTGCGGGGTCGTTCAAGGTTTCGCGCGGGATGACTTCGAAAATGAGGGCTGTTTTGGTGGCATCAAGGCCAAGTGTTTTGCGCAAATGATTGCCCAGCGAGTTTTTACCGCGTGGCTTGGCGAGGCGCTTGGTGGCGTCATCAAGTGTGCGGTCGGGGCAAAGATCAAGCTTGAGCGTGCCGACACCGGTTTCAAGCCACTGATCGCGGAGTGTCGCGGAGATCGCATAAACCGCACTGCCTTCAATCCCGGTTTTGGAAATCACGAACTCGCCGCGTACCGTTTGGTCGCCACATGTCAGTGTCACGGCCTTGACCGGCGATCCGGCGCATTTGTCGATCAGATGGTCGGTCCAGTCGATCTCAAAGCCGCAATTGGCCGGTTTGAACGGGTTGCACTTGATCCCGGCATTACGCAGGATTTCCATCCATTTGCCATCTGATCCCAAGCGTTTCCAACTGCCGCCGCCAAGGGCCAGAATGGTGATGTCGGCGGTTGCGGTGACTTCGCCATCGGGCGTTTTGAAAACAGCCTGATTTGCGTCGTTCCAACCGGTCCAGTAATGGCGGTAATGGATGGTGCAGCCGAGACCCTCAAGTCGCCTAAGCCAGGCGCGCAAAAGCGGGCTTGCCTTCATCGCGGTCGGGAAAACCCGGCCCGACGAGCCGACAAAGGTTTCAACACCCAGCCCGGCACACCATTCGCGGATCTGATCGGGCCCGAATTTGCGCAAATGTGGTTCAAGCCGCGCGCGCGACGTGCCGTAGCGCGACAGAAAGGTTTCAAGGTCTTCGCTATGCGTGATGTTAAGCCCCGATTTCCCGGCCATCAGGAACTTGCGCCCGGCACTTGGCATGCCCTCATAGATCGTCACCGCGTAGCCGTCACCCGCCAGCCGTTCGGCCGCCATCAGGCCAGCCGGACCGGCACCGATTACCATGGCGGTTTTGCCATTCGGGGCAGGGCGGGTTGCCGGAGTGCTGGGGGTGTGGTCGGGCATGTGCGGCCTTTTGAAATGCGGTGCTATCGGCTGGTTTTAGCGGCTTTGGCCGGCAATGGCAATTTGTCCGAAGGCATGCAGGGCGTGTCGTGGTGCTTGACCGAACCAGACGGGCTGTTTACCACTGCCATCTTCTAACGCCACCACACGCCATTCAGGACAAGACGCATGATTACCGGTACTTGGCAAACGCCAACTGAAGACGAGCTGCTGCGCATTCGCGAGATGATGGAAGATGTGCAGTTTTATGATGCGATCGCGCGCGTGCCTGATGAGGCGCTGAGTGCGGCACTTGCCGGATCAAAGGACACTGCCCTTTGGGTGTTTCGCATTGATCAGAAGGCTGTGGCCTATGTCTATATGACCGAAATGGCGACGACTTTGCCCAAGGTCGATGAGTTTGGCGTGTTTGAACGCGGGCAGGGCTTTGGCAAGGCGGCACTATCGAGCTTAGCGGCCAAAATTGCCGAAACGCCGGAATATGAAAAGCTGTGGCTGAATGTTGTTGATGGCAATGACAATGCGCTTAACCTCTATCGCAAGGTCGGGTTTGGCGAGGAGAAGTTCATTGCCAAGGGCTGGAAAACCCGGTCTGGCCGCGTGGTCGATCAGGTGCGCATGTGGCTGACGCTTGAAACGTTGCGAAGCGCCGCAAACTAGCGGTTATCAAGCCTGAACCGGGCCGGGGAAACCCCGGCTTTTTTGGTGAAGAAGCGTGAAAAATACCCGGCATCGCGAAAGCCCAGTTCATCTGCGATTTGCTGAATGGCGATGTCGGTATAAATCAGCGTGCGCTTGGCTTCGAGCATCAGGCGGTTTTGCACCACCTCGCTTGCGGTCATGCCATAGATGTCCTTGGCAATGCGGTTAAGCTGGGTTGTGGTCACGCCAATCTCGCGGGCATAGAAATCAAGCGACTTGTGCTGCTTGTAAAAGGTTTCGACCAGCGTCTGAAACTTGCGGAATTTCTCGGTCTTTTGTTCTTGTCGCGACAGGCGCGCGGAATGGTCCTGTGGCACGGTGCGCCCGATCCCCAAAAGCAAAAGACCCAGGATATGACGCAGGGCAAACAGCCGGCCGGTATTGTGGCTGTAGTATTCTGTGACCAGTTGCGATATCAGGAAATCCGCCGGGCCGTTGGTGTCTCCCGATGTTGAGCGCGTATCAACACAGACCGCCTGATCGAGACGGGCGAGGAGTTTCGGCGCGGGGCTCAGGATTTCCTGCAGGTGATAGTCGGTCAGCGAGATCACCCAACCATCAATATCATCACTGAATTTAAAGCCGTGCACGGTGCCGGGCGGAACCGTAATCAACTGGCCAGCCTGCATGGTCAGGTGCTGGTCATCAAAGCTGATTTCGGCCTGCCCACGGGTGATGTACAGCAACTGAAACAGGTTGGTATGGCGGTGCGGTTTGATATGCAGATCATGCAGGCGCGATCGTTCCGGGATGCTTTCAAGGTGAAAGAATTCCGGCTCCGTAATTGGTTGCGGATCAGACGTGCTGGTAGGGTCCAGATCATAGCCATCGTGCGTGCCCGGCTTTGCTGCCGCGTCACGTTCGCCATAAAGCTTGTAGATCGGGATGTTGTTGCGCATGGATGCTCTGAGCTGCGGTGGCATGTTAAGGCGTTGTGTCTCGGAGCAGTTTAGCCGGTTTTGGGGCCGACAAAAAGAAAAGCCCGCCACGATATCGGGCGGGCTTTTGCAAGACATTTGATCGTCGCTAATTGCCAAGGATGGTTGGCACAAACAACGTCAATATCGGGGCAAAGATCAGCAGCAGAATTCGGATGATCTCGGCGCCAAAGAACGGCATCACACCGCGGAAGGTCTGGCTCATCGGGACACCCTTGGCGAGTGCGTTAATGATGAACACGTTCAGTCCCACCGGTGGCGTAATCAGCCCCAGCTCCACGACAATGAGTGCGAGGATCCCAAACCAGATCTTCAGATCCTCGGTCCCCATGCCATAGGCCGCGGTTGCCGCCGTCGCCCAGTCGCCGCCATTGATGTCAACAAGGGCCGGCCAGAAGAACGGGATGACCACGACAATCATCGACAGGCTTTCCATGAAGCAGCCCAGCAGGATCAGGGCAAGCAGCATGAGAACCATGACAAGCCACGGATCAAAGCCGCTCGTCGCGGCGGCCTCTGCCATATAGGCCGGAAGGTTGGCACGGCTAAAGAAGCCCTTGAGGATTTCAGCACCCAGCAGGATGAAGAAAATCATCGAGGATGTGATGGCGGTGTCTTTAAGCGACTGGCGCAGACCTTTCCAGGTCAGGCCACCTTTGCCGCGAATGCGCATATAGACGCCGTACACCAGAATGGCGAACACGCCCACGCCGGCGGCCGGTGTCGGGGTGAACAGACCGGCACCAAGCCCCAGAATGATCGAGCCAAAGATCACCATCACCGGGATCAGGCGCAGCAGGGCTTCCTTGCGCTCGGCTGCTGGCATCGGTTCCGGTTTCGGGGCCAGTGAGGGGTTCAGGCGCACCTGAATGGCAATCACCGCCATAAAGAACAGAACCGCAATCAGCCCCGGAATGATGGCCGCCTGAAACATCTGAATGATCGATGCCTCAACCGTGACGGCGTAAATCACCAGCGCCACCGATGGCGGGATCAGAATGCCAAGCGTACCACCCGCAGCCAACGTACCGGTTGCCAGACGTGGCGAGTATTTCAGGCGGTCAAGCTCGGGCAGGGCGACCTTGCCCATGGTCGATGCGGTCGCAAGTGATGATCCGCACACCGCGCCAAAACCGGCACACGCCCCGATGGCAGCCATGGCAACGCCACCGCGGAAACGACCAAGGATAGCGTTTACGCCCTGAAACAGATCGCGCGAAAGATTAGCCTGACTTGCGAGGTATCCCATCAGAACAAACAGCGGCACGACGGACAGTTCGTAGTTCGAAACAATCCCGTACAGCAGGGATTTGAACTGCTGCAGATAGGGATCAAAGCGCAGGAACGGGAAAAACAGGCTGAGCACATAGTTGCCGCCAATGCCGACACCCACCATGGCAAGGCCGACGGGCACGCGCAGTGCCAGGATCACAAAGAGAAGGGCAAGGCCACCAAGGCCGATCAATTCACGTTCAGACATCGGCCTCTCTCTCGAAAATCTGGTTTCCGGCAATTGCCGCCCACAGGAACATCGCAATGATGCCCGGGACATAGAACGGCCAGATCGGCCAGCCCAAAATTGCCGAAAGGGTATTGTCGCTGCGCACTTCGATCAGGCCATTGACCATCATATACCCCAGGAACAGGGCGAGTGCGGTCATCAGAACGGACGACAGGGTATCGACCATCCGCGCAAACCAGTCGGGAAACATCTTGATGAAAACATCCACCGCGACATGGCCGCGATGTGCCTGACAATAGGGGAAAAACATCAACGCCGCCGAACTGACGATCATGCTGACAAAGTCCTCATAGCCGATAATGGCCGGGACGTTGGCATCAAACAGCCGGGCGATCTTGTCGAGACCAAAGGCGGTCACGTTTACGATCGTAACAATCGAGATCAGCAGGGCAAGCATGCCACCGGCAACAGCAAGCCACGAAGCGGCCTTGTAGAGCACGTTTTTCATATCTCTAACATTCTTGCGGGAACAGAGGGTCACGTATCGCCATGATACGTGACCCCACAAGATTTACCAGCAACGTCGGGATGTTACTTGGTGTGGCTCTGAACAGCGGCCTTGGCATCTTCGACAAGTTTCGCGCCATCGATGCCGTTGGAATTGGCTTCTTCGATCCAGCGATCCACGACCGATGCAGACGCATCGTCAAAGGTTGCCTTTTCAGCAGCGGTGATCTCAACGACCTGACCTTTGCCTTCGTTGACCATGCGCTTGCCGACTTCTTCAACGCCGTTAAACACGTCACCGATTTCAGCGGCAAAATCACGGCCGGAGTTACGGTCGATGATTTCTTTCAGGTCATCTGGCAGGCTCTCATACCGGTCCTTGTTCATTGCAAACAGGAAGGTCGAGGTGCCAAAGCGTGAATTTACGCCTTCGCCTTCAACAGAATAGGAAATCAGTTCAGCCAGCTTCAGCGGCGGCACAACTTCGAACGGCACCAGGCCGCCATCAACCACGCCAAGCGACATGGCCTGCGGCAGGGCCGGAACCGGCATGCCAACGGGCTCTGCGCCCCATGATTCAATTACCCAGGAACCGGTACGGGTCGGGGTACGCAGCTTCAGACCCTTGACGTCATCAACCGTGCGGACTTCCTTGCTGGTCAGATGGATGGCCTGACCGGCATGCACGTGAACGGCAAGCGGGTGAATGTCGGTAAGGTCTTCGGCATATTCATCGCGAAGATCCCACATCGCAAGGTTGGTTGCGCGTGCATCGCCAAGGTGAACACCCGGAAGTTCAAATACTTCAAGGCGCGGGAAGACGCCCGGGGTATAACCCGGAAGGGTCCAGACGATGTCGGCAACACCGTCGCGGACCTGACGATACAGCTCCGGAGGATTGCCGCCCAGCGACATGGACGGGAAGATTTCAAACTTGATACGGCCGTTTGATTCTTCTTCGATTTTCTTGGCCCACGGTTCAATCATTTTCGACTGGGCCGGTGCTTTCGGACCCAGGAAATGGTGGACGGTCAGGGTGACTTCCTGTGCGTGTGCGCCGAACGACACCATCGTCGCGACAGCTGCACCGGCAAGCAATTTGGTGATCTGTTTCATTCTCTTCCTCCTTTGAACGTCTTGTCGCGTTCATTGCGCTGACAAACGTTCAGCCACGATGCGCATCTAGCGTGCGAAGTTTTCCAAGAGTTCTTTTTGTTATTGTTTTTGTTCTTCTTTTTATCACATGACTTGCGTTTGGCGCATTTCAGCCATGTCGAATTAAAGGCAATCTAATCGGTACGTGATGGTTATGTATAATGATATGTAAGCACATATCCATAACCAAATGATTATCCTTTCGCCCCTGCCTGTGCGCTGTGATGACGTTGTGCTTCTTCGCGCACAGCATTGATCAGCATTTCAACCGGCGGCGAAATTGGCGAATCAATTCTGGTCGTCAGGCCAACGGGACCAAAGGTATCGCTGGTATCAATCGGCAGTTCGACCAGATGCCCTTCGGCAATGTCGGATGCCACAGCCCCGTTCGAAATGATCCAGATCGCATCGGTTTCGCGCGTAAAAGCACGTCCGAAAGATGTCGAAACGGTTTCGATACGGTCGGGGATGGCGCCAATGCCATGCGCAATCAGCATCTTGTCGACCGTGGGGTGAATAATCGCGTGTTTGGGGGGCACCAGAACGGTGAATTCGCGAATGCGGGTAATGTCCGGGTTCTTGTCGGCCAGCAACGGATGGCCCGGCCTGGCGACCAGCGAGATATGTTCAGAATATAAATGTATGAACGACAATCCCGACATCTGATCGGGTTCGGCCAGTCGTCCGACCACCAGATCAAGTTCACCCACGCGTAATTGCCCCATCAACATCACGTTCGGACCGGCCACGACCTTGACCGTCGTATCGGGGCTAAGTGTTTTGAAATGGCGGATGGCATTGGGCATCACGCTTGCCGCCACCGTTGGCAGAACCCCGAGATTGATCGAAAGCCCGCCTTGCATGCGCACCTGGCTGATGCTGTCGACACCCTGACGCAGCGCCGTAACACTTGCCCCGGCATAGCGCAGGAAAACCTTGCCGAAATCGGTCAGGGTGACACCGCGCTTTGATCGGTCAAACAGCCGCGCGTCAAGATGTTCTTCCAACTCGCGAATGGTTTTGGAAACAGCGGGTTGGGTGATGGACAGCGTATCGGCGGCCTTGACGACACTGCGTTGGCGCGCGACCTCAAGAAAGCAGGTCAGATGGCGGAATTTAATGCGTTGATCAAGCATGGGTGCCCTATACATCAACAGTTTAGAATGTTCTTATGGCTGGTTCATGCATAATTATATAGTTATGCAAATTACGCAATTCCTCATTTTACATAACCAAAACCATCTGCGAATGTGAGGGCAAACAAGCAGGGTGGAAACGATAATGAGTCTGCAAGTCGCCCCGGTCAACGGGACACACATTCATTACAGCCAGTCAGGCCCGAAAAACGGCCCGGCACTGGTCTTTGCAAATTCTCTGGGGACGGATCTTCGCATCTGGGATGATGTCGTTGATGCGCTTTCCTCAACGTTCAACATCGTTACCTATGACAAACGCGGGCATGGCCTGTCGGGGATTGGTGATGCGCCTTATGACGTCGCGCTGCATGCCAATGATCTGATCGGGTTGCTTGATTACCTTGGCCTTGATCAGGTGATCATTTGCGGTCTGTCTGTTGGTGGTCTGATCGCCCAGAAAGTCACCGAACTGGTGCCAAACCGTGTGCGGGGTCTGATCCTGTGTGATACCGCCGCCAAGCTTGGCGATTATAACAGCTGGAACACCCGGATCGAGGCGATCAAGGCGGACGGGATTGCGTCCATGGGCGATGCGATCATGGAACGCTGGCTGTCGCCGACCTTCCGCAAGGAACGGGTGCTTGAAACCGCGATGTATCGTGACATGCTGGTGCGCACCACGGTTGAGGGTTACGTCGGGACCTGTATTGCGCTGCGCGATGGTGATCTGCGCGATGCGGCGGGAAAAATTGCTGTACCGACATTATGTATCGGTGGATCGGAAGATCTGGCAACGCCGCCCGATGTGGTGCGCGCCATGGCATCAATGATCCCCAATGCCGAATTCGAATTGATTGACGGGGTCGGGCATCTGCCATGTATCGAAACCCCGGAATTGCTGACCCGGTTGATCGACCGATTTACCAAGGAGAAGAACCTTGTCTGAGAGCCGGTATGACGTTGGCATGAAAACCCGCCGTTCCGTTCTGGGCGATGCACATGTGGATCGCGCCACCCAAAAAATTACGGAAATCGACGAAGGTTTTCAGCGCTATATCACCGAGAATGTCTGGAACGGTGTCTGGACAAGCGACGCCTTCACCAAGCGTGAACGCTCCATCGTGACCATCGCGCTGCTTGCAGGGCTTGGCCACGAAGAAGAACTCGCCATGCATATTCGCGCCACACTCAATACCGGGGCAACGCGCGATGATATCCGTGAAACCCTGATGCATGTTGCGGTTTATGCCGGCGTTCCCGCCGCCAATACGGCCTTCCGCATCGCCAAACAAACCTATGCCGAGATCGACGCGGCATCAGACGCGTCACCCAAGGGAGAGTAAGCCTCATGTCCACCTTCAAACCGCGTGACTGGGGCTCCCACGCCCCCTATATCGCACCCGGTTACAAATCGACCCTGTTGCGTGGTCCGACCCAGGCACCGCTTGCCATCAAATCGGGACTGACCGAGGGCACCGGTCCGCGCTTTGCGCCCGCATCTGTGCGTGAGCTTGATTTCGATCTGACCAAGAACGGTGTCGTCAATGGCGAGCCGCTTGGCGAACGCATTGTTGTGCATGGTCGGGTGATGGATACCGATGGTCGTCCGCAGCCCAATATCCTGGTCGAAGTCTGGCAGGCGAACGCAGCAGGCCGTTACGTGCACAAGGTTGATCAGCATGACGCACCGCTGGACCCGAACTTCCGCGGGTCGGGGCGTTGCTTTACCGATGATCAGGGCAATTACAAATTCTATACCATCAAGCCGGGCGCCTATCCGTGGGGCAACCACTTCAATGCCTGGCGTCCGAACCATATCCATCTGTCGTTGTTTGGTCCGGGTTTCGCCACCCGTCTTGTGACCCAGATGTATTTCCCGGGTGATCCGCTGCTTGACCTTGACCCGATTTTCCTTGGCACCGAGGACGCAGCGGCCCGTGAACGGCTGATTGCCAAATTCTCGATCGACAAGACCGAGGAGGGCTTCGCCCTTGGTTATCAGTTCGACATTGTCCTGCGTGGACGCAACGGCACCCCGATGGAGAATTAAGTCATGGCTTATGGTGAAACCCCCTCACAGACGGTTGGTCCGTATTTCGCCTATGGCTTGACCGCAGGCCAGTACGCATACGACTTTACCGACATCGCCGATCCGACCGTTGCCGGCCCGGATGCCAAGGGCGAACATATTCGCATCACCGGTACCGTCTTTGATGGCGATGGCAACCCGGTCAACGATGCGATGATCGAAATCTGGCAGGCCGATGCCGACGGTCATTACAACGAAAAGCCGATTGACGTGGCTGATACCGGTTTCCGCGGGCTTGGCCGTTGCGGTACCGGCACGGATGCCAAGCTGCGCTTTTGGTTTGATACGGTAAAGCCAGGTGTTGTCGCCGATGCCGAGGCGCCGTTTGTTAACGTCATCGTCTTTATGCGCGGCATGCTGGTTCACGCCTTTACCCGTTTTTACTTCGACGATGAGGCGGATCTGAATGCCAAGGACCCTGTTTTGCAGTCGGTGCCAGCAGATCGTCGCGACACCCTGATTGCCAAGCGTGTCGAAACCCCGACGGGGATTGAATACCGGATCGATATTCACATGCAGGGGAATGCTGAAACCGTGTTCTTCGACGTGTAAGTCGATCTGGCCCGATGGCTGCGTCCGCTGCTTTGGGGAAAGCCGGCGGTCGCAGCCATCGACCTTAATTTCCTGCACTACCGGGGCAATTGCCCCGCGTTTCTAATGTTTTGGATTGATGCCACAGGAGTTTTGCCGTGGTTGCACGTTTCATGTCGCTTAAAGAGGCCGTCGCATCCTGCGTTAAGGATGGCGACACCATCTCGATGGAAGGCTTTACCCATCTGATCCCGCACGCCGCAGGGCACGAGATTATCCGTCAGGGCATCAAGAACCTGACCTTGGTCCGCATGACGCCTGATGTGATCTATGATCAGTTGATCGGGGCCGGTTGTGCCAAGAAACTGATCTTTTCCTGGGGCGGTAACCCCGGTGTTGGCTCGTTGCACCGTCTGCGCGATGCCTATGAAAAAAGCTGGCCGACCAAGCTTGAGATTGAAGAACACAGCCACGCGGCGATGGCCAATGCCTATGACGCGGGTGCTGCTGGCCTGCCTTGTGCGGTATTCAAGGGCTATCGCGGGGCGGAACTGCCGCGCGTAAACCCGAACATCAAATTCATCGAGTGCCCGTTCACTGGCGAAAGCCTGGCCGCTGTTCCGGCGATCCGCCCGGATGTCACCGTGGTGCATGCCCAGAAAGCCAACAAAAAGGGCGACGTCCTGTTTGAAGGCATTGTCGGTGTTCAGAAAGAAGCCGTTCTGGCCGCGAAGAAATCCATCATCACTGTCGAAGAGATTGTTGATGATTTCGGCGATATTTCGCCCAATGCCGTGATGCTGCCGAACTGGGCGGTGACTGCTATTGTTGAAGTGCCGGGTGGGGCGCATCCGTCCTACGCCCAAGGATATTATAAGCGCGACAACGCGTTCTATAAGGCATGGGATCCGATTGCACGTGATCGCGAAACGTTCCAGGCCTGGCTCGAAGAGCATGTCATTAATGGCGGTCCCGAAGATTTCGCGGCCAAGCGTGAAGCAAACAAAGGCTAAGCGGAGGAAAAATCATGGTTGAATATACCCCGACTGAAATGATGACGGTATCCGCCGCACGCGCGCTTAAGAATGACGATGTGTGCTTTGTTGGCATCGGGATGCCGTCGGCCGCGTGCAACTTGGCACGTCTGACCCATGCGCCGGACATTACCCTTATTTATGAAAGTGGCACGATCGGGACCAAACCCGATGTTCTGCCGCTGTCGATTGGTGATGGCGAGCTGTGCGAAACCGCTGTGAACACCGTCGCCGTGCCGGAAATGTTCCGTTACTGGCTTCAGGGTGGCAAGATTTCGGTTGGCTTCCTTGGTGCGGCCCAGCTTGACAAGTATGGCAACATCAACACCACCGTGATCGGTGATTACGACAACCCCAAAGTCCGCCTGCCGGGCGGCGGCGGTGCGCCGGAAATCGCGACCAGCTGTGGCGAAGTCTTTTTGGTGATGAAGCAAAGCAAACGTGGCTTTGTTGAAAAGATCGATTTCGTGACATCGCTTGGTCACGGCAAGGGTGGCAATGATCGTGCATCTTATGGCGTTGATACCAAAGGTCCTTCGCGTCTGATCACGGATCTTTGCATCATGGAACCGCATCCGGTGGGCAAGCAATTCGTTGTGACCTCGATCCATCCGGGCGTAACCCGTGAAGAAATCATCGAAAATACCGGTTGGGATGTTGAGTTTGCCGACGAAGTCGCCGAAACTGCGATCCCGTCCGAGAAAGAATTACAGGTTCTGCGTGAACTGCATGCTCGTACCGCCAAGGCCCACGGGGACCAGCAGTAAGAGCAATAATAAGGATCTTAGAAATGGCTGACGCATATATTTGCGATTATATCCGCACCCCGATTGGCCGCTTTGGCGGCAGCCTGTCGCAGGTGCGCGCCGATGATCTTGGCGCTGTTCCGCTCAAGGCGCTGATCGACCGTAATCCGGATCTGGATTTTGCCGCTGTTGATGATGTCATCTTTGGCTGTGCCAACCAGGCTGGTGAAGATAACCGTAACGTTGCGCGTATGTCTTCGCTTCTGGCAGGGCTTCCGGAAACAGTGACCGGAACCACGGTCAACCGTCTGTGCGGTTCGGGCATGGATGCGATCATTATGGCCGCGCGTGCGATCAAATCGGGCGAAGCCGATCTGATGATTGCTGGTGGCGTTGAAAGCATGTCACGTGCGCCGTTTGTCATGCCAAAGGCGACGTCGGCATTTTCGCGCAATGCGGAAATTTATGACACCACCATCGGCTGGCGGTTCGTAAACCCGGTGATGAAGAAACAGTACGGCGTGGATTCCATGCCCGAAACCGGCGAAAACGTTGCCGAGGACTTCAATATTTCCCGCGAAGATCAGGATACCTTTGCCGCCCGGTCGCAGGACAAGGCGGTCGCCGCACAGGAAAATGGTAATCTGGGCGAGGAAATTACCCCGGTCACCATCCCGCAGCGTAAAGGCGATGCCATTGTCGTGGACAAGGATGAACATCCGCGTCCGGGCACCACGGCCGAAAAGCTTGCCAAATTGCCGACCCCTTTCCGCGAAGGCGGCTCGGTTACGGCTGGCAACGCATCGGGTGTCAATGACGGGGCTGCGGCCTTGATCATCGCGTCCGAGGCAGCGGTCAAGAAATACGGCCTGACCCCGATTGCACGGGTGGTTGGTGGTGCGACTGCGGGTGTTGCACCGCGCATCATGGGCTTTGGCCCGGCACCGGCATCGAAAAAACTTCTCGCACGTCTTGGCTGGTCGACAGAGCAGCTTGACGTGATCGAACTCAACGAAGCCTTTGCATCCCAGGGGCTTGCAACGCTTCGTGATCTTGGCATTGCCGATGACGATGCGCGTGTGAACCCGAATGGTGGTGCGATTGCCCTTGGTCATCCGTTGGGTATGTCGGGTGCACGTATCACGGGCACGGCTGCGCTTCAGATGAAACGTTCTGGTGGCAAGCGTGCACTGGCGACCATGTGCATTGGTGTCGGTCAGGGTATCGCGATTGCGCTTGAAGCTGTTTAAGGCTGATGGCTGATTGATCTTGAAAAAGGTGCCCCTGTGCCGGTTGACGGGCAGGGGCTTCTTTTTGCGTTATTGACCAATATGGTTGCTGGCGCGACACTATCGACTTGATTTCACACCTGTTTGAACGGTGGATGAACCCTGATGAGCGTTTCGCCCTTTGACTCTGCCCTGCTTGGAAATCTGTTTTCCGATCCGGAGATCGCGGCCCTGTTTGATGACCGGGCACAGATTGCATCCATGCTGCTTTTTGAATCGGCCCTTGCCGCGGCCGAGGCGCGCGCAGGTGTGATCCCCGAAAAAAGTGCCACCCGCATTGCCGAAGTCTGCCGTGATTTTACGCCCGATCCGGCAAGCCTTGCATCAGGAACGGCCAGTGCCGGTGTGCCTGTACCGGCCCTTGTTAAGGCGCTCAAGGCGGAAATTGGCGGTGAAGATGCGCGCTATGTCCATTTTGGCGCCACCAGCCAGGATGTGGTTGATAGCGCACTTGTCCTGCAGCTGCGTGATGCGGTTGCGATTATCCGTCGCCGCATTCGTAAACTGGCCAAGGCGCTGTCGGCCCATGCCGACACCCATCGCACAACGGTAATGATTGGGCGGACGCGATCCCAACAGGCTGTACCCACCACCTTTGGTCTTAAGGCTGCCGGATGGCTCGCACCGCTTGTGCGGATTGATCACCGGATTGACAGCCTGTCATCAGATTTGTTGCGGATTTCGTTTGGCGGGGCTGCAGGTACATTGGCCTCGATCGGGGTGAAGGCCGCAGACGTCGAAAGCAATCTTTCCGAAGAACTTGATCTTCCGCTTGCCGATATGCCCTGGCATGCGCAGCGTGACGTTCTTGTTGATTTCGCAAGCCAGTTAACAGCGTTAACCGGCGCACTTGGCAAGATGGGGCAGGACTTGGTTCTGCTGGCCCAGTCCGAAATTGCCGAGGTTCAACCGGGCAAGGGCGGCGGGTCATCGACCATGCCGCACAAATCCAATCCGGTGCAGGCGGAAATGCTGGTGACACTGGCACGTTTCAATGCCGGGCTGCTGGGTACCTTTGCCCAGGCGCAGCTGCACGATCATGAACGAAGCGGGGCAAGCTGGCTTCTGGAATGGTTGACGCTACCACAGATCATTACCGCAACCGGTGCGGCACTTGCGCAGGCGGTTGATATGGTGCCGGATCTTAAAATCAATGCAGACCGCATGGCCGAAAACCTTGAACTGTCACGCGGGGCGATGTTGGCAGAGGCCGCAACATTTGCGCTGGCCGATCACCTTGGCCGCGATGCCGCGGAAAAACTGGTCAAAGATGCCATCGCCAAGTCGGCAGAAAACGCATCGAACCTGTTTGATGAATTGCCAAAACTGACTGACGCCCCGGTGGATTGGGCACATATCCGTAACCCGGCAAACTATATCGGGCAGTCGGATGTGTTTATCGATCGTGTTTTGGGGGCCGCCAAGCGTGGCTTGCGCGACTAGGAAAAAGGCTGCCGGATGGCAGCCTTTTTTGTGTTTGATGCGGTGATTTGGTTCAGCGCGGCGCCCGCAGGCGCTTTTCAACCGCGTAATTGTGGATGGGTACGCCGGCCACTTCAAAATCGCGACGCTCCACAACGCTAAAGCCCTGTTTAAGCAGGAAGGATTTGGCAAATTCACTCGCCTCGGAATAAAGCTTGCCGATATCCTGTTTGCGCGCGTGCGCTTCAAGTGCGTCGTACAGCTTTGTCACAATGCCTTTGCCCGCAAAATCGGGCAGGGCATACAGAAACCCGATATGGCCATCTGCCTCGACATCGCCAAATGCGACAACCTGATCATTGTTATCAACCGCGACCAGACTGAACCGTCCATCTGTCATGATTTCGATAAACCGTTCCGGCGTCGGCAGAAGCTTTGCCCACACGGCAACCTGTTCGGGATTATAGGCATTGGGGCCGATTTCCGTAACGGAGTGGCGGTAAATCTCGACCAGGGCCTTGGCATCACTGTCCGCAAACGGACGAATTGTGATCATTCTTGTGGTCCCCATGCCGTATCAAAGAACTGACATTCAAGATCGGTTGCACGTTTGAAATAGGACAGGCATTCGGCGCGGTCTTCATCTGACAGTGAAGGTCCAACCTGATCCAGTTGGCTATTCAGATAGGCAACCACACTTTCAAAATACACCCCGATATGCAGATCAATCCATTCGGCGTACCAGAAATCATCGGGGCGTTTGGCGATGGCCTTGTTGACCCGATCCGCCCAGCCAAGATAGGTGCCCTCGGCAACGGCCAGAACGGCCAGCATATTGGCGTAACTGTTGCTGTCCGTGGCGTCTTTCATAAGCTGCTTGAACGCTGCTGTTGCTGGCCAGTCCGGCATGTTTTCACGTGCATCATCGGATACGCCAAGGGCGGCAAAGGATCGTTCGAAATAGGTGTTTTCTTCGCCCGTGACCAGGGCAAGGAACTGACACCCCGGAATGCGATCCTTCAGGCTTGGTGCACGCGATACGGCTGCGGCCAGCAGGGCAACAAACCGATCAATAAACCGGTGATCCTGAATAAGATAATTTTCAAGATTGGCCTTGGGAAGCGCGGCATCACCCCAGGCATCGGTAAAGACATGGTGGGTTACCGCACGCCATTGATCCGCACAGGCTGCCTTCAGCCAATCTGAAAACACACCATTCGGATTGGTTTGACGCCATGACGGAAAATCCGGAACGGCTTTTGCGGTGTTGCTCATATCTGCGCGTTTCCTGAGGAGCTTGATATCATTTGGATTTTGAACTTTTGGCATGCTCGCAACCATTGGGCAAGCCACGAAATAGGGCATCCGCCAAAGTACCGATCTGCATGCAGACGATTGATAAGTATCAAAGTAATCGATTGGATTATAATGTTATAAATCATTCCATCAGAGCTTTTCCCAAGGAGGAAGTTATGGCGAATGTTGGAACCCTGGACCGTGTTGTCCGTGCGATTGCCGGTGTTGTCTTGCTGGCCATTCCGTTTGTTTCGGCCGCGCCCGAAGGTGGTGGCATGGCGTTTGGCATTTATGGCTGGGTGATGATTGCTGCCGGTGTTGTCATGTTGGCGACTGCGGCACTGCGTTTCTGCCCGCTTTACATGTTGTTTGGCCTGCGGACCTGTCCGCTTTCCAAATAAGGTAATAAACGGCGTTTGAAACCGGAATATTCCGTTCGATCTGTTGTTGTTTGAACGTTATGCTGGCGTCCGTAGATCTCTGCGGTATGTTGGATAGACGTGCTGTTGATGCCCACACGTGGGCACGGCGACCAGCAACGACGAACGGAATATAAAAATGAAACGCCTGAGTGATGAACTGACTGTATCCCCGCAAATGCCGCTTGCTGCGATTGACGAAATCGCTGCGGCCGGTTTCAAAACCATCATTTGCAACCGCCCGGATGGCGAAGATCCCGGGCAGCCGTCATTTTCCGAAGTCGCCGCCAAGGCCGAGGCTGCCGGTATGAAGGCGATCTTCCAGCCTGTTGCAAGTGGCAATGTGTCGGACGCGGATGCGGATGCCTTTGCAGCCAATTTGGCCGCCGCCGAAAAGCCCATCTTTGCCTATTGCCGCAGTGGTACACGCTGCACCATCCTGTGGTCGTTGGCCAATGCCGGGCAGATGCAGGTTGGCGATATCGTCAAGGCCGCGGCGGAGGCCGGCTATGATATGGCACCGCTGGCACCACGGATTGCAGCACGCGGCTAAGCCGTTTGAATTTGCACGTTATGCGGTGCGTTGCTGTGCAAAAAACGCAGTGAGCATCGCATAAATTGCACTATTCCTTTTGTGCGTTTCATGACGATATGTCCGCGCATGCTGTATCTGGCATGGTTTTATCAAGTGGCACCGGTATGACGTCAAACGCAGACCAACTTTCCAACATCAGATTTCGACTGGCAAAGAGCGATGATCTCGACGCCCTGTGCGAGATTGAAAACCGGTCCTTTGAAGTCGACCGACTGACCCGGCGTGCCTTCAAACGTTTCGTCGGCAGTGAAACCGCGCGTCTGACTGTGGCGGAAACCACCAAGGACGGGGGCGTTGTTGTTGGCTACGCGCTGGTGATTTTTCGCAGCAACGTCGCACTCGCACGCCTGTATTCGATGGCGGTGTCACCTGATCAGCGCGGGCAGGGGATTGGCCATGCCCTGATTGAACGGGCCGAAGAACTCAGCCTTGATTTTGGCACACCGATCCTGCGCCTTGAAGTCAGCCAGAAAAACAAGGATGCGATCCGGCTTTTCAAGGCAGTCGGATATCGCGAATTTGCACTTTATCCGGACTATTATCCCGATCATTCCAATGCGCTACGCATGGAAAAGGTATTGGTTCCCAATGCCATGCATTTGCCATCGCCCATCCATTTCTATCACCAGACCCTGCCATTTACCTGTGGTCCGGCGGCCCTGATGATGGCGATGAATGCGCTGGACGATGATATCGAACTTGATCGTAATCTTGAGATCGCGCTGTGGCGCGAAGCCACCACGATTTTCATGACATCTGGCCATGGCGGCTGTGGCCCGCTGGGTTTGGCGTTGGCGGCGCACAAGCGCGGCTTTGATGTCGAAGTGCTGAGCAGCCGGGACGGGCCGCTATTCGTTGATACCGTGCGCAAACCGAAAAACCGCGAAGTGGTCGAACTGGTCCATTACGACTTTGCCCGTCAGGCACTCGATGCCGGTATTTCGGTCACGACCGGCCCGTTTGGCATTGCCGAGATCGAAGAACGCACCAAACAGGGCAAAATGGCACTGGTCCTGATCAGCCAATACCGCATTTATGGCGATAAAATCCCCCATTGGGTGGTGGTTTCGGGCTTTGATGTCCGGTTTGTCTATGTCAGCGATCCCGATATTGGCGAAGACCATGAACCCTATACCGGCAGCGACTGTCTGTCTGTGCCGATCCTGCGTCACGAGTTTGATCTGATGGCGCGTTATGGCCGTGATAAACTGCAAGCCGCCGTCTTCATTGACAAAAAGGCCGGGTAAAAACCCGGCCTTTTGCTTTTATGGAATGCTGCTGAGGCCTTTATGGGCGTGCGATCTTGCCCAGCAAGTGCGCAATGATCCGGCGATACAAATCCATGCCCAGAACCACATCCTCAACCCCGGCATCGATATTCGGGTTGTCATTCACCTCGATCACCATCGGGCCATGTGGCGTTTCCTTAACGTCCACGCCATAAAGGCCATCGCCCATCAAACGTGCAGAGGCAAGGGCAGTCGCAACGATGTCAGCAGGGGCATCTTCGACCGCAAGGGTTTCAAACCCGCCTTCCTCATAGCTTTTACCATCATCTTCGTGTTTGACGATCTGCCAGTGGCCCGGTGCCATGAAATAGCGGCTGGCAAAGATGGCTTCACCACCCAAAACGCCAATCCGCCAGTCAAAGGTGGTTTCGACATATTCCTGGATGACGAGAAGTTCGGAGTTCTTGAACATCTCGGTTGCGACTTCATTCAGGTGCTCTGGTGACTTCACCTTGCGCACTCCGCGCGAGAAGCAGCCATCGGGCACCTTCAGAACCGACGGGAAGCTGAATTGCTTTGCGATGTCGGGAATGCGGCGCTTATCGAAAATCGCACTTTTGGGTGCCGGGATACGGTGTGTGCGCAGCAATTCGGCCAAATAGACCTTGTTGGTACAGCGCAGCATCGAGTCCGGATCATCAATCACCGGAATGCCTTCCTTTACCGCCCGCTTGGCAAAGCGATAGGTATGGTGATCAAGGGCGGTGGTTTCGCGGATCAAAAGGGCATCAAATTCCGAAAGATGATGGAAATCCTTGGCTGTAATCAGTTCGGCCTTGGCCCCCAGATCGGATGTGGCCTGCACGAAATTGGCCAGCGCCTCCTTGTCCGAGGGCGGCAGGACTTCATCCGGATCATGCAGGATCGCGACAAGGGCGGTCGGCGGGGTGACGTTGCCCTGTTTACGCACACGCCCGCGTAAATAGGCACGGAGTGCTGCCTCGAACTCGACAAGTTTGTCGTCATCAAGCTGGCTGATCGACGGGGCTTCGATTTCGCGCAAAATTCTGCGGTCCTGCTTGTTCAGATGCAGGCGCAGGATCGGGCAGCGGAACTGATCAAAGGCGCGTTCACCAATCTGACGAAACTTCTTGTTGGCGGTCCGCCCGAAATAGACATCGATATGGTCCGGGGCCTGATCAGGTGTCTGGCCGGATTTTTCCAGTGCTTCGATGATTTGCGGGCTGAGTTCCGCGCGTGCAGTTTTCTGAAGCCGCTTCCAGTTCAGATCCAAAAGAACATCGGCCTCGGGAATGACGCGCTCTGCCCGGGCGGCCGCAAGAAGGCTGCAATAATAACCGCGCGACAGATATTCATAGGACTGGCACAGGTTGATCACACGCCGGTTACGCACACCGTGATCAAGTGCCAGATAATCGCGGACCCGCATCACGCGTGCCCCCGATACGGCAAAGCGTTGATCCGACAGACGGTCGACCAAAATCAGCGGCGCACCGGTGGCAACCGCCGGGCTGACAGCGCTTTCGCCCTCATAAAGCGCATGTTCAAGGCGGATGCCATCACCGCCATCCTCGTAATATTCCGGAAGATCAGCAATCCGGACATAGCCATGGCGTTCATAAAGATTGCGCGCGGTTTCGTTGGTGACACGCACTTCAAGGCGCATGCGCGTGCATCCCGCATCCATCGCCAGATTTTCAAGGCCAGCCAAAAGCTGTGTGCCCAAACCCTTGCCGCGCCAGTCTTTGGCAATCGCCAGCGAGTAAATCCGCGCTGTAACCGTATTGGTGCGCAGCAACAGCAAACCATACCCGACAATTTCAGGATGATCGGCATCACCAGCATCGGCGACAAGAAGGCGCGCGCTGGCCTGACGCAGGAACCGCGAGAAGGAGGCACGTGAAATCAGATCGCTTTCGAAATTGCCGCTTTCAAGGGTGCAAAGACCATCAAGGTCGTCGCGCACGGCTGCACGGATGATGACAGTATTGGTCTGGGGCAAAGTCACTGTGCAGCTCTCCTACGATGAGGGTAAATATGTTGCGCTCAACTTCCGGTACGCCCAAAGATCGTTCGTCGCAAGCGCATTTATTGTTCATAGCCATGCCTTTTTTTCATGGATCATGGCACAGGTCACACTCGACCAGCAGGTCTAGGCTCAGGACCTATTAATTTGATTGGAATGGCAGAGGTTATATTTGTGAAATCCAAGAAAAAGCCCGCAGGTCGGGTTGGTATCCCGGCCAAGGGATTTGACGCAGGAGTTTGCAAATATAACCTCTGTCCTTCGGATTAACCGAATTTGCACGGGCTACTTTGTCGTAAAACCTTGAAAGATGTTTATCTTCCTGCGGTTTTGCTTCGCGTATCCGCACAAATTCGGTTAACCATTCGAACCAAATTAATAGGTCCTGAGCCTAACGAAAATAAGGTGTTTTCATTGGGCCTGCTGTGAAACATTTAATCATCCTGATCGTTTGCACTTATATAAACAAGAGATCAGAAGCAAACAGGTTGGCGTACGTTGCACTGCGTCCGCAAAGCTTTCAAGGGCAAGATGGTTTGAATAAACGCATCCTAGACACATCTCCGATCCTCAGGCGCAGGTTTGCAATCGTTCCGCTTTTACTGGCAGGGTCGATGCTTTCGGCGTGCACCTCGGACGAGGGCTTAAGTGGTGTGCTTGGCTTTGGCGACGGTGCTGATAGCGAGATTGCGCAAAATGATCTGCAAACAACCATCCCCTATGAAGTCGAAATTGCCGGTATCGATCCCCAGGAAGAAAATCTGATTGCGGCGTTGGATGGGGTTAGTACGGCGCGCCGTTTGCAGTCGCGCCCGACCGCTTCGCGCGCGGGCCTGCAACGCCGTGCAGAAGATGACGTCGAACGGTTTCAGGCTGTGCTGCGATCCAAGGGGTTTTATGACGGGCAGATCACCTTTGAAATTAATGAAAAGGCCGCCGCAGATATATCGAGCGCGCCAGCCCAAGACGCACCTGATGCTGGTTCTGAACAAGACCCGGCGGATGGCCAGTCCGGGGATGATGCATTGGCATCAACATCCGAACAGCCGACACCACTGGTTCTGACCTATAATATCGATGTCGGAACGCCTTATCTGATTTCGGCGGTGAACCTTGTGATCACATACCCCGATCGCGTGGTGGAACGCCATGCGACGGATAAGGAACTTGAAAAGACCCGCCTTGAAATCGGGCAGCGCGCAACCGCGGAGCCGATCATTCTGGGCGAACAATACAGTGTCGATATCCTGCGCGAACAGGGTTACCCGCTTGTCGAGGCTGGCAAGCGAACCGTATTGGCCGACACCGCGCAAAAAACCATTACGATCAATTATGCCTTTGAAACCGGGCCGCAGGCCGATTTTGGCAAGATTACCGTCAATGGGGCCGAGGACGTCGATGCGGACTTTATCGCAGGATACCGCAGCTGGCGGTCGGGCGAGCAATATCATCCCGATCAGGTGCGCACCACGCGCCGCGATCTGGCGCAAACCAACCTGTTTGACAGTGTGATTGTCAAGGTTGCCGGTCCGGTAAACGACAATGGCGAAATCCCGGTTGAGATCGAAGTGGTTGAACGCAAAATGCGTTCGATCGGCGGAGGGGTGAATTTTTCGACCGCCGACGGCCCGGGAGCCAACGCGTTCTGGGAACATCGCAATCTGTTTGGTGCGGGTGAACGCCTGCGGCTGGGGATTGATGTTTCAAGCCTTGAACAAGGTCTGTCGGCAGAATTCAAAAAGCCGCAGTTTCTGGAACGGCGTCAATCCTTTGTGGCTGAGGCCAACGCCAAGAACAACGATACTGACGCCTATACGGGCTCAACGCTTGATAGCTTTGCCGGTATCGAACGTCCACTTTGGGAAAACTGGACAACGACATTTGGTGTAACCGCTGAATATTCCGACCTGACCGGTTCAGACTCCCCGAACGAGGAATTCTATCTTGCCGGTTTGCGGGGCATCTTGCGCCATGACAACACCGACAATCCCCTTGATCCGAGCCGGGGGAACCGTTTTGAAATCAACGTATCGCCCTATATGGGCCTGACCGACAAGGATACCGGTTTCACCACCGTATCGGTCGTCGGGTCGCAATACCTATCGATTGACGATGAGGGCGACTATGTTCTGGCGACCCGTGCACGCACCGGTACCATTATCGGCGAGGATCGCGGCAATCTGCCGTCAAACAAACGCTATTATTCCGGTGGTGGTGGCTCCATCCGGGGCTACGAATACCAGAAAGTCGGCCCTCTTGACGCCGATAATGATCCGCTGGGCGGGCGTTCCGTACTGGAAGTCGGTGCCGAATTCCGCGCCCGTGTGACCGAAAGCTTTGGCATCGTGCCATTCATCGAAGGTGGTAACGTTTATGCCAGATCCGAACCCGAAGACATCAGTCTTCTATGGGCTGCCGGTCTTGGTTTCCGTTATTACACCGCTGTCGGGCCGCTGCGTTTTGATGTCGCAGTTCCACTTGATAAACGCGACAACGTTGATGACGATTTTCAATTCTATATCAGTCTGGGGCAGGCATTTTGACCGGGTCTGACACGTCACCACCGAATAATCCCAAACGTTCCGCATCGCGCCGTTCTTCGATAAAGTGGCTGCGCTATGGTGCCTATGGTCTGGGCGGGGCTGTGGTTGGACTTGTTGGCCTGATTGCCGTTGCCGGGACCGGTCCGGTATTGCGGATGGCAACCCCGATGATCAACGAGGCCGTCTCCGCCGCAACCGATAGCGAATTTGCGCTTGGCCGGGTCGAAGGCAGTTTGTGGACTAAATTGACCCTTGATCAGGTGACCATGGATCGCGCCACAGATGGGTTGCATCTTGATATCAATGATATCGAATTTGACTGGTCGCCGACCGCACTTTTGGCTGGTCGGTTGCAAATCAATCAGATCAGTCTGGCAACGACCAATGTCATTTTGCCCGACGGCACCGCACCGGAAACGGTCGAGGAAGAGGACGAAGACGGCGGTGGCTTTGCCATGCCGCTGGCGGTTTCGCTTGACGCGCTTGAGCTTGGCGAAATTGCCATTGTTGATCAACTCACCGGTAACAGTTTCCTCTATACCCTGAACGGGCGGGCAAAGGTTGGCACAAACCTGTCTGCGACAGCCTTTCTGGATTTGCAGCCACGTGATGGCGGTACCGACCGGATAAAACTTGATCTGGATTTTGACGGCCCCGGGCAACAGCTTGCAGCCGAGATTGATGGCGCCTTGGGGCGCGAAGGGCTTGTCATGACCCTGGCTGGCGTTGATCCGGCCAGCGCAACCGATATCAAGATTGCGCTTAATGGCGATGGTCCGGCCAATGACTGGAAAGGCACGATTGATCTGTCGGCGGCGGGGTATGCGTCACTTGCAAGCGACATTGGCGTTCAACTGTCGTCGGATGTTGTGGCATTTACCCTCGACGGTGCGCTGTCACCGCAGGAACGCATAAGCGAACAATTGCCTGCAAGCATGGATAAAGAAGTCGCGCTGGGCATTGGCGGGGCATTTGATCAATCAGAACAAATCCTTTCGTTTGATCGCATTTCGATTGCGATGGCAGATGTGCTGGCGCTGTCTGGCACAACGCAAATTGACCTTGAAGACAGCCTGATTGCGGCCGATTTAACGGCCGATATTGATCCTGCAATGTCGGCACTTATTGACGGTGCGGTTTCATGGGCGGAACTTGGGCTTTCCGTTCAGGCCAATGGCAATCTTTCGATGCCCGGTGTGTCACTGCGGGTAAATGGTCGCGATGTGAAAACGCCTGTGTCGCGTATCGGCGACATCGCCTTGCAGGCCGATATGGCGGCCCCCGATGACGCGGATGAGCCACTTGACGCAACCGTCGCATTTTCTGCGACCGGCACGGATTGGGATGACCCGGATCTCGGCGCGTTTCTGGGGGCGGCGCAGGACCTGTCATTTGATGCGCGGATGTCGCCGGACTTTGCCGATATTTCGATCCGCAATCTGGCATCGAACACGCCTGATATGACCCTGCGCGGGCAGGCGGACGTCAACGAAGATCTGGTCGTCACGACATCGAACATCGTGGCCGATGTCCGCGATCTCGCGATTTTTGCCCCGATTTCGGGGCTTGATCTGCGCGGGCAGGGGCAAGTTGCCTTGCCCGGCCTGACCTGGTCGGAGGCCAGTGGTCTGGAAACCGGGATCGAGGTTTCAGCCAGTCAGGCCGGTTTCGGGATTGCCGATCTTGATCGTATCGTCGGCTCCGAGCCGCGGATTACCGGCGATGTGACACTTGCACCCGATCTTGATCTCAGCGTTGATGTCAGCGCACTTGATACCGCAATGATCGACGGTCCGCTGATGCTTCGCATTACAGAGGCATTCGAAAAACTGTCGCTTGAAAGCACGCTTGATATTGCATCTGGTGCCGTGCCGCCGGATCTCGGCATTGAAATGGCCCCGGCAAAGCTGACAGCCAATCTCGAAGGTGACTTGGCGGCACCCCCGGGGACGTTTGAATTGAGTGTTCCAAGCCTTGCTGTTTCGGGTCAGGAATTCTCCGATATCGTACTGAAAAGCCGCATGACGTGGTCAGATCAGGCTGTTTTGTCGCTTGCCAATAAGGGCAACTTCACCTTTGCCAACCGTCCTTACGAAGTGGCTGCAAATCTTGTCCTGCCCGAAGATGCGCTCCGTGTTGAGCAGATATCGCTTAAAGGCGAACATGTCGCGTTGAGTGGCAATATCGCCTTGCCCGACTACAGCATTCCAATGCGCGGTGATGTTACGCTGTCAAATCTCGATGCCGAATTTCTCGATCAGTTTGGCGTCAGTCTGGTGAACGGTACCGTGACGGCCGATATAGCCCTTCGTCCGGATGGACAACGCCAAAGCATTACGGCAAACGCATCGGCCAAGGGCCTGCGGATGGCAAGCACAGATGGCACCAATCCGACAATGATTGAGGATGTCGAACTGACCGCGACGATTGGCAATGCGTTTGACGTACCTGAAATTTCAGCGGAGCTGGATGGCCGTGACATTATTGCCGGATCAATTGCCGTTAACGAGCTTGCCCTTGATCTTGACGGTGGCATGGATGCCCTTGCCATCACGCTGACCAGTTCGGGTCTTTATCAGGGCAATGTACCGATTTCGACCGACCTGGCTGCTGATCTGTCGCTTGGCAATGATATCGCTGTGACGTCCAATCGGCTTGAAGCGATCATTGGCGATCAGACGATTGAGCTTCGAAAACCACTGGAACTTGTTTTGCGTGAAAACGGGCGGCAACAACTCGACGCCGACCTGACCGTTGGCACCGGCCATCTTGTCGCAAGCCTTGATCAGGAAGCCGGGCAAAAATCGATTTCGGGTGAGCTGCACCTTAATGATTTTGATCTTGGTCCGTGGGGGCGTATTTCCGGCTTTGACGGGCTGAGCGGCACCGCAAATCTTGATGCGTCATTGCGTGAAACACGTGGGAACTTGCCAAGTGCACAGGTCAATGGCCGCATTTCCGGCATCACGTCAAAGGCAGTCGCGGGGCTGAAGCCCTTTGAAATGCGGCTTGATATCACGCTTGAGGATGGAAAACTTGCCGGGCAGGCGTCGCTTGGTAATGGCGATGTCGAAGCACTGACAGCCGAAGGTAATGTTCCGCTTGCGATTTCTGTGCTTGAACAGGAATTCAGCCCGGATCTTGCTGCGCCGGTTTCTGCCCGCGTGCGTGTGAATGGTCAAATTGCCGAATTCTGGCCTTATGTCCCGGCACCCGATCATCAGATGTCGGGCAAGATCAAACTTGCGCTTGATGTCGCTGGAACGCTTGATGACATCCGCTGGAACGGGGATGTCGCGCTTGCCAATGGACGATATGAAAACCTTGAGTACGGCACACTCCTTGATCAGATAACGCTTGAGGGCACCTTTGATCAGGCCGGTCTTTCCATTCCGTCCATTACGGCCACGGATGGCGGCAAAGGCACTGTTGATGCGTCGGTTGATCTTGATCTGCTAGACGGTGGCGAGATGCGCTATGACGTTTCGGCTGATCTGCGCAATGTTGCCGTATCGCGTAAGGATGAACTGCAATTCTGGGCGGATGTAAAAGCCAGCGTGACCGGATCCCAGTCGGAGGCCGATATCCAAAGTACGGTGTCGGTCCAGCGCGGGGAGGTCGATCTGACCCTGGCCTTGCCGGAATCGGTTCCGACCATCGAGATTGAAAATCTGCCGGACGCCGCGCAGGTCGAAAAGGCCGAGGATACAAAGGAAGCTGATGATGCCTTTACCGGTAATCTTGACGTGACCGTTGATATCCCGGGGCGCCTGTTTGTGCGCGGCAAGGGACTTGATTCCGAGTGGGGTGGCCGCCTTGAAATTTCCGGCACCACCGATGATCCACGCATCACCGGGCAGCTATCGGCCCTGCGCGGGCAGCTTGATGTCATTGGCAAAACATTTGTGATCCGGGATTCTCAGATTACCTTTGCCGGTGCGTCGCCCCCTGATCCGATGCTTGATATCGAAGGGGTCTATACCACCGAAGATCTGGTCGTGACCGCAGGCTTCCAGGGGCCGTCAAGCGATCCGGAACTGGTGTTGTCGTCCAATCCGTCCTTGCCGGAAGACGAAATCCTGTCTCAAGTCCTGTTTGGCAAATCCCAAGGCAGCCTGTCGGCAGTCGAGGCCGTGCAACTGGCAAGTGCCCTGAACGAACTTTCTGGCGGTGGTAGTGGCCTTGATGTGGTTGGCAGCATCCGACGCTTTATCGGTGCAGATGTCCTGCGCGTTGGTGGCGGCGAAGACGGGCCGGAGGTCAAGGTTGGCAAATACCTGACAGAGGGGGTCTATGTCGGCACCAAGGCCGGTTCAACGCCGGGGTCAAGCGGGGTCGAAGTCGAGATTGAAGTCACACCAAATATCAGTGTGACCAGCGAAAGCACCGAAATCGATAGCAAGGCTGGCGTTCAGTTCAGGCTTGATTACTAAGACCGCACAAACCTTAGCTTAGTCACCGATGGGTTGGTGCCCGGTTGGGGGATTAACCGTCAGCAGCGACGAACGAATGCGTCGCAGCTTTTCCTTGGCCTGATCGGGCATGCGTCTTGCCACGGCCGTCGCGATGACATCAATCGTTGCCAGAAACGCATGGCGTGTGGCGGTTGGTTTATAGATGTCGGGGTTTTCCGGCATATTGATTGATATTACCAAGTCACTTTCAGCGGCAAGCGGACTGTCAGGGTTGGTCAATGAGATGACCTTGGCACCATATTGGCGCGCAATGGCAGCGGAATGGATGATTTCCGTCGGGCGACCGCTTGTGGAAATCGCGAATATTACGTCCTCTGCGCCGAAGGTCGAGGCCAGCATCCGCTGCAAATAGCCGTCACTTTGCGATTGCGCCGGTATTCCCAGTCGGAAAAAGCGGTTTGCGGCATCAAACGCCACAGTGGTCGATCCACCCCCAACCCCGAAAAACGCCACCTGACGTGCCTTGACCAGAATGTCGGCAGCCTGATCAATTTGATCAGACGATAACTGATCGCGCAGCAGGCGCAGGTTATCAATGATCACACCCAGCACATGGTTTGACAGAACATCTGCGGCGGTTGTGTCGTCTGAAATGTCTTCGGATGTCAGATACTGAATGCTGACGGCAAGGTTTTGCGCCAATCGGATTTTAAAATCGCGGAACCCGTCGCACCCCAATGTGCGGCAAAACCGAATGACGGTGGGTTCGCTGACCCCGACATTTTTCGCCAGATCGGACAGGGCGATGGTTGTGACATCTTCCAGATGTGCGCTGACATAGTCCGCGACCAGTTGTTCGCGGTTCGGAAATTTGCCGGACTGGCTGCGCAGCAGGCTGATGATGTCGGCGGTTTGTTGCATGGAATCGACCTGATCCGTCTATCTGGTTTGGTGTGTCAAAACCGACACATTATTGGGAACTAACATTATTTCCGTTTGCAGGCGATAGCCACAATTTCAATTTAAGCGTCATCTCAGTACCCCGCATGCGTGTTTTCTCACATCAAATATCCTCGTTTTGCCCGACATTAACCCGGTCGAAATCGACCATGTAGTTATTCAATGCACGAGACGGCGAAGTTGCTGTTTCGGGCTTTGGTTTGTCGGGATCTTGGACGTCTTAATCCTTGATCCAATTGGCGAATTTCCTGCTTGAAAGTCTGGACGAAACAGGGGCACTGCGAAATCCTATAATGTAGTTAAGCTACTTATAGCAGTTTAAAAGTCAGTTTAAGAGCAAAAATGTGAAGATTTGGAGATAAATAATGTAGACAAACTACAAAATGGACCTCAGTATGTAGAAAAATTACATAACATTTGATCAGTGGAGAGTTTGGCGGAGATGGCTTTACGCCGTATTGAAACCACAGCCGCAACCGCAAGCCGGTGCCTGAATTGGGTGGTTGAACGCATCATAGCGGTTCTGATGCTTGTTCTTGTTCTGGACGTCTGGCTGGGTGTCGTTGACCGATACTTATTTCATTGGCAACTGCCATGGCCGGAAGAACTGGCGCGCTATCTGATGATCTGGGCGGCACTTCTGGCGATCTCGGCCGGGATTGCGCGGCGCGAACATATCGGGATTGGCATGTTTGTTCTAAGCCTGCCGATGCCGATCCAGCGCACAATCCTGTTTCTGGTGGATCTGATTGCGTTGGCAGCCTTCCTTTACCTTGCGATCTATGGATTTGATTTCGCCCAAGGCGGTATGCGCCGTCAGGCAATGATTTTCGGCATGTCACTGGCACTGCCTTATGCGGCCGTGCCGGTTTCGGCATTGCTTGCCGCCATTCAGCTCCTCCTCGTTGCCTTGCGTGATCAGGGCCGTTTTGTCCCGGTTGATCTTGCGGAGGGCGCAGAATGATCGTCGCCATTATCTTTGTCGTTCTGATGGTTCTGGGCATGCCGATTGGCTTTGCCCTGGGTGTCGCAGGCGTTGTTGGCCTGTTTGACATGGGCGGGGGGATGTTTTTGTCCCAGGGTCCAAGCAAGGTCTTTAACGGGCTGAATGTCTTCCCGTTCCTTGCCATGCCGTTCTTTATTCTGGCCGGCGAAATTATGAACCATATCGGCATTACCAGCCGGTTGGTGAAATTCGCCCAGGCACTCGTCGGACATATGCGGGGCGGGTTGGCGCATACCAACATGCTGGCATCTGTTTTCTTTGCCGGTTTGACCGGGGCGGCAACGGCTGATGCCGCGGCCTTTGGCAAGACGTTGGTACCTGCCATGGTCGAACGCGGATATCGCCGCGATTATGCCTGCGCGGTGACTGCCGCCGGATCGATCATTGGCCCGACCATTCCGCCATCGGGTTTGATGGTTGTCTATGGATCACTGATGGGCGTCTCGATCGGTGGTCTGTTTGCCGCCGGTATCCTGCCGGGACTTATGATCTGTCTGATCTGCATGACGGTGATTGCGGTCACCGCACGGTCCAAGAACCTGCCAAAGAATGAACGCCGTGCGTCGCTTCTGGAAGTCTGGAAGATTTTCAAATCATCGATCACCGCACTGATCATGCCATTGATCATTCTGGGCGGTATCCTTGGCGGGATCGTCACCCCGACAGAAGCCGCTTCGGTTGCCGTGGCCTATGCCCTGTTCATTGGTGTGTTTGTTTACCGCGCGCTCAGTTTTGCTGATTTCTTCAGGATGCTGGTGCGCACGGCACGTGTGACCGGGGTGATCTTTGTCATCATTGCCTTTGCATCGATCCTTGGCTGGTGGCTGAGCTTCAACCGCATCCCGCAAGAAGTCGCCAGCATGGTTCTGGGTGTTTCAGAAAATCCCTACATCGTGATTTTCATGATTGTCGGTCTGCTTTTGATGATCGGCATGGTGATGGATATCAACGCCATCCTGATCATTCTGGCCCCGGTTCTGGTGCCGCTGACCGTTCAGATCGGCATGGACCCGATCCATGCTGGGATCATCTTTATCCTGGCGCTTAACATCTCGCTGATGACGCCGCCTGTCGGGGCCTGTCTGTTTGTTCTGTCATCCGTCACTGGTGAAAAGCTTGAAAAGATTGCCGCACAACTTTGGCCGTTCCTTTTGGCCGAACTGGGCGTGCTGTTCCTGTTTGCCTTCTGGTCGGACCTTGCCCTCGTGATACCGCGATTGCTGGGTTTCCGCTAGGTCATCGGGATGAATATAGCCCCGGTCAGGTCCGGGCCGGGGCGCACACCACAATAACGCCGGACACATAAAGTCGTTAAATCAAGGAGAGGTAGAAATGAAAACCGTAAAGCGTTTGGGCGCAGCCGCCCTTGCAACCGCGATGCTGATGGGCAGCACCTCGATGGCATTCGCCGAGCCGAAGGTTCTTAAATTCGCGCACGACAACAAGACCGATCCGTTTGAAAACCCGGCACATGCCTGCACGGCTGTTTTCGCCAACATCGTCGAAGCCGACACCAACGGTGAAATCGAAGTCGAAGTTTATCCGTCAAACCAGCTTGGTTCGGCTGCCGAACATGTTCAGATGGTCCGTGATGGCCTGATCCAGGGTACGCTGACCTCGACCGGTGCGCTGGCATCTTACTATCCGCGCATCGACGTTCTGAACCTTGCCTTTGCGTTTGATAGCAACGCATCGACCTATGATGTGTTTGATGGTCCGTTTGGCGAGACCCTTGCAAGCGATATCGAGGATACGCTTGGTGATGTGAAGGTTCTTGGCTTCCCGGATACTGGCGGGTTCTTTGCTGTGACCAACTCGCAGCATTCGATTGCAACGCTTGAAGATTTCAAGGGTATCCGCATTCGTACCATGTCGCTGCCATCCCATCAGAAAATCATGCAGGCCCTTGGTGCTGAAGCATATCCGATGGCCTGGGGCGAAGTTTACGCCGGTCTTCAGACCGGTGTGATCGATGGCCAGATGAACCCGGTTCCGACCGTGACCTTTGCCAAGTTCAACGAAGTTCAGGGGTATTTGACCCTGACCAACCACCTGTTCTCGCCTTACACCATGATGCTGTCGAAGGCATTCTGGGATGACCTGACCGCCGATCAGCAGAAAATCATCCGTTACGCTGCACAGTCTTGCGTCGTTGCAAGCCGTGGTGTTTCGCGTGTGATCGAGGCATCTGATCGTGGTCTTGCCGGTCTAAAGGACAAAATGGAAATCACCGCGCTGTCGGCTGAAGACCGTGAAAAGTTCAAAGAGGCAACCCAGCCGGTCGTGGTCAAACACGTTCAGGAAAGCCTTGGCGATGAAGGCGTCAAACTTCTGAACCTGTTCAAGGAAGAAGTCGAGAAGGCCAACGCCAACCGCTACATGGAATAACCCATTCCAATTGCCGAAGGGGCGGGGTTCTCGCCCCTTCGGAATTCTTTAGCTGATATCAAAAGACCAATAACAAAGGCACGGGCCATGCGGATTTTTTGCGCCTCGATTGCAACCGAGACCAATACATTTTCACCTTTGCGCACTGATTTTTCCGATTTTCAGGAAAGCTTTTATGCCCCGCCGGGCCAGCATCCGGTCACCCCGACACTGTGCAGTGCCGTCTTTACCGAAGGCCGCCTGCGTGCCGCCAAGGAAGGCTGGGATCTGGTTGAAGGCACCGCCACCTGGGCCGAACCGGGCGGGTTGGTCAACCGTCAAACTTATGAACAGTTGCGCGACGAGGTGCTTGGCCAATTGCGTGCGGCCATGCCGGTCGATGGCGTGATCCTTGGTCTGCATGGGGCGATGGTGGCCCAGGATTACCTTGATTGCGAAGGTGATCTGATTGCGCGCATTCGTGCGCTTGTCGGCCCTGATGTCGTGATCGGCACAAGCTTCGATCCGCACAGTCATTTGACTGCGAAACGCATTGATAACGCTGACATTATTGTCGCCTTCAAGGAATTCCCGCATACCGATTTTGTTGAAACCGGGCGGGCTGTTGTTGATCTTGTATTGCGCACATTGCGCGGCGAAATCAAACCGACCAAGGAAGTTTTTGACTGCCATATGATCGAGGTCCTGCCGACCTCGCGCGAACCGATGCGATCGTTCATTGACCGGGCAAAGGCAATGGAAGGAACAGGCAATATCCTGTCAGTATCTTTCATTCACGGATTTATGGCCGGTGACGTGCCCGACCTTGGGGCCAAGGTGATTGTCACCACCAACGATAACCCTGCGGAAGCCAGGCAGATAGCACGAAACCTGGGGGTTGAGTTGTTTGGTTTCCGTGGGGCCACCCGGCCTGATTTTGCCAAACCCGAAGATGCGCTTGATCAGGCGCTGGCATCCGATGCCAAACCGATTGTCCTGACCGATGTCTGGGATAATCCGGGCGGTGGTGTTCCGGGCGATAGCACCATTTTGCTGCGTGCCGTGATCGAACGCGGGCTTAACGATTATGCCTTTGGCACCCTTTGGGATCCGATGGCCGTACGGACCTGTTTTTCGGCGGGCGAAGGTGCGGTTTTACCCCTGCGTTTTGGCGGGAAAACCGGTGCGCATGCCGGTGCACCGATTGATGCCGAGGTCCGGGTCAAAACCTTGAAACGCGATGCCTGGCAGTATTTCGGTGAAAGCATCGTTCCGCTTGGTGATTGCGCCGTGATCATCCTGCCCGACGGGGGGGAGGTGATCCTCAATACCAACCGGTCGCAAAGCTTTGATCCCAGCCTGTTTTCCAACATGGGTATCGACCCGGTATCGAAGAAATACCTGTTCATCAAATCGACGAACCATTTTTATGACTCGTTTGCCAAGATCGCGGGCGAGATCATTTATGTCGATGTGCACGGACCATACCCGTCCGACCCGAAAACGAACGGATATCGCCATTTGACCCGCGCCCTGTGGCCGATTGTCGAAGATCCGTTCGAAAAGAAGGCCGGTTAGAAAGTTTACCTTGTGCCAGTCGCAAGCGGTTCAAAAGCCACACATTCGAGCCGTTAAAAGTCTCCCTGCGAAAGACTGGTCAAGGATTGGGGCCATGATTGGGTTTAACGCCCGGTCATGGCTCTTTTTTATGCGGCAGCGATCGGTACGCGTTGGTGAGTTCGGTTAAAAGCACCATCTATTTTGCGAAGTGTTTGCAAACAATCCGAAATTAAAGAAAGATTGAACCGGGCGAGATCGTTTTCACCGAAAATAATGAGGTTCCGATGGCTTGGGGCGGTTTCACAGCAGCAGAGCTTGAATGGCAATATAATCCGCGCGAAACCGTGCCGGACTTCATGACCCATTTTGAACGGTTCGTGAAGCTGTCCGACGAAACCCGTGCCCAGCTTGGCGGCAAGATTGATGTGCGCTATGGCGACGGGCCCAAGGAAACCATGGATATCTTCATGGCATCCGATCCCGGCGCACCGGTGCATGTGTTTTTCCATGGTGGTTATTGGCGCAGTCAGGACAAGAAGGATTATGCCTTTGTCGCGCGTGATCTGGTGGCGGCCGGGTTTACGGTCATCTGCCCGAATTATGACCTGTGCCCGGATGTAACCGTGGCCGACATCACCGAAGAAGCCGTGCGCGCGATTGCCTATATCTATCAGCATATCGAAGAATTTAACGGCGACCGAGACCGGATTTCGATTTCGGGCCATTCGGCGGGTGGTCAGATCGTCGCCCGCCTTGCCACTCATGATTGGGCCGAAACGCTTGGCGATGCGATGCCGTTTGAGGCCATTGTGCCGATTTCCGGTGTTTTTGATCTTGAACCGATCCGGCACACGACGATCAATGATGATGTCCGCCTTGACGAAGCATCAGCTGCCGACAATTCACCAATGCTTGATGGCGTGCCGCTTGATGCGCGTTTGATGGTGGTCGTCGGCGGCAATGAAAGCCCCGAATTTGTCCGCCAAAGCGATGCCTATGGTGCTTATTGCGGCAGTGCCGGGCTTAAGGTTTCTGTCTACAAGGCATGGGGTGCCAACCACTTTACCGTGCTTGAAGAAGTGTTCCTTGGCACCGGATCCCTGTTTGGCACGCTCAAACGGTTTTTGTTGCCGTAAATCGCGCTGAAATTCCTTCAAAACAGCATAAAAAACTGCTGGTCTTCCTGTGACGTGCGGGCTGCGACGTGGTATAAAATATGACCGCTACCGCACTGAAAACAAAAATGCTTATACAGGAAGGCCCATGCGTTTCATTACTGCCGAAGATATCGAAAAATTCGTCTCGCCCCGTGATCTGGTCGAAGCCCTTCGCGACGGGTTCGAACAAGGCTGCGAAGCACCCCTGCGCAGTCATTTCAACATGGAACGCAGTAACGAGGATGACGCAACCTTCCTGATCATGCCAGCCTGGCAAAAGGATGGTGCAGCCGGTGTTAAAATCGCCGCCGTCGTGCCGGGCAATTCGGCGCGCAATCTTCCGGCTGTTTCGGGCACCTATGTTTTGCTAGATGCCGTTACCGGCCAGCCATCCGCCGTCATTGATGGCACCAAACTGACCACGCGCCGTACAGCTGCCGCATCCGCATTGGCATGTGACTATCTGGCGCGCAAGGATACCAGCGACATGGTCATGGTCGGGTCGGGGGCGATGGCCCCACAATTGATCAAGGCACATGCATCAGTTCGCCCGATCAAGAATGTCACGATCTGGAACCGCAATCCTGAAAAGGCCGCAAAACTCGCGACCGAGATTGCCGAGCTCGGCTTTAATGCCAAGGGCACCGATGATCTGGAAGCGGCGTGCAAGACGGCCGATCTGATTTCATGCGCGACGCTTTCGACCGAGCCGCTGGTGCATGGCGACTGGTTGCGTGAAGGGACGCACGTCGATCTGGTCGGCGCGTTCAAACCGACCATGCGTGAAACCGATGATGAGGTCATGCAAAAGTGCCGCATCTATGTCGATAGCTTCGAAGGGGCCAGCGCCGAAGGCGGCGACGTCGTTCAGGCCATCAACAGCGGGGCGATTGCGAAATCCGACATCATCGGCGATCTGTTCGGCCTGACCCGCGGGCAGGTCAAGGGCCGCGAGACGGATAGCGAATGCACGGTATTCAAATCAGTTGGCCATTCGCTTGAAGACTTCGTCGCAGCGGTCGCGGTCGTAAAGGCCGTCGAAAAATGATCAGCACCGATCTGTTTGCGTCTGAGCCACTTGAAGCCTTTCGCGGGCATATCAAACCCGAATGGATTGATTTCAACGGCCATATGAATGTCGGCTATTACGTGGTGGCGTTTGATCTGGGATCGATGGCGTTTCTTGATGCGGTGGGGATGGGATATACCTATCCCGAACGGCGCGGCGGATCGACCTTCGGCCTTGAAATGCACGTGACCTATGATCGCGAAATTCATCAGGATGATCCATACGTGATCCATACCCGTGTTCTGGATTGCGATCAGAAACGCATTCACATGTATCATGAAATGCGCCATGGCACTGAAGGCTGGCTGGCCGCGACCAATGAAATCATCACCATGCATATCAACATGAAGGGACGGCGTTCGGCCCCGTTCCCCGATGACATCATGGAAACACTAAACAAGATCAAGGACGCGCATGCCAATTTACCCATCCCGTCCGGGGTTGGTCGCAAGATCGGCATTCGTCGCAAATAATCAAAAACCCCGCATCATCAGATCGCGGGGTTTTGTTTTGGTGTGCTGAATCTGGATTAGGGTCGGGTTGCTATATAAAGCCTGCACATTTCGCCAGACTGATTGACATCCTGATCACGCAGATAAGTCAGGCCAAGCTTTTCAAGCATCCGAACAGACGCGACATTGTCAGGCAGGCAATAGCCATAAATCTTGTCAAACCCGTAATGATGCCAGCCATGATTGATTAGTGCCGAACTGACTTCATAGGCATAACCCTTGCCCTGATGGGCCTCGGTCACGGCATAGCCGATATCAGGTGCATCAAGCGTGTCACGCTTTACAAAGCCGATCAGGCCAATCGGGCTTTGGCCTTGTTTTTCCAGTGCAACGCACATCCCAAAGCCAAGCTTGTCATGGTTTTCGCGAAAACGCAGATCGATATAATCCCGCGCCGCCTGAAGGTCATGAATGTTACGATCGCCGATAAACCGAAGCCATCCGGGCTCATTCAGCAGCTGAAGAATGAACGGGGCGTCGTCATGCGTGGCTTCTCGCAAAATTGTGCGTTCGGTTTGAACGATCATCACTGAACTGTCCGTGTTACGGTGGCATCAAGAAGGATATTATCGGGGACTATCTGAAATAGCAGTTTGATTTCACCCCTCAAAGGTCAGGAGAATGACAATGCCCGGAAAACCGATCAAGGTGACATTTGAAGGGGCCCATGGTGCCGAACTGGCCGCACGGCTGGACCTGCCAACCGGGCCGGTCAAGGCCTATGCGCTGTTTGCCCATTGTTTTACCTGTACCAAGGATCTGATTGCCGCCCGCAAAATTGCCGAGGCGCTGACGATTGAGGGCATCGGTGTCCTGCGGTTTGATTTTACCGGGCTGGGTGGATCGGGCGGTGATTTCGCCTCGACCAACTTTACATCCAACCTTGATGATCTTGAACGTGCGGTCGATTTCCTGCGTGACGCGTTTGAGGCCCCCAAACTTCTGATCGGACATTCACTTGGCGGAGCAGCGGTTCTGGCGGTGGCCGATCGCATCAAGGAGGCAACGGCGGTTGCAACCATCGGCGCACCGGCAGATGTCCATCACGTGACCCATAACTTTGCCGATCATCTTGATGAAATCCGCGAAAAGGGCGAGGCCGAAGTTTGCCTTGGCGGGCGGCCTTTTGTCATTCGCAAGCAGTTCGTTGATGACCTTGGTGGATATGATCTGCCAACGCAGGTGGCAAAGATGAAAAAGGCGCTTCTGGTCTTGCATGCGCCGCTTGATCAGACTGTCGGGATTGAAAATGCCGGCAAGATTTTTGATGCGGCCAAGCATCCCAAAAGCTTTGTCTCGCTTGATCAAGCCGACCATTTGCTGAGCGATCCTGATGATGCGCAGTACGCCGCATCCGTAATTGCCGCATGGGCAAAGCGATATCTGCCGGCAGGCAAATCGGCAAAACCGGATATCGGCGAAGGTGTGATTGTTCGTGAAACCGGTCTTGGCAAGTTCCAGTCGATGGTCATGGCGGGCAAGCATCGCTTGCTGGCCGACGAGCCGGAAAAGGTTGGCGGGCTCGATAGTGGACCGTCGCCCTATGATTATCTTTCAACCGCCCTTGGCAGTTGTACGGTGATGACGATCCGGATGTATGCCGATCACAAGGGCATCCCGATTGATTCCATCCGTGCTGAAGTCCTGCATCAAAAAGTCCATGCCGATGATTGCGCGGAATGCGGCGAACAGCATTCGGCAAAAGGCGGCAAGATCGACCGTTTCGAACGCATCATCCGGTTCACCGGCGATCTGGATGATGCCACCCGGAAACGTTTGATCGAGATTGCCGATAAGTGCCCGGTGCACAGAACGCTTGAGGCGACATCATTGATCGTCACGCGCGAAGATCGGGTTTAGTCCGCCAGATTTCTGCACAAACAAAAAAACGCCTGACCGGTTTTCCGTGTCAGGCGTTTTTTTGTTCGTGTCAAAGTGACTTACGGCTTGGCCGCAATCACAATGAACTCAACCAGGTAATCCGGGGTGGCAAGCTTTGCTTCGCCGCAGGCACGACCCGGGGTGTGACCCTGCGGGACCCATGCATCCCAAACGGCGTTCATTGCCGCAAAGTCTTTCATGTCGGCAAGCCAGACAGTGGTCGACAGGATGTTTTCTTTGCTCGAACCGCATTCGGCCAGAAGCGCATCAACCTTTTCAAGGCATTCCTTGGTCTGGTTGGTGATGTCGCTATCGGGGTTACCAACCTGGCCAGCCAGATAGATGGTGTTGCCATGGACAACGGCCTGGCTCATACGCGGGCCGGTGTGAAGACGCTGGATGCTCATGAAACGCTCCTTGTTAAAGCATTGGATATATTATTCGAATTGAGATGTAGGGTCGAAACTCGTTCACATAATCGTTCCGGTCGCCCGGATTTGTGCGGATATGCGAAGCAAAACCGCAGGAAGATATACATCTTTCAAGGTTTTGCGACAAAATAGCCCGTGCAAATCCGGGTGATCCAAAGGCCACCTGATATGAGAGAAAGCCTCTGCGTCAAATCCCTTGACCTGGGATCACCCCGATCTGCGGCATTTTCCTAGCTTTTTCTCTCATATCAGTTGCCGGATCGGTCATGTGAACGAGTTTCGACCCTAGCTAGCACGCTTTTGTACGCCGCACCAGTCGGCAATGAACAGGGCAAGAACCTCGGTGACTTCCATCATCGACGCAATCGAAACCCGTTCATCAATCCCGTGAATACGTTCGGCCTTCGGGCCATAACAGGTGGCCGGGATATTGCCATAAATCTGGAAAAAGCGCGCATCGGTTGTCGCGGTCGAGGCCAGGTTTCTGATCTCCTTGCCGGTGACTTCCTGATGAATGTCGCCAATCATCGACATCATCGGATGATTGATATCCATCTCGCAACCTTCGGCCTGAAAACCGCGATAGGTGATCTCGATCTTGGCCCCTTTGCAAGCCGGGTGGTTATCAAGCGCGCTTTGCTTCACGGCCTCAATGGTTTCGCGCACCTTTTCAAGCTCCATGCCCGGATAGAAACCAACACGGATATCAGCGGTGCAAACCGGCGGCACGGTGGACGCCCATTCACCGCCTTCAATCTTGCCCAGATTGAAGTTCACCGGATGGACATGCGCACCAAAGGCCGCATGACGATGGGTCGGGTGGTTCCAGATTTCCTCAACTTCCTTTAACGTTTCAAAGAACCCAAAGGCCGCCTCAATCGCGTTACTGCCCGCCGAGGTATCAAGAACATGCGCCGGACTTCCCGAGACATGGATCTGGAACCACATGACACCAAGCTGGGCCGTCATCAGGGTCTGGTTAAACGGTTCGGGAATGATGGCGCAATCGGCCTTGTATCCTGCATGCAGGCAGGCCAGCGCCCCGTTGCCGGTACATTCTTCCTCGATCACTGATTGCAGGGTGACGGCGGCAGCCGGTTCAAGGCCGATATCGTGTAGCGCCTGAAGTGCCTGGCAATAGGCAATGATCCCGGCCTTCATATCGCCCGCACCACGCCCGTAAATCCAGTCATCCTCGACATGCGGGGTAAAGGGCCCAAACCGCCATTGTTCGGCCGGTCCGGTCGGTACGACATCCATATGACCATTGAGGATCAGGCTGCGTCCCGTCGGGTTTTGCGGGCGATGCAGGCCAACAACGTTTTCACGCCCGTCATAGCCGTCAATCACCGGCGGTGAAAAGCCCGGCTGATCGCGTAAGGCGCTGATGTCAATCTTGACCCGCTCGACATCGAGCCCCATCGCGGCAAACTTGTCGGCAATCCAACCTTGTGCAGATGCCTCGTTGCCAAGCAGGCTGTCATGGCGCACCAGCGCGCACAAATCATCAATCGCACTTTGGGTGCGCTTTGAAACAGCTTCGCGCAAGGCTGCACGATCAAAATGGCTCATTGGTCTTTCTCCTGCTCGGTCGAGGCCGATGATTACTTGCCGCTAACAAGGGTGGGGCGGGTGGCCGAAAGCGCATCGGTGGTAATGCCAAGCTTTTCCATCTGTGGCGGGACGCCCATGCCCGTGATGATGCTTGCCGCATATTCACCCATCGCCGGTGCGGTCTGGATGCCGTAACCCCCTTGACCGGCCAGCCAATAGAAACTGTCATCTGCCGGATCAAAGCTTGATACCGGATCGCCATCGGCAAAGAAGCTGCGCAACCCGGCCCAGCTTTCACCCGGACGGCGGACCTCGATGCTGGTGGCCGTCATCAGGCGATCAATGGTAATCGCGATATCAAGTTCTTCGGGCTGCACGTCATGGGGTTCGGTCGGTGTGGTGTCGGCCGGCGACACCAGCAAGCGACCCGCGTCTTCCTTGAAATAAAGCGTTTCGTCGAGGCATGCGACCAACGGCCAGCCATGTGGCTTTACGTCAGTTGGGACATCCACCATCACCGCCGTGCGGCGTTTGGGCACGATGCCAAGCGGCTTGATCCCGGCCTTGGTCGCGATCTCGTCCGCCCAAGCCCCCGCCGCATTGACGACGATATCGCCGGTATAAACATCGCCCTTGGCCAGCGTGACCTGCCACTTGCCGTCTGCCTTGCCAATCGCGCTGACATCGGCCTTGGTAACAACCGAACCGCCAAGCGCCTTGAATTGACGGATAAAGCCCCAGTGAAGCGCATGCACGTCAATATCCATGGCATCCGGCTCATAGGCCGCCTTGGCTACCCGGTCGGTATGAATGACTGGCACAATTTCCTTAAGTTCATCGGGCGTCAGTTCAACAAAGTTCGCACCATTCGCGCGCCCCTCGGTCAGGATGGCATCAAGTTTGGCCTCTTCGCCGGGGGCGGCGGTCATGATGATGCCGCGCGGGGTCAGGATCGGGTTTTCGGTAAACCCGTCTGGCGGGGTGATGAAGAAAGCCCGGCTGGCGGTCGACATCTTGCGGATGATCTTCGGGCCATATGTTTCGCTATAAAGCGCTGCGGACCGGCCGGTGCTGTGATAGCCCGGCTGGTCTTCGCGTTCGAGAACCGTGACGGATTTACCCGCCTTGGCCAAAAAGAATGCAGCTGACATTCCGGCAATGCCGCCGCCGATGATCAGGATGTCCGAATGTGTCATGTGGGGCCTTCTTAAATCGGGTTTGTTTTGGTGGTCGCGCCAAAGCCGCTGATAAATTGATAAAGGTTTTCTGCAAGTGTTTCACTAACATAACCACCTTCCTGCACCAGAACGGTCGGGCAGGAAAGGGTGCCAATTTTTTCGCCGATCCGGGCAAAACCATCGGGGCTGACCGTCAATCCGCCAAACGGATCATCGCGTGATGCATCAAGGCCAAGCGCAATGACAACCGCATCCGCAGCGAAATCGTCGATCCTTGCCAATGCCCGGTCAAGCGCATCAAGGAATACGTTATCGCCGCTGCCAAGGGGCAGGGGCTGATTATGGTTAAAGCCAAGCCCGTCCTGTGCGCCAGCTTCCCCGGCATGGCCCCAATAGAACGGATAAAAATCCATCGGATCAGCATGGATCGACAGGGTCATGACATCAGACCGGTCATAGAAAATATGCTGGGTGCCGTTGCCGTGATGCAGATCGACGTCAAGGATCGCGACCCGATCATATTTGCGGCGGAGCTCCTCGGCGGCAATCGCACTGTTGTTCAGGTAACAAAAGCCGCCAGCAATATTGCTACTGGCATGATGGCCCGGCGGACGGCACAGGGCATAGGCGGTCTTGGCCCCCTGATCACGCACATGGCGGGCGGCGGCAATTGCGGTTTGCGCACTGGCATAGGCTGAATGCCATGTGGTGGTCGAGACCGGGCAGGACGTGTCGCCAAGATGAAAGCCCGCCTTGCCGGCAGGATGACGCGGGTAGGGACCGTTGCGATCAAACGGGTGGATGTTTGGAATAACCTGTTCCGCCCCCCCGACATCCTGCCATTCATCGTGAATGGTCTGCAGGAAGTTCAGATATTGCGCATCGTGAATGGCGGCGATCGGGGCCAGTCCGGCGTCACTGGGGGCATGAAGATCAAGACCCAGACGCCCGACCGCACCGCGCAGGATTTCTGCGCGTTCGGGGACTTCGGGGATCGGCTTTTTCTCGCCCGCGACAATGAAGGTCTTGCCATGATGGCGGAGCTGATCGTCTGAGAAATAGGCATGCATCATCTCTGCCGCCTTTCACATGAAGTGGTCAAACGGTGGTGGTTTTGTCGGGTCTGCTGTCAGAAGGCGACCTTGTCGCCGCCTTTCAGACCCAGGATTGCGCGCGCCTCGTCCGGAGTTGCGATTTCAAGCGACAACCCGTCAAGCACCTCGCGGATTTTGCGCACTTGCGATGCGTTGTCCGGCGCAAGCTCGCCCTTCTTGATATAAAGGTTGTCTTCAAGCCCGACCCGCACATTACCGCCCATTGCGGCCGACATGCTGCCAAGCGGCATCTGATGGCGTCCCGCACCCAGAACAGAAAACTGATATTGATCACCAAACAGCTTGTCGGCCGTGCGTTTCAGATGCGCCAGATTATCAGGATCGGCGCCAATGCCGCCCAGAACACCCAACACGAACTGAATGAAGATCGGCCCCTTGATCAGGCCGCGATCAACGAAATGCGCCAGGGTATAAAGATGGCCGACATCATAGCATTCAAACTCGAACCGGGTGCCATTGGCCTCACCCAGTTCGGCCAGAATGGTTTCGATGTCTGAAAACGTGTTCTTGAAAACAAAGTCACGGCTGCTTTCAAGAAATTCCGGTTCCCAGTCATGTTTCCAGTCACTGCGCCCGGCAAGGGCCGGGAACAGGCCGAAATTCATCGTGCCCATGTTAAGCGACGCCATTTCCGGTGCGGCTTCGCGTGCGGCCCGGATGCGGTCACGGACATTCATGTTCATGCCGCCACCGGTCGAAATATTGATCACCGCATTGGTCGCTGCCTTGATCTTTGGCAGGAACTGCATGAACACATCCGGGTCCGGGCTTGGATAACCGGTTTTGGGATCACGTGCATGAAGGTGCAGGATCGATGCCCCGGCATCGGCAGCATCAATCGCCTGCCTTGCGATTTCATCGGGTGTGACCGGCAAATGCGGGCTCATGGACGGGGTATGAACCGATCCGGTAATCGCACAGGTGATGATGACTTTGCGGCTCATGCGAAGGCTCCTGCGACTTCGAGTTCGTCTTGCAGTTCGCTCAATGCCTTGCGCAGCGGCACAAGGATATCGGCAAACTGTTCCTTGGTAATCGTCATGGGCGGGCAGACCATGACATGATCGCCGCGATACCCGCCGCGTGTGCGGCGCCAGTAAATGATCAGGCCCATGTCATAGGCGATATCGACCAGACGCGCTGCTGCCATATGTTTGGGATCAATCGGCTCCATGCTGTCGCGGTCCTTGACCAATTCGATCGCCAGCAACAAACCCTTGCCGCGCACATCGCCGATCATTGCGAAATCATCGGCCATTTTGGTCAATTCATCCTTGAGTGCCGCGCCATTGGTCGAGGCATTTTCAAGCAGATTGTCTTCTTCAATCACATCAAGCACGCCATTACCCGCGGCGCACGCCAACGGGTTCCCGGCATAGGTGTAGCCATGAATAAACCCGCCGTGATCAAGAACCGGACCGACAATGCGGTCCGGTGCGATCATCGCACCAAGCGGCGCATAACCGGCGGCCAATCCCTTGGATACGGCAAGGATATCGGGCACGATGCCCCAATGCTCGGCGGCGAAATACTTGCCGGTTCGGCCGGCACCCGTCATGACCTCGTCATAGATCAGAAGAATGCCGTATTGATCGCAAATCTCGCGGATACGGCCATAGTAACTGTCCGGGGCAACCAGTGCGCCAGTGGCAGCCCCGCCGACTGGTTCCATAATGAAGCCAAGGACTGTTTCCGGGCCCTGTTTGATGATTTCGGCTTCCAGCATGTTGGCATATTTGATGCCACGGTCATGATCGCTCAGATCATCACGATCCAGATAACATGTTGGGGCTGGAATTTTCGGCTGATCGACCATCATCGGGGCAAAGGGCGCATGCATCGGCGTATAGCCGGTGATGGCAAGCGCACCCAGTGTCGCGCCATGATAGCTCGGAAAGCGTGAAATGATCTTTGTGCGCTGTGCCTGGCCCTTGGCCAGTGCATATTGCCGGGCAAGCTTGATGCAGCTTTCAACCGCCTCCGACCCGCCGGAAACAAAGAATACGCGCTCAAGATCGCCCGGTGCACGGTCGGCAAGGCGGATCGCAAGGTCTTCGGCGGCGTCATTTTCGAAATGCAGGCGATAGGCGAAGCTGGCCTTTTCAAGCTGCTTGGTCATCGCGGCGATCACGCGCGGGTCGCTATGGCCGATATTGCTGACCATGGCGCCACTCGACGCATCGATATAACGTTTGCCATCGACATCCCACATATAAACGCCTTCTGATCGTTCGATCAGCGGGCGGCGGGACCGGCTTTGATAAAACAGACGGGATTCCCGGTTATGTCCGACGGGGCTTTTGGGATCATGCGTCATTCTGGTGGCTCTCCTGAACCGGCGGAGGATTAATCCTGATGGCCGGGTAACAACACACAATTACGGGCCGCGATATGCATGAAGATATCGGCCCCTTCCTTATGGGGGTGGGCATCAATCGGGTTGATGACCTGCCAGTCGCGGCCATTGGCCTCGACAAAGTAACGGGCCTGTTGGCCCAGATAGTCAACGGTTTTGACCTTGCCGGGGATTGAAATCACGCCATCGGTGGCGCGGTTTTCTTCAGACAGATCAATTTTCTCGGCCCGGATTACGGCGCGAACGTCTTTTGAATTCTTTGCCTTGGCGGTCTGCTCGTCCGTGGTCAGCAATGTCTCGCCACTTTCAAGGGCCACTTGGGTAAAGGCGGCATCGGGGCTTCCAAGGTTGGCTTGGATGATATTGGAATGACCAAGGAAGTCGGCAACAAAGGCCGATGCCGGATTGTTATAAACTTCTTCGGGCGCGCCTTCCTGTTCGACAAAGCCATTATTCATGACAACCAGCTTGTCGGACATGGCAAGGGCCTCGGACTGGTCATGGGTGACGAATACTGTGGCAACACCAAGCTCGCGCTGGATGCGTTTGAGCTCCACCCGCATTTCTTCGCGCAGATTGGCATCAAGGGCTGAAAGCGGTTCATCAAGCAGCAATACATCCGGCTCAATCACAATCGCACGCGCCAGCGCAATGCGCTGCTGCTGGCCACCGGAAAGCTGATTGGGATAACGGTCGGCGACATGCGGCAATTGCACAAGATCAAGCGCCTTGTTGACCTTATCAGCAATGTTGGCCTTGGAAACTTTGCGGTATTTCAGGCCAAAGGCGATGTTGTCAAAAATCGTCTTGTGCGGGAACAGGGCATAGTTCTGAAACACAAGGCCAAGATTGCGCTTGTGGATCGGCAGGCTGTTAACCCGTTTACCGCGGATCAGAAGATCCCCCTCGGTAATATCGGTCAGACCCGCAATCATGCGCAGCGTTGTCGTTTTGCCGCAACCTGACGGACCCAGGAAAGTTACAAAGCTGTTGTCCGGGACGGTCAAATCAATGCGTTTTACGGCAGTGAATTCCCCAAACCGTTTAACGACATTGTGCAGTTCAACAGCGTTTTGTCTGTCTGCCATTGTTAAATACCCTGTCTGAATTGCGCCGCACCCGACATAAGGCGGCAAGTCTGTCCTGGCCGGTTGTGCACGGCCAGGACACAGTTTCAGGCAAGCAGGCGGGGCTTAGTAGCCGCGCTGCACACGCGAGAACGTTTTCGACCAGTCAGCTTCGTTTTCATTCCAGTAAGCCGGATCGAAGAAGCTAAGCGACGAAAGTGTTCCACTCGGATCAAATGCCGGAAGGGTCGGGATGACCTCGCCCAGTTCGATCTTCTGCGGATCAAGTGCCGGCGGATAGCTCTGACCTTCGGCAACGGCAATCGCCACTTCCGGCTCCAGCATGAAGTTCAGAAGTTCTTCACAGGCCGCCATCGGGCTGCCACGCAGCACAAACAGGCATTCCTGCCAACCAAGGCCACCGGCCGGATCAAGATAGCCAATGTCATGGCCCTGATCCTGCAGCGCCTTGATGCGGCCAGACCAACCCTCGGTGACATAGATTTCTTCTTCGGCCAAAAGGCTCATCAGTTCCGCCCCCGAAGACCAGTATTTCAGCGCAAGGTCGCGGTGCGCACGGACCATGTCCCAAACGGCTTCGATATCCTGAATGTTGTTCGGGTCCTGATCGGACTGCATTGCGCCGTACCAGATACGGGTTTTCCATTCGCCCCAGCCGCCGATTTTGCCTTTATAGGCTTCATCGACCATCAGCTTGGCGCCCTTGGCCTTGGCTTCGTCATCGCTGATATATTTGCGGTTATAGGCAATGCCGGTGGTGCCATAGTCATACGGAACGGCTGAAATCGTGCCGCCGGTGATCTTGCGCAGGGGCTCGACCAGTGTCGGAATGACGTTTTTAAGGTTGGGAATGTTATCTTCATTGAGTTCGGACGTCAGTTCCAGACCATGATACCGCGCATAGTCAAACACGCCCGACAGGTGGGCAAGGTTGAATTCGCCCGGCTGGCTGGCCTTGACGCGGGCAATATATTCGTCCGCACCACCAAAGGTGCCCGACACGACTTCAATGCCGGTTTTCTTGGTATAGGGCGCGAAGGCATATTTTTCGAATGCCTCGGAAACAACGCCGCCCCAACCGTCAAAGCGAACCTGTTCCGGGGTTGCGGCCATCGCCTTGCGGGCCAGCATGCCCATCGGGCCGCCGGTGACCCCGGCAACAACGCCGGCCGCACCCAGTGCGGTCAGGAAAGTACGGCGATTGATGTCCCTGTCGCGATAGCGATTAAGTAGGCGTTCATAACGTTTGGTATCGTCCATTTAAGGCCTCCTGATAAAACGATATATCCGTTGATCGGTCTTGTTGTTGGTCGTTGTATTTTTGGTGTTGTTCTTGGTTTTGGCGGTTGTCCGCATTGTGCAAAAAGTTATTTCGATGCGCCCACCTTGCGCATGGCCATGACCCGCGCAATCGATGCCGCCACCAGCGGCAGGGCAATGGTGAAGATCACCATCACAGCACCAAGGGCGTTGATTTCCGGGCTGATCGAGTTGCGCAGCATGGCAAATATCTGGGTCGGGACGGTTTCAACACCGCCCGGCTTCCAGAACAGGGTTCCGGTGATGTCATCAAACGAAATGGTAAAGGCAAACAGCATCCCGGCCATGACGGCAGGCAACATCAGGGGCAGGGTTACTTCGAAGAAGGTCTGCACAGGTGTCGCGCCAAGGCTCATGGCGGCTTCTTCAACGTCGCGGCGGATGGAAACCAGACGCGCCTGAACCACCAGCACCACAAACGGCAGGGTAAAGACCACATGGCCCATCAACAGAAGTCCAAAGCTTTTTGGCATCGACAGGAACTGCAAAAATAGCAGGAGCGCCACAGCCAGAACGACTTCCGGGATCAGGATTGGGGCAACCAGAAGGGTCGAAATGGTCCGTTTCCCGGGGAAATCGTATCTGACCATGGCAAGTGCGGCGAGGGTGCCAAGTGTTGTCGAAATGGCGGCTGTCAGCACACCAAGCAGAAGCGACGTCTTGAACGCCCGCACAATCGCATCATTGTTCCAAAGCGCTTCAAACCAGCGGAATGAAAAGCCTTCGATCGGGAAACTGCCGAACTGATTGGCGTTGAACGCCAGCAGAATGACAACCGCCACCGGCGCAAACAGGAACAGATAGACAAGGATCGTGGCAATTCGGATTACGGACCAACCGGACATCATTTGCTGCTCCGTTACTTAAAGCTCTTGGCGATCTGATCGATGCCGAGATAGCGGGTGTAAATGACGACCAGTGCGCCCAGAAGCGCCAGCAGCACGAGCGAGAGTGCCGAGCCAAGCGGCCAGTTGAGCTGTGTCACGATGGCTTCGAACACAAGGTTGGCAAACATCGCATCACGCGGCCCGCCAAGAACAATCGGGGTGATATAGGTGCCCGCTGCCAGCACAAAGCACAGCAACGATCCCGCCGCCAAACCGGGCATGGACAGCGGCAATGTCACTTCGCGGAAGGCTTGGAAACCGGTGCAGCCAAGGCTTTGGGCGGCTTCGGTCAGGTTCTTGTCGATGCCATCAAGGCTGACATAGACATTCAAAATCATGAAGGGCAGCAGATAGTGCACAAGGCCCAGAACCACGGTCTGCTGGTTATACAACATCTGGATCGGGTCATCGATGATGCCGATTGATATCAAAAGGGTATTAAGCGCGCCGGATGTGCCAAGGATATTGATCCATGACATCGTTCTGATGATGTAGCTGATCCAGAATGGCAGCATCAGCAATAGCAACAGGAACGCCTTGGATTTCATGCGCGTATTGGCAACGAAATAGGCCGGGATATACCCGACAAACGCGCAAATAACCGTGGTGTAAAAGGCAATCAAAAGGGTCTGGAACAGGATGTCGCGATAAAACCGGTCACCCAGAACTTCAATCCAGTTATCGAGATAAAAGCCGACCTGATCCGCACCGGTCGCGGTGCGCAACCAGAATGAATAAACGACAATGAACAGCATTGGCACAATCAGCAGCAGGCTGATGGTTGCCAGTGATGGTGATAGCAGTACCCACGGAGTCCTGCGGGCTCCGGCGACATCTGCGGCCATTTGTGCCTCCCGTTATTATCTGCGGTCAGTGCCGCACCCGGTTATTTGGCCGTGAAGAAATTTGTTGGAGGCATTCCAACCCAGACTTGCACATAGCGCAAATAGATAAGTAGAATAGATCCCATAGCCATTATCTATGTGTGGTGCTGGAAATGTCGGAAAGGTCAGCAGAATGAACGAGTTAATGCGTCGGCAGTTCGACTGGAATCTGCTGCACACCTTTACCGTTATTGTCGAGGAACGCTCGATCACCGGGGCGGCCAACCGGTTATTGCTGCGCCAACCCAGTGTCAGTAACGCGCTCAAACGCCTTGAAGATCAGATTGGCGCGCGCCTGATTGACCGTGAACGCGGCCGGTTTGAAGTCACCGAACAGGGATTGGCGCTTTATCACGAATGCCGCGAAATTTGCGGTGCCATCGGCCGATTGTCGGATGTGATGTCTGATAGTGGCAATCAACTGACCGGGCATTTGCATATGTGGCTGGCCAGTCATGTGGTGTTTCCACCCCTTGATGATGCCCTGTTTGAATTCAATCGCGCCCATCCCGAAGTCACCTATGAAATCGATGTTGCGACCTCGGTCAATGTCGTCGATCAGGTGCTGTCACAGCAGGCCAGCTTTGGCATCTGTCTGGTCAAGGAACGCCATCCCAGACTGGAATATCGCCGTTTGTATCGCGAACATTTCGGATTTTTCTGTGGCCCGACCCATCATCTGTTCGGACAAAAGGACCTGACCCTCGCCGATTTGCGCCGCGAGGCATTCGTATCATTCGCGACCGACCAACTGAGCGATGCACTGGCCCCGGTCGCAGTCCTGCGCGCGCAGGAAGGCATGAAGGGCAAGGTCGTCGCCGTCAGCCCGCACCTTGAAGAAGTCCGTCGCCTGATCAATGCCGGACTTGGTATCGGGCCGCTACCGATCCACGTTGTACAAAGCGCGACCGACCGTGGGCAGCTTTGGCGCCTGCCGCCCTATATCGACCCGCCAGCGATTGATATTTATCTGGTGACCAACCCGCGCATGTCGCTGAGCCGGGCCGAACGGTTCTTTATCGAAAACCTGACTGCGCGACTGGATGCGGCGCCGGACGGCTATTTTGTTTACCCATAAGGTGCAAATTCGTCGGATCACGCCATTGGGACTTGCCACCGGGCAGGGACTTGCGCAAGCATGCGGGCAAATTGAAGTTTGTTGTCAGGATTAAACATGAAGCTGATCTATTTTTCATGGGTCAAGGACCGCATCGGCATGGCGGAAGAGGCCATTGACCTTCCAGATACCGTCAAAACGGTTGCCGACCTGCTGGCATGGTTGCCCGGTCGCGGCGAAAACTTTGCCAATGCCCTGGCTGATCCCGCGATCATTCGCGTCGCGGTCGATCAGGAATATGCCACGCCTGAAACCGACGTCACCAAGGCGACCGAGATCGCGCTGTTCCCACCGGTGACAGGCGGATAATTCATTCCTCATAGAAAAGGGCGCCTTGTTTCCAGGGCGCCCTTTTAATCATCAGACTATTTGATCAGCTTAATCCGCAACCGATGCGGTTTGCGTCAAACTGTCAAAGAACTCCTTGCGGCCCAGCGTGCCGGTCACCTTGCCATCGCGGGTCAGGATGACCGGGTTCTGGGTGATCGATCGCATCTCGATCAGATCCTTAAGCAGCACATCCTCCTGCGCGACAAAGACAATCGAGTTGTCGGTCGCGTCCAGTTCATCGGGCAGGGTGCCGTCATAATTGATCAGCTTAAGCTCGCCGCGTTCGCCATTGTTGGCGGACCGGACAACACCATCCTGCAAAGTGACGCGGATATTGGCGTCTTCGAGCAGGAACTCGGTATTGCCGGATTTCTGATCGCTATCAAGGCGATGCATGATCGCCCGCCCCCGCAGGATATTGACCGGGTTCATATGTGCCACAAAGTCCGCAACATATTCGTTGGCCGGGCGGAGCGCGATGTCTTCTGGCGTGCCATGCTGCACGACATATCCACCTTCCATGATGGCGATCGAATTGCCGAGCTTCATGGCTTCGTCAAGGTCGTGGCTGACAAACAGGATGGTTTTATTGAGCTTCTCCTGCAAATCCAGCAACTCGTCCTGCAGACGGTTGCGGATCAGCGGATCAAGGGCCGAGAACGGCTCGTCCATCAGAAGGATCGGCGCATCGGTGGCAAAGGCACGCGCCAGGCCAACACGTTGCTGCATGCCGCCGGACAGTTCATGGGCATATTTGTTTGCCCATTTATCCAATCCGACAAGCGCCAGCTTTTCACGCACGATCTCGCGGCGCTCAAGCGGACCCATGCCGCCCAGTTCAAGGCCAAAGCCGACATTGTCTTCAACCGTTCGCCACGGGAACAGGGCGAATTGCTGGAAGACCATGGCGACATTTTTACGACGCAGGTTCCGTAATGTTGTGGGATTGCAGCTCGTAACATCGACCATGTCTTCGCCCGCCCGAACGCGAAGCGATCCGCGTGAAACGGCGTTAAGGCCATTCACACAGCGCAGAAGCGATGATTTGCCAGATCCCGAAAGTCCCATCAGGACACAAATCTCGCCCTCGGGAACATCAAAGCTGACATCGGCGACACCAAGAACATTGTTGGTGGCAGCCGCAATCTCTTCGCGGGTTTTGCCCTGATCAAGCAGTTCAAGTGATTCTGCCTGACGGTTGCCAAAGATCACATCAATCTTATCGAATTCAACAGCATTGCTCATGATCACTGCCCCGACTTTTCTTTGTGGTCACGACGGCAGATGCGGTCCAGCACGATGGCCAGAATCACAATTGCCAGACCGGCTTCAAAGCCTTGCGCGATATTCACCGTATTAAGCGCACGCACAACCGGCTTGCCAAGGCCGTCTGCCCCAACAAGGGCTGCAATCACCACCATCGACAGTGACAACATGATGCACTGGGTCAGGCCGGCCATGATCGACGGCATCGCCGATGGCAATTCAACCTTGAACAGCAACTGGCGCGGCGTACAGCCAAAGCTTTCGCCAGCTTCCAGCAGGGATTTCGGCGTGTTGGAAATGCCAAGGTGGGTCAGGCGGATCGGGGCGGCAATCGCAAAGATCACGGTCGAAATAAGACCGGGAACGACACCAAGACCAAACAGGATCAGGGTCGGGATCAGATACACGAATGTCGGGATCGTTTGCATCAGATCAAGGACCGGGCGCATCGCCTGATGCAGCCACGGGCGGTGGGCGGATGCCACGCCAAGCGGCACACCGATCAACATGCAAAACAGCGTCGCATAGATCACCAGCGCCAGCGTTTCCATGGTTTCTTCCCAATAGCCAAGATTGACCACCAGCAACAGGGACAGAACCGTAAATGCCGTCAGTTTCCATGATTTGTGCAAGACAGCGGCAAGCGCCCCAAAGACCGCAATGATCAAAAGGGCAGGCAACCACACCAGAAAATCGATGGTGTTTTCAATAATGAATTCGAGAACATCCGAAACGGTATAGAAAACGAAATCGGCATGTTCGTTCAGCGCATCCATCAGGGACGATATCCACTGTCCCAGCGGAATCTTCGTTTCCGTGAGCCATTCCATGCGAAAAAATCCGTTCAATGAGAATTAAGAAAAATACATCCGATGCGCCCGCATCGGCCGGAAGCCACAAATGGAAACCAGCGGCGGGCGCATCGGTAAAATCAATCGCGGTGCTTAAAGACCAAGACCGGATTTCAGTGCTGCTTTGGCATCGCCACCGTCAAAGGTGGTTACACCGTCAAGCCATGCCATCGCGGCATCCGGGTTGGCTTTAAGCCATGCGGTTGCGGCTTCTGCCGGGTCGGTACCTTCGTTCAGGATCGCGTCCATGATTTCGTTTTCCATGGCGAGGCTGAATTTCAGGTTGGTCACGAATTTACCCGCATTCGGGCATTCGTCGGTGTAACCGGCACGCAGGTTGGTGTGAACAGTCGCACCGCCAAAGTTCGGGCCAAAGACATCATCGCCACCATCAAGATAGGCCATGTCATATTTCGCATTCATCGGATGCGGTTCCCAACCGAGGAAGACGATGAACTGATCGCGCGATGATTTGCGGCTTACTTCTGCCAGCATGCCCTGTTCGGAGGACTCAACAAGCTCGAACTCGCCCAGACCGAACTGGTTGCTGTCGATCATGTCCTGGATAAGACGGTTGCCGTCATTGCCCGGCTCGATGCCATAAATCTCGCCATCAAGCTGATCCTTGAACTTTGCAATATCTGCAAAGTCCTTAAGGCCCGCATCAAAGGCGTTCTGGCTCACGGCAAGGGTGTATTTCGCACCTTCAAGGTTTGCGCCGGTCGACACAACGGTGCCTTTATCAAGGTAAGGCTGAATATCGGCTGCCATGGTCGGCATCCAGTTGCCGAGGAAGACGTCAACGTCGCCGTTGGCAAGGCTCGTGTAGGTGACCGGTACCGACAGCAATTCGGTTTCCGCGGTGTAGCCAAGTGATTCAAGGATCACGGATGCGGTCGCGGTGGTTGCGGTGATGTCGGTCCAGCCCACATCAGAGAAAGTCACGGTTTTGCAGGCATCGCTATCGGCTGCTTTGGCAGCAGTGGCACCCAAAAAGGTGGTCGCAATAATGGTGCTGCCAAGAAGGCGGCCGAACGTGGAAAGATTGGTCATGCTTCTGGTTCTCCCTTGTATAAACCTGATGTTGCTGATGACCGGATTTGGCCGGTCATCAGAAGACGCTCGGTTCCGGAGGCCAGACGAACATCAACGCAACAAACATGTCGCCAACACTCGCCCAGAGCCATCAACCACATTCCCCTGAATGGGTGTGATGGGCCGGAATAATCACAAAAACAGCCGCATAGCCGCGCAGCAAAGGCCAAAAGCCCTGAGAAACGCGCCGCATATGTCGGCGTGTTTTTATTGATTGATTGTTCAATTAAATTACAGCATATTCACGAGACGTCAATTGCGAAGGATTAAAAACTGCGTCTTATGCTGTTGCACCGGCGTTAAACCCTTCGCAACGCAGAGGATTGGATGAATTAATGCCCAAAGTTGGTATGCAGCCTGTACGCCGCAGGCAGTTGATCGACGCAACGATTGAAACCATTCACCAGCACGGATTCGCCGACACCACGATTGCGCGGATCTCTAAGGCTGCCGGTATGTCGTCCGGGATTATTTCGCACTATTTTGGCGGCAAGAACGCCCTGTTGCAGGAAACCATGCGCTCCCTGATGAAGGATTTGCGCAATGACTACATGGTGCGACTGGCAACGGCCAAAACGCCGATGGACCGTCTCGAAGCGATCATCAATACCAACTTCAACGAAGAACAGTTCACCCCGCAGGTGACAGTGGCCTGGTTGTCCTTCTGGGCGCAGGTGCCGTTTTCTGATCAGTTGCGGCGTCTGAACAATATCTATTTTCAGCGCCTTGCATCCAATCTGCGGCACGAGTTGCGTCAATTGACCACCGAAGAATGCGCAGATGAAATCTCGTCTGCAATTGCCGCCATGGTTGACGGCATCTGGGTGCGAACCGGTCTGTCACGCGGACAGGCCGACATTGCAGGGGCGCGCAAGATGGTGCTGGGCACCTTGCGCCTGTATCTGGCGAATTCGCCCAGTCCGGCAAAGTGCCCGAAAAAGCACGCAAAGAAGTAATCGAACCAAACACAAAGACCACGGCTGCCGGTTGCCCCGGTGGCCTGCAGGAGTTTTAAGATGAGCCTTTATCAAATCCAGAATTTCATCAATGGCAAGAAGACCCAGGGTTCGGGCGCAGAGATGGTTACCCTTAACCCTGCGACCAACACGGTTCTTGCCAAGGGCCACGAAAGCACGGCAGCTGATGTGGATGCCGCGGTCAAGGCCGCCCGCGCAGGGTTCGAAATTTGGAAAAATACGCCGGCAGCCGAACGGGCACGTGTACTTTTCAAGGCCGCCCAGATCCTGCGGGATCGCAATGATGAACTGGCGCTGGTTGAAACCCGTGATACCGGGCGTGCCATTCAGGAAACTGAAATTGTCGATGTGATTTCAGGTGTCGAATGCCTTGAATACTTTGCCGGTGTCGCCGGAAGCCTTGCGGGCGAACATATCGATCTTGCAGGTAACTTTGCCTATACCCGCCGCGAACCGGTCGGGGTTTGTGGTGCCATCGGTGCCTGGAACTATCCGATCCAGATTGCTTGCTGGAAGGCGGCCCCGGCATTGGCATGCGGCAACGCGGTTGTTTACAAGCCGTCCGAAACCACGCCGCTTTCGGCCATTGCGGTTGCCGAGGCCCTTAAAGAAGCTGGTCTTCCCGATGGCGTTTACAACGTCGTACAAGGCGCGCGCGAAAGCGGTGCCGCACTGGTTGAACATCCGGGCGTTGACAAGATTTCCCTGACCGGATCGGCCGCAACCGGTGCCAAGGTGGCCTCTGTTGCCGCAGGTGGCATGAAGGCCGTTACCATGGAACTGGGTGGCAAGTCGCCGATGATCGTGTTCGAAGATGCCGATCTGGATAACGCTGTTTCCGGTGCGCAGATGGCGAACTTCTATTCATCGGGTCAGATTTGCTCGAACGGGACGCGTGTGTTTGTCCATGAAAGCGTTGCCGATGCATTCATCGAAAAGCTGATCGCACGCTCCAGGGATCTTGTTCTCGGCGATCCGGAAAAACCTGAAACTCAGGTCGGCCCGATTGTCACCAAGGCCCAGTATGACCAGGTCATGTCCTATATCGAAAAGGGCAAAGCAGAGGGTGCCAAATGCGTTCTTGGCGGCCATGCCGTCACTGAAGGCATGCCAGAAGGCGGACTTTTTGTTGCACCGACCGTGTTTGCCGACTGCACCGATGACATGACCATCGTGCGCGAGGAAATCTTTGGCCCGGTAATGTCTGTCCTGACCTTTAGCGACGAAGACGAAGTGATCAAGCGCGCCAATGACACCGAATACGGTCTGGCGGCTGGTGTGTTCACCAAGGATCTGTCGCGTGGCCATCGCGTGGTCGCACGGCTTGAGGCCGGCACCTGCTGGATCAACACCTATAACATCACGCCGATCGAAATGCCGTTTGGCGGTGTCAAGAAATCGGGCGTTGGCCGCGAAAACGGCCGTGCGGCGATTGAATATTACACCCGCATCAAATCCGTTTATGTCGAAACCGGCGATGTTGAGGCCCCTTACTAAGGGGTTTTGACCAACCAACGTCGCCAACCACTCACCGGCTGCCCACACAGCACGACCAAACAAGGGATCAGAAATGACGACCCCAACGACCACTGAAAAATATGATTATGTGATTGTCGGTTCAGGTTCGGCAGGGGCTGTGCTTGCCAACCGACTGACCGAAGATGCTGAGGTTAAGGTTCTGGTGATCGAAGCCGGACCGAAGGATCACTGGTGGGACTGGCGCATCCATATGCCGACAGCGCTGTCCTATCCGATGCAGTCGGAAACCTATAACTGGGCCTATTGGACAACGCCGCAGCCCAACCTGAACAACCGCCGCATGGAAACGCCGCGTGGCCGCGTTTATGGCGGTTCAAGTTCGGTCAACGGCATGGCCTATGTCCGTGGTCACGCCCTTGATTACAATCGCTGGGCCGAAGAAGACGCAAGCCTCAAGGAATGGGATTATGCACGCTGCCTGCCTTATTTCCGCAAGGCCGATACGCGCAACGAAGACACCGAAGGCGATGAATATCACGGCGGTGATGGTCCGCTGCATGTGACGACCGGTGCCTGTCAGAACGACCTGCACAAAGCATGGATCAAGGCCGGTCAGCAGGCCGGGTACGAATTCACCCCGGATCAGAACGGCTATCGCCAGGAAGGTCTCGGGACCATGGATATGACGGTCTATAAGGGCCGTCGCTGGTCAACCGCGCGCGCCTATCTGCATCCGGCGATGAAGCGCCCGAACCTGACTGTTTATCACAAGGCCTTTGCTCAACGTGTTGTTTTCGAAGGAAAACGTGCCATCGGCCTCGACTTTTTCCATGACGGCGAAAACAAGCGCGCCCTTGTTGATCGTGAAGTGATCATTTCGGCCGGTTCGATCAACTCGCCAAAGCTTTTGATGCTTTCGGGTGTTGGTCCGGCAGCCCATCTGCGCGAACATGGCATTGATGTTGTCCATGATCTGCCCGGTGTTGGTGAAAACCTTCAGGACCATCTGGAGCTTTATGTTCAGATGGAATGCACCAAACCCATCAGCCTGAACAGCAAACTCGATTGGTGGAACAAGCTTAAGATCGGGGCGGAATGGTATTTGTTCAAAACCGGTCTTGGTGCCAGCAACCATTTCGAGGCGGGCGGCTTTATCCGTTCCAAGGCGGGCGTGCAGCACCCAGACATTCAGTATCACTTCCTGCCAGCCGCGATTAACTATAACGGCTCCAAGGCGGCCGAAGGCGATGGCTTCCAGGCCCATGTCGGTCCGATGCGTTCCAAATCGCGCGGCACGGTTCGTCTGGCATCCGCCAACCCCAAGGATCGCCCGATCATTGATCCGAACTATATGAGCCACCCGGAAGACTGGGAAGAAATGCGGGCGTCTGTTCGTCTGACGCGTGAAATCTTTGCCCAGGAAGCCTTTGCTGATCTGCGCGGGGCGGAAATTGCACCGGGCAAGGACATCCAGACCGATGAAGAGATCGACGCCTTTGTCGCCGATCACGCCGAAAGTGCTTATCACCCGTCCTGTTCGTGCAAGATGGGCAGTGATGAGATGTCGGTGGTCGACGAGAAAACCCGCGTCCATGGCGTCGAAGGTCTGCGTGTGGTCGACAGCTCGATCATGCCGTCCATCGCATCGGGCAACCTCAATGCCCCGACGATCATGATCGGTGAAAAGGCGGCTGACATCATTCGTGGCAAAACGCCGCTGGCACCGTCGAACGCACCGTATTTCGTGCATTCCGAATGGGAAACCAAACAGCGTTAAGCTCTGTGATTTCAACGAAAATCTCCTGCATTTCGTCAGGGGATTTTTTTGTGCGCGACTGAGGATCAATGACGACGCGATGTGGCGCGTGGCCGGTCGCGACGCTGTATGGGGACGTTATTGTTGCCATTTGCACGCTGTTGCAGGCTTGCACCTATGGCAACACCAATACCGCAGCCGACAGCGATGCCAATGGCAATATTGGGAGTAAGGTTGTTGGTGATTACGCCGAGAATTATCCCAGCAGCCGTGCCCAGAACGCTGCCGCTGATAAGGCAAATTGCTAATGGCATATCGTTCAGCCTTCCTTTTGGTGACGTTGATCAAACCTTGCCCATGATGCGTTATCGCGGCCCAGGCAGGCAAATAGAATATCGGTATCGTTGAACAAGGTGATTGCATTTGGGCCAAGGCCACGCGATCATCCCGGCATATTGTATGCAATCCTTGCGACATACAGCCAAAACGAAGAATTACCGCCATGCAAGAAATCAGCCTGCTTAATTCCGTCATTGGTCCCGTCATGCGCGGGCCGTCCAGTTCGCATTGTGCCGCCCCCTATATGATGGCAAAGCTCGTGCGTGAGCTTTCCTGTGCCAATGGCGAAACCCTTAAAAATGCGGTCATCCGCTTTGATCCGCGCGGCTCTTTCGCGCCGGTTTATGCTGCGCAAAGCTCGGACGAAAACTTTGCCGCAGGGCTTGCTGGGGCGAAACTGACCGATGCGGATTATCGTGACATTCTGGGGCGGGTAGAGCGCGGGGAGGGTTTCCAGTTCGCGGTCGAAGTGACCGAACTTGAAAACAACAACCACCCCAACCGTGTCGATTTGGAACTTAGCGTTGTCACCGCCGATGGCACGGATCGCACCGATCTGTATACAGGTGCCTCGGTCGGTGGCGGGATGTATTATATCGACAGTCGAAATGGTGAACGCCTGTTCATGACGGGCAAGACCGCGACTGTATTTATCTGGGGACCGGCAGCGGTGGCAGATGCCGATGCGTTGGCAACTGACATGACGTCGGGCGAAAATAGCCTGCTTGGTGTGTCGGTTGAACCCGATCATGAACGGGTCGAAATCGCGCTACAGGCCTTGCCGAATACGGACCTTCTGGCAGCACTTCGTGCCCGCAACGGGATCACGGATGTGCGCTTTGCCGACGCATCACAATATCCGGTCTGTGCCACCGATGATCTGTTTTCGCAAAGTGCCGACGTAATTGCCGTTGCCGATGACGCCGAAGGCGGATCCATCGCCGATGCAGCATTGGCGTTGGAGGCAAAGCGCCTTGGCCTGTCGCGCGATGCGACCCGCGCTTTGTTCCGCGAGCGCTGCGAACTGATGCTGCGCGTCGTGGCCGAGGGGTTTGATGCCAAGCCTGATGACAATGTCATGCGCTTCCTGACACTGCGTGCGCGCAACGTGCGTGATGCCAATCTGCCTGCTGGGCTTGGCGGTCCGGTTTTGCAGGATGCGATGGCCGGTGCATTGTCGGCCATGGAACGTGATAGTAACCGGGGGCTTGTGTGCGCGGCCCCAACCGCGGGCAGTGCCGGTGTTGTGCCGGGCACGCTGTATGGTCTGATCCGTCATGGCATTGATCTTGATAGGGCGACGGATGCGCTGCAAACCATGGCGCTGATCGGGGCGGTGTTTGCTGCACGCGGGACATTTGCTGCCGAATGCGGTGGGTGTTCGGTGGAAACCGGCGCGTCTGCCGCAATGGCGGCTGCCGGGGTGGCGCAGGCCTATGGCGGCACGCCCAAGCAATGCTTTGATGCGGCCAGCATGTGTCTGATGAATACCCTTGGGCTTGTCTGTGACCCGGTGGGCGGGGATGTCGAAATCCCGTGTCATGCGCGCAATGTGGCCGGGGTGTCGCATGCCTTTTCATCGGCGATGGCGGTACTGGCCGGGTTTGATGCGGTGCTGGAATATGACGAGTTGGTCGATCAGACGGTGAAGATCGGCAATATGATGCATCCTGATTTGCGCTGCACAGCGCGCGGTGGCTGTGCCGCCACCAAAACCGCCCTTCGCATGGTCGAGGCAGTTAGTCAAAAACCTTAAAACGCTGATTCTCAAGGTTCTATTGCCTGCCAACAGCAAAAACCAGTGCCGCAGGTATCACGCTTTGTTGGCTGCTTTACGCAATCGTTCTGCTTGGACTTGGCCGGTTTTGGCATAATCGGCGAAAAGCGGGTTTAAGGCCGGAAAAAGGGCAGTTTTTCCTTGATAGGTCGGTCGGATTGGGCAGGATAAGCCCACATCCATTTACAAATATGAGGGTTCCTCATGTTCACCCCGAACTTGCTGACCGCCAATGACCAGGCAGGCCAATATCCTGATTCCTATTACGCCGCGACGGCGAATGCGACCGCACCCTTCGCCAAGCTTGAAGGGGATCAGACCTGCGACATTGTCATCATTGGTGGCGGCTTTACCGGGCTGTCATCCGCATTGCATCTGGCAGAGCGCGGCTATGACGTGATCCTGCTTGAAGCTCACCGGGTCGGCTGGGGCGCGTCGGGGCGTAATGGCGGGCAGGTCGGGTCCGGCCAGCGGCGTGAACAGGATGAACTTGAGCAGATGGTCGGGCGCGACGATGCGCATAAGCTTTGGGGTATCGCCGAAGAGTCAAAGGACGTCGTCAAGGCCCTGATCGCCAAGCATAATATCCAGTGCGACTGGAAGCCGGGCATTTTGCATGCCGATCACCGTGCACGCTTTGTCGAACATTCCCATGCCTACGCCGAAAAGCTTCAGGCCGAATATGGCTATGAGGATATCCGGTTTGTTGATCGCGATGAAATGCGCGCGATGCTGGGCACCGAATTTTATCATGGCGGGTCGCTTGATACAGGGGCGGGGCATTTGCATCCGCTGAACTTCGCCCTTGGTCTGGCCGATGCAGCACGCAACGCCGGTGCACGCATTTTCGAGGGCGCGGTTGTCACGTCATATGAAAATCAGGCGGGCAAGGTCACGGTAAAAACCAAGGATGGCAGCGTTGTTAGCGCTAACAAGCTTATCCTTGGCTGCAACGGGTATCTTGATGCATTGGATGATCGGGTGGCAAAGCGGGTCATGCCGATCAACAATTTCGTCATTGCCACCGAGCCGCTTGGCGATGATCTGGCGCGCGAACTGATCCGCGATGATGTCGCGGTCGCGGACTCAAAATTCGTGATCAATTACTACCGGCTGAGTGCGGATAAACGCATGCTGTTTGGTGGCGGGGAAACCTATGGCTATAATTTCCCGCGTGACATCAAGGCGTTCGTGTCGCCGCATATGCTGGAAGTCTATCCGCAGCTGAAAGACGTCAAGATTGATTATGGCTGGGGTGGGACGCTGGCGATCACGATGAACCGTATGCCGTTTTTTGAGAAGATCGAAGATAACGTCTTTACCGCGTCGGGCTATTCCGGGCATGGGGTTGCGATGGCAACCCTTGCCGGACAGATCATGGCCGACGCCGTTTCCGGCACCATGGAACGGTTTGACGTGATGGCCAATATCAAAACTCCGGTGTTCCCGGGCGGGAAGATGTTGCGCTTCCCGATGCTGGTGGCCGCGATGCTGTGGTATTCGATCCGAGACAAGCTTTGATCTGATGTGACGTGAGGTGCTTAGCGCTTTGAAAGGCGCTAAGCCATTTTGCGTCCTTCATCTTTGTCTTTTTTGTTCCGGGCACTGGTGTCCTGATCACCGGTGTCGGGCACCGTGGTATTCTGGTTGCCCGTATCGGGCGTACTGTCAGGGGTGCGGGCGCCAGATGGATCTGCATCCGTTGTATCGGTCTTAACGACCTGTGTGTCTTGGTCCATATTATCGGATGCGCCGCGTGCGGTCAGAAGTGCCTTGGTGCGTTCCCATTTTTTAGGGTTCAAAGCCAAAGTGGTCGCGTCGCTGAAAGAGACGTCATACCCGCGGTTAAGGGCTGCCTGCATGGTTGCCTTGACGCAGAAATCGCCGTCCAGACCGACAATGATCAGTTTGCCGACTTTCTGACGATCCAGAACGCGGTCAAGTTCAGGTTCGCTGAAGCCATCCGCGCGCGCCTTGACGATATCATGGTCGATATCGCCATTGATCCGTTCATCAAGATCAAGGCCCTTGGACTTGGGACTGCCGCGACCTTCATTCAGGAGCTTTACGAGAAAGTTGATGTACCAACCGCGGAATGTCTGGCGGATCGAGATCACCGGCGTTCCATTGGCGTTTGCGGCTTCAACCAGTTTGTTGATTGCAGAGATCAGTTTATCGACCATGTCGGCCGGATAGGCATGCTTGCCGTCCGAACTGGTGAAATCTTCCTGGACGTCAACGATCAGAAGGGCGCTATTGGGCCGCTCTGCGAGATTGATCTTTTTGCCCTTGCTGGGGGCGAGGTGATGGCGTTGGCCATAGATGGTGTAGGCGATGGCACCCACCAGTAAAATGACAATAAGAGTGATCACCGACCACATGTCCAGGCTCTCCGTTTCGTCGTCTCAGGTCGCTTCGTAAATCTACTTTGCAATCGGACTTAAAGACCATCGGTGAACCGGGCAGTTCAGGTGCGGTAACGCACTGAACCACACCCGACCGTTTTGGGGCGGGTGTTCCAGGCCAGATGTATCCAATTGTCAGAATGCCGGATGCCGCGTTGCGGCGCGTCCAATGGACGTCACGAACAGAGCTATTTTTTTCTAGTCTTCCAGCATTCTTCATAACCATATGAAATCGTAATCATTTAAATTTGTCAACTTAGCCGACAAAAAGCAAACCCGCGGTTTTGCGGGCTTCGTGGTTATGTGTATCTGATTGCCTAACGTTTCAGGATCAGTTTGGTTCCCAACTTGATACCGGGTCATAGCGTTCGCCCTTGGACAGGATCACGCCATTGTGGGCGGCAATGCCGACTTCAAAGCTTGAAGCGATGCGAAGGGCCCGTTCCATGAAATGTCTGGCGGCGGGTTCTTCGCAAAATTCCGAAAGGGTTTGGGCAAAGAGTTGCAGCCATCGGTCAAAATGATGGCGGGTGATCTTGAGCGGCAAGTGCTTTTGCATCGGGCGCCCGTCATAGTTGCCAGTCGCCAGCGCGACCGAGGACCAGAACATCACCATGCGATCAAGATGATGGTCCCAGTTATCGACCTTTTCATCAAACACCGGGCCTAGCAGGTCGTCGTCGCGCACCTTGGCGTAAAAGCCATGCACAATGTTCTTGATCATGTCCGTATCAATGCCGGTATCTTCCTTGATACGCCGCGTGGCAATTTCGCGACGTTCCTTGATTTCGGCAAGGGTTGGCTGTTTTTCGGACATGGTAAAGGGCCTGTTTTGCGCATCAACTGAAACCGCTTTAAACGACGAAGCGATTTTCGGACATGACATATGTCACTTTGTGTCCGAACGCAAACAGATCGCCTGTTATGGCATTATCGGTCAGGCAAAGCGATCATGCAGTCCGTAATAACGATAGCCGATAGAACGCGCCATACGCCGCAATGACGCCATCGGGAATTTTTCCATTGGTGTCGTCAACACGGCACCCAGATCCTCTTCATCGCAGGTACCCAGCATCCGTTCTGCCAGAAGCTTGCCACCCAGACTTGCCATCGCCACCCCGTTGCCATGCCAGGCAAGGGCGGTCCAGACATCGTGATGACCCGGAACCCGCCCGATATAAGGCCGCCAGCTTTGCGACAGGCAGGCAAGCCCGTTCCAGTGATGGGTAAAGGCAACATCCTGCCAGGCCGGGAACATGCGTTTGAAATTATCAAGCAGATCCTGTTTGCCTGCGGCAAAGGCCTTGGGCGTTGCTGTAATCCCGCCGCGTCCACCAAACAGAAAACGATTATCAGGCAGCTTGCGGAAATAATGCAGCAGAATGCGGCTGTCAAAAGCCATCAGGTCACTGGTCCAGCCTTGATTTTCCAGCTCATCCGCGCGAAGCGGACGGGTAATCAGAATACCCGAAAAGACCGGCATCAAACGTCCGCCAATCCAATCGGGCAGGTTTTCCGCACTATATCCGTTGGTGGCGATGACGATCTTGGCCGCCGTGATTTGGGTGTTGCCGGAATAAAGGCGATAGGTATCACCATCTTCCTCAAACCGTTCGATGGTTGCCTGTTCGAATATCCGAACACCTGCGTGAACGCATTGTTCATGCAAGCCCGAAAGATACTTCATCGGGTTGATGCCAAAACCGGCCTGAACATGCAAACCGCCATACGTTTCCGCCGCACAAAGGCCGCGTTCCTTCAATGCGTCGCGGCTTAGAAGCTCTGTCGGGATGGTCGTGAAATGGGACAGTTCCTGTGCCTCATGGGCCAGTTCGGCGACCCGGTTGGGTTTATGCGCCAGAACCACTTCGCCGTCAGAATGGCGATCCGCATCAATATCCCAGTCATTTAGGCGTTGATCCACCAGATCAATGGCATCGCGTTGATGACGGGCAAACTGTTTGACAGCGTCTTCACCAAAACTCTTTGCCAGTTGGCCAAATCCCTTGCCACTGCCACCCATGCAGCAAAAACCGCCATTACGCCCCGACGCGCCCCAACCGGACCGGCCAGCATCAAAAACCGCAACACTTGCGCCGTTCTTCGCCAGTTCCAGGGCCGTCGACAGGCCGCAATAACCGCCACCGATAATGGCGATATCGGTTTTAAGCTGGCCTTCTTCGGGCAGGGTTTCACAGGCAGGAAGTGGTGATGCACTTTCGACCCAATAGCTGTCAGGCAGGGTATCGGTGCGATAGGCGGCGGGTTGATAGATACGTTTTAGCATGGTGGGCTCTTTTGGGGCTTGGCTTGGGTGAGGGGCGGTGGGATGTGCGTGCCTGTGGGGCAGGCTTTGGTGGGCGGCTTGTTATCGCTGTAATCAAAAATACCCGGCAATGATAGCTCATGCCGGGTATTTGGGTAAGTTTTTGTAATCAGGGTCTGGTTACATTTTGCCAAGTTTCTTCGCGGTCTCGTCAAAGGCGGCGCGCGCCCGTTTGACCAGCTCGTCGATTTCTTCCTTGGTGATGCAAAGTGGCGGCGACAGAACCATGCGATCACCACAGGCACGCATGATCACGCCATTGGCAACGCAGGCATCGCGGCACATGGTGCCAACGGTGCCCGGCTTGTCGAACATCTTGCGGGTTTTCTTGTCATCCACCAGCGGCATACCGGCAATCAGACCAACGGTTTCAACCGCACCGACCAGCGGGTGGTCTTCAAGGGTTTTCAGTGCCTTGGCGAAATACGGGCCGATATCGTCCTTGACGCGTTCGACCATCTTTTCTTCACGCAGGATGCGAATGTTCTCAAGCGCCACAGCCGCACATGCCGGATGACCGGAATAGGTAAAGCCGTGGGTGAATTCACCGCATTCATTGATCAGCACATCGGCAACCCGATCGCCAACCATGACAGCCGAGATTGGCAAATAACCCGAAGACATGCCCTTTGCCATTGGCATCAGGTCCGGCTTGATATCAAAGGTGTCCGAGCCAAACCATTCGCCGGTCCTGCCAAAGCCGCAAATGACTTCGTCAGCAATCAGAAGGATGTCGTATTTTTTGCAGATACGCTGAATTTCAGGCCAGTAGGTTGATGGCGGAATGATCACGCCACCAGCCCCCTGGATCGGTTCACCGATAAAGGCACCGACGCGGTCTGCACCAAGTTCCTTGATCTTTTCTTCAAGCTTGCGGGCCGCAATCAGGCCGAATTCCTCGGGGGTGTGATCGCCGCCTTCGCCGTACCAGTATGGCTGATCGATATGAACGATATCGCGCACCAGCGCACCGCCCTGCGAATGCATGCCCGACATCCCGCCAAGCGACGCACCGGCAACGGTGGAGCCGTGATAGGCGTTCTTGCGGCTGATGATGGTGGTGCGTTCCGGTTTGCCCTTAAGGTTCCAGTACTGGTGCACCATACGGACAACCGTGTCGTTCGCTTCCGAGCCGGAATTGGCATAGAAAACGTGGTTCAGACCTTCTGGCGTGATTTCGGCAAGAACTTTGGAAAGCTCGATCGCCGGGGTATTCGCGCACTGGAAGAAGTTGTTGTAATAGGGCAGTTCAAGCATCTGCTTGTAGGCGGCTTCGGCAAGTTCCTTGCGGCCATAACCGATATTGACACACCACAGGCCCGCCATGCCATCAAGATAGCGTTTGCCGTTGGAATCTTCGATAAAGACGCCTTCGGCACGTGTGATAACCCGGGTGCCACGATTGTTCAGGTCCGCCGTATCGGTGAACGGGTGAATGTGGTGAGCCTGATCAATATCCTGCCAATAGGCGGTTTTGTCGAAATTATTCATAACGTCTCCTGACAGCGGCGCTGCTCTGCTTTCGTGCGATATGTTGAACATCCGACCTTAGTGTTCGTTTTTTCGAACACCTTTGCAAGAGGATTTTTCGACAATCTTCTTGAGGAATTCAAGGTCAGTTTTTGTTACCTGGCGGTCGATGTGAGTGGTCTGTGCTGCTGAACCATCCTGTCGCGCCAGAAAATTGTGCATTGCATGATTTGCACGATATATCGAACGAAGGGGCTTGACCGGGGCTATCCGGCGCGGCACGATGCGTTACAGTTTAATAACAGGCCTTCTCTGGGAGTATATGACGATGAACAAGTCGTTCGTCGAAGACAGTAGGGCGGAAGCCCAACGATTCTTTGAAGAAAATCCGGATGTCGAACTTGTTGAGTTGCTCATTCCCGACATTAACGGCGTGTTTCGCGGCAAGCGAATCAGTAAACAGAAATTCCTTAAAAGCTTTAGCGAAGGTGTAACGCTGCCGGGCTCCATGTGCCTGGTTGATATCACGGGTGACAACCCCGAAGGTACGGGCCTCCTTTGGTCGAGCGGTGATCAGGACAATCTGGCAAAACCGATCCCGGGAACCCTTTGCCGCGTGCCTTATGGTGAACTGCCACTCGCACAGGTGATGATGAGCCTGTACAACCTTGACGGCACCAAGTTTTTTGCCGATCCGCGCAATGTGTTGCAGGGCGTCGTTGATCGTATGGCCGCCGATGGTTTTTATCCGACCGTGGCACTTGAACTTGAATTCTATCTTGCCGATCAGAACCAGGAAACCGCCGCACCGCTGCCGCCGCAGCCGCTTGGTGGTGGTATTGCGTCTGATGGCGTGCAGGTTTATGGCCTGCAACAGATCGAGGATTTTGAAAAAGTCCTGCATGATGCGGTTGCCGAACTGAACCGTCAGGGCATCCCGGCCGACACCATCGTTGCCGAAGCAGGCCCGGGGCAGTTTGAAATCAATCTTGGTCACGTGACCGATCCGATGATGGCGGCAGATCACGCCATGCAGCTTAAACGCGTGGTTAAGGGCATTGCCTGGGATCACGGCGTGACAGCAACCTTCATGGCAAAACCCTATTCCGATCAGGCGGGCAATGGCCTGCATGTTCATGTGTCGCTGCGTGACAAGGATGACAATAACGTTCTCTCACCGGTGGGTGACGAGGAAGTGTCGGACAATCTGCGCTTTGCGATTGGTGGCCTGCAGGAAAGCATGTTTGAAAGCATGGCGATCTTTGCACCAAACCCGAATTCCTTCCGCCGGTTCCAGAACAAGGCCTATGCGCCGATGTCGCCGAACTGGGGTTTGAACAACCGTACCGTCGCCCTTCGTATTCCGGCAGGAAGCCCGAAGGCAGCCCGCGTTGAACACCGCGTGTCGGGTGCCGATGCCAACCCGTATCTGGTTCTGGCGTGTGTTTTGGCTGGCATGCATCATGGCATGAAGAACAAACTTGATCCGGGTGAACCGACCGTTGGAAACGGCTATGAGCAGCATGGCGGGCGCATTGTTCCGCGCAGCATGATTTCGGCCCTCGATCGCTTTGTCGAAGGCGATATCGTCAAGGAATACCTTGGCGAACGTTTTGTCGAGGTGTTCGATATCTGTCGTCGTGCCGAATATGACGAGTTCTTTGCCGAAGTCACCCAGCTTGAATATCGCTGGTATCTCGACGCGGTATAACCAGACAAAACAACAATAAAGTTTGACAGGGAAAAGACGGGAATGTCGCAAAAGGTAGGGGATCGTCTGAAGGCGGTGCGCAGCATGTACGGGCTGTCGCAGCGTGAACTGGCCCGCCGGGCCGGTGTGACCAACAGCACGATCTCGACGATTGAACAGAACCGGGTCAGCCCGTCTGTTGATAGCCTGGCCAAGGTTCTGGCTGGCATTCCCATGAGCCTGATAGATTTCTTCACCATTGATCTTGATACCGGTGAAGAAATCTTTTTCAGGAAAGAAGACCTTGTCGAACTGTCTGATGGGACGATGTCGATGCGTCTTGTCGGGGCATCGCGCAAGGATCGTAATTTGCGCGTGCTCCATGAAACATACCCTGCGGGCGGGGATACCGGTAACAACCTGATTGTCCAGAAGGGCGAGGAAGCCGGTGTTGTCGTCCGTGGCAAGCTTGAAGTCACGGTGGGCGAACGGGTCAAGGTGCTTGGCCCCGGTGATGCCTACTACTTCAATGCAGAAATTCCACATCGTTTTCGAAATGTGGGTGACGGGGAATGTGAAGTCGTCAGTGCGGCGACGCCACCGTCATATTGATGACAGATCGTGCTGCCAGAGTGCCCATCAGGGTGCCAAGTGCCACGATCAACTTTGAAAAAATCCAAACGCGCCATCCGTCAGGAGACTTGCGATGACCAATCCGATGAATTTTGAACAACTGACCGCGCAGGCCGCCGCCCTTGATATTCGCAACAAGGCGTTCATCAACGGTGCCTATGTCGATGCGGCATCCGGCAAGACATTTGATTGCATCAGCCCGCGTGACGGGTCGGTGCTGACCAAGGTTGCCGAGTGCGACGTCGAAGACGTCAATCGCGCGGTGGCATCGGCGCGTGTGGTATTTGAAAAAGGCAGCTGGTCCGAAGCCGCCCCTGCGAAACGCAAGGCGATCATGCTGCATTTCGCCGATCTGCTTGAAAAGAACGCTGCCGAACTGGCTCTTCTCGAAAGTCTTGATATGGGCAAGCCGATCACGCTTGCGGCGCGCGATGACATTCCGTTGTCCTATAAGTGCATCCGCTGGTATGCCGAGGCGATTGACAAGATCTATGACGAAATCTCGCCGTCGGGCACCAATGAAATTGGCATGATCACCCGTGAACCGCTGGGCGTGGTTGCCGCCGTTGTCCCGTGGAACTTCCCGCTGATGATGGCGGTCTGGAAGCTTGGCCCGGCCCTGGCGATGGGGAATTCGATCGTCCTTAAACCAGCCGAGCAGTCACCTTTGACCGCACTCCGAGTGGCGGAAATCGCAGTTGAGGCCGGCATTCCTGAAGGCGTTCTGAACGTTGTGCCGGGCTTTGGCCCGACGGCAGGCAAGGCGCTTGGCCTGCATGAAGATGTTGATTGCGTGACCTTTACCGGGTCGGGTGAAGTCGGCAAGCTGTTCTTGCAGTATTCCGGTCAGTCGAACATGAAGCGTGTCTGGCTTGAATGCGGTGGCAAAAGCCCGAACATCGTTCTGGCCGATTGCCCGGATATGGATGCGGCTGCTGCGGCGGCGGCCGGCGGTATCTTCTATAATCAGGGTGAGGTCTGCACGGCTGGTTCGCGTTTGATTGTCGAAGAAAGCATCAAGGACGAATTCATTGAGAAGGTGGTCGCCGCGGGTGCGAAAATGCAGCCGGGTGATCCGCTTGATCCGAAAAGCCAGATGGGCGCGATTGTCGATGAAAGCCAGATGAACCGTGTTCTGGGCTATATCGAAAAAGGATCCAGCGAGGGCGGTGTCCTTCGCACCGGTGGTAAACGGGTTCGCACCGAATCTGGTGGGTATTATGTTGAGCCGACCGTGTTTGACGGCATTAAAAACGACATGACGATTGCCAAGGAAGAAATCTTTGGCCCGGTTCTGTCGGTTATTTCGGTCAAGGACTGGAAAGAGGCTGTTCAGACCGCAAATGATACGCCATATGGTCTGGCAGCAGCAGTCTGGACGCGCGACATCAACAAGGCACACATGACCGCAAAGAAACTGCGTTCGGGTCTTGTCTGGGTCAATTGCTGGGACGGTGGATCAATCACCATGCCGTTTGGTGGTTACAAACAGTCCGGTACCGGTCGTGATCGTTCGCTGCATGCGCTGGACAAATATTGTGAAATCAAGTCGACCTGGATTGCACTGGGCGACGCGTAAGAACTCCGTCGACCGCTGGCAGGCAGATGGTCCGGGTTTGATACGGGAAGTGAGAAGGGTTTAAAAATGAGCAGCACCGGGGTCATTGACACCAAGGGCGGTGATAACGCCTTTACGGCAAAATCTGTGCATCAGAACACCAGCGAGCCGATGTATTCCGGTGCGCTGTCCTTCATGCGCCGCCGATATTCGCGCGACCTCAATGGGATTGATGTTGCTGTGACCGGTATCCCCTATGATCTTGCAACATCAAGCCGACCGGGCACGCGTCTGGGCCCGCAGGGGGTGCGTCGTGCATCGACCAACCTTGCCTGGGCACCGCATTTCCCGTCCGGCCGCGATATCTTTGCCGAGATGGCGGTGATTGACTATGGCGACATGGTCATTGATCCGGGCCACCCGGAAAAGATTCCGGAAATGATCGAAGATCACGCACGTGATATCGTTCAGTCCGGCGCCAAGATGCTGACCATTGGTGGCGATCACTTCATCACCTATCCGATCCTGAAGGCACATGCCGAAAAGTACGGTGATGGCATTTCACTCATCCAGTTTGATGCCCACTCCGATACCTGGGAAGATGACGGCGACCGCATTGATCACGGCACCATGTTCTGGCACGCGGCCAAAAAGGGCATCGTCAATCCGTCAAAATCCATTCAGGTCGGTATTCGCACCCACAATGAATCGACCCACGGGTTCAATATCCTTTATGGCCCGGATGTTCAGTCGATGTCGATTGACGCCATTGTCGAAAAGATCAAGGCCACGGTGGGCGACAACCCGGCCTATATCACCTTTGACATTGATGGGCTTGATCCGTGCTATGCACCGGGCACAGGTACGCCGGTTCTGGGCGGTTTGACCAGCCATCAGGCGGTGTCGATCCTGCGCGGTCTTGCAGGGCATGTGAACCTGATCGGCAGTGACGTGGTTGAAGTTTCGCCGCCTTATGATGTTTCTGACATCACATCGCTTGCCGGTGCGACCATGGCGTGGGAAATGCTGAACATTCATGCGGTTAACCGCGCAAAGTAATCTGCGATTTCAGATCGAAAATCTTCGGGGCCGGTATCATTTCACGATACCGGCCCTTGTTTTTTCATTTTCCTGTGCTCTGATAGCAATCAGAAAAACAAAAGAAGACAGGAGATCAAGGAAATGAAACCAATTGCTATTTCGCGCCTGACCATTTGCGGCATTGACGAACTGCCGACCCATCGCAGCCATGGTGTGACCCATGTCCTGTCGGTCCTTGATCCCGAACGTGAAGACCCGACCATCTTTGCCAATTTTGACCCGCATGAACGCACTATTTTGCGTTTCCATGACGTGATCGAAGACAAGGAAGGCCGTCCGGCCCCGACCAAGGCCGATGTCGAGGCCATCCTTGCCTACGGCGAAACCCTGATCGGAAGCCGTGCGGATCGCCGCGATGGCCATTTGCTGGTGCATTGTCACATGGGCGTATCACGTTCGACCGCCGCGATGATCACCCTGATGGCACAGTGCGAGCCGGACCGTGACGAAGACAGCATCTTCACCACTATCCGCGAAATGCGCCCGATTGCCTGGCCAAATTCGGTCATGATCGCCTTTGCCGATGAACTCTTGGGGCGCGAGGGGCGCCTGACCGCGGCCCTTCATCGCCACTACGCCATTCAGCTTGAGCGTGATGCGATGTTCGAACGCTGGATGACCGAACTTGAACGCCAACGTGAAGTCGGCTTTGGCAAAGGCCTGCAGAGGACGTAATTCGTCCGCCACAGGCACTCTGTCGCAGCAATTTCGTGGAAGTTACAGTTGCTGCGACAGGGTTTTGGTTTTTTCAGTAACAACATTGCCGGTGTGTTTGGTCGATTTGCTTTCAATCAGCAGGACCCAGCACTCTTCCTTGGCAATCGGGTTATGCATGACCCCTTTGGGGATGGTCAGAAATTCGCCTTCGCTCAGTTCGACCTTGTGGTCTTCGAACTCGATGATCAGGCTCCCCTTGACGATATGGAACAGCTCGTCTTCCTCGTCATGGGCATGCCAGACCAGTTCGCCTTTTACTTTTGCAATTTTGAGATATTGGTCATTCACTTCACCAATAATCTTTGGCGACCAATAGTCGGTAATTTGATCAAAACTTTGCATCAGATTGCGTGCGACGAGTGTGCTCATGAAAATGCCCTGTTGTCTGCTAGTGTGGTTTGGTTTTGATTTCGCGACTTTATATCCGGGGCGATTTTCGCACTGAAGTCCTAATCTTTTTGGGCCAAGCCTTTTGCGCAAGAATGTGAAAAGCCGATATGCTGGCGAATGCGACGCTACGTTCGATTAGCATTTGTCTGACGCGTTGAATCGATTTAAAAGGCGGTGGGTCCCACAGACCACATACTATTGATCCGCCGAATTTGCGGACAATTCGAACGGAGAAACGTCATGACAGCCAAAGCTGTTTGTCTTGGGGAACTGCTGATTGATTTTGTTCCGACCGTGACCGGAACCGGCCTTGCCGATGCGCCGGCCTTTGCCAAGGCGGCCGGGGGCGCACCGGGCAATGCGGCTGTGGGTTTGCAGCGTCTGGGTATTGAAACCGGTTTTATCGGTAAACTCGGCGATGATGCCTTTGGCCATTTCCTGGTCGATACCCTTAAGGCCGACAATGTCGATACATCGGGCATTGTCCTGACCAAGGAGGCGTTGACCGGGCTTGCATTCGTCTCCCTGCGTGCCGACGGGGAACGGGAATTTTCATTCTATCGCAGCCCGTCAGCCGACATGTTGCTCAGCATTGCTGATCTTGATCAGGACATGCTGAAATCAACCGATCTGTTCCATTACGGAACGCTTTGCATGATCGATGATGACCCGCGCGCGGCGACGCTTGAGGCGATCAAGATTGCCCGCGAGAACGGCGCGATCATTTCGTGTGATCCGAACCTGCGCCTGCCGCTGTGGCCGAGTGAGGAAAAGGCTCGTGAAATCCTGCGTTTGGCGATCAGTCAGGCCGATGTCGTCAAGATGTCGGACGAGGAAATCACTTTTGTTTCCGGCAAGGATGACCTTGAAGAAGGCATCAAGGATCTGTGGTGTGATCAATGGCGCGCGATGATTGTGACTTACGGTCCCAAGGGATCACGTTACATCACACCGGCGTTTGATGGCTTTGTGCCGTCCTTTGAAATCACCGCGGTTGACGCCACCGGGGCAGGGGATGGCTGCACGGCAGGCTTCCTGTCGCGCCTGCTGAAGGACCCGGAGCTTCTGGGGTCCGAAGAAAAACTTGCAGCCGCGTGCCGCTTTGCCAATGCGGTCGGTGCGATTACGGCAACCAAGCGTGGTGCCATCAACGCATTGCCGACGGAAAAAGAAGTCGAAGACTTTCTTTCGAACCGATAAGATCACAGGCGTAAATGAAAAATCACGCGGCGGCCATAATCTTGCCGCCGCGTGCTGCAAACTGTCCCACACATGGTTTGAAACGCGTGTTAGCCTGTTGGCAATAACACCGTATTGTTATGAATGAATTTGAATGGGCCGAGGGTGGTATGTCTGCTGATAAAATGACCGCAAGCTGGGATAAACTCGATCAACTGGGCGCGGAAGTTTCCGAAAAGCTCAATCTGCGTCAGGCATTTGCCAACGATCCTGCGCGCTTCGAACGATACAGTGCGGCCCTCAATGACCTGTTTGTTGATTACTCCAAAAACCTGATGACCGACGATGTGATGGCGGCCCTGGTTGAGCTTGCCAAAGCAGCCAATGTTGAAGGCTGGCGCGACCGGATGTTTAAAGGTGATCGGATCAATGTCACCGAAAACCGCGCGGTCCTGCATACAGCACTCCGCAATCTTGATGGCGGCCCCGTCGAGGTTGACGGCGAAGACGTCATGCCTGCGGTCAAGGAGGTTCTTGCCCGTCTGAAGGACTTCGCAGCACGCGTGCATTCCGGCGAATGGAAAGGCCATACCGGTAAGAAAATCACCGATGTGGTCAATATCGGTATTGGGGGCTCCGACCTTGGCCCGGTCATGGTCAACGAGGCGCTCCGTCCTTATCACATCGATGGCATTCGCTGCCATTTCGTGTCCAACGTCGATGGCGCACATATTGTCGATACGCTGAAATTCCTCGATGCGGAAACGACGCTTTTCATCATCGCGTCCAAAACCTTCACCACCGATGAGACGCTAACCAACGCCTATTCGGCGCGGGATTGGCTTGTCGGGATGCTGAAAGACGAAGCCGCCGTTGCCAAGCATTTCGTTGCCGTTTCAACCGCCCTTGATAAGGTCGCGGCATTTGGCATTGATACCGACAATGCATTCGGTTTCTGGGATTGGGTTGGCGGACGTTACAGCCTGTGGTCGGCGATCGGTCTGCCGATTATTCTGGCGGTCGGGTATGACAAGTTCGAAGAATTGCTGCGCGGTGCGCAGTCGATGGATAACCATTTCAAAACAGCCCCGATTGAAACCAACATTCCAATGATTCTGGGCCTGATCGGGGTTTGGTATCGCAATGTGCTGGGCGCATCCAGTCAGGCTATCCTGCCCTATGATCAGCATCTATCACGCCTGCCGGCCTATCTGCAGCAGGCCGATATGGAAAGTAATGGCAAATCAGTCACCCGTGACGGCAAACCGATTGCCTATGAAACCGGTCCGATCATCTGGGGAGAACCGGGCACCAACGGACAACATGCGTTTTATCAGTTGATCCATCAGGGTACGGAGCTGATCCCGGTTGATTTCATCGTGGCGGCAAATGCACTGCATCCGTTGGCGAACCATCATGACAAGCTGGTGTCGAACTGCCTCGCACAGGCCGAGGCATTGATGCGCGGCAAGACCGAGGCCGAAGTCCGTGAAGAGCTTTCTGGCAGTGACCTGTCACCAGCGGAGATTGACGTGCTGGCGCCGCAAAAGGTGTTTGATGGCAACAAGCCCAGCACCATGATCCTCTATAAGCAACTGGATCCCTTCACCCTTGGCCGACTGGTTGCGATGTATGAACACAAAATCTTTGTTCAGGGCATCATCTGGAACGTCAATTCCTATGACCAGTGGGGCGTTGAACTTGGCAAACAACTTGCCAAGGAACTGCTTCCGATGGTCGAGGGCAAGGAAGACGCCGGTGCCCGTGATGCATCTACCGCCGGTCTGATCAAACGCCTGCATGCCTTGCGTGGCGCATAAGCTGGCTTAGTCGTCCTGATCATCAAGGACGATGCGCAATCGATAGTTACCTGAAGGGCGGTTTTGGCCATGGCTGATGCCGCCCTTTTCAAATGTCAGTTTGCGTTCGGCACATAGTTGTTCTGCGACCTGATGCACGCGCGGCATCAAATCCCGCCAGTAAGAGCCAAAGGTTTTGGCAACCTCTGACGGGCAGATCGTTTTGTCTGGTCCGCGCTCTGTTGCCAGATCAATCACGCGCTGGCGCAGGATGGCGTAGGTTGGCTGATCTTCGTCTTTTCGGTCAAACATCATGACACTTGGTTCTGCATGTCCGCTTTTGCAGGCTGTTTTCGCTGGCGCCGGCACCGGTCAGAGCAATACTGAACTGCGTCCCAGCAATCCTTCCATTTGCGCCGCCAGTTAAACGGTCGTGCGCATGTCACGCAGGTTTTCTGCGGCAAATCTGATTTGCTGTGACGACGTCCATTGGCATTTTTCGGCATGACACTGCGTTCGGATCAATTTTACCGATTATCCGATCAGGGCTTCGACCATGGCATGTGCCGCTGTTCGGCCACTGCGCCATGCCGCCTCGACCCGTGCGCCAAGGCACCAGTCGCCTGCTGCAATCACCCGGCCATTCATGCCATTAAGGTGACTTTTGCCAAGCGGCAATTCAGTCCGCGCATAGCGCCAACGATGGGCCTGTACTGAATGAAGTTCCGGCAATTTCACGCCACTGACATCACGAAGGGCAGCCAGCAGCTTTTCAATCACGCGGTCCTTGTCTTCTTCAAGGTGGGCGCGTGACCATTCCGGGCTGGCATGCAGGACCCACGGATCGGGTGTGCGACGGTGGAACATGTCTTCGTTCTGGCTGCTGCGTGCGGCCCAGCTGATTTCGGGGCTCGGATACAGCATCGCGTCAAAGCCGGTCGGAAGCGGGCTTTCAAAGGCCGCCATCACCGCCCAGCACGGCGCCATGACAACCTCGTCAATCGGGGCATAGCGCGGGGCAAGTGGGCGCAAAAGATCGGCAGTCTGCGGGGCAGGGGCGGTGACGATCACACCATCAAACGGGCCGTAAGTCCCGTCCAGATCATCATGGAGCATAAAACTGCGCGGGCCGTTCGGCTCGATGCCGACAATGCGGTGTTGTTTCTGGATCGGGAAGGTGTCGACCAGGGGGCGGATCAGTTTGTTCATCTGTGGTGCGCCCTGATACCAGGGCTCTTCGGCAAGGTTGCCGACATGGCGCGCGATTGGTGAAAGTGCCGCACCTGATTGCGCGGGGGCGGACGTTCCGCGATGCAGGTTGGGCGACCAGTTTTGGGCCGCGTTAAATTCGGTTGCTTCTTGCAAAAACGCATTAAATCCGGGGTCACGCGCCGTCACATATTGCGCACCATGATTGAAGTGGCCGAAGTCGGTGCGCCGTGACGCCAGCCGCCCGCCAAGACCGCGGCTTTTTTCAAACACCGTTACATTCATGCCGATGCGGTGCAGCGTGCTGGCCGCCTTTAGGCCCGCCATTCCGGCACCAATGATCGCAATATTCACGTTTGACATCCGTGGCATGTGTGGCTCCTGTCTGATCCGGGCCGAATGTGAATTTAACTGTGCTTTGTCATACGCAAGCAGATCGGATTTGGAGCAGTGCGAGGAGCTAGAAAGTTGCGAAACCGGGTTCATCCATACAGGTTTGATGATCAAATGGTAAAATGGTTCAAACCGGTGGCGATATCGACTAAACTCCCGCCGCGGTCGGGGACATGGCCGATGAATATTAGGGGAGTTCGGGACACTGACGACGCGACGTGAACCACATATTCTGGTCGTTGATGACGACCAGGAAATCCAGAAGCTTTTGAAGAAGTTCCTGTTGCAACACGGTTTTCGCATTACCACCGTGTCCGACGGCAATGAAATGCATCGTGCACTGCGCGACTGGAAAATCGATCTGGTGATTCTTGATATCATGTTGCCAGGCGAGGACGGCTTTGCGCTGTGCCGGGATGTTCGACGGACCTCCAAGGTGCCGATTGTCATGCTGACGGCAGTGGGCGAGGATACTGACCGTATTCTTGGCCTTGAACTTGGTGCGGATGATTACCTGACCAAGCCGTTTAACCCGCGTGAATTGCTGGCCCGCATCCGTGCGGTGTTCCGGCGCTTTGAAACGGGGGCGGTTGGGCCGTCTGATAACGAAGTCGCCCCGGCGCACAAGATCATTTTCGGTGAATGGACGCTTGATATCGGATCACGTGAATTGCGCGATTCTGATAATGTCGCCGTGCATCTGTCGACGGGCGAGTTTTCGTTGCTTCTGGCACTGGTCAAGAACAACAAGCGGGCGCTGTCGCGTGAACAGCTTGTTGATATTGTGCGCGGGCAAAGCTCGCTTCCGTTTGATCGCAGCATCGATATCCAGATCAGCCGCCTGCGCCGAAAGATCGAAAAAGATGCCAAGAACCCGAAACTGATCAAAACAGTGCGCGGCATCGGCTATCAGTTCTGCGCCGACACCCAAACGATTTAGGCCGCCCCATGGCCGATATGTTCGCAAAATTCAGCAACTATATGCGCCGCTACAAGCCGCGCACGCTGGGCGGGCGTATCTTTCTTCTGATGATGCTGGGCGGGCTGATCATTGCAGCCCTCAGTGCCATGGCGTCCTATTACGTGATCGAGAGGGACGAACGCATTGGCCGGGCCTATACACTTGGCTTTACCATTCGCGAACTGGTACGGATCGCCGAAAACCCCGAATTTGAAAAAAACATCATCGATATTGCTGCGCGCGATGGCATGACGATGCGCATCCTGCCATCCGATGATGTCGGGACCTTGTTACTGTTTTCGAGACCCGCACAGCATATCGCCATGCCGGTCCGACTGGCCAATACCGGTTGGCCGACCTCGGTCAAGGTTCATTTCGAACGCGGTCGTTTGAGTGCCGAACAGCGCGCCACCATCGAGGCTACCGAAAATCCCAGCCTGTTCTTTGCCGAACTGTCGCGTGAAATCGCGCGTCTGGGCCTTGAGGCACAGGTTGAAATCATGATGCCGTCGGGCAAGCGCATTCTGGTGCACCATAACGAGCTGTGGGCGAATTATTCATCACCGTCGCTGGTCTTTCTGATGTTCCTGATGGGGGTGGCGGCAGTTCTTGTCGTGTTTGCCGGGCTTGCCGATTTGTTGGCAGGCCCGTTCAAGCGCCTGACGCGTGCGATCATTGATCACGCCGATGATGTCAGCGGCCCACCGGTCGAGGAACGCGGACCGACCGAGGCCCGGTCAATGGCCGCGGCCTATAACGATTTGCGTGAACGTATTTCAAGGATGCTGGGCGATCGCACCCGGATGCTGGCCGCCATTTCGCACGATTTGCGCACGCCCAGCACGCGGTTAAGACTGCGTGCCGAATTCATTGAAAATGATGAGCTGCGTGAAACCGTTTTGCGCGATCTTGATGAAATGGACAGTCTTCTCAATGACGCGCTTGATTTCCTCGGTGACTGGATTGCCAACGAAGAAGAACGCACGGTTGATTTCATTTCCGTGCTTGAAGCCATCTGTGACGATTATGCCGATCTTGGCCGTCCGGTGAGTTTTGCCGGGCCGCAGCCGTTGCAGTTCAGCTCGGTCCATACGGTGTTCGGCGGCAATGATGATGCCCATTCCTTTGAGGGCAAGCGCAGCATCCGGTTGTCTTGCCGTCCGGGCACGTTGAAGCGTGCCTTTACCAACCTGATTGAAAATGCCCTGAAATATGGCCATCGGGCCAATGTCAGCCTCGAAGCAACGGCAGATACCGTGCTGGTCACCATCCGGGACGAAGGGCCCGGTATCCCGGTCGAACATCAGGACAAGGTCTTCCTGCCGTTTTATCGTGTCGAAGGATCGCGGGCGCGCAGCACCGGGGGCAGTGGCCTTGGGCTTTCGATCGTCAAAACCGTGATTGATGCCCATGACGGGCGCATTGAATTGCGCAATATGCCGGGAAAAGGTCTGGAAGTTATCGTATCCCTGCCGCGCAGGGTTTAGGGCCATTCGATACAGTATCGGGCAGAGCAGGGCCCAAAAAGAAGAATGGCGGGTGGCCCCCAGAACCACCCGCCAATCAGATCAGATCCGCAACTCGGTATCCGGGTCAAACAGACTGATCTGAGACATGTCGGCCGAGAACGTCATGCTCTCGCCCGGTTTCGGTTGACGGTCCGGACGGACGCGCGCAACGATTTCCTTCCCGGCGATTTCGATCACGGTCATCGTGTCGGCACCGGTCGGTTCGATCACTTCGACCTTGCTGTCGAAATTGACATACTGGCTGCCCGGTTCGTCCGACCCGGTACGTTTGTGGGTCAGGGCTTCGGGGCGAATGCCAAACACGACATCCTTGCCGATATAACCACGATAGCTTTCCGGCGCCTCAAACAGCGGCAGGACAATCGGGTTGCCATCGCGCGGGATGGTCAGGGCCAGCTTGCCGCCCTCTTCGGTCAGGGTCGCATCAATGAAGTTCATCGACGGCGATCCGATGAAGCCGGCAACAAACATATTGTTCGGGCGTTCATAGATGTTTTGCGGCGTATCGAACTGCTGCAGGATACCGTCCTTCATCACCGCGATGCGCGACGCCAGGGTCATGGCTTCGATCTGGTCGTGGGTGACATAAACGATGGTTGAGCCAAGACGCTGATGCAGCTTCTTGATCTCGGTGCGCATGTCGACACGCAGTTTCGCATCAAGGTTTGAAAGCGGTTCGTCAAACAGGAAGATATCCGGATCACGGACAAGCGCGCGGCCCATGGCAACACGTTGACGCTGACCACCCGAAAGTTGGGACGGTTTGCGATCCAGAAGTGCTTCGATCTGAAGCAGTTTGGCAACATCGGCAACGGCCTTGTCACGTTCCTGATTGGAAACGCCACGGATTTCGAGGCCAAAGGTGATGTTCTTGCGCACCGTCATGTTCGGGTAAAGCGCATAGGACTGGAACACCATGGCGATGTTACGGTCTTTGGGATGCACGTCGTTGATAACGCGATCCCCGATGCGGATTTCCCCGTCGGTGGCTGTTTCCAGACCTGCAATCAGGTTCAGAAGGGTCGATTTGCCGCAACCCGACGGACCGACAAGGACGAGAAACTCGCCATCGTCAATCGCCAGATTGATTTCCTTGAGAACTTCGACAGGGCCAAAAGCCTTGCGAACTTTATCGAGGGTGAGTGATGCCATTTGCTTATCCCTTCACCGAGCCGGCGGTCAGGCCGCGGACGAAGTATTTGCCAGCGAGAACATAAACCAGCAACGTCGGAAGGCCGGTCAGCAGGGCTGCTGCCATATCAACGTTATACTGTTTCACGCCGGTCGTGGTGTTGACGATATTGTTGAGTGCGACGGTCATCGGTGCGTTTGCGCCAGAAGCAAACGAGGCACCGAACAGGAAGTCGTTCCAGATCTGGGTGAACTGCCAGATGACCGAAACCACGATGATCGGGGTCGAGATCGGCAGAATAATGCGCCAGAAAATGGTGAAGAACCCGGCACCGTCAATGGTGGCTGCCTTGACTAGTTCGTCCGGGATTGAAACGTAATAGTTCCGGAAGAACAGGGTGGTGAAGCACAGGCCGTAAACCACGTGGACCAGAACAAGGCCCGGGGTCGAGCTGGCAAGACCAAGCTTGCCAAGAACCTGCGACATCGGCAGCAGAACGACCTGGAACGGAATGAAGCAACCAAACAGCAGCAGGGCAAAGACGATGTTCGCCCCCTTGAACCGCCACTTGGTCAACGCATAGCCGTTGATCGCACCAAGGAAGGTCGAAATCAGAACGGCGGGGATCGCCATTTTGACCGAGTTCCAGAAATAGATTTTGATCCCGGTACATTCGACACCAACGCAGGCTTCGTTCCATGCATAGTTCCATGCATCAAACGTCACCACGCGCGGCAGCGAAATCAGCGACCCTTCACGAATTTCGTCAAGCGACTTCAACGAGGTCGAAATCATGACGATCAGCGGGAAAAGGTAATAGGCCGCAAACAGGATCAGAATAAGATACAGCAACCCGCGCAGAACGGTATTCTTCCAGCCTGCATCGTGGCTATAGGTCTGAATATCAGCCATTTTTCTTGCCTCCGCGCAGTTCGGAATACAGATACGGCACAATGATCGCCATAACGGTCGCCAGCATCATCATGGCACTGGCTGCACCAACACCAAGCTGGTTACGCTGGAAGGCCATCGTGTACATGAAGGTTGCCGGAAGATCGGATGAATAGCCCGGGCCTCCACCTGTAAGCGCAATGACAAGGTCAAAGCTTTTGACCGCAAGGTGGGCCAGAACGACGATCGCACTCAGGAAGACCGGGCGGATCGACGGAATGATGATACCGAAATAGATCCGGGGCAGGCTGGCACCGTCCATATAGGCTGCGCGAATGATGTCCTGATCGACGCCGCGCAATGCCGCAAGGAACATTGCCATGACAAAGCCCGATGCCTGCCAGACTGCTGCGATCACAACCGTGTAGATCGCCATGTCCGAATTGACCAGCCAGTCGAACTTGAAGCTCGTCCAGCCCAGATCATGCATCATGCTTTCAAGGCCAAGGCCCGGATTAAGAAGCCATTTCCAGACAGTACCTGTCACGATGAAGGACAGGGCCATCGGATAAAGGAATATCGTACGCAGCGCACCTTCGGCGCGAATACGCTGATCAAGAAGAACTGCCAGAAGGCACCCGATGATCAGGCAGGTCACAATAAACAGACCACCAAAAATCAGCAGGTTTTCAATGGCAACATGCCAGCGTTCCATCTGCCACAGACGTTCGTATTGCCGAAGCCCTGCCCAATCCCAGACGGGAAGCATGCGCGACTTGGAAAACGCCATATAGCCGGTCCACAGGATGAACCCGTAGACAAAAAACAGGGACGCAGCAAAGGACGGTGCAACAACGATCTTGGACAGATGACGCTGGATGCTGGCCGTCAGGTTGCTTTCGGTGCTTTGAGAAGCCCCCATAACCTTTGCCTCAAAAGTTAAATGAGTGGGAAACAGGCCCCGGAAATTCCGGGGCCTGCAAATTGCTCATATCTCAGATTGTACTGATCAGATGAGATTAGTCTTTGGCCAGTTCAACTGCTTCGACCAGACGCGAGACGGCTTCGTCAGACGACATGTCGGAGTTGAAGTGGGCAGTCACGACGTCAATGATCGCACCGGCAAGGTGGCCACGAAGGGCCATGCCATGTGCCATGGACGGAAGGAAACCACCGGCTTCCTGTGCGGCCTGGAGGTCAGCTTCGGACTTCTTGGCGCAATCGTCGAACTTATCAAGCGAAACGCCTGAACGTGCCGGGATCGAACCTTTGAGAAGGTTGAAGGTTTCCTGGAACTTCTCGCCAACAATCAGTTCGGCAAGCAGTTTCTGGCCTGCGACCTTGTCGTCGCCCGAAACGTTGAACATGGCAAAGCTGTCAACGTTGAACAGGTAGCCGTTTTCGGACGGGGTTGCTGCACAGATGAAGTCTTTGCCCGGTACTTTACCAGCAGCAAGGAATTCGCCTTTTGCCCAGTCACCCATGATCTGCATGGCGGCTTCGCCATTCATGACCATTGCGGTTGCAAGGTTCCAGTCACGACCCGGGAAGTCGGCATCGACATAACCACGGATTTTGCGCATCTGGTCAAACACCGCTTTCATGGTGTCGGAGTTCAGTGCGTCTTCGTCGAGATCAACCAGAGCACTCTGGAAGAATTCCGGGCCGCCAAGGCCAAGAACGACGGTTTCAAAGACAGTTGCGTCCTGCCACGGCTGACCACCATGGGCAACCGGCGTGATGCCAGCAGCCTGAAGTTTGTCAGCAAGGGCGTTGAACTCGTCCCAGGTGGTCGGTGCGGAATCGGCACCAACTTTTGCCAGAAGGGTCGGGTTTGCCCAGATCCAGTCAACGCGGTGTACGTTTACCGGAACAGCAACATAGTCGCCTTCGTATTTCATAACGTCCTGGATCGCAGCCGGGATAACGTCATCCCAACCTTCAGCAGCGGCAACGTCATTGAGATCAGCAAGGGCACCCTGTTCGGCCCATTCCTGAATTGCCGGGCCTTTAAGCTGAACAGCAGCCGGTGCATCACCCGACAGAACGCGCGAACGCAGAACGGTCATGGCTGCATCGCCAGCACCACCAGCGACCGGGCTATCAACCCAGGTGCCGCCATTGGCTTCAAAATCTTCTTTAAGGGATGCGACAGCTTTTGCTTCGCCGCCCGAAGTCCACCAGTGCAGAACTTCAGCGGTCGGCTCGGCATGAGCAAAGTTAGCAGTCGCGAGTGCAGAAAACGCCACACCAGTGGCGAGGATGGTTTTGCGCAGATACATCTAGGTTTCCTCCCTGGCTTTTAACCATTTGCAGCGACAACATGCTGCGAGAAGGGGCACAATGCATCCACAAAACTGTAACAGGGCGTTTCCAGATTGCGAACTGAAACACTTTGTTACAAAATTGGCAATATACATCGCTAATATATTGCAGAGCAGCAAAAACAATTAGGGCGTTTGTCGGCATTAAAGCTGTGACGCATCGGAATAAGTGCATTGAATTTGGTCGTGATTATCATGTGATAGCAGGGGAATAGAGGACGGCCATGTGGAATAACGCACCTGTTATCGACTGGATTGCCAAAGAAGGTCGCCTGATCGAGGATGCAAATGCATTCCTTGACCAACTGATGACGCGGATCAACGCCCAAGGATTTCATATTGCGCGCATGCGCTGCTCGATGGAGGCACTCCATCCGCAAGTCGCCGTCTGGTCGTTTCTGTGGGATCGCGAACACGGGGCCCGTCTGTGGGAGGCCACCCACGGCATTCATGAAAGCGGCTCTTACATCGGAAGTCCGGTCGAAGACGTTAACCTGCATGGGGGCCCGGTGCGCATTCACCTTGCCAGGGTCAATCCGGCCGATCATCACCCGCTTGTTGGCGAGCTGATCGGCATGGGGTTGACCGATTATTATTGTACGCGCATTCGGTTCAGCGGCGGACGCTGGTGCGTCATGACCATCGCAACAGATCAGCACGACGGTTTCGATGATAGCGAAATCGCCTGTTTTGAAGGATTACTGGACCACGTTGGCGGGGTGCTTGAACTGCATGTGACCAAACGGATCGAACATTCGTTGCTTGATACCTATTTGGGCGAACGCACCGGCGCGCGAGTCATGCATGGTCATATTCGTCGCGGCGACGGTGAAACCATTCGTGCAGCCCTTTGGTTCAGTGACGTGCGCGATTTCACGGTGATGACCGAAACCCTGTCGGTCGAACAGCTGCTTGACAGTCTTAATGTCTATTTTGAAACGGTTGAACGTGCCGTGCGCGCCCACGGTGGCGAGATTTTGCGTTTTGTCGGCGATGCGATGCTGATTGTCTTTGCCCAGGAAAACGATCAATCCGCCGAAAGTGTCTGTGAAAACGCCGTGCGTGCGGCCGAGGCCGCCTTGGCCGATCTGGAAAATGTCAACCGCAACCGTTTGAAAGAAGGGCTGCCAATCCTTCGCTTTGGCGTCGGGCTTCATTACGGCGAAGTGGTCTATGGCAATGTTGGCGGCACCCATCGACTGGATTTCACCGTAATGGGTGTGGCGGTAAACCGGACAGCCCGTCTGGAAAGTCTGACCAAACAGATCGGCACACCCTTGTTGATGTCAGATGTTCTGGCAAGCCACATCACCGAGCCGACGGTGTGCTGTGGTGACTTCGCAGTCAAAGGCGTTGCCGCGCCGCTTACCGTCCATGCCCTTCAATCGGCTTTGCCTTTTGCCAAGGTCGCAGAGGGTAACGCCTAGGCAGGGCATGGGGCAGTGCGTTTTGATCTGAAAATCCGGCGAAAATGCTGCGCTGCACTATGCGCGTTCAGGTATAATTCAGCTCAAAACATCATACTTAATCGCCGTATCAGCCACGGATTGTCGGGTATGATTTGTTCATATGAGTTTATCTGTGAATAAATGGCACAGATGATATGCATTTTTTGGTGGTTGAGGATCAAGTGGAATTTCGACATATTGCAACGCGAAGCAAGCTGATGAATGCGCCAGACAGTTGGAGGTCACCTCCAAGGCAGCATTCAAAATTGTAACCCAAGGAGGTTCAACATGTTCCTGTCCAGTATTCTTGTTGCTGTTCGCCGTTGGGCCTATGCACGCTCGGTCGCGAATGAACTTTACGGCCTTGATAAGCGCGATCTTGATGATGTCGGGATTTCCCAGTGGCAGATCAAAGACGTTGCTCGTAAAGCAGCACGTGACGCGATTGCATAACGCTCGCACCATATAGGCACCCGTCAATCGGGATTGCCAATGCGGAAGCCGGACACAAGTCCGGCTTTTTGTGTTTCTGGGGTAGACTCTGGGTCAAACCAATCCGGACAAAGTTACGCAGCGTATGGAAGCAATATTCTTGTGATTGCGAGTTCCGTTTTCATGCCGCTGGTTTGTTTCCGCATTTTAAATCTGTCCACCACACCTGACCCGAACGATGTCGTTGGGTGGTGCTGATGCGCCCACCAACCACAATCGTCTGGTTAAAGCGCGACTTGCGCCTGCATGATCATGCGGCGCTGAATGCGGCGATTGCTGCCGGATATCCGGTTGTGTTGCTTTATGTCTTCGAGCCCGATTATTGGCGCTTGCCAGACACATCGGCACGGCATTGGCAGTTTATCCGGGCGTCCCTGCATGAACTGGCGTCCGATGCCCGTGCGCTTGGTCAATCGCTTACCGTGCGGGTTGGCGATGTTGTTGATGTTTTGGCCGGGCTTGCCGACACATTCGATATCCGTGCCATTCACGCACACGAAGAAACCGGCAATCTCTGGACATTCAAACGTGATCTGGCCGTTTCGGATTGGGCGCGCCAAAAGGGCATTGCATTCCACGAACATCGTCAGTTTGCCGTCATCCGTGGCAGGCTTGATCGCGACCACTGGCACGGGGCATGGCAGGCGTTTTTTGCCAGCCCACCAACCGGGCAGGTGCGGTTTCAAACACCTGCTGTTGATCTTGATCCCGGCTCAATTCCCGAACATCCGGTGGCGCACCTTTCCGCACCTTGCAATGACCCGCAGGGTGGTGGACGGCGCGCGGGGATGCGGCTACTCGACAGTTTTCTTGGCTATCGCGGGCAGAGATATCACCGGGAAATGTCATCGCCCCGAACCGCGTTCGATAGCTGTTCACGGCTAAGTCCGCATATTGCCTATGGCACAGTATCCCTGCGCGAAATCATTCATGCCGTGCGTGAAAGACGGCGCGATATCCATGCCATGCCTGCAACGGATCGCCCCAAAGGGTTCCTTTCGGCGCTAAAGGCATATGAAAGCCGGCTGCACTGGCATTGTCATTTCGTCCAGAAGCTTGAAACCACACCGGGGATCGAGATTGAAAACCTGCATCCGGCCTATGATGGCTTGCGGCCTGATCATCCCGATGATCCAGGCCTTCTGGCGTGGAAAGCTGGCAAAACCGGATTTCCGTTTATTGATGCCTGCATGCGCGCCCTTGATCACACCGGCTGGATCAATTTCAGGATGCGCGCGATGCTTACAGCCTTTGTCAGCTACCAGCTTTGGCAACATTGGCGCGAACCTGCATTGCATCTTGCCCGGCAATTTGTCGATTACGAACCCGGCATTCATTACCCGCAAATTCAGATGCAATCAGGCACGACCGGGATCAACACGCCACGCATCTATAACCCGGTCAAACAATCTAATGATCAGGACCCCGATGGTGCGTTCATCCGCCGTTGGGTGCCGGAATTGCGTGACGTGCCGGACGCCTTCATTCATGAACCCTGGCGTCTTGCCCCGATTGAACAGATTGATCTGGGCGTTGAGATCGGAAAGCGTTATCCAGCGCCGATTGTCGATCACATGGCCGCCGCCCGACATGCCCGCACCAACATCTGGGCCATTCGCAAAAACGATGATTTCCGCGATCAGGCACAGCACATCGTCAAGCAGCACGGAAGCCGAACGTTTAAACAGAAACGGCCACCGGCCGGGCGCGATAAATCCGATCAACAGATCACGTTTGATTTCTAAGCTTCAGAAAAGGCTGCCTTATTCTGATCCGGTATCAAGCTTGCCATCATCAAGTTTGCTTAAAAACGCGTCGGCCTGTGCGATCAGATCGCGCTTTTTGTCGTCCTTCATGCGGGCCCAGTTGCGGTATGGCATGCCGAGGCGCGGATTGTTGCCAAGCTTGTCGGCGTTGCGATCCAAAAAGTGCCAATAAAGCGCGTTGAACGGACAGGCATCCGTGCCGGTATTGTTGCGCGGGTTGTACTGGCAGTCCTTACAGTAATCAGACATGCGGTCGATATATTTGCCACTGGCGGCATAGGGCTTTGATGCCATCTTGCCGCCATCGGCATAAAGCGCCATGCCAAAGGTGTTGGGAAGCTCAACCCACTCAAACGCGTCGATATAGACCGCCAGATACCAGTCGCAGACTTCTTTGGGATCAAGCCCGGCCAGCAGGGAAAAATTGCCAATCACCATCAAACGCTGAATGTGATGGGCATAAGCATTTTCAAGCGTTTCCCCAATCGCCTGTTTCAGGCAATTCATTGGCGCATCTCCATCCCAGAAAAAACCGGGCAGGGGGCGTTTGGCATCAAAATGATTACCGCTGCCGTAATCCGGACCAAGATACCAGTAAAGCCCGCGGACATATTCCCGCCAGCCAAGGATCTGGCGAATAAACCCCTCAACCGCGTTCAGCGGTGCCTTGCCCTCATGATAGGCCTTCTCGGCCGCCCGGCAGACTTCATCAGGCAACAACAGCCCGGTATTAAGGCACGGGCTGATCAGGGAATGATAAAGGGTGGCGCTTTTGACCGTCATCGCATCCTGGTAATCGCCAAACTGCGCCAAGCGATGCTTGATGAAATGATCAAGTGCCGCAAGCGCATCCTTGCGCGTGACCGGCCAGCCGAATGACGCAACATCCCCCAGCGCATCGGGAAAATCATCGCATACGCGATCAAGCAAACCTTGCGTGATCTTGTCAGGTGCAAATGTCTTTGGCGTTGGTGGCGTCACATCATCGGGCAGGCTTTTACGGTTATCGTGATCAAAGTTCCACTGCCCGCCAACCGGCTTGCCATCGGGTTCCATAAGAATGCCGGTATCGCGCCGCAAACCGCGATAGAAATACTCCATCCTCAGTTCCTTGCGGTCCTTGGCGAAATCCGCGAATGCTGAAAGCGGGGCAAAGAACCGGTCATCGGCGCGCACATCAACCGAGATATCGAGGTCTTCGGACCATGTATCGATTTCATGTTTGACCCGCCATTCACCGGGCTCGGTGATGATGACTTCCTTGATGTCGTGTTCGGTAACGGCCGCTTTCAGGGCATCGGTGAAGGATTTGGTCGGATGGTTTTGATAGTCAAAATACGCGACGTGAAATCCGTTTTCGCGCAATTCCTCGGCAAAGTGGCGCATCGCAGACAGGATCAGCACGATTTTTTGGCGGTGATGGGGGACATAGGTGGCCTCATCATGCGGCTCTGCCATGACGATCAGGTCCTGATTGGGATCGGCGTCCTTCAGGCTTGAAAGCGACGGTGTCAGTTGATCCCCAAGGATGAAACGAATGGTTTGAAAGTGCGGCTTCATGTTTTGCTTCAATCGATTGCACGGCAGTTGCGAGTCGTACGAAAACATCCGGGCACAAGATCTTTGCGAAGGGCAATTTCGCCGAACCGATTTTCATTCTCAGGGAAATCCGTGCGAATGATTTTTAGTCATTCACCCCAACTGGCTTATTTCGGAAAAATCGGCTAAATTATTGATAATGGTAATCAAAGGCGCGTTTTTTCCTTGAAACAAGCCGGGTGGATTCCCACTATCTGCATAGCCCAACCATCAGGAGAGCCATGATGAAAGGTGATCCCAAGATCATCACATATCTTAATCGCATTCTGACCAACCAGTTGACTGCGATTAACCAGTATTTCCTGCATGCCAGAATGCTGCGGGACTGGGGCGTGGAAGAAATGGGCGAGTATGAGTACAAGCTCTCGATCAAGGAAATGAAACGCGCTGACGACACGATTGAGCGCATTCTGTTTCTTGAAGGTCTTCCCAACCTCCAGAACCTCAACAAACTGATGATCGGCGAAAATGTCGAAGAGATCATCAGCTGTGACATGAAGTTTGAATTGGCGTCTCTGCCGCTTCTGCGCGAAGCCATCACCGCCTGTGAAAAGGCCGAGGACTTTGTGACGCGCGATCTGCTTGTGAAATTCCTGGAAGAACAGGAAGAGCACGTTGATTGGCTTGAGACCGAAGAATGGCAGCTCGAAAATGTCGGGATTGCAAACTACATCCAGAGCCGTTCAGGCGACGGCGACTAATCAGATCAGGAGTATTACGCCATGAAGGGTAGTAAAAAGGTCCTCGCCGCGCTGAACAAACAGCTCACTGCCGAACTGTCGGCGGCCGACCAGTACAACACACATGCTGAAATGTATGCCGATTGGGGGCTGCATTCGCTGTATGAACGCATGCATCACGAAAAGGATGAGGAACTCGAACACGCAAAGCGTTTGATCGAGCGTATCCTGTTCCTTGAAGGCGTGCCCGATACCGCATCGCGTGAACCGATCAAGATCGGCAAAACCGTGCCCGAGATGATGAAAAACGATCTCGAACACGAATATCATGTGATCAATCTTCTGAAAAAGGCGATCAAGATCGCCGAGGCAGAGGACGATTTCCAGACCCGTCAGATGCTGGTCGCACTGCTTGATGACAGCGAAGAAGATCACGCCTATTGGCTGGAACAGCAGATCCGCCTGATCGACATGATGGGCCTGCCGAACTACATCCAGTTCCGCGCAGCTGGCGAACCAAGCCCGGAAGGCTGATCATCAGCCAGCAAATAATTTTCAGAAGGCCCCGGCAATGTCCGGGGCTTTCTTTTTGGTATCAGAGGCTTAGCCCTGCGTTTTTATATGTCGCTTTTTTATCTTGACCTTCCAGTTGCTGGAAGGTCTATCGTGCCCCATATCTTGTAATAACCCCTTTTTTTGAGGTGCGTGATATGGATCGCCGAACAGACGAGTACGATACCGCAGCAGGCGGTGGGGCATCCGTGCAGCCGACTGCCAATACCAGCGAAGTGAACCTTGAGATCGAAGGCATGACCTGTGCAAACTGTGCGGGGCGCGTTGAAAAGGCCATTGCTGGTCTTGATGGTGTTTCTGATGTCACCGTGAACTTTGCACTCAACAGTGCAAATGTGCATTTTGACGACAGCAAGCTTGATACATCCAAAATCGCCGAGGCGGTGGCGGATTCAGGCTATAGCGTCGTGACCCGGCAGCTTTCCTTTGATGTCGATGGCATGACATGCGCGAACTGTGCCTTGCGGGTTGAAAAGGCACTTTCCGCATTGCCGGGCGTCACCGAAGCCAGTGTCAATTTCGCGCTGGAACGTGCCGATATCTCGGCAGTATCAGACAAGGTCAATGATGCCATCGCGATCAAGGCGATCGAGGATGCCGGCTATCACGCAACGTCACGCAATAAATCCGGATCCGAAGACGGTGACGCAGACGAGGCGGCCCGCAACGAAAAGAAACAGGACAAATCCCTGATCCTTCTTGCGGTATCGGCATTGCTGACCGCACCACTGGTTTTACAGATGGTCTGGATGAACCTTGGTGTGTCCTATCATCTGCCGGCATGGGTTGAACTTGCGCTTGCAACCCCGGTTCAGTTCTATATCGGTGCGCGCTTCTATCAGGGGGCCTACGCGGCCCTGCGCCATCGCAGCGCCAATATGGATGTGCTGGTCGCACTCGGGACATCGGCGGCCTATTTCCTCAGCCTCTATAACATGCTGACGGCCAATGCCGGTCAGACCCATCTTTACTTTGAAGCATCGGCTGCGATCATTACCCTGATCCTTGCGGGCAAAATCATGGAAGAACGCGCCAAACGCGGGGCATCAGCCGCCATTCGTGAATTGATGGCGCTGCGTCCACGGCGTGCGCGCAAGGTGGTCGCGGGCGAAGGCGAACAGGATGTTGCGATTGAAAGTCTTTCGGTCGGCGATATCGTTCGCGTCCTGCCGGGCGAACGTGTGCCGGTCGATGGCAAGGTTCATGCCGGTGAAAGTGAACTGGATGAAAGCCTGATCACCGGGGAAACCCGACCTGTGGCGCGCGTTAGTGGCGATACGGTCGTTGGTGGCGCGGTGAATGGCACCGGACGTCTTGAGATCGAAGTCAGTGCCGTTGGCGATGATACGACGCTGTCGCGCATCATTCGCCTGGTTGAAAAGGCCCAGACCGGCAAGGCCCCGGTTCAGAAGCTTGTCGACCGGGTATCGGCCGTCTTTGTGCCGATTGTGGTTGTCATTGCACTGCTGACCTTGGCCGCATGGTTGTTTACCGGCTTTGGCGCAGAGGCATCGATCGTTGCCGCCGTCTCCGTGCTGGTGATTGCATGTCCTTGTGCGCTTGGTCTGGCGACGCCGACTGCGCTGGTGGCTGGGACCGGCAGTGCTGCGCGCAACGGCATTCTGATCCGCAATTTCGAGGCACTTGAACAGGCCCACAATGTCGATACCGTCATCTTTGATAAAACCGGAACCCTGACGGAAGGTACGCCGACCGTGCGCGATATCTGCCCGGTTGAGGGTGTTGACCGTAATGAGTTGCTGCGCCTGACAGCAGCCGTTCAGGCCGCCAGTGAACATCCCCTGGCGCGTGCGGTTGTCTCGATCGCCAAGGATGAAGGCGTATCACTGCCTGATATCGATAACTTCAAGGGCAAAACCGGTGCCGGTGTCATGGCCGATGTCGAAAAGCACAAGATCGCCATTGGCAGCGAAGCCTTGCTGAGTGATCTTGATATCGCAGGTCCGCCGCAGGATCTGGCAAAGGACATCAAGAAACACGAAGGCGAAGGCAGAACCGTTATTCTGGTTGCGATTGATGGCACGTTTGCCGGTTACCTGACCCTTGAGGATCGCATTCGTGAAGGTGCCAAACAGGCGATTGCCGATCTGAAGGCACGCGGCATTTCATCGATCATGTTGTCGGGCGACAGTCAGGATGTCGCAAGCCATGTGGCGCGCGAACTTGGCCTGGAACGCGGCGAAGGCCGTATTCGCCCGCAGGACAAGGCACGTGAAGTCGAAAAACTCCGCAAGGAAGGCCGTCATGTCGCCATGGTTGGTGACGGCATCAATGATGCCCCGGCACTGGCGGCGGCCGATGTCGGTATCGCCATGGGCGGTGGCACCGATGTTGCCATGGAAACGGCTGGCATCACCCTGATGCGGTCTGATCCGGCACTTGTGTCTGCCGCGATTGATATTTCGATCGCCACGCGCCGCAAAATCGCACAGAACCTGTTCTGGGCCTTTGCCTATAACGTGGTGGGTGTTCCGTTGGCAGCATTCGGTGTTCTGAGCCCGGCGATTGCCGGTGCGGCGATGGCGCTCAGCTCCGTCTCGGTTGTTGGTAACTCGCTGACATTGCGGCGCTGGACAGTCCGGAAATAGGAGAGGGCGATGAACATTTCTGACGCCGCGACTGAATGCGGACTTCCGGCGAAAACCATCCGTTATTACGAGGATATCGGTCTGGTTTCGCCGGGGCGCCTGGCCAACGGGTATCGTGACTATGACGAAAATGATCTGCACAAATTGCGGTTCCTGCAACGTGCCCGCGGGCTGGGGTTTTCGGTCGAAGATTGCCGGGTGTTGCTGTCACTTTACGAGGACCGCAACCGTGCCTCTTCCGATGTAAAGGAAATCGCCAAAACCCATCTGGCAGAGATCGAACGCAAGATCGCCGAACTTCAAAGCCTGCGCGATACACTTTCCGACCTTGTGCAGTCCTGTCATGGCGATGATCGTCCGAACTGCCCGATCATCAATGATCTCGCCCGCAAGGCGTGATCCCGAAACACAAAAGAATGAGAGAGCACATTGAAGAATAAAGGTGTTATGGCGCTTGGCGCGCTTGTCGGTGCGGCGATTATGTATGGCATCGTCACATTCTTTGGCCCGGGCGGGATCGCGGATCAGGATGTGTCGTTGCGTCCCGATGATCTGCAACTGGTTGCGCAGGGCAAGAAGATCTATGACGCAAATTGTGCGTCCTGCCACGGTGCAAGACTTGAGGGCGAAGCCAATTGGCGGGAACGCGGTCCTGACGGTTTGCTTCCGGCGCCGCCCCACGACGAAACCGGCCATACCTGGCATCATCCCGATCAGGTGTTGTTTGAACTGACCAAATACGGACCGGCAGCAATGGCCGGGGGCGATTATAAATCAGCGATGCAGGGCTATGAGGGTGTGCTGAGCGACGAGGAAATCATTGCCAGCCTGTCTTATATCAAAAGCCGCTGGCCCAAGGACGTCATCGCACGGCACGACCAGATCAATCAATCTGCGGCCCAATAAGGCCTGAAGATCAAAAGACCCGCCTCGGACATGTCCAAGCGGGTCTTTTGATATACAGAGTTAACGATATCATGTTACGGCCGGGGCAGGGTAATGCGCACGGTCGTGCCCTTGCCAAGGTCGCTTTCGATACTAAGCCGACCACCATGCAGCTCCACCAGAAGCTTGGCCAGCGGCAGGCCAAGACCGGTGCCGACACTTTCCTTCACCCCGGATGGATGAAGCTGCGAGAACCGGGCCAGCGCCCGGGGAATGTCATTCGGGCTCATGCCGACACCATTATCCTCGATCGCAAAGGTGACGTCTTCGTCGGTTGTGGTCAGTCCGATGCGGATCTTGCCGTGTTCGGGTGTGAATTTTGCCGCATTACTCAGGATATTGATCAATATCTGTTTGAGTTTCAGCTTGTCACACAGCATCGATACCGGCTGTTCAGGCAGATCGAACTGCAATTGATGGCTGCGACGCGAAATATCATCCCCGACAAGTCGGGCGGCATCGCGTATTACCGAACCAAGGTCGGCCTCTTCAAGCTGCAAGGTCATCGAACCGGCCGACAGCTTTGACACGTCCAAAACATTATTGACCAGTTCAAGCAGATGCTTGCCCGCCTCGTAAACGTCGCGGCCACATTCGCGGTACCCGTCGGGGAGATCGCCAAGAACCCCGTGCGCAATCAGTTCGGAGTTGCCGATAATCGCATTAAGCGGTGTGCGCAATTCATGGCCCATATTGGCGATAAAGTCGGATTTTGACGCGTTGGCATCTGACTGATTGCGGTTTTGTTCCATCAAGGTGCGTTCGGCCTGTGCCTGACGGTCATTTTCAAGCAACGTCATCAGCACCGCGGTGCGCGTTTCATTGTTCTGGCAATATTCAAGCGGCGCGATGGAAAGATCGCAGACGTGGCTTTCCTTGGCGGCACCGACCAGAATGATATCGCCGCGCCAGGTCCGGCCCGAAGAAAACACATCTTCGATATCGCTCATCAGGCCTTTGGAAATGAAACCGGCCTTGCGGCCCAGCATGCGATCACGCGAAACGCCGATCAAACGCGCGATGGCCTCGTTACATTGCATAACGATGCCGTTGCGGTCGCATATGACGGCGGCATAGGGCAGGGCGTTCAGAACAACCTGGTCGGCCAATGGCACATTGGTTGAACCAATTGGTGTGTTGCTGGTCATGTCAGCCCGTGATCCCATAATAATCAGGTCGTCCGCTAAAAGCGGTCGATACCCAGCCCCGCCAGAGAGATGTCAGGGGTCTTGTCGCTGATGAGATCGGCGACTGCTTTTGCTGATCCGCAACTCATCGTCCAACCCAACGTCCCATGCCCCGTATTAAGGTATAGATTAGCATACTTCGTATCCCCAAGAACAGGGGCAGAATCAGGCGTTACCGGCCGCAAACCCGACCAGAAATCGATGCTGGAACGATCACCGGAATTCGGGAATAATTCCAGTGCTTTATCAACGATAAGTTTTTGGCGGCGTGGCGACATCCGCAGGTTATAGCCATCAAGCTCCGCCGTGCCTGCAACTCGAAGGTGTGTTCCAAGACGCGAATACACCATTTTCACACTGTCATCGATCAGGGCCGTTTCCGGTGCCCCGGAATAGCCGGTGGTATTGATGCTGATCGAGTATCCCTTGCACGGATAAATCGGCAATTTGATGCCAAGCGGGGCTAGCATCAACGGGCTGTAGCTGCCCAGACACACCAGAAATGCATCCGCATGGATGTCACCCTTGTCGGTTTGAACGCTGGTGATCTTGCGCTGATCATGTACAAGGCCGGTGATGTTGGTATTGAAGTGAAACGATGCGCCCTTGGCAATGCAATGTGCGCTCAGACGCTCGGTGAATTTACGTGCATCACCGCTTTCATCGTCGGGCGTAAAGCTGCCGCCTATGATCGGTGCTGTGGCATCGCGCAGGGCAGGCTCGATGGTAAGACATTCCTCGGACGATACAAGTCGACGTTTAAGCCCGTATTCCTGCATTTGGGCAGTGGCCTTTTCGACCGCGGCCATGTCTTGCTCAGTGCGGCAGATATGCAGGATGCCACGTGTGCTATGATCGTATTCAAGATCAAGCTCGTCGCGAAGCGCGCGCAGGCAATCGCGGCTATAGATCGCAACGCGAAGCGCCTTTTCCAGATTGATCTTGGCCCGTGCATCGGTGCAGTTGCGCAAGAACCGCAGGCCCCATGAAAACAGCTGCGGGTCAAAGCGCATTCGAAACAGAAGCGGCGCTTCTTCCCGGCCAAGCCAGCCCAGGATTTGCTTGGGCGTGGATGCATTCGCCCAGGGTGTGGCGTGACAGGCGGAAATCTGACCGCCATTGGCAAAGCTTGTTTCCTGCGCGCTGGCATGCCGGCGATCAACGACCGTAACCTGATGACCATTTTGCAAAAGATACCAGGCCGCCGTTGTCCCGATGACCCCGGCGCCCATGACGACTACATGCATGCGGGCAAAGCCTTGCTGCGGAAAGTTTCGTGTTGCGGTCTGATGGTCAGCCTTTCTGCCAACTATCCGACATGCGAATTTCGCTGCACTATAGTGGGGTGAAATTTAAATGGCTACAGTCGACTGGACCTGTTTTAAATGCTGTCTTGATAAACAACGCAGACCGGAAGTTCACGACAAGGATGACGGGGTGAAATGTTTGAAATCCTGACAACCGATCAAATGTACGAAGCAGACCGCCGCACAATCGAAGGCGGCATTCCCGGCGACGTTTTGATGCAAAATGCCGGTCGCGCCGTGTTTGAGGAAATCATCCGTCATTGGTCACCGCGTTCCGTATCGGTTTTGTGTGGCCCCGGCAACAACGGTGGTGACGGTTTTGCCATTGCCAAGCTTCTGCGCGATGAAGGCTGGTCGGTGCGTTTGGGGCTGATGGGCGATGTTGCTGACCTAAAAGGGGACGCGGCCTTGCATGCCGCCCGCTGGGAAGGGGCGACCGAACTTCTTTCACCCGCACTTGTTGTCGGCGCGGATCTGGTGGTTGATTGCATCTTCGGGGCCGGGCTTGCACGCGACATCACCGGCGATATCGCCGAACTTGTCACCACAATCAATTCAAGCCCGTGCAGCGTTGTTGCGGTCGATGTGCCATCGGGGGTTGATGGCAATACCGGTATGGTTCTGGGCGTTGCGGTGAAGGCCGACCTGACCGTGACGTTTTGTCGGGCGAAGCCCGGGCATTATCTTTTGCCGGGGCGTTTGATGTGCGGCGAACTGGCCGTGCGCGATATCGGCATCACCGATCAGACGGTGCTTGATATTGCGCCAGCCTGTTGGCGAAACGATCCGGTTTTGTGGCGGGCTGGCATCCATTGGCCTGGGCTTGAAGGCCACAAATACCATCGCGGGCATCTTTTGGCCTTTGGCGGCGCGACCATGACCGGGGCAACGCGCCTTGTGGCACGCGCCGCACGCCGATCCGGTGTGGGGCTTCTGACCATCGTGGCAGATGCGCAAGCATTGCCGATCTACGCATCGGATGCGCCGGGCAACATGACCGCCCCGATGTCTGCGTTTGATGCGCTTGTGAATGACTGTCGTCATAATGCCTTTGTCATCGGGCCGGGATTTGGCGTTGGTGATGATACCCTTGCCCTCGTTCTGAAACTTTTGCATCTGTGCCGGGCGACGGTGCTTGATGCCGATGCACTCACAAGCTTTGCCGAAGATCCGTCTACCTTGTGCTTTGCCGTGCAAGGCCCGACCGTCCTGACCCCGCATGAGGGCGAATTTGCCCGCCTGTTTCCCGATATCAACGGCGACAAGCTTTGTCGGGCACGCGCAGCGGCCAAACGCTGCAGCGCCACTGTCCTGATCAAGGGGGCTGATACGGTGATTGCTGCCCCCGACGGGCGGGCAGCCATCAGTGCGGTCGATGTGCCTTGGCTTGCAACCGCCGGGTCGGGTGATGTGTTGGCCGGGATCATTGGTGGTTTGATGGCACAGGGCATGGACAGTTTTGATGCCGCCTGCATGGGGGTATGGCTTCATGCACGAAGCGGGGCGGATATTGGGCCGGGACTGATCGCTGAAGACATCCCGGAACATCTTCCGGCTGTCTTGCGCGAACTGTGGCTGGCGTCACGTAAAAAGGCATGACGTGAACTAAGGTGAATAAGAAGTCGCCGCAGCCGCTGGCGCTTGCGGTATAATCACCCGATATAAAAACGGTATGGCGTGACGGGATAGAACATCACGCATTGAGGAAACGATTTGAAGTTCTTCTGATATCGGAGTGGGAGACAGGCATGTCTCAGACGTTTCTCGACAGAACCCTTGATAATCTTCGTGGCGCCTGGCGCGAACTGCGCGATAGCCCGGTGGTGCGTGGCCTTGGTTTTGATGAAAGCCAGACCCGCCAGGACCGTTGGCGCGAACAGATCGCCGATTGTCTGGCACGGCGGGGTGGGGCGGTATCGGCTCGTGCGCGTGCAGCCACCCTTGGGCATGATTTCTTGCGCCTTGATGATGCGGGGAAACGTGAATTCCTGCATCTTCTGGTCAATGAATTCGGGGTGGATCGCGACCGGGTTGCGGCTGTTATGGCCGATTGGACGGCGGCTGATGATCTGGCCGAACAGGCATTGCTTGAAACCGAACTGCGTGCCGCACTGGTGCCGCCATTCCGTTTGATCCTCAAGGAATTCAATTCATTACCACAAGGTGTGAAGTTCCTGGTTGATCTGCGCGCTGATCTTTTGCGCTGGCGCAAGGAAGCCCCGGGACTTGCCATTCTGGAACGCGATCTCAAGACACTGCTGGCAAGCTGGTTTGATATCGGCTTTCTGGAACTGAGCCGCATCACGTGGAATTCTCCGGCCGCACTGCTTGAAAAACTGATCGCCTATGAAGCGGTTCACGCCATTCAAAGCTGGGATGATCTTAAACGGCGACTGGCATCCGACCGGCGGTGTTTCGCCTTCTTCCATCCAGGGATGCCTGACGAGCCGCTTATTTTCGTGGAAGTCGCGCTTGTGAACGGCATTGCTGGCAACGTCGATGAACTGATCGAAAGCAAGGATGACGATTTGGGCGGCACGGAAAAGGCCCCCAAAAGCGAAACGAAGCCCGACACGGCGATCTTCTATTCTATTTCCAACGCGCAGGCCGGATTGGCGGGAATCAGCTTTGGCGATTTCCTGATCAAACGGGTGGTCGCCCAATTGCAGCGTGATCTGCCACATCTCAAACAATTTTCTACCCTGTCGCCGATACCGGCACTGCGCAGCTGGATGGACCGGCAGCTTGATGCCATGGCCAAGGGCGAGGAAACCGGCCTGCCCAAGGCGATTGAGGCCGCCTTGACCGATTGCGATGACTTGCTGGGGCCAAAACCACCTGCCACCAGCCCGGACGGGGTTTCGGAGCGCACACGCGCAAATATCGAGTACCTGACGGCGTGGTATCTTTTGAATGCCAAGCGTCCCGGCATGGACACCGCCTTTGACCCGGTCGCGCATTTTCATCTGAGCAACGGTGCGCGGGTAGAACGGTTGAACTGGAACGGCAATGCCAAGGAAAATGGCTGGAACCAGTCATTCGGGATGATGGTGAACTATCTCTATGACCTTTCGACCATCGAAAAAAATCACGAAAGTTACGTCGGGCAGGGCAAAATCGCGGTTTCCAGTGCTGTAAAACGTCATTTCCGCTAGGGTTGCGTCACCGGAAATCGGCTGATTGCCCCCGATTTAGGCCCTGTTTGATGGATATTTTCGACAAGATTGCGTTTGTCGAAAAGGCGATGCTTGCATGAGGGGATCGAAGTTTGTATTAAGGCGCACTCATTCCGGTGTGACCGGAGTGATTTCTATGCTTGTGTGCGGGTGTGGCGGAACTGGTAGACGCGCTGGATTTAGGTTCCAGTGGAGCAATCCGTGGGGGTTCGAGTCCCTTCACCCGTACCATAAGCAGGCTTAAAATTTGACCGGGTACCATATTCGTTTAGTCGTATTGACTTTCTGACGTCCGGACTGCGTCGCGTAACGGACATTATTCGAACCAAGCAAAAGAGTTATCTATGCAGGTTACTGAAACCAAAAACGAAGGCCTGGCGCGCGAGTTCAAAGTCGTCGTGCCCGCCGCACATATCGAAGAAAAAGTCGTCGCCAAACTTGACGAGATCAAGGATCAGGTTCGCCTGCCGGGCTTCCGTCCGGGCAAGATTCCGGCGAAACTCCTGCGTCAGCGTTACGGCCAGGCTGTCATGGGCGAAGTCCTTGAAGCCGCTGTCAACGAAAACACCGGCAAGGTTCTGAACGACAATGACTTGCGCCCGGCTGTTCAGCCGAAAATCGAAGTCACCAAATTCGATGAAGGCGGCGATCTGGAATTCGACATCGCAGTCGAAATCATCCCGGCTATCGAAGCAATGGACTTCAAAAAGCTGAAGCTGACCCGTGAAGTCGTTGAACTTGACGACAGCAAGGTGAACGAAACCCTCGAGCGCATCGCATCCGCACAGGGTACGACCGCACCGCTCGCACGCAAGCGCAAGTCCAAAGCCGGTGACGTTGTTGTTATCGACTTCCTGGGCAAAATCGATGGTGAAGCGTTCGAAGGCGGCAAAGCCGAAGATTACGAACTCGAACTCGGTTCGGGTTCCTTCATCGAAGGTTTCGAAGATCAGCTGACCGGTGTGAACGCTGGTGACGAAGTCGTCGTCAAAGTGAAATTCCCGGAAGCTTACGGTGCTGCCGAACTCGCAGGCAAAGACGCTGAGTTCGACGTAACCGTCAAGGAAATCAAGGAAAAGAAACCGGCTGAGCTGGATGATGAACTGGCCAAGAAACTCGGTCAGGACAGCCTTGAGTCCCTTAAAGAAGCGATCCGCAAGGACTTTGGCCGCGAATACGAATCGGTTTCCCGTCAGAAAATGAAGCGTCAGCTTCTTGACGCGCTGGCTGAAAACCACAGCTTCGAACTGCCGAAGTCGCTCGTTGAAAACGAACTCGAAGGCATCATCGGCCAGATCAAACAGGCCCGTGAAGCTGGACAGGAAGACGACGAAACCAAAGGCAAGTCCGAAGAAGAGCTGACCGAAGAGTTCCGCGAAATCGCAGAACGTCGCGTTCTTCTGGGTCTTCTGCTTGCAGAAGTCGGCCGTGAGAATGAGATCCAGGTCACTCAGGAAGACGTCAACAAGGTCCTCGTTGCCGAAGCCCAGAAATATCCGGGTCAGGAACAGCAGGTTATCGAATTCTATAAAAATAACCCGCAGGCCTTGCAGGCGCTTCAGGGCCCTGTATATGAAGACAAGGTCGTTGATTACATCGTCGAACTCGCCAAGGTAGAAGAAAAAACCGTTTCGGTTGAAGACCTTCTGAAGCCGGAAGAGGAAGACGAAGCTCCGAAGAAGAAATCGGCTGCTAAGAAAGCACCGGCGAAAAAGGACGCAGAGAAAAAGGCTCCGGCTAAAAAAGCCCCGGCCAAGAAAGCTGCAGCCAAAAAGCCGGCCGCTAAAAAAGCTGCTGACAAATCCGAAGACAAGTAATCCGGCCGGACACGGTTTAGGATCATGCAGGGAGATTGCAGTTGATGATTGAAGAACGGATGAATTCGCTTGTACCGATGGTCGTTGAACAGACCAGCCGTGGCGAGCGTGCCTATGACATCTTTTCGCGCCTTCTTAAGGAGCGCATCGTTTTCATCAACGGTCAGGTCCATGACGGCATGTCGTCACTGATCTGTGCGCAGTTGCTGCATCTCGAATCGGAAAATCCGGATAAGGATATCTCGCTTTACATCAACTCACCGGGCGGTGTTGTGACCTCGGGTCTCGCCATCTATGACACCATGCAGTACATCCGTTGCGATGTCTCGACGGTGTGCATGGGGCAGGCGGCATCCATGGGGTCGCTGCTTCTGATGGCCGGTGCAAAAGGCAAGCGTTACTGCCTGCCCAATGCACGCGTCATGATCCACCAGCCGTCTGGCGGCTTCCAGGGTCAGGCATCGGACATCGAAATTCATGCCCGTGAAATTCTGGCTCTGCGTCAGCGTCTTAACGAGATCTATGTCGAACATACCGGCCGCGATCTCAAGACCATCGAAGACGCAATGGAACGTGATAACTTCCTCACCCCTGATCAGGCCAAGGAATTTGGTCTGATCGACGAGGTCGTTACATCGCGTCCGAAGCCGGAAAGTGATGAAAAGAAAGACTGATCACTCAGGTGTGATTGGTGGAAACGCCCCGGTGATCGGCCGGGGCGTTTTTTTATGTCTTGCCTCATGGCAGTTTTAAGTCATAGACAAGAGTATGTGCAGGCTTGGGCGTTATTGTTCGGAACTTGCTGGCCGCCCGAACGTTTGGGTGATTAATGCAAGGGGTTTCGCAACCAAGATAGCGAACCCATATCAAACATGACGCCATAAAGCCGAAAAGCGCAGATTAAACGTTGAGATCGGTATCGTTTACCGGCTAACATGGCGATAAAAGATAACGTCAAACGTAATTGGGGTTTGTATGAGCAAATCGAATAGCGGGGACTCCAAGAACACTCTGTACTGTTCTTTCTGTGGAAAGAGCCAGCACGAGGTTCGCAAGCTCATCGCCGGTCCAACCGTGTTCATCTGTGATGAATGCGTAGAGCTTTGCATGGACATCATCCGCGAAGAGCACAAAACACATCTCGTCAAATCGGCAGACGGGGTGCCTTCTCCGCAAGAGATTTGCAAGGTCCTTGATGACTATGTCATCGGTCAGGGCCATGCGAAGAAAGTTCTCTCGGTCGCGGTTCACAACCATTACAAGCGCCTGCACCATTCCAGCAAGAATGAAGACATCGAGCTGGCAAAATCGAACATCATGCTGGTTGGTCCGACCGGTTGCGGTAAAACGCTTCTGGCCCAGACCCTGGCACGTATTCTTGATGTGCCGTTCACCATGGCGGATGCCACCACCCTGACCGAAGCCGGTTATGTGGGTGAGGATGTCGAAAACATCATTCTCAAGCTGCTGCAGGCTGCTGACTACAATGTCGAGCGGGCCCAGCGCGGCATCGTCTATATCGACGAAGTCGACAAGATTTCGCGCAAGTCTGACAACCCGTCCATCACCCGTGATGTATCGGGCGAGGGCGTGCAGCAGGCATTGCTCAAGATCATGGAAGGCACTGTTGCTTCCGTTCCGCCGCAGGGCGGCCGGAAACATCCGCAACAGGAATTCCTGCAGGTCGACACCACCAATATCCTGTTCATCGTCGGCGGCGCGTTCGCTGGCCTGGACAAGGTGATTTCCCAGCGTGGCAGGGGCAGCGCAATCGGCTTTGGTGCTGATGTCCGCGGCCCTGATGAACGCCGTGCTGGTGATGTTCTGCGCGAAGTCGAGCCGGAAGATCTTTTGAAGTTCGGTCTTATTCCGGAATTCATTGGTCGTCTGCCGGTTCTGGCAACGCTCGAAGACCTCGATAACGAAGCTCTGGTCCAGATTTTGACCGAGCCGAAAAACGCACTGATCAAGCAGTATCAGCGCCTGTTCGATATGGAAGACGTGAAACTCACCTTCCAGACGGATGCGCTCAAGGCGATTGCCGACAAGGCAATTGAACGCAAGACCGGTGCGCGTGGTTTGCGCTCGATCATGGAAGGCATCCTGCTTGAAACCATGTTCGATCTGCCGACCATGGAAAGTGTCGAGGAAATCGTCATCAACGCTGACGTCGTTAATGGAAAGGCAAAGCCGTTGCTGATCCATGCAGAACGTCGTGAAGGTGTTGAAAATACTGCCTGAACGTAATTCCCGCACCGGCAACTATTGCGGTGCGGGAAATCCGGATTATCTAACGATTATCTAAAACATGTTCGCGTTGCTGGCGGGGCCTATGGCAGGACCGCACAGCAGCGTTACGGCTCAGAGTAGGGAAAGAACATAATGGTCGAATTGGCGCGTGGCGAAATATACCCGGTGCTGCCGTTGCGTGACATTGTCGTGTTCCCGCACATGATTGTTCCGCTTTTTGTCGGACGTGAAAAATCGGTGCGTGCACTCGAAGATGTGATGCGCGAAGACAAGCAGATCCTGCTTGTCACCCAGAAAGACGCCGGTCTCGATGACCCGGCTGTCGAAGATCTCTATGAAATTGGTACTGTCGCAACTGTCTTGCAGCTTCTCAAGCTACCGGACGGAACCGTCAAGGTATTGGTTGAAGGCGGAAAACGTGCCGAAATTACCGGCTACGTTGATAACCCGGAATTCTTCCAGGCTTATGGTTCGGTGCGTGAAGACAGTGACGAGGATGACAGCGAACTCGAAGCGCTGGCCCGTTCGGTCGTCACCCAGTTCGAACAGTACATCAAGCTGAATAAGAAAATTCCGCCTGAAGTTCTGGTTTCGGTCAATCAGATCGAAGAACCGGCCAAGCTTGCCGATACGGTGGCATCCCACCTGTCGCTCAAGATTTCCGAAAAGCAGGAATTGCTGGAAACCAAGCTGGTTGGCGATCGTCTGGAACGTATTTTCGGCTTCATGGAATCCGAAATTGGCGTGTTGCAGGTTGAAAAGAAAATCCGCAACCGCGTCAAACGCCAGATGGAGAAAACCCAGCGCGAGTACTATCTGAATGAGCAGCTCAAAGCCATTCAGAAGGAACTGGGCGAGGGCGAAGATGGCAAGGATGAAGCTTCTGAAATCGAAGAGAAGCTGAACAAGGCCAAAATGCCCAAGGAAGCCAAGGAAAAGGCACAGGCAGAGCTCAAGAAACTGCGCAATATGAGCCCGATGTCGGCAGAAGCCACCGTGGTGCGCAACTATCTTGACTGGATGGTGTCTATTCCCTGGAACAAGCGTTCGCGTGTTTCCCATGACCTGAAAAAGGCCAAGAAGGTGCTTGATAAGGAGCATTACGGTCTGGAAAAGGTCAAGGAACGCATCCTTGAATATCTTGCGGTTCAGGCGCGTACCAAAAAGGTCAAAGGGCCGATCCTTTGCCTCGTTGGTCCTCCCGGTGTTGGTAAAACATCGCTTGGCAAGTCCATGGCCAATGCGACCGGGCGTAGCTTTGTGCGCATGTCACTCGGTGGGGTTCGCGATGAATCCGAAATCCGCGGTCACCGCCGGACCTATATCGGGTCGATGCCGGGCAAGATTGTCCAGGGCATGAAAAAGGCGAAATATTCCAACCCGCTCTTCCTTCTCGACGAGATCGAAAAGATGGGTTCGGACTTCCGCGGCGATCCGGCCTCGGCCCTGCTTGAGGTATTGGATCCGGAACAGAACTCGACCTTTAACGATCACTATCTCGAAGTCGATTACGATCTTTCGGATGTGATGTTTGTCACCACGGCCAACTCGCTTCGCATGCAGCAGCCGCTGCTTGACCGTATGGAAGTCATCCGGATTTCCGGTTACACCGAAGACGAGAAAGTCGAGATCGCCAAACGTCACCTCATTCCCAAACAGGTCAAGGATAACGGCCTGAAGAAGGGGGAATGGAGTATCTCGGACGAGGCACTTCGTGATCTGATCCGCTATTACACCCGTGAAGCCGGTGTGCGTAGCCTCGAACGTGAATTGGCCAAGCTGGCCCGTAAGGCGACCAAGCGTATCATGCTTGAAAACCTGAAAACGGTTCGTGTCACCCCGCGCACACTTGGCAAATATGCCGGTATCCGCAAGTTCCGCTTCGGCGAGACCGAGGGTGAAGATCAGGTCGGTGTTGTTACCGGTCTTGCCTATACCGAGTTCGGTGGTGATTTGCTTCAGATCGAATCTGTTACCGTCCCGGGCAAGGGCAACATGAAAACCACCGGTAAACTCGGTGAAGTCATGACGGAATCGATTCAGGCGGCGACCTCGTTTGTCCGTTCGCGTGCGGTTGATTTCGGGATCAAGCCGACCCTGTTCCAGAAACGGGATATCCACGTTCACGTACCAGAAGGTGCCACCCCCAAAGACGGCCCGTCGGCCGGCGTTGGTATGGTGACCTCGGTTGTTTCGGTTCTGACCGGCAACCCGGTACGCAAGGACGTTGCGATGACCGGCGAAGTCACGCTGCGTGGCCGTGTGCTTGCGATTGGCGGTTTGAAAGAAAAGCTCTTGGCTGCGTTGCGCGGCGGGGTGAAAACCGTTCTGATCCCGCAGGAAAACGAAAAGGATCTCGAAGAGATTCCGGACAATGTCAAACGCGGCATGGAAATCATTCCGGTGTCGCATGTTGACGAAGTTCTGAGCCACGCCTTGGTCAATCCGCTTGTCCCGATCGAGTGGGAAGAAGAGGTTGATGACGTTGCTGTCAAATCCAAGGACGGCGAAGAATCGGAAATCGGCGGTGTGACGACTCACTAGGGATCGTCAGAACGCGCAGAAAACAAGGGGGCCGACACTGTCGGCCCCCTTTTTCTGTGGATAACTTTGCCCAAGAATCGGCGCAGGAACATGTCGGGATTGGTGTAAAGCGCAAAAAATCGAAAAAAACGTCAAAAACCGCAGAAAACTGCGTCTCTCGCATTGACGAGCTGTTTGCGACCTGCTTACACTGCCCATGCAACAGGTTTGGGGCAAACCAAATTTCCTCATAACTCCGAACGTCCAAACAAGGGGGCCAGGAAGTGAATAAAAACGATCTCGTTGGAAGTGTAGCTGCTAAAGCTGATCTGTCCAAAGCTGACGCTGCCAAGGCAGTAGACGCTGTTTTCGATTCCATCACCGATTCTCTGAAATCCGGCGACGAAGTTCGTCTGGTTGGTTTCGGTACCTTCGCTGTCGCTGCTCGCGCTGCTTCAAAAGGTCGCAACCCGCGCACCGGTGAAGAAATCGACATCCCGGCATCGAAACAGCCGAAGTTCAAGGCTGGTAAAGGCCTTAAGGACGCCGTCAACTAAGTTTGACGATGTTCAGCTAAAAAATGCCGGTGACTTGCGTCACCGGCATTGCTTTTTGGAAAATCCATGCTATCTTCCGCTCCGCTTCGGGGCAATGGACCCCAAGAAGACGGGTGATTAGCTCAGCTGGTTAGAGCATCTC
>NZ_AMRN01000010.1 GCF_000300275.1 Thalassospira profundimaris WP0211 | reverse complement strand
GTGCTCTACCAGGCTGAGCTACGCTCCGTCATTCTGCGAAGCCGGGTGATAATGGTTTATCGCAGGCTACGCAAGATATTTTTGCGCCGTCCGGGTGTGACCCCGGCATGCGCAAAGGGAATATCGATTAGTATGGGCGCGAAATGCAGAATTCGACCGCCTCGACCATTGCATCCTTGATTGCGCCATCGTCAAAGCGGGACAGGGTGGCAATCGCCTTTTCGCCGAATTCGCGGGCGCGATCCATCGATGCATCCAATGCATCATATTTGCGGATCAGTGTTTGCGCACGATCCAGATCGCCATCCTGGAAGTCCTGATCTTCCATGCAGCGACGCCAGAAGGCCTTTTCGTCTTCATCGCCATTGGCATAGGCAATGATTACCGGAAGCGTCACCTTGCCGTCGCGGAAATCATCGCCAACGGTTTTGCCAAGGGTTGCCTGATGGGCGGAATAATCCAGAACATCGTCAATCAGCTGGAACGCCGTGCCAAGGTAAATGCCATACAGGCGAAGCGCTTCTTCATCCTCGGCCGAACGTTCGGCAATCACCGCACCAATCTGCGATGCCGCGCCAAACAGGGCTGCGGTCTTGGCGGTGATCACTTCGAGATAGGCCTCTTCGGAGGTGCCCATGTCATTGGCGGTCGAAAGTTGAAGAACTTCGCCCTCGGCAATGACGGCAGATGCCTGTGCCAGAATATCAAGAACGCGCAGCGACCCGGTTTTGACCATCACGACAAAGGCGCGCGCAAACAGGAAATCACCAACCAGAACGCTGGCCTCGTTGCCAAACAGGGCATTTGCCGATGCCTGGCCACGGCGCAGCTGGCTTTCATCGACGACATCATCGTGCAGTAGGGTCGCGGTATGAATGAATTCAACGCAGGCCGCAAGATCGACAGCATGCGGTCCATCGCCATACCCGCAAAGCCTTGCTGATGCCAGTGTCAGCATCGGGCGCATGCGTTTGCCGCCGGCCGCGACAAGGTGGGTGGCCAGTTGCGGAATCAGGGCGACTTCGCTGTGCATGTTGTCGATGATCACCTGATTGACGCGCTTCATGTCGCCATCAACGAGGTTGACCAGTGAATCAAGGCTCGGCTGAGTCTTTGGCTGCGGTGCGGTATTGGTCACGCTGTATTCCGACTTCTCAAATGGCATCTTCGCTGCCTGCGTGGGCGAAGATTGCAAATAACAGCAGGCGGCCTCAACATAGATAGGCCAAGCTGTTGTGGTCAAGTGGACAAATGCGGTGCAGATACACGCCTGATCGTTGGCAATTCACAGTTTTATCGCACAGGTTTTGAAAACCATCACCACAAACGCCGAGGGTCAGGACTGATTAATTTGGTTTCAATGGTTTACCGGATTTGTGCGGATACGCGGAGCAAAACCGTAGGAAGATGCCGATCTTTCAAGGTTTTGCGACAAGGTAGACCGTGCAAATCCGGTAAATCCGAAGGACAGCCGTTATATTGACGAGCTCCAGCGTCAAATCCCTTGGGTGGGGTGCCGCCCCGCCCAGCGGGCTTTTCCTTGGATTTCGCCAATATAGCGGCTGCCATTCAAATCAAATTAATCAGTCCTGACCCTAGATTATAGAGATATTATCGTTTTTTGGATTTCTTCTTATTTCAGAACGTATGCAAGACCAGATCACAGTTTGAAGGAAAATGCAGATGATCGAACTTTTTCGCAGTAACGATCCCATCGAACTGAGCTGGGCACAGGCTGTGTTGGCCGATGAGGGCATCGACAGCCATATCTTTGACTACCACGCCAGCATCATCGAAGGATCGATCGGTGCCTTGCCACGGCGTCTGATGGTGGATGGTGATGCGGAAAGTCGTGCGAAATACGTTCTTGATGTTGCCAGACGCGAACTGGATGAGCATAACGCAAAGCGTGATGCGTCGGACGCGATACCGTCCGAGTAACAGGTCAATCAGATCAAAACGACAGATCAGGACAATCGATGGTGAATGCAGCCACACGCATTGAAGTGCCCGACTTCCCCGAAGAACGGATCAGTCATGATTTTCTTCTTGGCGGGTCGGTGGTGCTCAAGCAGCCTGTCGACGGCTATCGGGCGGCGGTGGATGCTGTGTTGCTGGCGGCATCGGTTTCGATCAATTCCCGTCGTGATGAAAAGATCCTCGATGTCGGGGCGGCGGTCGGCACGGCCGGCCTTTGCGTTGCCCGTCGTCTGGAAACGGCGAAGGTGACTGGTGTAGAGCTGCAAGACGATCTCTATGCGCTGTTTTGCCGCAACGTAATGGAAAATGATCTGGCGGAGCGTGTGACCCCAATTCATGGCGACATCAATGATGGTAGCCTGCCGCTGGTGGCTGAAAGCTTTGATCAGGTCATTTCCAACCCGCCCTATTATGCCGGGGGCACGCGGCCGAGTAATGAAAGCCGTGCGAAGGCCCATCAGGAAGGTACTGCAGACCTCAAGGACTGGATTGCGTTTTGTCTTAAGATGGTGCGGCAAAAGGGACGGATCACGCTTGTGCATCGTGCGGACCATTTGGACCGGATCATCGGCCTGTTGCATGGACGGGCCGGTGACATGACGGTTTATCCGATCTGGAGCAAGGCGGATGCCGAGGCGCCCTTGCGTGTGATCGTCTCTGCGCGTAAGGGCGTTGCATCGCCATTAACCATGCGGCGCGGGATCGTTTTGCACGACGAAGGCGGGGCCTATTTGCCGCAAACCGATACCCTTTTGCGCAACCCTATGGCATTGCCCGGTTTCTAATTCAGTCAAACTTCAATATAAGAACGACATGCCTGCGACAGATGTCGCAGATAAATCCGTGCTTTGGGACCTGATATGCTGAGTTTTTCGAAAATCCTCTTCACCGCGCTGATCATCGTTGTCGTCTGGCAAGGCTTCAAGCTGTTTAATCGCGGCAAACAGGTTTCAAGCAACGAACAGCCCAAGCAAACCGGCCGGGAAAAGAAAAAGCAAACCAGGCCGATTGCCCATGAACTTGAAAAATGCCCGCATTGCGGCGTTTACCATGCCGAAGGCAATGCGCATCGCTGTGATACGTAAGCCGTTTCAGCGATAAGAGCCAGGTTCAGATCAAAGCGCCTGTGCGGCATTCGACTTTGGGGCAATCCGCGTGAATTTGTCTTGGATTTTTCCCGATAATCGATGATCAATGTTGCTGCAATGCGGCATGATCGCGAAGGGCGGGATACAAGGGTTGCAAATTCAGCGCGTCTCAGGGCTTTTGCCTTCTTGACCGCGCCGGGGCAGGGCGGTAGCTTGCCGCCTTAAATTTACACACAACAGTAATAGAGAGTTCGCGCCATGGCGCTCGACGGGTCGCAACGTCCCCCTTCATTCCAGGAAATCATTCTTCGACTACAAAGCTATTGGGCCGATCAGGGTTGTGTCATCCTGCAGCCCTATGACTTGGAAGTCGGTGCCGGTACCTTCCACACCGCGACAACCTTGCGCGCGCTGGGTCCGGAAACCTGGAATGCAGCCTATGTGCAGCCGTCCCGTCGCCCGACCGATGGTCGTTACGGCGAGAACCCGAACCGTCTGCAACACTATTACCAGTTCCAGGTACTGATGAAGCCGTCACCGGCGAATTCGCAGGATCTGTATCTTGGCTCGCTGAAACATCTCGGCATTGACCCGATGGCCCATGACATCCGCTTTGTCGAGGATGACTGGGAAAGCCCGACGCTGGGCGCATGGGGTCTTGGCTGGGAAGTGTGGCTTGATGGTATGGAAGTCACCCAATTTACCTATTTCCAGCAGGTTGGTGGTTTTGAATGTAACCCGGTTCCGGTCGAGTTGACCTATGGTCTGGAACGTCTGGCGATGTATATTCAGGGCGTCGAAAACGTCTACGACCTTGATTACAACGGCGCTGGCGTGACCTATGGCGACGTGTTCCTTCAGAATGAAAAAGAACAGTCGACCTATAACTTTGAAGTCGCAAACACCGAAATGCTGTTCCAGCACTTCAAGGATGCACAGGCCGAGTGTGCGGTGAATATCGAACGTGGTCTGGCCCTGCCTGCCTATGAGCAGGCCATGAAGGCATCCCATCTGTTTAACCTCCTTGATGCGCGCGGTGTGATTTCCGTGACCGAACGTGCGGCCTATATCGGCCGTGTTCGTGACATGTCGAAATCCTGCTGCGAAGCGTGGCTGCGGTCGCGCGGCCATCTGAATGAGGAGGCATAAGTCATGGCCGAATTACTTCTTGAACTGTTCTCCGAAGAAATCCCGGCCCGCATGCAGGCACGTGCAGCCGAAGACCTGACCAAACTGGTCACCGACGGCCTCAAGGCCGCCGACCTTGGGTTTGATAAGGTCGAAGCACTGGTGACCCCGCGTCGCCTGACCCTGATTGTCGATGGTCTGCCGGAAAAACAGCCTGACCTGCGCGAAGAACGCCGAGGGCCACGTGCCGACGCACCGGAAAAGGCCATCAATGGCTTTTTGGCCGGCAATGGTGTGACCCTTGATCAGTGTGAAAAGCGCGAAACGCCCAAGGGTGTTTTCCTGTTTGCCATTGTCGAACAGAAAGGCCGTGCGGCGTCGGAGGTGATCAAGGACATCATCGAAGATGCGATGAACAAACTGCCCTGGCCGAAATCCATGCGCTGGGCTGATCAGAAAATCCGGTGGGTACGTCAGCTTGACCGCATTCTTTGTCTGTTTGACGGTAAGGTCATCCCGGTTACCTATGGTCCGGTCACCGCAGACGATACCACCCGTGGCCATCGTTTCCTTGCCCCGGCTGAATTCAGCGTCTCGAACGCCGCCGAGTACAAGGAAAAGCTCCGCGCGGCCAAGGTCATGCTTGACCGTGAAGAGCGCAAGCAGGTCATCCTTGATGGTGCGAAGAAACTTGCCGCGTCCGAGGGCTTTGAACTTCTGGAAGACAATGGTCTTCTGGAAGAAGTCTGTGGTCTGGTCGAATGGCCGGTTCCGGTCATGGGCAAGGTTGATGACCAGTTCATGGATATCCCGCGCGAGGTTCTTGAAACCTCCATGCGTGAACATCAGAAATATTTCGTGGTTGAAGACAAGGCGGGCAAGCTTGCCGCGCGCTTCATCACGGTTTCAAACATGGTTACCGCAGACAATAACGCAAAAATCATCGCCGGGAACGAGCGTGTTTTGCGCGCACGTCTGCATGATGCCAAGTTCTTCTGGGATCAGGATCGGAAAGTGACGCTGCAATCGCGTCTGCCGAAACTTGATAACATCGTCTTCCATGCCAAGCTTGGGTCGCTGGCAGAGCGCGTTCTGCGCCTGCGCGGTCTGGCGCGTGAAGTATCTGCGGAAATTCCGGGGTGCGATGTCAAACTGGCCGACCGCGCCGCAGAAATCGGCAAGGCCGATCTGGTGTCGCAGATGGTGTTTGAATTCACCGAACTGCAGGGACTGATGGGCAAATACTACGCCGAAAATGACGGCGAAGCCCCGGAAGTCGCCAACGCCATTGCCGAGCATTACGCACCGGCCGGCCCGTCGGACATGTGCCCGACCGCACCGGTTTCGGTGGCACTCGCCTTGGCTGAGAAACTTGATACCCTTGCCGGGTTCTTTGCGATTGATGAAAAGCCGACCGGTTCAAAGGACCCGTTTGCTTTGCGTCGTGCGGCACTGGGTGTCATTCGTCTGGTTCTGGAAAACGGATTGCGTTTGCCGCTGCGGCGTCTGTTTGCATTCGCGGTTTCCCAGTACCCGGCAACCATTCGTCGTGACGAGGCGGTTGAAGACCTTCTGGCCTTCTTTGCAGACCGCCTCAAAGTCCATCTGCGTGAACAGGGTGTGCGCCATGATCTGGTGTCGGCCGTGTTTGCCCTGGATGGCGAGGACGATCTTGTCCGCCTGTTGGCCCGTGTTGAAGCGCTTTCCGATTTTGTCTCTGGTGAAAGCGGCGTTAACCTGATGGCCGGATACAAGCGTGCGACAAACATCCTGCGCATCGAAGAGAAAAAGGACGATATGTCCTATAAAGCGGACGTTTCCGCCGATCTTCTGAGCCAGGAAGAAGAACGCAAGCTGTATGAGGCGCTCATTGATGTCCGGCACAAGGCCTTGCCACTTCTGCGTGACGAGGACTATGCCGCGGCAATGACCGAATTTGCGCGGTTGCGTGAACCGGTCGATGCATTCTTCGAAAAGGTTACGGTCAATAGCGACAATGCTGACGAACGTGCCAACCGCTTGAAGCTGTTGGCACAAATTCGCACAGCGTTGCATGATATTGCCGACTTCTCGAAAATCGAATCATAAAACAGGTCAAGGTTGCGGGGCTTTCCCCATCTGGGGAGGCCCATCGGGGCCTCGACCAGATGAGGAAAAGGCAAGATGACCAAATGGGTTTACGGTTTCGGTGGCGGTAGCGCCGAGGGCCGTTCGGATATGCGTGAACTTCTGGGCGGCAAGGGGGCCAACCTTGCCGAGATGTGCAATCTCGGACTTCCAGTCCCGCCCGGCTTTACCATTACAACCGAAGTTTGCACGGCATTTTATGACAATGACCGCGCCTATCCCGATGGTCTGAATGCCGAGGTCGAAACCGCACTGGCATCTGTCGAAAAGCATGTTGGTCGCAAGTTTGGCGATGCCAAGGACCCGCTTTTAGTTTCTGTCCGTTCCGGCGCCCGCGCATCAATGCCGGGCATGATGGACACGGTTCTTAACCTTGGTCTCAATGACGAGACGGTCGAAGGTTTGGCAACAGTGTCGGGCGACCGTCGATTTGCCTATGACAGCTACCGCCGTTTCATTCAGATGTATGGCGACGTCGTGCTGGGCGTTGATCACTATCACTTCGAAGACATCCTTGAGACCGTCAAGGAAGACAAGGGTGTCAGTCTTGATACCGACATGGGCGCAGACGACTGGGCCGAAGTCGTTGAGGCGTTCAAGAAAAAAGTCAAAACCGAACTGGGTGAACCCTTCCCGCAAGACCCGCGCGAACAGCTGTGGGGCGCGATTGGTGCGGTGTTTGGCAGCTGGATGAACGCGCGCGCCAATACCTATCGCCGTTTGCACAACATCCCGGCCAGCTGGGGCACGGCGGTCAACGTGCAGGCGATGGTCTTTGGCAATATGGGCGATGACTGCGCGACCGGCGTTTGCTTCTCGCGCAACCCGTCGACCGGCGAAGACCGCTTCTATGGCGAGTACCTGATCAATGCGCAGGGCGAAGACGTGGTTGCCGGTATCCGCACACCGGCCCCGCTGACGGAAATCGAAAAACAGGAATCCGGTTCGGACCTGATTTCGATGGAAGCCGCCATGCCGGTCGTTTTCAAGGAACTTTGCGATATCCGCGAAAAGCTTGAATCCCATTACCGTGACATGCAGGACATGGAATTCACCGTTGAGTCCGGCAAGCTTTACATGCTCCAGACCCGTGCGGGTAAACGTACGGCAAAGGCCGCATTGCGGATCGCAGTTGAAATGTGCCGAGATGGTGTGATTTCCCAGGAAGACGCCATCAGACGCGTCGATCCCGCACAGCTTGATCAGCTGCTGCACCCGACCCTTGATCCCGAAGCAGATCGTAAGGTCGTTGGCATGGGGCTTCCGGCGTCGCCCGGCGCGGCATCCGGACAGATCGTCTTTTCTGCCGAGGCCGCTGAAGAATGGGCGGGCAAGGGCCGCAAGGTTGTACTGGTGCGTATCGAAACCAGCCCCGAAGATATTGCCGGCATGCACGCCGCCCAAGGCATTCTGACATCGCGCGGTGGCATGACCAGCCACGCAGCCGTGGTTGCACGCGGCATGGGGACACCATGCGTTTGTGGTGCTGGTGCGGTCAAGATCGATTATGCCAACAAAACCATGATGTCTGGCGGTGTGACCCTGAAAGAAGGCGACGTCATCACCCTTGATGGTGCCACCGGCGAAGTCATGCTGGGCGAAGTTGCGACCCTGAAGCCCGATCTTTCGGGTGATTTCTCCCAGCTGATGGAATGGGCCGATGCCTTGCGTCGCCTTAAAATCCGCACCAACGCCGAAACCCCGGAAGAAGCCGAAACCGCACGTGGTTTCGGGGCAGAGGGCATCGGTCTTTGCCGCACAGAACACATGTTCTTTGATCCGGAGCGCATTGTCTCGATGCGCGAGATGATCCTGGCTGAAACCGAGAAGGGCCGTCGTACCGCATTGGCAAAGCTTCTGCCCTATCAGCGTCAGGACTTTATTGACCTGTTCCGCATCATGAAGGGGCTTCCGGTTACCATTCGTTTGCTCGATCCGCCGCTTCATGAGTTCCTGCCGCATGGCGATGCTGAAATCGCTGATGTGGCCAAGGCCGCCGGTGTGTCGGAGGCCATCGTCAAGCGCCGCTTGCTTGATCTTGCCGAAGCCAACCCGATGCTGGGCCATCGCGGGTGCCGTTTGGGCATCAGCTATCCAGAAATCTATGAAATGCAGGCGCGCGCCATTTTCGAAGCCGCGATCGAGGTTTCCAAGGATGGTGGGGATCCGGTCATTCCGGAAATCATGATCCCGCTGATTGTCGGCAAGAAGGAACTCGAAATTCTCAAAGCCGCGATCATCAAGGTTGCCGCCCAAGTCGAAGACGAAAAGGGTGCCAAGCTGAAATATCTGGTTGGCACCATGATCGAATTGCCGCGTGCTGCACTTCGGGCGGGTGAAATCGCAGAAGAAGCCGAATTCTTCAGCTTTGGCACCAACGACCTCACCCAGACGACCTTTGGTCTGTCGCGCGATGACGCATCGCGCTTCCTTGATACCTATATCTCCAAGGATATCTTTGCCGGTGATCCGTTCGTATCGCTGGATCAGGAAGGGGTTGGCGAACTGGTCAGCATTGCCGCCGAACGCGGACGTGCGACCCGTGCGGACATCAAGCTTGGCATTTGTGGTGAACATGGTGGCGACCCGGCATCCATCGCGTTTTGTGAGGCACAGGGACTTGATTACGTGTCATGTTCCCCGTACCGCGTGCCGATTGCGCGCCTTGCCGCTGCCCAGGCAGTGCTTGGCAAGTAATCGCTGCAATTGAACTCAGTTTGCGAATGACGATAACGACGGCAACGGGCATCCCGTTGCCGTTATTTTTTGCCTGATGGTGATGATGGATCGTTGCGCTGGGCAAGGTGTTTCATCACCAGCATCCCGCCAACTGATAGACCCAGAAGCAGCAAGATGATGCCGCCAATCTTGAAAAGCTTTTCGTAAAGAAGGCGGTTGTGATACTCCGCCTCGCGCATTTCAGTCAGATGGGTAATTACGGCATCAAGTTGCGGACGATAACGTTCTTCGGGTGCAAGCGTACTTTCATAGCGCACGGCACGCAGCAACATGTTCAGCCGTTCAACCGCATCGAGGTAGTTTTCCTCGGTCATGCGGGCCTGTTCGATTGTGGGTCTGAGTGCCGGTTTTTCATTCGGCCCAAGAAAGTGCCCAGGATAGTCTTTAAGATCAGGCCAATGATTGTCCAGACAGTCGCGAACATTGGTGACAATGGCACCACACGGCACGATCTTCTGCGGATAAAATCGCAGCAGCGTACCAAGCGCCATCTGTTTGATCTGATGACCCTTGCGGTTATAGGCCTCGGTGATTGTGGCCATTTCCTTTTCGGCCTCGGCAATCGACATGTCGGAAACAGGGACGTCACTTAGGCCCGGCGCAGCTTGCTGTGCCGCGGCCATAGCAGGCACCAAGGCAAGCGCGCAAAGCGCGGCCATCAAGCCCCGGACAGAAAGGACCCTATTCCACAGTTTCATCGCAGTTCCCGATTTTGCTTTTCTTTTAACATAGGGACTTTTGCGGCGTTGCAACAGGTTTTAACGAAAACGGGCCCCGCAAGGCGGGACCCGTTCGAAACGTAAATTTGAAATTGATCGCCGAGATCAGGCTGCGTTTTCCGGCAACTGAACCCAATCGGGAACAGAAACCGTGACCTTTGCATCGCCTGCGCTGAGCTCTGCATCACCCTCAACCCGCTCAAGCCGGATCATTGCCAGTCCATGGTCTCCATGGACAGATCGAATGATCCCAGCTTCCTTGTCGCCATTCATGATCGGTGTGCCAGCATCCGGTGACGGGCCGTCAATTTTGACGGGCAACAGGCGTTTGCGCACAAGACCGCGATATTTGGTCCGGGCGGTAAGCTCCTGACCCATATAGCAACCCTTTTGGAAATCGACACCGCCAAGCTCTTCAAAGCCATTCTCAAGCAGGATGGATTTCTCGACTTCCAGTTCTTCGCTGCCATTGGGAATGCCCAGTGAAACGCGCATCTGGTGGTAGGTTTCGACATCGCGTTCCTCGGCACCAATTGCGGCCATTTCGGTCAGAGCATTTTTCGGCAGAAGAACACGCGCGCCCATTTCGGCAAGACGCGGGTCAACCGCCTTGATGCCATTGGCCATATGTGCGGTTGCACCGGGTGTTGAATCCAGCGACAGGGCGGAAAGCGCATCCTTGCCAAAGACGGCAATGACGTCGTAGCTGTCGGTGATATCAGATAGTTCGGCCTTGGCACGGAGTTTATACATGCGAAGCTTTTTGAACAGTTCGGCCGCACGCTCACCATTCTCGCCGCGCTCGCATTCGATCAGAAGACTGTCTTCATCCTGATGATAGACGAAGAAATCAAACAGGAACTTGCCCTGCGGCGTCAAAAGCGCGCCGTAGCCGGATTTTTCGGCCGAAATGGTTTCGATATTGTTTGATACCAGCCCTTGCAGAAAGCTGACCCGGTCCGGGCCGCTGACCCGGATCACGGCGCGATCCGGCAAAAGGGCGTAAAAAGTCTCACTCATGATATTTATGGCTCCGGTAAATCGGAATTGTTTGGGCGAAATGTGGGGCAATCACATAAATTTCGCAAGACCTGTCTGTGCGGAGGCAGGGTGGGTAAGCTATAAGAAAACCCTTCATAAAACGCCGTCGAACGGATAGAACCAAACTTATGAAAATCTTGATGCTTGATCACTCCATCGGCTTTGATCCCAAGGATCGCGAAGCTCGTCCGCTCGGAACATGCCAGCGCGCTTTCATTGCGTTGGCTGAGTCCCTTGTTGCCCGTGGTCACAAGGTCGAAGCACGCCGCAATGGCGGCATTGACAAGGACATGCACGGTGTTGCCTGGCGACAGCTTGATGCCGAACTGCCGCCCTTTGGCGGTGATGCGGTCAATACCGTGATTGTCTGGCGTGATCCGGCGTTGCTGAGCCACGCTTCGGTGCCCGAGGGTGCGACTGTCGCACTCTGGTTTGATGGCGATCCCGCACGACTGAATGCCGATGATGTGCGTCTGGTTCTGCAGGAAAAGAAAGTTCAGGTCATCTTTACCGATGATGCGCAGGCAAAGGCCTTTGATGCCGACCTTGCCAAAAAGCCGATCGTGGTCAAACCCGGCGCGACAACATCCTTTGTCATGGCATCGAACATGCACTGGGCGTTTGAATCGCGTGATGAACTGGCAGTAACGGTTGCCAACAGTTCGACCGGGATCGCCCAGATCATTCGCATCTGGGAAACCTATGTCGCCCCCAAGGCGCCGAACGCGATCCTCGAAGTCTATGCCTATGACCTGTTTAGCGCCATGGCAGGCGAGAATGACAGCGTGTCGGACGACCTGCTTGATATGGTGCGTTCGGCCATCGACAAGGGGGTTCGGGTCCACCATCCGAAACCAGAGGCCGACATGGCCGAAACCGTTGCCAATGCGCGTGCGTTCCTGCATCACGGCAAGTACGGCACGGATCATGTCGGGCAGTGGATTGTCGATGCACTGGGCGCTGCAACGCCGGTTGTGTCCTATGGCGGTATTGCCAAAAGCCGGGTTGAGGATGGCAAGACGGGCTATATCGTGCCGGACGAGGCCGCGTTTGGAAATATCACGTCTCAGCTTCTGACCGACCGTTCGTTCTTTGCCAGCCAATCCGAAGCCGCACGCAATGATCGCCGCGAATGGATCCATGTCGCTGGCGAGCTGGAGAAACTGTAAGCCGTGCGCCTGCTGTTCATTACCTCAAACCGTCTGGGCGATGCGGTGCTTTCGACATCGGTTTTGCGCCACTATGTCGAAACCTATCCCGGTATCCGCGTCACAGTGGCCTGCGGCCCGGTCGCCGCACCGATCTTCGAAGCCGTCCCGAACCTTGAACGCATTATCAAAATGCCAAAGCAAAAACGCGGCGGCCATTGGTGGAAACTCTGGAAATCGGTTGTTCTGAACTGGTGGGACATCATCGTCGACCTGCGGGGAAGTGCGACGGCTTATGTGTTGCCGGGCAAGACGCGGGTGGTGTTGCCGGGTAATGACGATGATTTGCACCGTGTTGAGCAGATGGCACGCCTTATTGGTTTAACCAAGCCTCTTTTTCCCAAAATCTGGGTAGGGAAAGAGCACAGGGAGCGTGCAAAAAGTCTATTGCCATCGGATGACCGAAAAGCAGTGCTCGCAATTGGTCCTACTGCTAACTGGGGAGGGAAAACGTGGCCGATCGAGAACTTCAAGCAGTTGGTCGCGCGTCTGGCATCTACAGATGGTTTATTTCCCGATGCACATGTTGTCGTTTTAGGAGCCCCTGCAGAGCGGGAAATAGCTGCTTCCCTGATTGAAGAGCTTCCGGAAAGCAGGAGAACTCTAATATTTGGAAACGAGAGCTTGTTAACCGTTCAGGCCTGTCTGGAAAAAGTCGACGCCTATATCGGCAATGATTCAGGTTTGATGCATATGGCTGCTGCATCGGGCACATTCACGTTGGGATTGTTTGGCCCATCGCGACCTGAAAACTATGCACCGTACGGATTAGACACGGCTTATGTTTGTACTGATAAGAGTTACGACGAAATCATCGCCGACGGGATTGATTGGAAATCTCAGAAATGCTTGATGACGGATCTCTCTGTTGAGAAAGTTATTCAGGAAATTTATAAGCGTTTTGAAAAGAAAGACTGATAGTTCAATAGTGTTTTTCGGGGGGTATAATGAGAGTTGCGATCGTTTCAGGCACTGACGAGAATTACTATCCGTTATTGTTAGAATTAATTCAATCTATCGTCAGATTTCCTCAATCTCGCGGGGTCGATATCTGCGTTATGGATACCGGCATGAACTCAAGCCAACGGGAAGCCATTGAGCCTCAAGTCGCTCGCGTCGTCACTCCGAAATGGCCTGACGGTATTCCATCGGCAAAAGCCGGGGGAAAAGACTATTTAAAAGCTTGCGTGTGTCGTCCGTTTATACCCGAAATGTTCCCCGGATATGACGTCTATTTCTGGATGGACAGTGACACGTGGGTTCAGGATTGGTCAGCTGTCGAGATGTTTATCCGTTCCGCTGCAAGGGGTGATCGACTGGCCATCACCAACGGAGCCGATCGATCTTATCCAAAGTCACTTCGCGTATCTTGGTTGTGGCGGTGGCCAATTAAAATCCGTAGCTTTTATAACACCAACGGCAAAAAGGCGTTTGGGTGGCCAACAGCTAAAAAATTAATTCCCCACTACGTATTGTCGGCGGCCTGTTTTGCGTTGTCATCTGACGCGCCACATTGGAAGCGCTGGCAAGAGATCGTTGTTGGTGCAGCATCGCGAGGCAAAATTTTCCCGGCTGAACAATTGTCTTTGGGGAAATTGGTGCATCTTGAAGGATACAAGGCAGAATATTTGCCGTCCTTTGCCATGTGGCAATGTCAGAGCAAACCGTTCTGGGATAAAGAACAACATGCATTTGTCGAACCCAATGAGCCATATACCAAATTGGGCATATTGCACTTGTCAGGTGTCGACCAGATACGCGCAGATCGTGACGTAACCGTGGACATTGAGTGCACTGACGGCACCATTACTCAATCCAACTATCGTTATCCAGATTTTGACGGTGGAAAACTTCTGACTGCTGTTCCGAAACGAGTATAAAGCCACGGTGCTGATATGGGCGGCCTAGCAGGATACATCGCAAAGAACTGCCATAATGTCGATCATCGCATAATTGATCGATTGCAGGAGGCGTTAAGCCACAGAGGCCGGGATGCTGACGGGCGCTATATCAAAGGCCCCGTCGGTTTCATCCAGACACGCTTGGCAATTATCGATCTCAATACTGGTGATCAGCCGCTTTATCACGAAAATGGCAGTGTCCTGCTCGCCAACGGCGAGATTTATAACTATCTTGAGCTCAGAAAAGATCTGGGTGACGAGGGCTTCAAAACCCATTCCGACAGCGAGACTGCACTTCGCAAATTCGTGCGCGATGGTATTGGCGGGTTTGATCAGCTGCGTGGCATGTATGCCTTTGCCATTCATGATGTGGTCGACAATCAGGTCGTTCTGTGTCGCGACCCGTTTGGTATCAAGCAGGTCTACTACGTTGAAACCCCTGAATATTTCGCATTCGCGTCCGAAGCACAGGCATTGGTTGCTGCCGGACTTGTCGGACGCGAAGTACGCGAGGATGCCCGGTCCGAGTTGCTTCAGGTGCAATTCACCACTGGATCGGACATGATCCTTGATGGGATCAAAAGACTGCAACCTGGCGAGACCATCGTTTTGAAAAACGGACGGATTGTCGAACGCCGGCGTCGTCAGGTTCTCAGTGATGCAGGTGCGACCGGGAATAATCTGGAAAGTGCGCTTTATGAGTGGGACCGGGTGTTCGAGGAGTCGGTTCGACTGCACCAAAGATCTGATGTCGATTATGCCATGTTCCTGTCGGGCGGGGTCGATAGTGCGTCATTGCTTGGTATGATGCATCGGCTTAATGAGAGACCGGTAACGGCCTATACTGCGGCGTTTGAAGCCAGCAGCGTGCATGATGAACGCGAACTCGCCCGAGAGGTCGCCAAGGCGTGCAACGCCAACCATATCGAAGTGATGTTTTCCGAAAATGACTTCTGGACGCTATTGCCAGAGGTCGCAGCACGGATGGACGACCCTGCGGCAGACTACGCCATTTTGCCGACCTACAAGCTTGCCAGGGAAGCCGCGCGCGATTTCAAGGTTGTGCTGTCGGGCGAGGGCGGTGACGAGCTGTTTGGTGGCTACGGTCGGTACCGGTCGGTCATGCGCCCCTTTTTGCTCGGCGGTCGTGTGATGCGCTCCAAGGGGACGTTTGACAAGATCGATGTCTTGCGGACCGGTGTTCTGGAGGGGTGGCGCGATGGCATTGCGGCTTCGGAAAGTCGTGAAAGCCGGGGGAAACGGTCGCGTCTGGCGATTGCTCAGGCCGTGGATTGCGCCGACTGGTTACCCAATGATTTGTTGCTCAAGCTTGATCGCATGCTGATGGCGCACGGCCTTGAAGGGCGCACACCGTTTCTTGATCCGGTTGTCGCAGAATTCGCCTATCAACTGCCCGACCGCCTCAAGGTCAGAAAGGGCGTTGGCAAGTTCCTGTTGCGCAGTTGGCTGGAACGCTGTTTGCCGATGGCAAAGCCGTTTGCCAAGAAGCGCGGCTTCACGGTTCCGGTTTCAGAATGGATTGCAGCGCGCGGCAAGGAGTTGGGGCCGCTGGTCGCCCGGCAGGCAGGCATTATCGAGATCGCAGATGCCGACAGAGTAGAAAAACTTTTCAACACTCCGGGCAAACGTGAAGGTGCGGCGTGTTGGCATTTGCTGTTCTACGCGCTTTGGCATCAGGCGAATGTTCTTGGGCATGCGCCTTGCCCGGACGTTTTCGAAACACTAGCCAGTTTTCAAAAAGTTAAGACGTTTTAACTTTTACGGGAACAAATCACTCGCTCCGGCATTTCTTAATTGCAAATAACAATTAACAGATATGCTGTTGGGACATGAGTGATGCTGTATCTTGATAAACTGGCGATGTTGGCGGTTCTTGGTTTTGCATTGTTGCTGGCATGGATGACTGTACCGCCGAATGATTTACACGCGAAATCGATTAAGGCACTGCCCTTGAAAGAAAGTGCGACACTGGGCGCGACATATGAATTCAAGCTCCCGACCACTGTCTATGCCAAATGTACGATTGATTGCGGATCAATCGGGATTGATGTGACTGAGCAGGCGACCAGTGCTGAGCAGCGTGAAAAGTTTGCGCGCGCAATGCGGATTGCTTACTCTGCCTATGTCACACCACTGCATCGTTGAAGCGGGTAACTGCCTTTGAAAAAAGCTTCGGTCTGGATGATCGTACCCAACCTCTTGCGCACTTTGATGCGTAAAGATGTGGCGCTGAAATCCAAGCTTCTTTTACTGACCGGTCTGGTCTATCTGGTCAGTCCTGTTGATTTCCTGCCCGATGTATTGGTTGGGATTGGCTGGTTGGATGATCTTGTGATCGTGCCTTTATTGGGATGGCTGTCATATCGAAGCCTGCCTGACAATGTGCAACGCGAAGTCATCCAGGACGACCCAGGAAAACAGTCCGGGTCGCGTCGCTTGTTTGTCTATCTCGGTATTTTGGCGATTGTGGTCATCGCTGTTGCGGTGATAGGGGGGATGGATACCTCCCTTGAACCTGCAAGCATTCCCGCGGCTGATTAATCAATCCGTCTTGTCGGATGTAACCTGCGTGTTTGACGCAAGGTGGTGGGCACCATACTCTTGATCGATCATCCGAACAGATCGGGAGGACCCCATGGCTGACTCATTTCGCGCACTGGTTCTGGATCAGAAAGAAAAAAGCGTTACAGCAGAATTCAAGAACCTGACGATAGATGACCTGCCCGCAGGAGAAGTGCTGGTTCGGGTCAAATGGTCAACTCTCAATTATAAGGACGGCATGGTCCTGAACGGATTGGGACGGCTTGTGCGCACCTATCCCCATGTGCCGGGCGTTGATTTTTCCGGCGAAGTCGTTTCATCAACCGATGATCGTTATAAACCCGGCGATGAAGTTGTACTGACCGGCTGGCGGGTTGGTGAAGCCCATTGGGGCGGATATGCCCAGCTTGCGCGGGTGAAGGCCGATTGGCTTGTTCCGTTGCCCGCCGGAATTGATGCATCACAGGCAATGGCAATCGGCACGGCGGGCTTCACCGCAATGCTGGCAGTCATGGCACTGGAGGATCAGGGTGTGTCGACCAAGCAGGATGGCGAAGTCCTTGTGACCGGGGCTGCCGGGGGCGTTGGTTCTGTTGCTGTTTCAATACTTTCTGCGCTTGGCTATCGGGTTGAAGCATCGACGGGACGGGCCGAAACGCATCAGTATCTCCGTGATCTCGGTGCCAGTACGATCATTGATCGCAATGAACTGACCGATACCAGCAAACCTCTGCTGACGGAACGATGGGTGGGGGCAATCGACAGTGTCGGTAGCACGACGCTTGCCCACGTTCTTTCCGAGATGAAATATCATGGTGTTGTTGCCGCCTGCGGTCTTGCCGGTGGTCCCGATTTGCCCGGAACTGTTATCCCGTTCCTGCTGCGTGGTGTGAAACTGATCGGGATTGATTCGGTCATGTGTCCCTATGAGACGCGCGTGCGTGCCTGGCTGCGCCTGGCGCGCGAATTGCCGAAGGATCAACTGCAATCTGCAACAACGAAAGTTGCACTGTCCGATATTCTGCCATGGGGGGAGAAGATCCTCAAAGGGCAGGTGCAGGGACGTCTGCTTGTTGATGTTCAGGATTGCTAGCACCCGCAAAACCATGCAGACTCAACGGGTTTTCGATCCGTGCGATGCGGCACGAAAACCCGTGTCTCTGAAAGCTGGAAATGAACGTGATGCCTGAACAACGGTTCCGAATTCTTCTTGTCGAAGATAATCCCGGTGATGCGTTTCTTGTGCGTACCCTGCTGGAAGAAACCGGTGAGCCGTTTGATATTGAGCATCGAAGCGATCTTGCATCCGCGATGGCGGTGCTAAATGGTGACGGGCCAGAGGCACTGTTTGATGTTGTTTTGCTGGATCTGACATTGCCGGACTCGTCTGGCGTGCAGACCATCAGCCGTGTACGCAGTTGTGCCAATGCGGCACCCGTCGTCGTTCTGACCGGTCACAAGGACGAGGAACTTGCGTTCGAAGCCCTTCAACATGGCGCCGAAGATTATCTGACCAAGGAATTTCCTGATGGTCGGACAATCCGGCGTTCCATCAGGTATGCGATCGAACGGTCGCGCGCCGAACGCGCGCTCAAGGAAAGTGAAGAGCGTTATCGCAAACTGGTCGAGCTGGCGCCAGAGCTTATCTCTGTCCTGAGCGGTGACGAGATCGTCTATATGAACCAGCAGGGTGTCAGCATTCTGGGCGCGCGCGACAGTGATAAACTGGTCGGGCGATCCTTCATGGAAATGGTGCATCCTTCAAGCCGCGAAACGCTTGAGGAATATATTTCGCGTTATCGAAACGGGTATCCGGGGCGTGCGGACTTCACAATCATCTGCCAACGCCCGGAAGGCGAAAATGTCGAGCTGGAAGTCTCGGCCATTGCCTTCACCCACGAGGGGGCGCCAGCCATGCTGATGCTGGCAGAAGATGTTACCGACAAACGCAAAGTTGAACGTCAACTGGTTCAGACATCCAAACTGGCAACGCTTGGCGAAATGGCAGCGTCTGTTGCCCACGAAATGAATCAGCCGCTGAACGTCATCCGAATGGCCGCAGATACCTGCGCCTTGCAATATGATCTGGATGCCGTAAAGCCAGCCTTTCAGCGCGAAAGACTGGCGCTCATCAGTTCCCAGACAGAGCGCATGTCAGAGATCATCAAGCATCTTCAGATATACAGCCGTCCGGATGATGATGATTTTGCGCCGTTCGACGTCATGAAAGCCGTTGAGCGCGCCGTGGACATGGTCGAGCATGACTGCAGATTGTCGGGCATTGCAATTGATGTCGTGTCTCCTCGGCAGCGCTGTTTCGTCAATGGCCGGCAGGTTCAGTTGGAACAGGTTCTGGTCAATATGCTGAGCAACGCGCGCGATGCCATCAATGAAAGCAGCGACGATGCCGGCAGTATCGGAGGTTTGATCCGTGTCAGCGCAATGGTTGACGAAGCGCGGAAGTCATTGAAACTGGCTGTCAACGACAATGGTGGCGGTGTTCCGGAAGCAGCCATTGACTTGCTGTTTCATCCGTTCTTCACGACCAAGGATGTTGGCAAGGGAACCGGACTTGGGCTGTCGGTCAGTTTTGGCATTGTCGAGGCCATGGGCGGCCGAATTGACGTACGAAATGAGGGTGACGGGGCCTGCTTTGAGATCACTCTGCCGCTTGCGGATGTAGACACCACCAAGGAGGGCCATCATTCCGACGCCGGTCAAGAGGACAGCTGGCTGACTAAGGTGCCGCCAAATGCAGAAGCACGCGGTAAAATTCGTGTGCTTGTCGTCGATGACGAACTTGATGCCATGGAAATCATCTCAGGATATCTTGAAGCTCAGGGCTTTAACGTTTCCGCCGCAAATAACGGTGAAGATGCGTTGGCGGTTGCGGCTGTTGTGCAGCCTGACATCCTGATTACCGACATTCGCATGCCACAGATGGATGGCAACGCCTTGGTCAAGGAACTTCGGGAACGCAATCCCGCACTGCCGGTGATTGTCATGACCGGGCACCCGGGCGACGCTGACCGACCGGTTGAGGATGAAGATGGACCAGATGCACCTGTGACGGTGATGTCAAAACCGCTGAACTTAAAGGAACTTCTGGCAACACTTGATGAGCTTTGTGAAGTATTTGCCGCTTAACTTTGACCCGCACGGACCCGTAGGTGTATTTTGCCTGCAAGTGGATTTATGATTTAATTTGAAAAAGAAAAAGCCCGGTATCATGCCGGGCTTTTCTGATTTGTTTGCCTGGAGTTGGCAGTGATTAGGCTTCCCAGCCCAATTGCATGGCAATCTTTACCGCTTGTGTACGGTTGGCAGCGCCAAGCTTCTTGAAAATACCGGTCAAATGGACTTTCACGGTAATTTCGCGAACGGTTAGCTGTTTGGCGATTTCCTTGTTGGAAAGGCCTTTGGTCAGAAGACCCAGAACTTCACGCTCGCGGTTGGTCAACTGCCGCAAGGGGTTGTCTGGTGCAAGGCCGTCAAGGTCAATCTCACCCGGGCGCATCTGCGTGCCATCGTCTTCAAGCAATGCAGACGGAATGTATTTTTCGCCAGACAAAATCAAACGCAGGGCGTTGATCAGGGATTTACCTGACAGCGTCTTGGGCAGATATCCCGACGCACCATGTTCCAGGGCGTTCAGAACGTCGCTGCGTTTAACCGAGCCTGAAAGAATAACCACCGGAATTTCAGGATGTTTCTGGCGCATGACGGTCAGCCCGGACAATCCATTCATGCCAGGCATGTTCAGATCAAGGATGGTCAGTTCGACGTTGGTTTCTCCGTCAACGACGGCAAGTGCTTCTGCGAAGTCTTTCGCCTGCGCGACTTCAACTTCCGGCGCTGCGAGTTTTAGGAAGGAAGTGATCCCGTCTCTGACGAGATCGTGATCGTCTGCTAGCAGGATGTTCATTTTTATGCCGTACCTGTTCTTGTCCAAAGCTCACTGAAATGAATTGGGACCAGCGACTTCGGAAACGCGATCTACAATTGCAATAATATGGTTTCGCGCGGTTCTGATATTTTCAATCCAAGCGTCCCCCCCGGACGCGAGCGCAGCATTCAACAAAACGGTGCCCCTGTCAAACGGCAGGATAGTTTTTGATCGTAGCATCTATCCAGGTGAATAGGTATCCCGACTCAAGGATAAGTATTTCATGGCGCATCGAATAGTATATCAGGGGATCAAAAGGAACCGTGATAGGAAAAGTTACACAGAAATTGATATATTTTGATACGCGCCGTTTTTAAACATGGCCTCGGTATGCGTGGATTCTTCGGTAGTATTGTTTATCTCAATACCATCACTGGTTGCTCTTTGTAAGCTTGCCTGACGGAAGGCTGCCATGTCAGCACCCGATGGTGCGTTTGGTGCCAGTGCTGCATTTTGCAAGGTGGCCAGTGCACGATCACGGTCTTCCGCGCTACCCGACAGTGATACGCTTACATCAACGTGACCACCAATCGCATAAGCGTTACCGTCCGGACCAATCTGATATGTGTATTGCGGCGCAGAGCCATAAGGTCCGGCAGCAGCGGCATGGGCTTCTTCTTCTTGGCGTACTGCTGAATCGCGGGCGCGCAACTGATTGACGACACCTTCTTCAGCCGGGTCGAGATCCTGACTGGATGAAGCACCATTTGCGGTGTTGCCGTTTTCCGAATTGGTTTCGCGTGCCTCGCGGTATTCCGCGCGGCTGACGCCGCCAGCAACTGCTTGTGCCTCGGTGAGGGTACGTGGATCAACAATCCGCGTACGTGCGCCGTCTGAGTCGGCACCAGCAATGGCATATGGCGAAACAGATGACGCATTTCCGCCCTGACGTTGGACTTCCATAGCTTCATATTCGGCCAAAACACGCCCATCAGCAGTTTGTGCGATTTCCCGAACATTCAGGATAACGCCCAAACCGCCCCCATTCGGGTTGGCTATGGTTTGACCAGCTGAAATCATCTGTCTTTACGTCGCTCGTAACTTTAAGACGAAACCTATACGAAAAGACACCGTAGCAGAAAAATGACCGGGAGTCTCGGGTTGCAATAAAGGGTCTTAGGTGTAAGGCGCCTGAGGCGCATTGTCACGGTTGATGGCTTGCGTATCGGTACCCTTGCTGGTATCAAAAATCCCGAATTTCCAACCGGCGCCTGGCGCGCTTCATGCTTTACTTCAATCAGGAATTCCAACGCGCATGTCCGACTTCATCATTCCGGCCAATGAAAAGGTGCTTGTCACGGGTGCCGCCGGTTTTATCGGTTCCCATCTTTGCCTGAAACTGCTGGAGCAGGGGGCGACTGTTGTCGGACTTGATAACGTCAATGACTATTATGACGTTAACCTCAAAGAGGCGCGTCTTGCGCGTTTGGAAGGCAAGCCGGGTTACAAGTTCGTCAGAATGGATCTCGAAAACCGTGAAGGCATTGCAGATCTGTTCGCGACTGAAAAGCCGACTTATGTGGTCAATCTGGCGGCTCAGGCCGGTGTACGTTATTCGATTGAAAACCCGCATGCCTATATTGATGCCAACCTTGTTGGTTTCACCAATATCCTTGAAGGATGCCGCCACAACAATGTGAAGCATCTGGTCTACGCATCAAGTAGCTCGGTGTATGGCATGAATACGGAAATGCCGTTTTCAGTCCATCACAATGTTGACCACCCGATCAGTCTCTATGCGGCATCGAAAAAGGCCAACGAGCTGATGGCCCATACCTATAGCCATCTTTATCGCCTGCCGACGACCGGTCTGCGTTTCTTTACCGTCTATGGCCCGTGGGGGCGACCGGACATGGCGCTGTTCCTGTTCACCAAGGCGATCCTCGAAGGGCGCCCGATCAATGTCTTTAACAAAGGCAAGATGCGTCGAGACTTCACCTATATCGATGACATTGTCGAAGGTGTGTATCGCTGTATCTCGACCGTTGCCCAGCCGAACCCGGACTGGAACTCGGCCAAGCCCGATCCTGCAACCAGTTCGGCACCCTATCGGGTGTTTAATATCGGCAATAACAGCCCGGTCGAGCTGATGTATATGATCGAGACGATCGAAAAGGCACTGGGCAAGACGGCAGAGAAAAACATGCTGCCGATGCAAGATGGTGATGTGCCCGCGACTTACGCCGATGTTGATGCGTTGACCGATGCCGTTGGCTTCAAGCCGGCTACCTCGATTGAAACCGGTATCGGCAACTTTGTTGAGTGGTATCGCGCTTTCTACGGCTAGAGCGCGCGACTTTCCTTAATATCCAGACAAATAAACACCATGTAGGCTCGCATCACTTTGATGCGGGCTTGCAAACATTGTTCTGAAATGTACTTGGAAAATGGTGCACCTGAGTAGAGAAAGTTCGAACTATCTGTTCGAAGTTCTTTCTGAATGGAATCAGGTACTTGAGGCAATCGACGACCCTGTGAACGATCTTCAAATAGACGTTCATAGGGAGGTCGGATGAGCAAGAAGACACCTCCATTCTCCCTCAGACTGACTTTTGAAGAACGCGCTAGGCTTGAAGAGCTGGCTGGCGACATGCCGCTTGGGGCGTATATCCGCCGCAAGGTCTTCGACGGTCAGGGGCTCAAGAAGAAACGTGCACGGGCGCGGTCACGTCGCCCGATCAAGGACGAACAAAAGCTGGCGCAGGTTCTCGCCATGCTTGGCCAATCGAGGATCGCTAATAATCTGAACCAGCTCGCCAAGATGGCCAATCTCGGCACGCTGCCCGTTCTCCCCGATACGGAACGCGACATTCGGCGCGCATGCGCCGACGTGGCGCTGATACGGCGGGAACTTCTTCGCGCGCTCGGCCATCGTACCGATGTGGAGCCGTCATGATCCTGAAAGGATCACAACGAAGCGGCGCAAAGCAGCTCGGACTGCATCTCCTCAAGACCGAAGAAAACGAGCATGTCGAGCTGCACGATATTCGCGGCTTCATGTCCGATGATGTCGTCGGCGCGCTCCGAGAAGCCGAAGCCATCGCCAAAGGCACGAAGTGCCGCCAGTTCATGTTTTCGGTTTCTTTGAACCCGCCCGAGAACGAGCGTGTCCACGTTCGAACCTTCGAAAAAGCGCTTGAAGCCATCGAAGAGAAGAACGGCCTGACGGACCAGCCGCGCGTCGTCGTCTTCCACGAGAAGGAAGGTCGGCGGCACTGTCATGCGGTATGGAGCCGGATCGATCCTGAGACGATGACCGCCAAGCCGATGTCGTTCTACAAGAACAAGCTGCGGGAGGTCTCTCGTCAGCTCTATCTTGAGAACGGCTGGCAGATGCCGCACGGCTTGATCGACCCTAAGGACCGCGACCCCCGCGACTTCTCGCTTGATGAATGGCAGCAGGCCAAGCGGATCGGACGCCATGCGGGCGAATTGAAAGAACTGATACAGGAAGCCTGGGCGACTTCGGACTCAGCGCGCACCTTCGCGCACGCCCTTGAAGAACGCGGCTTCTATCTGGCGCGCGGGGATCGGCGCGGCCATGTGGCTGTAACCTTCGAAGGTGAAGTCATTTCGATCTCACGCGCGACGGGCAAGAAAGCGAAAGAGCTGCACGCCCGTCTTGGAAAGCCCGACGCATTGAACAGCGTTGAGGAGACCCGCAAGCGCATTGCTGAAGATATTCTCCCGCGCATCAAATCGCATGTCGATGAAGCGCGCGCGTCCGCCCATGCCGAGCTCGATCAACTGAATGCGCGCCGCGTGGAGATGGCGAAGGCGCATGCCGTGGAACGCGCCAAACTGGACGCAGGCCAGAAGGCGCGGTTTGAAGCTGAAGCCCGCGCAAGAGCGGATCGCTTCCGCAAAGGAATGATGGGCCTGTGGGATCGTCTGACAGGCAAGCGGGCTCAGCTCGAAAACCAGAACCAGCTCGAAGTGATTTGGGCGCTTCGACGCGATCAGGATCAGCGACAGATGACGATCAACGCGCAACTGCGCGAGCGCGGCGATCTGCAAAAAGAAATCAATGCTGCGCGCACCAAACATGCGCAAGCCTTGCGCGCCCTACATCACGATGCCGCAAATTATCGCATTATGCGCCGTGGTGAAGAGCCTAGGGCAAAGACCGCCTTCGAGCATTTGGATACGCTGCGAGCCGAACCGAAAAAGCAACCGGAGCGTCCACGCTTCGACAAGCTCAAGGAACGCAAGGCCGAGCGTCCGACCCGTTCCACTACGTCGGCGCAAGATCGTTTACGCAAACTGCGCGAGCAAAAAAGAGATGGACCGTCTTATGACGGTCCTGATCTCGACCGATAGAAATCGCTAGAACAATGAAAGCTGGCGTGCAGCTTCTGCGCGCTTCTTCCATTGCGGAGTCTGCGCTTCGTGCTCAAGCCACGCGAGCACGTAGGCAACGGCCCCGCCATATTCGTCTGTGACATCGCTATGCAGATAGTGAGAGCGATAGCCTGTCTCGGTGATGGGGATTATCCCATCGCCGATGACGTTGACTTCGATGTGGTCGAACGTCGACCACTGATGCCGATGATAGCTGATGCTTATCACGACACCGCGCCAGTCGATCTGACTGGAGACTGGGGCGCTCATGAGCGCCCCGCGTCGTTTGCAGGTGAAGCCGTGTCTTCCAGCGGCTCGCGCAAGACGATGCGACCGCCGACAGGCAGGGATTCGAGCTGAAGCGTGTAGCCTTTAGCGTCCTTGTGCATCCAGGCTGCGCCGACTTTATTCCAGAAGGATTTGTCGCCTTTCTGGGTGACGTGCCACGCCAGAAACTCCGGTGCGCGGACCTCGCGTGTGCGCTCTTGAGCGGTTTGGGTGTTGTTGCGTGCCATGAATGATCTCCTTTGTTCGGGTTGGCTTGCTAACGCCCCCCGATGAGACCGAAGGCAAAGGATCGCCGCGTCATGTCCAACACGGGTGAGGCTTCCGCCGAACTGGCGCGGGCAGGATATTGATGCGCGATCCGCTTTCGGTCAGGGGAAAGGCGAATTGCTGCAAGCCACGCGCGGGCAAAGGTCCGTTCATGCTGCGCTAACTGCCGACACCGAAAGTCTGTTCACGCGCCTCGACACGCCACCTTCCGATTGAATTCTAGTGCGTTACCCCGATCCATCAGCGCCTTCACTGGGCCATGGATGATGTGTGCGAGGGCCGAAAGGCCCTGAACGGTTCGGGGCCTCCTGACAATCAACAGGAGGTGACGATGAGACTCATCACACGCTTCGATGCAGCATCGCGCAGCACAGCCGAACTGCATGCACTCTTACGCGAGGCTTTCAACGCCTTTGCTTCCGCTCCTCGCGGATCGATTGAACGCAGCAATGCGCTGGCATCACTGCATAATATTGAGGCCGAACTGGCGGTCCGCCCGCCAGGCCTTTGAGCCTATCAACGCGGCTGGCCCGAAGGCCAGCCGCGAATTTGTTGCAATTACTTTGAAATCCCAGATACGAGTCGACCTGTCTTTCCAGGGTATTGGGCTTTTGGATTTTGACGCCAAAAGAACTCCACGGATACGGGGATGCTCCATTTCTTGGAGAGGCGATCTATTTCCTTCCAGCAATCCTGAGCTGATTGTCCTTGAACGGATATGCCGAAGTCAGGAAGAAACTTGTATCCCTCTTCTTCGTACTGACTGACTTTCGCGGGAATTGACAGCTCTCTAACCAACTTTTCTGCTTTAAGCCCTTTTCCACTAACAGCGCCAATCATCGCGATTAGAATTGCGGACCATCTCGGGTTTTCCAACGGAAAATCATTTACCATGGCCGCCGTAGGTTTCGTGAACGACAATCCAGGCGCAGTATCGAACTGCATTACCTCGTCTTTATTGTGTACGGTTGACGTATCAGGCTCGTCATCTCTCTCCATCCCGAGCTCCTCCATCGCTTCTCGCACAATTCGGTCGATGGTTTCGCTAGGTGTCTTGGTACCAAACCAAGTCGATATGGACTTGAGATCGGCAAAGGTCGCATCGTTTATTCTTACTACAGGCATCATATTTATCTCCTTTATGAAATATGTTACATAAATGATATCGGGAGTCAAGCGGTTTATGTTACATATAACCTAGGGGATTCCTGTGCGTCTTCGCGGCTGCTGGCCCGAAGGCCAGCCGCGAATTTTTCCCGATGATCACGCGACGTTGCTCACTTCTTCGATGACAGGCTGAAGTCCATGCAGGAAATCTGCGGCACGCTGCGCATGCGCTGCGGCGCTGAAGATCGCGCGCTTATCGTTTTGCAGGACCTTGAGCCAGCTCTGAATATACGCCGCATGATCGGCGCGCGGTTCGGGCGCGAGCTCAAGGTCAGCGCATAGAAATGCTGCACCAAGTTCGGCGACTAGCTCTTCGCGCGCATAGCCTTCATCGCCCCAACGCTTGCGTCCGAATTCGCGGTCAAGGCGCTTGGGGTGCTTGGTCCAGTGAGTCAGCTCGTGCGCCAAAGTTGCATAGTAGGCTTCGGGACTCCTGAAGGTCTCGAAGTACGGCATTTGCACATGATCACTGCCGCCGCTGTAGTGGGCAGAGTTGCCGCCGTGGCGAATGTCCGCGCCCGTGCTCGCAAAAAACTCTTCAGCATGCTGAATGCGGCGCGCGGGATCGATGATCGCTTTCGGCTTGGTGTAGTAGTGCTCAGGCAAGCCCTCGATCTGCTCGACATTGAAGACGCTGTATCCCTTCATGAACGGGATTTTATGCTCCTCTTCGCTGCCGTCGTCCCGTTCCTCGGTCTTGGTGATCGTGTTCGCATAGACGACCAGATTGCCGCGCTCGCCTTTGCGAACATGCGCGCCTAGTTCTTTGGCCTGTTTGAAGGTCATCCAATAAGGGGAAACATAACCCGCCTCGATGCTCGCGCCCCAAAGCATCAGGATATTGATGCCGCTATAGGGCACGCCGTTATGGCGCAGAGGCTTAGTGATCTTGCCTTCCATGTTGCGCGCGCTCCATGGCTTTAGCCATGTCAGCTCGCCTTGCTCAAGATCGGCAATGATTTTGTTGGTAACCCTTTCATAAATGTCGGTTTTCATCTTTGTCCCCTTTCTTGGGTAGTCGGTTGCGCATGCAACCGGACTAGGCCCGCGCCAATGAGCGGGGGGACGGCCGTCCAGACCGAAAGCCATGGAAGAGGTGCGGGCGCAGGCGCAGCCGAGCCACGGGCCATGGCTTTCGCCCGAAGCCAAAGCGAAGGGCTTGGTCTTGACGGAGGACGGGGCCGCAGGCCCTCGAAACGAAAAGGAAGAAGTCAGCCCTTCAGGGCTGTCAGATGATGCGCAAGGGATCGAAGCCGCATGGCCGAGACGGCTCGCTGGCTCGGTTCACGAGAGCCCGCCCCCGAATATGTTGAGGGGGTGCGCCCGATAGTTGAAAGAGATGGTGGAATCCTGATCTACTGAAGTCTGTTTGAACGTACAAAACAGATATCAAAAATGTCAAAAGACGCGCAAAACAGAAAAACGATTGGTATTCTCGCTTACGGCTCACTGATTTCCGATCCGCGTATCGAGATCGAAACGCACCACACTGAAGTCATCAAAGACGTGATGACACCGTTCCACGTCGAGTTCGCGCGTAGCAGTTCTGGTCGAGGCGGTGCACCAACGCTTGTCCCCCTTTTAAGCGGCGGCGCTCAGGTCGTGGGCCAGGTCTTCGTGATGAATTTGTCCGAAGAGGAAGCGACCCACATCCTTTACAGGCGGGAAATCGGCAGGCAAGGCCAAACCGACCGTCTCTACAAACGTCCGAAAGTTGTGACAGAGAAGAATGTCTTGGTTGAACGTCTGACTGACTTCGCAGGACTGGACGTTGTTTTGTACACACAGATCGCCGCGACAATTACTCCTCTGACGGCTGAAAGGCTTGCCGATCTAGCCATAGCAAGCGTTGCGAAAGCTGACGCGGGACTCGACGGCATCACATATCTGAAAGCCGCGAAAGAGAGCGGCATAGTCACCGCTCTCTCTCCCTCATATGAGACGGAAATTCTTCGCAAGACAGACTGCGAGACTTTGGAACAAGCGCTTGCTAAGCTTCAAAGTCAGTGACCGTCGCCGCCGCGATGAATGACGCCGTGCTCGGTGTAGGCATCCAGTATCATCTGAACATACTCCCGCGTGCTTGTCGTCACGTGCCCTAGATTGGGCCATGCAAACGGGAATGTCATGCTAGTCACGGCAAGCTCAAGCTCAGAACCCAACATCTTTGCAACAGCCATCGCGGCCTCAGGGTCTTTGTCTTCGGGCCAAAGGTCCTCATCCAGTACAATAGAGGTGTCACCCTCTTCATCAACGTAAATCTCCGCCAAGAGTGCACCGATACGTTCGGATGGAGTGGCTGCATCTTCCAGCAACGCAGTGCGCAAAAGCAAGGCGGTGCTCTCTTCGTTGAGGTTCAGTTTGGGTCGTGAGTCCACGACTTCGATCCGTGGCTCAGGTCGTGCCAGAGTGCCCGAGACACTGACAGGTTTCGTTTTTATATCATCCCCGCCGAGCCAGTCAGATGATGAGAAGATGTCGATAGGTGCTGCTCCGCAGCCAGGACAGTGCCAGAGATTCTCGGCGAGTTGCGTGCCTGTGATTTCACCGTCGCAGTGAAGACAGAACCACGCAGCTGCCCGATCCCCGAACAGCGGATGAGCGACCACCCCTTCTGCATCAGGCTTTGTGGAGCGCCTCGGCCAGTCTGTTGCAATGCCCGCGCGAACCTTTGCCGCCTCTTCATCGGCGATCACGAGCGCCGCGTCCAAAAACTCACGGCCCCGCACGGGGCTTGTATCCGAATGCGGCTTTTCGATCTCGACGACGGGTTGGGCAAACTGAGCCTCGCCTACGAGGATGCGCCAGCCTTCACCCTCCATGCGGATATCTCCGAAGACCTCGTAGACAGAGAACGCATGGTCTCCGATCTTGCCTTGTCTGACGGGTTCATCAACGGGCCGCGCAAAACTTGCTTCGATGAAGCTATGTTTCTTGTACCCATCCTGATGAACTTGGCGCGCAAACGCTTTGGCACGGGACACTTCCTCTTCGGAAGGAAGCCATCCCGCTTTGGCTTTCTTCGCTGCTTCGCTCCAATGTGCAAAGCCGAGCTCGGTAGCCAACGCGTCAAGCGCCTTGTGTAGGGGCAACCTGTTGGCACGCGCGTAGCGCTTGGCGAGTGTTTTGAGTGTTTGGATTTCGTTCTTGATAGTCATGGTACAGTTCCCAAATGGGGATCCGACTAGGTGCCCGCTACTAACCAGATCCCGACAAATGGACTGGAATTTTCATGTATCGATGAAAGTGCTGCGTTGCTTTGCGTGGCGGACACACCGGCATGCACCTAAGGCCAAGTTCAGCGTGCAGGATTCTTTGAAGATCGTCAAGCAATGCCTAAAGTTGCCCGACTACGAGGCTGTCATAGAAATCAAATTGGGAAGAATCCGTAGCGTCCACTGTTCGGATTCTTACTGAAGAAACTACACTGCCCATCTTCCCGAATGGCGCTTGGAGGGTCAACGTTCTCCAATATGATGAGCTGCCGACCAGATATCGCATGAAGCTGTTCATAGAAACGTTGATGAACATCTGTACCCGTAAGATCATCTTCATCGCCGTCAGGTTCCCGGTATGCAAGCAAGGGTGTATCCAAAACAGCAAAGCCAGGATGAGAAAGGTCGTTTCGTTTCGTGAATTCTAGTAGCGAGACGGTAAACGCTGCATACGAAAGAGCGCGCATACCCTTTCCGCGAGCACCTCTAGGCTTTCCTGAAATTACGAAATCTCGCGACGGCTGATCAAAGTAAACTCTGTCAGCGTCAGGGAAGTTCCAATTCTTCAGAGTTTCTTCATAGACTTTCGAGAACGAGTTAAGTGTACTCAAAGACAAGTCTGAGGCGGGCTCATTTTGCGAGGGTGTTGTCTCAGGAGAGGCTTCGAGTTCAGCTCGACGTTCTTCCAATTCGGATATCGTCGATAGTATCCTTAACGCGGCTTCGACTGACGACCGACGATTGAGCAACTCGGTATATGCTGCTCTTTGGGACTTCAGCTCTGGGTTGATCTCTTGAAGCTCGCCGACGGCAAGCTCAAGCTGCTCACCTAGCTGCGGAGCGAGCGTTTCGTACTCCTGCGCCTCGGCGTTCAACTGCGAAACGGTGTCGGCCAACTCCGCCCTCAGTTTTCTGATTTTCTCCACTTCCGCATTCGCCGCTTGAATAACGGCCTCGACATTGCCGTCACAATCGCCGTCTAAATGCTGTTCATTCGGTTCTGATCCACAAAGCGGGCACTTCTGAGCATCGAGGGCTGAGACCAAAACCCCACTCTCGCGAATACCTTCGAGGCGAACGAGATCGGATTGGTAATGATCATCAAGCAATTGGAACCTCTTCAGAAGTTCGGATATCTCAGCTCGCCGCTCCCGCGCTTCCTCCAATGCACGCCTTGCTTCGTTACGGCGGGACGCAACTGCACGATATTCCTCCTCAGACTGATCAAGAGCATCCTTCTCACGATCCAATGACTGGTCGAGACGTTGCACTTGATCCAAGAGATCAGCTTCATCGTCATCTTCACCGATGAGGCCAGTTAGACGTTCTTTGTTTTCTATAATAAGGTCGTCTATGACTTCGATTTTGGCGGTTCTCGATAAACGCTTGGTCCGCTGTGCTTCTTCGGGTTCAACAGCGCTATCGTCGTTACCTGTCAGAAGGAGTTTGAAGGTGGATAGCTCTACCGTACGGCTCGTGAACTGCCCTGTTTCTATCGGGGAACCTTCCTTCTGAATTTCACCCTCTGAGATCAAGCAAAGATGGGCTAGATTTCGGAAGCTCAGCGTATTCGTTTCTCCTCTCGCGTTCTTGCGAATTCGCTTTCCTGCTAACCCGATCTTGTCCAGCAAGAACATGGACACATTCTCGCGGTTGGTTGGGTTGTGCCTTGGTCCGAGAGTTTTTGCTTCGACATCTTGAGGACGGGAAATGTGCAATCCGTCATAGCATCTAAACCCGCCACCAGCGGCAGCTCGCTCAAGTGTAAACTGAGACCCGTCAGCTTCCTCAATTCCCAGAAAAATCGTTTCATAACCTACGCGCTCGGGAATATCGCGGAGCGCTTTGCTCGACCCCAGCATGAAATCGATAGCCTCAACAAGAAATGATTTTCCTGTCTCCGAAGCTCCATGAATGACGTTCAGGCCAGAATTGAACGCCAGATGAGCGGTCTCCTTCTTCGGACCCGTGAAAGCGATGTGCCGCAGGATGAGACGATTAACTGTCATTGCTCACCCGCCAGACTTTTTTGCGGGGCTTGAAATTGTTCAATCCACTGTTCGAAATACTCGCCGACTCTAGCCTTCAAATCCGCATCGGGTAGGTCCCCAAACTCACGCACAACCCACGCTGCGCGATCTACCAGTATGCGGATGTAGTCGCTGGTTAGGCTCGAAAGAAAAGTCTCGGCAAAGTCACCCGCCGCGAAGACGATGCCAGAATCATCGACGTGTCTGCTCACGAGTCCTTTGCTGACCATCAACAACAGGCCACGTTCGACCAGACCACGGCGCACCAGAAGCTCCGCCGTTCGCATTGGAACCGCAGCATGTAGACTCGTTGGTCCGCCAACGTCCCCTGTGTGGACGACGAGGTGATCGAACGTCACCAATCTTTGAAGATCAAAGGATCGAGGATATGCTGCAACCAACAAGCTGACCGAGCGAAGGCCTGTTTCAAGTGCCGAATTGAAGGGTCGGTTTCTGTCGCGTTCATCGGTCATGGTTTCACCCACTTAAGGCGATCGTCATTCGCAAGCTGATGGCAGATACCTTTCTTGTCCTGGATCTTCGTGACGCTGATCAATCCATTTGCCGTTAAAGGTAATTGCGCTGCCGCCTGTGTTACGGCGTTTACCCGAGAGAGGCCACTGTCATGTGCCGCCCCTTCGACTTCAATGACGCCCGAGAAGACCTCATCTTGCAAATCCTCAAAGGTGCCTTGGGGCACGTTGTCACGCGCAAAATTTCGCAGTGACTCGGCGTGATAGAAGACTTCGCGTTGCCGATTGAAATGCGCGACGAGTTCGGGCCAAGCAGCCAGAGCCGATGTGTCAGCACACGGTTGACCGTTGTGATCGCCGTATGCATCGAGGAGCTGTTGGAGATATCTGCTTTCGTTTGGGTCTGGCTCTTCGGGCGGTGTCTCAGCGGATGGGCGGTCCGGTAGACCGCCGCCAAACCGTGCCGCAAAATACGGTGTCTTCCTGTGTTCCTCGATTATGTCCAAGGTCGGTTTGAATGTGAAGATCGAAAAGTCGAAGGCCTCCACATAGGCAAGGAAATCGCCTTCCAGCGGAATCGTCTTTGTAGACGTAATGGAATCGGCGCACCAATCATCCCATTTCTCGAATAACTTACTCTTTAAGTCCGCGCTGTTAAGGAGGAGCTTTTTCAGGCTCATCCCGCAATCTTTTGGGGCAATAAAGTAGTATTTGCGTGGCGGGGCGAAGCGTCCTTCCGAAGCATGCCAGATGCACTTTCCAATCTCTGGAATAGCAGTGCTTGGCGCTATGGCGTTGCTGTAGTGTTTGCACTGGTGGTTATCCCATGCGCCTTGAAAGCCTTCGTCGTCTGTAAATCCGGCGACGTCTATGCCCATATCTGCCGATGCAGAAAGCCGCGTGACAATCTTGTACTGCGTGCGCTGATAGTGAGCCCATTCCTCGACAAATGCCTCCCAGTCGTCAGCGGAAAACAGAAAGATTTGCTGTTGCGGCGGAATCAATTTGCCGTGGACGATCTTTCCCGAGGACACGCCGCCTTGCGAAGTCGGTTCGGGAATATCCTCGGTCAAAATCTTAAAAGTATCCTTCGAAACGTCGTTCATCCCGCCTTCCTTTCCACAAGACGGGCTTGCTGCGGATCGTATACGTAGCCCTTGATGCTACCGTCTTTGATCCGCTCGACGGCTTCATCGACCACATTGAACGGCACAAGAAACCACTCGCGAGGGACAACAGGATTGCCAAAGCGATCCTTGATCTCGATGTCGAGACGGGCCGGATCGAAGATGCGGTGAATCAGGTTTTCGAGCTTCGTTCGGTTGATGTTGTAGAGTTCATAGGTCGCAACAACCTCGACATCAGCCAGCAAGAACGTGGCGTCTATCTTTGCATTGGCGATGCGCCGCTCGACCTTTCCACTTGTTACGCCGATCTTGTGGAGCACGTTGCGATGCTCCTTCACAATCGGAAGATCGGACTTGCTGCGGAGGACGTAGATCGTGCCGCTCGCCTCATCGCCGTCAGCCGTATGGTCGGCGAAGAGCGGTCCTGCCGAGGAGTCCGTAATTCGACGGCCTGCATCATCCTTATGAAGCGCTCTCTGTAGGGAGCGCATGAGCATATTGCTCTCGGTGCCGTTGTCGAAGATCACGCGCAAACGGGCATCGGTCATGCCTTGCGCCGTCAGGAACGCTTCGTCCATTTCTGCAACATAGGCTTTTTGTCCGCCTACGATAAAAAAGCGTCCTGGCGCGATCTCGGCCTTGCGTTCAAAGGGCCGTGTCGTTCGCATGCCTGTATCAATTTCGTTCTGAACCTGCTCGAACAACGGCTTGAACCGTTCGAAGTCTTCACACTTCTGGCGATTGGCGATCTCTTCCGCCGCCTTCTTTTCAGCGCTGGACCTCACATGACGTAGTTCGGTGATGTCCGAAGTTTCCGCCTCGACGCCGAGTTCGGCCAGAAGCGCTTCGTCATCAATGTCGTCGTCGATGGACGTGGCGACTGGACCGCTAGCGTCCAGCAGACCGTCTTTGTCAATCGGCTCTAGGAGCTGCCTGAACTCGCCAAGCTCTCTCAACCGATCAAGACGAACCGCGTAGAGCCGTTCGAAGATGTTCTTATCTTCGCCGTGCTGCGGTGGATGACCGTGCTCTTCGACGAAGCGTTGGATTTCTTCAAACCCCGCGATGACACGTTCTTCCTGCGGCGTTCTCGCAGCGACCTTCTTGGCCTCGACCTCGACCCCGAGTTCGGCAAGCAGCGCATCGTCTTCTTCAGTGAACTGCTTAGCCATCAGCAGCCTCGGATTTCATGCGAGCCAGATAGGCTACACCTTCGGCCATGCGCTTCTCCCACGCATCGGGCGAGGTGATCGACGGCAGCCTGCCGCGCTCCTGTTTGAACTTCAGCGCCCGCTTGGCCAGATCACGCGCTTCTTCAGGCGTTAGCTGCACCTTTTTCGCGGAGATGATGGCCGCAACCTGTTTCAGACTTTCCTCGCTCATCGTCTTTGCGAGGATCGCGTAGGCTTCACTGAATGGATTGATGCGGTCGATCAGGTCGATGTCGAGTTCACGAACATCCATCGCGAACTTCCGTACTCCATCGATCAGAGCCGTGTTGGCTTTGTCTTCGCCGTCGTCTTCCTTGAGTGCTGCTTCTTTGGCTTTCTGGGTCAGATTGAGAGCGGCGATGGCGTGCTGGCGGACAGCTTCCTGATCTTCGTCATCCAGCTCGGGGTATTTGTCTTTGATGATCTTGCCCATGCGGACCTGCGTCAGCTCTTCGGGCACAAGCTCTTCGTCGAACATTCCCCGTTCGACCGTCGGTTTGTCCTGCACGAAGGCGGCGATCACCTCGTTCAGGTCCTCCTGACAGATGCGCTCGGCTTCTTCGCTCTTTGGCTCAGTGAGCCCCTTGATCTCGATCTGGAACTGGCCGCTCTCTTCGTTGAAGCCGACATTGCATTCGCCTTCTTTGTAACCGCCTTCACCATAGTCGAAGCCCTCGACAGGTCCACTGTCTGCGCGTTTCGGGGTAAAGTTGAAGCGAGGGGCGAGAACCTGCTCCATTAACAGGCTTGCGGCGATGGCCTTGAGCGTATCGTTCACCGCTTCGGTAACGGCATCTTCCGATGCGTCCGGTTCGGCAATCAGGTTGGTGAAGCGGGCGCGGCTCTTTCCAGGGGCGTCGCGGGTCGCTCGCCCAATGATTTGAACGATCTCGGTCAGGCTAGCGCGATATCCGACCGTCAGGGCATGCTCGCACCAAACCCAGTCAAAGCCCTCTTTGGCCATGCCAAGCGCAATGATGATGTCTATGTGGTCGCGGTTGTTCTTCTGGGCGGGGTCTTTCAGCGCAGCTGAAACCTTGTCGCGCTTGGCGGCTTCGTCATCGACCAGATCGGCGATCCGCAGGATGCGTCCGTCCGATGTCTTGACCAACTGGAAGCCCGTCGCAGGGTCCGTACCTTGCCAGTCGCCCAACTCGTCGATGATGTGCTCGACTTCGCGGTGCTTGTCCTTAGTGCTCTCGCGGGAATTGACACTCGGGATGTGGATGATGGTCTTCTCGTTCGGATCGAGAACCTTGAGGATGTCATCCGCATACGCACCCGAGTAGAAGAAATAGCCGATATCGAGCTGCTTCAGATACTTGTAGCCGTTTAGCTGCTCATAATAGGTGTAGGTAACCGTATCAAACCTGGCCTCGTCATGCGGCATCAGAACAGGCTCGGCGTCGCCTCGGAAATACGAGCCCGTCATCGCAACGACATGAACCTTGTCCCGTCCGATCAACTCGGTGAGTTGCGCGCCAAGCTTGTTCTCAGGGTTTGCGGAAACGTGGTGGAATTCATCCACGGCGATCAGACAGTCATCAAAAGCCTCAATGCCGAACTTCTCAATGGCGTTTCGGAACGTCGCGTGCGGACATACCAGAACTCGATCATCACCCTTTAGGAAGGAGCCAACCGAGTCGGCCTTGCTGCCGTCCGACCCTGGCGCGTTGCAAAGGTTCCATTTCGGCTCGACATGCCAGTCGGTCCAGAAGCCGAACTTGGATAGCGGCTCGTCGGCAAAGCTCGACCCGATGGATTTCTCTGGGACGGTGATGATGGCCTTGCGCAGGCCCTGATTGTGCAGTTTGTCCAGCGCTACGAACATCAGCGCACGGCTCTTGCCCGATGCGGGCGGTGACTTGATCAGCAGATACTGCTCGCCGCGCTTCTCATAGGCGCGTTCCTGCATCGGTCGCATGCCCAACTCATTCGATTTGGTCGAATTGCCATTCTGGGCGTAGGTGACTGATACGGAGGGGGCGGTTTTCTCGCTGCTCATTGGTTATGCCTTCATTCGAGTATTCGTTCTTTTCAAATCATTTGCTGTCGTCATCTTTGTGTAGAGTTCGAACAACTTTTCCAAACGCTCAGTATCGTTCCTGAAACGACGGCCTATATAGACGCGTTCGAGCACTTCATCATTGCGATCATGGGCGGCGCGCAGATCAGGTGGCATCATGGCTTCACCATCCTTCACTTCGTAAAGGTCGGCGATGGTTGCAGGGAAATGCGCCTCTCGCGCCAAAAGGATGTCCTCCGCGCAGCGCGCCAGGTCGGCTTTGTTTTTCTCTGTCAGTGATGGAAGTGGGAACGTGTTCCACCCAAGCGTATTAGAGTATGAATAGTCAGTACGCAGACGCCCGCAGATCGTATCAATCCATGACAAATGCAGCTTTGAAGAGATTACTGAAAGTGCCCAAAGAGGGCCATTAGAAATAAAGAATGCCTTGTTAGTCGGAACAACTGTTGCATCAGCTAGGCCAGCCGGAAAGTACTCGCGATTTTCGGAAGATACTATGGGAACGAATATTTTTGATGCGTCATCTCCCTTCCGTTCTCGGAATTGATGAGGTTTGGCCGCGAGCTTATTCACAGCCTTGTCATCCGTTTCCAACCTGTCGCGCCGGACACTTTCAATCCTTTGCCGGACACCAACATATTTAGAGACCTCTTCCAACTCGTTGTCGTCAATCCACAAGCAAAACCGTTCTTTGCCATTGATGAACTCAGTTGATCCAAGGAAGCGCCGAACAAAATGAAGCGGCAGCCCTTCTTGCCGCAACGTGTCCTTATCCTTTGAGTCGAGAATCAAACCACCTGACTTTGAATAGTAGACGCCATAATCCATCGCGACCTTAGAAAAGATCGGCCTTCTGGAAGCTGGGACAACAGAAATATTATGCTCGGTAAGGTAGGGGTTAATGTTTGCTACTTCGCGGCGGTTCTCGCCGGAATAAATCCATCGCGGTCCACCCGCTTCGCGGTCAACGCCCGTCACGACAACCGTGACACCCGCCTTGTTGGCCGCGAGGTTTGACCATGTGAAGGATGTATGAGCGAAGCGGATACGAAACCCTCTCTTCAGAAGCAAATCCCATGTTATAGGGACTTGCTGACCTTGGCATATGCTGTTGGTAGCCACGAACGAGAATGGTGCATGGCATACGTCGTTGAAGAGTGCGGCTTTCATAAGCCACGCTCCTACATAGTCAACGTTCTTCCATTTCGATGTAAGTCCACCAAATACCTGTTGCAGGTCTTCTTTTTCATGCGGCTTTTGTTTGCGCGTCCCCTTGAACGGCGGGTTTCCGCAAATGTAGGTCTCTCCACCTTCATTCTCGAAGTCGATCTCGGCTTGATCGATGGGTGACATAAACAAGTCGTCGGCATGGTGCTTCACCCCAGTCCCAGTCGGTGGGCAAATGCTAAGCCAGTCTAGCCGCAAGGCGTTTCCGCATGTTATCCAGTTCATGGCGTCGAGTGGGAGGAAGTCACGAAGGGCTTCACGTTGCCCGCGGTAAAGCACGTCGCACTGATATTCAGCGATTATGAGCGCGAGGCGGGCAATCTCGGCTGGGAAATCACGGAGTTCAATCCCTCTAAAATTTGTCAGCGGGATTTCGGATCGTCGATCCGTCTCGTTGCGTCTTTCGTTGATCTCGGCCTCGATGGCGCGCATTTCCTTGTACGCGATGACAAGGAAGTTGCCCGATCCGCAGGCGGGATCGAAAACCCTGATCTTGGCCATGCGGTTGCGAAGATTGAGCAGCTTGCGGGCATTGTCGCCCGCCTCTTCAAGTTTCTCGCGTAGATCGTCGAGAAACAGCGGATTGAGGACCTTCAAGATGTTCGGAACGCTGGTGTAGTGCATGCCTAGAGCGCCGCGCTCTTCGTCGTCGGCGACGGCCTGGATCATCGATCCGAAGATGTCAGGATTGATCTTCTTCCAGTCGAGATTGCCAATATGAAGGAGGTAGGACCGTGCGATCTTGCTGAAGCGTGGGACGTCAACGCTCTCTGAGAAGAGCCCGCCGTTCACGTAGGGGAAGCTGTTGGCCCAGCGAGCGATACCTTCCTTCTCACGGTCAGCAACTTTTGTGTTCATGGATCGGAACAGCTCGCTGATGATTTCATGCGTATTTGAGCTGTCTTTCTCGCTCATCCGTTCGATGGTGGCCGTGAACTGATCAGCCTCAGTGAAGATGTCAGTGTCTTCCGCGAAAAAGCAAAAGATCAGCCGCGCCATGAAGTGGTTCATGTCGTGGCGGCGATCCGCCGTGCCCCATTCAGGGTTGTCCTTCAGCAATTCGATATAGAGACGGTTCAGACGACCCGTCGCCTTGATGTCGAAGGCGCTTTCACGGATTTGTTTGACTGTGCTGATGCCCGCGAGCGGAAGGAAAAAGCCAAAATGGTCGGGGAAGTCGGGGTAGTTGCAGACGATGACCTCGCCGCTGTTCAGGTCTTCAGCCTGAAAGTCCTTCCCATCGGTGGCGAGAATGAATTTTGCGCGGGCTTTTGTCGTCGCAGGACTGGCCTTGAGCGCCGCAAGGGCTTCTACGACCGCGCCATTTTCAGCAACCATGAGGTGGATGTTGTTGGTCTGAAGAACGCCGCCAACATCCGACTTGTTGGACGCGCCGGAACGCAAGCGTTTGATCGTCGTAGCCTTGTTGCCGAACGCCTCCAGGAACGCGAAGGGGAACTCTTCGGCGTCGAACGGCTGCTCGGCAAGTTTGGATATGGCCTCTTCGATCTCAACGGCGTTCAAGGTTTCGTCCTTTGTTTTTGTCGTTGGCTATAGTCTGCTCGTTGCGCTCGATATACTCACGCATGAACTCTCGGATCACTTGCGAGGCGGGCCTGTCCTGCTCGCGGCAAAGTTCGAGGAACTTCTCGCGGAGCTGACGCTCGACCCTGATGCGCATTCCTGAGTCTTTCATGCGATGAGTGTAGCCTTTGGATACACAATGTGCCAACGGTATTTCGAGGATTCCTCCACAGACCATCGCCGCATCCAAGGGCGCTCCCCTTGGTCGAAATCCAGTGGCGAAACGGTGACGCCCATCCAACTTGCGCAAGGTTGGCCCATGTATCCAAAGAGCACGGGGAGACTCTTGGTCGTAGGTATCGGGGCGCGACAGACTTGATCGGCATCCAAACCGCGCAGGGTTGGTCTCCATGAAATGGTCATGGGGGTATCGGTGGGAGCAGGAACGCTCCCCCGATTGGCAGGTGTCGGGGGCTATTACCCTGACGAGTGGATTTCACAAGGGGCGCGATAGCCCCTTTGATCGATGGGTGCAGGGAGAGCGAAGTCTCCCGCGAGTGATGGAACGGCGAAACGTTCTGATGGCTCTGGATGGGTTCAATGCCCAGGAAGAGCCAAGGCCGGAGGGATGCAACGGGAGCGCGCAGCGGGCTCCCTTGCCAAGATTGCGGTGTAGTACACCGCACATCTTGCGGGTCGGACTTATTGATATAATTGGGAAAACAGGTGATTTCAGCGTGGTGGTGATCGAAGGAAAGATTTTGACGAGGTTCTGCGGACCGTTGCTCAGAGAGCGTTCTCGGGAGGTTGGAACATCGCGTCTTTCAGATATCCCGCAGTGACCTGATCATTACGGGCATTCGCGTGTTCGATGGGTCGTCGGTCCATCTCATCTCGTATCCAAGCAACTTGCGGATGAATCTCCATAGATACCCGTACGAAGTCAGCGTGACCTAACGCTGCCGCCACGTGCACGGGCGTCATCAAATCTGGCTCTCGCTGATGGTCTAATCGTTGTCCGCTTTGCAGAGCAAACGCCAACTCCTCTAGATCATTGTTTTCAGCAGCACGAAATATATCTGGCGGCACATGTTCCGTGCCCGATTTATCATTCGGCATTACATCTTTTATTTTACCCAAAACTGTACCCCCTTACAAACTTTGCGATTTCCGAGGGGTCGATATCTGTGCGTATTATAGAGTGCTCTTCGTTCTGGACTTGGTGATGGTTGAACATACCAATTTCGCCGTGGGACATCCTTGGCGTCTCGCCGTCCCGAAAATTTTGCGACCAAAGAGTGAGATAGATTCCCTTTAGCGGTTGATTAAAGACGAGTGGCAAGGACTCGCGGACGGTACGATGATCTCGGCGAGCCACCATACTGAATGACCAATTCATCACAGCCAGTTCGTCATCGACATCTTCGATGAAACAGGATGTCTGGAATGCATACCCCGTGACGAACGTACTCAGCTTGTCGTTTCGCCAATCATATCGTTTCAATAATTCGGCAGACAGAGTTTCCTCGCTGGCAAGCTCATGTTCGATGAGGTGGTCGGCGTAGGCCCTACTGCCGAAGGCGAGCGTGACGGGCGCAACCCCTTGCCTGAATTCCTCGATCAAAAGAAGGAAATGATAGCCTAGAGCTGGATCATCCTGGCTTGTGTGAAACCCATCTCTGATGCAAAGCCAAACAGTGTTTGAGAGTTCGGCCCGCTGCCATGCGGTATCCGTGGTTTGGCTATGGCTGCTGAAGTCGCGAAACGCTTGAAGCTGATATTGCCGTTTCGAGTCCCTGATCGACAGGTCAAGCGCCTGACGCTGCTCCACGGGAATCTTGGTTTCGATGAACCGATCCACAAAGTAGAACTTATCATCGCCTATTTGGTGCGTTGCGTTTTCCCCAAGCCAATTCTTCAGGTCGGCACGAGAAAGCAAACGATCCTCGCGTGGGGGCGCGGCGTTCTTTCGTTGTGGCGTCCAGCCTGAAGCCTCTATCAACGCAGCATCTTCGCGCTCCATGATTTCATCGCGCAGCGCCTGTGGAGAAAGCACCTTCTCTGACATCAAGCCTCGGAGCAAGTTGCGGGCGTATTCCTTCTGGGCATCCGGATAGTACCTGATCGTGCGCATCTCAAAGCCTCTATCAGGATCTGAATGCGCATCTGCGGCAAATCCTTTGCCGTTGTTTTTGAACGCTTCTCTTGGAAACAGCGGCAACACATTGCCCTGCAAGTTCTGATCTTTCGTTTCACTATCGTCGCACATACCGAGTCTGCCGGAGATTTCGCCTGAATGCATTCTCCCGACAGTTTCGGCGCAACCAGTCCCGTCGTCAATCGAACGCAGGGTTGGCCAACGGACTGAAGTGACAGGAGCCAAGACTATGAACTATTCCCTTTGCGCACGCTGCCTTAGCTTGGGTTACTGCAAGAACAGCACACGCCAGCTCGTTCGAGATGCGCAACTGGAAGACCCCGAGTATCTCCGCGACCTTCGCAACTTTGCTGCCAGCTTGAAGATCAGCGCCGATCACTGGCTCGACTATCTGATGGACATGTATCGAGACTTTTCGGGGCGGATCGTCTCAAACGGGCAAGATGTCTTTCTGGACACTGAGGTGTTCGAAACTGACAGCATTCGGGAGTGGCTGCGGGACTGGGCCTGCGCTTCGATTCCAGATCATGTTCGGCCTCGCCTACGTGAGGAAAGCCGTGAACGCATCAGGGTATTGGCGACGATACTTTCTACACGCTTCCCGTTCGAAGCAGGACTTTGGGGAGTGCGTGCCGCTAACGATAACAGACCTCCGTCTGCTAGTCGCTGAGGGCGTACTGATGAACAGCGCAAAAAAAAATGTCAGCCTATTCCCCCTGATCGGCATTGGGACTTTGGCAAGGTGCAATCGTCGGCAATCAAGTTCGACGGCAACATCAAGGTCTACGCATGTCATTTATGAAAAAGCATCAGGATGCAGGCCGGTCGATCTTCATGTCGTCCATCCAAGGTCTCGCGAACACTTTGGCGCTGCTCATCACGTTCTTGGGTGCGCCGCCTCTCTACAGCAACACTATCGGCTGGGTGCAGGTCTTCGTTGTCCGTCACTACGGATACGGCGTGGAAAGCGTGACCGTCATCGTCTGGGGCGGCGTCTGCGCCGCCCTGGTCTTCTTCATCTCCCGCGCATCGATCTCGACGGCGTTGGTGATGGGTGGGATCGCACTCGCGACCCGCTTTCTGTGAACCATGAAAAGGAGTTCGACAATGTTCACGAAACATCGCCGCGTCGGCGGCATCTACAAAAAGGAAACCGACTGGGGTGCCGTCTTCGGTGTCGCGTTCTGGGTCTTTGTGATCCTCGCGATCCTCGGTTCGCTCGGCGGCTGAGCGAGCACTCCATTTGGATCAATGCCTGAGCTTTGGAAACAAAGCTCAGGCAACGAGGAGAAGTCTTATGCAAGATGATCTGATCATCCGAATTTTCCGCGCTTACGAGAAGCTCCAAAACGCCAAGAAGGCGCTGCTGGATGAACTCGAAAGAAAGCTCCATCCCTTTCTGGAAGTGCTGGGCGCAATCATCATGTTCGCTCCGCTACTGTGGTTTTTTTCGCTTCTATTCGGCGCGAGCGAATAACGATGGGCACTATTCAGATTGACTTTGTTGTGCCGGAAATGAAGCCGATTTTCGAGCGCTTCAAACTCATTTTCGAGCCAAGCTCGGCCAAATCAGACATTCCCTCCGACGTAAAGGTTTGTGTCTGGATACGGATGATCAATGCCTTTCATCCCACCGTAAAGCCTCGCGAAATCCGCTCGCATTTTATTAAGTGTTTTCATCCCGACGCGGGCACGCACGTCCTGACAATTCCCGAAAAGACGAAGGTCATGGCCACGCATGACCGCATATTCAAAGGACAGTAGACATGATGAGCAATGAGGAATTTCGCTTCGGTTCTGCCTCGTGGTCGGACGAGCGTGATCTTAGACGCGCTGGCCTTCTAAGCGGACATGGGCTTCAGGTTGGCTACATAGCAGGCAAGCCCGTCTGTCTTGAGACCGATGCCCCAATCCTCACAGTGGCAGGCGCAGGTTCAGGCAAGATGCGTGACTTGCTTGCTCTGGCTGTGGCTCGCAATGCGGGCAAGAACAATTTCATCCTTGATCCGCGCGGTGAAATCGCGTCCGTGACGATGGTCAACTTCGCCCTTCAAAAGAGCTTCCTCTATTGCTGGAATCCGACAGGTATGCGCGGGCTGCCGCAGCATCGGATGAACCCGCTCGATATCCTCAAACTGAACGATCCGCACTTTCATGCCGACTGCAAATTCATCGCCGAAAGCCTGATCCCGACAAGCGGCGCATCTAACGGGCGTTACTTTGAGCTGCGTGCGCGGGAATGGATCGAAAACATTATCAAGATGCTGGTGGAGGTGAATGGAAAGGTCAGCTTTCCCTCCCTGTACCGTGTCATCAATTGGATTGAGTCCGATACGAGCCTCTGGGCAGATTGCCTCGAAAACATGCTCTCCTCGTCCATGGACAGTGTGCGCCGTACTGCCGGAGAAATGCTGGCCAAGCAGCAAGAGAGCGAGAAGGAATTCGGGAGCATCCTCGGGGAGATTTATGCACATCTGAACTTCCTTGACGATCCGATGCTGCTGGCCTCCCTCGATCACGCGGACGCTTCTCTTGCCGATACTTGTAACGTCGGTCAGCCGACAAGCTGGGCTATCAACGTGCCCATCGAATATGTCGGGCTCTGGTCGCCGATCCTGCGCACGATGTTCACAGTTCAGATGCTCTACAAATCGCGTGCGCCATCAGCACCGCGCGTTACTATGATCATCGACGAGGCGGGCCAGCTTGGAAACTTTGAGGCCCTGCTGCGCGCGTTCACATTCGGACGCGGTGCTGGTGTGCAGGTCTGGGCGCTATTTCAGGATGTCGGCCAGATTGTTCGCAACTTCGGTGCGCCAGCCTTGCAAGGCTTTATGGGGTCATCGGCCCTTCGGCAGTTCTTCGGAGTACGCGACTATCAAACGGCACAAATGGTCTCTTCGATGCTCGGCACCGAAACTCTCGAATATGACGACGGCCTTCGTCAGGCGGATGCAAAGCGGCAGAAAATGAATGCTGCGATGAGCATAATGAATGGCGGCGATCCGTTCTCGGCCTATGCAGATATGAAATACCATGCGTTCGCCGAGGATCATCGAACCAAACAAGCTCGCGCGCTGATGATGCCTGAAGAATTACTGGCTATGCCCGAGGACAGGCAGCTTTTGTTTGTGTCAGGGAAGAACCTCAAACCCATCCTGGCGGAGAAGCATCCCTACTTCACGAGGCAGGACTTTGCTGGCCGCTTCCTGCCCAATCCCTTTCACCCGCCTCATGACTCGGTGCCTATACCCTCAAGATGGAGCGTGCGCCGTGCAAGAGTGATCATGCAAGCCGTACCGCAGCAATTTGCGCACTACCCGCAATATGCGGACGGTCTCTGGTCCTATGTCGAAGGCTATCAACCCACTTAGCAGCAGGAGAAGAAAATGAGCGATAGATCGGATAAGAACCGTCCGAGTTTCGATGCGTTTCATGTGAAGGAAGGCGCGGACGACAAATCATACTTCAACCGCGTCGGTGTAGCCTTCGCTCACAGGGACGGCGAAGGACACACGATTCAGCTCGACTCCGTTCCGGTCGATGGCCGCATCATTTTGCGAACGCCCAAGGAGCGGTTGGAAGATGCGCGTGAGGAGAAACCGCGCCGTCGCAATCGCGAGCAGCGCGACCGCTGACCATGGATCATAGAGATAACGCCTATCCGGCAATCACGACGAAAGAAGAATTGTTGCGGCTGCTGCGAGAGCAACGCGCGCCCCTCAGTGCAGCCAAGCTGGAACCTGGGCGGGGGCTGGCGATAGATGCCAGACGGCAAGTCGATGAAGAGAACCGCAAGCGGATTGCAATCCTTCGCGACAGGCTTGAAAAAGCAGCTACGGAAGTTGAAGCCCAACAAGTGTTTGCGCGCCTTGGCGGTTACGCGAAGTCAAACTTCTCACAAAGTCGATAAATGCAATAAAAATTTGAGATTCACATCAAACTTTGGCACTGTAGTACTAGGGTTTATATCCTAAGACTACCCTGTTGAACGGATAAACTCCTTTCCAAAAGAGTTTGGTCTCTTGTGAGGGTTTCAATCTAATGCAGCATGATTGAAGCCCTCATTTTTAATCAATAAAAAGTTGAAACGGTTCGTATAATGAACAATAATCCATCTGTTTCGATCCGCTCTCCAATCTCCCCAGATTAAAGAGGGTCGAAATTCCTCATTAAAAGAGAATTTCTCTTTTGAAAGCCCTGATCTCTCGTAACAAGATCGGGGCTTTGCTTTTCTCTGAAACCCTTGCTGAGTTTGCGTTTCAGCCGATTGCTGCGGTATAATAAAACTATATATGCAGCAACTGCGCAGCAATATCTGCGCTTATCACCCTGTGCGGGTGATATGCTGCTCTATTGTCCGAAAAGGAAATGAAACTGGTCAGCATGCGGCGCATTGCTGAAAAGGAGGGGTCTTGTCATGACCACATCCGATAAAGATTGGACATTGCCCGACGTAGGCGAAGCACTGTCGCGTGAACATGATCGAACTGTAAGGCACAGTCTTCAGCTAGATGTCGAGTTCTACAAAGAGCTGCTCGAAGATGCTGACATAGACGACGTTCAGAAGGAGCAAGTCATTGGCGCGCTTTGGAAGATCATAGTAGCGTTTGTAGAGCTTGGCTTTGACGTGCATCCGACACAGCAGGTCTGTGGAAAAGGCGGAACAAAGCACGATCATGCGAGCATTTTGTGCGAAGATGGGCTAGAATCCAACCTACCCAGTACAGAACACGAAGACGTCGTTGCGCCGGTACCTTGAGGCGGCGCAGAAAGGTTAAGGATTCATGGCCTCAGAAAAGAACAACAAGAACCAAAAAAGCACGCCAATCCGTGCACTTATCTATTGCCGTGTATCCACGACGCGCCAAAAGACAGAGGGTGCTGGCCTCGTCAGTCAAGAGCATCGGTGCCGACAGTACGCCGAGATGAAAGGTTATGCCGTAGAGGCGGTATTCCCTGATGACGCTTCGGGCGGTGGTGACTTCATGAAGCGCCCAGGCATGTGCGCCATGCTGGCCTATCTCGATGCCCAGAAGGACGGCAAATTCGTCGTCATCTTCGATGATCTCAAGCGCTTCGCTCGTGACACAGAATTTCACTTTAAGCTACGTCACGCATTCGCCGAACGCGGCGCGACGGTTGAATGCCTCAACTTCAATTTCGAAGATACACCTGAAGGCAAATTCATTGAAACCATTGTTGCCGCGCACGGTGAGTTAGAACGTGAGCAAAACCGCCGCCAGGTTCGGCAGAAGATGGTTGCCCGTATCGAGAAAGGCTATTGGGTCTTTCATGCGCCAGTAGGCTACAAGTACATAACCGATAAGGTACACGGTAAGCTTCTGTCTCCTGACGGTGTGCTTGCCGAGTATGTGCAAGAAGCACTCGAAGGGTACGCAAATGGTCGTTTCGCGTCTCAAGCCGAAGTGCAGCGGTTTTTAGAAACCAAGCCTGAGTTCCCAAAGGATTTGCCAAACGGGAAAATCCGAGCGTGGAAGATTACCAAGCTGCTCAGAAACCCACTTTACGCAGGGTACGTCCATTCAGAGACATGGGAAGTGAGCCTGCGTAAAGGCCACCATGAAGCGCTGATTAGCTTCGGGACGCATGAAAGAATTCTGAATAATCTGGAAAATGGCGGTCGTCCTGCTGCTCGGCGTGACTTCAGCCCTGATTTTCCGCTTCGCGGCTTCGTGCACTGCGATGATTGCGACAAGCCCATGACCGCAGCTTGGTCCAAGGGGTGCCGCAAGCACTATCCGTATTATCTGTGCGACACGCCAAGTTGTCCGTCCAAGCGCAAATCGATCCCGCGTGCGAAGATCGAGGAAGGCTTCGCGGAAATTCTCAAATCCATGCAGCCAACGAAGAAGCTCTTCGGTGTCATGCGCACCATGTTTGAGCGCGCGTGGGATGCGCGGTTGGATGAAGCTAAGCGATCCAAGAAAGCGGTTCTCGCGCAGCTCGCAGACGTTGAGGACCAGATCAACAAGCTGCTCGACAGGATTGTCGAGTCGTCGAGTGCATCCGTGATCTCTGCGCTTGAAAAACGGGTCGAGAAATTGGAGCGGGAGAAGTTTCTGCTGACTGAGAAAGCCGAGAATATGATTCCGGCGAAGGGGAGGTTTGGAGAGTCTATTGAACTCGCGCTGAAGTTTCTCTCAAGCCCTTGGAATATATATGAAAATGGGTCTCTACCCCTGCGCCAAACCGTGCTGCGGCTGGCCTTTGTAGAGCCTCTTCGATACTCCCGCGAAAAGGGTTATCGAACTATAGAAACTGCCATACCTTTCAAGGTCTTAGCGGGTTTGCAGGGTCAAAATTGTCAAATGGTGCTGCTGGGGAGATTTGAACTCCCGGCCTCTCCCTTACCAAGGGAGTGCTCTACCCCTGAGCTACAGCAGCCCGATAAACAGGCTGGACCGGTGGGCAATGGTGCTGCTGGGGAGATTTGAACTCCCGGCCTCTCCCTTACCAAGGGAGTGCTCTACCCCTGAGCTACAGCAGCCCGATAAACAGGCTGGACCGGTGGGCAATGGTGCTGCTGGGGAGATTTGAACTCCCGGCCTCTCCCTTACCAAGGGAGTGCTCTACCCCTGAGCTACAGCAGCATGAGCCCTTGCGGTGCGGGCGGGTTATAGGCCACGTATCTGTAATTGGTCAAGCCTGAATTATGCGAAGTTTTTCGATTGTTCCCGTCGCAGGCCTTTTCGCCCTGTTTTCGTCAAGATCGGCTGTAATTTTTCGCACGCTGTTTTATAACAGGCCAATCGCTCAAACCCGCATAAATCTGACGGAACTTTGATTGCATCATGACAGCCAAAAAATCTGACATGCGTCCGGCCGTAAACGAGGAACGTTTAAAACGCGAAGCCGAAGCCCTGCGTGCCAATCTGGCCAAGCGCAAGCAACAGCAACGCTCACGCAAAAGCGATCCACAAGGTCCAGCTACAGACGAAAAATCTGAGGACTGATCTCGCGCGTCATTTTTCACCTTCGCTTTGATGGGCGCGTGCATCGTTTGGTTGATCTTGAGGCCCGCGGACGGGTAAAACCGTGGGTGCTGAACGTGGTTGGGATTTTCGCAAAAACAGGGGTGGCACTATGTCGGTAAGACCGGATCACTGGATACGCCAGATGGCGCAGGAAAAAGGCATGATCGAACCGTTTGTCGACGGTTTCAAACGCGATGGTGTGATCTCCTATGGTGTCAGTTCGTACGGCTATGACGCCCGCGTCGCTGACGAGTTCAAGATTTTCACCAATGTCGACTCGGCCATCGTCGATCCCAAGGAATTTTCCGATGACGGGTTTGTCAATCGCCAGACCGAAGTCTGCGTGATCCCGCCCAACAGTTTCGCGCTTGCGCGCACCGTGGAATATTTCCGCATCCCGCGCGACACACTGGTGATCTGTCTGGGGAAATCGACCTATGCCCGGTGCGGCATCATCGTCAATGTCACGCCGCTTGAACCCGAATGGGAAGGGCATGTGACCCTTGAATTTTCCAACACCACGCCGCTTCCGGCGCGCATTTATGCCAATGAAGGGGCGTGTCAGTTCATTTTCCTTAAGGCGGAAAGTGAATGCGATACCTCCTATGCGGATCGCGCAGGGAAATATATGGGCCAAAAAGGTGTCACATTGCCGCGCCTGTGATAAAGGGGTGGCAATAATCTGGTGGTGATACGCCAAGACACGCGTTCGCTGCGCCATCGCGCGCAGTACAAAGAGGACTGAATGGACAAGATTAAGATTTCCGGTGGTCGCCGGCTGCAGGGCAAAATTGCAATCGGCGGTGCCAAAAACGCGGCTTTGCCGTTGATGGCAGCAGCCCTTCTGACAGATGAAACGTTGACGTTATCGAACCTGCCGCATCTGGCAGATATCACATCGATGGCCAATCTTCTGGCACAGCATGGTGTGGCGTTGCATCTGAACGGGCATGCGCCCAATGGTGGCCATACCGGTCGCGTTCTTGAAATGACCGCCAAGGAAATCACCTCGACCACGGCACCTTATGATCTGGTGCGCAAGATGCGTGCATCTGTGTTGGTGCTTGGTCCGATTGTCGCGCGATGTGGTGTTGCCCGTGTGTCGCTTCCTGGCGGGTGTGCGATTGGCAACCGACCGGTTGACCTGCATCTTAAGGCTCTGGAAGCCATGGGGGCTGAAATCCACCTGACCGAGGGCTACATCGAAGCCCGCGCACCCGACGGCCTGAAAGGCGGACATGTTCTGTTCCCGCAGGTTTCGGTAGGAGCGACGGAAAACACGCTGATGGCCGCATCGCTAGCCGACGGTGTCGTCACCATTGCCAATGCCGCGCGCGAACCCGAAGTGTCTGATCTGGCCCACTGCCTTGTTGCCATGGGGGCCGAGATCGAAGGTATCGGAACCGATACCCTCAAAGTCACCGGCAAGCCGCGCCTGCATGGTGCGGAATATTCGGTCGTGCCGGATCGCATCGAAACCGGGACCTATGCGATTGCCGCCGCCATCACCGGTGGCGAGATCGAACTGACCGGAACCCGTATGGAATTGATTGACAGCCTTGTTGATGCGATGCGCGCAGCCGGGGTCGAGGTTGAAGAAACCGAAGATGGCCTTAAGGTGCGCGGCAACCGTGCGACGCTTAAGGGTGTTGACGTGATGACCGAACCCTATCCGGGCTTCCCGACCGATATGCAGGCCCAGTTCATGGCGTTGATGTCGGTGGCCAACGGTGCGTCAATGATCACCGAAACCATTTTCGAAAACCGTTTCATGCACGTACCGGAACTCAGCCGCATGGGCGCTGATGTCAACGTGCATGGCCGTTCGGCGATTGTCCGCGGCAGTGCAAAGCTTTCGGGGGCTGAAGTCATGGCAACCGATCTGCGTGCCTCGGTTTCAATGGTGCTTGCAGGCTTGGCAGCCGAGGGCGAGACGGTTATTAACCGTGTCTACCATCTGGACCGCGGTTATGAGCGGCTTGAAGAAAAACTGAGCTCCTGCGGGGCGCAGATCGAACGTGTCCGGGTTCCGGCCTGATATAAGGCTTCCGGATAACTGAAAAACGCGTAAGGCGACTGATTGATGAGTGACGAAAAGCTGGTGCTTGCCCTGCCCAAGGGGCGCATTCTTGACGAGGTGATGCCACTGGTGCGATCCGCCGGGATCGAACCGGAAGCGGCATTTGATGATCCGAAATCCCGTGCGCTTCGTTTCGCCACCAACCATCCGCATATCGATATCATCCGTGTGCGCAGCTTTGACGTCGCAACCTTCGTTGCCTTTGGCGCAGCCCATATCGGTGTCTGCGGCAATGACGTCCTGATGGAATTTGACTATCCGGATATCTATGCGCCGCTGGATCTTAATATCGGGCATTGCCGGATCGCCGTTGCCGAACCGGAAGAAATGATCGAAGGCGATGATCCGTCACGCTGGTCGCATGTCCGGGTCGCGACCAAATATCCCAACATCACCCGTACGCATTTTGCCAAACGGGGCGTGCAGGCTGAATGCATCAAGCTGAACGGCGCGATGGAACTGGCACCAACACTTGGTCTGTGCCGCCGTATCGTCGACCTTGTCTCGACCGGCAACACGCTTAAGGCCAATGGCTTGCGTGAAATAGAACATGTCGCCGATGTGACGTCGCGCCTGATCGTTAATCGTGCCGCGCTGAAAACCCGCCCGACCGATATCCAGCCCTGGATCGACCGTTTTTCCGAGGTGCTCAATGCCGCTTAAGCTTTCGATTACTGACGCCAGCTTCGAAGAAGATTTCGTCAAGCTTCTGGGCATGAAACGCGAATCGGATGCCGATGTTGATGCGGCCGTTGCCGATATTATCGCCGATGTGCGTAATCGCGGTGACGAAGCCGTTTGTGACTATACCAACCGATTTGATCGCCTTGGTATCGACGCATCCGGCATGGCGGTGAGCGCGACCGAGGTCGATGCGGCGGTTGCCGACATTGATGCGGACCTTCTCAAATCGCTGGAACTGGCGGCAAAGCGCATTCGTGCCTACCACGAAAAGCAGATGCCGGCCGATGAACGCTATACCGATGAAAGTGGTGTTGAGCTTGGCTGGCGCTGGCGTGCGGTGTCGGCGGCAGGACTTTATGTTCCGGGCGGTCTGGCATCCTATCCGTCATCGGTTCTGATGAACGCCATTCCGGCCAAGGTTGCCGGTGTGGAACGCCTTGTCATGGTGGTGCCGACGCCTGACAATAAAATGAACCCGCTGGTTCTGGCTGCGGCCCGAATTGCCGGTGTTGACGAGATTTACCGCATCGGCGGGGCGCAGGCGATTGCAGCCCTTGCTTATGGTACCGAAACCATCAAGCCGGTCGACAAGATCGTCGGTCCGGGCAATGCGTTTGTTGCCGCGGCCAAACGCCGTGTGTTTGGTCAGGTCGGCATTGATATGATTGCGGGCCCGTCGGAAATTTTGGTGGTTGCCGATGGCAGCAACGATCCAAGCTGGGTGGCCGCAGATTTGTTGTCGCAGGCGGAACATGACCCGGTCGCGCAATCGATTCTGATCACTGATGATGCGAAATTCGCCGATCAGGTGCAGGTGTCAATTGATGCCCATCTTGAAAAACTGCCGCGTGCAGAAATCGCCGGGGCAAGCTGGCGCGACTTTGGTGCAATTGTTTTGGTCGAAAATCTGTCGCAGGCTCCGGCCCTTGTGGATCGGATCGCACCGGAACATCTTGAATTGGCGGTCGACGACCCGGACGCACTGGCAGAAGACATTCACCATGCCGGTGCGATTTTCCTGGGCCGTTATACCCCAGAGGCCATCGGCGATTATGTTGCCGGCCCGAACCATGTTCTGCCGACGGCCCGCTCGGCGCGTTTCTCGTCCGGCCTTGGGGTTTTGGACTTCATCAAGCGTTCGTCGCTGATCAAGTGCACACCCGAAAGTCTGGCAAAAATCGGCCCGGCGGCAATCGCCCTTGCAGAAAGCGAAGGTCTGCAGGCACATGGACTTTCGGTAGCGATCCGTTCAAACCAGATGTAAGCTGTTGCAATGCAGCGTGTGAAGGGACCGGAGCGAGAGAGCCATGGCAGAAAACCAGTGTATTGCCGGTATCTATCTTGACGAGAAATACAAGGTAAGACGCCGTCCTGAGGTCGAGCATGAGCAGGCGGTGGCGATCTATGACCTTCTCGAAGAAAACCATTTCGAACCGGCTGGCGGTTTCGAAGGTCCGTATTCGGTGCATATGCGCATCGAAGAAAACCGCATCTATATGGATGTGCGCGGCGACGATGATACCGAGAACCTGACGACCATTCCCGTGCCGCTGTCGCCGTTCCGCCGGATCGTCAAAGACTATTTCATGATCTGCGAAAGCTATTATGACGCCATCAAAAAGGCCAGTGCCGCCCAGATCGAAACCATCGATATGGCGAGACGTGGTCTTCACAACGAGGGCTCCGAACAATTGCGAGAGCTTCTGGCCGACAAGGTGACGATTGATGAAAATACCGCGCGTCGCCTGTTTACGTTGATTTGTGTCCTTCACATCCGGGGTTAAGGCACGGTGGCAGAAGAACTCCCCGGCTCGGTTCTTTTTGCCTGCAGCTATAATGCCGTGCGTTCGGTGATGGCTGCTGCCTTGATGCGTCACTATCACGGAACCCGCATTTATGTTGAAAGTTGCGGGGTGCGTGCCGGTGAGCTCGATGGCTTTGCCGTGGCGGTGATGGAGGAAATCGGTCTTGATATTTCCTCATACAATTCCAAAACCTTTGATCAGCTTGAAGACGGCTTCTTTGATCTGATCATCACGATGTCACCCGAGGCCCAGCACCGCGCGGTCGAAATGACCCGCACCATGGCGTGTGACGTGGAATTCTGGAATACCTTTGATGCCACAATCGTCGAAGGTTCGCGTGAAATTCGCCTTGAGGCCTATCGGCAGGTGCGCGACCAGATCAAAAAACGCATCCTTGATCGCTTCCCCGTCGGTCCTGCACCCACCATGTGATTGCCTGGCTTAATCCGCGCTGCTGAGGGCTTCGAACGCAGCACCATCAAGCACGTAGATCTTCTCGTCCTCGGCATGGCACATACCAAGTTTTTCGTAAAACCGTTGGCCGATCATGTTTTCCGCATCGACAGACAACCGGATATAGGATTTGCCGTGTGCACGGGCATGTTTGGTGACCGCAGCCACCAGGCGTTTGGCAAAACCGCCGCCGCGATGGCTTGGTGCGACATAAAGATCCTGAATATAAAGCCCGGGCCGTCCGCGAAATGTCGAATAGCTTGGGAAAAACAGGCACATGGCAACCGGTGTGTCATCGGCAATCGCAATCAGCGCGTCAAACGCACGGTCTTTGCCAAAGCCATCCCGCGCCAGATCTTCGGGCGTGCTTGCAATTTTATCCGCACATCCCGTTGCCTGGCCGATTTCGCAAATCATGGCATGGAGTGCCGGTGCGTCATCACGTTCTGCAAGGCGTATTTCAATGGTATGAGGATTGGTCATGCGGGGGCTTTCATGAAAGGCCGGAAAGATAGCGGCATCTTAGGGCGCATACCGGCATTCGAAAAGGGCCGAGCCGGTTCTTTTCGCGCAATCCTTGTTCCGCGCGATTTGGCAGCACAGATACGTCGCCATTCGTTTAACGCAGTGCTGTAACGCCACGCCTGACACGTGAAAGGACTTGACCTTTTGCCCGGTTCAGAGCAGTTTGCCGCCCACCGGTATTTTGATATTGCAATACGAAAGCTAGGAGTCACATGGCTAAAGAAGACGTTATCGAGTTTCAGGGCACTGTCGTTGAACTTCTGCCCAATGCGATGTTTCGCGTGAAGCTGGACAATGACCACGAAATCCTTGCCCATACCTCGGGCAAAATGCGCAAGAACCGTATCCGCGTTCTCGCAGGTGACCGTGTCAGCGTCGAAATGACCCCTTATGACCTGACCAAAGGTCGTATTACCTTCCGTTTCAAGTAATCTGAAACCACTACCAAGCGCAAATTGACCTTGTCTGGCGGGGCGTTTACCCTTGCCGTCAGGGTGCATTTTGCTGCCTGCATCGAAATGTGAGCATTCATCACATTTTTGGTCGGAATGGTCTGGGACGGATATCCGGGAGCCACATCTTGTCGAAACTGATATTGGCATCTGCATCGCCGCGCCGTCTTGAGCTGCTTGCGCAGATCGGAATTGTGCCAGATCAGGTCGTTCCCGCAGACATCGATGAAACACCCATGCGCGATGAAAGTCCGCGTCGGCTGGCGCTTCGCCTTGCCGAGGAAAAGGCACGTTTTGTTGCCAAATCCAACGGCGGGGCCTTTGTGCTTGCCGCGGATACGGTTGTTGCCTGTGGCCGACGTGCCTTGGGCAAAGCCGAAGACGTGGCTGAGGCACGCAAGTTCCTTGAATTGCTGTCCGGGCGTCGCCACCGTGTCTACGGTGGCATGTGTGTAATTGCCCCGGACGGGACCGAACGATCGCGCGTGATCGAAACACAGGTAAAATTCCGAACCCTTGGTTCCGATGACCTGAAGCGTTACCTTTCCCATGACGAGTGGCAGGGCAAAGCGGGTGCCTACGCCATTCAGGGCTTTGCCGCGACCTTTGTGAAGGCGATCTCGGGATCGTACTCCAACGTTGTCGGGCTGTCGCTGTGCGAGGTGGACGGTCTTTTGCGCGGTCTTGGCTATCACCCCAAAGAGGTTTGATCATGGCAGTTGGCGGCACCCATAACTCCCGCCTGCTGATTGATGCCGTTGCGCTTGAGCGCAGGGTGGCCCTGATCGAAAATGACCGCCTGACGCGTCTTTGGATTGATCGCGGCGGTCCCGCAAGATTTGATATCCATCTTGGCCGTGTTTCCAAAATGATGCCCGAAATGGCCGCCGCCATGGTTGCGCTTGACGGGCTGCCAGACGGGCTTTTGCCGTTTGATCGCTACAACGGCCCGCTGCATGAAGGGCAGTGGGTTCTGGTGCAGATCTCCCGCCTTGGTTTTGACGACAAGGGTGTCAAGCTTACCGGGCGGATCGCGATTGAAGGTGTCGGCATGATCCTGCGACCGGGGGCCAACCATATTGAGTTGCCGCGCAAGCTTAAGGATGGGGACCGGCGCACCGAACTTCACGAATTGCTAAGCACTCTTCAGTCCGATCAGGACGGGATCATGCTGCGTTCCGTCGCACTCGACTGGACGCGTGATGCCATTACTGCCGAATACAAACTTCTGAAATCACAATTGCAAAAGGCCGAAAAGGACCTGTCCGAGGCATCGAAGCCGCAACTGGTTAGCAAGGCGCAATCAGAAACCGATCAGGTGATCGAACGGCATCTGATGGCGGGCGGCGCATGCGTTGTCGATGGCACAAACGAATTCGTGCGGTTGCGTGGATTGCTGACGATGCTGGGTAAGTCGGATGACAATCTTGCGCGTCATGTCGGCAGCCGACTGTTATTCAACGATCAGGATATCGAAGACGAAATTGCCGCTGCCTTGGCGACGCGTGTCGAGTTGCAAGGCGGCGGCTGGCTTGCGATTGACCCGGCAACCGCACTTTGTGCCATTGACGTCAATGCTGCCGGGGCAGATGCCGGGCGTGATAGCGAAAGCCGCGCGGTCGAAGTCAACCTTCGGGCCGCCGCCGAAATCGTGCATCAAATCCGCCTGCGCAACATCGGTGGTCTTGTGGTGATTGATCCGCTTCGCATGAAATCGCGGGCAGGGCGCGACAAGTTTGATGCCGCAATCCGTGATGCCTTTGGCAGTGAACTTGATGGTGCGGTTCAGATCGGCGGCTTTACGCGGTTGGGGCTTTATGAATTCAGTCGCCAGCGGGCGGGCGAATCGCTTCGTGCCACCTTGTTTGCCAAACAGGAACGGGCCCCTCTTTTGCGTGATGCCGCGCTGAATGCCGTTGTGCGCGCTGTTGTTGCCGAAAGCCGAAACGGGGTGACCGGGATGGTTAAACTGTTCGTAAACCCCGGTATGGCGAAGGCACTTGCGGATCAGGCGTATGCGATCCAGATCCTGACAAATGCATTTGGGGGTACGCCGCAAATTGTCGCGGACCCGACACTTGAAGACGATGCCTATCGGTTGGAGAAAAACCACCATGAATGAAAAAAAGATAACGAAAACAGCCAGCTCCGACTGCGTGGTTTGCGGCAAACCGGCTGATGAAAAATACACGCCGTTTTGCTCCAAACGCTGTGCGGATCTCGACCTTGGCAAATGGATGAATGAAAGCTACGCCATCCCCGCCGCCGAGCCGCCCGAGTATCTCGAAGACCTTGAAGATGAAGAAGAATTTTAATCCGACGCGTGATCGCAAAAAAAATGCGATTTGAGGCTGGACAAGCCCCAAAGGAGTTTGTATAACCCCGCTCGTTCCGCAGGGAACACTCCGGAAACGGAGACGAAAGTCGGATTTGCCCAGGTAGCTCAGTTGGTAGAGCAGTGGACTGAAAATCCGCGTGTCGGTGGTTCGAGTCCGCCCCTGGGCACCATCTTTCGGTAGCCAAAAAAACCCGGCCTTCTGGCCGGGTTTTTTGTTTTTGCGCCCAATCAGTTCGGAACCGGCAGGGTGAACGAAATCTGTGTATCGTACAAATCAATGCCGGACGCGATTATAGTGCCTTGGTCATTGAGCTGGAAGAAACCGCCTGCATAGTTACCATCGTCGCCGCAAAACAATTCCCACAAGCCATCGAAATCAGGTACTTCGCTCGTGTACTCAAACCTGCCTCGGCAGGTTTGTTCGCCATATACTTCAATCTTGCCTTCGGCTTCGTTGGCTTGAACCAAGGCATCGTAGCTTGTCAAAGGGCCTAGGCGCGGCCAGCCAATACTGATCTTTACGACACCTTTTCGGGGATAAGAATCTTCAAGCTCCGTCTGGGGGATCGAAGTTTCTGGTTGAGGTGGGCTTGCGCAACTGCTTAAGGAAAGGCAGGCTCCCAAGCTGATCATGGCGGTCATTGGCCGAATACGCATGTGCTCTCCAGTCTATCGACAGTTTCTTTGTTACTTTACGGCTGTGGGGTCGATGCGCAAGTAACGTAACTGTTTTGGTCGATTTAGAGCGCGTGCGTTATTTTAATGATCGAACTCAATTTGGGATAGGCAGGTCAAACCCGACCTTCTCGCCATTAATCGCATTACCGATGCCCAGAATGTTTCCCTGTTCGGTCAGCTGAAATTTTCCGGCGGCGTAGCTGTCATCCTGGCAAATCAGTTCCCACCAGCCATGGGCGGGGGCCAGTCGATCATCGCGGACAAATTTGCCAAGGCAAGTTTGCGCGCCATAAACATCAAACATCCCGCCAAAGGCGTTGGCCCGCACCCAGGTGTCATAGCGTGAAAACGGCCCGATGCGCGACCAGTTCAGATTGATTTTGACCATGGTGTTGGTGCTGTAGGGCACTGTCGATGCCGATTGTTTGGCCTGCCATGCGTCATAGCTGATTTCAGGGGTGCTTGTGGTGGTTGTTGTTTTGCAGCCGCTGATCAGCATTGCAATCCCCATGATCAGGGCGGTCTTGAAAGTGTGGCTACGGCTAAGCATCTTCGCCCTCTGGCAGATTGAATTTGAACAGACTGTAACTGACAAAACGCAATTCGCAAACGGTGCGAAACTGTTATCAATATATGACGATGCAACCGTTCAGAATCGCCCTTGCATCAACGACTTGAAAGGGTCTGTGTTAGGGGTGAATGCGCAAGGTATGTGCAAGCAACCTGCATCAAATGAACCTGATTGCCTCTATTTGTTTTCAAATGAAAACAGAGGGTTGTGCAAAATGCTGATCGGTCTTTTAAGGCTTGATTTTGGGGGCGTTTCTGCCTTTTGTTGCGAAAATCTTACATTCCGCTACCATCATTCCCGCTTCTTGTTTCAACCCGCTGAAACATAAAATTGGTTACTACTTGGTGGCGGAACAGCGCGACGTCGCGCTGTGACAATAACTCGCTTAGGGGAACCAGATGGCCGAGAAGCAGATCGAGATCGAACTCAAACTTCGCATCGATCCGAAACATGTCGCGCGTCTTAAAAACGCGCCGGTCCTGCGCGAGGTCAAGGAAGGTCGTCGTCTGGTGACCACCCACCTTGTCTCCATCTATCATGACACGCCGAAACTCTCGCTGGCTGAAAAGGGCCTGGCGGTTCGTCTGCGCAAGAAGGGCGCGAATGGTTGGGAGCAGACCATCAAGGCGACCAACGGCCTGCGCGAGGCGCTTCCCGAACGTAATGAATGGACGGTCGAGCTTGAAGAAGGTGTTCTTGATCTTGACCGGTTTACCGACAAGGACGTCAAAAAGCTTCTGAAGAAGTTTGTGAAGAAAAAGAAGATCGACCGCATTTTCGAAAGCGACCTTAAGCGCGGGGCGGTGGATCTGACCTATCGCGATGCGGTGATTGAACTTGCCATTGATCAGGGTGTTGTCCGATCCGGCGAGAAGGAAGTGCCGATCTCCGAGGTCGAGTTCGAGCTCAAGGAAGGCCATCCGGCAGCCCTTTTTGACCTTGCACTTGAGCTGCAAAGGACCGTGCCGCTGTTACTGAGCATGCGGTCCAAGGCGTCGCGCGGACGCGACCTCTATCTTGGCAATGGGCCGGGTGCCTATCGGGCGGCGGCAGTGAAACTGACCCCGGATATGTCGGCGGAAACCGCATTTCGTGCCGTGATCGCGCAGGGGCTTCGCATGATCCTCAGTAACGAGGTCTGCGTGCGTCAGGACCTTGATATCGAAGGGTGTCATCAGATGCGGGTTGGCATGCGCCGCCTGCGCGTTGCCTTGAACCTGTTTAAGAAAAACCTGCCTGCGGGTGAGGCCGTATTGCTGCGCCGGTTGTTGAAACTGTGCAGCAAGGGGCTTGATGGCCTGCGAGATTGGGATGTGTTCCTGACCGAGACGCTTCCAATGATCGAGGAGCGCTTCCCGGATCATGCAGGTGTGGCGGAGCTGCGCAAGGCCGCCGAAAAGCAACGCGAAGCCGCCCTTGCAAACGCACGGCATATGCTCGATCAACCGGAATACGGGCAGTTGCTTTTGCTGCTTGGTGCGTGGGCAAGCTATTCGCGTTGGGCATCAGGGGCGAGTGCCGCGCAAATGAAGGCGATGGCCGCACCTGTGTCGGAAATGGCCGAACCGCTTCTGGAGCAGGCCTATAAACGGGTCACCAAACGCGGTGATCACGTTGCGGGTCTGACAACGCCACAACTTCATGCGCTTCGTCTTGATGTCAAACAGATGCGCTATGGGACGGAGTTCTTCGGGGCCATTTACGGGTCAAAAAAGGTCAAGAAGTTCCGCAGCAAATTGACGACGATGCAGGAAATCCTGGGCCAGCTTCAGGACGCCGCCGTTGCCGAAGCGCGTTTGATGGCACTGGCACCACAACTTTCAAAAGACGGGATGATTGCGGTCGGTCTGATATCGGGCTGGTTCGGCGCACGTGCTGATCATCGTCTTGAGGGCATCGAAGACGCGATGCACGATTTCATCGATCAGAAGGTTTTCTGGAAATAGGCACCGTGTGCGTCGGTAATGCGAAAGGCTGTCGGGATCACCCGGCAGCCTTTTTCATATCCTGATAGGCTTCAAGAGCCCGCTCACGGCCTTCCTTGAGCCCTATCAGGGGCTCGGGATAGGTTTTGCCTAACGTCACGTCAGCGGCCTTGAGGATGAGCGGGGAGGCTTCCCACGGTTTGTGGATATATTGTTCGGGCATGTCACGCAGTTCCGGTACCCATTGACGGACATACTCGCCCTTGGGATCAAACTTTTCGCCCTGAAGCACCGGGTTGAAAATGCGGAAATAGGGGGCGGCATCTGCCCCGCAACCGCCGATCCATTGCCATGAAAACGGGTTGTTGGCCGGGCAGGCATCGACAAGCGTGTCGTCAAACCACGCCAGACCATCGCGCCAATGGATCAAAAGGTGCTTTACCAGGATCGAACCCACAATCATCCGAACCCGGTTATGCATATAGCCCGTATGCCAAAGTTCGCGCATGCCGGCATCGACAATCGGAAAACCTGTCTGGCCCTTTTGCCAGGCGCGAAGGCCCTTTGCGTCATCTGACCACGGGAAATGCTTGAACTGGCCTTGAAGTGGGACAGAACGCAGATCGGTTGCGTGATACAGGATGTGATGGGCGAATTCCCGCCAGCCGAGTTCGGCGATGAATTTCGAGGCGGTCTTGCCCTTGCCCGGATTGGCATCGGCATAGTGGTTAGCGGCATGCCAGACCTGATAGGGGCTGATTTCACCAAAGCGCAAATGCGGCGAGAGTTCCGACGTTACCCGACGGTCCGGGCGGTCGCGCAGATCGGCATAATCGGTAAGACGATCATCGATGAAGTCAAACAGCTGGTCTTTCGCGCCTTGTTCGCCGGGGCTGAAACGCTCCTCAAGGCCACCGGCCCAATTCACCGGCTTTGGCGACAGGTCGAAGTCGGCGATGTTGATTTGTTCATCAACCTCGCCCTTGAACAGCGCAAGGCTTTCGGGGGCGGACTTTGGTTCGCGCGGGGTGGGGAGCTTCAGGCACGCCCGCCAGAACGGGCTATAGACCTTGAAATCGGTGTCTGATCCGGTTTTGACGTCCCACGGTTCAAACAAAAGGTTGGCCTTATGACTTTCGCAGGTCAGACCGTGGTTCTGAAGGGCTGCCTTGATCTCGGTATCGCGCTTGGTCGATGGCTTGTCATAAAGCCGGTTCCAGAACACCGCCTTGACCGATTTGTCATCGGCAATGGTTTCCAGAACGGTTTTTGCATTCCCTTTAAACAGGCGCAGGGCGCGATCAGACTTTGTGTCGCCAAGATCGGCGATATTGCGGTTCAGCGCCGTCAGGCTCTTTTCCAGCCACCATTTCGTCGCGCCGCCAAGTTGATCTGAAATCACGTCATCCAGAATAAAAACCGGAAGGACAGCACCGTCATTTTCCTTGGCCCATTTGACCGCTGCCAAAAGGGCCGGATTGTCCGCCAGTCGCAGGTCGTTTCGAAACCACATCACGGCGATCGGGCGTTCGGTCATCTGTCTTCCTGTGTTTTTTGGTGCATTTCGGGGGGATTGTAAGCCGGAGGGGAGAGAGCGTCACGACTGTGACAGCATCTAGAGGGAAGTCGTGCCGCTCTCTCTGGCTCGGGGTACATCAAGACTTACGTCTGATGGTTCTGACCAGTTCACTGAAACTTTCCGAAAGCACATCTTTTTTCCATCCGGCGAAACCAAGCACAAGACCGCGCACGGGTTCCGGTCCATTTTTTGACCGCGGATCGTGGAAATATGAAGACAATGCACGACAATCAAGGTCCGCCTTTACCAAGGCTTCCTGCATTTCTATGTCGTCCTGATCGCCGATCAAACGTGCGCAAAGATGCAATCCGCCATCAGAGGGCATCACCGACAGGATATCGGATGCGTCCGCCGTGATCAGGTTTTTAAGGTGCGAACGCCGTTCGCCGTAGCGCAGGCGCATCTTGCGCACGTGACTGCCAAAATGCCCCTCGGCGAAAAAGGCACCAAGGGCGGCCTGTGTTGTCGGTGCCGGGACGCCATCGGCAAAACCGCGAATGCCGCGAAAGGCCGGAACCAGTGCGGGAGGCAGCACAAGGTAGCCAAGCCGGATACCGGGGAACAGTACGCGCGAAAACGTGCCGACATAGATCACGCGGTTGTCGGTATCCAGTCCTTGCAGCGATGACAGCGGCGGCCCGTCATAGCGATACTCGCTGTCATAATCATCCTCGACAATCCAGGCATCATTATCCTGCGCCCACTGCAAAAGGGCGAGGCGTCGGGCAAGAGAAAGCGTTGTACCCAACGGATAGTTCCGTGAAGGCGTGGTGACGACAATCCGGGCCGGGGAAGGCGTTTGCGCAAGGCCTTCGATGTCGAGGCCATCCTCATCAACCGTAATTGGCTGAACCACAGCCCCACTTGCCGCCAGCACGCCCCGAATGCCTTCATAGCCCGGGTCTTCGGTGGCGATGATATCGCCGGGATCGACAAGGGCGCGTGCGGCAAGGTCAAGCGCCTGCTGCGCGCCCGAAACAATCATCACCTGATCGGCATTGCAATTCACTCCGCGCGATTGCCGCAACCATTTGGCAATTTCAGAACGCAGCAGCGGCAATCCAAGCGGATCGTCGGGAATGGTCAGATCAATATCGGGCGCCCGCCACGACCGGCGCAACAACCGCGCCCAAAGATCAAACGGAAAACCATCAAGATCGGGTGTCGCCGGGTTGAATGGACGGGCAATGCGAAAGCGCGGAAAGCGTCGCTGATAGGCCAGCATGCGCGTGGCACTTTGACTAAGCCGTATCGGGCGATCATTTGCCGCCTGGGATTTTTTGCCTGGGCCGTGGTCGCCTGTTTGCATATCCCGGTCAGGTAGGGTGCTGGCAACAAAGCTTCCGGCGCCGACCCGGGTTTCAAGATAGCCTTCCGAGGTCAGCAGATCGAAACTGGTCACCACCGTGTTGCGCGAAATACCAAGTGATTTGGCCAAATCCCGACTGGCCGGAAGGCGTTCGCCCGGATGCAATCGGCCATCCAGAATGGCCGATCTGATCCCGTGATACAGGCGGCGATAGGCGGTGGTGCCGCCATCATCGGCGGTATTGTCCGACTGGCTTGGATAAATCCAGCTGTAATCACTGCGCACCATCGCGACCCCGGTGAAAATTGGTTCTGTCACTTTTATTATAATGGACCTTTTGAAAAGTCCAATTTGATCCATGATCGGGCCAAATTCGACGCCTGATTTTTTGACGAAGAGGTCCCGCCATGTCCGATCAATACGAAATCCATCCCCACACCAAAGTTGTCCGGGGGCCTAATCGTGCCAGTTATGACCGCGATCAGGTGCATGGCATTATCGACGATGCCCTGATTTGCCATGTCGGAACCGTGGTCAATGGGCGCCCCGCCATGATCCCGACCGCCCACTGGCGGGTGGGGGAGCGGATCTATATCCATGGCGCGTCAAAGAACCGCATTCTGGCCGCGATCGCAGACGGGGCAGAAGCCTGTCTGTGCATCACGCATCTGGATGGTCTGGTGATGGCCCGTTCGGCGTTTCACCATTCGGCCAATTACCGTTCGGTCGTAATTTATGGCAAAGGAACAGTGGTGAGTGATGACGCCGAAAAGATGGAACATTCCCGGCTGTTTACCGAAAAACTGGAACCGGGCCGGTGGGACCACATCCGTCATCCCAACAAACAGGAACTCAAGGCAACCATGTTCTTGGGTTTTGATCTGGACCAGGTTTCGGCAAAGGTCCGGGCCGGCGATCCGGTCGATGACGAAGAAGACTACGACTGGTCTGTCTGGGCCGGTGTCCTGCCCTGCACAACGACGTGGGGCGCACCAGTGGACGATGCGCGCATCAAGCCCGGGTTCGAGGGCAAAGGATATCAACGCAGTTAAACGCAAAACAGGCTGGCAGATGTGCCAGCCTGTTTCTTTTGATCATTAAGGGTGGCCAGTGCCAATCAGTCGACCATGGCAGCGGCAATTTTCGCGCCAAGGCGGGCATTGTTGCGCACAAGGGCGATGTTGGCTTCAAGGCTTTTGCCCTTGGTCAACTCGGTCACGCGGGCCAGAAGGAACGGGGTCACATCGCGCCCCTGAATGCCTTTTTCCTTGGCCTCGATCAGGGCATCTTCAATTGCCCCTTCGATGGCTTCGCGGGCCAGTGCCTTGTCGGCTTCTGGCGGGTTGCCAATGACGGCGCCACCTTCAAGGCCGAATTCCCATTTCGAACTCAGGAAAGCGGCAAGTTCTTCGGGGGTATCAAGGCGAAGCGGCGCTTTCTGACCGCTTTCGACCGAATAGAATGCCGGGAATTCATCGGTGCCATAGGCAATAACCGGCACGCCAAGCGTTTCAAGATGTTCAAGCGTTTTGGGGATATCAAGGATCGCCTTGGCCCCGGCGCAGACAACCGCAACACTGGTTTTGCCAAGTTCGGTCAAATCGGCCGACACATCGAAATTACCGGCAAGATCACGATGAACCCCGCCAATGCCACCGGTGGCAAAAACGCGAATGCCGGCCTTTTCCGCCAAAATCATGGTTGCCGATACGGTGGTGGCGCCATCGCGTTTCTTGGCAAGGCAATAGGGGATATCACGGCGCGACAATTTAAGAATGTCGGTTCCCTTGGCGAAATATTCCAGTTCCTCGGGGGAAAGCCCGATTTTGCAACGACCGCCAATCACGGCGATGGTGGCCGGGATCGCACCGTTATCACGCACGTCCTGTTCAACCGCACGCGCGGTTTCTAGGTTCTGCGGATAGGGCATGCCATGGGAAATGATGGTTGATTCAAGGGCAACAACAGGCTTGCCTGCGGCAAAGGCCTCTGCGACCTCGGGGGCGATATCAATATAGTCCGACATTCCGATATGCTCATATCTGGTTTAAAGTTTTAAAGGCCAGAATTAAACAGATCGGCCTTTGAAATCCAGCGCAAAGCAGGGTGTTTTACGAATGGCTGCTGTGCGTGACGGGATCCGTCGATGCCATCACGGCATGGCACCTGTGTCAGTCACTGCATTGTAAGTCTCTGATTTGGCGGCTATCGTAAGCTCACCACCAACCCGTTCAAGGCCCATCTGAGAATGCATTCCAAGCCCACCCTGACCACCGGCCTCCTGATCTTTATGGCGGTCGGAAGCGGCCTGTCCGTTGCCAGTCTTTACTATGTTCAGCCATTGCTGGAACTGCTTGCACGTGAATATGGGCTGAGTGAAACCAGTGCCGGTTTTCTGGTGACGGTGGCGCAGCTTGGCTATCTGACCGGGTTGATTGCGGTGGTACCACTGGGTGATCATCATGAACGGCGCAAATTGCTGACCGTGACCTCGGCCCTGACGGCGGTCGGGTTGCTGGCGATGGGGCTGGCACCGTCATTTTTGATGCTGGTGGTGTTTAGTATTTCGGTCGGGATCACCTGTGTGACTGCGCAAATCCTTGTGCCGCTGGCTGCCCACCTGGCGACCGATGATAAACGCGGGTCTGCGGTGGGGGCGGTGATGAGTGGCCTGTTGCTGGGCATTCTACTGGCCCGGACATTTTCGGGCATCATGGCGGAGCTTGCCGGATGGCGGTCGGTGTTTATCGCCGCCTCTGTCCTGATGGCGATTTATGCGGTGGCCTGTTACCGGATCATTCCGCATATCCCGCCGACCTCGCATACCAGTTACCGCACGCTGTATCTTTCGATCCTGCATCTGTTTCGTGATGAACCGGTCTTGCGCCGCCGCAGCCTGATTGGCGGGTTACAATATGCTGTGTTCGGGATTTTCTGGACGTCGATGGCCTTCATGCTGGTGCGCCAATATGGCATGTCCGAAGCGGTGATCGGGCTTTATGGCCTGATTGGCGCAATCGGTATCCTGGCGGCCCGTATTGCCGGGAAACTTGCCGACAAGGGATGGGCGCGGCTCAGCACCGGTGCTTTTCTGATGACCACGGTTTCAAGCTGGGGACTGCTGTATTGGGGGCAATGGTCGCTGATTGCCTTTGCACTTGGCGTGGTGCTGATCGATCTGGGCATTCAGGGGGCGCATATCTCCAATCAAAGCGAGGTCTATCGCCTGAATCCTGAGGCCCGCAGCCGTCTGACCACGGGCTATATGGCAAGTTACTTCCTGGGTGGTGCCTGTGGCTCCGCCAGTTCGGCCATTGCCTATGGCATGGGCGGCTGGCCTGCCGTGGTGGTTCTTGGCGCCGGGGTGTCTGTCTTGTGTGTTGTGATCTGGGCAGCGACCGAGTTGCGCTTCCCGGTTAAACAGATGAGACACGGCGGATAAGCCCAACCCGAAATGACCAAAGCAAAACGGCCGCCCCATCGGGACGGCCGTTTGCGCAAAAAAGGATCCAAGCTGTGCTTAGTTCTTTTCTTTGTCGACGAGCTGGTTTGCAGCAATCCACGGCATCATCGCGCGCAGTTTGGTACCAACTTCTTCGATTTCATGTTCAGCATGCAGACGACGGGTTGCCTTGAACATCGGCTGACCACAATGCATTTCCTGAACGAAGTCGCGGACGAACTTGCCTTCCTGAATGTCGGTAAGAACTTCTTTCATGCGTTCTTTGACAGACGGATCGATCACGCGTGGGCCGGTGACATAGTCGCCGTATTCTGCGGTGTTCGAGATCGAGTAACGCATGTTGGCCATGCCGCCTTCATACATCAGGTCAACGATCAGCTTAACTTCGTGCAGGCACTCGAAATATGCCATTTCCGGCGCATAGCCAGCTTCGGTCAGGGTCTCGAAGCCGTATTTGATCAGCTGGGTCAGGCCGCCGCAAAGAACAGCCTGTTCGCCGAACAGGTCGGTTTCGCACTCTTCACGGAAGGTGGTTTCGATAACGCCCGAACGACCGCCACCGATTGCCGATGCATAGGAAAGTGCAACTTCAAGCGCGTTGCCAGATGCGTTCTGCTCAATAGCCACGAGGCACGGAACACCGCCGCCACGCTTGTATTCGGAACGAACCGTGTGGCCCGGACCCTTCGGTGCGATCATCATGACGTCAAGATCAGCGCGCGGCTCGATCAGGCCGAAGTGAACGTTCAGACCGTGTGCGAACAGAAGGGCGGCACCCTGTTTCAGGTTGTCGCGCAGCTCATCAGCATAGATCGCAGCCTGATGCTCATCCGGGGTCAGCATCATGACAACGTCTGCCCAAGCAGCAGCTTCGGCCGGGGTCATGGTTTTCAGACCGGCAGCTTCGGCTTTCTTGCGCGAGCTGGAGCCTTCACGAAGACCAACAACAACTTCCTTAACGCCGGAATCATGGAGGTTCAGCGCATGGGCGTGGCCCTGCGAACCGTAACCAATGATGGCAACTTTTTTGGATTTGATCAGATTAACATCTGCATCGCGGTCGTAATAAACACGCATCTTTCGATACCTCTGGACGTTGGACCACGCTGATTTTCATGCGTGGCGGATGGTAATAATTATTATGGGGCAGGCCCCAATGCCGTACCCGATGCGGATCACCGGGCAGGGCAAACTCACATCGTCAGTGTGCCGCGCGAAATCGCTGCCACACCGGTACGCGAAATTTCCGAAAGCCCAAGCGGCTCCATCAATTTGATGAAGGCGTCGATTTTTTCAGGGCTGCCGATGATTTCATACACGAAGGAATTGTTGGTCGCATCCACTGCGCGCGCCTTGAAGATGTCGGCAATACGCAGGGATTCCACACGTTTTTCACCCGTTGCGATCACTTTGACCAATGCAAGCTCGCGCTCGACGCTTGGCCCGGCAAGGGTCAGGTCACTGACCTTGTGTACCGGAACAAGACGCGAAAGCTGTGCCTTGATCTGTTCGATTACCATGGGCGTGCCCGAGGTAACCACGGTGATACGCGACTGGTGGGCGTCGGCGTCGACTTCGGCAACGGTCAGGCTTTCAATGTTATAGCCACGACCGGAAAACAGCCCGATTACACGGGCCAGAACGCCGGACTCGTTATCCACCAGAACGGATATGGTGTGTTTCGAAATTTCGGTTTCTTTCACGGTTTCGCTCCGCTAGGGCTCGGTCGGGGCAGAACGTGCCGCCCGCGCCGGCCTTTTCATTTTGATGTGATGGGATCAATTCGCACAGATTGTTTGTTTGTGCGGATCAGACCAGAACCATCCCTTCGTCGGAATCAATGGCTTCGTCGCCGTTGGTTTCCTGCCCAAGCAGCATTTCATTATGCGGCTTGCCCGACGGAATCATCGGATAGCAGTTTTCCTTGTCATCGACAGCGACGTCCAAAATCACCGGACCGTCAATTTCCAGCATCTTCTTGATGGCATCATCAAGATCAGCCGGGTTATTGCAGGTCATGCCGGTGAAGCCAAAGGCTTCGGACAGTTTGACGAAGTCGGGCAGGGTTTCGCTATAACTTTCGGAATAGCGCGACCCGTGCAGAAGCTGCTGCCACTGGCGGACCATGCCCATATAACGGTTGTTCAGGATCACGGTTTTGATCGGCAGACGATACTGCGTCATCGTCGCGCATTCCTGAATATTCATCATGATCGACGCATCACCGGTAAAGCACACAACCGTCGCATCCGGGTGGGCGACCTGAACGCCAAGGGCGGCTGGCATGCCATAGCCCATGGTGCCCAGACCACCGGACGTCATCCATTCATAAGGATGTTCGAACCCGAAATGCTGGGCGGCCCACATCTGGTGCTGGCCAACATCCGTGGTGATATAGGTCTTGCGGTCACGGGTAAGCGCATGAACACGGCGGATAACGTGCTGCGGCTTGATAACGTCGGTCGGCTGTTTGTAGGACAGGCAGTGTTTGCTGCGCCAGCCTTCAATTTCTTTCCACCAGCTATCAAGAGCATTGGCTTCGATCTTGTACTGCTTGGCTTTCCAGATCTTGATCATGTCTTCAAGAACATGGCCAACATCGCCAACGATCCCGATATCGACCGGAACGTTCTTGTTGATCGAGCTCTGATCAATGTCGACCTGGATTTTCTGCGAATTTGGCGCAAAGAAATCGAGGTTGCCGGTCACACGGTCATCGAAACGCGCACCGATGGCGACCATGACATCGCAATCATGCATCGACATGTTTGCTTCGTAGGTGCCGTGCATGCCGAGCATGCCAAGATACTGCTTGTCGGACGCCGGATAAGCCCCCAGACCCATCAGGGTCAGCGTGATCGGCGCACCGGTCATGCGGGTGAACTCGGTCAGAAGCTTGCAGGCCTGCATGCCGGAATTGATAACCCCGCCACCGCAATACAGGATCGGCTTTTTCGCCGATGCCAGCATTTCCATGGCTTCTTCGATCTGGCTGCGTTCGCCCTTGACCACCGGGTTATAGGTGCGGTGCTGAACCTGTGCCGGCTCCAGATACGGTGCCTTGCCAACCAGAATGTCCTTGGGAAGGTCGATAACGACCGGGCCCGGACGGCCGCTTGAGGCGACGTGGAAGGCTTCGTGCATCGTGCGCGCCAGACGATCCGGATTTTTTACCAGATAGTTATGCTTGGTGCACGGGCGGGTAATGCCGGTGGTGTCGGCTTCCTGGAAGGCATCATTCCCGATCAGATGGGTCGGGACCTGGCCTGTCAGGCAGACAACTGGAATGGAATCCATCAACGCGTCGGTAAGGCCCGTAACGGCGTTTGTCGCACCCGGTCCCGAAGTCACCAGCACAACGCCGACCTTGCCGGTCGAGCGGGCGTAACCTTCAGCAGCGTGGACAGCAGCCTGTTCATGGCGCACGAGAACGTGACGAATCCGGTTCTGTTTAAATATCTCGTCATATAGCGGTAGGACAGCGCCGCCAGGATAGCCGAACACGACTTCCACACCCTGATCAGCAAGGGCCTGCAACACTACTTCCGAACCGCTTAAAATACGTTCTGCCATGATTTTCGAGCCTCTTTACTTAGCGACAACAACGTGTCGCGTGATAACCGCGTGATTGAAACATGATCCAATTATCCTCGAATTGGAGTTGAAAAATCCGCCTAAACGGCGGTTTTCCGCCATTTCGGCGGGGGAAGGGCCAACCTATCGCCTCACTTTGGCGTGGTCAACAGAAATTGGTTAACATCATGACGCATTTTTGCTGTCAAACTTTCCGAATATTGCGCGTCGATGATTTCCTTGGCTAACATTTGATGCCGAAACCAGGTCAATTGCCGCTTTGCATAGCGTCTGGTTTCGCGCTGCGATTTCTCTTTGGCGGTGGCCAGATCAATCTCCCCGGCAAGATAAGCTGCGATCTCGCGCACGCCGACGGCCTTCATAACCGGCGCTGTTTCAGGCAATTCCAAGGCAAGCAGCCCTTTGACCTCGTCAATCGCACCCTGCTCGATCATCAGATCAAAACGCCGGTTACAGCGGTCATACAAAACGTCGCGTGGCGGCATGTAACAAAGTTTCTTGAATTTCATGTTCTCGGGCGGCGTGATCACCGGCTCATTGTGCCAGCTTGCCAATCCGCGCCCGGTATGGGCAAAAACCTCGGCGGCGCGAATCAGCCGCTGTGTATTGCTGCCATCAAGGTTGGCGGCGGTTTCAGGATCCTGCGCCTTGAGTTTGGCAAAGAATTCGGCGTGACCAAGTTCTTCAAGCTTGTTCGTGACCTGATCGCGAATCCGTGCTGGAATATCGGGGATCGGCGCGATCCCCTCGGTCAGGGCATTCAGATACATGCCCGTACCACCGGTGATGATCGGAAGTTTGCCACTGGCATGACAATCGGCAATCTCGGCCATCGCCATTTCACGCCACTTACCGGCCGAGCAGGCTTCTCGTCCGGACAACACCCCATACAACCGATGCGGCGCACGCGCTATTTCACTGTCATCGGGGCGCGCAGACAGCACACGCAGTTCCTTATAGACCTGCATGCTATCAGCATTGATCACCACCCCGTCAAAGGCCTCCGCCAGATCAAGGGCGAGTGCCGACTTGCCGCTGGCGGTCGGGCCGGCGACGATTAAGACGGGTAAGAAACTGGGGTCAGTCATTTAAAGAATCTCGGCCAAACCATGTATCGTATCTTTTGATTACGTCTTCAATTAGGTCGCAAACGTCAAATCCGACCGTGATTTTACCTTTTCCCCGCTCAGAGTATAGAACGTGAAAGGTGGCTGGGCCGTTGTCAAAATCATGCACATCGTCGACACTAAGCCAGTCGTCAATATTCAGGCTGCCGCCAACTTCAGTGGGGGGAGGTTTGGTGTGTTTGGTGCCGTTGCAAAGTCCTAAAAGGTCTACAAAGGCAGGGCATTCGTTAAACAAATCTATCCCAAATTGGTGCGCCGCATTCTTCGCGATGGCACCTTTACCGAAATTTTCGCCAGGCGCTATCCATTCGCGCAGATGCGCTAGGACCATTACAACGTACAGAATGTCTTGGGTTGATTTTCTGTTTTCATCTGCCGAATGGTAGCGTTTGTAGGCATTTACTGCGGAGGTAAAAAATGCTTCCGCAGTTCTGATATCAAAAACACCAATTTCGCTTCGATCAGTGGGCATGCTTTACCTCCATGGATCAAGCAGTTGAACGCCGGTTCGATCAAAGTCTTTGGTGTTGCGGGTAACAACAGTCATTCCATGAACTAGCGCGCTGGCAGCAATCATTGCATCGCGTTCTGACTTGGGATCGGGAACATGCAATTGTGCGCAGCGCCTTGCAACCGCAGCATCTATTGGCAGGATTCTCTTTTCAAAAGCTCTGAGAACATGGTTTTCGAACCAGCTGCGCAAAACAGCTGCCTGCTGCGTGTCACGCCTTTCGACCTGCAGGATACCGGCTTCAATTTCAAGCACTGTTATGACCGAAATATACAGGCTGGTGGCATCGACCGATTTGGCCCAGTTGACCACATTCTCATCTGCTTTACCTTGTCCGGCACGACGCAGTTCCGAAATGACGTTTGTATCGAGGATAAACATTACGACAAGTCAGCCGGTTTCGTGTTGATCCGGGCTGGTTGGGGTTCAAACTCAATATCGTTTGCGCCCGGCATGGCAAGAAGTTCGACGATGGAGGGCAGGGAGCCCGTGAGGCGCTGATATTCTTCAATCGATAACAACACATGCGATGGCTTGCCGCGATCCGTAATGATAACCGGCCCTCCCTTGGACGCTTTTTTTGCGCCGCTTGTGTCTTGATTAAAGTCGCGGCTTGAGATTGTCGTGATGCCCATTTCTCACCTCGTCAAATTTGTAGCAACAATTCTACATTTTATAGGGCTGTCTGGCAACAAAATCGACAGAGGCAACAATCATACTTGCCACAGTCCGGTGCAATTCGGATAAAGGCGACAAAGATGTTTTATGCCTTTCCCGCCAAGGAGCCTCGCGACCATGAAATTGGTTCTCACCCTGATTGCCGCCCCGAATTCGAATGCGCTGACCAAGGCCGTGATTGATAACGCGGCAATCGCGCTGACCGGGGCAGGCGCACTGGTCGGGGATGTGACCTGGCTTGCCGAGGGCGAGGCGTGTGATCTTACTTTTGACGGGATCCCGCTTGATGTTGCCGATACGGCACTGGCCGAGGCAGAGCTTGAGGTCGATGCGATCACACAGAAGGTTGCCACACGTCGCAAGAAGCTTTTGATTGCCGATATGGACAGCACGATTGTCACTGGTGAAACCCTTGATGAACTGGCCGAGTTTGCCGGGGTCAAGGACCGGGTGGCGGCCATCACCGCACGTGCCATGAATGGTGAACTTGATTTCGAAGCAGCCCTTGATGAACGTGTCGGTCTTCTTGAAGGCATGTCGACCGAGATGCTGAAAGAAGCCTGGAAAACGGTCGAATATACCGGCGGGGCAAGGCAACTGGTTGCGACCATGAAGGCCAATGGCGGATTTGTTGCCCTGGTATCAGGTGGCTTTGATTTCTTTACCGGTGCAGTCCGCGCCGAGCTTGGCTTTGACTACGATCAGGCCAATGTCCTGATTGAAAAGGATGGCAAGCTGACCGGGAAGGTTCAGAAACCGGTTCTGGATCGTCAGGCCAAGGTCGATGCGCTTGAAACCCTGTCCGCCCAGCAAGGCATCACGGTTGATGATGCGATTGCGGTTGGCGATGGTGCCAATGATCTTCAGATGATCTCGCTTGCCGGGACTGGCGTTGCCTTCCACGCCAAACCATCGGTTCAGGAACAGGCGCGCATTTGCATCAATCACGGTGATCTCACCGCGCTTTTGTATTTGCAGGGCTACGCGAAGTCGGACTTCGTTTCGTAAGGCACGAACGGTTTAAACAAAAAGGGCGGCCTGATGATCAGGCCGCCCTTTTTTGATATCAACTTAAGCCGGATGGCTTATTCCTCGGTCGAGATCGTCAGGCCGAAGTAACGCGGGCCAGCCGATGTTTCAATCAACATCAGAATGGTGCGTTTGCCATCGTCAACGGCGGCCTTGACCGCATCGACAACGTCGTCGACCGAATCAACCGAGCTGTGCGAGGCCTCGATGATAATGTCACCCGGGCGAACACCCTTTTCGGCGGCGTAGCTGTCGCCGGAAACTTCGGTGACGATCACACCTTCGGTGCCTTCGGCAAGGTTGTAACGCTGACGCAGGCTTTCATCGACATTGGCGATCTTGATGCCAAGTTCATCGATGCTGGCCTCGGCAACAGCGGGTGCTTGCTGTTCCTGGGAGCTGTCCGCGCTTGTCGCGACGACTTCTTCCTCAAGTTCGCCAAGCTCGACCTGGACGGTCTGCTTTTCGCCGTCGCGCCAGATCACAACATCGACATCCTTGCCGATCTTGGTTTCTGCGACAATGCGCGGCAGGCGGCGCATCGACTCAACCGTTTTGCCATCAAAGGTCAGGATGACGTCACCCTGTTTGATACCGGCTTCCTTCGCCGGGCCATCTTCGGAGACGCCGGCAACCATGGCACCGGTTGCTTCATCAAGACCAACCGAGTCCGCGATGTCTTCAGTCACGGTCTGGATGTGAACACCCAACCAGCCACGACGGGTGCGGCCATATTCCTTAAGCTGTTCGACAACGCTTTGTGCGATGGCCGAAGGAATGGCAAAGCCGATGCCGACCGAACCACCCGACGGCGAATAAATCGCGCTGTTGATGCCGATGACATTGCCATCAAGGTTAAACAGCGGACCGCCAGAGTTGCCCCGGTTGATCGAGGCGTCCGTCTGGATGAAGTCATCATACGGGCCCTGATTGATGTCGCGGTTACGTGCGGAAATAATCCCGGCGGTTACCGTGCCGCCAAGGCCGAACGGGTTGCCGATTGCCATGGCCCAGTCACCGATACGTGCACTGTCAGAATCGCCCCATTTGACGAAGGGCAGATCTTCTTTCGGTTCTACCTTAAGCAGGGCGACGTCGGTTTTCGGGTCACGTCCGATCAGTTCGGCATCAAGCGTGTCGCCATCATGCAGGCGCACGGTGATTTCATCGGCACCGTCAATCACGTGGTTGTTGGTCACAATGTAACCATCAGCCGAGATGATAAAGCCCGAACCAAGTGCGGTCGCACGGCGGCGTTGTGGCGCCGGTCCGCCCTGGCCACCCTGACCGTTGCGGTCCATAAAATCACGGAAGAGGTCTTCAAATGGAGAGCCGGGAGGGAACTGGAAGTCCGGTCCCTGTCTTTCGGCGACCATCTGGCTTGTCGAAATGTTTACAACAGTCGGCAGAAGCTTTTCGGCCAAGTCTGCGAAACTCTCAGGAGCGGGGCGGGCATTCGCGATCTGCGAAACACTGGTCACGCCAAGGAGAACAATCACCAGTGCGGCGGTTACCTTCGCCCGCACCGGGTTGTATAATGCGTCTAGCATGTGTCTGATCCTGTTCGTTGCCGCGTTCACGGTATGTGTCATTCTCATTGAGCAGCGCGCGGCGGGACTGTATTTCACCCGTCGCTTAAGTAATCAACTTAACCCCGACTTTGGCAGAATTTGGGCGGCACTGGGAAAAATCAAGGAAATGTAAGCACAATATCGTGACGAGGACCGATTGCGCGGCAGTTCCCCTGATCCTGAGCCCGGTTGCTAAAGCCAGGTCCGTACTGCCCATATTCCACCAATCGCGACGACAGCGGCGATCAATCCGCCAATGCGCAACTGCGATTCAGGAATTTCCTGAACAAGCTCCATCACCCTTTTCAGGCCGCCGGGAAACAGCGTGTAAAGCATACCTTCCAACGCGATGGCCAGAAGTATGGCTGTTGCAAGTTCCTTCATGATCAGGGACGTTCCGGCGTTTCTTTGTGATCTGTCAGACGGTCGCCCGACAAATCGAATTTATAAAAACAAAAAGGGCGACCAGCCCAATATGCAGGTCGCCCTTATGTTTTGTCTAGCGGCTTGTCGCTGGGCCAGACTTATTAAAGTACTGGAAAAACTCGCTGTCTGGTGAAAGCACCATGGTCGAGCCGTTATCAAGCGCAATTTTGTAGGCTTCAAGCGAACGATAGAATTCAAAGAATTCCGTGTCCTTGCCATACGCTTTACCCAGAATGACGTTCCGCTGCCCATCGCCTTCACCACGCAGGACTTCGGCCTGACGGTTGGCTTCGGCGATGATGCCGATACGTTCACGATCAGCTTCAGCCTGGATCTTCGCCTTGAGCTCTTCACCTTCTGCGCGAAGCTGTGCGGCTTCGGCAATACGCGAAGAACGCATACGGTTATATACCGCCTGCGAAGTTTCCTGCGGAAGGTCGGTACGACCGATACGAACGTCAATCAGTTCGACACCGAACTCTTCGGCCGGTTTGATCAGGGTCGACTGGATTTTCTCCATGATCTGCGCACGGTTGTCCGAAAGAAGTGTCACAAGCGGGGCCTGTGCCAACTCACCACGGATGACCGAGTTCAGACGCTGACCAAACAGCTGCACAAAGTTGGCAGAGTTGGTTGCGCGCTGACGGAAGATCAACGGATCGATGATTTTCCAACGTGCAAAGCTGTCAACATTGACACGCTTCTGGTCAGACAGAAGAACCTGCTGAACCGGCGGATCAAGTTCCAGAATACGACGTTCGTAATATTCAACGTTCTGGATCGGCAGTTTGAAATGCAGACCCGGTTCGGAAACCGCATGGACCGGATTACCAAACTGAAGAACGAGAGCCTGCTGATCCTGACGTACGGTAAACACGCACATCGAACCAACGACAGCAGCAATAACCAGGACGACGCCAGCGGCAATAAGTTTAGGACTTGCCATTAGTTGTTGCCTCCTGCATTCGCACGTTTCTGAACTTCCGGAAGCGGAAGATACGGGACAACGCCGTTACCTGCACCGTTCTGTTCCATGATGATCTTGTCAGACTTGCTCAAGACCTCCTGCATGGTTTCCAGATACAGACGACGGGTCGTCACATCCTTGGCCGTCAGGAAGGAATCGTAGATGGAGATAAAGCGTTCTGCTTCACCCTCTGCTTCTTTGGTGACACGATCCTTGTATGCGCGGGCCTGAAGAACCTGACGTTCTGCTTCACCCTTTGCACGCGGGATGATGTCGTTACGATAGGCCAGTGCTTCGTTCTGGGAACGATCACGGTCCTGACGGGCACGCTGCACATCGTTAAAGGCATCGATAACGTCGCGCGGCGGGTCCACTTTCTGCATTTTCACTTCGGCAATGAAAATACCGGACTCATAACCGTCCATGATTTCCTGAAGCAGGGTACGGGTTTGTTCTTCAACCCGGACACGGCCAACAGTCAGTGCTTCTTCAAGGTCGGTTTTACCGATGACCTCACGGATCGCACTTTCAGATGCCAGCTTGATGGTGTTTTCAGGATCACGCACGTTAAACAGGTAGGAACCTGCATCGCTGATACGCCACTGAACAACATAATCAATGTCGATGATGTTCTGGTCACCGGTCAGCATCAGGCTTTCTTCGGGCACATCACGCGAACCGTTGGATGTCACCGTGCCTGCACCGCGATAGCCAACCTCGATCTGGTTGGTCCGTTCGACGTTCGGCTTGATGACCTCGCCAATCGGGGCCGGAAGGAAGTAGTTCAGACCCGGACCCGTGGTGCCAACCCATTTGCCGAACAGAAGCGTTACACCCTGTTCGCCCGGCTGGACACGGTAGAAACCGGTCAAGAGCCACAACCCGATTACGGCGATACCGATCAGGACAAAGCCCTTGTATCCGCCACCACCGGGGAACAGCCGTTTAAGACGTTCCTGGCCTTTACGAATCATTTCATCAAAGTCGGGGGGCGTGTTTCCGCCGCCGCCACCACCGGAAGGACGCTGTCCCCACGGGTTCTGGCCGCCACCTTTGTTTCCGCCGCCGCCCCAGGGGCCACCGCCCCCTTGATTATTCCAAGGCATCGAGTTTCTTCCTCTTCTTGCCGTTCGGTGTTTATCTTTGTTTACCGAGCTTGGGGTAGGCCCCCAATGCATGCTCCGTCCAACAAGATCAAATCCCCTGATACAGCCCGGACATGCCGGGAAAATCAGACTTTTTTCTCACCAGTTTTGTACCCAACCTGTGATACGCCGGTTGGTACTGCAATAGATTGTAGCCAAAAGCAAACTCACGAAATCTTGTTGGACGGAGCATGCCCTTAGGCCTTATATGACAGGTTGCCTTGCAAAACAATGATACGCGCCTGCAAGTTCTGTGTGACCACGGACTTAAGCCGAAATTTGGAGACCGCAATATGACTTCCCTCAACCGTGAACAGATTACTGCCGCGCTCGATAGCGTAATCGACCCAGTCGACGGCCAATCAATCACAGCCAAGGGCATGGTGCAAGGTATTGATATTCATGATGAAACTGTCAATGTTATGATCGCCGTTGATCCCGAACGCGGCCCCGCTCTCGAAGGTTTGCGCCAAGCAGCAGAAAAAGCGGTGGCTGCTGTGAACGGGGTCACAACTGCCCGTGTGGCGCTTACGGCAGAGCGCCCCAAGGCCGCCGCTCAGCAAAGCACACAGCCGTCACAGCCATCACAGCCAAGCCGCCCCGCACAACCGGGCCAGCGCCCGCAGGGTGGTGGGCAGATGCCGCTGGAATTGCCGACCGTGCGCAGCATCGTCACCGTGGCGTCCGGCAAGGGCGGGGTGGGTAAATCCACCACCTCGGTCAACCTTGCATTATCACTGGTGGCCAAGGGGCTCAAGGTCGGCCTGCTGGATGCCGATATCTATGGGCCGAGCCTGCCGCGCATGATGGGCCTTCGCGATGCCAAGCCGGTCCCGTCCAAAGAACATCAGGGCAAGATGATCCCGCCATCGGCCTTTGGCATGCGGATCATGTCGATCGGCTTCATGATCGAAGAAGAACAGCCGGTTATCTGGCGTGGCCCGATGGCGATGGGCGCGCTGGAACAGCTTCTGCGCGATACCGACTGGGGTGATCTTGATGTGCTGGTGGTTGATATGCCGCCGGGCACGGGCGACATTCAGCTTTCGATGGCGCAACGCGTACCGGTGACCGGGGCCGTGATTGTCTCAACCCCGCAGGACATCGCCCTTCTGGATGCGCGCAAGGGCCTGAACATGTTCCGCAAGGTCAATGTGCCGGTGTTCGGCCTGATCGAAAACATGTCCTATTACAAATGTCCGGAATGCGGCCATGTCGATCACATCTTTGATCATGGCGGGGCGCACAAGGCGGCGGATGAACTGGGCGTGCCGTTCCTGGGTGAAATTCCACTGGACCTTAAAATTCGCCTCGGCGCAGATGAGGGCAAACCGATTGTCCAGACCGAGCCCGAAGGCGAACATAGCAAGGCCTATGGGCTGATTGCCGACAAGATCGCCGCCGCCATCGAAGAGCGCGTTGGCCCGGCAGAAGCGCCGAAGAAAAAGGGCCTGTTCCCCAAGATCAGCTTTAAGTAAGGGCCTCAACGCAGGCAAAGAAAAACCCCGCCAGATTGCTCCGGCGGGGTTTTTTGTTGGTTTTGCCTGCGGCCTGATTAAACGGCTTCGGCCATGAAGGATGGCATCCAGCCTTCATTGAGTTCGCGCAGTTCGGAAAGCGATACTTTGTCGCCGCCATCAATGACGACGGAATCACCGCCAGCCTGACCGATAATCACGGCTGCGACATTCGCACTGCCAGCAGCGTTCAGAACCTTGTCCGGATCGCGGGTGGCGATCACGTAGCGGCCCTGATCTTCGCCAAACAGCCATGCGATTTCGCTGCCTGCTTCTGGCAGATGCAAGTCGGCACCGATATTGCCCGCAAGGCACATCTCGGCAACGGTGACCAAAAGACCGCCATCGGCGATATCGTGGCAAGTCCGCACCAGACCCAGTTCGATCAGTTCACGCACCAGCGTACCGGCACGCTTTTCAGCCCCCAGATCGACGGGCGGCGGGGCGCCTTCTTCGCGACCTTCGATGGTCTTGAGATACAGCGACTGACCCAGTTCACCGGTGGCCGCACCGATCATGATCAGCGCGCTGTCATCGCGCTTGATGCCGATCGTTGCATGGTGACCGAGATCGGAAATCAGACCAACGCCGCCAATGGCCGGGGTCGGCATGATGCCAACGCCATTGGTTTCGTTGTAAAGCGACACGTTGCCCGACACGACCGGGAAGTCCAGCGCGATACAGGCTTCGCCAATGCCCTGGCAGGCCCCGACGAACTGACCCATGATGCGCGGACGTTCCGGGTTGCCGAAGTTCATGTTATCCGTGATGGCAAGCGGCTTGGCACCGGTTGCAACCAGGTTGCGGTATGCTTCGGCAACGGCCTGTTTGCCGCCTTCTACCGGATCGGCCATGACATAGCGCGGGGTACAGTCGGTGGTCGCGGCAAGGCCCTTGTTCGTGCCTTCGACGCGGACAACGCCGGCATCACCGCCCGGACGGACAATCGTGTTGCCACGGACCAGATGGTCATACTGTTCCCAGATCCAGCGACGCGACGCGAGGTCGGGCGATGCGATCAGGGTTTTCAGCGCGTCAACATGGCTGACCTTGGCCGAAATGCTGTTGGGATCGATGCGATCCTGTTTTGGCGTCGGTTCCCACGGACGATCATATTCCGGCGATGCTTCGGCCAGCGGATCAATCGGCAGATCACCGGCAACTTCACCATGCCATTTCAGAACCATGCGCTTGGTATCGGTGAGCGTACCGATGACGGCAAAGTCGAGTTCCCATTTGTCAAAGATCGCCTTGGCGGCGTCTTCACAACCGGGTTTCAGAACCATCAGCATGCGTTCCTGCGACTCTGAAAGCATCAGCTCGTAGGGCGTCATGCCTTCTTCGCGCATAGGCACTTTATCAAGCCAAAGTTCAACACCAACGCCGCCCTTGGACGCCATTTCGAACGAGGACGAGGTCAGACCAGCTGCCCCCATATCCTGAATGGCGACGATCATGTCGGTTGCCATTAGCTCAAGGCAGGCTTCCAGCAGAAGCTTTTCGGTGAACGGGTCTCCGACCTGCACGGTAGGACGCTTTTCTTCGCTGTCATCATCAAACTCGGCCGATGCCATGGTCGCGCCATGGATGCCGTCACGGCCGGTTTTCGAGCCGACATAAACAACCGGGTTCCCGATGCCAGCCGCAGCTGAATAGAAGATGTTATCGGTATCAGCCAGACCCACGGTCATCGCATTGACCAGGATGTTGCCGTTGTAAGATGCGTGGAAGTTGGTTTCGCCACCGATGGTCGGAACACCCATGCAGTTGCCATAACCGCCGATGCCTTCGACCACACCGCTCAGAAGATGACGGGTTTTCGGATGATCGGGCTCGCCAAAGCGAAGCGCATTGAGGTTTGCGACCGGACGTGCACCCATGGTGAACACGTCACGCATGATACCGCCAACACCGGTTGCAGCCCCCTGATAGGGTTCGATAAAGGACGGGTGGTTGTGGCTTTCCATCTTGAAGACGGCGGCCTGACCATCACCAATGTCAATCACACCGGCGTTTTCGCCCGGACCCTGAATGACCCAGTCAGCCTTGGTCGGAAGCGTTTTCAGCCATTTTTTCGAAGATTTGTAGGAGCAGTGCTCAGACCACATGACCGAGAAAATGCCAAGCTCGTTGATGTTGGGTTCGCGACCCATGATTTCGAGAACGAGTTTGTATTCTTCTTCGTTCAGGCCGTGTTCCTTGACCAGTTCCGGCGTGATCGGGGTGCTGTTGAAATCGTTGGAGCTCACGATGCGGCCTCCACCATGCTTTTGAACAGATTGCGGCCATCGGTGCCACCATGCAGCGGATCGATTGCGTTCTCGGGGTGGGGCATCATGCCAAGGACGTTGCCCGCCTCGTTGATGATGCCGGCAATATTGCGCTGGGAACCATTGAGGTTGGTCGCCGGATCCACTTTGCCATCCACATCGCAGTAACGCAGCACAACGCGACCTTCGCCTTCAAGGCGGTCAAGCGTGTCGCTGTCGGCAAAATAGTTGCCGTCGTGATGGGCGACCGGATATTCGACAATCTCGCCCGCGCCATAAAGATTGGTAAAGCGCGTATCGGCGTTTTCGACTTTCAGATGCGTGTTCTTGCAGATGAATTTCAGGCTGGCATTGCGCATCAGTGCACCGGGCAGAAGGCCTGCTTCGGTCAGGATCTGGAAGCCGTTGCAAACGCCAATGGTGGTTACACCCTGTTTGGCACGTTCGGCAACTGCACGCATGATCGGCGACTTGGCCGCCATGGCGCCACAACGCAAATAGTCGCCATAGGAAAAGCCACCCGGAACCATGATGATGTCGGTCTTTGGCAGCTCGGTGTCGCCATGCCAGACCAGGGTGGGCTCGGTGCCGGTGGCCTGTTTCAGTGCTGCGATGGCGTCATTCTCCCGGTTGATGCCGGGAAACAGGATGACAGCGGATTTCATGAAATACCGTCTCTTGATTAGTGTCGGTTACTTAATCCCGATAGACAAAGGCCCTGCTGCGGCAAGACCCCGCCCGCCACGGGCGATCAGGCCAGCTCGATGCTGTAATCTTCGATCACGGTATTGGCGAGAAGCTTCTCGCACATTTCCTTGACCTCGGCTTCGGCCTTGGCGGCATCGGTGCCATCCAGTTCGAGTTCGATGAATTTGCCCTGACGGACGTCATTGACGCCATCAAAACCCAGGCCCTGAAGGGCGTGGTGAACGGCTTTGCCCTGCGGGTCGAGAACGCCGTTCTTCAGGGTGACATGAACACGTGCTTTCACGAGAAGCTCCTTTAAGTTCGCATGCGCGGGTCTCGCGCGGGGTTCTGTTTGCAAACAAAACGCTGTCCGACACACATGGCCGACCAGCCATAAGAAAAGGCCGCGCGAGCGCGGCCTTGGGGTGTTATTTGGTTTCGTCTTTTTTAAGCTGCTCTATTTCGGCGGACTCAGGGAGGACACCAAGACGGCGTGCGACTTCCTGATAGGCCTCTTCGACACCGCCGAGATCGCGGCGGAAGCGGTCCTTGTCCATCTTTTCGTTGGTGATCGCATCCCAAAGACGGCAGTTATCCGGGCTGAATTCATCGGCCAGGACCAACTGCGGGAAGTCGCCTTCCCAGACGCGGCCGAACTCAAGCTTGAAATCAACCAGTTTCAGACCGATACCGCGCATCAGACCACACAGGTAGTCATTGACGCGAAGGGTCATGCCAACAATTTCCTCAAGCTCTTCAGCGCCTGCCCAACCCAGAGCGAGGATGTGTTCATCCGACACCAGCGGATCACCCAGCGCGTCGTCCTTGTAATAGAACTCGACGATCGGGCGCGGCAGGCGTTCGCCTTCTTCGAGGCCAAGACGTTTGGCCATCGAACCGGCAACGATGTTGCGGACCACGACTTCGATCGGAACAATTTCGCATTTCTTGCAAAGCTGTTCGCGCATGTTCAGGCGGCGAATGAAGTGAGTCGGAATGCCGATTTCTGCCAGACGGGTCATGACGAATTCGGTGATCATGTTGTTCAGGACACCCTTGCCGGCAATGGTGCCGCGCTTCTGGGCGTTGAACGCCGTGGCGTCGTCCTTGAAATACTGAATGATCGTTCCGGGCTCTGTACCTTCGTAAAGAACCTTGGCTTTACCCTCGTAGATGGGCTGCTTTCTGGACATTGGCGGGATCTTTCACATCTAGGCCCGCCGTCCGACGCAGCAGGCACCCTGAAATTCGCGCCCTCCGTATAGCAGTGCTTGGCGAGAAACTCAATTGTCGCTTAAGCTCTATTTATGCAAACTTGATAATCGAAATTTGCAACCGTCAGCATCTGTATCGCAAAGGGCCGGAATTGCGGCGGTAACATGTTGAACTGAAACGGCGTTCCGCGCCATCTGGTGTTAGACGTCGACCGGATGGAACGGTGTTTTGTCGGGCTGGCCTTCGGCAAACAGCCAGACCGGCCGTCTCGGCAGTTCATGTTCGCTTGTGGGAATCGCCGGAAGCCCGATCAGCGACGAACAGATGGTCTCAAATCCGATATTGCTGCGCACCAGCATGGCATCAGCACGGATGTCATGATGATCCGGGTCCGGAGCCTCTGTTCCGGTATCAGCCAGAAGCGCCTGCCAGGCAAACCAGTCGTCGGCTTCGGGGTGCGGGGCCGGCGCACTGACAAAGCGCGGCAGATTGCGTTTGGTGCGCGCACTGTTTTGCGTGTCATTCAGATCATGGGCGGTCAGAATCGAAAGACCTTCGGGGATTTCAGTGATCTCGATCTTGCCCGTACCGCGATTTGCCAGCCAATAGGCGTCGCGGTTATCGGCGATCACCATGTTAAACGGGCGATAGGCATCGCCATCAAGTTCGGCAAGGGCCTGTGCGGCGTCAATCGCGTCTGCATGGTCTAGTGCCTCAAGCGGCAGCTCCCCGCGGGATCGTTTGCCATCGGCAGGGCCCAGCGTGCCATAGCGGTTGAGAACGGCGGCAACCACGCCGTCCTCATTGACACCAAGCCAGGTCCCCCCGGCGGTTTCATCAAGTCCGGCAATGACATCAGGGCGGTCTTCCCAGTGGCGCGCAGGCGCCTTCCAGGGACGGTTATTCATTTCATCGCGATTGGCGCCAATGATCACCGGCCAGTCATGGTCGGGGCGGCGTAAAATAATGACTGTACACATGAGCCAGATCAAAGCGTGCGGAACCGCACTTTGTCAAATTCAAAAGTATCAGGCAACGGGGTGAAATCGGTGTCGTTTATTGTCATATAAAATGCTATGACAGACAATGGCTTGACCGGTTTGGCTCCGATGACAATGTGACCAGCTTACAGAAGGAATCGATTATGAGCAGCTTTAATGATCGTGAACGCGGGTTTGAAGCAAAGTACAGCTTTGATCTTGAACAGGATTTTCGTGTCGAAACCCATCTTTATAAAATGCTGATCCAGTGGGCCGGCGAACAGATGGGCATGTCCCCCGAAGAATGTCAGGATTACACGCGCAAGATCATTGGCGAGGTTGTTGCCAACCCGCGTGAAAACGGTGTTGTTGCCCTGTTGCTGGCCGATTTTGGCCGCAAAAATATCGACGTCACAGCCTCTGCATTGAATGTAAAGCTCGAAGAACTACGTCCGGTTGCGCGTGCAGAAGTACTGTCGTGATTGCGCGCTAGTGCATCTGCTTGGAAAACTTCTCGTTTGCTAATATGTGCAGCCTTACGTATCCTGAGCTCCCCAGACCGAAAAATTGAGTAGGTGCAACCTTTTGGTGTGGTATCCTTCGCAGGTAGGTGAAGGAGCCGATTAGGTAGATGAAAGGCGACAGCATTGCGTATCCTTTTGGCGGACGATCACGATCTTGTTCGTGAGGCAATCTCGCTACTGTTCCAACAGTATTTCGATGACTGTGAAGTGGCCGAAGCAGGGGCATTGGACCCCGCACTCGAGCTGATAGCAGCCAATAATACATTCGATCTGGTGCTGCTTGATCTGCGCATGCCGGGAATGAATGGACTTGAAGGTTTGAAGCGCACCTTGGAGAAGGTGGCGGATTCGACCTTTGTGGTTCTGCTTTCTGGCGCATATCGAAGTGAAGATGTCCGCAAGGCGCTTGAGGCCGGCGCGCATGGCTTTATTCCCAAGACCTTGCGTGGGCAGGCCTTGGCAAATGCTGTGCAGCTGGTTCTTGCTGGTGACAAATACCTGCCGTCGTCGATTCTGAACGACATGAATGACAACATGTCAGGTGGGGGTGATGGCGAAGGTCGCCTTGCCGGTGGCTTTGGCAGCGAGGGTGATTTTGGCCGTCTGACACCGCGTGAACGTGAAGTTCTCGCACTGCTGTCAGAAGGACGTCCGAACAAGGACATCGCCCGTCACCTTGATCTGCGCGAAATCACCGTGAAGTACCATTTGAAAAACATCTATCGCAAACTGAACGTCTCGAACCGTGCGCAGGCCGTGAAAATGGCTCTTGAAGATATGGCGCGGTCCGGAACTTTGTAGTAAGTTCGACAAAGGCAGCTCAGTTTGGCGCTCAAATCCCGGCTCGTGATTTCAAGGGCCGTTTTTTGTTGCCTGAACCGGCTTTTCTCCCTCGTCATTGGAAACGAAACGAGGAAAAACATATGACCGTCACCATCGCACTTGTCGGCGAGTACAATCCGAACGTCACCGCCCATCAGGCCATCCCGAAGGCCCTGGACTTGGCCGCTGAAAATCTTGGACTTACCGTCACATTTGACTGGGTCGCGACATCCGACATTGATTGCCCTGATGCCCAAGCCCTTGATGGCTATAACGGGATCTGGTGCGTGCCTGCCAGCCCGTATCAAAGCTTTGACGGTGCGCTTGCCGCCATTCTGCGTGCGCGTGAAAACCGGATTGCTTTTCTGGGAACCTGTGGCGGGTATCAACACGCGATCCTGGAATATGCCCGTAATGTTCTTGGTCTTGCCGATGCGGCAAATGCGGAAATCGACCCGGATGCTTCATTGCCCCTGATCGCGCCGCTTAGCTGTGCGTTGATTGATCAGGATGGTGGTATCGACCTTGCGGAAAACAGTGTAATCCGCAAGGTTTGTGGTGCCGCGCATTTGACGGAAACCTATCGCTGCTCATTCGGGTTTAACCCGGAATATGCCCATGTGATTGATGGTCGGGATCTTCAGATTGTGGCCTGGGATCAGGATCGGGATCCGCGCGCGGTTGAGCTTCGCGGTCATCCGTTCTTCATCGGCACCGCGTTTCAGCCCGAACGTGCCGCACTGCGTGGGGAAGATCATCCATTGATCAACGCTTTCGTCTGTGCCGCGGCGGGCTAACAATCTTTTTAAATGCCCCCTGCACACGTGATGTGTGCAGGGGACTGATTTATCAGCTTTGCTGTGATGGCAGATTTGGCAGGCAGCGTTGCATCGGTGGGGTGCGTCCCGATTGCATCACCACAACCCCGGTAAGGATTGCCACCAATGCAATCAGGTCAAGCAGTTGAACACTTTCCCCTAATATCAGCGAGCCGGTCAGAACGGCGATAATCGGCGGGATATAGGTCACGCTTGCCGCTTTGACCGCACCAAGATTTTCGACAACGAAGTAATAGCACAAATACGCAAAGCCGGTGCCAAACAGGCCAAGCCCAAAGAACAGACCAAGGGCGATCCAGCCATTGTCAAAGATCGCGCTGGCACCGTCAAAGTCGGTGGTAACCAGCAATGTCAGCGCGGCAATACCCAATTGATAGGTGCAAAGTGCAAGGGGCGAAATACCAAGCGGGCTCAGGAACCGGCGGGCATAGACAAAGGACAGACCAACGCATAGGGACCCAAGTCCGATATAACCAACCCCGGCCAGATCGTTTGCCGAAACGCTTGCGTCCCAGGGCCGCGCAATCATCGCAACCCCGATAAAGCCAACACCCAATCCAAGAAGCGAGCGACGATTAACAGGCTCATCGCGCAAAAAGGCCGCAGCGGTGATAAAGGAAATCATCGGAATGGCGCCGCTCAGCATTCCGGCAAGGCTGGATGGCAAAAGCTGAATGCCCTTGGCAAAGCTGAAATAGTAAAGACTGCCCGCCAGAACCGACATCACGATAAAATGGTGGGTAAAGCGCAAGTGCCGCCATTTAAGTTTTCGCCCGATCAGGGCTGCGGCAAAAACCGGCAGGAACCCCATAAATACGCGAACGGCAGCAATCTGGGTTGGGGTGATCAGGGTGCTGGCGCTTTTGTTAAACAGAAACGTCATGCCCCAGGCAAGGGCCAGAAACCCGAACACGATATAGGCTTTGTTTTTCATGGTGGCGGACCAGTTTGGAAAAATCATGGCCCATTGTCTAAATTCCCGGTATTTTTCACAAATCATACTATCTGGATCATGAAATAGAAAAAATGCATTATGGGATCATATCCACCGCTTAAATCACTGCCAGCGTTCGAGGCATCCATGCGCCTGAAAAGCTTTGCGCTGGCGGCGGATGAATTGAATGTCACGCCCGGTGCGGTGGGGCAGCAAATCCGCAAGCTTGAAGACTGGCTTGGGGTGGAGTTGTTTACGCGCACAGTCCGGCAGATCACGCCAACGGCGGATGGCCTGGCTTATGCTGCGCGCATTGCCCCGGCCTTGCAGCAGATCCGCGATGCCAGCCATCAATTGCGCGACCAGTCAAATCATGCGGTGCGGTTCGTTATGCCGCCAAGCTTCGCGGCAAAATGGTTCTCCAAACGGATGTCGCGTTTTCTGATCGCCCATCCTGAAACCTCGCTTCATGTCGGATCATCATCGGTCCTTTTGGATTTTGATCATGATCCGGTCGATCTGGCAGTGCGCTATTTCGATGGCGTCGATGAAAGCCTCGAAACCATATTGCTGTATCAGGGGCAGGCGGCGGCCTTTTGTGCGCCGTCCTATCGCGACGGGTTGGGACTGGATCGCCCCGATAACCTTGCGCAGGCGACGTTGCTGAATGATATCCTGCATCCCTGGTGGGAAGAATGGCTGGGCCGGTTTTCAACCCTGACGGCGCCTGATATTCGCGCCATAAAGCGCGTGGAAATCGATCAGACATCCATGGCGATTGAGGCGGCCATTCATGGGCAGGGCGTCGTTCTGGCCAACCCGCTTCTGGCCGAGGAAGACATTTCCGAAGGCAAGCTGATCCACCTGTTTCCGGATCAGGTCGTCAAAGTGCCGTCAGGCTATTATCTGGTTTGGCCCAAGAACCGTGATCTGCGCGCACCGGTCAAGGAATTCCGCGACTGGCTGTTGGCAGAGGCCAGCGACCTTGGCATCAAATAACAAACCCCGGCCGAAAGGTTTCGACCGGGGTTGTAAAAGCGGTACGGCTCGGATTACAGATCGCGGTTCATGGTGTAGGTACCCATGTAACTTGCCTTGTCCAGAACATGGCCCTCGATGGCGGCAAGGGCATCCGGGCCGGTAAAGGGTTCTGGCAGGTCGATCTTGTCGGTATCAAGCGCGTAGACCGTGAAATGATAGTGGTGAATGATCGAATCGTTCCATGGCGGGCAGGGGCCGTCATAGTCGCCATAATCGCCGCCCATATCGGTATCACCCGCAAACCAGTCGGTATAGTTGTTCAGGCCCGCCGTGCCATATTGCTTGGCGCCGGGCATCTTGCCCTTTGGCGTCACACCATTGGACGCGACACCTTCTTCAAGCTTTGTGATGCTGGCCGGGATATTGACCAGAACCCAGTGGTAGAAATCAACACGCGGCAAGCTTGCCGGGACTTGCTTGCCTTCGATATTGACGTCCTCACCCGATGACGGGACATCCGGGTCATGACAGATCAGGGCGAAGGATTTGGTGCCTTCGGGAATGTCGCTCCAGGAAATGGCGGGACTGATATTGTCCGATGTTTCAAACCGGCCCTCTGCCGGGATTTTACCGAACGCGAACTTGGCCGGGATCGGCGCGCCGTCTTCCCATCCTGTGATGCTCAGTTTCATTGCTATGCCTTTCCTGCAATTGACATTTTTTGATGTGTTGGCTGTGTTCGATATAGCTCAGCATCAATGATGCGCAATGTCAAAGGCCGGTATTGCAGCACAACCCAACGAAAAAGCCCCGGCCAGACGGCCGGGGCTTTGAAGCAGGATTTGGTATTTTGCTTAGTCCGCAAAGACACGGGCAAAGATCGTGTCGACATGCTTGGTGTGGTAGCCAAGGTCAAACAGCGCTTCGAGTTTGTCCATCGGAATGCGGTTGGTGACGTCTTCGTCGGTTTTCAGAAGCGACAGAAGATCACCTTCGCGGTTCCAGACCTTCATCGCGTTACGCTGAACGATGCGATACGAATCTTCGCGCGAAACACCATACTGGGTCAGGGTCAGCAGAACACGCTGCGAGAAGACCAGACCGCCCATCTGATTAAGAATCTCGTCCATGCGTTCCGGATAGACAACCAGGTTTTCAACAACGTTGGTCAAACGCATCAGGGCGAAATCAAGCGTAACGGTCGCATCCGGGCCGATGTTACGTTCGACCGAGCTGTGCGAAATGTCGCGCTCGTGCCAGAGGGCAACGTTTTCCATTGCCGGGATCGCCATCGAGCGCACCAGACGGGCAAGGCCAGTCAGGTTTTCGGTCAGAACCGGGTTACGCTTGTGCGGCATCGCCGAGGAGCCCTTCTGCCCCTTGGAGAAGAATTCCTCAACTTCGCGAACTTCGGTGCGCTGCAGGTGACGGATTTCGGTCGCCAGATGTTCGATCGACGATGCGATGACACCAAGGGCTGCGAAATAGGCAGCATGACGGTCGCGCGGGATCACCTGGGTCGAAACCGGTTCCGGTTTCAGGCCAAGCTTGGCGGCAACATGTTCTTCAACACTCGGATCAATGTTGGCGAATGTGCCAACCGCGCCGGAAATTGCGCAGGTCGCGATTTCATCACGTGCGGCAACAAGGCGATCACGGTTACGTTTGAATTCCGCATAGAAGGTCGCAAGCTTCAGACCAAAGGTCACCGGCTCTGCGTGGATGCCGTGCGAACGGCCCATGCAAGGGACATCTTTGGTTTCATAGGCGCGCTTTTTAAGCGCAGCCAGAAGCTTGTCCATATCTTCAAGCAGAATGTCGGTTGCCTGGGCAAGCTGCACGTTAAAGCAGGTATCAAGAACGTCGGAGCTGGTCATGCCCTGATGGACAAAGCGGGCTTCTTCGCCGACCTGTTCGGCCAGTTCGGTCAAAAACGCGATCACATCGTGTTTGACTTCGGCTTCGACGGCATCAATGCGATCGATGCGGTCCTGGGTATAAGGCTTGTCGCCTTTTTCCCAGACAAGCTTGGCGGACTCGGCCGGGATAACACCCAGTTCGGCCAGTTTGTCAGCAGCGTGGGCTTCGATTTCGAACCAGATACGGAACTTGTTCGCCGGTTCCCAGATGGATGTCATCTGCGGACGGGAATAACGGGGGATCATGCGGTCGCCTCCGGGCAAGATGGTTGGGTGCCGGAAATGGTTCTCGATGATCGGAATGCGTAGTTGATTGCACGATCACGGCGCCGGCACGCTTTCACGGGGTCGGATAGTCCATTCCGGGCAAATTGGCAACCCTGCAGACGGGTATAGCAGGATTGTGAAGGCGATTTTGCCGCAGGAAAACTTGTTTGATGTTAGAAAAATAGCAACTTATTGAGAATATATCGTGTAAGCAGGCAGGATGTATCTTCGACGATGCGGTTAATCCGAATGCGAAGTGGGCAGAATTTTTATGGCGCGTGAACGCGACGGGGCCAAAAATCATCAGAAAGATGTGACACAGGTCCGCAATACAGACGCAAACTATCTGGCGGAACTGGTCGAACTGGGTATCGCCCTGTCGGCACAGCAGGGGCGCGAAGAGCTTAACCAGAAAATCCTGATGGCCGCGCGCAACTTCACCAACGCCGATGGTGGGTCGCTTTATGTCGTCAATCAGGACGAAAGCGAACTTCATTTCCGTATCATGGTCAATGATACGCTTGAGACGTTCTTTGTCTCGGGCCGCGAAACCGAAAAACCATTCCCACCCTTGCCACTTTATGACGACGAAGGCCGCCCGAACTACGCCAATATCGCGACCTATGTCGCGCTGACCGGTAAGGCGATCAATATTGATGATGCCTATAGTGCAGAGGGATTTGACTTTACCGGCACCCGGGCATTTGATGCCAAAACTGGGTATCGGTCGAAATCCTTCCTGACTGTGCCGCTTAAAAACACCAGCGGCGTTGTGATCGGCGTTTTGCAGCTGATCAATGCGCGTGACGATGCGGGCAATGTGATTTCCTTTGATCCGGCGATTGAACCAATCATCAATGCGCTCGCCAGTCAGGCGGCGGTTGCGATTGAAAACAGCCGATTGCTGGTGGCACAGCGCGACCTGATGGAGAGCTTCGTGCGTGTGCTGGGGCAGGCGATTGATGCCAAATCGCCGCACACCGCAGGCCACTGTTCACGGGTTCCGATCATAGCGCGTATGCTGGCCCAGGCGGCTGTGGATGACCGGGATGGCACATTTTCCAATTTCTATCTGACAGATATGGAATGGTACGAGCTTGACCTGTCGGCCTGGCTTCATGATTGCGGCAAGATCGTCACCCCTGATCATGTCATGGAAAAAGCCACCAAGCTTGAAACCATCCATAACCGTATTCACGAAGTCCGCACGCGCTTTGAAGTACTGCGTCGTGACGCCGAGATCGAGATGCTTAAACGCAAGCTTGATGGCGAGGACTCACTTCAGTGCGAGGCCGATTTTGCCCGCCGGGTGACCGAACTTGAAACCCAGTTTGCCATGGTCGCGGATGCCAATATTGGCGATACCGAACTTGATACCGACACCATTTTTGCCCTGCATGACATCGCAGAGCAGGAATGGACGCGGTATTTTGATCGCACCATCGGCTTGTCCTGGTCGGAACAACAGCGCCTTGATGATGCGAAACTCGCCGAACTGCGCGCAACCGGCACTGAAAAGCTTCTGATGGATCGCGAAACCGACATCTATAACGGTTTTAACCGGGGCGAGCTTTATAACCTGTCGATCCCGCACGGCACCCTGACATCCGAAGAACGCCAGGTGATCAACGATCATGTTGTCATTACCCAGGATATGCTGGCCCAACTGCCATATCCCAAGGAACTGCAACGCATTCCCGATATTGCCGGAAATCATCATGAAAAAATGGACGGGTCAGGATATCCGCGTGGTCTGACGGGCGATGATATGGGGATCCTCGAAAAGGTCATGGTGATCGCCGATGTGTTTGAGGCGCTGACAGCGGTGGATCGCCCGTATAAACGGCCGAAAACATTGTCTGAATGTATCTCGATCCTGGCCGATATGCGCGACAAGGGGCAGATCGACAGCGACCTGTTCGAGCTTTTCCTGACAAGCGGCACCTATCAGGAATACGGACGCAAGTATTTGCGTGAAGATCAGCGCGACGAAGTCGATATTGCGGAGTTCATACGAGTATAATGGAAATGCCTGCATCCATGTTGCTGAGGTCCTTCAAGTAAGTCTTGGTTGCAGCGTGCCTGATAGTCGCGTATTTCCGTAGAGTTCGTTGCGGCCCTTGCGTTCTGCTCGGCCAAGCATATCCCACCAACAGAAACCGCCACTGAAGGCGCAGGAATGATTGAAACATTCGACATTCTTTTTCTGATCGTTTCGGTTCTTGGCGTATCGCAGGCGATTTTCCTGATTGTCCTGTTGATGGACGAGGGAAAGCGTTCTTTTCGCGCCAATCGCTGGATCATGGTGTTCGGGTTTTCGGTCGGTATGAGTTTTATCGACGATACGTTCAACCCGTTCATCAGTCCGATTGTGAACTTGTATCTTGTGCCGGTTTTTGCGCCATTCTTTTTTGCCTTTATCCCGTCGATATATTTGTATTTCCGGGAAGTTTCCGGCAGTCCGGTTTCCCGGCCCTACCGGCATTTTCTGGTATTGATTCCGGTGACCGCAGCGATCGGGCTTATGGTTTACCTAAAAAGTACGCGGATGGTCGCCAATCAGGATCATGTGCGTGATGTCGGGTTGCAGATTGCGTTTTCATCGCAAGGGCTTGCCAATTTGGTTCTCCTGGCGATTGTCATCGTGTTTTGCGTGTCGTTTGTCGGTTACATGGCGGGGATATGGCGGCTCGCGCGGCGTTATTTGCGACAAGCCAATTGGCAACTCCAGGCCGACAGTGAACGAATGCGTCGCTGGATTATCGAGCTTCTTGTCGGGATGACGGTGTTGTTTACCGTCTTCACCCTGACCAATTTGCTAGATCTGTTTGTCTTTCACGCGGAATGGCTGTCGCTTGGTGTCAAGGTGGGATTTGTGGTTGTGTTCTTCCGCATGTGCCAGGTTATCGCGCAGAACCCGGCGATCTTTGTGCAAGCGGAAACCGAAGACGGCGCCCAGGACATTCTGCCTGAACGTCGGGAAACCGGCCAAGGGACCGACACCCAGCAGACCCCGATGTTGCGTGCAATTGTTGATGATCCCGGCATCGCCCGTATTCGCACCCGCCTTGCAAGGATTGTCGCAGACCGTGAAGTGATGCTTGATCCATTGCTTACCATGCCCAAACTGGCTTCTGCTGTCGGGGCAACGCCCAACCAGCTTTCCTTTGTCTTGAACCAGCATTTGGGTAAAAGCTTCTTTGATTTCGTCAATGAAGTCCGGGTTGACGAGGCTTCTCGCCTGCTGATCGAGGAACCAAACCGCACGATCCTCGATATCGCAACCGAGGTTGGCTTCAATTCCAAATCGACCTTCAATCAGGCGTTCAAGAAAATCACCGGTCATACACCAAGTAACTATCGTCAGAACAATTTCGCAAAATCAAATAGTTAAGGTGTATGAATGCGCATTCGTACCTGTTTGGCACGGATTGTAAGTACAAGGCTATAAAACCGGACGCCTTCCTTCGCACGCTCGGGCAATGTCGCGACATCAACAACACAATTGGGATGTTTAGACATTATGGTATCGCATTTTTGTTCTCGTCGTTTGGGGGATGCAATGGTGCTGGGCGGACTTGGCATCTGTACGGCAGCCATCATCATTATGTTTGCCAGCAGCGCACACGCCCAGACTGCAACGCCTGGACAAAGGGAAATCATCCGCGAACAGGTCAATCCACAGACCGAAGATGCACTTAAACCCTGGCTTGGCGGCAATTGGCAGATCGGTGCCTTCGGCCAGATCAGCAGCAATCCCTATCGCGGGGCCGATAGCACCGATTTGGATGCGCTTCCGGTATTGGCCTATGATGCCGAACGTCTACATATCGGTATTGACGGCATTGATGCCAAAGTCTGGATGAATGATTTTGCCAGCGTTTCGGTCATTGGTGGCATTCGGATGGAGCCTTTTGATCCGGGTGACTCAAGCTATCTCAACGGGCTTGAAGAACGCGATATGGCATACGAGGCCGGTATCGGCGGATCGTTGCGTCTCTGGCACGGGGAGCTTCAGGCAAGCTATCAGACCGATCTCAATGATGCCTATGGCGGGCATGAGGTGGATGTTGCTTATTACCTGCCGACCGAATACGAAAAGTTCAGCTTCAATGTCGGCGGTGGTGTCACCTGGCAAAGCGAAGAGCTGGTCGATTACAATGTTGGCGTACGTCGCAATGAAGTGCGCAGTGATCGTGGCTTCTATGCCCCCGACGCCACCTTTATCCCGCATCTTGATTTCAGTGTGACCTATCCGGTGACCGAAAGTTTTGCCGTCGTCGGCACCACTGACGTCAAATTTCTGCTCGACGAATATACCGACAGTCCGATCATTGATGAGGACTATGTGCTCAGTGCCGGTCTGGTGCTGGTGTATAACTTCTGAACAGAAGCCGGGTTAAATCAGGCCCAGCGTCTTGAATGAATTATATCCCGCCCGGCTGATGATGATGTGATCATGAACCGTGATGTCCATCGCCTTGGCCGCATCAACGATCTTGCGGGTCATGTCGATGTCACCCTTTGACGGGGTGGCATCGCCGCTTGGATGGTTGTGCACCAGAATAAGGGCGGAGGCATGCAGTTCAAGTGCGCGCTTGATGACTTCGCGCGGGTAAACCGGGGTGTGGTCGACCGTGCCGCGTTGATGGCATTCATCGGCAATCAGCCGGTTCTTGCGATCAAGAAACAGCAGATGCAGTTCCTCGTTCTTAAGATGCCCGATCCGGGCCCGGCAATAATCAATCAGCTGTTCCCAGCTGGCGATCACCGGCAATTCCATGGCCCGTTCACGTGATAGATGCAGGGCACTTGCCTCGGCAATCTTGATGGCGGCAATCCCGGCCTCGCCAAGGCCCTTGGCGGTTTTAAGGTCTTCGGGTCGGGCGGCCAGAACATTGGCAAAGCTGCCAAATTGCGTGATCAGTGATTTCGCAAGTGGTTTGACGTCGCCCCGCGTCATCGCCATGCACAGCATCAGTTCAAGCAACTCATAATCGGCAAGGGCGGTGGCACCCCCCTTGATAAACCGATCGCGCAGCCGTTGGCGATGGCCGTGATAATGGGGTTTTGCGGATTTGGATTTTTCGGCGTCCACTGCGTCGGTGCCGGATGCGCCAAGCGTGCCCGATGCATGCACTGTCCGGGCCTGATCAAAAAAGACCCGCGTGCCATCATCAATTTCTGATGAGGTCTGATGGGCAGGAGTGGAAGCAGCTTTGCGATCCTGTTTTTCGCTCAAATCTGCTTCCCCTTGTTAGGTGCCCGTTACTCGGCAGCTTTGCTGAGATCGTAGGGCGGCTTTTCCAGACCGGCCGGGGATCGGGTAAAGATTTCAAACCCGTCATCCGTCACGCCGAGCGAATGTTCAAACTGTGCAGACAGTTTGCGGTCTCGCGTCACGGCTGTCCAGCCATCGGGTAAAATTTTACACGCATAGGTTCCCTGATTGATCATCGGTTCAATCGTAAAGATCATGCCGGGCTCAAGCACCAGACCTTCGCCCGGTTTGCCGTAATGCAGGATATTTGGCGCATCATGGAACACCTGACCAAGCCCGTGACCACAGAAATCACGCACCACCGAAAAACGCTCGCTTTCGGCATAGGACTGAATGGCATGGCCGATATCGCCAAGGGTTGCCCCCGGTTTGACGGCTTTGATGCCGCGCCAAAGCGCCTCATAGGTCACATCGACAAGACGCTGGGCCATGACTTTTGGTGTGCCGGCAATATACATGCGCGATGTATCGCCATACCAGCCATCAAGGATAACCGTGACATCAATGTTCATGATGTCGCCATTGGCGAGTTTCTTGTCACCCGGAATACCATGGCAGACGACATGGTTGATCGACGTGCAGGTCGATTTCGGAAAACCGCGATAGCCAAGGCAGGCCGAGATCGCATTATGATCGCGGATATATTCATCACACAGGCGATCGAGTTCGCCCGTCGTGACACCCGGAACCACGTGCGGGGTAATCATATCAAGCACTTCAGCTGCCAGCTTGCCAGCGGCGCGCATGCCTTCAAATGCTTCGGGGCCGTGAATTTTAACTGTTCCGTTCGCCACCCGAAAATCTCCTTAAACTCGGCTAGGTATGTATCTGTTTTATAGCCCAATGACATAAAGCCAGACGCCATAATTGGCAAGGATTGGCTGATATGCGCGGGCTTGGATGCTTGGCTGTGCGCTTATAATCCGGTAATCGGAAGCGCGTTTCGCACAGTGACTGCACTGGTATCAATTGCGCAATCATAGGCAATGGCCTCAACCCCGCTGTTTCGTGCTGCCTTGAACCGTTCGCCGTAATGCGGGTCGATGTCGGTCGCCAGGGTGAAACGATCACAATCGGTGCGTTGTATCAGGTAAAAGATCACCGCCCGGTGGCCCTCGGCAACCATATCGGCCATTTCATCCAGATGCTTTGCGCCGCGTGCGGTGACGGCATCGGGGAATTCGGCAAGGCCCGGAACATCTTCATCGCGTTTGAGGTGGACGTTTTTGACCTCGACATAACAAAGGCCGCGGTCGGGATCAGACAGCAAAATGTCGATCCGCGAATTCTTGCCGTATTTGACCTCGCGTTTCAGGCTTTCATAGCCCGCCAGTTCGGGAATTTTCTGGGCAAGGATTGCCTCTTCGACAATGGCATTCGGGTGCGCGGTATTGATGCCGATCCACGCATCGCCGATCTGGCAAAGCTCCCAACTGTATTTCAGTTTGCGTTTCGGATTGTCTGATTGCGACAGCCAGACATCAATGCCCGGCTCCTTGAGCCCGATCATCCCGCCCGGATTGGCGCAATGGGCCGTGATCACTTCGCCATTATCAAGTTCGACATCGGCGAGAAACCGTTTGTAACGTTTGATCAGCTTGCCGTGGATCAGGGGCTGGGGGAGTTGCATATCGACCTTTCGGAAATTCTATCCTGACAGAAACTGTCATGTGACGGGCGTTATCAGACTGCCAATTTCGCGGCAAACAGGTCATACATCAACCCTTTGCAGTCACAACCCTTTCACGGAGCCATCATGCGTCAAAGCCTGCGCGATAAAATCATTGCTGTTTGCGACAAGAAAATCGCGCAGAAGGGACCGGAAGTCGGCCTGTCCTTCTATGCGTTCTTTGCCAATCGCAATGATGACCCGGACACATTGATGGAGGCCGCCACCTGGTGGATCAAAGCCCTCGAGCTTGATCACTTTGAAAAGGCGACCAAAATCCGCGACATGGTCTTAACCGGGAAGTGATCCCGGCTTGATCCGGCTTTATTGCTTTTTCGCATCATCACCGAGGAAATCAACCAGGCTGACCCGACCCGTTCCACGGCGCAGCGGTTTGGGTTGGCTTTCATCCGGGGCCCAGGCGGTCAGATAGATCACCTGAAACTTGGCATGGATGCGGCCATCAGTACGCGCATGGCGTTCGTGATAAATCGCCGCTGCCCGCGCAAGCGTGCTGCGTTTGGTGAACTTTTTGGATCGTTTGGCAATCAGGTTGCTTTCGCCCATCCCCGAAAGATCGCGCATCAGTTTCAGCGCGTCCGGGTAGTCGATATAGATGTCATCGGCATCGACCACCGGCAGGGCAAAGCCACTGCGCTGTAAAAGTGCCCCGGCATCCTTGACGTCGACAAACGGTGATACACGCGGGGATACGCCGCCTTCTTCCTCGGCCTCCGCCGTCATCAGGGCTTCGCGCAAGTCCTTGAGCGTCTCACCCCCAAGCAAGCAGGCCAGAAACAACCCGTCGGGTTTCAGGGCGCGGCGTGCCTGAAGCAACATGCCGGGCAGATCATTGACCCAGTGAAGCGACAGGTTGGACAGGATCAGATCAAGCGATCCTTCGGCAAAGGGCAGGAATTCCTCGTCCGCGATCAGCGTGCCTTTGCCGTTATTGGCCTGTGCCGCCTTGGCATAGCCCCGCGAAATGTCGCTTTGATACAGCGTTTCGATGCCGCCGCGGGTGCCAATGATCTGGCCCAATTCACCACTATGGCAGCCAAGATCGACCGCCAGCGGAAATGTGCGCGTGGTATCATCAAGGCGATCGGCAAGGCGTTCGGCGGTTTCAGCAAACAGGAAATTATAATCCTGTGCCTTGGTTGCCGCACGGTCGCGGCGCAGTTTCAGGATGTCTCGATCAAAGACGGTGATCGGATCGGCCATGGGGCGGGAAGCTCCGGCTAAAATCGTTGTAAAAGTTACGATCTAGATAGAGCTTTGATCCCGCCCTTGCAATCGAAGAACCAGAAATCCATTCAGCCTATATCGACAGAACCAGCGGTGTTGGTTCGCCATCTTCCGGTTCGGCAGGGACAGCACAACAGATCAAGGCTTCGTCTGCGCCGACTTTTGCGCTGGGCCGGTTTTTATAGGTAACCCTGCCCTGGGTGATTTTGGTGCGACATGTGCCGCAATTCCCACCCCTACAACTTGCCTCAGGCGTGAGACCGGCATCTTCGGCCAGTTCGAGCAACGTCTTGTTTGCATCCGGTTGCCAGACGACCGACTGGTTTGATTGGGCAAATTCGACCTTGGTCGGCTTGCGGCTTGCGCGGGGCAGTTCGGGAACGTCGTCATCGCTATCCCGACTGCGGGTTAATGACGCGGGGCCAAATGCTTCTGCGTGAATGCGCTTGTCGGCGATGTTAAGCCCGCGCAGCCCGTCATAAAGGCCTTGCATGAAGGGCGGCGGGCCGCACAGGTAGAAGTCAAAATCATCAAACGGCAAAACGGCCCGCAACAGGTTCATGTCGATATAACCCGATGCTTCGTAATCCTTGCGCGGTGTCGCGCCATCGGGATCACCAAGAACCCGGATGATACGGATGTTGCCCTGGGCGGCTTTGACCAGTTCGACAATTTCCGCATCAAAGGCACGGTCAACAATGCTCCGTGCGGCATAAAACAGCCAGATCTGGCGGAAATTGCGTGTGCGCAACCCCTCGTAAACCGCATGGCGCATCATCGACATCATCGGCGTGATACCAATCCCGCCTGCGATTAATGCCATCGGCCGTTTGATATCCGGCAGCAGGGAAAAATCACCAGCAGGGGCGCGTGCCTCAAGGGTATCGCCAACATTCAGGTTGTCATGAAGATGGGCGGATACGACGCCTTCGCGTTTGACACTGATGCGATAGTGCGCATCTGACGGTGCGCTTGAAAGTGTATAGGTTCGGATCAACGGTTTGTCATGGCCCGCCACGTTCACGCGGATTGGCAAATGCTGACCGGGGTTGAATGACATCATGCCACCCTGATCAGCCGGTTCGAGGTGGAAGGATTTGATCAGATCGTTTTCTTCTGTAATCCGAACCACTTTGAACGAGCGCCATTGTTGCGCGCCGCTCATCGCGGCGAGCTTCTTCTCGGCACTTTCCCAATCCCCGGTCAGAAGGCTGTTGGGGGACATGCCTTCTTCCTGCGGGCGCCAGCGAATTGGCAATGCTGATGCCCGCCAGACTGTTTTGCGCGGGAAAACACGCCACAGCCGTTCAGCACCCTTGAAGGCACCGATTTCCGGACCTTCGGTGATGACTTCAGCGTCACCGGTAATTTGCAGGACATCACCGGTCGCAAAATCGGTAAAGATTAGACCGGCCTTGGGATTGCACAGGATATTGCCCAGCGTATTGAAAAACTGGTTTCCGGCGAAATCAGGAATTGTCAGCGTGCCATCAGTATCAACATGGACAAAGCCGGGCTTGCCACCACGATGAGATGCATCAACTTCGCGATGCCCGCCGTCACGATCAACATAGGTCGCAACGAAAAAGGTATCGGCCTTAGCAATCAGCGCTCGCGCCCGATCATCAAGTTCGCGGGATATTTCGGGTTTGGATGTCGGTGCAGACATCGGGTCGCGGACGAATTCGAAATCGCGCAGGCGGATATATTGCGGGCAGTTGCCAAAACTGTGCCCGACCCGAATGTCAAAATTCGTATCGGTCTGTGCGGTAATGCGTCCATTCAACCGGTTGCGGCGACGCGTATGCAATTCGATGCCGATCATGCCAATCGGTTTGCCGTCGCCCATCCCGGCATCGGCAGGGTCATCGGCGTCGCGCGGCAAATTGACGGACAGGTGATAGGGATCAGATGCCGACAGGAATCCGGGATGATTGGCGCGCAATGTTGCCCAGACATCATCGTTCTCGTCGACAGTTCCGAACACGGCAAAGGGTAGTTGCGGATAAAACTGGCGATGTTGATCGATCAGGTGATCACGCAGAACACGTTTCCCGACATCCGCCATTTGTTGGCGAACACCGACGCGTTCCTGCATCTCGATTTCACCTTGGTGCCAGGCCTCACTGTCTTTGGGGGGCATCACTGGCGTGGATGTCGTACTGTTGGCCGTGTTCATCTCGTGCTCCTGTCCAGTGGAAAGACGGTGTCGAGGCGGGGCAAATCCGGTGGGGCCGGTGCGCTTGAAGTTCTTGCGCGTTACGCGCAGGGATCAATGACCGGCCCATATCATCACGAAGCCGCCCGAAGACCGACCGACGACGTTTCAAAGGGCACAAAGCCCGGCAGTGCTTCAATACGTTTCAGCCATGCAAGGACATGCGTGTAGGGATCAAGCGCGACATTGCCTTCGGGGGCGTTGGCGATATAGCTGTAAAGCGCGATATCGGCGGCGGTCGGATGATCAAGCGCAATCCAGTCGCGGTTTGACAGGCGATCATCGATCAGTTTTAGCACGCCATGCGCACGGGCAATGACATCGTTTGCATCAAACTTGGCGCCAAACAACGTCAACAGACGTGCTGCACACGGCCCGTAGGCAATTTCACCCGCTGCAACCGAAAGCCAGCGCTGAACCTGTGCCAGATCGGCTGCATCTTCGGGGAGCCAGTTGGTCGCACCGACCTTTTTGGCGGCATAGACCATGATTGCGATGGAATCCGCGATGACAACGTCACCATCTTCAAGCACGGGGACCTGCCCGAACGGGTTCAGTTCAAGGAATTCCGGGGACTTGTGTTCGCCATTGACCATGTCGACATGAACCAGTTCGTGATCAATGCCAAGCAGGCTAAGGAAAAGGTGGGCGCGATGGGCGTGTCCCGACAGCGCGAAATAATGCAATTTCATGAAACATCCTCCGAGTTACTGGTTCGCATGGGGCGAAAACGGAGGATATTGTGATTATTTCTATTTAATGATGGAATTCCGTTTATTGGAAATTTAGTATTCCGAGAAGTGGAATAATCACGGGGCGCAAGATGGACCGTTTCGAAGCGATGAATGTGTTTGTGCATGTGGTCGAGGCGCGCAGCTTCGCCGCTGCTGCCCGCGCGTTGCGTCAAAGTCCGCCTGCGGTCACCCGCGCGGTCGCGTATCTGGAGGATGTGACAGGCGCACGCCTTCTGACGCGCACAACCCGGTCGGTCACGGTGACAGAGGCCGGTGCACGGTATTATGCAGACTGCAAAAGGTTGCTGGCCGACCTTAAAGAGGTCGAGGCCGCCGCCGGTGGGGCCTATGCCAAACCAAGCGGGATGTTGACCATCACCGCCCCGGTTCAGTTCGGCCAGATGCATGTCGCCCCGATTGTTGGCGCGTATCTGGATGAATATCCCGACATGCACGCGCGGCTGCTGCTGTTTGATCGCATCGTCAATATTGTCGAGGAAGGCATCGACCTTGCGGTGCGCATCGGTGATCTTGCCGACTCATCATTAACGGCCGTGCGGGTCGGGCAGGTCAGCCAGATCCTTTGCGCTTCACCGCATTACATTGCGAGATTTGGAACGCCACAAACACCCGCTGATCTTGCCGCTCATCGCCTCATTGCCACCACCGGATCCTCCGCACGGCTTGATTGGCAATTCAGATCCCCGGACGGCGGGCGCAAGATCGGCTTTTCCCCGGATGCCCGATGGCAAACCAATTCGATTGAGGCAGCGCGCAATGCGGCCCTTGATGGTTGGGGGACTGTGCGCATGCTGTCCTATCAGGCGGCCCCCTATCTTGCGAATGGGCGATTGGTGGCCGTGCTTGGTGAATATGATCCCGATCCGGTGCCAATCCATCTGGTCCATCCCGAGGGCCGCCATGCCCCGGCAAAGGTCCGGGCCTTTATTGATCTGGCGGCGGATACCTTGCGGAAAAATCCGTTATTTGATTTTGGCTAATTCAATCCCTGCGTGTGTTATGCTGCCGTTCCTTAAGGTGATCGTGGATAGCATCGCAGATGATCGAATGGGTCCGCACCATCGCAACCATGGGCGTTAACGCCATTTTACCACCGCGTTGCGGGGGCTGTGGCGATGTGACCGATACCACCCATGCGGTCTGTGCCGAGTGTTGGGCGGGTTTAAGGTTTATCACGGCCCCGCAATGTGCCTGCTGCGGCTATCCATTCGAACTTGATGATAGCGGTAACATCGGGGGTGATCCTGATGAAAGCGGACAGATTTTGTGTGGCAATTGCCTGCAAAAGAAACCGGCCTTTGATCAAGCACGGGCGGCACTGGTGTATGATGATCACAGCCGCGAATACCTGTTGCGGTTCAAACATGCGGATAGGGGTGACCTGACACCACTTCTTGCGCGCTGGGTCTATCAGGCGGGCAGGGGGATCTGGGATCAGGCTGATCTGATCGTGCCGGTGCCGTTGCATCGAAGACGGCTTTTGAAACGGCGCTATAACCAGTCGGGCCTTTTGGCGGCAAAGCTTTCGCAGATGACAGGCGTGCCTTGGGATGGGCTGGTTTTGGCCCGTCAGCGCAATACAAGAAGCCTTGGCGGGCTTGGCCCGTCTTCGCGCAAACGCGAAGTTGGCGGGGCATTTGTTGTCGATGAAGCGCGCGCTGAGAAACGCAATCTTGTCGGGGCGCGGGTTGTTTTGGTTGACGATGTTCTGACCACCGGGGCAACGGCCAACGCCTGTGTTCGGGCGTTAAAGCAATCAGGCGTTATGCACGTATCTGTGATCACGGTTGCACGTGTCGTGCGATGACGCGCTGCAAGATTTCTGTTATATAGCCGTCATCTGACTGAAATTCCGCACCGTATCAGACGCAGTGGACCCGATAATCCGGGGCATTCGCGATGATCGGTTGCCAAAGAAAGGATGACTGCCTCATGGCAAAAGTTGAAGTCTATGCCACCGAATGGTGCCCGTATTGCAAGCGTGCGCGCAAGCTGCTTGAGGAAAAGGGTGCGAAATACCAGCTGATCGATGTGATGATGGAACCGCGTCGTAAAAAGGAAATGATGGACCGTGCCAATGGCCGTCATACCGTGCCGCAGATTTTCATCAATGACGAACATATTGGCGGCTGTGACGAGCTGATGGCGCTGGAAGCAGCTGATAAGCTCGAAGCCAAGCTGTCTGCGTGATCGCCAATTGGCTGATCAACGGCAATAGTCGTACAAAACCCCGGCCAGTTTGGCCGGGGTTTTTATTTGTCTGATGATTGCGGTCTAGCCGAATGTAGCTTCCATTTCCTTGCGGAAAGCAATCGCCGGGTCCTTGGCATCAAATTCGACATCATCCCAGGTCAGGGTTTGATCCATGGCAACAGGTCGTTTGATTTTCAAATGGTGCGCAAGCCCGATCGGAAGGGCATTGCGCGACTTTGACGTCAGGGCAGGCATCAGTTTGCCGTAAACCGTATAGCCGCCTTCGCCATCCAGCATTTCGCCGGGTTTAAGATCGCGCTTGGCGGTGGCAACCGCATCGCCCGACCAGGCGCGTGATGTGCCGGTGGCTTCGCCGCGCAGGGCGGCTGAGGCCACCGAAATGCCAAGTTCCAACCCGATCAGGTGATAGGGCTTATACATGGTCGAATATTGTCCGCTTGGATCGGTCAGAAGGCCATATTCGTTAAAGCAGCGCGCGACATAGTCGCTGGGGGCCTCAAAGGTCACATAAACGCCCCAGCGCAGATCGCGGAACACCGGGCGGGTGTCGCGTTCAAGGCTTGAAACCACCTCGACCGTGCCTTTGCGATCCAATATGCCACCACTTTCACGCGGGCAAAGCAGGCGGGGCAAATCGTCAACGCCACAGGCCGGGAACTGCAATCCGCAATCCTGTGGTACAAGATCACAGGCATTGGACACGGCCGCCATTTCGATGGCCGATTTGGTACCATCCAGGAAGCTGTTGAAAATTTGCGGGTTCATGCCGCCCGCCTGTGCCTGTTCCGGTGTCAGGCCATAGTGATGCCAGACATCATCGGGCGTGACATGGTGATAGATCGGAAGATATTTGGTGCCCTTGCCAGCACACGTTACCGGCAGGCCAATCGCGCGCGCCCAATCGACCATTTCCGAAATCAGCGCCGGTTGATCGCCATAGGCCATGGAATAGACAAGTCCGGCGGCCTCTGCGCGTTTGGCAAGCAGAGGACCGGCAAGTACATCGGCCTCGACATTGACCATGACGATGTGACGGCCATGTTCGATGGCCTTAAGCGCAAAGCGTAAACCGGCGGCGGGGCTTCCGGTGGCATCAATGATGACTTCAAGCCCGTCGGCGGCAATCAGGGCATCGGCATCCTCGGTCAGCCATGTGGTGCCGTCGCGATAGGCCGATGCAGCATCCTTTGCGGTGAACTGGTCATCAGACCATCCGACACGGCGCAGGGCGGCCTTGGTACGATCAATGCTAAGATCGGCAATACCCAGAACGTGATAGCCCGGATGATGGCCGGCCTGACTTAAAAACATCGACCCGAACTTGCCGGCACCGATGATGCCAACCCGGACGGGATTGCCTTCATCAGCCCGTTTGTGGAGCTTTGTATCAAGGTTCATTGGCGTTCCTCCCAGACAGGAAACTTGTCGTTCTTATATGGTTCTGCCTTTGGCGACGCGGACGGGTCATTGGCAGATTTTTTGAAGTCGATGGGGAATGGTGGTGCGAAGGGCGACGAAAAGGCGGGCTGTTGGTGGCAGCGAGGGGAAGGTCAGCTTGGCTTTTCCATTCGGGAAATCAGGCGATCACGTGCATTGCGCCCATGATCGCGCGCCAGTTTTTCGGCAAGAGGACCATCGCCGACACAGATTGCATCGGCGATGGCCTGATGTTCCGTCCAGATCGGATCACGGGGGTACCCGATCTGCAGGTAGGCATGCATCACGCGTCTGATCTGAAGCCAGACTGCGGCTGATGCTTCGGGCAACAGGGGGTTACCCGACAAACGGTAGATCGTTTGATGGAATGCGACGTCGGCTGCAACAAGGTTTGCGGTGTCGCCGCTGCCCAGAGCGTGGTGTCCCTGTATAATGGCAGCCCGCAAAGCCGATTCCCGATCCGGTGCCTTGGTTTCAGCAGCGAGACGAGCTGCAAGCCCGTCAAATGCTTCTCTCAGGTCATAAACGTGACGGACAAGGTCGCTGTCGACAGGCGCAACGCGATATCCGCGCCGTCCCATCGGTTCAACCAGCCCGTCACGACGCAGCAACCCCAGAGCTTGCAACACTGGTTGCCGCGAGACATTGAGTTCCTCGGCAATAGCTTCCTGACGCAAAGGTGTCCCGGGAGGGAGAGCACCGGAACACAAGGCATCAACCAGGCGGTCATGCACTTCGTCAGTCAGACTTTTTCGGCCGGAAAGAGGTTCCATCTTCGATCCTCGTTAGGTGTACGGAATACTGTATACACTAATTTCGGGGATGAAAAGACTGAATTTGGGATGTGCGTGATGTCGGTTGTTGATGCGGAAATGCGCAATGTGTGCGCTTAGGCGCAGGTCTTTTTGCGGGCCTTGTTCGCCGCTGCGCTATCCCAATTATCTATTGCGGCAGGCTGGGATGAGCCGCATCATGAAGACGGATAATGATAAAAAGGAGACTGCGTCATGACCCGTTTCATTGCGGCCTGCGTGCAGGTCAATTCACGCGATGTGATGTCTGATAACCTTGCGCGCGCAGCAACCTATGCCCGCGATGCCCATGCTGCCGGGGCCAGATTGATCGCCTTTCCTGAAAACGTGTCGATGATGTCGTTTGGCGGCGAAAATGTCCGTGCCGCTGCCTTTCCCGAGAATGAGCATCCCGGTCTGGTTTTCTTTTGCGACCTGGCCGAAGAACTGAGATCGACGCTGATTGTCGGATCGCTGCATGTCAAAGTGCCGGATGAAGATCGCGTTGCGAACCGGTGTTTCGTGATTGGTCCGGATGGCAAGGTCATCACGTCCTATGACAAGATCCACATGTTTGACGTCGATCTGGCCAATGGAGAAAGTTACCGCGAAAGCAAAACGTTCCGTCCCGGCAATGCGACCCGACTGGCTGACACCGATTTTGGCAAGGTAGGGATATCGATCTGCTATGACGTGCGGTTCCCACATCTGTTTCGCGATTACGCCAAGGCAGGGGCAAAGATCCTCAGCATCCCGGCGGCCTTTACCCGCACCACCGGGCAGGCGCACTGGCATACCCTTTTGAAGGCGCGTGCGATTGAAAACGGATGCTTTGTGATTGCAGCCGCCCAGTGCGGTGATCATCCGGGCGACCGCCAGACATTTGGTCATTCCCTGATCATTGATCCGTGGGGGCAGGTCTTGGCCGATGGTGGCACCGATCCGGGTTTCATCACCGCCGAGATTGATCTGACGCGCGTTGATGAAATTCGCCGGATGGTGCCATCGCTTGGCAATGATCGGGAATATGAACCCTGCTAATCGATCTTTGACCGAAGTGGTCAGGCGTAACTGACCACTTCGAATTCGATGTTGTTTTCATCACGGAAATAGAACCGGCGACCGGGTTCGTAATCGGCATGGTTGAAGGTTTCGATGCCGTCGGCCTTGATCTTTGCCTCGGTCGCATCAAGGTCATCGACGACAATCCCGATATGGTTCAGCCCACCAATGGTGGCATAGGAGTTATCTTGGCCGTCCTTTGGCGTGCCATGGGCATAGATCGCGACATAGCTTGTGTCATTGCCAACATGATAGGACAGCCCGCCATGGATGGCCTCCCCGTGCCAGCGGGTGTGCCAGCCAAACCAGTTATGCAGGTTCCGGGCGGTTTTCGCCGGATCGGCGACCGTAAAATTCACGTGTTCGAGAAATGCAGCAGTCATGGCTTATCCTTGTTTTGGTATGTCTGTTTTCCGATTTCCCTTCTTGGTAATTCCTCAACTATAGTTGAGGTCAAGGGGTAATTCTCTTTGTTTGATATAGGAAGCACAGACCGGTTTTTCATAGGTTCACGCGATCTCACGAAACAGTGTCGCAACGTCATTTCGCTTTGAAGCCCTTCCCGGGCAAACTCGGTTCATCAGGGATTTTCAAACGGAGGAACAGGGATGATGTTCAAAAAGTTTTTGATCGGTACGGCATTTGTTTTTGGCCTGTCGGGTGCCGCCCTTGCCGGCGAGCAATATGTCGATGAAACCGGCTTTGCGATCAGCGGTTATGACGCGGTGGCCTATTTCAACTTGCCGCAAAAGGATGTCGGTATGATGCAGCCCCATGCCGTTCCGGGCCGGGCAGACATCACCGCCGAATATAATGGTGCGACCTGGGCATTTGCGTCCGAGGAAAACCGCGACATGTTTCTGGCCGATCCGGCGAAATACGCCCCGGCCTTTGATGGGCATTGTGCATACGGGGTTGTAAAGGGCGGCAAAGTGCCGGCCAATCCGAACCTGTGGCGGATTGTCGACGGGAAACTTTATCTGAATATCACGCCGGCCGTAGTTGGTTTCTGGAACGAGGATATTTCAGGCAATATCAGTGTCGCCAAAGGCAACTGGACCGATCTTGAAAGCAAGTCCGCGTCGGACAAAAGCTGGATGGCAATTTCAGATAATGACGGCACCTATGATATGGCAGCCCCGATCAAGTAATATGGGTGACGCGCAGACAAACAAAAACGCACCGGCAAACTGGCCGGTGCGTTTTGCATTAGAGGACAGTGAAGCAGGCGGTTAGCCCGCGATTTCACCGCCGTCATTTTTGGTCACAGCCACAACCGACGGACGCGGCGGCATTGCTGCCTGGAAGTCCGGCCAGCGGGTGCTTGGCGCGTCATAGGACGAACCGTCTGCCGGGTGCTGAACAGCAAGGAACAGCGTCTTTCCATCCGGGGTGAATTCCGGACCACACATTTCCGCACCAACCGGGCACGCAAAGAAGAATTTGGTCAGCGCACGGCCCGGACCATCGACATCGGTGGCGTGCATGCCATCAGGAATGTCGGACTTCGGTGCGCCGTCGGTGGAAATCCACAGGCGACCACGATGGTCGATTGCCATGTTGTCCGGGCAGGAAACCCAAGATTCTGCTGCCGGATGGTAAACCGCCTTGTCATCGGCAACCGCCGGGTTGCCAGCAGCAATCATGATGTCCCAGGTAAAGCGCGAAGCGGTGTGATCGGCATCCTTGCCGCGGCCACCCGGAGGGGTAAGTTCCAGCACGTGACCATGCGGGTTGGCCGCACGCGGGTTTGCTGCGTTGCCTTCCTTGCGCTTGGAGTTGTTGGTCAGCATGACATAGACCTTGCCGTTGACCGGGTTCGGTTCGACGTCTTCCGGGCGGTCCATCTGGGTTGCGCCCAGAAGGTCGGCCGCACGGCGTGCTTCGATCAGAACATCAGCCTGGCTGTGGAAGTCGTTTTCAGCGGTCAGCGGGCCTTCACCGAAGATCAGCGGCATCCAGTCAAGGCTGCCATCTTCGTGGAACTGGGCGACAAACAGGGTGCCGTTTTCCAGAAGGTCCATGTTCGCGGCGCGATCATTCGGATTGTATTTGTTTGCCGCAATGAATTTGTAGAGATAGTCAAAACGCTGATCATCACCGGAATAGGCAACAACGGAGTTGTCCTTGTTGATGATGACCGTAGCACCTTCGTGCTTGAAGCGGCCAAGGGCGGTGCGCTTTTTCGGCATCGAGGTCGGATCGTACGGATCGATTTCAACCATCCAGCCAAATTTGTTCGGCTCGTTCGGGTCTTTTTCAACATTGAAGCGGTCGAAATATTTAACCCACGAGTACCAGCTGTCCTGGCTGATGCCCAGACGCTTGTAGTTGCGTTCTTCGCTGGTTTTGGCGATATCGCCGCCAAAGTAACCGTTGAAGTTTTCTTCGGCGATCAGAACCGTACCCCACGGGGTTTTGCCACCCGCACAGTTGTTCAGCGTCCCGATAACACGGGTGCCGGTCGGATCGGTATTGGTTTTAAGGCGGTCATGACCAGCAGCCGGACCGGTAATCTGCATTTCGGTGTCGATCGGGGAGATGCGGCGCGCATAATCGGACCCGTCAACAACCTGCCATTTGCCACCGGTTTTCTTGACTTCGATGACCGAATGACCGTGGGCCGCGATTTCATGGAGTGCCTGTTCTTCGGATGCATCCATCGCGTCCTTGAGGCCCGACCACATCAGTTCGGCATTGGTGTATTCGTGGCTGACGCACAGCAGACCATGGTCGGAATTCTGCGAACCAACCGGAAGCGGCATATAGCCGACATAGTCGCAGTTATAACCGAACTGCTTGTTCTGCGCGTTGGCATCGACCTGACCCGGAACGAATGCCGGTGCATCGGCAACAACCTTGTCGCCCCAACGGATCAGCACACTTGCGTCGTAACCGTCAGCAACAGCATGGGTTTCGGTGATTTTCTGCGGGATGGATTTGAAGGTCAGGGTGGATGGCGACTGCGCCTTGGCAACGCCTCTGGTCGCAATGCCTGCGCCCACAACAGCCGACGTCGCCATCAGGCCTTTGAAAAAGCCGCGGCGGGAAAAGCGTGCATTGATCAGATCGTCGATGCACGGATTGTTGGTCGGGTTGGACGGGATATCGTCGCTATCTTCGATGATTTCGTATTTATCGTTCATGGCTTTTCTCTCTTAACGCCTATGCCTGAAACAGCAGCAGGGAAGATGCCAGAAACGACACATTTTAATTGTGAAAGTTGTGTTTCTTTTTGCAAAAACAGTATGTTACGGATTTGTTTCAATCATCCATGCCGTTCAGCTGATCCGCCTTATTCAGGCTTCTGCGCCACAATAGATTGTTTTATCGCTGTAATTTCATCACCCGGTTTCGCTCTGATCGGGCCTTGTTGCTGGGCGATGATCGTCCAGTCGGCAAATGTGTCTGCCAGTTCATCGGTGCGCAGCAGGAAATCCGGTGATCGCGGACGGCCATATGCTTCGTTCCCGACCATAAAGGTTTCATAAATCAGGGTGCCGCCCGGTCGGACGGCGTTGCGCAGATATTCAAACAGCGGCCGATGCAAGTAATTGGCAACAACGATCAGATCGAACTGTTGATCGTCCAACGGCCAGTGACCGGTTTCAAGATCCGCTTCGATCCAAGTGATCGCCTGGTTCGTATCGGTATCGGTCTGCGAAAGATCGCGATCAATTGCCGTCACCTGCCAACCCTGATCCGCCAGCCAGAAGCTGTGCCGTCCCTTGCCGCACGCAAGATCAAGCGCGCGATTGCGGGTAGGGTGTGGTGCGGGACAGTTCTGTGTGACCCAGCTTGATGGCAATTGGGATGACATTTTTGTAAATCTTGGTTATTGAGTGTGGCGCCCGCAGGCTGGCGATCCCCGCCAATGCGCGCCATATGATCTGTATCTGATAGTGTTATCGTTTTGCTACTGGTTTGGCTTATACACGTACCATCATGATTCTATTTCAGCTTAAATGCGAACATGATCACGAATTCGAAGGTTGGTTCAAGGACGGCGCAACATATGACGCGCAGGCCGCCAGCGGGGATTTGTCCTGCCCGGTGTGTGGAACATCAAATGTTGGCAAGGCCCTGATGGCGCCGCGTTTGCGCACGTCACGGCAAAAAGAAGTCGCCGCGGAAAAACAACAGCAAAAGGCAATCGCCGAAGCGACCCAGGCCGCAATTGCCGAAATTCGCAAACAGGTCGAAAGCAATTGCGAAAATGTCGGCAACAAGTTTGCCGACGAAGCCCGCAAAATCCATTATGGCGAAACCGAAAAGCGCGGCATCTATGGTCAGGCTTCGCTCAAGGAAACCGCCGAACTGGTCGATGAAGGCATCGATGTCATGGCGTTGCCGTGGGATGACGGAACCAAAAAGAACTGACGTGATCCAAGAAGATCAGTCAGGCTTTCGGGCAATCACCATATAATTCACATCAAGATCACGCGGGGCAGGCGACCATGTGTCGTTGAACGGGTTGTAAGCCACCCCGGTGATATCTTGAAGGTCCAGACCCGCACCACGCAGATAGCCCGACATTTCCGATGGTTTGACAAACTTGCGCCAGTCATGGGTGCCCGCAGGCAGCCAGCGCAAAACATATTCCGCGCCGATTTTGGCCAGTGCCAGTGATTTGATCGTGCGGTTCAGTGTGGCGACAAACATCAAGCCACCCGGTTTGAGCACCGATGCACAGGCCTGCATGAAGAATTGCGGGTCATCGACGTGTTCGATGACTTCCATGTTCAAAACGATATCAAACTGCTTGCCCTCATCGGCCAGCATTTCCGGTGTTGCGCAGCGATAGTCGATTTCAAGGCCGGATTGTGCGGCATGGATTTTGGCGACTTCGATATTGCTTTCTGAGGCGTCAATCGAGGTCATTTTTGCCCCCATGCGCGCAAGCGGCTCGGACAGAAGGCCAGCACCACAGCCGATATCGATGATTTCGATGTCTTTAAGCGGCTCTATCGTTTCCGGATCGCGGCCAAGATGCGCACAGATATTGTCGCGCAGGATTTGCAGGCGTACCGGATTGAACTTGTGCAGCGGCTTCATCACACCATTTGGATCCCACCATTTTTCCGACATCGCAGAAAAACGTGCGATTTCATCGGCATTGGCGGTGCGGCTGGTGGGGGCGGATGCGTCCGACATGGTGTGGCTCCGAAGGCGTAAAACAACGTTGCTGTATGACGCCCTGTTTACGCGTGCGCGCACGGCAAGGCAATACTCACCTGTCAAATGACGGTGCGATGACGGGGATCTGGCAGAAATTCAAAGCAAGGCAGCCATGTTCAGGTGATGCATATCATCAGGGTTACTGGGTAATTTTCGCATGATATGCGACGCAATTTGCCGCATTCGGACGGTTTGGGACATTATCAGGTCAAAAAAATTGCTCTCACGCAATTTATCGGCATCCTTGACGCTTGTTTCGCAGGGATTATGGCAGTATTGATTACGCCGCTTGGATCAGGGGAAGCGCCGCAAATTCGGCATGCTTACCTGGGCCGGGACCGGATCACATGCCGTCACGTTCGGACAGCCGATGGACGGCGAGCATAGCGGGGATACTTCATGGCCCGTATTGTCATGAAATTTGGCGGCACTTCGGTCGCCGATGTCGAGAAAATCAAGAATGTCGCGCGCCGGGTGAAATCCGAGGTCGATGCCGGCAATCAGGTTGCTGTTGTCGTGTCCGCCATGTCGGGCAAGACCAACGAACTGGTTGGCTGGGCGCAGGAAGTTTCGCCGATGTATGATGCACGTGAATATGACGTGATCGTATCGTCGGGCGAACAGGTGACTGTCGGTTTGCTGGCGATGGCGCTGCAAAGCATGGATGTGCCTGCACGTTCCTGGCTTGGCTGGCAGATCCCGATCAAGACCGACGGCGCACATGCCAAGGCCCGCATCAAGGAAATCGACACCACCGAGCTTGATAAGCGCATGAATGGCGGCGAAGTCGTTTGCGTGGCCGGTTTCCAGGGGATCGCACCCGACAACCGTATCACCACACTTGGGCGTGGCGGTTCGGATACGTCGGCGGTCGCCCTTGCCGCGGCACTTAACGCAGATCGTTGCGACATCTATACCGATGTCGATGGTGTTTACACCACCGATCCGCGCATTGTGCCCAAGGCGCGCAAGATCGAAAAGATTACCTACGAAGAAATGCTGGAACTCGCATCTCTTGGTGCAAAGGTTCTGCAAACCCGTTCTGTCGAGATGGCAATGAACCATCGCGTCCGGGTGCAGGTCCGTTCTACCTTTAGTGATGCAGAAGGAACACTTGTTGTAGACGAGGACGAGATCGTGGAACAGGAAGTCGTCAGCGGAATTGCCTATAGCCGTGATGAAGCCAAGATCACCTTGGTGAAAGTTGCGGACAAGCCGGGTATTGCCGCTTCAATCTTCAGCCCGCTGGCTGATGCCAATATCAATGTCGACATGATCGTGCAGAACGTCTCAGAAGACGGCAAAAGCACGGACATGACCTTTACCGTTCCGCGTGGTGAATTCCAGCGTGCGCTTCAGGTGATCGAAAAGAACAAAGACAAGATCGCCTATCAGGAACTGCTTAGCACCTCTGATGTGACCAAGGTGTCGATCATTGGTGTGGGTATGCGTTCCCACGTCGGTGTTGCGCGCAAGATGTTTGAAACCCTTGCGGAAAAAGGCATCAACATTCAGGTCATCTCGACCTCGGAAATCAAGGTCAGTGTTCTGATCGCCGAGGAATATACCGAACTTGCCGTTCGTGCGTTGCACACGGCATACGGTCTGGATGCCGAGTAAGTTCAACAGTTTGGCGATTAAGCCGCTGTTAAATTACCTGTAATAATACATACTAGCTGGAGCAGTGTGTTTCAGCCTTTGTAATGAAATGGCAGGAGACCACTGGTCTCCTGCGTTTCTGCTTTGGGGTACAGAGAATATGAGTGATCCGAAAATTGACGCCGCACGGGCGCGCCTGGAAAACCTGTGGGCGTCGGGCAAGGAATTCCTTGGCACCGACTACGCCATTATGGCCGGCGCCATGTCCTGGGTTTCAGAGCGTCACCTTGTTTCGGCGGTCTCCAATGCGGGTGGTTTTGGTGTGATTGCCTGCGGGTCGATGACCCCGGATCTGTTGTCGGCTGAAATCGCCGCCACCAAGGAAATGACCAGCAAGCCGTTTGGCGTCAACCTGATCACCATGCACCCGCAGCTCAATGAACTGATCGAAGTGTGCCGTGAACACAGCGTTGGTCACGTGGTTCTGGCTGGCGGCCTGCCGTCATCAAACTCGATCAAGCAGGCCAAGGAATTTGCCAAGGTTATCTGCTTTGCCCCGGCACTGGTTCTGGCCAAGAAGCTGATCCGCTCGGGTGCTGATGCGCTGGTGATCGAGGGCAGCGAAGCTGGTGGCCATGTTGGTCCGGTATCGCTGACGGTTCTGGCACAGGAAATCCTGCCGGAAGTTTCCGACATTCCTGTTTTCTGCGCCGGGGGGATTGGTCGCGGTGAAGCGATTACCGGTTTGCTTGAACAGGGCGCATCGGGTGTTCAGATCGGCACGCGGCTTGTTTGTGCCGAGGAATGCATTGCGCATCCTGACTTCAAAAAGGCCTTTATCCGCGCAAGTGCGCGCGATGCGGTGACCACCGTGCAGCTTGATGATCGTTTCCCGGTTATTCCGGTACGCGCGCTTGCCAACAAGGGCACCGAAGAATTCCGCAATACCCAGCGTGCCGTGATTGAAAAGTTCCGCGCAGGCGAACTTGACCAAGGCGCTGCACAGCTTGAAATTGAACATTTCTGGGCCGGTGCCCTGCGCCGTGCGGTGATCGATGGTGACGTCGAAAGCGGATCGGTTATGGCAGGACAGTCGGTTGGTATGGTAAAGAAAGAACAACCGGTTTCCGAAATCCTCGAAGAGTTGGTCGAACAGGCCGTTCAATCCCTGGTTAAGAGAGACAGCTAAGTCAAATGAGCATTCCGTCCGCCGCAGTCACAGGTCCGCGACGCCTTCTAAAGCGTGTGCGCGACGTCATGGCTGGACCGGGGACTGCTGAAGAACGCCTCGGACAGATCGTGACCATCATCGCTGCTGATATGGTGGCAGAGGTGTGCTCGGTCTATGTGATGCGTGCGGGCGAAGTGCTGGAACTGTTTGCGACCTGTGGTCTGTCCAAGGAAGCGGTTCACTTGACCCGCCTTCGCGTGGGCGAGGGGATTGTTGGTTTTGTCGCCGCCCATGCGCGTCCGCTTAACCTCAAGGACGCGCAAGGCCATCCGAACTTTGCCTATCGTCCGGAAACCGGCGAGGAAATCTATCATTCGATGATCGGTGTGCCGATCCTGCGCGGGGGCCGTATTATCGGCGTCCTTGCCGTGCAGAACCGGACCGAACGCCTGTATTCCGAGGACGAACAGGAAGCGCTTGAAAACGTCGCCATGGTGCTGGCCGAAATGGTCGCCGGTGGCGAACTTGTCAGCCGCGAGGAACTGATCCCGGCCGACGGTATCGCGTTGTTGCCGCTGCGTCTGGGCGGGGCGCGTCTGGCACCGGGGATCGGCAAGGGCATTGCCGTCTTGCACGAGCCGCGCATCGTCATTGACCGCATGGTTTCTGATGACCCGGAAGAAGAACTGACCCGCCTGCGCGAAGCCATGCACGGCCTTCAGAACCATCTTGATAAGATGCTGGAAGCTGTTTCAGGCATCAACGGCATGGATGAAGGCGATGATCCGGGCGACATCCTTGAAGCCTATCGGATGATTGCCCAGGATACCGGCTGGCTAAACCGCATTACCGAGGCTGTGCATACCGGCCTGACGGCCGAGGCCGCGGTTCAGAAGGTGCATGACGATACCCGTGCGCGCATGGCGCAGGTGACCGACCCCTATTTGCGCGAACGGTTGCACGATCTTGAAGATCTGGCCAACCGATTGCTGCAACATCTTTCGGGGCAGTACCAATCCCCGGCCTTTGGCGATTTGCCCGATGATATCATTCTGGTGGCGCGCAATATCGGCCCGGCAGAACTTCTTGATTACGATCACACGCGTCTGCGCGGTCTTGCCCTTGAAGAAGGGTCGCATACCTCGCACGTCGCAATCGTTGCACGCGCCCTTGATATCCCGGTTCTGGGCGGGGTCAAAGGTGTGCTTGATAAGGTCGAGGCCGGTGATCCGCTGATTGTCGATTCAGATAACAGCCAGCTTTTCGTTCGACCAAGCGAAGACGTCCGTGCGGTGATTGATGGCGCGTTGCGCGCCCGGGCAGAGCGAAAAGCGCTTTACGCCCAGATGCGCGACCTGCCGGCCGAAACGACCGACGGGGCGGAGATTTCACTTAATGTGAATGCCGGGCTTTTGATTGATGTTCCGCACGTGATTGAAAGCGGGGCGGACGGAATTGGCCTGTATCGGACGGAAATTCCGTTCATGGTCCGATCCGCCATGCCTGACATTACCGATCAGACCCGTCTTTATGATCGTATTTTCGAACAGGCCGAAGGCCGACCGGTGGTTTTCAGGACTCTTGATGTGGGCGGTGACAAATTGCTGCCCTATTGGGAGGATATGACAGAAGAGAATCCGGCGATGGGCTGGCGATCGATCCGGATTACACTGGATCGTCCGGCGGTGCTTGTGCATCAGTTGCGTGCACTGATCCGGGCCGGGCATGACCGCGATCTTTATGTCATGTTCCCGATGATCGCCGAAGTTGCTGAATTTGATCAGGCAAAGGCGGTTCTTGACGAGCAGCTCAAACGTGAAGCCGTACGCGGATTTATCCCGCGCAAGGTCGAAGTCGGAGCCATGCTTGAAGTCCCCGCCCTGATCTGGCAGGCTCCGGCCTTGCTGCAACGGGTTGATTTCCTCTCGGTTGGGACGAATGATCTGTTGCAGTTCATGTTTGCTGCTGACCGCGGCAATCCGAGGATCGAGGGCCGGTATGACACGCTGTCGCCAAGTGTGTTCGCGTTCATGCGCCAGTTGGTGACATTGTGCGATCAAAAGGACGTTCGCCTGACCATCTGTGGTGAAATGGCAGGACGTCCGCTTGAGGCGATGGCCCTTATCGGTTTGGGAATTAAACGCTTGTCGATGGCGCCTGCCTCTGTTGGTCCGGTCAAGGAAATGGTCAGAAGCATGTGTAAGTCTGAAGTCGAGAGTTATATTCTGACGATAATGGATAATCCGACCAGATCATTGCGTTCGCGTCTTAAGGCTTTCGCAATAGATCACGGTGTAAAACTTTAAAAACAATCGCTTTTGGTGGGGATATCTGCTAGTTTTATTGCTAGATCGTAACGTGGGGGTGCGCAGTTGGCGATCAAAAAGCGAAAGGAAGATCATTTGGATGACGAAACCCGAGAACGCCTTCGTTTCAGGCCTTTGTCCGGGGATTCGTCTGCAAATGACAGTGTGATGGACGAACATAAAGACCAGATCGGTGGTTATACCGAGGTCGGGAGCCTTTTGAAGGCGACCCGTGTTGGTTTGGGGCAAACAGTCGAAGACGTTTGCCGCATGCTTCGTATTCGCAAAATTTACATCGAAGCCATTGAAAGCAGCGACTATGCGGCATTGCCGAATGGTCCTTATGGCCTTGGCTTCGTAAAGGCATACGCCGAACATCTTGGACTGGACGGTGCAGAAATCGCACGTCGCTTCCGCGCAGAAAGCAATGCGCCGGCCGTGCGTAGTGAACTGTCCTTCCCAAAACCCGTTCAGGAAAGCCGTGTACCCGGTGGGGCGGTATTGCTAATCGCGGTTATGCTTGGTCTTGGTGCTTATGGCGGATGGTACTACCTGTCGAGCCAGGGCAAAACCATTGCCGATCTGGTTGATCCGTTGCCAGAGCGACTTGCAAGCTACTCGACAACGGCAAGCCAGGATTCAGCGCCGCGTAATCTTGAAAACGCCGCAGATGCACAGGCCGCCGAGGCAGAAATAACAACGCCTGCACCAATCGTTGCCGATCAGGGGGCACCTGTTGCCTCTGCACCGGAAAGTGCCGGCAACTCGGAAGCAACGGTTGAAGAAACCACCGTTTCCGAGGCCCCGGTCGCAGAACCCGCATCTGAACCCGTAGCCGAAGTCGCAGAAGCAACCGAAGAACCGGCAGCAGCACCTGTCGTTTCCGAGGAAGTTGCCGAAGCCCCGGCGCAGGAAGCTGCACCCGTTGCCAACGAAGTGGTAACCACCACAGAACAGGCACCGGTTGAAGCCGAAGTCGCAGAGGCACCAGCCGCAGAAACGCCGGCAGCACCGGCAGCGGAAGTTGCATCGGTTCCCGCAGCACCCGAAGTTGACGAGGCCGGTGGCGCACGCGTATTTGGGGCGGTCAATGTTGATAGCCGGGTTACCATTTCGGCGGTTGAAACCAGCTGGGTTCGTATCCGTGAGGCAGATGGCAATGTTCTGCTGACCCGGATGCTGACAGCCGGTGATACCTATATGGTTCCGAATCGTGACGGTTTGAAACTTGAAGTCGGCAATGCCGGTGCGCTGACCTATAGCATCGATGGTTCCGAAGCCCAGCCGGTCGGGGAATATGGCGCGGTGATTTCGGACTTCTCGCTTGATGTCGGTGATCTGACCCAGGCAGAAGAACCAACCGTTCAATAGGTTTGGCCAACGCCTGCGGGCGATGAAAACAGACAAAATGCGAAAGGCGATCCGAACGGGTCGCCTTTTTCGTGACAGCTATGCGAAATCTGGCGGAAAATCTGTTAGCCAACGGTTTCTAAACCGCGTTTGATAAGCTATATACTCCCTCAAGACATCTTGAACATTTTGGAACCGGAAATGAGCGTCCGCCCATATCGCGATATTGAACGCCGTCAAAGCCGCAAAATCCGTGTCGGTGACGTGGAAGTTGGCGGGGATGCACCGATCTCGGTGCAGTCGATGACCAATACCCTGACCACCGATGTGAACGCGACCGTTGCGCAGATCCATCGACTGGAAGAATCCGGTGCGGATATCGTTCGTGTGTCCTGCCCGGATCGGGAATCAACTGCGGCCCTGAAAGACATCATCAAACAGGTGCATGTCCCGATCGTGGCCGACATCCATTTCCATTACAAACGCGCGATCGAGGCCGCCGAAGCTGGCGCCGCATGCCTGCGCATCAACCCGGGCAATATCGGCTCGACCGAACGTGTGCGTGAAGTTGTGAAGGCCGCCAAGGATCATGGCTGTTCGATGCGTATCGGTGTGAATGCCGGGTCGCTTGAAAAGGAACTGCTGGAACGTTACGGCGAACCATGCCCAGAGGCGATGGTCGAAAGTGCGTTGAACCATGCCAAAATCCTTGAAGATCAGGATTTCCGTGAATTCAAAATCTCGGTCAAGGCGTCGGATGTGTTCCTGGCGGTTGCCGCCTATTACGGTCTTGCCGAGGCATGCGACTATCCGCTGCATCTTGGCATCACTGAGGCCGGTGGTCTGCGTGGTGGTACTGTAAAGTCCTCGATTGGCATGGGCAATCTGCTGTGGGCGGGTATTGGTGACACCTTGCGTGTGTCGCTGTCTGCCGACCCGGTTGAGGAAATCCATGTTGGTTTTGATATTCTGAAATCGCTGGGTCTGCGGACCCGTGGGGTTCAAATCATTTCCTGCCCGTCTTGCGCGCGTCAGGGCTTTAACGTGGTCGAAACCGTGGCAGAGCTTGAAAAGCGCCTTGCCCATATTTCCACCCCGATTTCGCTGTCGATCATTGGCTGTATCGTCAATGGTCCGGGCGAGGCGCGTGAGACAGATATCGGTCTTACCGGTGGCGGTGGTGGGAACCACAAGATGTATATTTCCGGCCGCCCGGATCACAATATCAGCACGGAAAAGATGGTCGACCATATCGTCGAACTGGTCGAAGAACGTGCAGCCAAGATCGAAGCCGAAGAAGCCGCCAAGAAAACCGCGGCGGAATAGCAAGGCAGTATTGACTACTTTTGGCTTTCCGCCACACCGGCGGAAAGCTATTTTCATGTTCGCATGTGTTTGCGCCGATTGATGTTTCGCGCAAATATCTGGAATTCAAGTTAGATCGGAGACCCAAAGTGGCATCGCTTCAACCCGTCCGTGGCACGCACGACCTTCTGCCGGAACAGAACCGTCTGCAGGATTACATCGCGAATACCGCACGCGAAATCGGCGAGTTGTATGGCTACCATCGCATGACCACGCCGATCTTCGAATTTACCGAGGTGTTTGCACGCACCCTTGGCGACACGTCCGACGTTGTCACCAAGGAAATGTACACCTTTGAAGATCGCGGCGGCGAACAGATCACCCTGCGTCCCGAAGGGACGGCGGGTATTGCGCGTGCCTATATTTCCAATGGTATGCAGCAGATGTCACCGGTCAAGGTCAGCTATTATGGCCCGATGTTCCGTTATGAACGCCCGCAAAAAGGCCGTCAGCGCCAGTTCCACCAGATCGGTGCCGAACTGCTTGGCGTTGAACAGGTCGCGGGCGATATCGAAATGATCGGCTATGGCGCGCATATCCTGAAGGCCCTTGGTCTTTGGGACAGCATCACGCTTGAGCTTAACACCCTTGGTGACCCGGAAAGCCGTGCGGCGTATCGCGATGTGCTGGTTGATTACTTCAAAGGCCATTTTGACAAGCTGTCGGAAGACAGCCGTTCGCGCCTTGAAAAGAACCCGTTGCGTATCCTTGATTCCAAGGACGAAGGCGATCGTGAACTTGTGGCCAACGCACCGCTGTTTGCCGAATACCTCAATGAGCATTCCAAGGAATTCTTCAAGGGCCTGACCGAGGGCCTTGGCGATATCGGCATCAATTATGAACTCAACCCGCGTCTGGTGCGTGGTCTTGATTATTACTGCCACACCTGTTTCGAGTTCACCACCAACACCCTTGGCGCGCAGGGTACTGTCATGGCCGGTGGCCGGTATGACGGGCTAATTTCGACCATGGGTGGTCCGCAGACGGCCGGTGTTGGCTGGGCAGCCGGTGTTGAACGCCTGGCATTGATGGTGGGCGAAGCCCCGGCGGGTGCACGCCCCGTGGCACTGATCCCGATGGGTGACGCTGCCGAGGCCAAATGTCGCACCCTTGCCCAGACCCTGCGCGAAGCGGGTGTCGCGGTCGAGCTTGGTTATTCCGGCAACATGAAAAAACGCATGAAACGTGCGGACAAGGCCAATGCCTGCAAGGCGGTTATCCTTGGGGATGATGAACTTGCCAAGGGGGTGGCCCAGTTGCGTGACCTTGACAGTGGCGAGCAGCAGGAAGTGGCGCTTGATCAACTGGCTGATGTGATCGGCAAAAAGTGAGAATGGTGTGACGGACGCGATTTCGCATGAGGATGCCGGGGATTGGCCGCTGGATCGCCTGATGGTGATCGGCACCAATCATCGGCGCTCAAGCGAGGATACCCGCGACCGTCTTTTCATCGAAGAAGCCCGTCTGCCACAGTTTTTGGCAGCCATTGAACAGGCCCGTCTCGGTCAGGCGGTTGTCGTTTCAACCTGCAATCGTACCGAAGTTCATCTTTTGGCGTCCGAGGCCGAACGCGGGCGTGAACGCCTGATTGATCTGATGTCGCTGTGGGCGGATCTGGATCGTGATCAGCTTGCGACCGAGCTTTACATCCGGTCTGGCCGGGATGCGCTTCGCCATATGTTTGCCGTCGCGGCGTCACTCGACAGTCTGGTGATCGGCGAGCCCGAAGTATTTGGTCAGGTCAAGGATGCGCACCGGATCGCGCGCAAGCATGATCTGGTCGGGCGCGAGTTGGAACTGGTCTATCAGACGGCCTATGCCATTGCCAAAAAGGTCCGTAATCAGACCGGGATCGGGCAGGGGGCTGTATCAATTGCCGCCGCAGCGCAATCGGTTGCGCGCGATCTGCATGGCGATCTTGGCGACTGTACCCTGCTTTTGGCGGGGGCCGGCGACATGGGGGAACTGATTGCTGCATCACTGGCGGAACGGGGCATCGGCCGCATTCTGGTAACAGATCGTTTGGCGGCCCGTGCGCGTCTGGTGGCGCGCAGGCTGGATTGCCACTGGTCGGAAATCGATGATCTGGACCGGCTTCTGGCCGAGGCCGACCTTGTTCTGACCGCAGGTGGATCGCGGCGTTACATGATCGACAAGGATCGTGCGATGGCGGCGGTCAAGCGTCGCCGGTTCCGCCCGGTTCTGATGATCGATACGGCCGTGCCAGGGGATATTGATCCGCAGGTCGACGAGATTGACGAGGTTTTCTTTTACCGGATCGAGGATCTGGAAAAGATCGCGGCCGAAGGGCGCGGCGGCCGCGAAGAAAAGGCCGATCAGGCCTGGGCGTTGATCGAAGCGGAAATTGATAATTTTGTGCGTGACCGTGCGCAGCGCGCAGCCGTGCCGGCAATTGCCGATCTGCGCAAACGGTTTGAAGCGGTGCGCGCAGATGCACTGGCCGAAAGTCACGGGGACGCGGAAAAGGCGACAAGGCTTTTGATCAATCGCCTTTTGCATACGCCGACACAGGCATTGAAAGATTTGGCGACGACAACAGACGGTGCGGGCACCGTCGAATGGGTCAAGGCCCAGAAACTGTTGTCGCGCCTGTTTGAACTTGAAGACAAGCCGCTTGGCCGCGATGACGTGCCAAGCGACCCTGAACAGGAGAATAAAGAGTGAGTTTGGACCTTGGGAAACTCGAAGGCGTTACGCGCCGGTTCGACGAACTCAATTCGCTTCTTTCAAGCGGAGAGCTTGATGGGGATGGCTTTTCCAAGCTGTCGCGCGAACATGCAGAACTGGCCCCGGTGGTCGAGGCGATCGAAGCGTATAAAAAGCTTCTGAACGATCTGGAAGAAGCCGAGGAAATCCTGGCCGATCCGCAAAGCGATCGCGATATGCGCGAAATGGCCGAGGCAGAAAAATACGACATTCAGGATAAGTTGCCTGAGGCAGAGCGTCAGATGAAACTGATGCTGATCCCGAAAGACACAGCCGACACCAAGAACGCCATTCTTGAAATTCGCGCCGGTACTGGCGGTGAAGAAGCAGCCCTGTTTGCCGCCGATTTGTATCGCATGTATCAGCGTTATGCCGAAGGGCGCGGCTGGAAATTCGAACAGATGGACGCCAGCGAAAACGACCTTGGCGGTTTCAAGGAAGTGATCGTCAACGTATCGGGTACGGATGTGTTTGCCCGCCTGAAATTTGAAAGTGGTGTGCATCGCGTGCAGCGCGTGCCGGTGACCGAAGGTGGCGGGCGTATTCATACCTCGGCTGCGACCGTGGCCGTTCTGCCAGAGGCCGAAGAAGTCGATATCAAGATCGATCCCAAGGATCTGCGTATTGATACCTATCGATCGCAGGGCGCGGGCGGTCAGCACGTTAACACCACCGATAGTGCGGTGCGCATTACCCATATTCCGACCGGTGTGGTTGCCGCCAGCCAGGAAGCTAAGTCGCAGCACAAGAACAAAGAAAAAGCCATGAAGATGCTGATGTCGCGTCTTTATGATCAGGAACGCGAAAGCAAGGACAGCGAGCGTGCGGCCGACCGTAAATCACAGGTCGGTTCAGGCGACCGTTCGGAACGCATTCGCACCTATAACTTCCCGCAAGGGCGCGTGTCCGATCATCGTATTAACCTCACACTTTATCGCCTGGATGATTTCATTGCCGGTGGTCCGGCGGTTGATGAAATGATTGATGCCCTGATCGCCGAAGAGCAGGCCCAGAAGCTTGCCGAAATTGAAAGCTGATCATGTCTTCTGACACCCCATCGACCCTTGGCAGCCTGATGGCTGAGGCCGTCGCGGCCTTAACCGATGCCGGTATTGAAAACCCGCGAATGGATGCACGTATTCTTCTGGCGCGCGCCGCGGGTGTTGATGGGGGCCGGATCAGTGCATGGCCCGAAGATATTGTGCCTGATGACAAGGCGGAAACCTTTCGGGGCATGATTGCGCGCCGCGTCGGGCATGAACCGGTCGGTCGAATATTGGGCGAACGTGATTTCTGGCGCCATACCTTCAAGCTGTCACCCGAAACGCTTGAGCCCCGCCCGGATAGTGAAACACTTGTCGAATGGGCGATTGATTTCCTTGAGGATGCCGATGCCCCGCGGATTGTTGATTTCGGCACCGGGACGGGGTGTTTGTTGCTGTCGGCGATTGGCGATCTGCCAGGCGCGACGGGCATCGGACTTGATCTAAGCGACGGTGCGGTCGCCTGTGCGCGTGAAAATGCCAAGCTGCTTGAGCTTGAAGAAAACGTCGAGTTTCGCGTCTCGGATTGGGACAGTGCCCTTGACGATCAAGACCGGGCCGAGGGGTTTGATCTTGTGATGTCAAACCCGCCCTACATTACAGTCGACGAGATGACGACCCTGTCGCCAGAGGTGCAAAAGTTTGACCCCCGTCTTGCCCTGACCGATGAGGGGGATGGCTTGGCGGCCTATCGCGTTTTGTCGCGTGTCGCGTTTGATCTGGCAAAGCCCGGCGGTTTCGTCATCTTTGAAATCGGTCGCGGGCAGGAAAACGATGTCGGCCAGATGCTGGTCGAGGCCGGTTTTGTCGGGGTGGAGTATCGCGAAGACCTTGGCGGAATTGTCCGTTGCGTTGCGGCAAAGAAAACCCGTTGTTCCGTCGGACGTTGCATAATCTGATATTTCCGCACCTGTGATGTAAAAAAAGCGCAGGCGAGTAAAAAAAACAGTTGGAATAACCGATCAAGCCATATAGGTTGAATCGAACGGGCCGGGTGCCCAACGCGCTTATGAAAGCGCCGTGTTCCCCTGTAAACAGTCGACAATCTCCGTTCCTTTCAAGGTTCCCGGCAGGTTTGTAAAAATAATGCCGTGATCGGCGCTGTTTAGCGGGAAATATGTTTTTCAGACGGAGTGGTTCCGGAGCCGATGATGCTACCGGATTGTCCTTCAACACCAAAGTCATGTTGATATGAGAAATAACAATAAACGTCCGCGCGGACGGCAACAGTCGAATAAACGTCCAGTAAATCCAAAATTTCAGAATTTTGACAGTAATGGACCGGACGGCCGCGTACGCGGTAACGCCCAACAGGTCTATGAAAAATACATTTCCCTTGCGAAGGATTGCACCGACGATCCGGTTCTTGCGGAAAACTTCTATCAGCACGCGGAACATTACCACCGCATCCTTCAGGCTGCCCAGGAATGGGAAAACCAGCGCCGTGAGGAACGTGGTGGTGACAACAATCGTCAGCGCAACAATCGTGGCCGTGACGACCGCAGTGATGGCCAGTCAAATCAGAACGATGATCAACAGGGTGACGCCAACGAAAACGCAGAATCTGCGTCAAACAATGGCGACGACAACACCCCGGTAGAAGCAGAAAACACTTCTGCTGAAACGTCGGATGATGATGGTGGCCGTCCGAAACGCGCGCCGCGTGCGCGCCGTTCGGATGCACGTGGTCCGGGCCGTGGTCGTCCGCGGAAATCAGATGATGACGCCAGCGCAGAGGAAAGCGCTCCGGCAGAAGCATCTGGTGATGATGCACCGGCAAGTGCCGACAAAACCGACACTGCAGAGCAGGGCGAAGACGGTGAAAAGAAACCGCGCCGTGCCGCAAGCGGTACTGCACGTACCCGTGGCCGCCATCCGACGGCCCGCCGCGGTCGTAGCCGTGCAGCAGGTCGCGATGACGAAGAAGGTGCCACCTCTGACGAAGGATCCGAGCCGGTTTCGGCCTGATCTGACCCGAGGCGGTCTTTCAACATGACAAACACCCCTGCAAGCCCATCGCTTGCAGGGGTGTTGTCGTTTGGATCATCTGCAAAAACCGCGCATTCCCCCAAAGACTCAGTGCTTTAAGGGTCGTAAAACTGTATAAGCATATAATTGAACATCCCGTGCAACCTTCGATTATTTTTCGCGCGGGTTCTGGGACAAATCATCAATAAAACCGTGGAAGCAAGATCGGGATAAAAGAACCGGCATCTTTTCACGGTGCAGGCGCATTCGTGGGGAGTGATTGATGGGGACTGGTTTATTTCGGGTCGTCATGGTTTTGCTGTGGGCTCTTGGCGGTATGGTTATCGCCCTTGGGCTGTTTAATGGTGATTACGAGTTGGCCCTGTTGGGGGCTGTCTGTTTCATCGTCCCGATGTTCATTCCGCTGGTTGTCATCGTCCTGAACCGAATGAAGCCATCATCATCGTCCAAATCGCAAAAGAAAAAACTGGGCGGAAAAGGATCTGGTGGTCGTGGCGAGGGGGCGTGGGCCACTCTTGAAGACCTTAACGGTCGCAAGCTTCTTGAAAGCAATCCGTCCTTCGTCCTGGGGCGTTGGGGGGATGACAAGCGCCTGATCGGGGCCAAGGGCCTTAAGCGGGTCATTACCTTTTCGACCAAACCCGAAGAATTCTATCGCGCCTCGGCAGAGCCAAACGCGCTTTTGCACACTGGCAACCTGTTTGTCTATGAGCGCCATGGGAGCATCTTTCGCGCCATTCATGATCGCCGTACCAAGCTTGGACAAAGACTGATTGTCATTGATCCGCACAAACAAACCGGTGTCGAAACCCAACAGTTCAATCCGTTCGATTTCATCCGCCAGCAGGGGGAAGGAATGATCACCGATACCGGCTTTATCGCCGATACGCTTTTGGCGCCGGTATTTGTCAAGGAACTCGACGAACAGGAAGTCCGTATTGCACGGACGTTGTTGCAGGGCTTTATCGTTTACACGATCCAGCGCAGTGCCAAGGAAGACCGCAACCTTGCCGAGGTACGCCGCAACCTGACTATGCCGTCGCACCGGTTCTACAAAACCCTTGAAGAACTGATGGGGATTGAGTCTGCGGATGGCCGCATATCCGAGGTCGCGCTGAATATCCTTGATATGACCGAAGATCAGCGGATGAAGATCATCGAGGCCTGCCGTGCGGCCACCGAAGAATTCGACAATCCGCAAATCGCACGCTTGGTCAGCAAAAGCAGCTTCACACTTGAAGACATCAACAGTGGCCCGGTTTCGATCTTTATCGTTGGTCAGCTTGGCGGTGATAACCCGGAAGTTCAGCCATCCTTTAGCCGCGTGATGCTGACGGGCATGATGAACCTGCTTAATCAGCGTGGCTGGAAGTCGGGCGATCCGGAATTCCTGGTCTTGTTGGATGGGATCGAAAATGTTGGCCGGATGCCGTTGTTTGAGCGCCTTCTGGGCGGCGGATATGGGGAGGGCATGATCGTTTGGCCGGGGTTCTCTGGTGTCAGCGGCCTGATGGATGTTTGCCTGAACTGGGAAAATGTCGTCGGCCGGGTGGACGCTATTTCGGTTCTGAGCCAGGAAGGTGCATTTAACCTGGATTGGGTTTCGGGCCTGACCGCAATGTCGAAATTTGATGACACCGGCGGCGGTAAGGATACCAGCCGCCCGGTGCATTTACGGTCTCAGGATAATCAGCCCATCCTGCGATCAGCCGAAGTGGCGCGCTTCCCCAAGGAAGAACAGATTTTGTTCCGCAAGGGATGCCCGCCCATTCGTGCGCACCGCATTGATTGGTATCACGACGAGATGTTCAAGGGCATCGCCGTGCATGCCCCGACATTCAATTCCGGCAACTGATCACCGGGGCCCTTAGGCGACGGTCACGCTCAGCTTGTCACCCGGTGTGATCACGCCGTCTTCAAGCGCTTCGATGTAAATCCCCATATATAGGTGGTTTACCCCTTTGCGCAGCATCAGCGGCACATTGATGTCGGAAATCGCCGTGTCGGGATTAACGCTTGTTGCCTTGCAGCGCGTGATCGGATGGACAACGCGGAACGACACATCATTGATCTTGATGATCTTGTCTTCGTTCCATTCAAGCTCTTTCCACGGCTCCAGCCCGTCGATCAACAGGTTGCCACGAAAACGCATCGGATCGATTTCGCTTTGCACGATGCGCGAACCAAAATCACGGATCGATGCCAGGTTCAGCAGCGATATGTAAGGTTCTTTCATATCGCCGAAATTCGTATCGGGAACTGAGTAGATCTTGGGCGTGCCGGCGATCTCGTTTTTCAAAAACGCCTTCAGGAAATCCTCAACCACGGTGCGGCCCATGCTATCGTCCAGCTTGCCTTTGCAGATGGCGCGGCCATTTCGAAGGATGGTCAGGGTGCAGGTGGCGTCGTCATATTCGGTGCCGATTTCAGCCAGCTTGGGCGTGTTGACCAATTGCAGGAAGTTGCTTTTGCGGGCCCATTCATGAACACCTTCCTGTCCGACAGATGATTGGGTTGCAATCACAAAGCGACGATCATCGGTAATCATGTGGTGTGCGCTGATTTTTGCCTGTTTAAGGTCAACACCGCGCATTCCCTTGACCGGGTATCTTTTGATGGCTTTGAGTTCGATCGTCATGATCATTATTCCTGTATGGCGCTTTGGCATGCCGGAAAAACGGGACGAATGGCATGTCTGGTTTGTCTATTCGAGCGACGTTAGAACGTTGTTTTGCCAAGGGCAACCCCGAAGGGACTGGCTGGCAATGTCCTTAGTTCAGTATCCTCATATGATATCTAGAATAATGACAGAAAGTTGTGCTGCGGTGCACAAATAATTCTTGCAACTTTTGTAGGGGTATATGGTTGCAAACACGCTAGACTGAGACATATCAATGTTGTCGCTGTCGAAATAATCTATAATTTTAGAATTCGGTAATGACACCAATGCCGTGGACGCTTCCAAGAAGGTCCACATCGTTTGAATACTGTTGGCTCAAGGAGTGACAGGAATGGAATTTGAGAACTTTACGGATCGGTCAAAAGGCTTTCTGCAGTCAGCGCAATCGCTTGCGTTGCGTGAAAACCATCAGCAATTTGTCCCGATTCATCTGCTTAAGGTGCTGCTTGACGACGAAGAAGGTCTGGCAGCCAATCTGATCAAGGCATCCGGCGGCAAGCCCAAGCTTGCCCAAGAACGGTGTGCGCAGGAACTGGCGAAATTGCCAAAGGTTTCCGGCGGCAATGGTCAGATTTATCTTTCATCTGAATTTGCCCGCCTGATTGATCAGGCACAGGAAGTCGCCAAAAAAGCCGGTGACAGCTTTGTCACGGCTGAACGGTTGCTTCTGACCATTGCACTTGATCCGAAGTCAACCGCGGGCAAGGTACTGGCCGATGCCGGTGTTACGGCACAGGCGCTGAACGGTGCGATCAATGACATCCGCAAGGGCCGCACGGCCGACAGTGCGGGTGCCGAAAATCAGTATGACGCACTTAAGAAATATGCCCGTGACCTGACTGAGGCGGCGCGCGAAGGTAAACTTGATCCTGTCATTGGCCGTGATGAAGAAATCCGTCGTGCGGTGCAGGTTCTGTCACGCCGGACCAAGAACAATCCGGTTCTGATCGGTGAGCCCGGGGTTGGTAAAACCGCAATTGCCGAAGGTCTGGCACTTCGTATCGTCAAGGGTGACGTTCCCGAAACGCTTAAGGACAAGAAACTTCTGTCGCTTGACCTTGGTGCGTTGATTGCCGGTGCGAAATTCCGTGGTGAATTTGAAGAACGCCTGAAAGCGGTCCTGAGCGAGATTGAATCAGAGGCCGGTCAGGTCGTCCTGTTCATCGACGAACTGCATACGCTTGTGGGCGCTGGCAAGGCCGAAGGATCGATGGATGCATCGAACCTTTTAAAACCGGCTTTGGCCCGTGGCGAGTTGCACTGTGTGGGTGCGACGACTTTGGATGAATACCGTAAGCATATCGAAAAGGACGCGGCCCTTGCCCGTCGTTTCCAGCCGGTATTTGTCAGTGAGCCGTCGGTTTCCGACACGGTATCGATCCTGCGCGGGATCAAGGACAAGTACGAGCTTCATCACGGGGTCCGTATTGCCGATGCCGCACTGGTCGCAGCAGCAACGCTTTCGAACCGTTACATCACGGATCGGTTCCTGCCTGACAAGGCGATCGATTTGATGGACGAAGCATCGTCCCGTCTGCGTATGGAGCTTGATTCCAAGCCAGAGGAAATCGACGAACTGGATCGCCGGATCATCCAGCTCAAGATCGAGCGTGAAGCGCTCAAGAAAGAGCAGGATAGTGCATCCAAGGACCGTCTTGGCCGTCTGGAAAAGGAACTGGCCGAGCTGGAAGGCAAATCGGCTGAGCTGACCGCGAAGTGGGAAGCCCAGAAGAAGGAACTTGCCGCATCGACCCACATCAAGGAACAGCTTGATCAGGCGCGTGGTGAACTTGAACGTGCGATGCGCGATGGCAAGCTTGATCGCGCCGGACAGCTTCAATACGAAGAAATCCCGGCCCTTCAGGCGCTGCTTGAAAAGGCAGAAAACGATCCGTCGCGTGGCATCAAGGAAGAAGCGGTTACCGAAAAACACATCGCGTCCGTGGTTTCGCGCTGGACCGGTATTCCGGTCGACAAGATGCTCGAGGGTGAGCGTGAAAAGCTTCTTGAAATGGAAGACACGCTGCGCAAACGGGTTGTCGGTCAGGATGATGCCGTTCGATCAATCTCGAACGCGGTGCGCCGTGCGCGTGCTGGCTTGCAAGATCCAAACCGACCGATCGGTTCGTTCCTGTTCCTTGGTCCGACGGGTGTCGGTAAAACCGAGCTGACCAAGGCCCTTGCCCAGTTCCTGTTTGATGATGAACAGGCCATGGTGCGGATTGATATGTCCGAATTCATGGAAAAGCATGCGGTGGCCCGCCTGATCGGTGCGCCTCCGGGCTATGTCGGCTATGAGGAAGGCGGTTCGCTGACCGAGGCGGTACGTCGTCGTCCATATCAGGTTGTCCTGTTTGACGAGGTCGAAAAGGCACATCCCGATGTGTTCAACGTCCTTCTGCAGGTTCTTGATGAAGGTCGCCTGACCGATGGCCAGGGCCGGGTTGTGGATTTCCGCAACACGCTGATTATTCTGACCTCGAATCTGGGCGGGGAAATCCTTGCCAATCAGGAACCGGGTCATGACAGCGGCGAAGTCCGGGCCCAGGTCATGGAAATCGTTCGGGCATCGTTCCGTCCGGAATTCCTCAACCGTCTGGATGAAACCATTCTGTTCCATCGTTTGCATCGCGATCAGATGAGCAAGATTGTCGATATCCAGCTTGGTCGCCTTGATAAGTTGCTGGTTGATCGCAAGATCACCCTGAAACTTGATGATGCCGCCAAGGACTGGTTGGCTGAAAAAGGCTATGACCCGGTTTATGGGGCCCGTCCGCTCAAACGCGTGATCCAGCGTTATCTGCAGAACCCGCTGGCGATGCAGATCCTCGAAGGCGGGATCAAGGATGGTGATACCGTTCCGGTTTCGACCGAAGCCAATGATCTTTTACTTAATGGCAAAAAGGTCGAGGTTGTTGAATAAGGTCGCCTGATACCTCACATGCAAAACCCCGGTTGGTTAACCGGGGTTTTGTCTTTTTCGGGCCATGTTTTTTGGCCATTGTCTTGTTTGCTGATACACAACAATCAAAAACCGCAGGGTCGCAGATGCGCAAACGCAATTCCAATTTCCTTTTAAAAACCGGTGCAGTGGCACTTGTCATGGGTGTTATGGCTGTGGGGGCAATCGTTCCCGCAAATGCCCAGTCGTTCTTTGACAAGGCCAAAGAAGCCCTTGGCGATGCGATGAACTCATCGGGGTCGGGAAGCACGGCTGGTGGTTCTGGTTCTGGCGTTTCCGCGCTTTCATCCGACACGGTCGAGCAGGGCTTGAAACAGGCACTTGATATGGGTGTTGAACTGGTCACCGACCAACTTGGTGCGGTTGATGGTTTTAACGCCGATCCGGTTGCGCATATTCCGTTGCCCGACGAAGTACAGGCCGCGCAGAAATTGCTAAGCGCGGCGGGGCTTGGTAGCTATGCCGATGAAATCGAATTACGTATGAACCGTGCAGCAGAACAGACCATGCAGGATGCTGGCGATATTCTGGTTAATGCGGTGCGCCAGATGACGGTCGCCGACGCCAAGGGCATTTTGCAGGGCCCGGATGATGCCGCGACCCAGTATCTACGCCGTGTGTCAGGCACTGATATCGAAGGACGTTTGCGGCCAATGATCACCGATGCGCTGTCCGACACTGGGGCGTTATCGCTTTATGATCAGATGCTTGGTCAATATGACCAGTTGCCGTTTGTGCCGGACCTAAAGGCATCTCTGACCGATCACGCAACCGCCAAGGCGATGGATGGTCTGTTCCATTATATCGCCGTGCAGGAAGCTGATATCCGAAGCGACCCGACGCGTTGGACCACCGATATCCTCAAAAAGGTCTTTTCAACCGTAAACTAGGGACGCGCTCCTAGCGGTACTTTTCCGGCAACGGTTCCCAGCGATCGCGCATGTCGGCAAGGGTTTCGTCGGGCACCATATGGATACTGCCGAAACGGCCATGGCATTCGACAATCTGCAACAGAATGTCGTGCTTTTCCGCCATGTCGATATAGGCCTTCATTTCCCAGAAACGGGTAAAGGTGTTGGACACAACAACGTCATATCCCTCCGACAGGGCGTTATGGCATTCGGCTTCGCAGCGGGCGTGGGTTTGCGACAGGCGGGTGCCGTCAAACTCGTAAAACCCTTCATGGTCGACCATGAACATGTCGGCTTCCAGATGAACAGCACCAGTCGCCTGACAGAGATTCTTGGCAAGGGTCGATTTACCTGATCCGGGAAGACCCCGGACCAGGGTTAGGGTTTGTTTTATTTCTTTGGGGCGGGTCATCGTCAATCTGGTCTGTCGTTTGGCTTTTTATTGGCCGCTGCGTTTACGCTGATAAAGGCCATCAAGCTGCTTGGCATAGGCTTCGCGGATTTTGTGGCGACGAATTTTCATCGACGGCGTCAGCATTTCGTTGTCGATGGTAAAGGCTGCTTCGGCAAACATGAAGCTGCGTACCTTTTCAATGGTCGACAGGCGTTGATTGACGTGATCAATCGCAGTGCGGATGACTTTGCGGAATTCTTCGTTTTTGCCGAGGACTTCAATATCATTGGATAGTCCATTATCGCGGGCAAATTCGCGCATGAAGTCTTCGTCCGGCCAGACAACCGCCACCAGATAGGGTTTGTCATCGCCATAGACCATGGCTTGTGAAATCTCGGTCTCGAGCGTCATCAGGCCTTCGATCCGCTGGGGCGAAATGTTGTCGCCGCCGGAATTGACGATGATGTCCTTCTTGCGATCCGTGATCATCAGGCTGCCCTGTTCATCGAACTTGCCGATGTCACCGGTATGCAGCCAGCCATCAATGATGGCGGCAGCCGTCACGTCGGGCAGGTTCCAGTAACCCTTCATCATGCTTTCGCCGCGAAGCAGGATTTCACCATCTTCGGCGATTTTGACTTCCGCGCCGACCATAGGCGGGCCGACTGTGCGCAATTTGTTGTTTTCGGCACGGTTGCACGAAACCACCGGGGCAAATTCGGTCTGGCCATATCCCTGAAGAATGCGAATGCCGCAAGACACAAACAGAACACCCAGTTCATAATTCAGCGGTCCGCCGCCCGATACCATCGCCTTGATCCGACCGCCAAAGCGCTGGCGTAGCTTGCGACGCAGAAGCAACTCGCAGGCAAAGTTCTGAAGCTTTTCTAGAAGGTTAAGCCGTTCGCCTTCGTAATTCTTGCGCCCCAGACGCAGGGTCAGGTTAAACAGCTTTTGCTTGATGCCGCCTTCCTTTTCGACCATGCGGCTCATGCGCTGATAGAGCATTTCATACAGGCGCGGCACAGCCGTCATGATGGTCGGGCGTACTTCGGCAAGGTTGGCGGCCAGTTTATCAAGTCCCTCGGCATAATAGATCTGCGCATCAATACTGATCGGGAAATAAAGCCCCGCAGTATGTTCATAGGAATGCGACAGCGGCAGGAAGGACAGGAAGATTTCTTCATCAATGCCAAGGGTTTCGATGATGTCAAACGCACCCATGCAGTTCGACAAGATCGCCCCGTGGCTCAGCATCACACCTTTGGGCGATCCGCCCGTGCCGGATGTATAAATCAGGCAGGCAAGATCATCGCGTTTGATCGTCGAAATCCAGGCATCAACGTCATGGGTCAGGCCGCGCCCCTTGGCAATCAGATCGTCCCAGCGTGAAATGGTGATATCACCAACAAAGCTTTGGCCCCATTCTTCCATCATGATCGCATGGCGGCAGCGCCCGCTATCAAGGGCGGCGTGCAGGAAGGGCTGAGCTAGTTTCTTGGTCGAGATGATGGCAATCGCCGCACCACTGTCCTCGATCGCGTGCAGGTGGTCGCGTTCGGTATTGGTGGTGTAGGCGGGAACGGTCATTGCGCCAACGCACATGATGGCAAGATCGGCTATGCCCCATTCGGTGCGGTTTTCCGACACCAGCAAAACCCGGTCGCCGGGACGCACACCGATGTCATAAAGCGCACGTGCAAGTGCGCGGACCTGATCGGCGGCCTCTTGCCAGTTGGTGGGGATAAATTCCTTGCCTTCGGAATCCTTGGTCCAAAGAAACGGCGTATCGCCATGTTTCTTGGCTTTTTCAAAAAACATGGTCGGCAAGTTTTGCCAGTCGGCATAATCCTGCAAACTCGTCATGACGTTTCCTTGCCTCACTTTTTGATCACGGGAACGGGCAATCTTTGCGCTGCCCTGATGGGGACGTTGCAATAAACCTTATACCTGCACAACGGCCGCGCAGATTGGAATAAACGAACGTTCCAAGATGAATTTGTTATCAGGGATTGCACAATTGCGCAGCCTGAAAATGACATTTTAAAGTCCGAATTGTCACCGATATCACAGCAACGTGCGTTTCAATGCCTTGTTCCGGTGTAACTGTACTGCAAATTGCAGTTTGTTTGGGCTGGATATGGCTTTGCGGTTGTCGATGGTGCAAGGAACGATATGATCGACCCAGCAATTTGAAACCGTATCTGTCAACAGGTCTGGTGCTATGGCTTTCACAGGCTATATATCGGGTCAGGATGATCAAAGAGACTGTCTGGAGGACAAATGAACGCGATCAACAAGAATTTGCCGACCTGGGATCTGACCGATCTCTATAACGATCTGAAAGACCCGAATATCCGGCGCGATCTTGATGATGCCAAAAGCCGCTCTCAGGCATTTCAGCAGACCTATCAGGGCAAGCTCAATGACCTGTCCGGTGATGAACTGGCAACTGCCATTGCCGAATACGAAGCCATCAGCGAAATCTGTGGCAAGATCGGCTCCTTTGCCCAGTTGAAATATGCGGGTGATAGCTCGGACGCGGCCATCGGCCAGTTCTATCAGTTCGTTCAGGAAGAAATGACCGGCATTTCCAGCCTGTCGCTGTTCTTTGGTCTTGAAATCAACCGGATCGAAGACGCGTCACTGGATGCGAAATACGAACAAAGCGAAGCACTGCGTCGTTATCGCCCGTGGCTTGACGAAAACCGTGCTTTCCGCCCGCACCAGCTTTCCGATGAGGTCGAGCAGGTCCTGCATGAGCGCCGCGTCGCCGGATCGGCCGCATGGGTGCGCCTGTTTGACCAGACCATGGCGGAATTGCGCTTCCCGATTGATGGCGAAGAGCTGACTATGTCGGACGCTGCGAACATGCTGTCATCAAGCAAGGTCGAAGATCGCAAGAAAGCCGCGAAATCAATCGGTGACGTTCTGGGCAAGAACATCAAGCTTCTGGCGCACATCACCAATACCCTTGCCAAGGACAAGGAAATTGATGATCGCCTGCGCAACTTTGCAACCCCGGTTTCATCACGCAACCTGTCCAACCAGGTCGAGGATGAAGTTGTTGATGCGCTTAATACAGCCGTGAAAAACAGCCATGCCGATCTGTCGCACCGGTATTATCGCCTGAAAGCGAAATGGTTTGGTGTTGATCAGCTTGATTACTGGGATCGCAACGCGCCACTGCCCGATGATGATGATCGTCAGATCGACTGGGATACCGCGCGTTCGACCGTGTTGAAGGCGTATGGCGAGTTTTCCCCGGAACTGGCAGAAGTCGGTCAGAAATTCTTTGATAACCCGTGGATTGATGTGCCGCCCCGTGCGGGCAAGTCATCGGGCGCATTTGCCCATCCGACCGTGCCGTCTGCGCATCCGTACCTTTTGCTGAATTATCACGGCAAAACCCGTGATGTGATGACGCTGGCCCATGAGTTGGGCCATGGTGTGCATCAGGTTCTGGCTGCAGAGCAGGGCTATTTCCTGTCTGATACGCCACTGACCCTGGCGGAAACTGCGTCGGTATTTGGTGAAATGCTGACCTTCCAGTCGATGCTGCGTTCGGAAAGTGATCCGAAGATGAAGCGCATCATGCTGGCGGGCAAGGTTGAGGACATGCTCAACACCGTCGTGCGTCAGATCGCGTTCTTTGAATTCGAAAAACGCGTGCATGAAAAGCGCCGCGAAGGTGAATTGACCGTTGATGAGATCTGCGAGATCTGGATTGCCGTACAGCATGAAAGCCTGGGCGATGCCATACGCTATGAAGATGAATACAAGTACTACTGGTCTTATATTCCGCACTTCATCCATTCGCCGTTCTATGTTTATGCCTATGCCTTTGGCGATTGCCTGGTGAACTCGCTTTATGATGTTTATCAGGGTGCCGAAGACGGCTTCCAGCAGAAGTATCTTGATATGCTGAAAGCCGGGGGCACCAAGCGGCATCAGGAACTTCTGGCACCGTTCGGACTTGATGCATCGGACCCGGCCTTCTGGCAGCGGGGCCTTAATATGATCAAGCGTATGATCGACGAGCTGGAGGAGCTTTCCTGAGATGAGTGATAACGACGATGATTACACCGCCGCGAACGAGGAAAACAGGTTTGGCGGGCGGGTTCGTCGTTATGCACGGGTGGGGGCTTCGGCCAGTAAACTGGCCGCGCGCCTAGCCACCGGAAAAATGTTCGGCGGCGAGATTGATCACGCCAAATACGCCGCCGAACTGACATCTGCCCTTGGTGGGCTTAAGGGGCCGCTGATGAAGGTCGCCCAGATCCTGTCCACCATTCCCGATGCCCTGCCCAAGGAATATACCCAGGCCCTGGCAGAGCTTCAGGCCGATGCGCCCAGCATGGGCTGGCTGTTTGTCAAACGCCGCATGCGAAGCGAACTTGGGGCCGGATGGCAATCGAAATTCACAGAATTCAGCCACGATGCCGTGGCGGCCGCGTCACTTGGGCAGGTGCACAAGGCAGTCCTGCCTGATGGGCGCGATGTGGCGTGTAAGCTGCAATATCCGGATATGTCGGCAACGGTTGAGGCCGACCTTAAGCAACTGCGCGCAGCCTTTGCGATATACAAGCGCTATGACAGCGCGATTGATGCGCAAAACATTCAGGAAGAACTGACCGCCCGCCTGCGTGAAGAACTCGACTATGAGCGTGAAGCCAAGCATATGCGCCTTTATCGCCATATGCTGGCCGATGAGGCGTGTGTTCATGTGCCAGAACCGGTTGATGAGCTGACCACCAAACGGCTTTTGACCATGACCTGGCAAACCGGGCAGAAATTCAAACACTTCCTTGAAAGCGATCCCGATCAGGATGCGCGCAATCAGGTGGCGCTTAATATGTTTCGCGCTTGGTATGTGCCGTTTTACCGTTATGGCGTGATCCATGGCGATCCGCATCTGGGCAATTACACGCTGCGTGATGACCTTTCAGTCAATCTTCTGGATTTCGGCTGTATCCGCATTTTCAAGCCCGATTTCGTAAGAGCGGTGATCACACTTTATGAGGCGCTCCGTGACGAGGACGAGGAAAAGGCTGTTTCAGCCTATGAAAGCTGGGGCTTTGAAAACCCATCACGTGAACTGATTGATGTGCTCAATATCTGGGCCAGCTTTGTGTATGGCCCGATCCTGGATGACCGCGAACGCAAGATGGGTGAAACCAACTCTGTCGCCTATGGCGCAGAGGTCGCGGGCAAGGTTCATCAGGAACTCCGCCGTGTCGGCGGTGTCAAACCACCCCGCGAGTTCGTTCTGGTTGACCGCGCAGCGGTCGGGCTTGGCGCGGTGTTCCTGCGTCTTGATGCAGAGGTGAACTGGTATCGCCTGTTTAACGATCTTGTCGGCGATTTTGACGTGGCAAAACTTGAAGCCCGTCAAAAAGATGCACTGGCCCAGATCGGTTTGGAACGCCCCGACCAATAAGGCGCGCCAGGCGCATTCACCAACATATCCGGACCCAAGCGAGTCGGGTTTTCAATGCAGAGTCGAGTGCCCGTTTGGGCAAATTGCGCGATGGAAAATCCGATTTTTGATGTCTGATCCGGTTTGGTTTCCCAAAAATCGAGAATATTTTTGCGAACCTTTTTGCGTTTGCAGCGTTCCCTATTGCGTGCCCATTTGGGAATAAATGAAGACTTGGGCGTTTATTTGTAAGATAATATTCACTTACAACGTGAGGCGAAAACAGGGGAAACTGCCAAAAATCAACGTTCTATTGTGTGACGATCCGGATCAGGACCTGTTCCATAATGGAAATGAAATGTGCGAATTTCCGCACATAATGGATTTTTCGATATATTAACTGATATAAAGTTAAAGTGATTTTTTGTCGGTTTTTCGGATTGTGGTTGCGGATCAGAAATCGCATCTTGCTTTCAACGCAGACATGCAGGGCGTCATTGATTGTTTGTCCTGAGCACCAATGGCGGGTGGGACCTGATATGTCAGCAAGGTTTTTTCCTTGTAATGCGTGGTGGGAAAGTGGGCGGTTTCTTCTGCGATTGCTGAAGAACCGCCTTTTTCTTTTTCGGGCCGCTTTAGGTGTAGGTGTGCTGGCCCGGATGATTTGAACTGGACAAGGGTTGCCCGGTGATCGGTCCAAAAGGAACGCGAAATGACGTTCTGGAACCGGTTGCTTTGAATGAAGACGGATTGTCAAACTGACCAATCATTTAGGGAAGGAGGTCAAACGCGATGAAACTGGCCGTTCCAAAGGAAATATGGCCCGGGGAAAAGCGCGTTGCCGTCACGCCAGAGACCGTAAAAAAGCTTAAGGCTCTGGGGTTTGACGTTGCAATCGAGGCTGGCGCCGGAATAGACGCCGCCATACCGGATGATCGCTTTGTCGATGCTGGTGCAACCATTGCCAAAACAATGAAAACCACCGTGAAGGATGCCGATGTCATCTTCAAGGTGCGCCCACCTGTCATTGACGGCAAAACCAACGAATTAACCGCCTATAAAAAGGGGGCCGCCGTTGTGGCCCTGCTTGAGCCCTATGATCGCAAGGACCTGATCGAAGCGATGGCAAAGGCCGGTGTTGATGGCTATTCGATGGAACTGATGCCGCGTATTTCACGCGCACAGTCGATGGATGTGCTGTCCTCGCAATCCAACCTGGCGGGTTATCGCGCCGTTCTGGATGCCGCCCATGAATTTGGCCGCATCTATCCGATGATGATGACGGCGGCGGGCACACTTGCACCTGCACGCGTTGTCGTGGTCGGGGCCGGTGTTGCCGGCCTGCAGGCAATTGCAACCGCCAAGCGCCTTGGTGCCGTTGTATCGGCATTTGATGTGCGCCCGGCCGTGAAAGAACAGGTTCAGTCGCTTGGCGGGACCTTTATTGAAGTCGAAGACGACACGGCATCTGATGCCGAAACTTCCGGTGGCTATGCCAAGGAAATGTCGGACGACTACAAAAAGAAACAGGCTGAAAAGCTGAAAGAGGTTCTGACCAAAACCGACATCGTCATTACCACAGCGCTTATTCCGGGCCGTCCGGCACCGGAAATCGTCACTGCTGATATGGTGGCGGGCATGAAGCCGGGTTCGGTCATTATTGATCTGGCGGCTGAGCGTGGTGGCAACGTTGCAGGTGTGAAACTTGGTGAAACGGTGATGACCGATAATGGCGTCAAGCTGATCGGTCCTGCCAACATCACCAGTTCCGTCGCAACCGATGCAACGGCGATGTATGCCAAGAACCTTTTGAACTTCATCACCCTTTCTGTCGATAAGGACAAAGGCACGCTGTCGTTTAATGGCGAGGACCAGATCATCGCCGAGACGCGCCTGACCCATGATGGAAAGGTCGTTCATCCGAAATTCGGCGGGGAGGAGGTCGCAAATGGCTGATCAATCCGTAGCCCAGAATGCAAATGAACTCCGCGATGCCGCCCTTGGCCTTGCGGAAAAGGCCGCAAAGCTTGCCGATAGTCTGGCAAGTGGTGCGTCCGATGCCGCTGGCACGGCCGCGGTCGCGGTACAGGGATCAGGCGTTAGTCCGACTGTCCTTGGCCTGACCGTATTCGTCTTGGCCTGCTTTGTTGGCTATTACGTCGTGTGGAAAGTTACCCCGGCCCTTCATTCACCCCTGATGGCTGTGACCAACGCCATTTCGTCGGTGATTATCGTCGGTGCGCTTCTGGCAGCAGGCCCGGTGGAGATGAACTTCTCCAAGATGATGGGCTTCATTGCGGTGGTGTTGGCCTCGGTCAACATTTTCGGTGGCTTCATCGTCGCCCAGCGCATGCTGCATATGTTCAAGAAAAAGAAGTAGGGGGAACACACAATGTCGGAAAACCTATCGGCTTTCCTGTATCTGGTGGCCTCGGTCTGCTTCATTCTTTCGTTGCGCGGACTTTCGTCACCTGAATCGGCCCGGACCGGGAACATCCTTGGCATGGTGGGTATGGCAATCGCCATCTTTACCACGCTGGCAAGTCCGGCCGTGCTGTCATACACAACCATCATCGTCGGTATTCTGATCGGTGGTGCGATTGGTACGGTCATCGCGCTCAAGATCCAGATGACCGCCCTGCCACAACTAGTTGCGGCCTTCCACTCGCTGGTCGGTCTGGCGGCGGTGTTTGTCGCAGGCGCAGCACTTTATTCGCCGGGTGCCTATGGCATCGGAACGGCGGGCAATATCGGTGCGGCCAGCCTGATTGAAATGGGGCTTGGTGTTGCGATTGGTGCGATTACCTTCACCGGATCCCTGATTGCGTTTGGTAAGTTGCAGGGAATTGTTTCGGGCACGCCTGTCCGGTTCAAGGGGCAGCATATGCTTAACCTTGCCATCGGGATTGCCATTGTTGTCTTTGGCATCATCCTTGTGGTGACCGAAAGCCATACCGCATTCTGGATCCTTGTTGCACTTGCCCTTGTTCTGGGGGTTACGCTGATCATTCCGATTGGCGGCGCAGACATGCCGGTCGTTGTTTCCATGCTGAACTCGTATTCGGGTTGGGCGGCATGTGGCATCGGCTTTACGCTTCAGAACAGTGCGCTGATCATTACCGGGGCGCTTGTCGGTGCGTCGGGTGCGATCCTGTCCTACATCATGTGCAAGGGCATGAACCGCTCGATCTTCAATGTCATCTTTGGTGGCTTTGGCGCAGAGGGCGAAGCAGCCGCAGGTGCTGGCGGCGATGGTGATCGGTCGGTCAAATCCGGCTCGGCCGATGATGCGTCCTTCATCATGAAGAACGCATCGAGCGTCATCATCGTGCCGGGCTACGGTATGGCCGTGGCACAGGCACAGCATGCGCTGCGTGAAATGGCCGATATCCTCAAAGCCGAGGGTGTCAAAGTCCGTTACGCCATCCATCCGGTGGCCGGACGTATGCCGGGTCACATGAACGTGCTTCTGGCCGAGGCCAGCGTGCCTTATGACGACGTGCTGGAAATGGAAGAAATCAACCGTGATTTCGGATCGGCTGACGTTGCCTTCGTGATTGGTGCCAATGATATCACCAACCCGGCAGCCAAAACCGACCCGGCAAGCCCGATCTTTGGCATGCCGATCCTTGAAGTCGAAAAGGCCAAAACGGTCCTGTTCGTCAAACGCGGCATGTCAGCCGGTTACGCTGGCATCCAGAACGAACTGTTCTTCAAGGACAACACCATGATGTTGTTCGGCGATGCCAAAAAGATGTGCGAAGAAATCGTCATGCATCTCGATAACTGATCAAGCCATTCGGTTTGAAAAGACAAAAGGCGGCTCCGATGGGGCCGCCTTTTTTTCGGCGCTACAACGTCTTATAGTTCTGTCATGCTTCGCCCTGAAGTTTTGGTTCGGAAGGTCGCATGTTTCGCTTGGTAAGGGTTTCTCTGTTTCTGGTGGTTGTGCTGTCTGTGGCGCTGGTTGCGTCCATGGGGCTGACGATCCTGACCTATGTCCGGCTGACGGCCGAGGAGCCGATTGCCAAGATGTATTTCGAGCCGCTTGGGGAGGATTTGTTCGAGGCCCATCTGGCGGCGGGCGAAGGCGGGGATGTCGGCATCTTTGAGATTTATGGCGATCAGTGGCGGATTGATGCCGAGTTCATCAAGCTGAAACCCTGGGCCAATGTGATGGGCATGGATGCGCGCTATAAGCTGGTGCGTTTTGAGGGGCGCTATCGCGATATCAATGATGAGAACACCAAGCCGAAGATGGCCTATGATCTGGGGCAGGGCGATGTGCTTGATCTGATGAACTATCTGGCGGAATGGAATTTTCTGGTCGATGCCGAATATGGCAGTTCAACCTTTACCGATATCAAGCAAGACACGCTTTATACCGTCTATCGCACCCAGTCGGGCATCATTGTCCGGTCTGAGCCGATGCCTGATCCGATTGGCTATGAGCCGACGATGATGGATGACGTCCGGGCGTGGGTATCGGGCAACTGATACATCCGGGTTTCTGCGCGACAGGAACGTGAGGTCCGAAACCGGCGAGCAACACTGGGCTCTGCCCCATATCCTTTTGCCATCGTTAACCGCACCGCTCAGTCAACTGAACCGGTGCCAGATGGATTGGATAGATCATGTTGCTTGAAGACAAGGTTGTTATCATCACCGGTGCAAGTTCCGGGATCGGCGCTGCATCGGCCAAACTGTTTGCCCGGGAAGGGGCAAAGCTTGTGCTTGCGGCACGCTCGGAAGACCGACTTGATCAGGTTGTGGCGGAAATCAATGGGGCAGGCGGCAAGGCATTTGCCCTTGCCGGGGATGTCTGCGACGAGGCGTTTGCCAAGGCATTGGTTGATGCAGCGATTGATGAATATGGTGGGCTTGATGTGGGGTTCAACAATGCCGGAACCCTCGGATCACCCGGTGCGCTGAGTGATATTGATGTTGGGGAGTGGGAGAAAACCATTCGAACCAACCTGACATCTGCCATGTTCGGGGCGAAATACCAGATGCCCGCAATTGCCAAACGCGGCGGCGGATCGGTTATTTTTACTTCTACCTTTGTTGGACATACCATTGGCCTGCCGGGCATGACGGCCTATGCGGCAAGTAAAATGGGCCTGATCGGGATGGCGCAATGTCTGGCCGTGGAATATGGCGGCGCCAATGTGCGGGTAAATGCGTTGTTGCCGGGCGGAACAGATACCCCGATGGTGGCAAGCTTTGCCAATGATCCGGAAGCACGGGCAATGGTGGAAAAGTTCCATGCGCTCGGTCGGATCGCCGCGCCAGACGAAATTGCCAAGGCGGCATTGTTTCTGGCATCTGATCATTCAAGCTTTGTGACCGGATCGGCCATGCTGGCCGATGGTGGCAACTCGATCTGCAAGGCTGCCTGATCAATTCTTGACCAAGCCATGACTGATGCCAAGGCCCAGAAAAACCAAACCCGCCCGGATTGCTCCGAGGCGGGCTTGGCGCACGGGTCCGAATTTAGCGAACTAAATTCGATCGTACAGTCACGTTCGAGATACCCCGAAAGTGAAAAAGACTAGAAGCCTTCGCGCTCGATGCGCTTACGCTCCAGCTTGCGGGCACGACGGATTGCTTCCGCCCCTTCGCGAGCTTTCTTCTCCGACGGCTTTTCAAAGTGGCGACGGAGTTTCATCTCACGGAAAATGCCCTCGCGCTGCATCTTTTTCTTAAGCGCTTTCAGAGCCTGATCGACATTGTTGTCGCGAACGATTACCTGCACGGAAACCACGCTCCTTTCAAAAAAACAAAAACACCCGGAGTGCGGAATGCCCCCCGGTTGGATTTACGGTCAAACTGACCGTGGGCTGTATATAGTGCAAATCTGGCAAAAAGAAAAGAGGGAAGGGGATATTCGCCTTGGGCGTTTATTGGCCGCGTTTTGGCGAACCCTTTGGGCAATTACCGGGTTTTCCGGTTTGGTTGCTTTAAAACCATGTGGCGATAACCATATGGTAGAAATGCATTAAAGGTTGTTATAATGCTTTGAGATAACAACATCTATTGCCTGATCCTGATCGGGTAGATGATCTGGTTTCCCCGGATTTCCGGGCGGGATATGCAAACAGCTCGGAGGATGGGAAATGGAAGGTGGTTTGCGCGAAACGGCGATTGCACATGCGCCGTTTTTTGTTACTGCCCCCGGTGAAACAGATGTTTTATTCACCATTGTTGTCTGGTTCGTGGTGTTGGCGGTGTTTGGTGCAGGGGCGCTTTATCTTAGCCTGCATGCACTGCCCGAACGCATGGCCCATCACGCCAACCATACGCAAATCCAGCTGATTAGTATCCTGACCCTTCTGGCATTGTTTACCCATAACAACCTGTTCTGGTTGGCTGCCCTTGTAATTGCGGTGGTTCAGGTGCCGGATTTCTATAGCCCGCTCCAGTCGATTGCCCAGTCTGTCAAGGCAATGGCGCGCAACAAGGGGACTGTCGACGACTCGCCCGTTGTGTCAGAGCCAGTAACGACGCAGGAGAATGCCAAAGATGTTTGAGCTTCTTTTGTGTTCGCTGTTCACCATCTTGCCCGATTACCTGTTCCGCCGTTACAAGCAGGGCAAACGCATCGGCAAGGAAATCACCCTGTTTTCCGTCTGGTATGAGCTGCGCTATGGCATTGTTGGCTGTGCGATCCTGACGATCACGCTTATTGCGACTATTTTCTATTTCCATCCATCGACCATGAATGTGTCGTCATTTTTCAGAACAGTGACGATCCTGCCGGAAAAGGGCGGGCGCGTGGTCGAGATTTATGTCGATAACGAGCAGGTCGTCGCGGGCGGTGATCCGCTGTTTCGCATTGATAATAGGGTCGAACGCGAAGCCGTCGCCATGGCCGAGCAGCTCATTGCCGAAATCCGCGCCCAGTTGGATGTCACCCGTGCCGACCTTGCCGTCGCCGAGGGCAATGTTGAACAGGCCCGCGGTGCCTATAATCAGGTGCGCGACGAGCTTGAAGTCAAAGCCGATCTTTTGTCGCGCGGGAACAATGCGGTTTCGCGCCGCGAGGTCGAACGCCTGGAAGTTTCCCTAACAACCCGGCAAGGCGGGCTGAACGCGGCCCTTGCAAGTATGACGGTGATTGAAACCAAGCTTCAAAGCCTGCTTCCGGCGCAGCTTGCCAATGCGCAAGCGGCACTAAGATCGGCAGAGGCGGAGCTTTCCAAAACCGTGGTGCGTGCCGGTGTGGCCGGAAAGATCCAGCAATTTGCCCTGCAAGTTGGTGATTATGTCAGTCCGGTCCTGCGTCCGGCGGGAATCCTGATCCCGGAAAAGGACGGCGAGACGATCTATCAGGCAGGCTTTGCCCAGATCGCCACACAGGTGGTCAAGCCCGGTGTGATTACCGAGGTTACCTGTGCGTCATTGCCGTTTGAAATCATCCCGATGGTGGTGACCGACGTGCAGCCGGTCATTGCCGCTGGCCAATTCCGGCCAACGGACCAGTTGCTTGATATCACTGATCGCGCACGGCCGGGCACCTTCCTTGCCAAGATGGTGCCGCTTTATCCGGAAACGATCCGTGATGTGCCGCTTGGCAGTAAATGTGCCGCCAATGCCTATACCAACACCCATGATCAGCTTGAAGATCCTGATATCGGAACAGGGCGGTGGCTGTTTTTGCATATGGTGCAAACAGTCGGTGCCGTGCATGCCATCCTGTTGCGCGTGCAGGCATTGATCTGGCCGATCCAGACTCTGGTCTTTGCGGGACACTAGGGCAGGGCATTAGGACTTTACAGCCGGTCGTTTTTGGTTGGATATAGGGCCATGTCGATCCTTAAAATTGCCCGGATGGGCCACCCGGTTCTGCGCCGCGTTGCAGACCGTGTCGAAGACCCGCTTGATCCCGAAATTCAGCGCCTGATTGCTGATATGAAGGACACCATGAAGGATGCCGGGGGCGTTGGCCTTGCGGCACCACAGGTGTTTCAGTCCCTGGCGATCATGGTCTATTACGTGCCGGCCCTTCGCAAAAGCAACGATCCCGACGATGGCGAGGTGCCCTTGAGCGTTCTGATCAACCCGGAAATCGAGCCGATTGGCGATGAAATCGTTGATGGCTGGGAAGGTTGTTTGTCGATCCCGGGCCTTCAGGGTGTGGTGCCGCGATGGAACAAAATCCGTTACCGCGGGTTAAATGAGAAGGGCGAAGCTGTGGAACACACCGCCGGTGGTTTCCATGCCCGCGTGGTTCAGCACGAATATGATCATTTGATCGGGGTGATGTATCCCGAACGTATGGAAGATATGTCGTTGCTTGGATTTAACGAGGAATTGCGCGAAAACCCGCCCGAGACTACCTTTAGGCAGTCGGTTGCGACCGATGCCGGATCTGATGATGAGGAGGCCTGAATGTCTGTCACTGAAAGCATGACCCGCCTGCAAGCCCAGCGCGAAGCACTGGTCGAGGCAGCCCTTGAGCATGTGCCGTTTGATGGCTGGACCAAACAGGCCCTGCAGGCTGGTGCAGAGGACCTTGACCTTGCCCCGGGCGAGGTCGACCGACTGCTGCCCAACGGCATTCGTCAGGCCATCGTCACCTATGTCGAGCTGACCGATCGCAAGATGGTCGCTGCCCTTGATGAAATGGGCCTTGAGAACCTTAAAATTCGTGATCGCATTGCGGCGGCGGTCAAGACCCGCCTTGATCTGGTCGAAGATCAGAAAGATACCGTGCGCGCAGCCCTTGCCTATATGACCCTGCCGCAGAATGCCGCCCTTGGTCTGAAACTGACCCATGGCACTGTGGACAAGATGTGGGTTGCGGCCGGTGATACCTCGACCGATCATAACTGGTACACCAAGCGGATGCTGCTGGCTGGTGTCTATGGATCAACGCTTGCCTATTGGCTGGATGACACGTCCGAAGGCCATGCCGATAGCTGGGCATTCCTGGATCGCCGGATTGGCAATGTCATGCAGATCCCGAAAATCACCGCCAAGATTGGCAAGGCTGGCAAGTTTGCCGCCGCCCCGTTTAAAATGGGGGCCAAGATTGCGCGTTGCATGCCAACGCCGGGCCGGATGCGCCGTCAGTTTGGTGGTTAGACCTGGCAGTTTGGAGTATCATATCTTTGCGTTAACCCAATAAGGCTGAAGAGGTCTGGGGTGCCTGAAAAAAACGACAGATGCTATCTCAGTTCAGACGGTCATAGCTTTGTTGGTCGGGTTTATGACTTGGGAATCTGTGTTGGCTACTTCGATACGTACGAGGAGTTGTCGAAGTATCCTGACTGCTTATACGTATTCAATGTTCAAGGACGGGTTGGAAGCTTAGTCACTCGGGTGGAGTCCCTCAACAGCGTAGGTGACTTGTTCTGGCTTTCAGAGGAGTTTATCCAAGGACGATTACCAGTCTCAAAGTTTGAATGGATAAACTTCTCGGCAGATTCATTTTTAATGAGGATAACGTCTCTATCTGACTGCGCAGCATTGCTTGTAAACGAAGTATATGAAACAGGTTTGCCGGCCAGAAAATGTACAGTCCAGAAGTTATTCAAGGCTGATATACCGGAAGAGGTATGTCAGATTCTGGCCGATTTACAGAGTGCCCCCGAAGAGCTGCGCACAGAGAGAAATCAACGTTTTCATCATGGCTTCGAAAGAGGCATCTCTTCAGACAGTCAAGCATTTCGTGATGTGAGTTTTCATGAACATCATGGTAATAAAATTACTGGCGTTGACCGTAATGGTATAAAAATTGATACCTCTCGATATATGAGAGAGGGGCTCTCGGAAATGCAAACAGAGTTCAATAAATCGTGCAACAAAGTTCAAGGTTTACTGAAATGCATCTACGAGATGATCGAACCTGAGTTTGAGGACCGCTTCCACAAGAAGTTTAATGATCCCGAAACTGGCTACGGCTATCTAAAGCTGTCTAAAAGACATCGTATTTAAGGTTCTGATCCAAATTCTCCAACGTTTGGTGATTTAGTAGGAACTCTCTCACGAAAGCTTTGGTGTGTCCTGATCAGAAGGTGTTTGTCAGGAAACTTAAAAGCGTCATGTCGGGTTTGTTGGCTTCTTCCATTTCAGATGCCAGATCAATCTCGATCGGATTTTCCGGGCGCTGTGGTTCAAGCTCATCCTCAATCAGGGTCTTAAGCGCGTTGGCGTCATCGGCTTCCTGAAGGTCATATTTTGGCGGCTTGGCAGCAAGGGCGACCAGTTCGGACGGCGGGGTGCCCATCCAGATGCCCTTTTTGTTGTCCTTGGCGAACTGCTGATCACGCAAATAGGTGCTGCAGCTCGGATGGGTGTCGCAGCTGACCATATCGACCATCGCCCACCCGGCGCGCAGGATCAGGCGGTTCAGATCGACCTGACCCATCTGGCATTCGGTCAGCATCGGGAACAGTTGCACGTCCGAGACCTGCTGACATTTGATCGCATAGTTTTCAATGATGCGATCAAGCGCCTGAGCCGCCGCCGCACCACACTGGAATTCGACCGATCCGGCCCGGCAGATCATGCCGGGTTTTGGCGCGCGAATGCCAAACAGTTCGACAATCAGATTGCCAAAGCGCAGCTTGTCGCCTTCGATCACATCCGGGAAGCCTGCGGCACCCGGTGTGGCCGTGGCTTGGTTCGTGCGGCTTTCAACAGCGATCAGGCCAAGGGTCAGTGAAAGAATGATCAGAAGTTTTTTCATCACATGTCATCCGTTAAGAGTTTCCTGCCCCTTCAACAGCAAACCGGATGCCAATCAACTGGGCATAAAATGCCAGTCGAGTGATGTTTTGTGTAACGTTATGAATCACATACGAAAAAGCCCCGGAGACACTTGGCATCCGGGGCTTCTTGTTGTTTTGGTCGGTGTTCAAGTTTGCCTTATTTCGGCAGAACCCAGGTCACATGGCCCATCTTGCGTCCAGGCTTTGCTTCGGCCTTGCCATAGAGATGCAGTTTGGCATTCGGCTCGGTCAAAATTGCCTGCCAGTCATTGATGTCGTCACCCAGAAGGTTCTTCATGCGGGCCTTGGAATGATGGGCCGGATCGCCCAGCGGCAGGCCGCAAACAGCCCGGATGAACTGTTCGAACTGGCTGGTGATGCAGGCATCAATCGTCCAGTGACCGGAATTGTGCGGACGCGGCGCGACTTCATTGACCAGAATGTCGCCTTCAGAGGTGACAAACATTTCAACCGCCAGAAGCCCGACAAATTCCATCGCGCTGACCAGCTTGATCGCGATGTCTTCGGCCTTTTTCGAAAGGTCGTCTGCGATTTCAGCCGGGGCAACGGTGACATCAAGGATGTGATTGGTGTGCACGTTCTCGACCGGGCAGAAACAGGCGGTGTCGCCTTTAACGCCACGGGCAACAATGACGGAAATCTCGCGCTCGAACGAGATGAAGCCTTCAAGGATGGCCTCGGCCCCGCCCATTTCAGACCAGGCTTCGGCAAGGTCGGTATCAGCAGCGATCTTGACTTGCCCCTTGCCGTCATAACCCAGTTCAGTTGTTTTCAGAACCGACGGACGGCCAAGCTTGGCAACGGCGGCCCCAAGATCGGCAAGGGATCGGACCGCCTCAAACGGCGCGGTGCCAATGCCATGATCATTGCAGAAGGTCTTTTCGCGCAGGCGGTTTTGCGAAATGTGCAGGCATTTCCAGCCCGGACGGACCGGCACAAGATCGGCCAGCAGTTTGACGCTGTCATGCGGGACGTTTTCAAATTCAAACGTCACCACATCGACATCCTCGGCAAAGGCGCGCAGGGCATCAAGGTCGCTGTAATCGGCAACAGTTGCCTTGGCGCAGACCTGTTCGGTCGGGCTGTCGGCACCGGGGCCAAACACATGGACCTTATAGCCAAGCTCCGCCGCACAGAAGGCAGCCATGCGGCCAAGCTGACCGTTGCCCATAATGCCAATGATGCTGCCCGGGGCGATGATGCGCGTGTCGAAATCCGTCATGTATTCCTCGATCAAAACTCGCCCATCTGTCGGGCAATCGTCAAATCTGGTGCAATCAAACAAAAACGCGCCCCGTCGGGGGCGCCTTTTTCAGATCAGGATATCAGGGTGCCGGGTCGACCGGCTCGTCTGCGACCGATGCGGTCTGGGCTGCGCGCCAGTCATCAAGGCGGGCGGCAAGGCCATCATCCATAAGGGCCATGATTTCGGCCGCCATCAGGCCAGCATTCTTGGCACCGGCAGAACCGATGGCAAGGGTGCCGACCGGAACGCCGCCCGGCATCTGAACGATGGAAAGCAGGCTATCAAGGCCCTTAAGGGTACGGCTTTGAACCGGAACACCCAGAACCGGAAGCGGGGTCATGGCCGCAGCCATGCCCGGAAGGTGGGCCGCACCACCGGCACCGGCGATGATGACCTTAAGGCCGCGCGACTTTGCCGTTTTGGCATAGTCATACAGGCGATCAGGCGTGCGATGGGCGGAGACGATCTTGGTCTCGTACGCGACGTTCAACGCATCAAGGACATCTGCTGCATTTTTCATGGTTTCCCAGTCTGACTGGCTTCCCATGATAATGCCGATGACCGGGGTTTGATCGCTCATAGTGGCGGCTCCGTTTCGGGCGGTTTCATGAAGGCCCGCATTATATGCAGCAAGTTCTATCATGCAAGCTTGCTTGCGGGATTGTCTTATCGGGAAAAGCCTTGTATATGATGCTGACCTTATTAAGAAATCCATGAAGTAATGGCAAATCGCAGCCAATGTCACTCAGGATTGAAAATATTGGTGAATTAATTGCGTTTTTGATCTATTATTTACCATTGCCTTATATAACTGTGCAGGTAGCACGCGAAGGTCAGACATGAAAGTCACAAGACCAGGATCAATGACACCCTCTATGGGGGGCGGGGATGGACGATATCCATCAAGCCCTTACGGGATTCTTGCATATGGCAAGGATGCGGGCCGTCGTCGTGCGCCAAATCAGGACCATCAGGTTGATATCGACACCGACGCCATACCTGATCCGGTCGACAAGACACCCTATCACACCCCCGATATCGCAAACGTTCTGGGTATTCCGGATCAACAGGTTACACCTGCGGTAGAACAGGCGATTGGTCGCCTGATGGTGCGCATCAACGGCCTGACCGAAAATCTCAATGAACTGAAGCAACGCCAGGCCCATCTTGCCCGCAATGAGGGCCGCGATCCCTTTACCGGCGCGATCAGCAGGCCGGCCTTCATGCAGATCCTTGAAAACGAAATGTCACTGGTTGGCGCGGACCGGACAAGCCGCATGGTGTTGATGTGCGAGTTGGCCAATCTTGACGATATCCTGCAACTTCACGGGCAGGACTGCAAAGACGGCCTGTTTAACTATGTCCGGCGCATCATGGCCGATTTCATCATGGCGCCGCATCATTTGGGATATCTCGGCTGCAATGACTTTGCCGCCCTGATGTACAATGTTGACGAGGAAGATGTCTGGCAACGCGTTGACGCCATCACAAGATGGCTTGATCAACATCCCTATACCCACAAGGGCAAACCAATCCCGGTTGTGCCGGTATTCGGGCTTTATCACGCGCAAAGCGGTGATACACCGGCCTCGGCCCTGAAGGCGACAGATGCGGCCCTGCGTGCACACAAGGAAATGTATCTGGCCCGGCTGGATCGCATTCCGCAGGGCATCTGATTACTTCCCATTTTACATCAGGCAGATTTTGACGTGGCCGCTGGTAAATCAGGCGATAATGTCTGGGACCAGCTGCGACTCGATATAAAGGATTTCGTCCTTTAAGGCCAATTTGCGTTTTTTCATGCGGCCAAGACGCAGTTGATCATGATGGGGGGCCTGAACCATTTGTTCGATGGCGACGTCCAGATCACGGTGTTCCTCGCGGAGCGAAAGAAGTCTCTTTTCAATCTCGATCTGATTGATTTCGTCCATTTTTGATCCAGCTTAATAACCAATGCGAGGGGACAGTGATAATACCAGATATCATGTTGGCAACCCATATGATTTGTACCACCCTGTAAAACAAATTTGCCACGATCGGGAAGGAAACAAATGCGCATCGGAGTTTTGACCAGTGGCGGTGATTGCGCCGGATTGAACGCGGTTATTCTTGCGGTGGTCCGCCGTGCGGTTCTTGGCTATGGCTGGGATGTTGTCGGTATTCGTCAGGGAACCCATGGCCTGATGCAGGACCCGCCCCATGCCATTGACCTTAATGATCAGGTCAATAGTGACGGGTTGTTGCGCCTTGGCGGTACGATCCTTGGCACTGTGAACAAGGGCGATCCGTTCCATTATCCGATGCCTGATGGCAGCTTTGCCGACCGATCAAGCGAAGTCATTGAAGGCTATCACAAGCTTGGCCTTGATGCCCTGATTGGCATTGGCGGCGATGGCAGCATGGCGATCCTGCATCGTTTGGCCAAGATGGGCGGCATCAATCTGGTAGGTATCCCCAAGACGGTTGATAACGACCTTGCCCAGACGGAATATTCCATCGGCTTTACCACGGCGGTGAATGTCGCAACCGACGCCCTTGATCGTTTGCAACCAACCGCGGCATCCCATGAACGGATCATGATCCTTGAGGTCATGGGCCGTGATGCCGGGCATATTGCCCTGTTTGCCGGGGTTGCGGGCGGCGCGGACGTCATCCTGATCCCGGAAATGGATTATGACCTGGATGAGCTTAGCCAGCATTGCCTCAATATCCGCAAAAGCGGCCGCAACCATGCGCTGGTGATCGTTGCCGAGGCGGTCAAACGTGATGACGGATCGGCGGTAACCCTTGGCGATGACGGCCAAAAAGTCCGCTATGGCGGCATCGGCCATTGGCTTGCCGATGAACTGGGCGCACGCACCGGCTGGGAAACCCGTGTCACGGTGTTGGGGCATGTTCAGCGCGGTGGCACACCGTCACCGCGTGACCGTGTGATTGCTTCGGCCTTTGGGGTGCATGCGGTGGACTTGATCGCAGAAAGGAAATTTGACCGTGTCTGCGCCTGGCAACAACGCAAAGTCGTCGATGTTGCGATGGAAGATGTTATTGTCGGCCCGCGGCTTGTTGATACCCAAGGCACGATGGTCTCGACCGCCAAGGGGCTTGGCGCCTATATGGGACATCCGCCGAAAGTTGCCAAAACGGCCAAAACCGTTTGATATCCAATAAAAACACAGCAGGTTGGGAATGGATCAGGAAGAAGTCTGGGCCTTTACGGTCGCGATGTACGGTCGCGATGGCGTCGCCAAGCTGTGCCTTGATCTTCAGGAACGCTGTGACCTTGATGTGAATATGCTGCTTTTCATGTTCTTTCTGGGCCAGAAGGGATTGGCACCGCTAAGCATTTCAGCACTTGAGGCATCTGTACGCGACTGGCGCGAAAACGTGATCAAGCCACTGCGCCAGACACGGCGACACCTGCGCGATGATCCGCGCGCCAGCGCACAGGAATTACGCCAGAAGGTCAAGTCAGACGAATTGCAGGCCGAACGCATCGAGCAGCACATCCTGTGCGAAGCGGTTGAAACCGTGCCCAGTGATGATCCGATGGCCGCCGCCCACGCCTATTTATCACCCAACCGGTTCGCGTTGGATCAGCAGGCCTGTGACAGGGCGCTTGGCGACCTGACGCGGATGATGGGGATCGCCTAGCGCGCGGTTATTCTATGCGCCTGTTTTGGGTTTGCCGGTGACCGGGATTGGATTGGCGGCCTCGGTATCGCCCCAGCGGGCGGTTTCGGGCAGATCAATCTCAAACAGATCAAGAATGCGTCCGCAGCTTTGTGTCACCATTTCATCAAGGGATTGCGGCCGGGCATAGAATGCCGGGACCGGCGGGGCAATGATTGCGCCGTTTTCTGTCGCCAGCGCCATGTTGCGGATATGGCCGGCATGAAGCGGTGTTTCGCGCGCCATCAGGACAAGACGCTTGCGCTCCTTAAGGATCACATCGGCGGCACGCGCGATCAGATTATCTGCGACTCCGCTTGCGACCTCGGCCAGAGACTTCATCGAGCAGGGGGCAATGATCATACCGCGGGCGCGAAAGGAACCCGACGCAATCGATGCACCGATGTCGGCATTGTCATGGGCAACGTCAGCCATCTCCTTGATTTCGCGGATTTTAAAATCGGTCTCATAGGCGATGGTGCGCTCGGCTGCTTTGGAAAGAACCAGATGAGTCTCGATTGGCGTATTTTTCAGCAACTGTAAAAAACGTATGCCGTAAATCACACCCGATGCGCCAGTTATGCCAATGATAAGTCGATCTTTTTGCGTCATGCCAATCCTTGCCGGGCTGTGTTCTTGTTCACGTTTCTGATCGAAACACTGGAAATCATGTTACGAAATTAATACCATCTTGTTGTGGGCAATGTCAGATATAAGGAGTAGGCGAATGAGCGTTCAAAGCCATATCGAAGCTCTAACTGCCAAACATGCTGCACTAGAGCAGGAACTCCACCTCGAGACGCGCCGCCCGGCGCCCAACGATTCCGTTGTTGCAGACATTAAACGCCGCAAGCTTGAAATCAAGGACGAGATAAACCGAATAACCCATTAGCCGTTGTGGCATGGCCAAACGCGTGATCAAGAACACGCGATCCCCCATGCGAACGGTTTGACGACCTCAAAGATTTCCTAACTCTTGCTTTTGCCGCCTCATCTTAACGCCCACGCTTGAGGCGGCAACTTTATGTCTGCACTTCAAAATCACGGGCAACTTCCCACATTCATCATATCGCTGCAAACAGATACGAAATCCCTGACGGAGGGGATCAATCGCGTGTCTGTTTTGAGTAATTGTAATCCGCAGAAACCAAGGATTACAGGGCGCTACCAATGTCTAAGGGGTATGTGCAAATTAAATCGGTATTATGATGCCGATTTGCGAGCATATAGCTCCGCATGCGTCCGAATTCGACGCCAGACCAAACGCCGCGGGAGGGTATTTCACCAATGACCGGTCGCTATCAGGAAATCTACGAACGTTCGATCGCCGACAAGGAAGGCTTTTGGGCAGAAGCTGCTGAAAACATTTCCTGGTACAAGAAATGGGATCGCGTTCTCGATGACAGTAACGCGCCGTTTTACCGCTGGTTTGCCGGTGGCAAGGTCAATACTTGCTATAACGCACTGGATCGTCACATCGAAAACGGTCGTGGTGATCAGGCAGCCCTGATTTATGACAGCCCGGTCACCAACACGGTTCAGACATTCACCTATTCCCATTTGCGTGATGATGTCGCCCGCCTTGCCGGGGCGCTGCATGCGCGCGGGGTGACCAAGGGTGATCGGGTGATCATCTATATGCCGATGATCCCGCAGGCCGCGATGGCCATGCTGGCCTGTGCGCGGATCGGCGCAATCCATTCTGTTGTGTTTGGTGGTTTTGCATCCAACGAACTGGCGACCCGCATCAATGATGCAAAGCCAAAACTGATCCTGACTGCAAGCTGCGGCATCGAAGGATCGCGCGTCATTGAATATAAACCGCTGCTGGATAAAGCCATCGCCATGGCGGATCACAAACCCGAAAGCGTCATTCTGTTCCAGCGGCCACAAAGCGATGCGTTGCTGATGGATGGCCGTGATTACGACTGGGAAGTCGAATGTGCCAAGGCCGCACCGTCTGACTGTGTCCCGGTTGATGCCACCGATCCGCTTTATATCCTTTATACGTCCGGCACGACGGGCCAGCCCAAGGGCGTTGTCCGCGACAATGGCGGGCATATGGTGGCCCTCAACTGGTCGATGAAGAACATCTATGATGTCGATGCCGGTGACGTTTACTGGGCGGCGTCCGACGTTGGGTGGGTGGTTGGCCATTCTTATATCGTTTACGCGCCGCTTCTGGCCGGGTGCACGACGGTGATGTATGAAGGCAAACCGGTCGGAACGCCGGATGCCGGTGCGTTCTGGCGGGTCATTTCCCAGCACAAGGTCAAGGTGCTGTTTACGGCACCAACCGCGTTCCGTGCGATCAAACGCGACGATCCCAAGGCCGCACACATGGCCAACTATGACCTTGGCAGCCTTAAGGCGCTGTATCTGGCGGGTGAACGTTCGGACCCCGATACCCTGCAATGGGCGGAAAACAGCCTTGGTGTGCCGGTGATTGATCACTGGTGGCAGACCGAAACTGGCTGGTCGATCTGTGCCAACCCGCGCGGGATTGAATTGCTTCCGATCAAGTACGGCTCGCCAACGGTGGCAGCCTGCGGTTGGGATGTACAGGTTCTGGACGAGGCTGGAAAACCGCTTGAACGCGGTCAGATTGGTGCGCTTGCCGCCAAATTGCCGCTGCCACCGGGGACGCTTCCAACCCTTTGGCAGAATGATGACCGGTTCAAGTCATCCTATCTTGAAGAGTTTCCGGGCTTTTATGCCACGGGGGATGCCGGTTTTATTGACGAAGATGGCTACATCTACGTCATGTCGCGCACTGACGACATAATCAATGTTGCCGGGCATCGCCTGTCGACCGGGGGGATGGAAGAAGTGCTTTCAAGCCATCCAGATGTTGCCGAATGCGCGGTCATTGGTGTGCATGATGATCTTAAGGGGCAATTGCCGCTGGGCTTTATCGTGTTGAAGTCCGGGGTCACCCGACCGCACGACGCGATCTTGGCCGAAGTCGTTGCCATGGTCCGCGATCAGATTGGCCCGGTGGCAGCATTCAAGAAAGCGACTGTGGTCGAACGCCTGCCCAAGACCCGATCGGGCAAGATCCTGCGCAAGACCATGCGTTCTATCGCTGATGGTGAAAGCTATAACACCCCGGCAACGATTGATGATCCGGCAATTCTTCCCGAAATCGCCGAGGTCCTCAAAGAAATCGGTTATGCAAAATAGATAGACCCGCCCATCACAGATGCAAACTCCCGCTCCCAACTTAACGGAGCATCCTTGCACCCGCTTTTGCTTTCAAAAGCGGGTGCTTTTTTGAAGGATCAAGTTTTGGGAATGATCGGGCTGTCGTCGCCAAGTGGCCGTTGCATCAGGACCGAATCAAGCCAGCGGTCAAACTTGTAGCCGACCTTTTTAAACGTACCGACCATTTCAAAGCCATGGCGTTGATGCAGGCTGATCGATGCCTTGTTCGCACTATCCCCGATCACGGCAACCATTTGGCGCCACGGACCCTCTTCACACCGTTTAATCAGGGCCGCCATCAGAAGGCTGCCAACACCCTGGCCAACACAATCATGGGCCACGTAGATCGAATTTTCGACCGTATGGCGATAGGCCGTGCGCGGGCGATAGGTGCCAGCATAACAGTAGCCAACAATAGTATTGCTGCGCACGGCAACAAGATAGGGCAGGCCTTTATCGCGAATGGCGGCGAACCGATTGGCAATTTCGGCCTCGGCAGGTGCGGTTTCCTCAAACGATGCCGTGCCATGCAGAACATGGTGGCGATAAATCGCCGTGATGGCCGGGATGTCTTCAAGTCCGGCGTCGCGGATGGTGATGTTTGGTAACAGGGCTGTGGCATCGTCTTTGGTAGCGGTGTTCGAAGGCATGTTTTTTATCCGGCATGATGATGTTTGAGCTGACATTACGCCCAAATGCAGCATAAGTTTAGCTTTGATAAATTATGCACAGCATAAGGAAAAGTTTGGTATGCGTGCACTTAACCTTGATCAGCTTCATGCCCTTGCCGATGTTGTGGCACTGGGAAGTTTTTCGGCCGCAGCCGATAAGCTTAATCTCAGTCAGCCTGCCATCAGCCAGCAGGTGCGTCAGCTTGAAACCCGCATGGGTGTCAAATTGATTGAACGCGTGGGCAAACGTGCCGAAGCCACACCGGCGGGGTTGGCCCTTTTGGCCCATATCAGCGACATTGATGCATCCGTGCGCGCCGCCGAGGATGCAGTGGCCGGATTTTCAAGTGGTGCAGCCGGTCGCGTGCGGATCGGAACCGGGGCAACCGCCTGTATCTATTTCCTGCCGGCAATTCTTGAAAAGCTTCAACGCAGCTTCCCAAAACTCGAAATCATGGTTCGTACTGGCAATGCTGGCGACATCGTTCGTGCGATTGAGGATAAAAAGCTCGATATCGGCCTTGTGACCATGCCATGCAGTGGGCGGAGCCTTTCGGTAACGCCGATCATGACCGATCCGTTTGTCGCAATCTTTCACGCGGATGCCGATGTCGGGGATGTTATTCGCCCTGCCGATCTGGAAGCGATGCCATTGGTGCTTTATGAACGCGGCGGATTGACGCGCACATTGGTCGATGATTGGTTGCGCAAATCCGGGGTTAATGGCCGTTCGGTCATGGAACTCGGCAGTGTGGAGGCGATCAGGGAACTTGTCGGGGCAGGCATCGGTGCGACGATCCTGCCCGAAATGGGCGCAAGACCAGATCGAACCCAGTTTCCCATCAACACCCGCCCGTTGTCACCGCCACTCGTGCGCGAACTGGCGCTGATCATGCGTCGCGATAAAACTCTGACGCCGGGGCTACAGGCTGTCTGCAATAGCCTGAAAGCAGCTGCTGACAGGCGCAAAACTGATCCGCAAACCGGTCAGTCTTCCTCAGAAATGAAGAAGGTTGGAAAATCCGCATCCGGCTCCGGCGCGTGAAGCGCCACACCAGCCGTCGTGATCATTTCGGCGATATGATCCGGGGGCGGGCAATCGATGAAGAATGCGCTGACATCGCGGATGGAGCCGCCGCGTACAACGGCGTTGCGGCCAAACTTAGTGTGATCGGCAACCAGATAGGATTTCCGGGCATTTTTCAGGATGGCAGATCGGGCGCGGACTTCCTGTTCATCGAAATCAAGAAGGCTGCCATCCGGATCAATTCCGCCGACGCCAAAGATGCCGTAATCAACCTTGTAGCTGTTAAAGAACGCCTCGACCTCGGGACCCAGGACATCGCGGTCACGGTTGCGCAGACGCCCACCAATCAGGGTCACCTCAAAGCTGTCATTGGTGGCCGCGACATAGGCGACATTCAGGTTGTTGGTGAAAATCCGAAGATCGCGATGTTGCAACAGCGCGTTGGCGACAAGTTCCGGGGTGGTGCCAATCGAAAAGAACAGCGACGCCCCGTTGGGAATTTCGCGCGCCACCAGGGCCGCGATCTTGCGCTTGTCATTGACGTTCAGAACCTTGCGCGCCCGATAGGCGATGTTTTCATGCTCAAGGGCGGGTTCAACACCGCCGTGGCGACGGCGTAGCAGGCCCTCATCACACAACGCATTCACGTCGCGCCGGATGGTTTGCGGGGTAACGTCAAAGCGTTCTGCAAGTTGTTCGATGGTGCGAAAGCCATCAGCACGGACAAGTTCGACAATACCTGCCTGGCGTTCGGTTGGGCGTTTTTGCATGGAAACGTGTCTTCGGTGTTGTTCATTTGAAAAGCAGCCGAATGGTATGTCGCGACCATGTCGGTTGCGTTACCGTTTCGCGGCAATACTGTGAAACAAACCTTACGCAAGCAGGGCGTAAACCCCAACGAAAAAGGCCGCCCAACGGGCGGCCTTTAAAATTCGATCAGGATTTGAAGAGGTTTTCGGCCGCTTCCATGTAATCGGAAGTTTTCGGCTCGTCTTTCTTCTCGTCCTTTTTCTTGCCCGGATAATCCGGTTCCGGATTGATCTGCAGTTCTTCGGGCAGCGGATCCGGCTCGACATCCTTGGCGATCTTTTCCGGGTTCTTCGAACGGGCAATCACGACCTGTTTTTCAAGGTCAAGCTCGGTGCAAAGGCCCATGGTGACCGGGTTGCGCGGTGTCAGGTTGGCCGAGTTCCAGTGCGAACGATCACGGATCTTGCCGATGGTGTCCTTGGTGGTGCCGATCAGCTTGCAAACCTGCGCATCGGAAAGTTCCGGATGGTGTTTGAGAAGCCATGCAATTGCATTCGGGCGGTCCTGGCGTTTGGAAACCGGAGTATAGCGTGCACCCTTCGACTGCGCGCGCGGGCGCGGCAGGTCGGATTTCGCCATTTTCAGGAATTCGCGCGGGTCTTTTTCGCAACGCGCGATTTCTTCTTTGGTCAGCTGACCATTGGCAACCGGATCGAGGCCAACGATACCTTGGCCGACGTCGCCGTCTGCGATGGCCTGAATTTCAAGCTCATGGAGTTCGGTAAAGGCAGCAATCTGCCGGAACGACAAGCCGGTATTGTCGATAAGCCATACAGCGGTTGCTTTGGGCATGAGGGGCTGTGCCATATTTCCTCCTGTTTCCTTCTTTCTCTCTGGAGACCGGCGATGGGTATAAGGCCCAAAAAGCGCGGGAATGTCTGCCCCAGAATATAATCTCTTTAGGTGGTCCGGCAATGCAGCAAGGTCAACCGCGGGGGTTGCTGCGCATCATCGGATCCGCCATTGCGTTCTTTTCGATCAATGTGCGGGTAAATGCAACAATCTGTTGCGGTGTTCTGAAAAGAATATTTCTTTCAGGACCGCAAGCATAGCAATGTTGCCTTGGATCGGTCAGATAAAACTTATCAGACCTTCGTCCATACGCGATCAGTCGACTTCCAGTATCACTTTTCCGATGTGTGCGCCACCCTTCAATGTGGCATGTGCCTCCGATGCCTGTTCAAGCGGGAAGGTCTTGTAAATCACGGGCGCAACTTGACCGGATTCCAGAAGCGGCCAGACTTTTTCGCGCAACGAAGTGGCAATTGCGCCTTTGTTGGCAACCGGCTGCGCACGCAGGGTTGATCCCATCAGCGTCAGACGTTTGAGCAACAGCGGGGTAAAGTTGGTTTCCGCCTTGGGTCCGCGCAAAAAGGCAATGATCAGAATGCGGGCTTCAAATGCAGCTGCCTTGAAATTCCGACTGACATAGTCGCCTGCGACCATATCCAGAATAACATCTGCGCCTTTTCCATCGGTTGCGGCTTTGACCTCTTCGACAAAGTCCTGGGTCTTGTAGTTGATCGCGACATCTGCCCCCAAGTCACGGCATGCCTGACATTTTTCGTCCGTTCCGGCGGTGGCAATCACCTTGGCGCCAAATGCCTTGGCAAGCTGGATGGCGGTGGTGCCGATCCCCGATGTGCCACCATGCACCAGAAATGTCTCGCCCGCCTTCAAATCAGCTTTGTCAAAGACGTTATGCCAGACCGTGAAAAAGGTTTCGGGCACTCCGGCGGCGGCTATCATCGACATGCCTTTGGGCACCGGCAGGCATTGCGCCGCTGGCACTGCGGCATATTGGGCATAGCCGCCGCCGGTTACCAGTGCGCAAACCTTATCCCCGCATTTCCAGTCGGTGACGTTTGATCCAACAGCAACAATTTCGCCCGACAATTCAAGCCCCGGGATTTCTGACGCACCGGGCGGGGGCGGATACATGCCGGCAACTTGCATCAGGTCCGGTCTATTCACCCCACTTGCTACAACCCGCACCAAGACATCATCCGGGCCATGGTCCGGCACCACGACATCACCCAGCACAAGGGCAGGGGTGTCGGTGTCTTTCGTGATCTCGACGGCTTTCATCTTTCTGGGAAATTCTGGATTGGACATCGGGACCTCGTTGGCGAAAACTGCGTTTTATACCTATCTAGGACATGAAGGAAATTCAATGCCCCTGACCTGACAGGGAATAATGGAGGATGATTGTGGACGAAGAAGAGTTTGCTGTTCTCAAATCGGGTGAATTTGGCTTGCCGCGCAATCTTGAAGGAATGTCGGTTACCAGTCTCAAAGACTATCGCGCCGCGCTGGAGCGTGAAATTAAACATGTGGATGAGACGCTCGCACACCGCAAAGGTGTGACCGAGGGTGCAGAAGCATTGTTCAAGAGCTGACCCCCATCTGGATGCTTCGGCGCGGCATGTTCGATTACTAGACGTGAGGATGATTTTTTTAAACCTGCGGTTAATTGAAAATTAAACTTGCCGTCTTATATGTGGAATAGAGGGTCATCTGATGGCTCTCTTGTCGAACGTGATGTTTCGATGCCTCCCTGTTAAACTGAGCCGCCCTTTTTTGGGCGGTTCTTTTTCTTTGTGATTGATTTTTAGCGACTTAGTGGCTTGCCAAATAAGGCAGTGCGCATCTGTTTTTGCGTATTGATCTGCAAAAAGGTACGGGTTAATACGTATTGTCACATTTGTGCCATGAATAGCCTTGACCGCCTCTTAAGCGCTGGCTAAAGTTCGCACACAACAAAAACAAAACCAAAAAAAGTCCGGCAAGTTTAGCAGGTTGAGGTGAGACCGCCCCGAAAGTGGGCGGTCTTTCTATTTGCGCAATCCCCGTCTTGAAGCCGCTCAAAACCTTCCCAATATATTCAGGATGACTCACGAGCATCCCCCGACGTCAAAGGCGGCGTCGTATCAAAGCAATTTCTCGGTTGTTCATTTTTCGCGTACCTACGATGAAGCCTTTACACTGCTGATAGAGGCACGGAATTACCTTTCCGCCCATCGTGGCCAAAGCAAGAAACAGGGCAGTCGCGAAGCCGTTGCACAATGCGTCGAAGAGATGCGCATGACCACGCGATTGATACGGGCAATGGCGTGGCTTCTTGCCGTGCGTGCTGTTGAAGCGGGGGAAATCCCTTGGGATGAGGCTGTCGATATTGATGATCTGATGGTCGATCTTCGGGTCTGTACGGTCAACCCGCACGAGGAATATGGTTTCCTCTCGCCCGGACTTCTGGACCTGATGGGGCGCGCGCATTCACTTTACATGCGTACCGCCCGTATGGAATTGCAGGTCGCCGCGCGCTGCAACGGCTAATAGACTGCAGCCTTACCCGAACATTGTTTTTGCCCAGGACTGGTTGCGGCGCGGTTGGTTGATAACGGCGCATAGCGCATTCTGGTGATCACGGGATGCAGAGGATGGGGTAAAGCTCAGCTTCGGGCTTGAACCTGGAAGACCTCAATCGGGTCGGCAAAGCCCTTCATCTGACGTGTGCCTTGCGAGACAAAGCTTGCCCGACTGCCGCTATAGGTATTCTTGACGTTTTCCGAAACCAGTGTTTCGTCACCGCCTGCTTGCGCACAGACACGTGCAGCAAGCTGGACCACACTGCCAAACAGGTCGTTTTCCTCGGCAATGGCCTCGCCGGCATTGATGCCGATGCGGATCTGGAATTTCAGATCCTGGCTGGCATTGTGGGATGCCATGTTTTTCTGGATTTCAATGGCGGCCTCTACCGAACTCGCCGAGGACGGGAACACGGCCATGATGCCGTCGCCCATATGTTTGACTTCCTTGCCATAATTGTTGATCAGGGCCGTGCGCACGATCTGGTTATGAATATGCACCATCTGCTGCGCGCCATGATCCCCCAGTTCCTGGGTCTTGGCCGTGGAATTGACGATGTCGGTAAACATTAGGGCATGAAGCTTTTTGCCACCGGCACCTTGTGGGCCAGCAGCCGGTTTGTCGCTCCAGTCATTGATTGCTTTGGCAACCGATGACGTGATGCTCTTTTCATCTTTGATATAGGCGTCCATCGACTGGCGGCCCGCGCCATACATATCCTTGTATTTCGGCTCAAGAATATAGTCGTCGACATTCTTGCAGAAAGTCTCGGCCATGCTTTTGTTTGCGCCCATCGCCGAAATGCAATCCCGCAAAATGACGCGCCCGTCCTTTTGATCAAGGGCATGTTTTTCACTGCATGCATCACAGGCCCCGGCGACATAAAGGTTAACGCCAAACTTGTGATAGGCATCAAGGGACGTCACTTTACGCTGAATGGCTTCGATCGATCCGGTGATGAAGTCGCGCATCTGTTCGCGTGTCGCCCGCATTTCGCGTGTTTCGACCAACGGTTTTTCGGGCGTATCGTCAATCGGCTCCGGTGTGGCCTCTGCCGGTGTGTCGTCCTGCGCGTCTTCTGCGACCTCTACGTCCGTGTCACCATCCTCACGGGCCATTTCGGCCGCCATTTCTGCGGCTGACTTGCGGCGCACATCCGAACCAGATCCCTGTGTGTTGCCCGTGCGATTACCAGTGCGGGCCGTTTTGGAACCTGTCGAACGAAAAGACGCCATCGAAGATCTGCGGGCACGTCCCTTGAACTTTTTGGTCAGCGCCATCAGCATCGGTACGACGCTGGCCAAAAAACCAACGGTGAAGGACAGGAAGTTGGCCTTGTCATAAAAGCCCTGACTGATCTTGAGCCCCATCCCCGGCAGGAATTCAAGCCCCTTGGCAGCAAGCAACATGGTGGCAAGGCCAACCGCAATCGCAACACAGAAGGCGACCATCATCTTAAGGCCAAGACCAATAAGGGTCTGGCTTTCTGCAACCGATGCACTTGGGCGAACAGCTGCGGGTTTCTTTTCGCTCGCAGGTGCCGCATCGTTGGGTTTGTCGGCAGATGTATCTGCCTTTGGCATCATTGGGGCGGGGGCAAGACGCTGGGGATCGGCCTTGGGCGGGGCTGACCGCTTTGGTTTTGCCTGCGGGTTGGTGTTTTCCAGTCTGCCCTGACCGCGCGTCTCATAAATCACATATTCGTCAGAGCTGTTGGTTGCGTGGTCGTAAACCTCGCGAATGACTTTCACGCCTGACACGTGATTTGCGCGCTCGATCTGTTTGGCTTCTTCTTCTGCCTGCTTTCTTTGCGCACCAGTAAAGTGACCGTGGATCTGCCACCGGCCTGAACGGTCTTTAACATAGACCTCATAGCTAACCTGGTTACGTGCTGTCACTTGATTCATCTAAGAGCCTGATCATGCGTGCAAGCAGAACAGGGCAGCAGAATCGGTGCCGCCTTATCCTAACGAATGGGATTATGGCAAAAAAAAGCCGAAATCACCATCAGATATGCTGGGTAACAGCCGAGAGTTGTTCCAACCATAGCTTTTTACCGTCGGCAGCTATGCAAATTCAGGGTTTAGACAAAGAAAAACGCCCGCGGCATCAAGAAGATGCGACGGGCGCTGATCCCACAGAACACAGAAGCGTGTTCTTTGCTTAGTTGCCGATATTGAAACCAGCGAAGCGCTTTTTGAACTTAGCAAGCTGCCCGCCGCTGTCCAGAAGACGGTGAACACCAGTCCAAGCCGGGTGGCTTTTCGGATCGATGTCGAGCTTCAACACATCGCCCGGATTGCCCCAGGTCGACTGCGTGGTGAAGGTGCTGCCGTCAGTCATCTGAACGGTGATCTCATGGTAATCGGGATGGATATCTTTTTTCATCGCCTATCACTCCGGAATTTGAAGCGCGGTGTATAGTGTAAAAAATCGGCTCGCGCAACCCCTGTAACCGGTAATTATCCGATTAACGCCAAATGAGGGGAGTGCAGTAGCGATCAGGCGGTCGTTTAACAGTGGTTGACCCATGTTTCAAGCTTTTCTCGCACCCGTGCTTATGCATACTTGCACAGGCCACTTTATATAGTATGGTGCGCCAACAATTGATTGTCGCCTTGCCGGGGGATTGGACCCCGATGATAGACGGAGAATATGACTGTGGCCCTTGAGGAAACCCGCTTCCATCAGCTTGCAGACGAAACCATCGAAACGCTGTCTGATGTTATTGATGATGTCTTGGGCGATGACCTTGATGTTGATCTGCAGTCCGGCATCCTGACCATCGAACTCGATTCGGGCGAGCAATTCATCATCAACAAGCATGGTCCGAACCGTCAGGTCTGGCTTTCTTCGCCGGTCAGTGGGGCAAGCCACTATGACTTTGATGAAGACAACGAAACCTGGACCTCGACCCGCGGCTCGACCACGCTCCATGATCAGCTTTCGGCTGATCTCGCTGTCAAAACCGGGAACAAGCTTGATCTTGGCTGATCTCTTTATATCGGCCGCGTGGTTACCACTGCATACGGAATAAAGTGCCTTGGCGCGTACACCGACTTCTTCTGCAAAACTTACCGATCGTGAAACCAGCCGGAACCTCTCGTCGCTCCGTGCCATTGTCCCGTTCGTCACAAAATACCGTTTGCAGCTGTTCGGCGCGCTGATCGCACTGGTGACCGCGTCTGGCACCGTACTTGCGCTTGGCAATGGCCTGCGCATGCTGGTTGACGAAGGCTTTGCCGAAGGTGACGGCTCGCTGCTGGATCGGGCATTGTTCGTTCTGTTTGCAGTAACCCTGTTGCTTGCGGGCGCAAGCTATATGCGCTTCTTCCTGGTTTCCTGGATCGGGGAACGTGTGGTTGCCGATATCCGTTCCGCCGTATACCGCCATATCATCCGACTGGACTCTGCCTTCTTTGAGGTCACAAGAACCGGTGAAGTCCTTTCGCGTCTGACGACCGACACCACATTGCTTCAGGCCGTCATTGGCTCAAGCGTCTCGATCGCCCTTCGCAATGCCCTGATGTTCGTCGGGGGACTGACGATGTTGGCCATCACCAGTCCCAAGCTCACAGCCCTTGTTTTGCTGGTGGTGCCGTTGGTGGTCATTCCGATTGTCGGATACGGTCGGCGCGTGCGGCGTTTGTCGCGCGAGTCCCAGGATCGGGTTGCCGACGTCAGCGCCTTTTCCGAAGAAACCCTCAATGCGCTGCGCACGGTGCAGGCGTATACCCACGAAGAAATCGAAAGCCAGCGTTTCAGCGGCCATGTCGAAGGGGCCTTCAGAACAGCGGTTGCGCGTATTTCTGCCCGCGCCCTTCTGACTGCGATTGTTATCGTCATGGTGTTTGGTGCTGTTGGCACCATCCTGTGGATTGGTGGGCATGATGTGCTTGATGGCGCGATCTCGGCGGGGGAACTTTCGGCCTTTGTCTTCTATGCGGTGGTGGTTGCCGGTTCCGTTGGCGCCATCAGTGAAGTGATCGGTGATTTGCAACGTGCGGCCGGTGCAGCGGAACGCCTTGTTGCGTTGCTGTCGACGGAACCCAAAATCAAGGCCCCGGGAAACCCAGTCGCGTTGCCGGTACCCCATCAGGGGCATGTCAGTTTCGAAAACGTCACCTTCCATTATCCTGCCCGTCCGGACCGCTCGGCCCTTGAGGGGCTTAGCCTGTCGGTCAAGCCGGGCGAAACGGTTGCACTTGTTGGCCCTTCGGGGGCAGGCAAGACCACCGTGTTCCAACTACTGCTGCGCTTCTATGATCCGGCAAGCGGTGTGATCAAAGTTGACGGGATCGACATCAAGACGGCCGATCCGGTCGCAGTACGCGAACGCATTGGTCTTGTTGCACAGGATCCGGTGATCTTTGCTGCCAGTGCATGGGACAACATCCGCTATGGCCGTCCGGGGGCAAGTGATGCCGATGTGCGTGCCGCTGCCGACGCTGCGCATGCCAGCGAGTTCCTCGATCGGTTGCCGGATGGCTTTAATACCTTCCTGGGTGAAAAGGGTGTGCGCCTGTCGGGCGGTCAGCGGCAACGCATTGCGATTGCGCGCGCGATCCTGCGCAATCCTGCCATCCTGCTTCTGGATGAGGCCACCAGTGCGCTGGATGCCGAAAGTGAACAGGTTGTTCAAAAGGCACTTGAAACCATCATGAAAGAGCGCACCACGATCGTGATTGCGCATCGTTTGGCAACGGTTCTGCATGCAGACCGGATTGCCGTGATTGATGATGGCAAGCTGGTAGCAGTCGGGACGCATCAGGAACTGCTTGAAAGCTCCCCGCTTTACGGGCGCCTGGCCAAGCTGCAGTTTGAACGCGACGCAGCCTGATATTAGGGCAAAGCCGAAGCGTTCTGTATGGGTGTCCACTGTAAGCTTTCTTTATTACCACATTCTCCCGACCCAAAACTCTGAGCCTAGGCTTCAACAGCGCAGACATCGGTCTCGGTGTCGCAGAAACAAAAAACCCGCCACAAGGGCGGGTTTTTGATCTTGGACCAATCGGGGTCTTATTCGGCGCTGGCGATCTTGCGGTTGCCGATTGACAGTTCAGCATACTGTTTGCGCAACACATCAGAATCTGCAAGGAAGCGATCAAGCTCGTCACCCTTAAGCGTCTTGCCACTCGGCATCTTCACGCGGATCGGGTTGACCTGTGCGTTGTTTTGCAGGATCTCGTAATGCAGGTGCGGACCGGTGGAGCGGCCAGTTGTGCCAACATAGCCGATGATATCTCCCTGTTTGACCCTCGACCCCTGCTTCAGGCCCTTGGCAAAGCCATTCATATGGGCATAGGCAGTGGCATAGGAATCATTGTGGCGGATCTGGATGTAATTGCCATAACCGCCATTGCGGCCAATCTTGGCAATCGTGCCGTTACCGGCGGCAAAGATCGGTGTGCCGGTCGGGGCTGCGAAGTCGATCCCCTTATGCATTTTGGTATAGCCAAGGATCGGGTGTTTGCGTTTGCCATAACCCGATGACAGACGTGCGCCGTTGATCGGTGTCCGCATCAGCGCGCGGCGATAAGATTCGCCCTTCTGATTATAGAAGTCGGTTTCGCCGTTGCTGTCGGTATAGGAATAAAGCCGAACCTCATGACCGCTCAGTGTCATGCTGGCATAAAGCACATCGCCATACCGTACGCGTTCACCGGCATCATTTTTCAGTTCCTGATACATGATCTCAAAACTGTCGCCCGGCTGAATGTCGCGCTGGAAGTCAACTTCATAGGAATAAAGTTCGATCAGTTCCATCAGAACCGGAATCGGAACACCGTTGCGTTCCGCTGCCAGAAACAGGCTTTGCTCGATCGTGCCCGATGCAACATTGCGCGAAGGCGTCAGTTCGATTTTGTCCGAGGATGCCTGATAGCCGTCATCAGTGCGCGAAACCGAAACAATGGTTTCCGGGTCCGGCTGGAAGCTCATCTGGTCCAAAAGTTCGATATCGTCCTGGGCGTCCGCAGCATAAACAAGGTCGAATTCCTGACCGGCACGCAGTTTGCGCGGGTTGAAGACATCGCGCAGGGCTTCGATCGCGTTATAGGCAGATGTCCGCTGAAGGCCTGTGGCGGTCAGTGTCGCCATCAGGTTGGAGCCCTTTTCAAGGACAACCGTTTCGCGGCGTGGTTCAAGATCGGGGATACTGGCGGTTTCTGTGACGTCGGCGTCACCCCCCATAACATAGCTCTCTGCAGCGCTGGCAGACAGGGCAGTATCCGAGGCGTTCGAATAATGATCAGATAGCAGATATCCGGTTGTTCCCCCCAGAATTACCATCACGCTCGCAATAGAAACCAAGTCTCTTCCGGCCATTGCCGCAGAACTCCCCTAAAAGCCATTTGTCAGTTCACCCGGGCCGTCGCTCTTGTTGGCAACATCGCCAAGAACCTTATACATAAAAGATTTGGCGATGTGAAATGCGAATTGCCGCAGGTAAAAGTGGAACCCGTCCCGACATAATGGCGCGATTTCCTTTACGAACCGTTGAGGGAATCCTGCTGCCTTGGTCACGATGGGCGGCGATCATGTGCCAGCCCACAGTGGCAAGAACATGGCAGCCGAAAACAAAATGAAATCCAGTTCACAGGGCCGCCGATCAGGCGCGCGATATGACATATATATATGTGCCGCTCTCTGGCTGTTCTTGATGTGGGCAAACGACGGCTTCTGATGTGGTAAATGGGCTATATGGAATGACGTGCATGTCGACCGGCCTGATCCATGTTCAGTCGCGGTTTTTCAACCACGGGATGAAGGGTGAATTCCCCCGGTTCCGGCCAGTTTTGGCCCTTTTTACAAAAATGTCTTTTTCTGACGTTTTTTCTCAAAAAAGGGTTTGACAGTTTTGGGAGTGGGCCCTATAACCCGCCTCCACCGACGGGGT
>NZ_AMRN01000009.1 GCF_000300275.1 Thalassospira profundimaris WP0211 | reverse complement strand
AGGGGCGGCCTTCGGGCCGCCCTTTTTTGCATCACAACAGCAGTGAATAAATTCCAAAGCGCGTGCTTCAACTTAATAGCACCTGCTCAAAGATCGGCACAAAATCTATACATCAGGATAATTGCCCAACCGGTATCCGATCAGTTGGCTTGGAGTCGGATTCGTTTACGAACCGTTAACGAACCCGGCACAGCTAGCGCTTTGACCTCTACACAACCATTTGTTTTTAATGGGAAAAGTGAGGAATCTTTTTTCACTGGACACAAATCTAACCTAAAAGTATATTACACCCTATATGTATTACCGTTTTCATCCCTATGTTCGGGTTGGAAACACTCCGGCAAATGTGCCGGATAACGGACAACAAGATGTTGCCCAGAGCTGTCCATGTAGGAGATGCGTTATGGCTCTTAACATTATTTCGAACTATGCTGCGAACGTCGCGCACCGCAACCTTTCGGCTTCTGATCAAATGGCGACCCGGTCGCTGTCGAAGCTCTCGTCAGGTACGCGCGTCGTTTCTGCGCGTGATGACGCAGCTTCCATGGCAATCGGTGCGCGTTTGAACGCAACGACTGAGGCCCTTAAAACTGCTTCCGTAAACGTTGGCCAAGCCAACTCGATGCTGCAGATTGCCGACGGCGGCATGGCAACGATCGACAATATTCTGGTCCGGATGAAAACGCTTTCGGTTCAGGCGTCCTCTGGCAACCTGTCCGACACTGAACGCGGTTTCCTCAATGATGAGTTCGTGCAGTTGCGCGAAGAAATTGACCGCATCGCATCCTCAACCAACTTCAACGGCATTCAGCTTCTGGGTGATGGTGGTGATGTTGCCGCCAACTTTGGCGACCTTGCTTCCGGTGGCGGCGGTGCGGCGCTGGTTCCGGCCGCCGGTTTCGATGGCTTTGCCATCACCGACAACAACTACTGGGCGACTGACACCAACGGCACCGTAACCGACAACAGCTTCACGGTCGACATCAATGAAGGCACTGCTGGTCAGGTGATCATGACGGTCAGTGCCACCGTTGATGGCGACAACCGCGTCCAGTCGATTGACGTGACCGACTATGCAACGGACGGTACGACTGCAATCGGAGCTGGCGAAAACGCAACGCTGAACTTTGATGAACTTGGCCTGTCCTTCTCGGTGAACACCAACTTCTCGGCAACGGTCAGCTATGTTGAAAGCGGCACCGCAGGTAGCCGGGACTTCGGCAGCGACGCCACCTTTAACAACGGCGCTGCGACCTTTGACTCGACCGCCAACACTGTCACCATGGAAGCCGATAACGGGCAGACATTGCAGAACTCTATCGAGTTCCAGGTTGGCGCCGGCAATACAGCAAACGACCGCCTGAACATTTCACTTAACTCGGTTGACTCTGATACACTTGGTGCAGGCGCACTGGGCACGCAGGACTCTCTTCTGTCACTGGGTGCAAATGCAATCAGCACCGCTGGCAACGCTCAAAGCGCGGTTGAGGTTGTCACCCGTGCGATTGATGATTTACAGCGCGCACGTGCGGCCGTTGGTACTTACCAGAACCGCCTGGACTTTGCTGGTCAGAACCTTGCGTCTACCCAGGAAAACACTGAATCAGCACGTTCCACCTTGCTTGACCTGGACGTCGCGGCCGAAATGACTGCCTTCACGTCCAAGCAGATCCTGGTTCAGTCGGGTGTCGCAATGTTGGCACAAGCAAACCAGATGCCGCAAAACTTGTTGCGTCTGTTACAGTAACCTAACTCTCGTCCCCCGGCACTGATTGCCGGCAATCGTCTTTTTTAAGTTTCATCCTGCTGTTACAGGATGGCGGCTTTAAGGAGCTGAAAAATGGAAGTCGTAAAAAACTATAGTGCGTCGAGTGGCTCCGGGGGCATCCCCCATGCTGCTGCGAGCGTACCGGAAGTCGCACCAGCCAAAACCAGTGCGGTTTCTTCACCGGTAGCAAAACCGGAAAACAAACCTTCTGCAGTTCCGCAGAAAATGCAGGATGCACTTGCAAGTATGGATCTGCCCGACCTTGCCGATGGTACGGCACGGGTTGAGCTGAACTTTAACCAGGACACCGGCCGCGTCGTGGCAAAAGTTACCGACCGCACCAGCGGTGAAGTCCTGCGTGAACTACCGTCCAAAGAACTGCAGCAACTGTTCTCGCAGATGCGCGAGTATCTCGGCAGCTTTGTCGACGAAGAAATTTAACACAGCGAGTGGGCGCATATAGGCACGGTTCTTGCAGTTCGGTTTGACAAAACATACCGCTAGCAGGCAAAATCAGCCGGGAGCACCCAAGGAGCTACACCAATGAGCAGTCTGAATTTAAATAATATCTATGTTGGCGATAACGGTCGCGTCCAGTTGTCTGGCGGCTCCTCCAACATCGATTTCGTCGACACTGTCGACAAGATGATTGCTGCCCGTCGTATTCCAGCTGACAATCTTGAAAAGCGGATTGAAGCAAACGACGAGAAAATTGCTGCGCTGAAAGAGCTGCAGACGCTTGTTGGTACCCTTAAGGACTCCATGGCGAACCTCTATGGTGCGACCAGCTTCGACAACTCGCGAAACATCTTTGAAGCCAAACAGATTTTTGCTTCCACGAACAACACCACCGAAGCAGGATCTTTAATCGGTGTTGTCGCCTCAAACGCCGCCGAGACCGGAAGCTACAAGTTCGAAATCAACCAAGTCGCAAGCAAGCACAAGCTTTCGAGTAACACCCAGTCTGTCGCGGCAAGCGCTGACGTCACCGGACTTACGGGCACTGGCACATTTACGATAACCGGTGGCACTGGCAGCTCAAGCGTGACCGTCGCGGCTGGTGATACGCTTCAGGACATCCGTGACAAGATCAACAACGTCAAGGATACGACCGGTATTCAGGCTTCGGTCGTCAAGGTTTCAGAAACCGAAAGTACACTGATCCTGACCTCGGTCGATGAGGGCGAGGCCAATCGCATGTCGTTTAGTGACGACACCGGCAGTGTTTTGCAAAGCCTCGGTGTTCTGACAGACCCGACGACAATCAATGCTGCCAACGTTATTGATGATGGCAACAATGCCAGCATCACGCTTGATGGCATCACTGTTACGCGCGGATCCAACGAATTCTCTGATCTTATTGATGGCCTGAGCATCAGCCTCTATGACGCTGAACCGGGCACCGAGATCACGATTGAAATCGAACAGGACCTTAATCAGGCGAAAACGGCAATCCTCAATTTTGTCGAAGCCTATAATGCTGTTCAGACATTCATCAACGAAAAGACTTTCGTTGATCCGACCACTGGCGAGTCCTCGGAAGATGCGGTGTTGCTCGGCAATACGTCTGTCAAAGGCATTGAATCTGCCCTGCAACAGATTGCAGGTTCCTTTGCGAACGGTGTAACCGACAGACCCGACAAGGACGACTATTCGGTCCTGGCAGAAATTGGTCTGGATTTCGTTGCCTATGGCGCGAACGAAGACCCGATGCTCAGCAAAACCATCGATCTTGACGAGGCAGCCCTGAACGAAGCGTTGCTCAACGAACCGCAAGAAGTGATGGAACTGTTCCTGTTCCGCGGGAAGTCTGACAATTCTGACGTCACGATGACCGGCTTTGACGGCAAAACCAATGCCGCAACCTACGAGTTCAACATTGATGCATCCGGCGGTACGATCAACAGCGTCACCTACGATATCACCGTCAATGGCGTGACAACGACCGGCAAGAACGCCGTTGTATCCGGCAACAGTATCCGCACGGCCGACGGTTTGCGCCTGTTTTACGGTGGGGATGCAAATGCATCCGATACAGCGACTGTAACCACCAGCATCGGGATCGGTGCGCAATTCTACTTCGAACTGGATTCTATTCTGGACGAAGAAGACGGTAGTTTGACCCAGGCCATCTCCGATCTGGAAGTCCAGACCACTTCTTACGAAGAAAAAGTTGACCGCATTGACGAACGTCTTACCCGTCAGCGAGAAGTCCTTATGGATCAGTTCATTGCAATGGAATCGGCCCTTGCACGCATGAAGAACATTCAGAGTTCTCTCGACGAATTGATGGCCGCTGGAAAAGATAGTGGTTAACTTTTGTCTGCCATACATGCACACTGAACTCACGCTTAGCATACCAAGGAGTGTCGCATGAACGAACACGCCGCCCATACATACAAGCAACAACAGGTCAATACAGCCACACCGGCAAAGATGGTGTTCATGCTGTTTGAAAAGACCTTGTCGCGCTTGCAGGAGGCGCAACACGCGATTGAGCGGAATGACATTCAGGGCCGTTGCAATGCGAACTGCAGTGCACAGGAACTGATTGCCCATCTTTCGAACACTTTGGATATGGAACAGGGCGGCGAAATCGCCGCAAATCTGGAACGGCTCTATACCCACTGCATGCTCCGTCTGATGGATGTGGATCGAAAAAATGATCCCAACGCCGCAGCAGAAGTGATCAAGCTTCTGACACCACTTCGCGATTCATGGGCCGAGCTTTCTGAGAAAAGCGAAGGTGAACTGCGTCAGGCAGTTTTGACCGCGCAACAAGCACGCCCGGCGCTTACCAACGAAACGGCAACTGCAAGCGAAGAAACAGAACCACAGGCACCGGCGAAAACCGGCCTGTCAATTTCTGCCTGATCCCAAACACCAGGTATCTCGCATCAGATTAAAGACCTCCGAAATTTTCGGAGGTCTTTTTTGTTTTTGGCCTGCTTTTGACCGGGCCCCTAAATCACAGGTTCATTTTTGCCCGGCATTGGCCAAACCCCGCGTAAGGCAAAATCTGCCCTTTCTGCCAAGGCACTGCTAACCTGCTGAAACTATGTAGAAAACGTTAACAATCAAAACTGGCCCGCCACTTGCACATGTTCTGACACTGCTTCCATAAGGACCAAGGTCATGAACAGCTCTGCGATTACAAATAGCGTGATGCCAACTGTCTCCATTCCCGGCACAAACCCTAGCGAACGCAAGGGATCAGGCTTTGGTGATGTCATGGCATCAATCACAGACAACTGGTCTGAGCAAAGTCATCAGGTCAAATACGACGCGGCAAAATCTGCCCAGAAGAATTTCGATGATCGGCGCTCGGATAGGGCTGCCGAAAGATCCGCACGCGACGAACGCAGCATCAATGAGGCGCGTTCCGAAGATCGCCGCGAAGAAGACCCCATCCGCGCATCACATGATGACTACGAAGATCATGATGATCATGCCAAAATCGATGATCCTAAATCCGATGAACCGCGCGACGTGGAAGCCAACTCGGAAGATGATCTCGCTGGCGAGGACATGGAAACTGCCGATGGCGGTGATCGTTCAAACGATAACGAAGCTGCACCTCAGGAAGGGGAAAACACTGCTTCCGCATCCGACGAAACCACATCAGCAGAATCAGATGATACCAAGTCAGACGGCGACAGCCCCCTGACGGCCGACGCTGGCGTGGTCGACCCCAACCAGCCGACACAAGCCGTTCCGCTTCCCGGATCCCCCGAAGCCATTGAATTGGCCAAGGCAGAAGCCGCCAAAATGAAGGCTGCTGGTACTAATGGTGCAGCAAATGCCCAGAATGCAGCCCTGGCAAATGGTCAGGCCGCAACCGGTGCCACCAATGGTAACGCCACTGCGGATAGCACGACAGACGGCTTGATGAATTCAACTGCCCTGTCGCAGCCTGCTGCAGCGTCCTCTGCCAAGATGGCACTGAATGGTGCGGATGCGGGGGCCGGCGATGAAATGTCCTCCGACAAGTTCCTTTCGCGGGTTGTCGATTCAATGACCGGTGACGGCAAAGGTAAAACCGATGCCACCGGCACCACAAACACGGCTACCACCGGCCAGACCAATAATAGCACCCAGCAGGCTTCCGCAGCCAACCCGGCACAAACTGCCCAGGCAGCACAGCAGGCAATGGCCGCAGCAGCCGGACCGAACGCGCAAAACAACCCGACCGCCGCGCAGAATATGTCAACCAGCAGTGCGGTTACCGCAACTGGCGGCACTGAGGCCACAGCAACAGCCAACGGCCAACCGGGAAGTGCCAACAATCTGCATCAGACCAACACGGGTGGTCAGACCGCACACACCGCACGTCAGGCCCACTCGCAACAGGTTCAGCAGCAAGTCGCTGTTTCGGTCCGCAATGCAGCCAGCGAAGGCGTTGACAAGATCTCTGTTCAGCTTCGACCTGAACATCTTGGGCGCGTCGATGTCAAAATGGAAATTGGTCAGGATGGTCGAATCCAGGGTGTCATTCAGGCTGACACACGCGAAACACTCGACATGTTACGTCAGGATTCCCGTGCCTTGCAGCAAGCGCTGAAAGACGCCGGTCTGAATGCAGACAGTCAAAGCTTCACCTTCGAACACAGGAATGAAGGTGGCCAGAGTCAGGAAGGCAACGGCCAATCCCGTATGACCGCCGATCAGGGCAGCAGCCCGGATGAAGGTGATGTCATGAGTGGAACCGAACTCGCCGAACATGTCGCCATTGGCTACGGGATTAATCCCAACGGCCTTGTCGATATCCGGATATAGAAAAGGTAGAGGGCAAATCCCATGACCGTTTCATCCCTGACAAACGTTGGCCTCTCTCAGACCAACACCAATGCCGGTTCAAGCAGCTCTGCCAGTCAGCTAGCGCAAAACTTCGATACGTTTCTGACCCTGCTGACCACACAGCTCAAGAATCAGGATCCGACCTCGCCGATGGAAAGTGACAAATTCACTGACCAGTTGAGCCAGTTCGCCCAGGTTGAGCAAGGCATTCAGAGCAACAAGAACCTCGAAGACCTGCTCGCAATGCAGGGACAGCAGCGTCAGCTCTCTGCCCTGTCTTATGTCGGTGCGCAGATCGAGGCAGTTGGTGACACCAACTGGCGCGACGAAGGCGAAGAGCTCACCTACAAATACAATGTCGCGCCAGAAGTTCCCCGTATGAAACTGCAAATTCAGGATCAAAGCGGCAAAACGATCTACTCCGAAGAACTCACCGATGTTTCTGGCCTCCAGACCTTTACCTGGGATGGCAAAAACAACAACGGTGTTGAACAGGACGCAGGTGCCTACACGCTGGTTGTTCAACCGATGGCCGCAAACGGTGACACCTTCAAGGATGACAAAGGCAGACCCGCCTCTGTCGCGATTGGCATCATCGGTACTGTCGACAGTGTCGATATCGACGATACAGACATCTATCTCCGTCTTGGCGATGTCTCTGTGCCGTTCTCGACGCTCACCAACGTCAAGTTGGGCGCGAACAGCACCGATACTGGCACTGACAATACCGATAATACTGATAATACCGGGGATAACTCCGGATCTGAACAGCAGGAAGAAGCCGCCTAGGGCATTCATCCGGATTTGATCAACACCCTGTGAAACAGGAGAAGAAAAATGAGCCTTTTTGGTGCAATGATTTCCGGTGTCTCCGGCCTGAATGCCCAGTCTCAGAACCTGGGCGTCATCTCGGACAACATCTCGAACCTAAACACGATCGGTTACAAGGGAACCATCGGTCGTTTCTCGACCCTTGTAACTGAATCTGCCACAGATACCCGCTACACGCCTGGTGGCGTTCGGTTCCATCCGACCGCCCTGATCAGCAAGCAGGGTCTGTTGCAAGCAACCTCGTCAACCACGGCAGCAGCCATTTCTGGTGATGGTTTCTTCATCGTTCGTGGTACTGCAAACCCTGGCACAAACGACGAACTGTTCTTTACACGTGCTGGCGACTTCAAGCCGGATGATGACGGCTATCTGCGCAACACTGCGGGCTATTATGTTCAGGGTTGGGCTACTGACCGTGATGGCGGCCTTCTTGATGGAAACGGCAACGCCACAACGTCAAACAGCTCGGCTGTGACCGACCTTCAGGTTCTTGATATCAACTCGATTCTGACGGCTGCCGCATCGACCACTACTATCGAATTCGGTGCCAACCTGAACTCTGACGAAACGGCTGTTACCGGTGGCACCAATGTCTCGACAACGGCAGGTCTTGACTACGACACGACCCTTCTTGACGGGTTCGGCGGCATTTCTGCTGGTGACAGTTTTGATATCACCCATGAGGGAACGACAACAACCATTACTATCACTGCTGCGGATACACTCGCAACTCTCGCGGCCAAGATCAGTGCTGTGACTGGCATATCGGCCACGACGACCACCACTGGCACCAATGATACCATGACGCTGACCGGCGCCTTTGCCGATCAGAATGTCACCATTACAAACAACAACAATACCCCGCTTACTGCCCTTGGCTTTACCGGGCCGTTCCCGGCGACCCTTGCTTCCACTTATTCAGCGGGTGATCTCGCAAGTGGAACCGTTGCCGAAGATAACACCATGCCGGTTACCATCTATGACTCCCTTGGTTCCGCACACACTGTAAACCTTCAGGTTGTCAAACTCGGTCAAAACCGCTGGGGCTTCGAACTTACAGGAAATACTACAACTGGTGAGCTTGATGCCACCGACCACCCGAACGGCCTGATCCAGGCCGGTACGATTACATTCGACGGTTCTGGTAACTTGCAGAGCTTTACAGGTGTTCAGGCGACTGTCGGCGCGACGACCGTCGGTGTGAACGGAAGCCTCGTCGATACCAACATCTCGGCTGAATGGACCAATGGTTCAGACGCAAGCTCTTTCACCCTTGATTTTGGTACCATTGGTCTTGGTAACGGCATTACCCAGTTCGCCGCCGGTTCGGATGCGAACGGGAACCTTGTCGAATACACCACCCACTTCATCAACCAGAACGGTGCACAGGCCGGGACCATGGTGAACTATGCCTTCACCGAGGACGGCTTCCTGCAGGTGGAATTCGCAAACGGTGTGAAACGCCCGGTCTACAAGTTGGCGATCGCAACGTTCGAAGCCCCTGATGAAATGGAAAACCACACTGGTAACGTTTATCGCCAGACACGTGAGTCAGGTGATTACCTGCTGCGTGAACCGGGCCTGAACGGGGCGGGTAACGTTGTCGCATCTGCGCTTGAAGGGTCCAACGTCGATCTTGGCGAGGAATTCACCAACATGATCGTTACCCAGCGCGCCTATTCCGCGAACACCAAGACGATCACCACGACCGATGAAATGCTCGACGAGCTGATCCGTATCAAACGGTAATTGACATCTGTTTCAGGGCGTTAGCCCGCCCTGAAACATATTGCACCAATAGAGACTCGCCCGGCACAATTGCCGGGCTTCTTTTTGCCCGATTGACTCACTACATTAAGGGCAGAACAATTCGGTCATCAAATATCCAAGCGATTCAAATCACTGATAAATTTGAATCCGATGACTGGGCAAAAATTGCCGGTTGTTAACCTGTTCTTCAGCATGGAGAACTATTCGTTGTTAATGCTGGTCGTATTCCGCACGGATCGATCCGCATGGGGACAGTGGTAAATTTTCGTTTCGGAGCAGTCGAACGTGGGCGGCTTGTTACAAACACTCAAGGGTCTGGGACCGACGCGGCTGATGGCTATCAGTGGCGTGGGCGTGCTGTTGCTTGTCTTCTTTGCATTCCTGATCATGCGTGTTTCAGCCCCGAATATGGAACTGCTCTATCGCGATCTGGATCCGGCAGACGCCAGCCAGATCGTCAATCGCCTCGAAGACCAGCAGGTTCAGTACCAGTTGCTCAACAACGGTACCGAAATTCTTGTCCCGGCCGATCAGGTCAACCGCATGCGTCTGACCATGGCCGAAAGCGGCCTGCCGACCGGCGGCTCTGTCGGGTACGAAGTATTTGACAATTCCGACGGCTTTGGCGCCACCAGTTTCGAACAGAACATCAACCATGTTCGCGCCCTTGAAGGCGAGCTGGCCCGCACGATCGCATCCATTCAGGCGATCCAGCAGGCACGTGTTCATCTGGTTCTGCCAAAACGTCAGATGTTCTCACGTGAAACCCAGGAAGCCAGTGCCTCTATCGCGGTCAAGATGGCCGGTGGCGAACTGAAACCTGAACAGGTTGTCGCAATCCAGCATCTTGTGGCTGCTGCGGTACCCCAGCTTGATCCGGGCAAGGTATCGATCATTGATGAACGCGGCCGGTTGCTTGCGCGCGGTGATGGCGAACAACAGTCGTCGACATTCCTGACCCAGACCGCCGATGAAATGCGCATTCGCACCGAAAGCCGCCTGCGCAATACCATCGAAGATCTTCTGTCGCGCTCCCTTGGTTACGGCGAAGTCCGCGCCGAAGTCTCGGTCGAAATGGACTTCAACAAGATTACGACCGCCAATGAGCGGTTTAATCCGGATGAGCGCGTCATTCGTTCCAGCCAGACGATTGAAGAAAACGCGACCAATTCCGAGACCGAGGGCACCGATCCGGTAACGCTTCAGAACAATCTGCCGGATGCCAATTTTGATGCCGCCAACGGTGCAGGAACCCAAAGTCAGGAAAGCCGCACCGAAGAAACGGTCAATTACGAGATTTCCAAAACAACCACCACGCAGATCAAGGAAATTGGCGAGATTTCGCGTGTGACGGTTGCCGTCCTTGTTGATGGCACCTACACCACTGATGAAAATGGCGAGCGCCTGTATCAGGAACGCTCCCCGGAAGACCTTGAAAAGATCGCAGCACTCGTGCGCAGTGCCATCGGCTATGACCCGCAACGCAGCGATCAGGTCGAGGTCATCAACATGCAGTTTGCTGATACTGCCGACCTGTTCCCGGATGAAGAGATCGAGACGTTCCTTGGTCTCGACAAGGCTGAGATCTTCCGCATCGCCGAAATGCTGGTGCTGGCGATTGTTGCCATCCTCGTCATCCTGCTGGTGGTACGCCCGCTTCTGACCCGTGCGTTCGAAACTCTGCCGAGTGCGGCGGATATGGCACAGCGTCAGCTTCTCGCCGATGACATGACCGCCGATGGCACGCCGGCCCTTGAAGGTCCGGCACCCGTTCCGATGGCACCTGGCATGGATGACGGCGAAGAACTGATCAACCTGTCGCAGGTTGAAGGTCGCGTGAAAGCATCCTCGGTCAAGAAGATTGGCGAGATCGTGGAGAAACACCCGGAAGAAGCTCTCTCGATCATTCGCAACTGGCTGTATCAGGAGAGCTAATTCTCCTGACAGTTATCGGCTCACTGGCAGCCGCAGGGCTGCCTTCCTTTTGTTGCTCAAGGCGTTTTAGCAGTTCGATATGACGGCCATTGAAAAGTTCACATTCTCACTCAGCTTCGACGATGCCGACAACGTAATCCGTTCGGCAGGCAAAGAGGATGAGCATTACGAACTGAGTACGAAAAAGAAGAAAAAGAAAGAAGAAGAAGCCCCTCCGCCCCCGCCGCCTGTCTATACTGAGGAACAGGGCGCACAGATGGTCGCCGATGCCGAAAAGCGCGGCCACGAACAGGGTTTTGCCGAAGGTCACAAACAAGGCTATGACGAAGCCCACCAGCAAATCATGGCGTCGCTTGAAAAGGCGGTTGGCGATGTGGAATCCGAAATCGCCGAAAAGCTCGCCCAGATTGACGAGCAGCAAAAGCGCGCTAACGCCAAGATCAACGAAGATGCCATTCACGTTGCCCTTGGTGTCCTTCGCAAGCTGGCCCCGGCCTGGTCGAAACAATACCAGATGACCGAAATCGAAGACATTGTTCGGCAATGTCTTGCCAACCTGTTTGAAGCGCCGAAAGTCATGATCAAGGTCAATCCCGACCTTGAAACAGAAGTTGGTGCCGCAGCCCAGCGCATTGCAGAGTCCCGTGGATTTTCCGGCAAGGTTGTTGTGGTTGGCGAACCGGACGTCGCAATGGGTGATTGTCAGGTATCCTGGGGCGATGGCACGGCTGTTCGCGACAGTGCGCGGATATGGTCGGAAATCAACGCGATCATCGACAACGCATTGACCCTGCATGCCAACGACCATGATCTGCCCGAAAGCGATATGGGCGATCCCGAAATTCAGGAAAGCCGCCTCGCCCCCGAGGCGAAAGCCCCGGCACAGCCTTCTGCACCGGTTCAGCCAAGCGGACCAGCACCGGATCAGGCCGAAACCGTAAATCAGATCACACCCGAAATGCCATCCGCCGCAGAACCAACTGAGCCCGGCTCTGATACGCAAGAAGGCGATGGCACCGCGGCGCGGAATATGCAAACATTGCAAGAAGATACGAAGGCTGAATCGGCAACCACCGATGGCGCGATGCACGGACCTGAAACGGACACGACACCGCCGCCACAGCCGACACCGGAACCAAACATTACAGATCAGGCGGAAAACAAGCCTGAACCACAAAAAGACCAGACAACGGCGACAGCGCAAGGCTCTGCACAGCCCGGTAATTCCGGCCCGGAAACCGAACAGACGGCTGCGCAGGAAGACCCGACGACCACAGCCGATGAAACGGCTGCTGTGAAGCAACCGACCAGAGACGCAGGAGACGAAAATGGCTGATGATGACGATCTGGAACTCTCGGAGCTCGACGACGATAACATCGAACTCGAGGGCGAAGGGACCGAACTTCTTGCTGCGGCCGAAGCCGGCAGCGAGCAGATGAAGACCTCCAAGGATCTCGAAGCCGTGTACGATATTCCCGTTCAGGTTTCCGCAGTTCTTGGCAAAGCAACCATGCAAGTCAGCCAATTGCTGAAACTTGGTCGTGGTGCCGTGGTAGAGCTTGACCGTAAAGTTGGTGAAGCTATTGATATCTATGTGAACAACCGTCTCGTCGCACGCGGCGAGGTGGTGGTCGTGGAAGACCGGCTTGGTGTGACCATGACGGAAATCATCAAATCCGAGAAAAGCTAACGTAAGAGAGGATATCCGACTATGGCCGAAGGGGGGACTAAAACGTCGTTTGACATTGCGACAGTCGGGGGACTGGCCATTGGCTTTGCGTTGGTGATTGCTGCAATCATCTTTGGTGGATCGCCGGGTGCGTTTATCGATATCCCCTCTGTCCTGATTGTTATCGGCGGTACAGCAGCCATTACTGCTGTCAGCTTTGCGCTGGGCGAGTTTCTCGGCTCTGGCAAAGTGCTGATGCGTACGATTTTCCACAAATCGCGCAATCCGGCGGATGCGGCACTTCAAATTCTTCAGCTTGCCGAAATCGCCCGTAAAGGTGGCGTGCTGTCTCTTCAGGGGCATCTTGATAGCCTGCAAAGCGAAGAATACCTTTGGAAAGGCTTGTCGCTTGTCGTTGACGGCACCCCGCCCGAGGAAGTCGAAGCCATCATGCGCAAGGACATGAACGCCACCATCGGCCGCCACCAGAAAGGTGCCAACATCATGAAAAAAGCCGGTGACGTTGCACCGGCAATGGGTCTGATCGGAACGCTGATCGGTCTGGTGCAGATGCTTGGCAACCTTGATGATCCGTCATCGATTGGTCCGTCGATGGCTGTTGCGCTTTTGACGACCTTCTATGGCGCGGTTCTGGCCAACATGGTGTTCATGCCGCTTGCCGGTAAGCTTGAACGCAACTCCAGCGACGAGGAACTTTTGAATTCGGTCTACATGGTTGGTGCTGTTTCCATCGGTCGACAGGAAAACCCCCGTCGTCTGGAAATGCTGATCAACTCGATCCTGCCGCCGTCAAAACGCGTCAGCTACTTCGATTGATAGTGAATGTGAATATGGTGGTTCTGGCGCATCAACGCTCTTGTGATGCGCCGGGTCCCCGAAACTGATCGGAAAGAGATGATACGATGCAGGTACTGATCGTTGGTGGACTGGGCGGACAGATAGGCGCAGCCAGCAAGATCGCAATGGCGCGCGGCGCTTCGGTCCAGTTGGCCGAAAGTGTCACGACTGCGCTTAACATCCTGCGGGCGGGCAACCGGATTGATCTGGTTATGGCTGATATCACCCTTGATGTCGCCGCCCTGATTGAAGGTATGGTTGCCGAACGCATCACGACCCCGGTGGTCGCGTGTGGCATCGGCAATGACGTCAATGGTGCAGTCAATGCGATTAAGGCAGGTGCCCAGGAATTCATCCCCCTGCCCCCCGAAGCCGATTTGATTGCCGCAATTTTCGAAGCCGTCACCGAAGAAAGCCACGCGCTGATCCATCGCGATGCGCGCATGGCCGAGACGCTCCGACTGGCAAGTCAGGTGGCCAACAGTTCGGCATCCATCCTGATCACGGGCGAAAGCGGCACCGGTAAGGAAATCATTTCGCGCTATGTGCACCGCAAGTCCAATCGTTCGGACAAGCCGTTCGTTGCGGTCAACTGCGCGGCCATCCCCGACAACCTTCTTGAATCCGAACTGTTTGGCCATGAAAAGGGCGCCTTTACCGGTGCCCAGGCACGACGTATCGGCAAGTTCGAAGAAGCCAACGGCGGCACCCTTTTGCTTGATGAAATCAGCGAAATGGATGTGCGCCTTCAGGCAAAGCTTCTCCGTGCCATTCAGGAAAAGGAAATTGACCGGCTTGGCGGCAAAAGCCCGGTCAAGGTCGATGTCCGCATTCTTGCGACCTCAAACCGCAATCTTGAGGCCGAAGTCAATGCCGGCAACTTCCGCGAGGATTTGTATTTCCGCCTGAACGTGGTCAATCTTGATATCCCGTCACTGCGTGAACGTCCCGATGATATCCCGGTTTTGGCCGAGTTCTTTGTCAAAAAATACTCTGATGCCAATGATGTTCCCATCCGCCCGATCAGCCCGCTTGCGATCCAGCGCCTGCTGTCTCACCATTGGCGGGGCAATGTCCGCGAACTTGAAAACACCATGCATCGCGCGGTTCTGATCGCCGGTCCCGATGAAATCGGGCCAGAAGCCATCATGCTGTCTGGCGAAAGCAACGCACCTGCCCCGGCAGCCGCAGCCCCCGTATCGCAGGCCCCGGCACCATCTGCATCTGCACCAGCCCCGTCTACGACGGCACGCGCCAGTTCGGCCTATGCCAGTGCCAATGCCGCCTATGGCGCAGCATCATCGGCCTATCAACCCAGCGCACCGGCTCCTGCCCCATCCGCACCGGCGCATGAGGCTCCTTCTCGGGATGATGACGCAGACAGCGGCGATGACGGTGCATCCGATGAAAGCACGGCTGGAAACGGTTCTGTGACCTCGGCACTTGTCGGGCGCACTGTTGCTGATGTCGAACGTGATCTGATCATTGATACGCTCAAGCATTGCTTTGGCAACCGGACCCATGCGGCCAACATTCTTGGCATTTCCATCCGGACCCTGCGCAACAAGCTGCGCCAGTATACCGACGAAGGACTTGCTGTACCGGCCCCGGGCGACGGTCACGACTGAACATGAAATTTCGGCGCGCTGTCCCCATCTTCAAGGCAGGTAAAGGCGCAACGAACACCGAGCAAGCAACAGGATAACAAGCAAAGACAATGGCCGAAGGTCAAGACATCACACCGACTGGTTCCGGCGGTTCTGACGGCCCCGGCGGCGGTGCGCCGGGCGGGTTAAATCTCGGCGCCATTCAGTCGCGTGTCGCTTCGGCCATGAAACGTGGCGATATCGCCATGGCGCTCGGCTTTATCATGATCCTTGTGGTCATGATGTTCCCGATGCCGCCCTGGCTGCTTGATTTCATGCTGGCCCTTTCGATCAGCTTCTCTGTGCTGATCCTGATGACATCGCTGTTCATCCAGAAGCCGCTTGAATTCAACTCTTTCCCGACGATCCTTCTGGTGGCGACGTCGCTCAGACTTGCGCTGAACATTGCGACAACCCGACTGATCCTTGGCTATGGGCACGAAGGGACGCACGCCGCCGGTGCGGTGATCGAGGCCTTTGGCAGCTTCCTGATTTCGGGCAATTTCGTCATCGGGATTATCGTCTTTGCCATCCTTGTCATCATCAACTTTGTCGTTATCACCAAGGGTTCCGGCCGTATTGCCGAGGTCGCAGCACGCTTTACCCTTGATGCAATGCCCGGCAAACAGATGGCGATTGACGCCGACCTGTCATCAGGCCTGATCAATGAAGAACAGGCAAAGGCCCGCCGTAAGGAACTTGAAGATGAAAGTTCCTTCTTCGGGTCGATGGATGGTGCATCAAAATTTGTCCGTGGTGATGCGGTTGCCGGTATTCTGATTACTTTTATCAACGTGATTGGCGGTATCATCATCGGCACCGCCCAGATGGGCCTTTCCCTTGCCGAGGCAACCGAGACCTACACGATCCTGACCGTTGGTGATGGTCTGGTGTCCCAGATCCCGGCTCTGATCGTTTCGACCGCAGCAGGCCTTCTGGTCACCAAGGGTGGCCTTGATGGCGCAACCGAGAAGGCCGTTTTCGGGCAGGTCAGTAACTATCCGGCGGCCCTTGGCGTTGCTGCCGCCCTGATGGGGGGCATGTCCCTTCTGCCGGGCATTCCGATGATCTGGTTCCTCGGATTGGCGATCGGGTTGGGGTATCTCGCCTACTACATGAGCAAACGCCAGAACGCAGCCGTTGCCGAAGAACAGATGAAAGAAACCCAGGCCGCGGCCGATGCCGCTGGCCCACCGCCAGAAGAACCCATCGCCAATGCCTTGCGCATGGACTATGTGCGTCTTGAACTTGGCTATGGCTTGTTATCGCTGATCAGTACTGAACGCGGCCAGAAACTGACCGATCAGATCAAGGCACTGCGTCGCCAGCTTGCCGGTGATATGGGCTTTGTCATGCCGTCGGTACGCATTCAGGACAACATGCAACTGCCCGCCAACACCTATGTGCTGCGCGTCAAGGAGATCGAGGCAGGCCGCGGTGATCTGCGCCCGAACATGTTGCTCGTGATGGATCCGCGCGGCGAGGAAATTACCCTGTCTGGCGAAAAGACGATGGAGCCGACCTTCAACCTGCCGGCCATGTGGATCGAACAGGGCATGAAGGAAGAGGCAATGTTCCGTGGCTATACGGTGGTTGATCCGCAAACCGTGATCACGACGCATATTACCGAAGTGATCAAGGATCACATGCCCGAACTGCTGTCTTATGCCGAAACGCAAAAGCTGCTTGATGAACTTGATGAAGACCAGAAAAAACTGGTCGAGGACATCGTTCCCGGTCAGGTTTCGGTTGGCGGTGTTCAGCGCGTATTGCAGAACCTTTTGACCGAACGCGTTTCCATCCGCGATCTGCCGACCATCCTTGAAGGCATTGCAGAATCAACCGCCTTTACCCGCAATCCGACCTTCATGACCGAACATGTCCGGTCACGCCTGGCCCGTCAGTTGTCAGATGTGAATACCAATCAGGACGGCGTCATTCCGCTGGTGACCATGTCGCCGCAGTGGGAACAGATCTTTGCCGAAAGCCTGGTTGGTCAGGGCGAGGAAAAGCAGCTTTCCATTCCGCCAAGCCAGCTTCAGGAATTCATCAACAAGGTCAGAACGACGTTCGAGCGCCTTGGCATGATGGGCGAAAGCCCGGTCCTTCTGACCAGCCCGGGCATCCGGCCATATGTGCGATCCATCGTCGAGCGTTTCCGACCAAGCACCGTGGTGATGTCGCAAAACGAAATCCACCCCAAGGCACAGCTGAAAACGCTGGGGCAGGTGTGATGGCGATGATCAAGCAAACCGCCCTGCTTGCGGAAATGACAAACCGGGGGGAACTGAATGCGTCTTAAGACCTTCACTGCCCCGACCATGACCGAGGCGATGGCGCTTGTTAAAGAGCACATGGGCACTGATGCCATCATCGTCTCAACACAGGATATCCCCGGCAGTGGTGTGCGCCTGACGGCCGCCCTTGATCGTGATCCCGACTATGGCGATGACGACGGCCCGGCCCCCGCCCTTCAGGAACAGCTTGATGCGGTTGAGGCCGCCCTGACGCGGCATAATTTGCCGGAACGGTTGCGCATTCGCCTGTGTGATCTGATGGGGCGCGAAACGGCTGCTGCATCCGAGCAACAATTGTTGGCCGGTGCGCTTGATGAAATCTTTGATTTCTCCCCACTACCCGAAAAAAATACGCCGCGCGCGCTGGCCTTCGTTGGCCCGCCCGGATCGGGCAAAACACTGGCGGTTGCCAAAACCGCGGCACGTGCGGTGATGAAAAAACGCAAAGTTGCTGTTCTTTCAACCGATTACAAACGTGCCGGTGGCATGGCCCAGCTTGAGGCCTTTACGAGAATTCTCAAGATTGATCTGCTTGCGGCGAAATCACCGGACGATCTCAAGGCGCGCTTTGGCGAAATCCGCGAAGCTGATGTCATCCTGATCGATACGGCAAGCTGCAACCCCTATCTTGAAACCGAAATTGGCACGCTTCGTGAATTCATGAAAGCGGTGCCGAGTGAACCGGTGCTGGTGAACCCTGCGGGGATTGATGCCTATGAGGCGGCTGACATTGCCAATGCCTTTGCCGATGGTGGCGCAACACGTGTCGTGATCTCGCGACTTGATGTTGCCGCCCGACTTGGCGGTGCGCTATATGGAGCCGATTCAGGAAATCTTTCCCTTTGTAATGTCAGTATGACAGCCCAGGTTGCGGACGGCCTCACCGCCCTTAGTCCCCTTGCCTTGGCAAAACTTCTGATACCGTCCCATCGCGCTGATACCGCGAAACCGAGCTTCTCCGAGGTCGTGAAATGACTACCAAGTCTGATGCATCACCCAAATCTGCCCCGCGGGCCAAAGGCCGCAATGTCCTTGCAGTTGCATCTGGCAAAGGCGGCGTTGGCAAGACCTGGTTTTCCATTACGCTCACCCATGCGATGGTTCTCGAAGGTCACAAGACCCTTTTGTTTGACGGTGACCTTGGCTTGGCCAACATCGACATTCAGCTTGGCCTGATGCCGAAATATGATCTGGGCGGCGTGATTGCCGGGCGGATCAGCCTGAAAGACGCGGTAACCCACTTCCCCGATGGCGATTTTGATATCATTGCCGGGCGCAGCGGGTCAGGCAGCCTTGCCAACCTGCCGGCCACCCGGCTTCAGGCGCTGTCGGACGAACTGCTCCAGACCGGCAAGGAATATGATAAGGTATTGATCGATCTTGGTGCCGGTGTTGATCAGGGCGTGCGTCAGATGACCGGCCTTGCCAATACGGTGATTGTGATTACCAACGGCGATCCGACGTCTTTGACCGACGCCTATGCCTTTATCAAGATCACCCATATGGCCCGCCCGAAAACCGATATCCGGGTGGTGGTCAATATGGCCAAGGACAAGAAAGAAGGTCAGGCGATCTACAACAAGCTACTCAAGGCGTGCGAGGGCTTCTTGAAAATTTCGCCGCCGTTGCTTGGCGTTATTCGTGCGGATTCCAAGGTATCGGAATGCATTCGCAACCAGACGCCGCTTCTGACCCGTCATCCGAACTGCGATGCCGCCCAGGATATAGAGGCAATCGCCCAAACCCTTCTTGAGGAGTAGGTTGTCATGACGCTCCCGCCACAAGCAATATCGCCCGGCCCTGCCGTCGGTGGACATGCTTCGGCGGGTGGTACTGCCGGGCAGGCCAATCAGGGTTCGGCTCCGGCACAAATCAATGCAACCGTCACAACCGCCACCCCGCAACAGGTCGCTGCCGCATTGGCAAAGCTCCCGGTCGAAACGTTGTTGCAGGCATCGGTTCAATCGCAATCAGGCAATCAACTGACCCTTGCCACCGCCCTTGGCTCGGTCACGGTCAGGATCCCCACTCCGCTTCCCAGCAATCTCGGCGATCTTTTGTGGGCCCGCATTCCGACAACCAATCCCGGCACCGGGCAATCTGCAATTGGCGGCAACCCGGCCGATGGCATGCGTCTGCAACTTCTGCCGCAAACACTGTCGCCGGGGGGATCCGGGGTGACCGGTGCCCTTGCCAACGGAAATATCGCTGGCAGCAGCCTGACACCCGGCCAGACATTTGGCGCAGTGACGACATCCATCCTGACCATGCCCAATGGCACCCAGTTACCCGCCGGAAGCCAGACACAGGTTATCTTCCTTGGTCAGGGCACGGTAACCGCACAGCAGGCCGCCAACGCCATGGCGTCCGCTGCCCAAGCCGGTTCTGCTGGTTCGGCGGGTATGGCAAGTGGCGCAGGCACAGGCGGTATGGCTGCCGGCATGGGACCAACCGTTGCCGCACAAACAGCCGCCGGGCAGGCCCCCGCTGGCACCTTGATGCTGACCGGGACAGTCTTGCCCCCTGATAGTGCCGAGGCCCGCCTGCTGCCGCAGGGTTTCACAGCCCTTCGCACCTCTGCCGGGATTGTCGGCATCAAATTGCCGGTTCCCGCGCCCACGGGCGCAACCCTGTCATTTAACGTTGATCCATCGGGCGGTGCCAAGGTATCGACATCTGTCCCGATGACCGAGGCACAATTGATCGCGCGCGGTCAGGCCGCCGCCCTCACCCATGACTGGGACAGTCTGCACAGGGCAGTTAGCGCCCTGCAGCAACATGATCCCGGCGCGGCACTCAGCATGCTAAACAACATTCCCCAGGCTGGCCCCAAACTGACCACCACCATGATGTTCTTCTTTGCTGCCATGACAGGTCAGGGCGGCAGTTTGCGTGGCTGGCTGGGCGATCGCGCCGCGACCAGCCTGGCCACACTGTCCGATACAGACGGTGGCGGGCTTAAACGGCTTGAAGGTGATTTTGCCCAGTTGCGTGCGATGGCAACCGAAGAACGTCCGGATGGCTGGCGCGTGATGGCGATGCCGTTCAATATGGGCGACAAGATCGAACAGCTTCAACTGGGTTGGCGGCATGGCGATCGCGAAAATGATCCCGACAAACCCGATGATCAGGGCACGCGTTTCCTGCTGGATCTGTCTTTCAGTGTAGTGGGTCACACCCAGTTGGATGGCCTTGTGAAAGGCGAGGACAGCAAGTTTGACCTGATTGTCCGCACCGAAAACCCGTTGCAATCCCATAATCGCGATGACATTCGCGGTATCTTCCGCGAGGCCCTTCAAATTGCCGGTTACACCGGCCATATCCTGTTTCAGGATGGGTCGCGTTTTGTCGAAATTGGTCCGGTGCCCGATGGCAAGGACCCGCATTCCCACCACGGGATCGAAGCATAAGGATCATCATCCTGAAATGAATGCTTTTCCTGCCTCGGGCGCGGACGTATCCTTGAATTTACCTCTTATGACAACGGTTGGAAGCCATGCTTGAGATTTATCAGCGCCGTAATCTGATCCAGACAGAGCCGAACCCGGGCACAAGGATTGATTACGTCGTTACCCTGCAAAGCAATCTGACCGGTGCCAAGGATGTCTTTCCGGCCCGCCTGACGCTGCGTTATGTGCCCGACCGCCTGATTCTTAAGACCAATAATCTCGCGGAATATTACGCGGAGATCGCCAGTATCGAGTTCGAGAATTTCGAAGCCGCCGCCGTTCTGTTGATGGATGATTTCAACAACGAACTCGTCCCGCGCTGGATCAGCCTGCGTCTGGACAAACAGACAGCCGATAACGATCAGGTCTTCCACCACGAAACCGCCCTTGAAGACCGCCAGCCGAAATGGGGCAACCCGCGTCTTCTGGATCGTCTCGAACGTTACTGAGCAATCAGCGGAACGGGTTCCCGTGCACCCATTGGGTCAGGGAATAGCGAAGACCCGCCGTGGTCGGCGCCACGCGATGTAAAACAAAGCTCGGAAAGAAGATCGCGGATCCCCGCGCCATCGGTGCATCAATAAAATGCCCGGCCGGGTTAAGCTGCAATTGTCCGCCTTCATACTGATCGGGCTCGGAAAGCTGGATCACCATGGTCAGTTTGCGACGGCGCGCAACGTCTGATGCACCCACATCACTGTGCCAGTCATAATGCCCACGCAGATCCCCGGCATAGCAGGCAATCTGGGCATCCTCGGCAAACTCGGTCAGGGAAAAGTCAAAGACGTTGCGATTGACCTCGGCAACCAGATCGACAATCCGCCGACAGACAACCGGTTCCTGTTCTTCGTTAAACCAGGTGATTTTGGATCGGCGAATATGCGTCGCGGCCTGCCCCTGTACGAGGCCACCTTCATCCATCTCGTGGGCAAAGCCATTGATCAGGCGGTCACAGGTCGCCGGATCAAGCGCATCCGGGACAATTGCAAACATTTCTTCAGGGAACATTTACGACACTCTCCAGGCCGCACGGGCCTTTTGATTTAACGTCTGGGGCCCAAGATCATTCTTTGCGACAAGATGCTCTTAAGACCAATCATCGCGCGATACCAGAAAATTCAAACCCTGTCATCGATCCATGTCCGCGTATCTAGCCACGCAGTTCAATCACCCGCCCACCAGCGGCTGCACCGTCTTCGGGGTCATGGGTTACCATCAGGGTCGGCAAGCTGTTCTTGCGACACAGGTCAAACACAACCGACCTGATCTGGGACCGAAGGCCGCTATCGAGTTTTGAAAATGGCTCATCAAGCAACAAGGCACAAGGTTCTGACAACAGAACCCGCATCAAGGCCACCCGCGCGCGCTGCCCGCCTGATAATGTTGCCGGATCACGATCATAAAACCCGTCCATCTCTGCACTGCCAAGGGCTGCCTCAACCCGCGCACGCCGGGCCGCACGCCCCTTGATATGCGCGGGCACCGCAAAGGCCAGATTTCCACCCACCGAAAGATGGGGAAACAGCAAGTCATCCTGAAACAGAATGCCGACATGGCGGTCTTGTGGCGCCAAGCCATCAAGCACCCTGCCATCAAGAACCACCTGACCGGTCACCTCAAACGCATCGGGCAAGGTGCCACAGATATGCCCAAGCAAACTGGATTTCCCCGATCCGCTGGGGCCCATCAGGGTGACAATCTCGCCCGGCGCAATGGTCAGATCGACCGCAACCAGTTCGCGCCCGTCAAGGCGCACCCGCACGTCATGCAATTCCAGACCGTTTTTGGCTGCTTCAGGCATTTAGCATCCTTGTCATCCTTTGTTCTGGGCGCCCATGCCGCGCCGGTGACGGAATAAAACCGCCGGGATCAGCAAGGCCAAGGCAAATCCGGCGAACGGTAAAACCATCTGAAACAGGCCGTAAATCCCGATCATCCGACGATCCCCGCCCGATGCCAAGGCAACCGCCTCGGTGGTGACGGTGGCAAAGCGCCCTGCCCCGATCAGAAGTGTCGGCAAATACTGCCCGACCGTCACGGCAAGCCCGACGGCGGCGGCGGTTAAAACCGCACGGGTCAACAACGGCAAACGCACCTGCCAAAACACCCGAGTGGGCGACGCGCCAAGACAAAGGGCCGTCTGCCCATAGCGCGGATCAAGGGCACGAAACGGTTCAGACAGCGATAAGAACACATAGGGCGCAACAAACACCAGATGCCCAAGAACAACCGAGACCAAGGTACGTTCCAGCCCAAGCAGGCTAAAGAACACCTGCAAGCCAAACATGAAGCTGATTTGCGGCACCAGAAGCGGCAGGTAAATCAAAAACATCGCCCGCCGCCCGGCGACCTTGCCGCTGCGCACTTCGTTCTCAAGACAGGCCAGAACCAGTGTTACGGCAATCACAACCGCCGGGATACCGATCAGAAGGGTCGTTGTCAGGCTATTGCCAATGGCATCAAGTTCGCGCGCCCAAAGACGCAGCGAAAAACCACGCGGCAACAGATCGGGAAACGCCCAGAACCCGGCAACACTCCAGACCAGCAAAACCACAAGCCCAAGAACCACTGTTCCGGCCGCGACCAGCGCCATCACCGCCGACACCCCACGCACAGCGCCATCTTGCTTGAACCGGTTGCCATCGATGGCCCAACGGGCACCAATCACGGCGACAAGCCGCTCGCCCGCAATCCAGATTGCCATGGCCGCGATCACGATCAGCAATTGCAGCACGGCCGCGCTTGATGCCATGAACCGCAAGGCAAGATCGGGATCGGACAACCATCCCAGAATGCGCACCGAAAGTGGCGCCGGTGTTGTCGGGGCCAGAATGATCGCCACATCAACAACCGACGTCGAATAGGCCAGAACCGCCAGAACCGGCAAACGGATCTGTGGATAGATGCGTGGCAATGTTGCCTTGAACCATCCCGCAATCCTGCCATAGCCAAGGCTTGCCGTGACCTGTGCGGTGCGGTCTGTGTCTGCCTGTGGCAAGGCAGACAACGTCATCAGAAACAGAAACGGGATTTCCTTGGCAACCAGCCCGGCAATCAGGGCGATGCCCCAAGGGTCATGAATGATCGCGATATCAGGCGGCCGTTCCCACCCGGCAACCTGTGCCACCACACGCACGATCCAGCCCGACGGCGCAATCAAGAAGGCCAGACCAAAGGCCGCCGTTGCATGCGGTACCGACAGGATTGGTGACAACACCCGCTGCATGGCGTGAAAGATTCGCGTTCCCTGCCAGGCGGCACAAAACAGCATGACGATCGAAACCGAAATCGCGGTTGCGATCAAACCATTGACGAATGACAGGCGGATGGATGTGCCAAGGCCGGGCTGCGCAAACATTGCCTGCCACGGATCAAGCGATGGTGTCGTCCCGCCAAGGGCGGGCAAGATGCCAAATGCAGGCAACAAAGTTCCGATCAACCCGGCCGAAACCGGGCCGATCATCAGAACAAGTGTCAGGATCGGAACAAAACGCAGCATGCGTTATTATTGTACAACGCCGTAACGTTTTTGCCATTCGGTTTCGACCAGCGACATCCAGCTTGGATGCGGTTCCGGCAGAACCGTTCCGCGTTCGGACGGCGCAAGCGATGCTATGCCAAGATCAAGATTGGCAAACGCGTCTTGCATATCGGCAGGCAACTTATCCATCGCCAGTACCGTATCAGCACCCCAATATTGCGGGTCCTGCTTGCGCAGCTGGGCCTCGGGTGACATCAGGAAATCGGCCAGAACAACCGCACCGGCCTTGGCCGACGCGTTATAGGGAATGGCAACAAAGTTGGTGTTGCCAAGGGTACCGTTCTCAAACACGTAGGAGCGCACGGTATCGGGAAGCTCAAACGCCTCAATCGCGGATGATACCTCGCCAGAGCTGAACGAAAAGGCGATATCGACTTCGTTGTCCGCCAGAAGGGTGCGCATAGACGCCCCGTTCTGCGGATAGGCCTGACCGTTACGCCACAAAAGCGGCTGCAAATCTTCCAGATAGCCCCAAAGCGGTGCCAGGGTGGCTTCGGCATCGGTTTCATCAGCGGGCTGCTGTAGAACACTAGGATCGGCAACCAGTTCGGTCAGGATCTGTTTAAGGAAAGTCGATCCCATATAATTGGGCGGCTGCGGATAGGTAAATCTGCCCGGATGTTTCACCAGCCATTCCAGTAATTGCTGGGCAGTTTTCGGAACGCTATCAAGCTTGGCGGTATCGTAATAGAAACTGACCTGCGCCATGCCCCAAGGGGCTTCAAGCCCGTCGGTCGGAACAGTGAAGTCATTGATCACTGTCGGTTTGCCTTCAACATCGACATAGGCAAAGTTTGGCGTCTGTTCCGCCCACGGTCCGAACAAAAGGTCATTGCGCTTCATCGCGGCAAAGTTTTCACCGTTAATCCAGATCATATCAACCGCCCCGCCGTCATCGACGCCAGCGGTCTTTTCCGACAGAACGCGGGTCACCGCATCGGCGGTATCAGTCAGTTTGACCTGAACGACTTCAACGCCATAGCGTTCGCGCACCTGTTCACCGGCCCAGGCGATGTAATCATTAATGCGCGGCTCCCCGCCCCAGGCATGCCAATAAACGGTCTGGCCACGGGCCTGATCAAGAACCGATTGCCAGTTTCCGACATCCGGTGCCGGGTCTGCAAAGGCAGGCGTCGACAACGTCGTCGTCGCAAGCCCCACTGCCAGCGCCAAAGCAGAAACGAAAGTGCGCATTTTTGATCGCATCTCGGACAATCCTTTTACCTGATGACCCAAAGCCCTTCCCGCATGCCGGGTGTGGCTGATTGATTGGTTTTATACTCGTCAGTTTTTCAACAGACGGCACATAAAATCAATTCACGCTTGCGTTAGGGGCCTATCAAACACACTTTGTCTGCAACAAGTTGTTCGCTTTTTGCGCCCCTGTTTAGGAAGTTTTCGATGTTTGAATGGATGAGTGATCCCAACATGTGGATGGGCCTTGCCACCCTGACCGCGCTGGAAATTGTGCTGGGCATCGACAACATCGTTTTCCTGTCGGTGATTGTCTCGAAACTTCCGCAAAACCAACAGGCATCGGCGCGCCGCATCGGTCTTCTTGCGGCAATGGGCATGCGGCTGGGGCTTTTGGCCGGTATCGCCTGGGTCATGCAACTGACCTCGCCACTTTTCGCTGCCTTCGGTCAGGAAATCAGCGGCCGCGACATGATCCTTATTTTTGGTGGTCTGTTCCTGATTGCCAAGGCGTCCAAGGAAATTCATCACACAATTGACGAGCCCGAAGAACACGGTCCGGGCAAAATCATGTCGAGCTTTGCAATGACCATCGTGCAGATCATGTTGCTTGATATGATTTTCTCGCTCGATAGCGTCATCACAGCGGTTGGTCTGGTCGATCATATTTCGATCATGATGATCGCGGTGATCCTGTCTGTTCTGGTGATGCTGATGGCAGCCAAGACCATTGGCGAATTTGTAGAACAACACCCCTCTGTCAAAATGCTGGCATTATCGTTTTTGATTTTGGTCGGGTTTGTCTTGCTGCTGGACGGGGTCGAGATTCACGTACCGAAAGGCTACATCTATTTTGCAATGGCCTTTAGCCTGTCGGTCGAGACGCTCAATCTTCTGAACCACAAACGTAAACTCAAACGTCGTGCGCAAGAGAATGGCTGATGAAAAAAGTTGATCCGCCGCTATGTCTGGCAAACGCCTTCATGGAACGCGAACTTGAAAACGTCGACGTATTTGAGTTTCCCGAAGGCACGCGCACAGCTGCTGATGCCGCAAACGCCATTGGCTGCGATATCAGCGACATTGGAAAATCACTGGTGTTCATGACCGAGGCATCCCGCCCGGTCCTGATCATCATGAATGGTGCCGATCAGGTCGATCTGGACAAGGTCGCCGCCCTGCTGCGTTTATCCGTCCGCAAGGCCGATGCAACCGAGGTCCGCGAACATACAGGCTACGCCATTGGCGGCGTTCCGCCCTTTGGACACGCCAAGCCCGTGGAAACGCTGATTGATAAAAAGCTTCTGGCAAAGAAAACCGTCTGGCTTGCCGCCGGGACACCGAAAACAGTGTTTGAGCTTAAAACAAGCGACCTCAAACGCGTAACCGGCATAGAAACCGGCGTTAATATCGCCGTCTAACTCTCCCGAAAATCACATAAGCCCGTCATCGCGTGTCGCCGAACGCATGCCGATTTCGTCAAGTTCGTCTTGTTCTTTCTTGTCTTCTTCGGCGCGTTCGGCCTCAAGCCGATTACGTTCGGCAATTTCGGCGGTTTTAAATTCCTTGAAGGCATCGGCAACTTCATCGCGAAAGATGTCGATCTTTTCTTCCTGTTCGGCAATCATTTTTTCGATTGCCTCGCGCTCGGCGATCACCGCGGTGGCAAATCCGCCATAGGCAAACCCGGCAAGTTCCGGGTTTTCGGCCGCGATCTTTTGCTCGGCCAGCACCGCCTGTTCGAGGGCCTCTTTTTCCGCCTCAAGATTACCCAGCACACCAAGCATCTCGCCCAATTGGCGCTGCTTTTCATCAAGCGCCCATTTGCGCATGCGCACCAGTGTTTTGAAATTCTTGGCCATGGGTTACCCCCTAGGGTCCGCGATCATTCCGATGCCCCGCCGGTGCCATCATTACCGCCCCGACGCAGCGCCCGCTTGGCCGCGTTCAGGTCCTGCCCGTCGCGTTTTGATCGGCTGCTGACCTTGGGTCCGCGATTGATCTTGGGCCCGATTGATGGTGGCGGTGCTGGGCGGGGGGGCTGCATTTCGGGCGCTGCTGCGGGCTGTTGCGGATTGGCGCTTCCCGCTTGCCGCGCCTGTCCACCCGGTTGTCCTTGGGCAGGGGCAGGCTGTTCGGGTTGCTCGGCCAGCATATCGAGACGCCGGGCCAATTCCAGATATCCCTCATTGAGGCGCGTGCATTCTGTCTTGCGCTGTTTAAGGAATTCCTCGATCAGCGGGAAGTAATGAATGGCTTCGTCGACCTTGGGATCGGTACCCTTGCGATAGGCGCCAAGGCGGATCAGTTCCGCCATATCATCGTAGGTCGCCAAAAGCTGACGCGCGCGGGCAACGATCTGGTTTTCTTCCTCGTTATTACAGCCTGGCATGGTACGCGACACGCTGCGCAGGATATTGATCGCCGGATAACGGCCTTGCTCGGCAATCGCACGGTCCAGCACCACGTGGCCATCCAGGATACCGCGCACCGCATCCGAAATCGGTTCGTTGTGGTCATCGCCATCAACCAGAACCGTAAACAGCCCGGTGATCGATCCCTGCCCCGGCCCACCGGGACCGGCACGTTCCAAAAGACGCGGCAATTCGGCAAAGACGGTCGGCGTATAGCCCTTTGATGCTGGCGGTTCGCCCACCGAAAGGCTGATTTCACGTTGCGCCATGGCAAAGCGCGTCACGGAATCCATCATGCACAAGACATCGCGCCCGACATCACGGAAATATTCCGAAAGCGCCATGGTCATATAGGCCGCCTGGCGGCGCATCAGCGGCGGTTCATCCGATGTCGCCACGACGACAACAGAACGACGCAGGCCTTCTTCGCCCAGATCATCTTCGATGAATTCGCGCGCTTCACGGCCACGTTCGCCAATCAGCCCTACCACCGACACATCCGATGTCGTATGGCGCGTCATCATTGACAGCAAACTTGATTTACCAACGCCCGACCCGGCAAAGATGCCCATACGTTGCCCGCGGCAACAGGTCAGAAACGTGTTCATCGCCCGAACGCCCAGATCGATCTTGCCGGCCACGCGCTGGCGCGAATGGGCCGATGGCGGCATGTTGCGGATCGGATACGGGCGGTTGCCCTCAGACAGCGGGCCTTTGCCATCAACCGGCTCGCCAAACGCATTGACCACACGGCCCAGCCAGCTTTCATCGGGATAGACTTGCGGTTGGGTATCGCCAAGTTCGACTTCGCAGCCGATCCCGATCCCGTCCAGAATGCCAAACGGCATCAAAAGGGCGCGTTCGTTGCGAAAACCGACAACCTCGCAAATCACGGTTTTGCCATCGCGGCGTTTGACCTTGCAGCGGTCGCCAACCGACAACGCACCTTCAACCCCGCCAATCTCGACCAGAAGGCCCAAAACGGCAGTCACCCGGCCAACCACGCGATAGTCGGGAATACGGCGGAGTTCTGCGACGATATTGCGGCCAATCTGAAACACGGGCGGTTCTTTTCAGCGAAAATGGTACAAACAACTCTTGTAACACGGAAATTTGCCCCTCCGAACGGTAACAGGGGTGGCAAATCGTACCGCGTCGTACCAAATATATAGTCATAATCGGTATTAAAAAGCCGTGTAGACGATTAAATCGATTTTTTTTCGTTGCATAAGGCTTTTGGAATTAACACCGCAAACCGTTGGGAAAACTTGCGTTCCGTCCCCGAGTCGCTTCTTTGAACGAAAAAAAGTTAACAAGTTGCGACTCGCCTGCTTGCCACGAGTCGCAAAGCAACGTATCGTTAACCGAATGGGGAAAATTTCCCAAAGGCCGGCAATCGTTGGGGCGCTTGTCGATCTACCGGATCAACACGGACTTATTGCGGAACACGGTAACGGAGCAGAGACATGCGGGTGCTGCTTGTTGAGGATGACAACACCTATGCTGACAGCATCGAACTGATGCTTAAGTCTGAGGGCATGGTGATTGACACTACCGACCTTGGGGAAGATGGTCTCGAGATCGGCAAGCTTTACGATTATGACATTATTCTTCTGGACCTTATGCTGCCAGATATTGACGGCTACGAGGTCCTGAGACGTTTGCGCGACGCACGCGTCGAAACACCGGTCCTGATCCTGTCGGGTCTGACCGAAACCGAAGACAAGGTCAAAGGCCTTGGCTTTGGCGCAGATGATTATCTGACCAAGCCTTTCGAGAAAACCGAACTTCTGGCACGTGTGCAGGCAATTGTTCGCCGTTCACGCGGCCATGCCCAGTCGATGATTTCGACCGGTAAACTCAACGTCAACCTGGATGCACGCACCGTCGATGTCGATGGCAAACCGCTGCATCTGACCGGCAAGGAATATGGCATTCTGGAACTGCTGTCGTTGCGCAAGGGCACGACACTGACCAAGGAAATGTTCCTCAACCACCTTTATGGCGGTATGGACGAGCCGGAACTCAAGATCATTGACGTCTTTGTCTGCAAACTGCGCAAGAAAATCCAGTCTGCGACCAAGGGCGACAATTACATCCATACGGTTTGGGGCCGGGGCTATGTCCTGCGCGATCCCGACACCAACAGCGCTGCGGCCTGATTTTCGGGAACTTGGTATCAGGCACGCCTGATACCGCCCCAACAGTTGCCGCTATACGAAAAACGCCCCGGAGATGAACCGGGGCGTTTTTCGTTTCTGATCACGGCAAATAGATAAGCGGATCAACAAGGCCGCTGATCTGCAACCGATCAATCAGTTCGAAAATCGGGATCACCATCAGAAAGACCAGCCCATCGCGCAATGTTCGCCACAAAAGATGCGGGCGAACTTCAAGTATCTCGGCGTCGCGCCAGGCACCAAACCGTGGGCCAAACCGCGGCACGCGTGTCTTGTAATCTTCAAACGATGCACCAAAAAGCATCGCAAGCGCCCTTTCTTCGCGCAGGATCACCGGCAAGAACACACCAAACGCCCCGACCCCGAACAACAGGGCAATCAAAAGGCTTCCGGTTTGCGCGCCAATGCCAGTCGCGCCGATGAAGCTGAACATATAAAGCGGATTGCGGCTGAGGGAATAGGGGCCGGTATCGGTCAGATCGCGCGCCTTGCGCCCGCCGATATAGAGCGTGCACCAGGCCCGCCCGAAAATGGCCATCAGAATCAGGACGATCCCGCCGGTCTCGACCGTTTCATGGGTAAACATCTCCACCTGTGCCAGCGACTGCATGAGCGGAAGCGCACACAGTACCAACAGCGCAATACCTGCAATGGCAAGCTTGCGACGGCGCTGGACACGGCGAAGGTCCTGACGCGGTGTGGCGATCGTGTTTGATGGATTTGAGGTCATTGGCCTTCCCGACTTTCAGTTCAACAGAACAGTCGGCAAGAAACCAACTGTCAGCTACTTCTTGTCGTCCGGTTTGCCAAAGCGGGACCGATCAAAGGTCGTGGACGGGCGCGTGGTTCCGCTGGAACCGCTTGTATTGCTACTGCCTGTCCCTGGCCGCTGTGTCGTACCACCGGCACCAGCACCGGTTCCGGTGCCAAGCGGGCGGCGATAGGTCGAACCCGTGGTATCCGTTGTTCCCGGACGTGTGGTTGAACCTGTACCAGTCGAACCTGACGGTCTGCTGAACGCGCTGCCAGTTGTGCCCGATCCCGTGCTCCCGGTTCCGGTTGTTCCCGGACGGGTGGTTGACGGGGTGGTGCCAAGCGGGCGCTGGGTCGACGTGGTGCCAAAACCTGAACCTGCGGGGCGGGTTGTTGCCGTCCCTGCTGTTCCGGTTGTTCCTGTTGCTCCGGTCGTCCCGACTGCCGGGCGGGCCGTTGTACCCGTCGTGGTCGCGGCACCGGTTTGCATATGTTTGGGCTTCTGGAAGGCCAAGCCGCCGGGTGCAGCAGCACCGGCCGCACTGGCGGCCCCCGCCTGCGCCTTTTCAAGAGCGGTCAGATCGACTTCCGGTGCCCCCGGACGGTTAAGCTGATAAATGCCACGTTGACGCGCAAGCGGTTTGAACTTGTCGGAAATGCCCAGAACCGTCTCTGCCCCGCCAAGGAACAGGAAACCGTCATCTGGCATCAGGGCAGAAACACGCGAAAGAACGTCACTTTTGGTCGGTTGATCGAAATAGATCAGCACGTTACGGCAATAGACGACATCAAACTGCCCAAGCGGACGGAAATCTTCCAGAAGGTTGAATTCCTTGTACTGCACCTTGGACCGGATATCGGCCGAGATTTGCCACTGGTCTTCCTTCTTTTGGAAGTATTTGACCAGAAGACCGATCGGAAGGCCCCTTTGGACTTCGAATTGCGAATACAGGCCTGCGCGCGCCTTGGTCAGGATCTCGCGCGAGATATCCGTCCCGACAATATCGATCCGCCAACCAGCGAGCTGCGACTTGAATTCATCAAGGATCATCGCCAGCGAATAGGGTTCCTGCCCGGAAGAGGCGGCAGCACACCAGATGCGCAGATGTTTTTTCGACGCACGTGTCTTGATCATGTGCGGCAGGACAACATGGCGGAACTGGTCAAACGGTTTGGTATCGCGGAAGAAGAAGCTTTCATTGGTCGTCATCGCATCAACGACTTCTTCGACCAGATTGCGGTCGCCACCTCGCAGCGTACCGATCAGCTCCGTCAGGTCCTTGAGGCCCCGTTTGCGTGCAATCGGCATCAACCGGCTTTCGAGCAGATAAGTCTTGTCCTGGCTCAGAACGAGCCCGGACTTTGACTTGATCAATCTGCTTACAAACTCGAAGTCATCCGGCTTCATCATTGTGGGTTAACGACCCCCCGCGAATTTTTTGATATAGGCCGCAATCCCACCCACCGGCAAAACCGCAGAACAGATACCGGCATGCGCCGCAGCGCCCGGCATCCCCCATACAACGCTACTCTGCTCGTCCTGTGCCACGACCATGCCCCCCGCATTGACCACGTCACGTCCACCAAGCATACCATCCTGCCCCATTCCGGTAAGTATTGCAGTCAGAATGTTTCCTCCGTAACTCGCGACCAGACTGCGCAACATCGGATCGACCGACGGACGACAGAAATTCTCGGGCGGGTTCTGATTTAGCTTCAGATGCCGGCTGGCACCACGCCCCTCTACAGTCATGTGGTAATCACCGGGGGCAAGATAAACCTGTCCACCAACAATTGGCATATTGTTTTGTGCTTCCTGACATTTAAGCCCGGTCAGACGGGTGATGTGCTCGGCCAGAATGGTGGTAAAGGTCGCGGGCATATGCTGGGTAATGAAGATTGGCTGGCGCACGCCATTGAGGCCACGCAACACTTCAAACAAGGCCTGCGGCCCACCGGTCGAACTGCCAATGGCGATGGCTTCGACATTGATGCGTTTTTCCGGCAGCAGCGTGACGCCACCGCGTGCGGACTGGCGTTTTGCCGGGGCCGGTGCACTTGCCGAACGAACCTGCTGGGCGCGTGCACTTTTTTGCGGCGCGGGTGCGGTTGGCCGTTTGGCCGGCGGTGCCGTTCTTGCGCTGGGTGCTGCTGTGGCGGGGCGTTCCGGCATTTTGGGCACGGTTTTGCCCTGCCCGCCTGCCGCAATGGCCGCATCGCGAATAAGTCTGCCCGGATCGCGTGACGGTGTCGTCGAACGCGCTGCACCACCAGCCGGGTTGGCAGCAGGTTTTGCGGCCTCCGACGATGCCGGTGTGGCCGGTTGCGGCTTTGGTGCCGGTTGCTGTGGCATCGGCGCCTGGCGCATCTGCGTTGGTTGCGGGCGGTGTTGCTGCATCGGACGGGGGCGCAATTCGGCGGTAAATCGTTTGCGCTGGATCCGGCCTTGTTTGTGAAGTTGCTGATGTTCGACCGACATTTCCGCCCGGAAAGCAGCCGCCTTGCCGCCAGAAGCTGCGTCATCGGGCTCAGATGCCTCGGCATCGGGCGCAGTTGATTTTTCTTCCGGTTCCGGTTCGGGGGCGGCTTGGGCAGCAGCGGCTTCTGCCGCGGCAGATTCTTCGACCTCAAGCATCTTGCGACGCTGTTCAGCCCAGGCTTTCACCTTGTCGAGAAGTTCTTCGCGGAACCCCTCGCCGACATTCAGGTCTTTTGACGAGCTTGGCTTGGGGATGTAATCCACAGCCCCGAGCGTCATCGCCTGGAAACTGATATCGGCATTTCGTTTGGTGAGTGTGGACGCCATGATCACGCGGACTGTCGGATCAATCTCCAACAGTTTCGGCAAGGCCGTCAAACCATCCATCACCGGCATTTCGATATCAAGAACAACGGCTTCGATGCCGCCTTTTTCCATGACTGCCAGTGCTTCTTCGCCATTGCTGACCGATCCGACGACTTCGATTTCGGCGTCTTCGGTCATCATACGTGTAACAAGTCCGCGCACGATGGCGGAATCATCCACGATCAGGACTTTGTATGGCGAATGGATGGGCGTTTCTTCCACGTGGTAGCGTCCCCGCTTGATGATGGAGATCGGATCTTGAAGGCTTACAGGTTCGTGAGCACCCCGGCCTAGATCAGGCCGACCTGCTCGAACTTGGCCTGGATGATCTCGCTATCGAACGGCTTCATGATGTATTCGTTCGCGCCAGCGGTGATGGCTTCCTGAATGTGTTCAAGGTCGTTTTCAGTTGTACAGAACACAACAACAGGATCATCGCCACCAGGCGTTGCACGCAGTTCACGCAGGAACTCGATTCCGCTTTTGACGGGCATGTTCCAATCAAGCAGAACCGCGTCGGGCATGGACTCAAGGCACTTGTCGAGTGCCTCCTGACCGTCCACTGCCTCTACAACCGCAAACCCGATTTCCTCGAGAATGCGTCTTGCTACCATCCGGATGACTTTCGAATCATCGACGACGAGACAACTCTTCATCGACTTCCTTCTCGCTTACTTAGGTCGTTAAGCCACAATGGCAGGAACCGGGCACATTGCGTGCCCGGCATGGGAAATCAGGTTAACCGGCCTGCTTGATCGAAGACGTGAAATCAAGCAGACGGGTCACGTCGAGAATCACCAGAAGCTTCTTGTCGAGACGGAAAATACCGTCCGAGAATTCGCGCCAGCGCGGATCGAGCGTTGCCGGGTTCTGTTCGAACGCCTTTTTCGGAACGCTCAGAACCTCTCCAACCTGATCGACCATCAGGCTGTAAAGTTCGCCACCTTCATCGACAACGATGCTCATGCCCGGCTCATCATCTTCGCGGTCACGCAGACCAAGACGTTTGCGGACATCAATCGCGGTCACGATACGACCACGAAGGTTCAACGATCCGGCCACTTCCGGCGGTGAAAGCGGGATACGGGTAATGCGTTGCGGCCCCAGGACATCCTGAACGGTCAGGACAGGGATACCGAAAAGCTGCTTGCCAATATTCGCGGTCACGAAATCCTGGCTGTCACCACCAAGTTCAAGGGCTCCGCCTTTTTCCTGGCTCGGGACGAGTGCGTTTTTATCGCTCATAGGACTGTTCTCCCGCTTACATGCTGCTCAGTGTCTGGATCAGGGTCGAGACAAGCGCATCGCGATCAAATTTGGCCACATAGTCGCTGAAACCGACCTGACGACCGCGTTCGAAGTCTTCCTCTTTGGTGTGCGAAGAAAGGGCAATAATCGGAATTTCACCCCATTCTGCATCATCCTGAAGCGCTTCGGCAAATTCAAAGCCGTTCATGCCCGGCATTTCGATGTCACTGATGATCGCGTCAAACAGAACACCACGGTTTTTAAGGTCCATGGCCTGTTCTGCATTTTCGACCGCAGTCACATTGAAACCGGCAACCGACAGCATCGGCGTCAGCAGGTTACGGAAGAACGGGCTGTCATCGATCAGAAGAACACGCTTCTTCTCGCCGCCGTTATCTTCGGTGCCGAACCAGTCGCTGAAGGCCAGTTCAAGGTAGTAACCGGCATCAATAAGGTCGGTCGCCTTGCCGTCAATCACGGCCGAACCAACCAGACCATCCTGATCTGCGGTCAGTTCAACATTCAGCACGTCGTCAACAATATCGACGATCTCGTCGACAACCAGCCCCATGGTGCGTTCACGATCCTGGAACACAAGGGTCGGCTGACGGCCTTCTGCCTTCATCTGGTAGCTACCATCGATAAAGACAAGAGGCATAAGCTTGCCGCGGTACTGGACCAGCGGACGGCCATTCGAATGTTCGATATTCTCGACATCGATTTCTTCAAGACGGGCAACAAGCGCCAGCGGAACCGCGCGCACTTCGCTGCCACCGGCCCGGAAGACCAGCATGGATGTGGTTTCGCGATCCGATGCATCGGCCTTGGCCTTGCCTTCGACACCCTGCGAACCACCAACGGTGATTTCGCCGGTGCGGGTGGCAATGCCGTTCGGATCAAGGATCATGATCACGCTACCGTCGCCAAGGATGGTATTACCCGAGAACAGCGACAGATCGCGCAGGATCGGGGCCACCGGTTTAACAACGATTTCCTCGGTGTCGAACACGCGGTCAACGATGATACCGAACGAATAGGTACCAACCTGTGCAACCACGATGAATGCTTCTTCATCGACGGCATCGTCGCTTTCCTGAGTGGTATCAAGACCAAGAATTTTCTTGAGCGTGACCAGCGGCAGCAGACGGTTACGCAGGCGCAGGACCGGCGTATCGTGAATGCGTTCGATGGAATGTTCGGAATTGTTCGATGCACGCACAAGTTCCAGAACGCTGATCTGCGGAATGGCAAAGCGTTCGCCGCCACTTTCCACGATCAGGGCCGACACAATGGCCAGCGTCAGCGGGATCTTGATGATGAAGGTCGACCCACGGCCTTCGACCGATTTCAGTTCGACCGTACCACCGATCTTTTCGATGTTGGTACGCACAACGTCCATACCCACACCACGACCGGAAACCGAAGTCACTTTTTCCGCGGTCGAGAAACCGGCTTTGAAGATGAACTGCTGAATCTGCTGTTCACCCATACCTTCAAGCTCGCTTTCGGTCGCAAGACCGTTGGCAATCGCCTTAGCTTTAATGCGCTCAAGGTTCAGGCCACGACCGTCATCGGAAATCTCGATGATGATGTGACCACCTTCGTGATACGCATTCAGCGTGACCGTACCGGTTTCAGGCTTGCCTGCATCGCGACGGCCCGGAATATCTTCCAGACCATGGTCGGCAGAGTTACGCACCATGTGGGTCAGCGGGTCCTTGATCAGTTCAAGAACCTGACGGTCCAGTTCGGTGTCGGCACCGATCATTTGCAGATCGATTTTCTTGTTCATCTCAAGGGCAAGGTCGCGAACAATACGCGGCAGTTTCGCCCATGCGTTGCCGATCGGCTGCATACGGGTCTTCATCACGCCTTCCTGAAGGTCGGTCGTGATGTGCGACAGGCGCTGCAACGGCACGGTGAATTCACTGTCATCCTTGCCGCGAACCATCTGCAAAAGCTGGTTACGGGTCAGGACGAGCTCGGAAACGAGCGTCATCAGGTTTTCAAGCAGCTCGACATTCACACGAATGGTCTGGGCTGCAACCGAGCTTTCCTTGGCTTCTGCGCGCGGTGCCTCTGCCTTTGGCTTTTCGGCAGCCTTTTTGGCCGGCGCAACTTCCTGGGATTTCGCAGCGGCGGGCGGAGCAGCCGGTTTTGCCGGTGCTTCCGGCTCCGGTTCAGCGGCCGCAGCCGGTTCGTCAGGAACTTCAAAATCGGGATCGTATTCTGCGGCGTCAAAAGCAGCCTGCAGTTTTTCGTCATCCGTCATCGGAACTTCTTCGTCAGCTTCCTCTGCTGCCGGGGCTGCAGCAGCAGCCGGCGCACCACCCGGAATTTGGCCGGTATCGGCAAAGTGGTTCAGACGACCGATCAGGTCAGCATCATTGCCATCCGGCTCGGTTTCGTTCTGTTCGAGCTCGCCCAGCAGGTACTTAATGGTATCAATCGACTCAAGAACAAGCGTCACGGCATCAGGTGTCACCACAAGTTCGCCGTCACGGATTTTACCGAGCACGTTCTCGCCAGCGTGGGCAACAGCCTCAAGGCGCGGCAGGCCAAGGAAGCCGCAAGTACCCTTAATGGTGTGAACCAAGCGGAAAATATTGGACAAGATGTCCGGATCATTCGGGTTCTGTTCCAGCTTCACCAGTTCGACGTCAAGCGTCGACAGGCTTTCAGAAGTCTCGGTCAGAAATTCACTTAAAAGATCGTCCATATACCCCCTCCAAATCTCCAACAATCAATAGCTTGTCGGAACTGGAACTCCCATTAAAACGCCAATTGGTGCAATTACACTATACTTCGGTATCTTAGGTAGAAGCTATTGCACGCCATTACCAGACCTGCCGGTCAAATTTTTATCCATAGATCAATGCAATATTTCCGTCCTGTTGCAAGACCGAAAGCACTCCACCCCCGAGTTTAGCCAGTTTCCGCAAGAAAAACGCCTGAACATTGCGCGGATCGAGTGCATCAGTAGAAACTTCTTTTTCCAATACATTCATGATTTCAGGGCGCAAGGCAGCGCGTTTGCCTTCGCCCAGAACCGTTACTTTACCGGAGTCGCGCATAACCGAAAGCGTTCCACCGAACGGCAAAGCTTCACGGGCTAGCATAACCATGTTCAATACGATTCGCCCGTGAGATGGATCAATTGGAAGATCCGGCCAATCGAGTGTGACCTTCCCTTCGGCCGCATAAGTCTGTTTTGCCGCTTCACGCATCGCGGCGGTATCGGCACTGCTGCCCGCACGCCCGAAGGCCAACCGGAACAGTTGCAAACGACGCGCGGCCTCAAGACCGCTTTTGCGCATGAGTGCCAGCGCCTCATCGTCGCTAACCCCGTCTTCCCCCATCAGTTCTGCCCCGGCATTGACCGCCCCGACCGGACCGACAAGATCATGACAGATCCGCGAACTGATCAGTTCGATCAAGGTCAGTTCAAGGGTGGCATCCTCTTCCATAGCGCGGGCTCTCCAAGGTCTTTGCGTATCGTCACAACATCATGCCCCAAGACACGATGCGCTTCCCGAATGGTCCGTTCTGAGCGAACAGGTCACTCGCAGAAGCCACAAGATTGCCGCCGATATATTAAGAGCTTATTTAGCACGCTCGAAAATCAGGCTTTTCCGACCCGGCAAATTTTGCCGCTTTCCGAAATCGGGCCCGATATCCGATCCGCAACACGCAGCCGCAAATTGCGCGACCTTGGCAAACGACCTATATTGAAGCCAGCAACACAGGATACAGAGCACCCAATGGATTTCTTGCTGACGCCAGGCGCCATCGTGCGTCATCCCAATCAACCGGACTGGGGACTGGGCCGCATTCAGGCCGTTGACGGAGATCGAATCGCTGTCAATTTCGAAGAGGCCGGCCGCCAGATCATCCGCCAGCGCTATGTCGTTCTGGAAATTGTCGAAGCCGCGGCGGGCTACGAATAGGCGCCCTTCCTGCAACCGGTCCTTGAAGGCAACGCTTGGCACATGGATTGCTCGGATCGAATTGTTAATCAATTCACCATAAAGATGGACTCTATCATACACTCGATAGATGAACCTGACACGAGCACAACAGTCTTAAGAAGGTTTCGAAGCCCATGATCGCAGCCAATAAACCACCGCGTGACAGCTTTAAACAGCGCCACCACGTCGCGGCCTTTACCGTGCTGGAACAATTTGCCCAGGGTCTTGTGCATGTTGCCCGCAACCATGGCGGTTCCGTTACCGAAGAACAGATCCTGAAATCGCTCAATAGCCTGCGCGACAACGAAGACCTGTTCGACAATGCATGGGCGATCCTTGAAAGCGACCTCGAAGCGATCAAGACCCGCGAACATGCAGCCCTGCGTCACGACCCGTTCGGGCGCCTGCTGGTCTCGCGCTTTGATCATCTGCTTGAAGGCAATGCTGCCGGCGATATCGAACATGGTGCTCTGTCACGCACCATCCTGCAGCCTTTCTTCAAGGTCATCCGCATGATGGTCGGCATGGACATGCTTCAGGAAATCGATCGTGAAATTCACGAAATCATCGAAGCCCACGCCAATGATGATGACGAGTTGCGCAATCCTTCGGAATACTGGGATCATCTGGCCAAAACCCCGGAAGTCCGGTCGCGGATCAATCTGGTGTTTGCCCGCATGGCGCTGCATTTCAGCAATTATGAACACCGCAAGAAATGGCTGATCCAGCTCGTCAATGACAACATGGTCCACGGCGAAGAACGTTGGGAATTCACAGAAACCCATTGCATCCGCCTGCTTGATGCGCTGTTTGCCGATGTGCGCAAGACGCTTGCCGTGCCGGAACATTCCGCCGAACTGGTCGCGCGGATGGGCCGCGAGAACGTCGCCACCCTGCGCGAAGTGGTCAAATGCATTGATGCCGACGTCGCCAAATTATCAAAGTGATCGGCGACCTGCGGGCACCCGTTACCTGACGGTTAACCCTTAACGAACGAGTATATAAGCTGCGATCGTTATTGGACCGTGGCTCATATCGTTTTTACCTGACGGAAAGGTGAACACCACAGATCGAAACAGACTGGTCAAAACCCCGTCTGCTGTGCCACAGTCGCCTCACAACGATTGCATAAAGTCCGCAAACTCAAAAACACCGTTGAAACGCCACCATGACCAAACCGCTGATCGACAAATATGGCAGACATGTCTCTTACCTGCGCGTTTCGGTAACCGATCGCTGCGATTTCCGCTGCACCTATTGCATGGCGGAAAACATGACGTTCCTGCCCAAATCCGATGTTCTATCGCTTGAAGAACTCGATCAGCTTTGCACGGCTTTCATCACGCGCGGTGTGCGCAAACTGCGCCTGACCGGCGGTGAACCGCTGGTCCGTCGTGGCATCATGGATCTGATCGCCAATCTGTCGCGCCATCTTAAAACCGGCGCGCTCGATGAACTGACCATGACCACCAATGGCAGCCAGCTTGCCACCTATGCCGATGATCTGGCGCGCCTGGGTGTGAAGCGCCTTAACATCTCGCTTGATAGTCTGGATTCTCAGAAATTCACCGAAATCACCCGCCGCGGTCGCCTTGAACAGGTGCTGGCCGGGCTTGAGGCCGCCAAACAGGCCGGTATTTCGATCAAGATCAATACGGTTGCGCTTCGCAATTTCAACGAAGACGAAATGTCACGCCTTGTCGCCTGGTGTGGTAAGGAGGGCTTTGATCTTTGCCTGATCGAAACCATGCCGCTTGGCGACATTGATGGCGACCGAACCGACCAATACCTGCCGCTGACTGCTGTGCGCGAAAGGTTGGAGCAGGAATACACCCTGATCCCGTCCGAATATGTCACACCGGGCCCGGCCCGCTATACCACGGTGGCTGAAACCGGCGGGCGGCTCGGTTTTATCACGCCGCTCACCCATAATTTCTGCGAAGGCTGCAACCGCGTACGTGTGACTTGCACCGGTATGCTTTACATGTGCCTTGGTCAGGAAGATCACGTTGACCTGCGCGCCGCCCTTCGTACCGGCGACCCGCGCGCCCTTGATCAGATGCTGGATGCCGCCATGGACCTCAAACCCAAGGGCCATGATTTTGTCATCGACCGCAAAGGCCAGAAACCGGCTGTCGGTCGGCATATGAGTATGACTGGCGGCTAAGCAGCCCCGGCAAGACTTCTCAGAACCATCAAATGATTCCCAACGCCTGTACTGATCAGATGTGACGCACATTTGGTGCAATCGCTGCTGCCAAATCCCGGCACTGGAACCGGTGTGCTTTGGTCCTGTAGTCCAGCACGCAGTTCACACTCATTCCCACCCGGCACCACCAGCACCGAAACAACCCGCCCTGCCCCGTTTGACGTCAGTTCATCGACATGCCAGTGGGGTTTCTTGTCCGCCTTGCAGTGGCGTTTGACACGCGCCGCAATACCGCCGGGACCGTTGGCGGAGCCGCAATAGAGGTAGGTTCCTTTGGCAAGGGTGATCCCGGCAAACCGTTTGTTTTGAAGCGTCAGGTCAGCTTCGAGTTCGATCACCAGAACGTAAGCTCCGGCAACTTTTGGAAGTTGCCGGAGGGTTTGGTCATTTATCTCTGGGAAAAATGTGCTCACGCGTCCGGGGAGTCTCGCAGCAACAGATCAATCGAAAGTCCGGGTCCGGCCATGCCGTTGGTCAGGACCGGTTCGCAATGTTCGTTGATCCGTGCGCCAATGCGTTGGCGAAAGCCGCTAAAGCGTTTTGATTCCACCACATCCACCGGTTCATCAAGATGCACTTCGACCCGGAACACGCCCGGTGTCGGGGTCGCGGTGACGCTTCGGATCAAGCCGGTGACAGCATGACCAAGGTAGGAGCCGGCAAACCGTTTGCCGATGCCAAGATCAGACACACTGGTCGGGATATTGCGCCGTGCCATGGCAACGGCGGTATTCCAGTCACGAAAACCATGACTTTGCGCCAGCAGTTCTAGCGAACCGGTATGCGAGATCGAAACATCACGCGCGGCCAAGGCTTTGCGCAGGCGTTTGGCCTGTGCCTTGAATTGCTCGGTCGCGTCCGTTTCAATGTCGGCACGGCTGATATTGAGCGTATTGGAAGTCATAAATCGTCTCCACGCAGGAGGCCGGGGGTCCGCATTGCCGGGCCGTATCCTGATCGGGAAACGGGTCCGAAAATTTCATTCCACGCACTTTACCAAAGGCATAAACCTTGCGGACGGCAGGGGTGCGCACCCCGTAAAAAGCGTGTTAGCCCAATCTCAGCCCAAAAACAAGGTTTTCGCATTGCCTGATACTGTGCGGTTCTGGCCTGACATCGGCGGATGGCGCGCCTTTCTCAAAAATTGACAGCCCCCGTGACAACAACATATACCAGTGAAAACAAGTCATATCGGCGGTCCCGAATATGCGCCGATCAACCATAAGGAATATGCGCCATGGCCATGGAAGCCTATGAAATCGAAAGCATGATCAAGGAAGCCCTTCCCGATGCACAGGTCCGCATTGAGGATTTGCGCGGCGATGGCGATCATTATGCTGCGATTGTCGTCTCCGAACAGTTCCGCGGCAAAACCCGCGTGGTTCAGCACCAGATGGTCTATTCCGCCCTCAAGGGTAAAATGGGCGGCGATCTGCATGCGCTGGCCCTGCAGACTTCTGCGCCGGAATAAGGTCACGCAAGATAAAACTTTGGCAAAGCACCTCGCCACCACGAACCGCTTCGCCAGACCAAACTCAGTGGCCGTTTGCCTTCGGCCCCTGTTGCCTTTCCGATCAAACTGAGCTGGTCCGAAGACTTAAGCGGCCGGTCACAGCCCCATTCACTGACCACGGCTTAATGTTATGTCTTCTCAAGAAAAACCGGCACTGATCGGCCCGGGCCCCCTCGCCGGGCTTGGCGCGTTTACCATCTGGGGTGCCTTTGGCCTGTATTTCAAGCAGGTTGGCTTTGCCGAGCCTTTTGAAATTCTGGCGCACCGGATTTTATGGTCGGCGGTTTTGACGCTGATTCTGGTGCTTGCACTGGGTCGTCGAAAGAAACTTCTCGAGCTCATCTCATCGACCCGCACCATCGGCCTGCTGTTTCTGAGCAGTATTTTGGTCGCTGGAAACTGGGTCATTTACATTTGGGCGATCAATAGTGGCAATGCACTTGAGGCAAGCCTTGGCTATTACATCATGCCGCTGGTCATGCTTCTGCTGGGCCGGGTTTTCTTTGCCGAGAAGCTTAATCGCGTTCAGTTGGTTTCGGTTGCGATCTGTACCATCGGCGTTTTGAACCTGTTGGTGTTTTACGGCCATCTGCCATGGATTGCGCTTAGCCTGTCTACGCTGTTTGCCTTTTACGGCGTGATCCGCAAATTTGTCCCTGCCGATCCGATTGCCGGTCTTTTTGTGGAATGTGCGCTGCTCTCACCGGTGACGCTGGGCTATATTTTCTGGCTGGAAAGCCAGGGCGATGCGGCATTTGGCCATATCGGGATCGCGCAAGACGCACTGTTGATCGGTCTTGGGATCCTGACAACAATACCGCTCGTACTGTTTGCCTTTGCCGCGCGCAATATGAAATTTTCAGCACTCGGCCTGATGCAATACATTAATCCGACATTGCAATTCCTTATTGCGGTCCTGGTATTTGGCGAAGCCTTTACCACCGCGCATATGGTGACATATGGCCTGGTGTGGTTCGGACTTGGTATTTACAGCTGGGATAACCTGCGCACCGCGCGGCAAAATCGCGCCAAGAGTTGACAGAACCGCAGGTTCCAGCCATATCTTCGGCCATAAAAGTTTAACCCGAATTCGCGGTCGAGAGATCACCGCCCAAAGCCAAGGACAATCATCATGACCGACAATCCGGTATTCGAGCGCATCCAGAAAGACGTCGATGACAATGACGTCGTCCTGTTCATGAAAGGGACCGCAATGTTCCCGCAGTGCGGCTTCTCCGCTGCTGTTGTGCAGGTTCTGGCCGAGATCGGCGTTCCGTTCAAGGATGTCAACGTACTGGTCGATCCGGCCATCCGTCAGGGCATCAAGGACTTCTCGAACTGGCCGACCATTCCGCAGCTTTACGTCAAAGGCGAGTTCCTTGGCGGTTGCGATATCGTACGTGAAATGGCTGCCAGCGGCGAGCTGTCCCAGCACCTTAAAGACAAGGGCGTTGCTGCCGCTTAAAGCGCTAGGCAATTCCGACACTCAAACGCGCTGTGCGGGTCACCCGCCAGCGCGTTTTTTGTATCTGCGTGCCTAAAAAAACACTCCAAATGCGATCATTTGTCGACGCCTGCAAAACTATTTCTTGATGGTTTGGCGATCCTTCCCCATCTTTAACCGATGCTGTCCATTGCGCCACAGGGGAAGGTCACCGGCATGAAATCAGCAATCAAAACAATGGCATGTTTTGCCATCTGGCTGTTTGCGATGTCTTTCATCGCACCCGTCATGCCCGCACAGGCACAGGTGGCCGCCGTTGCTGCAATGGGGGGTAGTGACGATACCGCCGCAACCGATAGCGCCCCTTCCCCCGATGAGGGCGTGGTTGCCGAGACCTTCAGCTATTATGGTTTCCTTGACGAAGGGGTGGCCCGGACACAGGCGCGTATCGCCGAAACGATCCACGGGCTTGACGCCCTGCCGGGCGAAATCGCCGCCACACAGGATTTGCTTGCAAGCGACTTTGGCCAAAGTGGTCTGATGCGGATTGTGCTGTTCACCATCGTGTTTGTGGGTGTCGGGATACTGGCCGAGGTGATCTATCGCAGGTTGTCAGCACCGATGTGCGCCAATCTCGAAGCCCGCACGCCCAAAAAATTCTCCGAACGCCTCAAACATATTCTGGCACTCAGTATCCTGTCGCTGCTGTCGCTGTTTGTTTTTGCCATCGGATCGCTTGGCACGTTCATGATGTTCGACTGGCCCGACATCATGAAGGCGGCAGTCATGTCGCTTCTGATGGCGTTCTTTGCGCTTCGGGTTCTGGTCATCATCCTGCAGTTCCTGTTCGCACCCAAGGCCGAAGGGCTGCGCATGATCAATGTTGATCCGCTGGCGGCCCGGGCCCTGACCAAAAGCCTGACCTGGGCGGCCGGCATTTCGTTGTTTGCCTTTGCACTTGCCGGTGTCTTCAGTGCGGCTCCCACCATGGTCGCCGGCGATATCATCCTGTTTGACGTTGCCGTGGTGATTTCGGTCATTGCCTTTTGCGCGGCCACTTTGTCGCTTGGCCGGTTCTTTGCCAGCCACGTTTCGAGCCGCGATGTTGAAAAAATGGCCCTGCCGACATCCATGGCCCGCCTGTGGCCCGTGATTGTCTGTGGCTGGTTCATCCTGGTCGGCGGGGTTGCCGTCATTGGCGCGGAACGCATCCTTAAGGCGCTTCTGGCCATTGGCATTGCCTGCCTGTTTGATGTCGTCTTCCGCAACATCATCGAAAGCCAGCATCGCAAGAAACTGCAAGTCGCAGAACAGGAAGCCGCCGAACATAACGCCCGCGCAGAAGCCATCGCCCTTGAAAATGACGAGGAGTTCGAACCCGTCAAACCCAAGGCGCCGGTCTTTACCAAAGTCCTCAAACGCGGTGTTCGTCTTCTTGCCTTGGTGTTTGTGCTGGCAAGCTGGTGGCGCATCTGGGGCTTTGATCGCCTGGCACAGGCCAACGATGCCGGGATCCTTGCCCGGATCATTGATAGTTCGACCGAAATCATCATGATCCTTCTGATCGCCGATCTTATCTGGTCGCTGATCAAGACCTTCCTTGATGAACGCATGAATGCATCCAATCAGGGCAATGCGGGTGACGAAGGCGGCGGATCCGGACTGTCCCGGGTCGAGACACTTCTGCCATTGCTCAAGAACTTTGCGCTCACCGTGATTGTCATCATGGTGGTGATGGTTGCCTTGTCATCGCTGGGCGTTGATATCGGCCCGCTGATTGCCGGTGCCGGTGTTGTCGGCCTGGCCCTTGGTTTTGGCAGTCAGGCTCTGGTGCGTGATGTCGTGGCCGGTGTTTTCTTCCTGCTCGATGATGCGTTCCGGCTGGGTGAATATATCGAGGTCGAAAATCTGCGCGGCCGGGTCGAAAACATCTCGATCCGCTCCATGCAGTTGCGCCATCACCGTGGCCCGCTTCAGACCGTCCCGTTTGGCGAGATCAAATCCATCGTCAACCACAGCCGCGACTGGGTGATCGTGAAACTTGAATTCCGCGTGCCGTTTGAAACGGATGTGAACAAGGTCAAGAAGCTGGTCAAGAAACTCGCAGCAGAACTGCTTGAAGATCCGCTGATTGGGGACAGCTTCATCGAACCGTTGAAATCCCAGGGCGTGCGCCGCATGGAAGAATTCAACATGGTGATCGGGCTGAAATATACCTCAAAACCCGGCGAACAGTTCATGATCCGCAAAACCGTCTATCAGCGGGTTCTCGCCATGTTCAAGGAAAACGGCATCCAGATGGCCTCGCGCGATGTCAAGGTCGCCGTGCCCGCCGATGCCACACCGGAACAAAAGCAGGAAGCCGTTGCCGCCGCGGCCCAGCAGGCCTCTGAGCAGATCAACAAACCACCGGCCTGACAAAGGGCTTTAGAACTTAGTCGAGAAGACCGACCAGATAGCTTCGCCCGTCAGAACCATCAGCGCCTTCTTCATCCAGTGCTGCCGGGACCGTCAAACCATATCTGGCATAGATTTCTTGCAGATCACCGGTTTCAGTCAGTTGCATGACCAGCCGATTGAACTCAGTGACACTGATCGGTGAGTACGGAAAGGCGACGAACTGTCGGTGATAGGTGTCATCGGGATGTTCGCGGTCAATCTCAAGCGCCTGATAGACATCGGGTTCGGACACCGCGATCCATTCAAGAAACGTCTCGCTTACGATCCCCTTATCCACGCGCCCATGTTCGACGAGACGCAAAACACCGTCTTCATTATTCACAAGCGAGACATTGGGCATCTGGCTTAGTTTCGCACTGTCGAAATCGGCAAATGCATAGTGGAAGCCGCGCACGGCCCCGATCTGTTCTGGCCTTTGCGTCGGGGGTTGATAGCCGCGCAACGTGAAAAACAGATCCCGCCCGTCAATCATATCGACGGATCCAACACCGTCGCGCTCAAGCCAGCCCCATTTGACATCGTTATACGCAACAAGGTGAACATCCTCATCGCGATAGCTGACGAGCAATCTCTTGGCAGGATAGTGATAGGCCTTGAACTGGTAATCAGACTGCAGCTCGTTCAGGGCGGCAACGACATCATAAACAAGGCCGCGCTTTTCGACCGCGTCAATCACCAAAGGTGGCTGGATCGAGGTAATGCCGACCTTTACAACGGTTTGGCCTATGGCAGCTGACGCAAGGAACAGGATGGAAATCATGCACATTGCGGCTGCATACATCGGCTCTCGACCCTTTTCTTTAAGCAGGCAAAAATCTCAAACGGCAGTCAGATATAATAAACAACCATAATGAAACAATCGAACTGCGACCAGAAGCTTTTCGCGAAGCGTGCCTCGACCGTCACCGTGCGGATAGGACGGCCCTGCCCGCCCTAAGCCGCTGATTTGGCAAGGAGCAGATACAGCAAAGGCGGTACAATAAATTGTACCGCCCTGCAAACAGACCAGAAGTCTGTGATATGTTCGTCGCGAATTAACGCGAGTAGAATTCGATAACCAGGTTCGGCTGCATCTGAACCGGGTACGGAATTTCAGCGAATTTCGGAACGCGAACGAAGGTGCCTTTGAAGGCCTTCGCGTCAACGTCGAGATATTCCGGAACGTCACGTTCGTTCAGGTTGGCTGCTTCCATAACCATCGGGATTTCGCGCGAAGCGGATTTCACTTCGACAACGTCACCTTCTTTAACAAGGTAGGACGGGATGGTTACTTTCTTGCCGTTGACAAGAATGTGGCCGTGGTTAACGAACTGACGTGCAGCAAACACGGTCGGAACGAATTTCATGCGATAAATAACCGCATCGAGGCGCTGCTCAAGAATACCAACCAGATGCTCGGAGGTATCGCCCGGACGACGGGACGCTTCTTTGTAGTAGCGCAGGAACTGTTTTTCAGAGATCGAGCCGTAGTAGCCTTTGAGCTGCTGTTTAGCGAACAGCTGGGTACCATAGTCGGTCGGCTTCTTACGGCGGGTAGCACCATGCATGCCCGGTGCATATTCGCGCTTGTTCAGCGGCGATTTTGCACGGCCCCAAAGGTTCACACCAAGGCGGCGGTCAATCTTATGCTTTGCAGCAATACGTTTCGACATTTTGTAACTCTCTTTTTTTAAAGATCACTTATTGTCCCGATAGTTTCCAACCGCCTGAAGACAGACATGCGGAACGGGGACGAAACCACCTGTTTCGACCCACTTTCTCGGAAGTGAGGCGCAATATAGAGATCACGGCCCGAGAGTCAAACGAAAATGGCCGTTTCAATGACCTGCGAACGCAAGCACTGCCTGCAATTTTTGCAGGGCTTGGCACGCCAGCGCAAGGCTTTTCCAAACCAGCCCACATTATCTGAGGGCTTTCCAAGACCTTAGCCCTGTTTTCACACCATATTGACGATTGTCATATCGCCCAAACCCGCCCTCAAATTAAAATATTATCATCAATCGATAATCCAGAATTTGGAGCGCCCCCATGGACAAATCCACCATCACCCCTGGCCGTTTTGCCTTCATGTTTCTTCTGATGGCTGTTCTTCTTGTTTTGAATGTCGCCATTGCCAAGGCGGATGACAAAATCGACAAGGCCCTGATCATCCTGACCAGCCCATCCCTGCAAACCCAGGGCATGGCGATGGTTCTTGGCAACACCATGCAGGCCCAAGGTGTGCAGGTCGATGTTCTGTTATGTGACACGGCAGGCGATCTTGCACTCAGCGCAACACAAAGCCCGGCCCTTGAACCCAAGAAAGTCACCCCCGAACAGCTTCTGGCCAAGCTGATGACTGGCGGTGCGACGGTTAATGTCTGTGCACTTTATCTGCCCAACAGTTCGCATGATCAAAGCGCGCTCCGTAATGGCATTGGTGTCGCAACCCCGCCCGCCATGGCCAAGATGATGGTTAATGAGGACACCCGCGTCTTTTCGTTCTAAGCCCCAAGGACCCCGATGATGAACATGTTTAAAATTCGCCCCATTCTGGCCGGTCTGGCTTTGCTTTGTGCCATCGCCTTTTCCGCCGCCCTTCCGGTTTCGGCCAAGGCTGATGATCTGGGTATTTCCACCACAAAGGCGCTCGAACTTTCATCGCAAAAGGACAACGTGCTGTTTGTTGATGTTCGCGATCCGGTGGAAATCCTGTTTGTCGGCTTTACCGACGCGGTCGATATCAACATCCCCTATCTGATCGTGGATCGCACCCAGTGGGACGCCGAAAAGGGCCGCTTTCGGCTTTATCGCAACCCAGACTTTGCAGCCCAAATCGAAGGCGCCCTGAAAGCGCGCGGCATGGATAAGAACGCCACCGTGATCACCATGTGCCGATCGGGCAGCGAACGCGGAAAACCAAGTGCCGCCTTCCTGCAGGAAAACGGTTTTGCCAATGCCCATTATGTCGTTCACGGTTTTCAGGGCAGTGCGATCAAGGAAGGCCCGCAGAAAGGCCTGCGCCTGCTTAATGGCTGGCAGAATGACGGCCTGCCTTGGCAAAGCAAACCGAACCCGGACAAGATCTATCGTCTCGACCGGCCGTAACACCTGATGATTGGGCGCTGTGCCAACCGCCCCACCACAAACAACAAAGGGCTCCCCGACCAAGGTCTGGGAGCCCTTTGTTTCTTGGCAAACCAGTGCGGCCTTACGGCTTGTATTTGCCGCCGCGCATCGCAACGATCATGCCGCGCAGCGTCTGGACTTCCTGATGGGTCAGGTTTGCGCGGTTAAAGATGTTGCGGATATTGCGTTCCATGCCGGGGCGCTTTTCGGGCACACGGAAGAACCCCGACGCATCAAGTTCGTTTTCAAGGTGAACGAAAAGACGTTCCATATCATCCTTGGTCGCCGGGAAGGTGTCGGCCATCATCAATTGATAATCGGGCACATCAATGCCCGCCTGCCACCATTCATACCCGATCAAAAGAACCGCCTGCGCCAGATTGAGCGAGGTAAAACCGGGATTAAGCGGCACAGTAACCACCGCATCCCCCATGGCGACATGTTCGTTGCGCACACCGGTACGTTCCGGGCCAAACATCACCCCGACTTTCTCACCGCGCCCAATGACGCTGCGCATTTCGGGCGCCAGTCCCTTGGGCGTGAAAACCGGTTTAATCGCGTCACGCGTGCGGGCCGTTGTGACATAAACACGATTGAGATCCGCCAGCGCGTCTTCTTCGCGCTCGAACACCTTGGTGTTATCAATGACGATATCAGCACCCGATGCATTGGCGGTTGCCCGTTCATTGGGCCAGCCATCGCGCGGACGCACCAGACGCAAATCCACCAAACCACAATTCAGCATCGCACGCGCAGCCTTGCCAATATTATCGCCAAGCTGCGGTTCGATCAGAATGATCACGGGTGGATTGGCAATCCCGCCTGTTTCAGGCTTGGCACTGCCGATGGGCTCGCTCATCGCGGTATTCTCCGGTCGTCAAAGGATGGCATAGAAGCTGTTTTTAGGGCGTCCCCGTCCATATTGGCGCTTACTTAGCAAAAGCCAACCGTTCGCGCCAGTCTCCATCTCGCAAACGAAAACAGCCGGACCTTAACAAGGTCCGGCTGCATGTATCTTCTATGTTGGTCATACGATCAGGCGTGCTGGCTGCGCACACCGGATTTGAACAGTTTATAGGTGATGGAATCCCGAAGCGCGTTATAGGACGCCTCGATAATGTTGGTCGAAACGCCAACCGTTGCCCAGTTGTTGCCTTCGGCATCACGGCTTTCGATCATGACGCGGGTGACTGCGCGCGTACCATCGCCGCGGGTTATGATGCGGACCTTATAGTCGATCAGTTCGATCTGTTCGACCGCATCGCGGTATTCCGGCACAGTCAAAAGGACCTTACGAAGGGCCGCATCAAGGGCGTTGACCGGGCCATTGCCTTCGGCGACCGACATGAACTGATCATCGCCGACCACGACCTTGACGGTCGCTTCCGACATGGTGATGACCTGTTCGTCCTGCTCATCAACCCAGCGGCGTTCGTCAATCACACGGAACGACGTCACCCGGAAATAACGATCAAGCTCGCCCATGGCCTTGCGCGCCAGCAATTCAAAGCTGGCCTCGGCCCCGTCATAGGCATAACCGTCGAACTCACGGCGCTTGACGGTTTCGACCAGTTTGCCAATCGCCTCGGATTTGGGATCAACTTCAACGCCGATCTCGCGGAAACGCGCCAGAATGTTGGACCGGCCCGCCTGATCCGAAACAAGGATATGGCGCTGGTTGCCAACCAGATGCGGTTCGATATGCTCGTAACAGGTTGGGTTCTTTTCAACCGCTGAGACATGCAAGCCGCCCTTGTGGGCAAAGGCACTGTCGCCGACATAGGCCGCCTGACGCAGCGGTTCACGGTTAAGCCGCTCATCAAGGATATGCGAAATGCGGCGCAGATGGGTCAGTTGGTCATGGGAAATGCCAACGTCATAGCCCATTTTCAGCATCAGCGTCGGAATGATCGAAATCAGGTTGGCATTGCCACACCGCTCACCCAAACCATTCAGCGTCCCTTGCACTTGCCGCGCACCGGCACGCACCGCGGCCAAAGAGTTCGCCACCGCATTCTCGGTATCGTTGTGGCAATGAATACCGACATGGCTGCCGGGGATCTGGCTGCAGACATCGGTGACAATGTCAAAAATCTCGTCAGGCAGTGTGCCGCCATTGGTGTCACACAACACGACCCAGCGCGCACCGGCCTCATAGGCCGACTTGATCGCGGCAAGCGCATAGTCCCGGTTGGCCTTGTAACCATCAAAGAAATGCTCGGCATCGAACATGACTTCGGAAACCTTGGATTTCAGATGGGCAATGGAATCCGAAATCATCGCCAGATTTTCATCAAGCTCGATCCCGAGCGCCTCGGTCACCTGAAAATCCCAGCTTTTACCCACCATGCAGACAATCGGTGCATTCTGCGCCAGGCTGGTCAGCCCCGGATCGTTTGACGCCGAACGCCCGGCACGGCGGGTCATGCCAAAGGCGGTCAGTTTGGAATTCTTGAGTTTGGGCGGATTGGCAAAGAATGCATCATCGGTCGGGTTTGCCCCCGGCCAGCCGCCTTCAATATAGTCAATCGACAGTTCGTCCAGTGCCTTGGCAATCGCGGTCTTGTCCGCGGCCGAAAAATCCACGCCCTGGGTCTGCTGCCCATCGCGCAAGGTACTGTCATAGAGATAGACGCGCTTGTCTGACATTTTCATTCCAACTGATCGATCGTCTCGGGTGCCGCGGCCGTTTTTTGGCCGCCGCTATTCTGTTCGCAAGGCTCATGTTTTCATGTCTTTTGCGGGTCTGGCAAATTGCCGCAAAACAGACAGCAGCGCAACAGCATTACTCAAATTGCCATCCCGACGACAATTTCTGCTCTAATTCAACAAATTACCCATCTTTAGGATAGCTGACCTGTCCCCTTGAATGGTTGCAACCACCACTATGCGATGATTACCTTTATCCTAGGTTGTAGTACGCTTGATCAAAACCCTGCACATGTAGAACAAAGCTAATGATCGCGCGACGTCCAAGGACAATAAAAATGGCAAATGACGCCCCCACCAGCGTTGATATCATGATGCTTGCCGGCCTGACGTGGGAACGTACCGGTCGCAATTGCTGGACTGCATCAGACCGTTTTGCCCGCTACATCATATTCCGTGACATTGATGAACGTTGGTATGGCGACTGGGAACGGGACGGGGAACTGACCCGTGCGGATTGGTCTTGCCCGATCCTTGAAACGTTTGCCGAATACATGGTCGACAACGCCCGGCGGCAATCATCCTGATGATCGGCGGGTAACCACGCTCGCAAAATCAGATACAACTAATAAATCATCCCTCAAATACGCGTCCGCCCCGGCTTTTCCTTGCGTTTGACGCCATGTCAATTATGTGTTGGGGTAGCACAACGTTACATAATCCAAGGCAAGCCTAATCCAATGACCAAAGCCATTCCCATGCAGATCGACATTGTTTCGGACGTTGTCTGTCCGTGGTGCATCATCGGGTACAAAAACCTTGAAGATGCCATCAGCCGTCTGGACGGCGAAATTGACGTCACCCTGCGCTGGCACCCGTTCGAACTGAACCGCGATATGCCGCCCGAGGGCCAGGACCTTTCGGAACATATCAGCGAAAAATACGGCCTGACCGCCGATCAAAGTGCCGATAACCGTGCACGCATCACGATGATGGGTGAAAATGTCGGCTTCCCGATCCATTTCGGATCAGATGCACGCATCTATAACACCTTTGACGCCCACCGTTTACTGTACTGGGCGGGCAAAGAAGGCGAGTACGGCCAGCAGACCGCGCTTAAACTCAATCTGTTTGCCGCCTACTTCCAGGGCGGTGACAACACCGCCGACCATGGTGTCTTGAAACGCGCAGTTGAGGAAGTTGGGCTTTCGCCGGAACGCGCCGCCGAAATCCTTGCCAGCGACGAATTCGCCAATGAAGTCCGCGCCGAGGAAGACGAATTTGGCGATGCCGGCATCAGTTCGGTACCGACCTATGTGATCAATGGCAAATTCGCCATTTCCGGCGGCCACCCGCCAGAAGTGTTCGAACAGGCCCTTTCGGAAATTGCGCGCCAGGGTGATGAAATTCTTGCCGAAGCGCAAAACGACGCCTGATTAGGCCCAAGTACAGACAGATGAACAAAGCCCGGTCCATTGGATCGGGCTTTTTCGTGACCCTCGACAGAACTCAAATACCGATCTAGGCTGATCTTGCCACCACACAAGGAAACGCCCCATGATCAGCCTTGCCGAATTTGGGCAATATCTGCCCGGAATATTGCTGTCTTATGCTGCTTTGCTTGTCGGCCTGATTAGCCCCGGTCCTGCCCTTTTGGGCTTGATGGGGGTGTCGCTTGATCAGGGCCGCCGTGCTGGACAACATTTTGCCCTTGGCATTGGAACCGGATCGTTTTCGATCGGACTTCTGACCCTGACGGGGCTGTCGGCTGTTCTTGCCACCTATGCCGATGCCATGACGGCCATCCGGATTTTTGGCGGGCTTTATTTGCTGTGGATGTCCTATCGGGCGTTTCGTACGGCATTTCGCAAACCACCCACCACATCAGACATCGCCGACGCCGTTGATGCCCGAAAGATATCCGGACGCGGCTATTACTTTCGCGGATTGGGCCTTCACCTGACCAACCCGAAGGCCATTCTGACCTGGATCGCCATCATTTCAATCGGCTTTCACGAAGGTGCCCCGCTTTGGGTTGGGGCGGCGATCGTGATTGGCTGTGGTCTGATTTCAACCAGCATTCATTTGCTGTATGCCACCGCCTTTTCCACCGCCCCGGCGATTTCGATTTATCGCCGCGCAGCCGGATGGATCAACGGATTGCTTGGTGTGTTCTTTGCTGCCGTCGGACTGCGGTTGTTGTTCAACCGCTAAGCTGTCAGCGAAAGGCTATGCCTTGGGCTTCTTGTCTTCTGCAGCCTCGGCCTTTTCTGCTTCGGCTTCCTCAGCGGCTGCTTCTTCGGCAGCAGCCTCTTCTGCGGCGGCCTCGGCCTGCTCAGCCGCCCAAACCCCGGCGGTTTCAACCGCCATGGGGGATGCCGTCGGCAGAACGCTGACATAGCTTTCGGTTTCTTCAACCGGCAGGGCTTCACGGCGCGTCATGCGATAAAGCGCATAAAGCGCAATCACCGCAAACGTCCCGGCAAGCACCAGCCAGAACGACTGCGGACCAAGATGTTCCATCGACCAACCGGCAATCAACGGGCCAAGAATTGCCCCCACCCCAAAGGTCAGGACCAGACCACCTGATGCCGCCGGCATTTCTTCGAGTGACAGGAAATCATTGGTGTACGCCAGAAACAGCGCATAAAGCGGTGTGGTCATGCCGCCTGCGACAAAGGCTGCACACATCATAAAGACCAACTGATTACCCGAAAGCCAACCAAGCATACAGGCTGACATGGCAACTGCCGCCGCACCAAAAATCAGCTTGCGGCGATCCATGCGGTCCGACAACCAGCCAATCGGATATTGGAACACCAACGCACCGGCAAACAGCATCGCCACAAAGGTCGCGATCTGCACGGTCGTCATTTCAATCTGGGTACCGTAAACTGCTGCCATACCGGTCTGGGTGGCATACACACACCCCAGCAGGAAGATGCCCACGGTACTGAGCGGTGATCCGGCAAACAGTTCCTTAAGCCCCATCGGACGCGCCGCCTCGGTCACTGGCACGGACGAGGCCGACAGCAGGATCGGCGCAAAGGAAATCGAGACCAGAATGGACGCAACAATAAACAGGGCCGAGTTCGCGGCATCGCCAAGCGTCAAAAGTCCCTGCGCCCCGATAATGCCAAGTGTCTGGGCAATCATATAAGCCGACAGAACCTTGCCGCGGGTTTCGTTGGTCGAGGCATCGTTAAGCCAGCTTTCCGCCGTCACATAGATCCCCGACATGCAAAAGCCCAAGATCACGCGCAACGCCGTCCATGCCCATGGCTCGGCAATCAGTGGAAAGGCAATCAACCCAGCGGAGGTAAAGCTTCCGAGTGCAGCAAAGACGCGCACATGGCCAACCCGCTTGATCATGCGCGGTGTAATGCGCGCGCCCGACAGGAAACCGGCAAAGTAACCCGATGTGACAATCGCCAGTTCGGCAGAGGAAAAACCTTCAATCCCGCCGCGCAAACCGATCAGGGTGAAATGCATGCCATTGCCCAGCATGATCAGGACAACTCCAATAAGAAGTGCCCAGACACTGGTTAAAACCTGGATCATGAATCGCCCTTTCGCAATTTGGGGATTACCGGACTGTCTGTGAGCTCAGCGCGCCTTGGTCTGATGTCGTGTTGGTTCAGACAAATGACAAGTCTCAGCGGAAAGTACGAAACCACTGATCACATTCAGTTTCCAGACTTTTTTCGGTATGAAGGGGATTTTTTGGCCTAAGCAGCCGGGTCTCTGATCTCTGCCTCGGTCAGGCGTTTGGTGGTGACCCCGTTTTTAAGATCAAGCCAGCCGCAAAAAACAGTCACCCAGACGGCGGCTAGCATCAAATACGCGACATACTGATCCATCACCCAAAGCGTGCCTGCGGATATCACGCACCACGCCAGGGGAATCGGCAACAATACCCACCGCCAGGTGCCGCGTGACAGCAAAACAAAGCCCAGGGTGCCAAGGGCGGTTGGATCGGCGGCACTGCCAAAAATTTCGGCCTGCACCAAGTCGCGCCCTTCAATCAGGCCAATAAACGGATAGACAAGCAGCGCAAAGGCAACCAGGGACGCCCCGACATAACACGACAAATCCCCGCGCCAGCCAAAACGAAGCGGCAACGGACGCGCGGCAAAGATGGCAAACAAAACCACCTGCAGGGCAAAGGCCGGGAGCAGATAGGGTACTGCCCAGTTGATCGGCTGATAATATTGCCAAAGGAAGCCATAGCCCGACCAGGCCCAGACCAGTGCCAACAACACCAGAATAACCCGGTTGCCGCGAAAACCGTGACGCAGGGCAAGGCCCGATGCAATCACCCCGGCAATCAGCGCACTGGCAACCACCAGCCACCAGGTGGTGTTCATGGTTTCAAACAGCCGGTAATAGACACGCGGCGAAAACAGCAACAAATCCGCCAGTCCGTAATCCCACCATTCAGTCATGCTGTTTGCCCCCGATTGCCTTGATCACACCAGAACGCCAATAACGGCGGCGATCTGTTCGCGCATTTTTTCATCGGGCAATGGCCCGGTTGCGGCCGCCATGTTTTCCGCCGCGTGGGCCGGTTTGGTGGTGGCCGGGATCGGACAGGTCACCGCCGGATGGGCGATCAGATATTTTAAAATCAACTGCGCCCAGCTTTTGGCTTCAAGTTCGGCGGCAAATTCCGGCAAGGGCTGGCCTTCCAGACGCTCGGTCAGGCTGCCGCCGCGAAACGGCCGGTTCACAATCACCGCAATGCCGCGATCATATGCCAGTGGCAAAAGATAATCCTCAACCTTGCGGTCAATCGGGTTATAGGTCACCTGCACGAAATCAAGCCGTTCGTTCTTCATCACCGCGATCAGGTCTTCGGTACGTCGCCCGTGCGAGGTCGTCACACCGACATGGCGCAACTGCCCTTCGTCCTTCATGCGAAACAGAAGCGGCAGGTTTTCATTGATGCCCAACAGATTATGGACCTGCAAAAGGTCAAACTGCTCGATCTTCCATCGATCTGATGTCTCGGCGATCTGTTCGGCACCATCGCCTGCGGTCCAGACCTTGTCGGTCGAAAACACACGATCCCGCGCACCAAGCTTATCAAGCCCGTAGCCAATCACATCCTGGGCAGAGCCATACATCGGCGAACTGTCAATCATGCGCCCACCGGCATCGAAAAACGCCGACATGACATCCGCGCACTGATTGCGCAGCTCAATGTCTTGGCCGACATTAAATGTGATCCAGCTTCCAAGCCCGACAGCGGGGATTTCTTCACCGGTTGAGGGAATTTGCTTTTGCAATACTTCCGATGCGCGCGCATCGGAGCTTCCCTGCGCCCAGGCCGGGACACCCGACGCCAACAGGCCAAGCGCGCCTAATGAGGCAGAAGCCTTCAGAAACCCTCGACGTTCAAATTCAGACATGGTTTAGAGCACCTTTTCGTTGCTTCGGACCAATCAGAAAGCATGATCCATAAAGATTTGGGCAAAAATCTGCACAAATATAGATCACGGTTGACGCCCCCAAAAAAAGGGCCACAACATCACGTTGTGGCATTGTCAGCTCATTTTCAGCGAACGAACTGGTTCTGATTTGGGTAGAGAAGAACACTTATCTCCAGTTTCAGCCCTTTTTCGAATCTTCCTTGTTTTGTTTTTTGTCTTCAGACGAATGATTTTTGCGACCAAATATTTTCTCGATAGTATTTATTGTCATTTCCAACGGGCTAGAAGGCGAGTGCCCAAGATCATACCCCTCAGCACTCAGCATGGAGATCCATTCTTTGAGTTTATTGGCGTCGTCCAATTGCTTGTGCGCACCAAGCAATGCCAAGGCATCAGCTCGACCAAGATAAATCGCCGCAGCTTTACTGTTGTATTTGTACATACCGTAAAGCAATTGAACCAAATATATCGCAACCAAAAAACAAACAGTCTAATAATCGTTATCCGAGTTAGCTGTGCTCTCTCACGTGACTCGTAATCTCCGAATGAATCATGCTCATTGGCAAGCATCTCAGCATACTTTTCTTGAAGGTTGCTAATTCTATTGGCGATATTGGCATATGAAATGTCACCACCCGATGCAACTATTGCCAGTTTCGTGCTGGATTCATCAACAAATTCTTCGAGTTTCTCCAAACTCAATGTAAGTTCATTGCTTACTCTGTCGAAGGTAGCTTGGATCTGCGCAAGCGCGATACGGTTTTCACTCCCCCCCCCCAGATGAAGGCTCTACCACGGTCAACTTTGTTGCCTGAACAAGTCTCTCTTCCTGATCCGCAATGCTTCCCATGATCGCTTTTGCAGAATCCTCGTAGTAAGTAACAATTTCTCGTAGTTGTTCGGGAATTCCATCAAACAGTTTGGTTTCTTTTCTGTGTTCAGTTTCTAGTTGTTGGTTGATTTGCGCGCTACCAAGTATCTGACCTTGATCTCCTGCAATCAATTGGGCTGCAAAAATCATAAAAAGCCCCGAACAAAACAGCACGAGCACAATAACTAACAAATTCATGCCACAAGACCGGCGGTGCATTCTCGCCCGTGAACGCAACTCATTCACCATTCGTTCAACCACTGAATCTAGGTTATTCTCACCTCGAGAAACGGGACCATTGAGAACAGATTGTACCTTAGGAAGCTGCTGCGCGAGTAAAATAGCGACAAGAATCAGGACGATGTAACCAAATACGTAATAACTGATATTATACGCGTCGAAGATACCCCCTTCGTCTAAAACGTTGAGAAATACGTCCCGAAGGAAGTTGGCAAAAATCATTGGGTTCAAACACAATGCAATAATAACGATCACACCTAACCCGATTTTTTGTGGTGACATTGTGGCTGCTTTTTCAGCCTTTACCTGCTGGTCTGACGGAATTCGTTCGCCTTTTTGTGAACCTTTGGTCTTCACCCCGGTAGCCATCATCCCCTCCTGAAAGCTAAAAGAACCAATCCCGCTTATACCACAAACATAACCATAGGTTGAAAAATAATATCCAACAAACCCCAAAAAGTCCCCATCTTCGTTTGTGCATGTCAATCACGGTAAAACAAACAAAGGCCAAGGAGAGGTCTCCTCGGCCTTTAAAAGCATCTAAGATACTTAGAATTTTCTATACCCGCTTCCAGCTTGTACCTTCCTTGAAGTCTTCAAGGATGATGCCGCGTGCCAGAAGGTCATCACGGATTTTGTCCGCCGTTGCGAAATCCTTGTTCTTCTTGGCGTCCGCACGCTGGGCAATAAGCCCGTCGATCTCGGCCGCCTCGTCTTCATCGGCTGATCCGGTGAACCAGGCTTCGGGATCCGCTTCAAGAATGCCCAGAAGCTTTGCCGCAGCAAGGATTTCACCTTTGGCCTCAGCACGTTCGAACTTCTTTTCCGCCTTGTTGAACTTGGTCACAAGGTTATGGAATTCCGAAATCGCAAGCGGCGTATTGAGGTCATCACACAGCGCATCAAGCACCGCACGCGGTACCGGCATATTTTCCGGGGTCACGTCAGAACTTTGGCGCAGGGCCGTATAAAAACGATCAAGCGCCTCTTTGGCCTGACGCAGGTTTTCTTCGGTCCAGTTGATCGGCTGATGATAATGGGTCCCCATCATCGCCAGACGGATCGCCTCACCCGGCCATTTTTCAAGCAGCTCATGCACGGTGACGAAGTTGCCCAATGACTTGGACATCTTTTCGCCTTCGACCATCAGATGGCCGTTATGCATCCAGTATTTGGCGTAGCTGGAGCCCTTGTTGGCGCAGCAGCTTTGCGCCAGTTCATTTTCATGGTGCGGGAACACCAGATCCGAACCACCGCCATGGATGTCAAAATTCTCGCCCAGATAACGCGTCGACATGGCAGAGCATTCAATATGCCAGCCCGGGCGTCCCCTGCCCCACGGGCTATCCCATCCCGGAATATCATCACTCGACGGTTTCCACAGAACGAAATCGGCCGGGTCTTTTTTATAAGGAGCGACTTCCACACGGGCACCGGCGATCATTTCCTTGCGGTCACGACGCGACAGCTTGCCATAGTCCTCAAACGCCTCGACCGAGAACAGCACATGGCCCTCGGCAGCATAGGCAAAGCCCTGTTCGATAAGGCTTTCGCACATGGCGATCATTTCCGCGATATGTTCGGTCGCGCGCGGTTCGATATCGGGCTTGGCGGCATTAAGCGCACCCATATCTTCCAGATAGGCCTGATGGGTGCGTTTGGTGATTTCGGAAATCGGCTCGCCGCTTTCCTTGGCACGTGCGTTGATCTTGTCATCAACGTCCGTGACGTTCCGCACATAGGTTACCTTGGGATACATATGGCGCAGCACGCGCACCAGCGTATCAAACACCACCACCGGGCGGGCATTGCCGACATGGGCATAGTCATAAACCGTCGGGCCGCAGACATAGAGGCGCACGTGATCGGGATCAATCGGCGCGAACACCTGCTTTTCGCGGGTGAGCGTATCAAAGATGCGAAGGGTTTTGGTCATTTCAAATGTCCGTTTGGCTGTGTTTTCGGGTCAAATGCGTGCATTTTCCGGCGATCAAAGCAGTTGCTTAGACCGCCTTCCCACACAACCGGTCACGCGCCTTTTCAGACCCGATCAGAACCAGCATCGTCGACATTTCCGGACCATGTTCACGCGCGGTCAACGCCTTGCGCAGCGGCATGAAAAGCTGCTTGCCCTTGCGCCCGGTTTCTTCCTTAAGTGCTGTGGTCCAGGTTTTCCAGCTGGTGCCGTCAAGCTCGCCTTCGGGCAGCATATCGGCGGCCTGTTTGAGGAACTCGGCATCCTCGGCATCGATTTCCGGAATGACGTTTTTGTGGATCACATCCCACCATTCCAGCGCCTCTGCCACGCGCCAGCAATTACCGCGCACCGCATTCCAGAACATCTCGTCGGCATCTGCCATGCCAGCCGCTTCAAGCTTTGGTTTGGCGGCCTCAAACGACATTTCGTGAATGACTTTTTCATTGAGGCTTGCCAGTTCGGCCGGATCGAATTTCGGCGTGGAACGGCCATAATGATCAAGATCGAATTTCTCAAGCACTTGGGAAAGGTCTGCTGGCTCAATCTTGTCCGATGCGCCAAGGCCGGTCAGAAGACCAACAAGCGCCTCGACCTCAAACCCGTCATTGCGCAACTCGCGCAGCGAAAGACTACCAAGACGTTTTGAAAGCTGCGAACCACCCGGCCCGGCCAGAAGCGGCATATGGGCAAATTCAAGCGCGCCTGGCTTCCCGCCAAGGGCGAGATAAAGCAAGATCTGCGAAACGGTATTGGTCACATGGTCTTCGCCGCGGATGATATGGGTAACACCCATTTCAAGGTCATCCACCACCGAGCCCAACATATAAAGCAACGATCCATCTTCACGGATCAGGACCGGATCGGACACATGTTCGGTATCAAACGAGCAAATCCCGCGCGTCAGGTCATCCCATTCGACCATGCCGTCGGTCAGAAGGAAACGCCAATGCGGCTTGCGGCCTTCGGCCTCAAGGGCGGCAATTTCTTCATCAGATAGCGTCAAAGCCTTCCGGTCATAGATAAAGGGCTGGTGACGCTGGCGGGCGGCCTTGCGTTTCCAGTTGAGTTCGCCCTCGGTCTCGTAGCACGGATAAAGCAGTTCACGCTTTTTCAGGTCATCAATCGCCGCATCATATTTATCCTGACGCAGGCTTTGACGTTCTTCCTGATCCCAGTCGATGCCAAGCCAGGTCAGATCTTCACGGATCGCATCGACATATTCGTCTTTGGAGCGTACCGGATCGGTATCGTCAAAGCGCAGGATGAATTTCCCGCCTGATTTACGGGCATAAAGCCAGTTCATCAGCGCCACACGGGCGTTACCGACGTGAAGAAGCCCGGTCGGGCTGGGGGCAAATCGCAGAACAGGTTTTGTCATTTCAAACTTTTCAATCACGTAACAAGGTTAGTGAAACCATTGGTAATCGGATAGCGACGGTCACGGCCAAAGGCACGCGGGGTAATCTTGACCCCCGGGGGTGCCTGGCGGCGTTTATATTCCGCCCGATCCAGCAATCGCCAGACCCGGCGTACTGTTGCCTCATCGTGACCGCTATCCACGATATCGCGAACAGACCGCTCACCTTCAATCATCTGATGCAGGATATCATCCAAAACATCATAAGGCGGCAGACTATCTTCGTCTTTCTGATCCGGGCGAAGCTCGGCCGATGGCGGCTTGGTGATAATCCGTTCCGGGATCACCATGCCATCCGGGCCGATTGCCCCAACCGGTTTGTGTTCATTGCGCCAGTGGCACAGATTAAACACGGTCGTTTTATAAAGGTCCTTCAGAACCGAATAGCCACCACACATATCGCCATAAAGCGTCGCATAGCCAACCGACATTTCCGACTTGTTGCCGGTGGTCAGCACCATGTGGCCAAACTTGTTTGAAAGCCCCATCAGGATAATCCCGCGCGAACGGGCCTGAATGTTTTCTTCGGTAATGTCGGCATCCCGGCCTTCAAAGGCGGGGGCGAGCATCTGTTCGAACGCGGCCATGGCCGGACCGATATTGATGCTCTCGATCCCGGTCTTGAGCATGCCTGCGCAAAGCTCCGCATCCTCAAGGCTCTCGGCCGAGGTATAAGGCGATGGCATCATCACCAGACGCACTCGGTCCGAGCCCAGCGCATCCACGGCAACCGCGGCCGAAAGCGCACTGTCGATCCCGCCCGACATGCCGATCACGACGCCGGGGAAACCGTTTTTATTCACATAGTCACGCAGGCCCAGAACCAGCGCCTGATAGATCGCATCAAGCCCGGTGGGATAGCCAACCTTCGGCGCGTCATCCGCGCAACGCCATTTACCGTTTTCATCCTGTTGCCAGGTGGTCAGCACCACATCCTCGGCAAAGGCCGGCAAAGCCACGGCAAGCGATCCATCGCCGTTCAGGCCAAATGATCCGCCGTCAAACACCAGCTCATCCTGACCGCCGACTTCGTTACAATAAATCATCGGCTTGCCGCTTTCGCGGACCCGGTCCTCGATCAGCTTGCGGCGCAAATCGTCCTTGTCGGCTTCAAACGGTGACCCGTTCGGCACAAGGAAGATTTCTGCCCCCGCGTTCGCCAGATGGGCAACAACATGCGGCGTCCAGACATCTTCGCAGATCGGCACACCCAGCTTGACGCCCTTGAATGAAATCGGGGTCGGCATCGGACCTGCGGCAAAGACGCGTTTTTCATCAAACACGCCATAATTGGGCAAATCATTCTTGGCGCGCACATCAACGATCTTGCCCTGATCAATCAGCAACACCGCATTATGGCGCGTGCCATCGACTTCCCATGGCGTGGTCAACAGCAAGGCCGGACCATCTTTGCGTTTGGCCGTGTGTTCGCAGATGAATTCGACCGCGTCATGAAGATGGCGCATGAAGGCCGGCTTCATCACAAGGTCCTCGGGCGGATAGCCCGACAGGACCAGTTCAGAATACAGAACCACGTCCGCAGCCTGATCGGCCGCAGTTTCCCAGGCAGCCACAACCTTGTCCCGGTTCCCGGTGACATCACCGACAATCGGGTTGAGTTGGGCAATCGCAATGGCAAGCTTCTTTGTCATGATGTTGGAATAGGATCGCCCCTGCGCGCTGTCAATTACGTAATGCGCAATATCCCATGTTTCAGACAAGATCACCATTCTTGCATGGCAGAAATGCAAAGCCTTGAAACCAGCAAGCACATTGGTTTTGAGCGTGATTTTATTCTTATCAACAACTTAGCGTGTTGATAATGACTTGCAAAATCGGCTTCATCCCGATCTATTGCTCGCGACCGTGAAAACACGGCAATAAACACAAATTAAAATACGAGCAAACAACATGACCCACAGCCCCAATGCGGCCGCCGAAATGGCGGCGGTAACCATTTCCCATATTCCAGGCCGCGAAATCACTGAAAACCTTGGTATTGTCTTTGGCAGTTCCGTGCGCAGCCGCAACTTCCTTTTCGATATTTTTGCGATGCTGAAAAACCTGTTCGGGGGTGAAGTACGTTCCTACACCCGGCTTCTGGAAGACGCCCAGCAGGAAGCCACCAGCCGCCTGATTGCCCAAGCCCAAAAATTGGATGCCGACGCAGTTGTGGATGTGCATTTCGCAACGTCACAGGTGGCCTACAAGGCGGCTGAGATTTTCGCATACGGCACAGCCGTACGACTGAAATAACAGGGCAGGCACAATACCATGGAAGATCTGTTTCTTCCGGGAATTGCCCTGACCATCCTGATCGGAATAGCTTATATAACCGGCCGCTTGGCCGATGGGGCACATGAACGCGCGCTCAGACGCGACGAAGCATTGCTGCCCCATCAATATCTTGATTCCGGGGATGCAGTTCCCGATGACATCACGTTGCATGACAGCAAACTGGTGACCGGCAAGGTCGTCATTGCCGAAGACCGTTTTCGCAATCTTCTGGCGCGCCTGCGCATTTTCGTCGGCGGTCGACTGGCCGCACACGAAGCCACCGTCACAAGGGCCAAGCGCGAGGCGATCTTGCGGCTTCGCACCAATGCCAAGGGTGCAAGCCACATTATCGGTCTGCGCTTTGATTCTGCCGAACTCGGACGCGGCATGATCGAGGTGATCGTTTCGGGCACCGCCCTTTATACCGATCATCGCCCGACGGGTGGTCGGCCATCTGCCCTTCCCGATGACGGGGTGAATATTTCCCATCGCAATCTTCTGGCCGAATTTGCGTCGGGCAGTATCGCTTTCCTTCTGATTTGCTGGGGGATTTATACGGCAAGCGGTCTCGCGGTTGAATGGGCGGCAAACAGCATTTCGGTTCAGGAAGAAGTTGCCATCTGGTCGGAGCTTGAACCCGGACTGATCGCAGAACATCGCGAAGATTATGAACGCAGCCTGCCGGAACGCTATCTTCTCGATCTGGTCAATTCCATCCCCAAGGAGGCCATTGGCCCGGCAAAGGATTATGACTTTGACGTTCTGATCATCCCCGATGACAGCCCCAATGCCGCGGCACTGCCCGGTGGCCTGATGCTCGTTCATACCGGAATGCTTGAACTGGTCGATACCGAGAACGAGTTGCTGTCGATCCTTGGCCATGAAATCGGTCATTATAACGGGCGCGATCACCTTGAAGGCATTGGCCGCGAGGTCGTCGGTGTCGCACTTTCGGCCATGATGTTTCAGACCGATGCGGTTCTGACCACCTGGGCGGCAAGTTGGCCGAAACTTCTGGCGGATCGGGACTATTCCCGAAGTCAGGAACTCGATGCCGATGACTGGAGCCTGCGCATCCTCATGGCCAAATACGGCCATGTCGCAGAAGCATCCACCACCTTTGCAAAGCTGGGACAGCTTCAAGGCGACCGCAGTTTGCTGGATTATCTTTCAACCCATCCGCACCCGCGTGATCGGGTGGAACGCCTTGAAGATATGGCACGCGAACAGGGTCTTCCGATCGGAGAGCCGGTTGATCTTCAAATCGCGTTTGAGAATTTCCTTTTACGCACGGGTGAAATCCCGGCAAGCGCGCTTGAAGACCGCCACCAATTCAATCTTACCAATACAGGACACTAGCCCATGCGCGGACTTTTCGCCCCGTTTCGCTTTCTGAGCGTAAGTGGCCAGCCCAATACCGAGTTCTGGCTTACCCAGTGCATCATTCTGGCATCAACCGTTCTGGGTGTGTATCTGGCAAGCTTTGCCGGTTTTGAAATTGCTGTCGATTTCGACCGTTATCAAAGCACGTCTGATGTCTATAACCTCGAACGATCGCTTGAGGCGGAGTTTGTCGATAATATCGAGAAGGTCGAAACCTGGATTGCCGACTATCCCGAAGGCCCGATGACCTGGCATGCGGCAAACCTCGCCCCGCGCGAACGCCACAAGCTTGACGATATGGTTTGGGAAACCATGCGCTATTCCCAGCGCACCTTTGAAGTCGATCCGGCAATTATCACCGGTGTACGTCGATTTTATTCCGATATCGAAGCCCAGATGACGATCATGTTCATGCAGCAAAATGCCAACGGCATGGCCAAACATGCCCTTGAAAACATGCAGGAAATTGTCGCATCCGCCCGTGCCGATGTCTTGCCGCTGTTGCAGTCCGAAATTGACCGTCTTGATGGTGAACTCGCTAAAATGACGGACTGATCGCGATTAACGTGTCGACCAGACAAAACAAAACCGGGGCTGATCGCAGTCCCGGTTTTTTTGTCCGCATACATGAAAACGTCGGCAACAATTAAAGTGCCAGGGCCGCGTCGATCTCGTCCTGGCTCATGGTTTTGGCCGAACCGTGGATAATGCCACTGGCGACATCCATGAATTTCTGAAGCGAGGTGGTTACTGCACTGGCCGTCACGCGCAACAGGTCTTCATCACCCGTCTCGATGATGGTTTCAAGCTGCGAAACCGCGTGTGCCACGATCGTATTGAGGTGCTCGATGGTTTCCTCGAACGGTCGACGGAACCTTGGCGGGACGTGTTCATAGGCCTCAATCGCCAGTTCCTTGTCGGAAAAGGCACTGTCGCGGAAATGCTCCTGATAGCTTTTCGGCGCCCATTCCTTGCAGTCCTCGATCATGTCAGGCATGTCGGGCACCATTTCGAGCAGCATGACGATCTCGTTGAAATGGTTCAGATAGTCGGTCGCCAAAAGCGTGGTCGAGGAAATGTTGGTTCCCTCCACCTTCTTTTGCCATGCGCTGAATTCAGCGTCGTCCATCATACCCGTTGCGACCCCTCGCCCTTAATCGTCTGTCAGGAACACCCTGCAATTACCCATACTTAAGAATATTTACTGGCCATTGGTAGATGTTTTTTATGAATTCATGCCGATTGCGCAACAAAATTTTCTGAAATCTAATTTAGCAAACGCATTCTGCGAACATCCCGGGCAAATAACCGGATAAATAAAAGGTGCCCGACAGATCGCCGGGCACCTTTGACATCAAGATATATCGCGAAAGATCAAATCAAGCAGAAGCAGCCATCTGTTCTGCGCGCACACTGTCGCGTTCTTTTTTGATCATTTCCGCCATCAGGAAGGCAAGCTCAAGCGCCTGTCCGCCATTGAGGCGCGGGTCGCAATGGGTGTGGTAACGATCCGAAAGCGCATCTTCGGTGACTTCGCGTGCGCCACCGATGCATTCGGTCACATCCGTACCGGTCATTTCGAAATGAACGCCACCGGCATGGGTGCCTTCGGCCTTGTGAACGTCAAAGAAGTTTTTGACTTCCGACAGGATCGCATCAAACGGACGGGTTTTATATCCGCTTGATGCCTTGATCGTGTTGCCATGCATCGGATCGCAGGACCACACAACCTTGCGGCCCTCGGCCTTAACACGTTTGACCAGACGCGGCAGGTTATCAAACACATTGTCCGCCCCCATACGTGCGATCAGGGTCAGACGCCCGGCTTCGTTTTGCGGGTTAAGGATATCGATCAGACGGATCAGGTCATCCTCATCCATGGTCGGTCCGCATTTCATGCCGATCGGGTTTTTCACTCCGCGCAGGAATTCAACATGGGCATGATCGGCCTGACGGGTACGGTCCCCGATCCACAGCATGTGGGCCGAACAATCATACCATTCACCGGTCAGACTGTCCTGACGGGTCAGTGCCTGCTCATACCCCAGCAAAAGTGCCTCGTGCGAGGTATAGAAATCGGTTTCACGCAGCTGCGGCGCGCTTTCGGCCGTGATGCCGCACGCTTCCATGAAGGCAACCGCCTCATCGATCTGGGTGGTCAGCTTGCTGTAACGCTCACCAGCCGGGCTGCCATCAACAAATGACAGGTTCCAGCGGTGGATCTTGGTCAGATCGGCAAAACCGCCCTGCGCAAAGGCACGCAGCAGGTTCAGCGTCGCTGCCGACTGGTTATAGGCGCGGATCTGTCGCTGCGGGTCGGGAATACGGGCTTCTTCGGTGAACTCGATCCCGTTGACCACATCACCGCGATAGCTTGGCAGTTCGACGCCATTGATGGTTTCGGTGTCAGATGAGCGCGGCTTGGCAAACTGGCCAGCCATACGGCCAACCTTGACCACCGGGCATGCCGCGCCATAGGTCAGAACCACCGCCATCTGCAGCATCACCTTAAAGGTGTCGCGAATGTTGTTGGGGTGGAATTCCTTAAAGCTTTCGGCACAGTCGCCGCCCTGCAGCAGGAAGGCATTGCCTTCTGCAACGTCACCAAGCTTTTCCTTAAGCGCACGCGCCTCGCCAGCAAACACCAAAGGAGGATAGCTGCCGAGCTCTTGCTCTACGGCCTTTACGGCCTGTGCATCAGGATAAGTCGGCACCTGCTTGATCGGCAGGTTACGCCAGCTTTCAATGCTCCAGCTCTTGCTCATTTGCTTCCTCTCAATCCGGCATGTTCATCATCATGCCGCCATTATAACACAAATCCAGTTGTCCGGCGGTTTTCCGCCTTGGCATCCGGTCATGCAACCGGGCCAAACTTGATACGGGTTTTGCCAACGCATTTCCACCCCTTCTCGACGTTTGGACAATAAAATCCCGCAATTTTTTGCCAACCGACCCAAAAACCACGCAAAATTCCACCCATAACCGTGAATTCATGCAAGATGCACCGGTGAATGCCAATTCGTCATACCAAACAAGGTAGTGCGAATCCGGCACTGCGCAATCATCAGACCAATTGCACAGTTCATGATTTGCGGGCACACTGCCAGCGCCTACCACCACCAGCGTCACCGATCAGCCGGATCCCTAATGCCCCTTGAAACACTTGCGATAATTGCCTGCGCCTATTTCGTTGCCGCCTTCGTCAAAGGGGCAACCGGGCTTGGCTTTTCGACATCGGCCTTGCCGATCCTGGCCCTTGGGCTGGGGCTTAAGGCGGGTATGCCGCTTGTGATCATTCCATCGCTTGTCAGCAATTCCATCATCATGGCGCAGGCGGGTCACTTTCGCGAAACGATCAGCCGGTTCTGGCCGATGTTTCTGGCGACCATTCCAGGCATTCTGATCGGGCTTGCCGTGCTTGAAATGGTCGACAGCATTCTGGCCGGGGCGGTTTTGGGGTTGGTGTTGATGAATTATGGGGCGATTACCCTGTTTCGTCATGGCAAGCCGCTATCTGACAAGCTTGCACGGCGACTGGCCCCGATATCCGGTTTTGCCACGGGTCTGATCAACGGCATCACCGGATCGCAGGTCATGCCGGTATTGCCCTTCCTGCTTTCCATGCGGCTTGAGCCCAAACGCTTCCTGACGGCGATCAATATCTCGTTCAGCCTTTCAAGCATCGTCATGGCACTTGGCCTTGCGCGATTGGGGCTGATGACGATTGAAACGCTGTGGATATCGCTGGCCGGACTGGTGCCGGTTTATTTGGGCACCAAGCTGGGCACACAGGTACGTGACCGGATGGATGCGGAAACCTTCCGCAAGGTTGTTTTGATCATGCTGATCATTTTTGGCGTCATTCTGGTTGGCAAACTGTTTGCGTCTTAACGGTCAAACGCCCATGCGGGTCGGAGATGTCGTCTGGCACAACCCGGCCATTTCTGATAGCACATCGCCATGAAAACCATCGCCCGCCCTGCCTTTGCCGAAACCGAAGAAAAGAAGTCCCGCTTTCTGGCCGAACTCGTTTTTCACGATGATCTGGCCAAGCGGATTGATGAATTGCGTGCCCTCCATCCCAAGGCCAATCATCATGTGAACGCCTATCGCTATCTTAATGACGAAGGCCAGCTGATTGAACATGGCAAGGATGACGGGGAACCATCAGGCACATCAGGCATCCCGTGCCTCAAAGTCCTTCAGGGACGGGATCTGATCAATGTTGCGGTGATTGTGACGCGCTATTTCGGCGGCACGAAGCTTGGCACCGGCGGGTTGGTGCGCGCCTATAGCGGGTCGGCCAATGCGGTTTGCGACGTTGCCGAGATCATCGAATATATCCCGCAGGGCGAGGCAGAACTGTTTGCCGGATTTTCCGATGCCGGAACGCTCGAGCAAGCCTGCGCAGAGGACGGCATCACCATCCTTGATCGTCAGTTTGATACCGACGGAACGCGTATCAAAATCACTGGACCACGTGATCGCCTGGCAGAGCTCAGCGTTCAGTTTCCAATGCCTGAGTAAGAGTTATTAGCGCGCCTTTGACTTCGGGCGCATGGTGCTTTCACGGCACTGAAGTTCGAAACCAAGATCGATGATTTTTTGTTCCGGGGTTTCGCCGTCCAGAACCGCTTTGATCATTTGCACGGCCCGTTTGCCGATCTGATAGCGGTCGGTCCGGATGGACGTCAGCGATGGATAGCTTGCCGCCATCATTTCAAGATCGTTAAAGCCGATGATCCCCATTTCATCAGGGACCGAGATACCGGCCTTTTGACAGCCAAACAGCGCGCCAAGCGCCATGTCATCATTGTTGCAGAACACGGCATCAAGGTCCGGACGACGTTTGCGCAACTGTTCGATCAAATGCCCGCCAAGCGAGACACTTGAGGAATCGGTCGTCGTCATCATCAGGTCCGGGTCATATCGCCCGCCTGAGCGCAAGGCTTCCTTGAAACCTTCCATACGGCGGTGGGAGCGCGGATCCATGCGCGCGCCGAGAAACCCGATACGCTTGTAGCCCTTTTGCACCAGATGCACACCGGCGGCCCGCCCGCCTTCAAAATGCGAAAACCCGACCATCATATCGATCGGGTCATCACTGATATCCATGACCTGAACCACCGGACATTCGGCATTTTCAAGAAGTTCGCGGGTTGCATCGGTCTGATCAACCCCGGCCACAATCATGGCTGACGGCCCCTGGCCGAGGAAGGTGCGCACAAGGCGTTCCTCATCCTTGGCGACATAGCGCGAGTTGCCGAGTTGCACCTGAAACGGCCCCTGATAGAGCTCGTCATAAATGGCACGCAGCGTATCGGCGAACACGTTGTTGGTCAGCGAGGGAACGATCACACCGATGACATTTGATCGGGTCGAGGCCAGCGCGCTGGCATGCGAATGGGGCACATAATTAAGCTTGCGCACCGCATCGTTGATTTTTCGTCGCAGATGATCAGACACCTTTGACGGATCGCGCAACGCGCGTGAGACCGTAATGGTGCTGACGCCAGCCCGTTCGGCAACATCGGATATTGTTGGCCGTCCGGCCCCTTTGCGCTTCCTCATGACCTTACATTTATTACGTCTTTTCCAAACCGACAAGCACCTTGTGACGGTAAAGCAAACACCGGAAATTCGGCTGTTGACTCAATGTTAGCGCTAACATTATGTTAGCGCTAACATTATAACACAACAGGGCAGTCCAAGAGTAAAACCCGCCCTGAAAATCAGTGAGTGCATCGAATTCAATGAACCGGCAAACGCAGTATGTCGTTGTCATGGGTGTGAGCGGATCGGGCAAAACCGAGGTCGCGCGTCGTCTGGCAAGCATGACAGATACCATGTATCTGGACGCCGACGATCACCATCCAAGCACGAATGTCGAACACATGCGCCGTGGTCTTCCGCTCAATGACGATATGCGTTGGCCCTGGCTTGATGCGGTCGCAACAGCGGCCCGCACGCAGGCCGGTTCAGTTGCCAGTTCAGAGGGAAGCGCAAAGTCCGGTCAGGCCATTTTCATCGCCTGTTCTGCGCTTAAACGTCGCTATCGCGATGTGTTGCGCAGGCACCTCGACCCGATCACCTTTGTTTTTCTGGATGGCACGCGCGAAGTGATCCAGACCCGGCTTGAACGCCGCGTCGGTCATTTCATGCCATCCGCACTTTTAGACAGCCAGTTTACAGCTCTCGAGCCGCCGGGGCCGGACGAGAATTGCGTGACTGTCTTTATCGATGCCCCGCTTGAAACTGTTGTTGCCACGGTCCTTGACCGACTGGCGGAGCGTGAAGACGGCAGTTTTTCCTTTGTCAAAGAGAATACTGCCGGAAAATAAGGCATTTTAGGGAGAAGACGAATGACCAAGACTCTTAAATCGCTTGCAGGTGCAGGCTTTATCGCAACCCTGATTGCAACGGCGCCGTTTGCCGCCAATGCACAGGAATTTACCCTCAAGATGCAGTCGAGCGATGCTGCTGGCGTGCCTAACTTTGAGCTGGAACAGGAATGGGCCGAACGTGTCGGCGTTATGACCGGTGGCCGCGTTTCCGTGGAAATGCTGCCGGTTAACTCGATTGTCGAACATGCCGAAACCCAAGACGCAATTGCCGCTGGCATTCTTGACGGTCACATCACCGACACCAGCTATTTCACCGGTAAAGATCCGGCATTCGGCCTGATCGCCAACCCGGTTGGCGCATGGTCGGCACCGTCCGAAATGCTGCGCTTTGTTGAATATGGCGGTGGCAAGGAACTGATGAACAGCCTTCTGAACCCGCGTGGTTTGCAGTTCGTCGGTGCCGTTACCCCGGGCCTGGAAGCATTTGTTTCCTCTGTCCCGCTTGATGGCGTTGCCGATCTTAAAGGCCTGAAAATGCGTGCCCCGGAAGGCATGGTTCAGCAGGTCTTCGCAGCAGCCGGCGCATCGCCGGTGAACATCCCGCAGTCCGAAGTATTCACCTCGCTTGATAAAAAAGTGATCGATGCTGCGGACGCGACCGTGTTCTCGACCAACCAGGCCATGGGTCTGCATGACGTTGCAAAACATCCGGTCTATCCGGGCTTCCACTCCATGCCGATGCTTGAAGTATCGATCAACAAGACCAAGTGGGATTCCATGCCGGCTGATATCCAGGCGATCCTTGAAATGTCGGTCCGCGATCTGGCCCATGACATGGATGCACGTCTGGCGATGAAAGACATGGAAGCTGTTGCCAAGGCCCGTTCGGAAGGTGGCGTCACCATCCACAACTGGTCAGCTGAAGAGCGTGCGAAATTCCGTCAGATTGCCACCAGCCAGTGGGAAAAAGTCGCGGCACGTTCGGAAGATGCGCAGCGTGTATACGACACCCTTGTAGACTACCTTAAGTCACAGGGTATGATCTAAGACAGAACAGCTTTTTCGCCGGCAGCAACGCGCCGTGTTGCTGCCGGCAAACTGCTGGGATACAATCCGGCTGGTTCCGTGATCCGAGACGTATCGGGACTGAAGGCCTCCCTCCTTGCCGGATTGTATTTCCTGTTGATGCAAGGAACGCAGAAATGTCTGACACCCCGCAACACTCACCGTTGCCCGAACTTCCCGAACTTGAAGAAAGCACCGATCAGGCAACTGAGGTGTCCGGTCTTCTGGGCCAGATGATTACGAAGGTTTCCAGCGTGTTCGCCATTGGATTTCTGCTTTCCATGGCGACGTTGATTTATGAGATCGTGGCACGTCACGTTTTTGGCAGCCCGACCTTGTGGGCGCATGAAACCACGACCTTTATCTGTGCCGTCGGCTTTGTGTTTGGCGGCCTTTATTGTGCCGCGCGCGACAAGCATATTCGCGTTGTCCTGCTTTATGACATTGCCGGACCGAAAATGCGCAAGACGCTTGATATCTGTATTTCGCTGGTCTGCATGATCGCATCGGGCTTCTTTGCCTGGGCCGCCTGGCTGATGGTCGAACGTGCTGTCTTTACGCCCACCGGCGACATCCACCTTGAAACAACCGGCAGTGCGTTCAATGCGCCTTATCCGGGCGTGCTTAAGGTGTTTTTGTTGGTGGTCCTGATTGTATTGATGGTTCAGTTCCTGGTTCAGGCCTTAAACTATGCCCGCAAGGCACCAATCATGCCGGCATCCCACACTTCGACCGAATAATCAGCGCCTCGTGCCCAATCAATTGATGCGTCTCCGCACGGCCATGCCAAGCAGCGCAACAGGATACATTTAAATGTTTGATTTACAGTCCCTTGGCATCGAATTCGGCACACTTGCCATGTTTGTCATGCTGCTTGGTTTCCTTGTGACCGGCATGCCGTTGGCATTTGTCACGCTGTTGATTGCCTTGATCTTTACCCTTGGCTGGTTCGGCCCGATGGCGGTGCCGCTGATCACAAGCCGGGTCTATTCATTCGTTTCATCCTTTGTTTTCGTCTCGGTGCCGATGTTCGTCCTGATGGCGGCGATCCTTGACCGATCCGGTATTGCGCGCGACCTGTTTGATGCCATGCGCCTGTTTGGCGGACGCCTTAAAGGCGGCGTTGCGGTTCAGACGATCTTTGTTGCCGTGATCCTGGCTGCCATGAGCGGCATCATCGGCGGCGAGATTGTTCTGCTGGGCCTGATCGCCCTGCCCCAGATGCTGCGTCAAGGCTATGACAAGAACCTTGCCATCGGGGTTGTCTGTGCTGGCGGGTCGCTGGGCACCATGGTGCCACCTTCGATTGTTTTGATCATTTATGGCCTGACCGCGAACGTATCAATTGGTGATCTGTTCACCTCGGCCTTTTTGCCGGGCTTCATGCTGGCGGGCTTCTATGTCGCCTATGTGCTGTTCCGATCTTACACCGGCAACAACATCGCCCCGCCGCCGCAGACCGAAAAAATCCCGCGCGAAGAAAAGATCCGCCTGCTCAAGGGCCTTTTCCTGCCCATTCTGGTCGTGTTCTGTGTTCTGGGGTCGATCTATGGTGGCATCGCATCCGTGACCGAGGCATCGGCCGTCGGTGTGGCAGGTGTGATCGCCTCGACTGTTCTGCGGCGTGAATTTTCGCTTCCGATGCTTAAGGCAGCAGCACTTCAAACGCTTTCGACCTGCGGCATGATTGTCTGGATCGGCATCGGTGCATCTGCCCTTGTCGGCGTATTCAACCTGATGGGCGGGATCAAGTTTGTCTCAACCCTGATCACCGGTATTTCCGATGATCCGACCATCATCATCCTGTTCATGATGCTGATCCTGTTTGTGCTGGGCATGTTCCTTGACTGGGTGGGTATTGCGCTTCTGACCATGCCGATCTTTGTGCCGATCGTAAAAGAGCTCGGCTACGACCCGGTCTGGTTTGGCGTGCTGTTTGCAATGAACATGCAGGTAAGCTTCCTGTCGCCGCCATTCGGGCCTGCGGCCTTTTACCTGAAATCGGTCGCGCCACCCGACATATCGCTTGGCGATATCTTCAAGTCGCTTCTGCCGTTTATCTGCCTGCAGATTTTGGCCGTCGCACTTCTGATCATCTTCCCGGGCCTTGCCGGGGGCTAAGACACCAAACAAGAACAACAAAAAAGGCGGGACCTGACTGGTCCCGCCTTTTTTCGTTAAAACAGATTGCCTAGTTCGCGACAGGGGAGCGCATGGTGACAAATTCCTCTGCCGCAGACGGATGAACCGCAACGGTCTGATCGAACTGGGCCTTGGTGGCGCCCATACGAACCGCAATGCCGATGCCCTGAATGATTTCAGCCGCATCCGGGCCGACCATATGGGCGCCAAGCACCACATCGGTGGTTTTATCGACCACAAGTTTCATCAGCGTTTTTTCATCACGGCCCGACAGGGTGTGGCGCATCGGCTTGAAGGTCGATTTGTAAATTTCGATGTCTTTGCCCTTGTCGCGCGCTTCTTCCTCGGAAAGGCCGACGGTGCCAACCGGTGGCTGGCTGAAAACAGCGGTCGGGATGGCCTGATAGGACATTGACCAAGGCTTGCCGCCATAGACTGTGTCGGCAAATGACATGCCTTCCTTGATCGCGACCGGGGTCAGTTGCACATGATCGCGGACATCACCAACGGCATAGATGTTTGGAACGCTTGTCTGCAAACCGGCGTTGGTTTTGATCGCCCCGCGGTCGTTCAATTCCACCCCGGCCTGCTCAAGGCCCAGACCATGGGTTTTGGGTTCGCGCCCCGTGGCAAACATGATGGCGTCGACTTCCTGATGCCCACCACCGGTCAGTGTCAGGCTGAGCGAGCCGTCGTCATTCTTTTCAATCGCTGTGACATTGGTGTCCAGACGCAGATCGATGCCCTTTTTGACGATTTCGGCGGCCAGATGATTGCGAATATCGTTATCAAAGCCGCGCAGGATCTGATCACCGCGATAGAACTGGGTCACCTTTGCGCCAAGACCGGCAAAGATACCGGCAAATTCAACGGCAATGTAACCGCCGCCAACAACTGCGATGCGTTCGGGCAGGTCTTCAAGATGGAAGGCCTGATTGGATGAAATGGCATGTTCGATGCCCGGAATGTCAGGCATCACCGGCGTGCCGCCCACCGCAATCAGAATGCGTTCGGCGGTCACCGTTTTGTCGCCGACCTCAAGGGTATGGGCATCTTTCAGGACCGCGCGGCTTTCAAACAGCTCGACATTCGATCCCTTCAGAAGGCTTTTATAGATGCCATTGAGACGATTGATCTCGGCATCCTTGTTTTCGATCAGGGTCTTCCAGCTAAAGCTCGGTTCGCCCGGAAGGGTCCAGCCATAGGCAGAGGCATCTTCGAAATCCTCGGCAAAGTGCGCGCCGTAGACCAGCAGTTTTTTCGGCACACAGCCGCGGATCACGCAGGTACCGCCGACCTGGCTTTCCTCGGCGATGGCAACCTTGGCACCATATCCCGATGCCACGCGTGCAGCACGCACGCCACCCGAACCGGCACCAACAACAAACAAATCAAAATCATAGTCCGACATGCGGAAATTCCTGTTTTTGGTCAATTGACAACATGGCGCCAAATGTAGGGCGAATTTGCCAAGAGTCGAGGCAAAACACGGTAAACCGGGCGTAAAATCCGCGTGAAAGGGCCCCAAGGCGCCCGCAAAGGCGCAAGATGCCGCTATGGGATAGCTTTTATAAACTTTCGCGCTATATGATGGCAAAGACGCGATGGGGATTGCGACAACTTGATAGGATTTTATCCATGAACGACCATATCCACGGTCAGGATGCGTCTTTTGACAATGCACCGCGCTATACTGACGAGCGCGGCGGGAATACGGCCGCTGTCTGTTACGGGCTGATGATCGCAACCCTGTTTACGGCCTTTGCCACCGGTTTGATTGCGCTGATTGTGTCCTATGTCGCGCGCGAAGACGACAATCACTGGACCAACAGCCACTACACGTTTGTCATCCGGACATTCTGGATCAGCATCCTTTATGCCATCATTTTGGGTTTCTTCACCTTCGTGATTGGCTGGATCCCGCTTCTGGGCTGGGCTATTGTCGGGTTGATGGCGCTTTACACCACCGCCTGGTTTATCGGGCGTAATGTGATCGGCCTTCTGCGCGCCTTGAATGGCCGCCCGATTGATAACCCGCAAAGCTGGTTCTTTGGCTGATCGCCCATAAACGCGGTGCAATCGGGTCAAAGACTGTTTGTCCGATTGCACCGGACTCCCCGGCCCGTTAAAGTTGCCCGATAATAACATTTGATTTGGACAGGGGTAAAAAGTGGCGTCGTCTGTACAGGGTTCCGGCGATAAAATGCGCTGGGAAGATCTTCTTTCTTCTCATCGGCTTGAATTCAAGGATGGCAGAATTCGCCTGCCCGAAGGTGCACCCTATCCGACACCTGATGGCCGAAGCCCGTTTCAGATCGATGTTGATAGGGTGATTTTTTCATCCTCGTTCCGGCGTCTGCAAAACAAGACGCAGGTTCACCCCCTTTCCGAAAATGATCATGTCCATACCCGCCTGACCCACACGATCGAGGTCGGATCGGTCGGGCAGTCATTGGGCCTGATGGCCGGTGCGCATATCGTCAAAAACCTGCCCAAGGGATCGGAAACCACCGTGGCCGATATCGGTTACATGGTGCAGGCCGCATGCCTGGCCCATGATATCGGTAACCCGCCATTCGGGCATTCCGGCGAAGACGCCATCAATGAATGGTTCACCACATCGCGCCTTGCCAAGGATGAGCTGACATCGCGCCTTTCCGGGCCGGAGCTTGAAGACCTGCGCCATTTTGAGGGCAATGCCCAAGGGTTGCGCATCATCAGCCAGCTTGAAATGAAGCGCTTTGACGGTGGGCTTAACCTGACATACGGCACGCTGGGCAGTTTCATCAAATATCCGCGCAGCACATCAGTCCCTGACGCCCGCCGCAAGGAATATACCGGCCTTAAAAAGCCCGGCTATTATCAGGCAGAGCGCGACATTGCTCAGGCGATTGCCAGGGTTTGCGGCCTGTCACCGCTTGAAGGATTTGATGGCGCATGGCGGCGTCATCCGCTGGTCTATCTGGTCGAGGCGGCCGATGACATTTGTTATTCCGTGGTCGATCTTGAAGATGGCTGGGAACTGTGCTGTGTCAGTTTCGAGGAAGTCGAACGTGCCCTTGCCCCGATTGCCCGCCATCCGGAAAAATATGACGGCGATGCCGAACAACGCTGGAAAGACCTGCGCGCTGAAGGCTGGTATGCAGAAAAATCCGAAGATGACCGGATTGGTTTCCTGCGCGGCAAGGCGATTGGCAATCTGGTCAAGGCGGCAGTTGATGCCTTCATCGAACATGAAGACGCATTGCTTGACGGCACCATCGAAGGTGATCTTTTGGCCAACACCCCGCTTGGCCCCTACGCCAAGGCGTGCAAGAAACTGGCGGTGCAAAAGATCTATAACGCGCCGCATGTCCTGCCGATTGAAATGGCCGGGTTTGAAGTCATCAATGGCCTGCTTGACAGCTTTGTGCGTGCCGCCATCGACATTGACGAACACAAAAATCACGGCAAACGCCTGCCACCACAGGCGGATCGCATCGACAAGCTTCTGTCGGGCAAGCTGATGGCAGCCCCCGACCTTTACAGCCGCCTGATGCGGGTGATGGATTACATTTCCGGCATGACGGATCGTTATGCGGTGACGCTGTTCAGGAAGCTTCAGGGCATCACCATCTAACAAAAAACCCGGCCAGATGGCCGGGTTTTTCATAAAAGCCTGATTGGGCCTAGATGATGTAGTGAATGCCGCACTCGGTCTTGTCCTGCCCGGCCCAGCGTCCGGCACGGACATCGGTTGTGTTGGGATCAACACGTTCGGTGCAAGGCATGCACCCGATGGACAGGAAGCCTTCAGCCTCAAGCGGATGACGCGGCAACGCGCGATGCTCAAAGATGTCTTCGATATCTTCGCGCTTGTACCCCGCCAGCGGATTGATCTTGATCCGCGAACCCGCCGGTTCAATCACCGGCAAAGCATCACGTTCACCACCGTGAAAGCGTTTGCGCCCGGTCAGCCAGGCGTCATAGCCTTCCAGCGCACGCTGAAGCGGCTCCACCTTGCGCAGGTAGCAGCATTTCGCCACGTCCGAGGCAAACAGCATGCCGTTGGGGTCCTCGGCCTTCAGCTTTTCCTCGTCCGGGCGCGTGATCTTGATATTGGTCAGGCCCAAATGATCAACCAGCTTTTCGCGATAGGTATGCGTTTCACCAAACAGCTTGCGGGTATCAAGGAAGATCACCGGCAGATCACGGTCGACCTCGGCCACAAGGGCCAGAAGGGCAGCGGCCTCTGTCCCGAAGGACGAGGTCATGGTGATGCGGCCGTTGAATTCTTCATGCACCATCGGTTCGATCAGTGACACACCCTGAAGGTGCCCATACTGATCCATCAAACGAGCAGCACGATCCGTGGCCTCCTCAACAGACATGGAGCCACCGGTGACGATGTCTTCTTCACGCATGACATTCATGGCAGCCACCTCCGCTGATCGATATATTCATCGGTCTTGCGCAACAGGGTCTGCATGTCGGCCCCGTCGGCCTTCCATTTTTCGCGCTGTTTGGACAGTTCGTGCAGGCGCTGTTCCCAGCTTGGCACCAGCCATTTTTCAAGCGCGCGGCGAATACGACCGGCAAGGCGCGGGCTGTGCCCGTTGGTCGAGACCGTGATCATCAGATCACCGCGCTGAATGCGCGCGGGCGACGAAAAATCACAATATTGTTTGACGTCCTCGACATTGGCAATCGTGCCAACGGCCTTGGCAATGGAGGCCAGCTCGGCTGCCTTTTTAAGATCAAGGTCGATGATAAACATGATGGAGGCCGCGTTGACATCCGCCGAATTCGGCAAATAGCGCTGCAACCGGTCACCGGCCTGTTCGGCCAGTTCGGGTATCGGGTCTTCAGAATAGACGGTAACGTATTTTGCCCCATCACCGTCAAACTGGCGCAAACGGTTCAGGGTGGCCTGACCGTTGCCGACCAAAGCGACCGAAAGTCGCGTCAGGTCCAGATTGATGGGAAACATCGTCGATCCTCTAATGCGGGTTTCTCTCTATTGCCCATGACTATGAGTGTGGATAGCAAATTATTCAATACATTTTTTATGTGTTTTATACATAAACAACACTAAATATTGGTACTTAATAGTTGCAAGCTGACTGATCCACCGGCCCCGATTTTTCCGTAAAGCTTTTCCTGCAATTCTTGCAAAATCGCCCTATATTGGGCCAAATTTCAAAACCCGTCCGCCAGAAGATACCGTCAAGAGAGCGTCCAGATGTCCAGCAGTGCCTCCCCTGCCCTGTCCGAAGTCAGCCTTGCGCACCCACAAGCCAACAAAAACGTCGCCATCTGGCTGTTTGGCTGTGCGGCGATGGTGTTCATCATGGTGGTGATCGGCGGTTTGACGCGCCTGACTGAATCCGGGCTTTCGATTGTGGAATGGCGGCCCTTCACCGGCATCATCCCGCCGATGAACGAAGCCGACTGGCAAACGCTTTATGAAAAATACAGCCAGTATCCCGAGTTTCAGAAAATCAATGCATGGATGTCGGTCGAGGACTTCAAATCGATCTTCTGGCTCGAATTCATCCATCGCCTGTGGGGACGGTTGATCGGGATTGTGTTCTTCATCCCGTTCGTCTGGTTCCTGGCCAAAAAATCGATTGATCGCGCCACCAAGTGGAAGCTCTGGGGGCTGTTCATCCTTGGCGGTCTGCAGGGCCTGATGGGCTGGTACATGGTGATGAGCGGTCTGGTTGATCGCCCCGATGTCAGCCAGTATCGCCTGACCGCCCACTTTGGCTTGGCACTGGTTATTTTCATCGCCCTTCTTTGGGTCGCCCTGCAACAGTTGAGCCCGCGTGTGACAACAACCGCATCGTCAAAGCGCGCCTTGCAGTTGCTGTGTCTGATCGTGTTTACCGCCCTGTCCGGCGGCTTTGTTGCCGGCCTTAATGCCGGGCACATATACAACACCTTCCCGCTGATGGACGGGCAGTTGATCCCCGATGGCCTGTTCGTGTTTAATCCGGCCTGGCTGGCGCCATTCGAGGACCACATGACGGTGCAGTGGGATCATCGCTGGCTGGCGAAACTGACATTCGTGATGGTGCTGGTGTTCTGGTGGCGTGCTGGCAAATGGGACCTTAACCCCAATCAACGCTTTGCCACCCATCTGGTTCTGCTTGCAGTCTGCCTGCAGGTCACGCTTGGCATCACAACCCTTCTGACTGTTGTGTGGCTGCCGCTGGGTGTTGCCCATCAGGCCGGTGCGGTTGTTCTGGTTGGGGCGACGACCTACGCCGCCTACAAGCTGCGCAATGCGACCTAGTTCGCAAACACCACGTCAGTCATCGGCACGATGCAGCGCCTTGCGGATGCGGTGCATCGAAAACCAGATCGCGCCCAGCACCAGCGGCACAGAAATGCCGGTGGCAACCCGGTCATTGATCGGAACGCCGGTATCCTTGATTGCCTTGAAGAGGTAACCCAGAAGCCCGACCGCATAATAAGTGATGGCGGCCACCGACAAACCTTCGACGGTTTGTTGCAGGCGCAGTTGCAATTTCACACGTCGGTCCATGCTGGCCAGAAGGTCACGGTTTTGCGCCTCAAGCAGGATGTCAACACGGGTGCGCAGCAGGTTGTTGGCCCGTGCGACACGCTTTGACAAAACTTCCAGCCGATCGCCGATATTCTGACAGGTCCGCATTGCCGGGGCCAAGCGACGCTCAAGGAATTCCGCAATGGTTTGCATGCCTTCGATGCGTTCCTCGCGCAGTTCGCCAAGGCGCGCCTGTACGATGCGGTAATAGGCCCGCGCTGCACTGAACCGGTAATTCAGCGAGGCTGCCATTTCCTCGGTCTGGGCGGCAAGGTCGGTCAGTTTGGCAAGTGTTTCTTCGTCATTGGTTTGGGTTTTACTCGCCATTTCGGCGGTAATTTCCGACAGGCGCGTATCGATTTCCGACACCTTGGGGGTCGCCGTATGCGCCAACGGAAAGGCCAGCAGCGCCATCATGCGATAGACTTCAATTTCCTTAAGCCGCTGCACCAGACGCCCGGCCTGAAGATGTTCCAGGCCGCAATCCTTGATCAGGATGCGCCCAAACCCGTCACCATGCAGACGAAAATCCGTCCAGACCTGTGCCGTGCCCCCCAATATGCGGCTGCCGGTCAGGCCATTATGATCAAATAACCGGGAAAGCTCATCTTCACTCCGCTCAGCCTTGTCGACGACGATGTGCAAGCCCACCAGCAATTGTCCCGGTGTTTCATCAAACCAGTCGCGCGGCACAAGATTGATCACCGGGTCTTCGAACGGGTTGTCGAATGGCTCGGTACGTTTGAAGACATAGACCGTGAATTCCGCATGCCGTTCCCAGATGACGGAAAATCCGTCACAGGCGGCTTCGAAATATTTTTGATCTGCAGCTGGTGGCGTCAGGCTATAGCGGTGGCAAAAGGCCGTGAAATGATCGCGCACTACGTCATCAAGGTCTTCACCCGTTTGAAAGGCAAGGCAGGAACACCGCGCCGGGCTGGTCACACCGCCAAACGGTCGGGCATGGATTTCATTATGAAGGGCGACGCGCTGGGGATGTTCGACAAACATTGCCACGGGCTTTCATAATTGGTTATTGCAGTCTATATAAACCACTCGGGCCATGGCTTTGTCCTTTGCCCGAACAAGTACCTGTATAGATGAAAGTCGAAGGCATCAGAAACCCTAAATTGAGTAAGGGATAATACTGCCTCAACTGGATTATCATGCAGGGAAAGACATTTTCTCTGGCCGTGCTATCGCGGCCCCAAGGAGGTTCCATGACCGATCTTCGCACCACCGACAATCTGTTTTTCGCCAAGGGTGATCTTGATCGCGACCGGCTTGAAACACAGGTCAATGATGCACTCAGCGCTGCCGAAGACGGGGAACTCTTCCTTGAATATCGCCAATCCGAAAGCCTTGTCTGGGATGATGGCCGCCTGCGCAGTGCGAACTTTGATACCGCACAGGGCTTTGGCCTGCGTGCTGTTGCCGACGAGGCGACTGCCTTTTCGCATTCCAATGAACTGTCCAATGACGCGGTTGCGCGTGCCGCCGAAACCGTCAAGGCGGTTGGCTCGGGCCGCTCGGGCAAGGTTGATCTGGGTTCAATTGGCACGAACGTATCGCTTTATTCCGACGTGAACCCGCTGGGTGAGGCCACATTTGAGGCCAAGGTCGATCTTTTGGCCCAGATTGATGCCTATGCCCGGTCGCGTGACCCGCGTGTGGTGCAGGTTTCGGCCTCAATCTCAGGCAATTGGCAGGCTGTGCAAATCTGGCGTTCCGGCGGACAGCGTATTGGCGATATTCGTCCGCTTGTGCGTTTTAACGTCTCGGTCGTTGTCAAACAGGGCGATCGCATGGAAACCGGATCACACGGCGAAGGTGGCCGTATCGGCTATGACGGGTTCTTTGACGAAAAAACCTGGAAAAAGGCGGTTGATGAGTCGCTCCGTCAGGCGGTTGTGAACCTTGATTCAGTCGCCGCCCCCGCAGGAGAAATGACCGTGGTGCTTGGCCCGGGTTGGCCAGGCATTTTGCTGCACGAAGCCATCGGTCACGGCCTTGAAGGTGATTTTAACCGCAAGGGCACATCTGCCTTTGCCGGCCTGCTGGGCCAGCGGATTGCATCACCGGGTGTGACGGTGGTTGATGATGGCACCATCCATGACCGCCGCGGGTCGCTGTCGATTGATGATGAAGGCACGCCAACCCAGAAAACTGTCCTGATCGAGGATGGCATCCTCAAGGGCTTTATGCAGGATCGCCTGAACGCGCGCCTGACCGGTGTCAAATCCACCGGTAACGGGCGTCGTCAGTCCTATGCCCACGCCCCGATGCCACGCATGACCAATACCTATATGCTTGGTGGCGACAAGGAGCCGGAAGAAATTCTGGCCTCGGTCAAAAAGGGCATCTATGCCGTCAACTTTGGCGGTGGTCAGGTCGATATTACATCGGGCAAGTTCGTGTTCTCGGCATCCGAGGCCTATCTGATCGAGGATGGTAAACTTGGCGCACCGGTCAAGGGCGCGACCCTGATCGGCAACGGGCCGGACAGCCTGACCAAGGTGTCCATGATCGGCAATGACATGGCGCTTGATGATGGCATCGGCACCTGTGGCAAGGACGGGCAAGGTGTTCCTGTTGGTGTCGGGCAACCGACGCTCCGCATTGATGGTCTGACCGTCGGCGGGACCGCAGTATAACCCTGAGTGACCTATGGATAGGAGCAAAACCACCTTTCGATAAATTTACTATACGCAAGGTGCGAAATACTATCCATCCACACATGGCAACACCAACCTGCCGAATGGCTATCCCTGTCTTTTCAAAGACCATAATCTGATTTGATCGTTTCCAAACAGGTTATGGTCGCCATTCGGGTTTCGTCGCCAAACTTTCTGCTGACATTATGTGCACCCGATGACGGTCTTGACCTGCCAATGGTAGGAAAGCAGTTTGACGACAGGCAGATGGCAGTACGTTACCGCGCTGATTGCAGCGGGTCTAACGTCGCTTGCAATCGGAACAACCGGGGTAAGCGCACAACAAAGCATTGATGTGCGCACAGACGAAGCACGCCAGTTTTCCGAAGATTTCGAGCGACTCACCGACGTTACCGCACGGGCGAACTTTCTGCTGAGCACTGATGATGGCGGTGACATCACCTATGCCGACATCCTTGCAAATCCCGATGACATCGTCCTTAACTTCCGTTGGGCCAAGGCGCAGCTGGCGCGTGGCGACGTCCGCGGGGCATCCGCAACCCTTGAACGCATTCTTGTTCTGGACCCGGATCTGGCACCGGTACGCCTGTATTATGCGATTGTTCTTTATCGCCTTGATAGTCTGGACGAGGCCCGCGGCCAGTTTGATCGCCTGTTGCAAATGGATATCTCGCCAGATGTCGAAGCCAATATCCGTCAGTATGTCAGCGCCATCGAGCGCCGCCGCAAGCGCCTGTCACAAAGCCTGACTCTGACACTGGGAAGCCAGATTGACAGCAACCGCAATGCCGCCCCGAACGACAAGGTCCAGCTTCTGACCGGTACACCGACGACCATCACCGCAAGCGGCGACAAACCCAATAATGACATCGCCTATATCGGGGCGCTTCGCTATGACGTCAGCTATGACCTTGGCTATCAGGAAGGTCACGAGGTTTTTGCAAGTTTAACCGGTTATGGCAGTGACCAGGTTCAGCTTGACGCGCTGGACCTTGGATCCTTTTCGGCAGAAATCGGCACACGTATTCGCGGCGGATACTGGATGCTGACCCCGACACTTAGCCAGACCGCGCAGTCGCTTTCGCGCGAAAAGTACCTGACCGCCAGAACCGGCCGTCTGCGGCTGGACTGGAACGTGCGCCCGTTCTTTAACCTGAACGGCGATGTCAGCTATTCTGACGAGCGATACCAGAACACATCTGAATCCAGTGCGCTTCGCCTGCATTCCGGTCAGCGCTATGGCGCACGGATCGGGGGCAACTACAATTGGTCACCAAATCATCGTACGACGCTGAATTTTGCGGCCGGGATGAAGGAAGCTGCCAGAAACTATTATAGTTACAATAGCTTGAGCGGCGAGCTGATCCATGCTTATCTGTTTGGTGGGGGAAGTTACATCAGCGGAAGCATCCGCTATGGCATGGACCAGTACCGGGATCCGGATTTTTTGACGACCGGCAATTCGCCGCAACATCGCACGGATCGCAGCACTCGGACCCGCCTGACATACGGTGCACCGCTATCGACGATATTGCCGACCGACTTGTTTGGGGATAGCGAAACGGCAAATCAGATACTTGGCTTTCTGGCACCGATCAACTGGTCGGTCACCGGTGAGTATCTGAACACAAAATCAAACATTCCCAACTACGAATACCATAACGCACGTGCACAGGTATTTCTGACACGCCGCTGGGAGTTCTAGTGATGCAAATGGCCAAATATTCGCCCCTGAAATCGAGTGTGACAATCCGTCGACTTGCTGGCGCAAAGCTGCTTTGCGCACCTTTGCTTGCCGCAACAGTCTTTATGGCGCCAAAACCCGCCAGTGCAGAACTCGAAGCCGAAATGGCGGGCGTCTCGGCCGCTGTAACCGGCGAAATCACACTTTCCAAAGTCACCGGCGAAGTCGGCATTCTGGTTGAAAGTGGCATGCCCGTTTATCTGGGGGATCGGATCGTTACATCGGCCAACTCCGGCATGCAGGTCCTGTTGCTTGACGAAACGGTCTTTACCATCGGACCGAACAGCGACGTCGCGATTGACGAGTTCGTCTATGACCCAGCCACCGGCGACGGACGCATTGTCGCCGATATGGCCAAGGGCGTGATGCGCTTTGTCACCGGTAAAATCCCGCTGAATAACCCGTCGAGCATGGATGTGAACCTGCCGGTTGGCTCGATCGGTATTCGCGGCACCATCGGCCTGATCCGCTCCATGACCGCCGAACAGGCAAACGAAATCGTACCGGGCAGTTTTGATACCACGGACGCAAACACCGCAAACCAGCTGGTTTTCATGGCAGTGAACCAAGGACCAGGTCTGTCGCGCAATGACACAACATCGCGCCCCGGCGCCTTTGCCGCCTTTAACCAGAATGGCGGCTCACAAAGTGTGACCGGCGAAAACTTTGGCGTCTTTGTCTCCGACAACAATGTCACCACGCCCACACGTTTCCCGACCAGTGCCGCGACGTTTGATTTTTCGGCGAATGTTGTCCGCACCGCATCACTTGGTGGTGGCTCGGATTCCGGGGCAGGTGCAAGCTCGACCTCATCAGCCACACAGCAGCCTGTTGTCACGAGCCAGCAAACCGGCCAGGCGGAAAACCAGACCGGCGCAACCAGCGCACAGGCGATCAACGTTGCCATGGCACAAATGGGAACTGTCAACAGTGCCGCAAATGTTGCTGAAACCACGTCGATCCTAAATAACAATACGGAAAGCGCCTCATCCAGCGGGTTTACTTATGACGGCCTTAGACAAGTCACAGGAGATCCGGTTTCGGTCACCATTGATATCGATGGTGTCAATGTTGACTACACCTTTAAATCAACTGTGAATTTCGCTGCCAGAACCATCGATATTAGTTTTGACAATATAGATGATGGTTCTCAATCCTACGAAGGCAGAGCGTTTTTCAATTCACCATTTATCTATTCATCGAGCAATGGTTCAGTATCCTTTTCCGGGACGGATTTTCAGTATGATCTGAATTGTGGCGGCACTGGACTAGGGTGCTCGGCATCTGCAACCTTCAAAGACGCATACCATGTAGATTTCGATGTTTCGACGACGGCACGACCTGAAGGACAATCCGGCTCTGGAACTTTAACTCCCATTCCTTAATCAGAAACATGACGTGACCAATCAACCAAGCACATCCGGACGCCTCTCACGTGTGCAATTGACCTTGTGGCTGCATTATCTGCTACCGCTTGCCATCCTTCTGGCTTGTATAGTGCTGCGCTGGCAAAATGTGCCGGTGATTGATCAGCTGCGTTTAACGGTTTTCGACCTTTATCAACAAATTGCACCGCGCGCTTATGAAGATGTCGGGGTTCGGATTGTCGATATTGATGAGCGCAGCTTGGCAACTGAAGGCCAATGGCCATGGCCGCGTACGAAACTCTCGGAGTTGCTTTATCGCCTGCGCGCCAATGGGGCAAGTGTCGTTGGCTTTGATATGGTTTTTGCCGAGCCTGATCGTACATCCCCATCCCGTGTGATTGACGATTGGCCGCAAAGCACCGAACGTGATCGTATTGCGGAAATGGCAAAGGCCCTGCCCGATCACGATCAGCTATTTGCCCAGTTCATCAAGGGTACTGGAAACGTGGTCACTGCGGTTCAGCTCCGCAATGGTGAGTTTGATGCCCTTCCCCGCCAGGTCGGGAATTTCAGTGCAGCTGGCGAAGCAGGTCGCACGCTTTCGGATTTCGTTCCGGTCTTGCCAAGTGCAGCCAGAAACCTTGATATTATCGAGGCGGCAGCGACCGGCAATGCGCTGGTGAATGTTTCGCCGGGTCAGGACGGGGTTGTACGGCGTGTGCCTTTGATGGCCGCCATCGATCATGAACAGCCAGGCATTGGCAAGCCAGTTTACCCGACACTCAGCCTTGAGATGTTGCGCGTTTTACAGAAAGCCCCCAAGACCATGCTGGTGCGGATGTCCGGGGCGAGCGGCAGTACGCGTTGGACCAACTCGGAAGGCATCGCGTCCGTTCGCGTTGGTGCCCTGACCATCCCGACGGATCGCTCCGGGTATATGTGGGTGCATTTCACCGGCCATCAGCAAGACCGATATCTTTCGGCGACAGATATCCTCAACGGATCAGTCGGAACCGACATCCTGCAAAATAAAATGGTGCTGCTGGGGACGAGTGCGGCCGGGTTGCTTGATTTGCGCTCCACCCCGCTTGATCGCGTGATCCCGGGGGTCGAAGTCCATGCCGAGATGCTTGAACAGATGCTGCTTGAGCATTTCCTGACCCGTCCCTATTGGGCGGCGGAAGTCGAAATGCTGGTCCTTCTGATCGTCGGCATGTTTTTTATTCTGGCAGTCCCACGACTTGGTGCGGTGTGGCCAGCGGTAATTGGTCTGGCGATTGCGACCAGCGCAATTGGCATTTCCTGGTGGGCCTATTCGCATAAACTCGTCCTTATCGATCCGCTCTATCCGATTGTCGGTTTGGCAGCCGTCTATCTTGCAACCAGTTCTCTTGGTTTCATGCGGACCGAGGGCGAACGCCGGCAGGTGCGGGCCGCCTTTGCCAACTATCTGTCACCGGCATTGGTGGCACAGCTGGCCGAACATCCCGAGCGTCTGAAACTGGGCGGGGAAACCCGTGACATGACCCTGATGTTCTGTGATGTCCGCGGTTTTACCGCAATATCCGAAGGTTTCAAATCCAATCCACAAGGCCTGACGCGCCTGATCAACCGGCTTCTGACACCGCTGAGCGACTGCATCCTGAACCGTGAGGGCACGATCGATAAATATATGGGCGACTGCATCATGGCGTTCTGGAATGCGCCACTTGATGTTGAAAACCATGCCCACAATGCCTGTGACAGCGCGCTTGCGATGCGACATGCGCTTATAAAGCTTAATGACGAGCGCAAACAGGAAGCAGAACAGGCCAATGAGCCCTTCCTGCCGCTCAATGTCGGCATCGGGATCAATTGCGGCGATTGTCTTGTTGGCAATATGGGATCGGATCAGCGCTTTGATTATTCGGTGCTGGGCGATGCGGTCAATCTGGCGTCACGGCTTGAGGGACAATCAAAGAACTATGGCGTCGATGTCGTTCTGGGTGAGGATGTTGCCAAACGGATTGGTAATGATTTCGCACTGATCGAACTCGATTTGATCACCGTTAAGGGCAAAAGCGAAGCACTGCATGTCTTTGCCCTGCTGGGCGATAAGGACATGGCGGCATCAGCGCAGTTCAAAAACTTCGCCGATTTGCACGCGGCCATGCTTTCGGCCTATCGCGCCCGAAACTGGGATGAGGCCGAAAATTTGATCGCAGAATGCCAGCAGACATCAAGCGATTTTGCGAAGCTTGGCGACCTTTATGATCTTTACGCCAGCCGCATCGCTTTGTTCAAAGAAACGCCCCCACCAGCCGATTGGGATGGCGTATTCATCGCCACCAGCAAATAGCTGACTTGCCAAGCACGCAAAATCCAAACAATCTTGGCCAACCACCAAACAGCATTGCCTTGCCAAACTGCGCGCCTTTTTACGTCATCCCTTTGAGGCCCCAATGAACTTTTCATCTGACAATGTCACCCCGATCTGTCCGGAAATCCTTGCGGCTATCGCCGCCGAAAGCGATGCCAGCGCCCTGCCCTATGGCGCGGATGACAAAAGCCAAAAGCTTGATGCTGCTTTTTCAGAATTGTTCGGGCGTGATGTATCCGTCGTGCCGGTTGCAACCGGAACGGCGGCCAACGTCATTGGGCTTTCTGGGCTGGTGTCGCCATTTGGCGGCGTGGTCTGTCATCACCACGCCCATATCAATGTCACGGAATCCACAGGTGTTGCCTTTTACGGCGGCGGGGCAAAGCTGATGGGGATTGACGGGCTATCGGCAAAGATCGAAGCCGACGCACTGGATGCCTATTTGAACAACCATGTTTCAAACGGCATGCATTCGGTTGACCCGGAATGTGTTGCGATCACGCAAAGTACCGAGTTCGGAACCGTTTACAGCGTCGACGAAATTCAGGCGATTGGGTCGGTTTGCCAAAAACACAATATGCGGCTTTTCATGGATGGGGCGCGTTTTGCCAATGCGGTTGCCGCCCTTGATTGCCACCCATCTGAAATCACATGGAAAGCCGGTGTTGATGTCCTGAGCTTTGGCGCCACCAAGAACGGTGCGTTGGCTGTTGATGCTATTATTTTGTTTGATCCGGAACTCCGGCGCAAAACAGAACAGAACCGCAAGCGCGGAGGCCATCTGTTTTCCAAGCATCGCTATCTTGCTGCACAGCTTCTGGCTTATCTTGAAAATGACCTATGGCTGCGCAATGCCCGTCATGCCAACGCGGCCGCACAGGCACTTGCCAAGTCCCTTTCAAGCATGGGCGCAAAGCCAGCCTTTGTTCCCCAGGGGAATGAGTTGTTTATTCACATGACCAATGCGTTGGCAGAAAAGCTCCGCAAAGCGGGTATTGTATTCCGCCCCTGGCCGTCTCTTGGTTTGGATGCCTATCGGTTTGTCTGTGCCTGGAACAGTCCGATCAAGATGATCGAAGCCTTGCCGGAAACCGTTGGTCAATAGCGCAGCCTTGCCATGCCGCCCAGTTGCATGTGATATCACCGCCCCAATGCCACCAAAAAAACGACGAGATTTAAGATGAATTTTGCCTCGGACAATGTATCGCCCTTTTGCCCGGAAATTCTGGAAGCCCTGACAAAGGACGCGTCTGTCAATGCACCGGCCTATGGCGGCGACGCGCTCAGTCAGCAACTCGATGCTGCCTTTTCCGAGCTGTTTGATAAGGAAGTTGCCGTCATCCCGGTTGCAACAGGTACTGCTGCAAACTGCATCAGCTTGTCTGCGCTTGTTTCGCCTTATGGCGGGGTGGTTTGCCACCACGAAGCCCACATCAACGAGGATGAAAGCACCGGCGTTGCCTTCTTCACGGGCGGCGCGAAGCTTTTGCCGATGGATGGCCCGGCGGCTAAGCTTGAAGCAGATGGCCTTGATGGTTTTGTCAGCGGTCTGGTTGATCGCGGTGTGCATTCGGTGTCGCCTGAATGTGTGGCGATCACACAGGCGACCGAACTTGGTGCGGTTTACACGGTTGATGACGTCAAGGCGATTGGCGAGGTCTGCCGCAAGCATGATCTGCGCCTGTTTATGGACGGGGCGCGGTTTGCCAACGCGATGGCACATCTCAAATGCCATCCGGCAGATGTCACCTGGAAGGCCGGCGTAGATGCCCTCAGCTTTGGCGCGACCAAAAATGGTGCCATAGCGGTTGATGCGATTGTTCTTTTTGACACCAGCCTGAAACCCCGGATCGAGCAGGCGCGCAAACGCAGTGGTCATCTGCATTCCAAGCACCGCTATCTGGCGACCCAGCTTCTGGCCTATATCAAGGATGATGTCTGGCTGAAAAATGCCGCCCACGCCAACGCAGCAGCGCAGGCCCTTGCCGACGTCCTGATCAAACAGGGCGCGTCACTTACGCATGCGGCAGAGGGCAATGAGCTGTTTGTCAAAATGTCCCCGGATCTTGCCGGAAAATTGCGTGATGCCGGCCTGATGTTCCACGGTTGGCCATCGCTTGGCGCGGATGTTTATCGATTTGTTGCGGCGTGGAACGCGGATATCGTGCAAATCACCAAACTTAATACCACTCTAGGGTAGAAATTGAGGCAAAAAGGCCGGGTGAAATCAAACGAATCATTATGATTCAATAAGATATGAATCGTTCAAAAGCACATTTTAAACACGTGATTTACCGATTTCACCCGCCGAGCCTTGAAAAAAATGCACTGCTGCAATGATGAAACCGGACAGTGAATTTCATAAAAATAACAAATACTTGACTTAAATTCATCATTCGAACCTGCGGTCGCACTACGTAAAATCCCGCAGGAACCGTTGACGATACGCAGAAACCCTGATACTTTCCCTCGTCGATTGCCAACATTCATACCTGTTGGATCGGGTAAACCTCGTCCGTTGCAAAATATGCTGTCAAACGTGACCGGATCATATGTCACGCGGACAGCATTGATTTGCTCGGACCAGCCTTGAGGGAGGCATTTAATGAAAGCGAATTTCGTCAAAGTGGCACTTGGTGCAGGCCTGCTTGCAGCCACCGCACTTGCTGCTCCGACTGCCGCTTCGGCAAAAACCTTGGTATATTGCTCGGAAGGTAGCCCGGAAGGCTTCAACCCGTCGCTTTACACCGCAGGCACGACCTTCGATGCATCTTCGCGTCAGGTCTTCAACCGCCTCGTACAGTTCAAGCGCGGTACCACCACCATCGTTCCGGGTCTTGCGACCAGCTGGGACGTTTCGGCTGATGGCCTGGAATACACCTTCAACCTGCGTAAGGGCGTGAAATTCCACACCACCGAAGATTTCACCCCGACCCGTGATTTCAATGCGGATGACGTGGTCTTCACCTTCATGCGTCAGTTTGACAAAGATCATCCGTATCATGGCGTTTCCGGTGGCTCTTATGAGTACTTCAACGCCATGTCCATGCCGGACCTGGTCAAGGACATCGTCAAAGTTGACGATTACACCGTCAAGTTCGTTCTGAACCGCCCGGAAGCTCCGTTCATCGCCAACATGGCCATGGATTTTGCTTCTGTTCTGTCGGCTGAATATGCTGACAAGATGATGGAAGCTGGCACCCCGGAAGCAGTTGACCTGAACCCGGTCGGCACCGGTCCGTTCCAGCTCGTTGCCTATCAGAAAGATGCGGTTATCCGTTACAAAGCATTCCCGGAATACTGGGAAGGCAAAGCAGCAATCGATAACCTGATCTTCGCCATTACCCCGGACAGCACCGTTCGCTACCAGAAGCTGAAAGCTGGTGAATGCCATGTCATGCCGTATCCGAACCCGGCTGATCTCGAAGCGATGGAAGCAGATGCCGACATCAACCTGATGAGCCAGGAAGGTCTGAACGTCGGTTATCTCGGTTACAACACCGCGAAAGAGCCGTTCACTGACCCGAAAGTCCGTAAAGCACTGAACATGGCAATCAACAAAGATGCCATCATCGAAGGTGTTTATCAGGGTGCTGGTTCGGCAGCGAAAAACCCGATCCCGCCGACCATCTGGTCTTACAACAACGACACCGTTGATGACCCGTATGATCCGGAAGCAGCCAAAGCCATGCTGGCAGAAGCCGGTTATCCGGACGGCTTCTCCACTGACATCTGGGCAATGCCGGTTCAGCGTCCTTACAACCCGAACGCACGCCGTATGGCTGAACTCGTTCAGGCTGACTGGGCTGCAATTGGTGTGAACGCCGAGATCGTATCCTACGAGTGGGGTGAATACCTTGAGCGCACCAAAAAAGGTGAACAGGGTACCTTCATGCTCGGTTGGACCGGTGATAACGGCGACCCCGACAACTTCCTCGCAGTCCTTCTGGGTTGTGACGCTGTTGGCGGGTCGAACCGTGCACAGTGGTGCAACGAAGAGTTCGATAACCTGATTCAGCAGGCGAAAACCACTGCGGACGTTCTCGAGCGTACCCGTCTGTACGAAGAAGCTCAGCTGGTCTTCAAACGCGAAGCACCGTGGGCAACCATTGCACACTCCATCGTGTTTGAGCCGATCCGTAACGAAGTTGTTGACTACAAAATCGATCCGTTCGGTGGTCACATCTTCTACGGTGTAGACCTCGCTGAATAAGCGTATCAAAACCTGATCAGAGAGGCCCGGTTTTCCGGGCCTCTTTGCAATTTCGTAAATGAGAGAGACGTCCGGACGGACAAACCGTCCGGAGATAAAAAGGCCCGATGGCATGCTAGGATTCCTGTTTCGCCGTTTGGGGGACATCATCCCGACCTTCTTCGGTGTCACCCTTCTGGTATTTTTCCTGATCCGTCTTATTCCCGGCGATCCCATTCTGATGATGGCCGGCGAACGTGGCGTCGATGCAGTCAGATACGCAGAACTAAAGGCACAATACGGTTTTGATCAGCCGGTTATTGTCCAGTATTTCGATTATTTGATAGGCGTATTCCAAGGCGATCTGGGCAAATCCTTCGTCACCAAAAAACCTGTCATTGACGAATTTCTGACCCTGTTCCCGGCAACGGTCGAACTTGCCACCATGGGCATTTTGTTCGCGGTGATATTCGGGATTCCATTCGGGGTTCTGGCCGCTATCCATCGCGGCAAGTGGATCGACCACCTGACGATGTCATTGTCCCTCACAGGCTATTCGATGCCGATTTTCTGGTGGGCGCTGCTTCTGATCATGTTCTTCTCGACCACCTTGGGCTGGACACCGATTTCGGGGCGTATCTCGGTCATGTACTTCTTTGAACCGGTCACCGGTTTCATGTTGATCGATAGCCTTCTGAGTGGTGAGAAAGGCGCTTTTGCCAGCGCATTCAGTCACCTGATCCTGCCAACTGTGGCCTTGGGGACGATCCCGATGGCGGTGATTGCGCGTATGACGCGCTCCTCGATGCTGGAAGTCCTGGGCGAAGAATATATCCGCGTTGCACGCGCCAAAGGTCTGGCGCCGATGCGGGTAATCATGGTGCATGCGCTGCGCAATGCCCTGATCCCGGTGATCACGGTGATCGGCCTTCAGGTCGGCGTGCTACTGGCCGGTGCGATCCTGACCGAGACGATTTTCTCTTGGCCGGGCATCGGCAAATGGATCATCGAAGCTATGAACCGTCGCGACTATCCGACCATTCAGGGTGGCATTCTGATGATTGCGTTCCTTGTGATGGCCGTGAACCTGATCGTCGACCTGCTGTACGGGATTATTAACCCCCGTATCCGTTACAAGCGCTAGGGAGAGCTGTGAGATGAGCGAGAACACCACCCCGTCCGCAGCAGCCGTTGAGCCCGTCGGCGCTCCGCCGAGCCCGCTGCGCGAGACCTGGGACTATTTCAGAAAGAACCGTGGTGCCTATGTCGGTTTGATCGTGATTGCGATCATTCTGTTTCTGGCCCTGACCGCGCAATGGGTTGCGCCTTATGATCCGATTGCACAGGACCGTGCTGCGTTTCTGAAACCGCCAATCTGGATGGAAGGTGCCGATCCCCGCTACATTCTTGGCACCGATGCGGTTGGCCGTGACATCCTGTCTCGCCTGATCCACGGCGCGCAATTGTCGGTTTCAATCGGCGTGTTTGTTGTCATCCTGTCAATGGTTTCAGGCATCGTGCTTGGCATGGTGGCCGGTTACTTCCGTGGCTGGGTTGAAGTCGCTGTCATGCGCCTGATGGACATCATGCTGGCTCTGCCCAGCCTGGTGATGGCGCTGGCGATTGTTGCCATCCTCGGCCCGGGGCTTGAAAACGCGATGCTGGCGATCGCCATCGTCCAGTTGCCGCACTATGTGCGCCTGACCCGTGCCTCGGTCGTATCCGAACTTAACAAGGAATATGTTATCGCATCGCAGATTGCCGGTGCCGGTCATACTCGCCAAATGTTCGTCAATATCCTGCCGAACTGCATGGCACCGCTGATCGTGCAGGGTACGCTTGGTATTTCAAGTGCAATCCTTGACGCTGCCGCCCTTGGCTTCCTTGGCCTTGGCGCGCAGCCGCCGCTGCCGGAATGGGGCACCATGCTGTCCGAGGCCCGTGAATTTGTGGGCTCCGCCTGGTGGGTGATCACCTTCCCCGGCCTTTGCATCCTTGTCACCGTGCTTGCCTTCAACCTGATGGGTGATGGCCTGCGCGATGCCCTTGATCCCAAGATGAAACGGTAAGTCATGGCTCTTCTCGAAGTAAAAAACCTGACAGTCGAGTTCGGCTCCGAAGACAAGCCGTTTCGTGCTGTTGATTCCGTAAGCTACTCTGTTGATCGCGGCGAAGTCCTTGGCATCGTCGGGGAATCCGGGTCGGGTAAATCGGTTTCATCGCTTGCCGTGATGGGTCTGATTGATTTTCCCGGTCGCGTTTCTGCAGATGCCCTGACCTTTGATGGTCAGGATCTGATTACCATGCCGGCAAAACGCCGCCGCGAGATCACCGGCAAAGACATCGCCATGATCTTTCAAGACCCGATGTCGGCTCTTAATCCGTGCTTCACGGTCGAAGCCCAGATCATGGAGGCCCTTAAGGTCCATGAAGGCGGCAACAAGAAGCAACGCCGTGAACGCACGCTTGATCTATTAAACCAGGTTGGCATTCCCGATCCGAAGTCGCGCATGACCGCCTACCCGCATCAGCTGTCGGGCGGCATGAGCCAGCGTATCGTCATTGCCATGGCGATTGCCTGCAACCCGCGCCTTCTGATTGCCGACGAGCCGACCACGGCCCTTGATGTGACCATTCAGGCCCAGATCATCGACCTGTTGCTGAAACTGCAAGAAGACAGCGACATGGGCCTGATCCTGATCACCCACGATTTGGCACTGGTGTCGGAGGCCGCCAACCGCATTCAGGTGATGTATGCCGGTCAGCTGTTTGAAAGCGGCCCGGCTGACAGCATCTTTGCTGCCCCGCGCCATCCCTATACGCAGGCACTGCTCGAAGCGCTACCGGAACGATCCGAGGGCCATGACCGTCTTCGCACCATCCCCGGCGTGGTTCCCGGTCAGTATGACCGCCCGCAGGGATGCCTTCTGGCACCGCGTTGCCGTTATGCCAATGACCACTGCGTGAAAGCGCGCCCGGAGGTCACCGACTTCAATGGCCGCGATGTACGTTGCTTCTATCCGCTAAATGATCAGGGCCAGCCGACCGGCCTGACCGCTGATACGACCACCGGGGAGACTGTGTAATGAGTTTTCTGGATACCAAACCCGGTGTTCCGCTTCTGGAATCCGATGATCTTGTCCGTCACTACGAGGTCAATCGTGGCTTTGGCAAACCCAGTGCCATGGTCAAGGCACTTGATGGGGTTTCCTTTACGCTTGAATCGCAAAAGACCCTTGCGGTTGTCGGTGAATCCGGTTGCGGCAAATCGACCCTTGGCCGTCAGCTAACCCTGATCGAAAAGCCGACCTCGGGCGCGCTGAAACTGAATGGCAATGCCGTTGGCAATCTGTCTGACAAGGAAGCCAAGCAGTTCCGCCGCACCGTTCAGATGATCTTCCAGAACCCGTATGGGTCGCTGAACCCGCGCAAAAAGGTTGGCCAGATCCTGGCCGAGCCGGTTCTTTTGAACATGGATAACCTTGGCCGCAAGGAACGTGAAGAACGCGTCCATGCCACCATGGCAAAGGTTGGCCTGCGTCCGGAATTCTATCAGCGTTATCCGCATATGTTTTCCGGTGGTCAGCGTCAGCGTATCGCGATTGCCCGTGCCCTGATCCTTGAACCGAAAGTCATCGTCGCGGACGAGCCGGTATCGGCCCTTGATGTATCGGTGCAGGCACAGGTTCTGAACCTGATGATGGACCTGCAGGAAGAGATGAATGTCGCCTATGTTTTCATCTCGCATGATCTTTCTGTCGTCAGACATATTGCAGATGACGTCATGGTGATGTATCTCGGTCGCGTCGCTGAAAAGGGACCAACTGACGAGATCTTTGCCAAGCCGCTGCACCCCTATACACGGGCGCTTCTGGCATCGGCACCAAAGATCGATCCGACACAACGCGTGAAGGCAGAACCGCTGACCGGCGAGTTGCCATCACCGATCAACCCGCCCTCGGGCTGTGCGTTCCATAAACGCTGCCCGTTTGCGACCGAGGAATGCGCAAAAGTTCGCCCGGAACTGCGCAATTTCGAGGGCCGCGAAGTGGCGTGTCATCGGGTCGAAGAAATCGCCTGACAACAGGCGATCGCCCGGAAAGCCTAACAGCTATCCAGGTAGACAAGGGAGCAAGGGGGCGCGCTTTTAACAAAGCTGCGCCCCTGCGCATTTCTGAGGATATCTGCCTGAATTACGCCGTCGTGCGTGACCGGTCGGTGAGTGCAAGCAAAACACCCGCCCCGACCAGAAGCGTGCCCGATACACGGTTGAGCATCCGCATATGTCGGGCTGACTTGATCAGGCCCTTGACCTGCCCGCCCAACAATCCATAGGCCAGCAAGACGCTCGTTTCCATGGCAATGAATGTTACGCCCATGACGGTGAATTGCGGCCCGTATGCCACCGCCGGATCAAGGAATTGCGGGAAGAAGGCCGTAAAGATCAGGATCGCCTTGGGATTGCCAATCGCGGTCAGGAACTCGGTCTTGGCCAGATTAAACGGCCCCGGATTGACCATAAGCTCGACCGGGCCAGTCGTTTCATCACTGTCATTGACCTTGGCAAACCAGCTTTTAAGACCAAGCCAGACCAGATAAACCGCGCCACCCCATTTGATCACAAGGAAGGCCGTTTCACTGGCGGCCAGCACAACACCAAGCCCGGCCGCAGTCACCACAATCATCAGGGCAAAGGCAACAATACGGCCAATCCCGCCCACGGCAGCAGACGATACGCCGTACCGCGCGCCATTGAACATCGCGAGAAGATTATTGGGACCGGGGGCCATCGCCAACGCGATTGCCGCCCCGGCAAAAAGAAGCCAGGTGTCAAGCTGCATGGGGCTATTCCTGTATTCCGGGGTTGGTGGCCACACCAAACAACCCCAAGTTGGTGACGACGTACTTTCGCCTGAAATTCAGTCGCGCGTCAATGCTGCAATCAGCTCGGACGCGGCGGGCCATTTCGTCGTCAGTGCCGCGCGTTTGCCCATGGAGAAATCAGCAAATTCGAAGCCCGGCGCAACGGTACAGCCCAAAAGCGCAAACTTGCCACCGGGCTTAAGCCGCGCCCCCTGCCAGACATTTTTCGGCACCACCATTTGCGGTTTCTGCCCGGCCAGCAAATCCTTGCCGATCTCGACCTGCTTGTGGGTGCCGTCCTCAAACAGCTGAAGCTGTTCGACGGCATCGCCAATATAGTGGTGGAAAATCTCGTCACTGGTCAGGATGTGCATGCCTGAAAAAGTATCTGGCGTCAGAAGGTAATAGATCGCCGTTCCCGTGCTGCGCACCCCCAGATACCGATTACCGGGATTACAGGTTTCAAACGCCCTGAAGGTCTCGGCGTAATAGCCACCCTCCGGATGGGGTTGCAGGCCAAGCTTGGCGATCAGATCGTCAATAGTGATGTCATCAGACATAATGGGCTCCCTGTAACCGACCGTTTTGGTTGTCCCATCATGACGAAAAAAGGGGGTCGGCGCAAACCTTCCCCCTTTGAATATTGAGTGGCAGCGCAACCTTAGTTGCTGTTCATTTTCATCTTGCCATGACCATGCCCCATGCCGGCACCACCGTTCGGCCCCATCGCCATGGTGTTAAGAACATCAATGGTCACAGGCACATCACCGGCCTTCTCGAATTCCAGCGTGATGTCGATTTTCTCGCCTTCTTCAAGCGGCTTGTTCAGACCAATGAACATGACGTGATAGCTGCCCGGTTTGAACTGCACAGAGCCATGCATCGGCACGTCAACGCCGCCCTGAACTTGGCGCATCTTCATGACATTGTTTTCCATAATATGGGTGTGAAGTTCGGTGCGTTCTGCAAGGTCACTGCGCACGCTAACAATGCGGTCGGCAGCCCCGGTATTCACAACATCAAAGAAGGCCGCCCCATTGCGCACCATGCCCTTGGATGCCTTGGCCCAGGCATCCTTGACTTCGATATCGGCGGCAAAGGCGTTGGTGACGATAAACAGCGACGCCACGGTCGCAACAATTGCAAAAAGCTTTTTCATGATATTCCATCCAATAAGCAGCCTGCATCCGCAGGTCAGCGATTTCAGTAATCGTGTTTTGATCAGTCTTTGAAATCAGATGGAAACCGGGGGTGCCCGGGAATGGCGACCGCGCGGGATGTCATTGACCGCGACAAAGGCAACCGCCTTGGCATAGCTGACATCATGAATGACCGGCACTGGCGCGACATAGGGCAAATCAATCGCCGCCATCGCCCCATGATGGTTTGCACAAAGCGGGCAAAACGCGTGGGCCGGCATTTCGTCAGCCTGACCGGACGCATTTGATGCCACGACACCATCAAGCGTATCAGCAGATACAAGCTTGATGCCCGCCGGGGTGCAAATAAGAACGTAATCACCACCTGGCGCAATTTCCGCTGCGGATGCGGTCGCAATACCGGTGGCCTGCCCGCTGAGCAATGCCGGGACAAGCCCGGACTGGGTGACACCCGCAAACAGGACAACAAACGCCACCAGCCATGTCTGAACGACACGGCGCAGGGAAATTCCGCCCGAACGGCGGTTATGGCGATTGCACGTGATCATGGGTTGGATATGCCCGATTTAAACCACACCTGCAATGACATTGATCATTGCAGGGGGTCTGTTTCGTCCTGACGTCTTCACACTTTTCATGATGCGGAAACATCAAGGCCGGGCATCGCGCCCGGCCTTGTTTTTCGATGCTTTAAAACATCACATCAGATCATGTCGCGGGCCTGAACCAGCTCATCAAAACGATCACCATCAAGGAAACCAAGCGCGATGCAGGCTTCCTTCAGGCTACTGCGTTCCTTGTGCGCCTTTTTGGCCACCGCCGCCGCATTGTCATAGCCAATATGCGGTGCCAAGGCGGTCACCAGCATCAGGCTTTGTTCGACATAATGCGCGATCTTTTCCTGATCGGCCTCAAGCCCGGCAATGCAGTTATCGGCAAAGCTGACCGATGCATCGGCAATCAGGCGGATGGATTGCAGAAGGTTATAAATGATAACCGGCTTGAACACGTTAAGGTCCAGATGACCGTTCGAACCACCAACCGTGACCGCAACATGATTGCCCATCACCTGCGCGCAGACCATGGTCAATGCCTCGGCCTGGGTCGGATTGACCTTGCCCGGCATGATCGAGGATCCGGGTTCGTTGGCGGGCAGGACAAGTTCACCCAAACCACAACGCGGCCCGGATCCAAGCAGACGGATATCATTGCCGATTTTCATCAGCGACGTCGCCAGCACATTCATGACACCCGACATCTCGACACAGGCATCATGGGCGGCCAGTGCTTCGAACTTGTTTTCCGCCGTTTTAAACTCAAGCCCGGTGATCTTTGACACCTGTTTGGCAAACTCGACATCAAAACCATCCGGCGCATTCAGCCCGGTACCAAGGGCCGTGCCGCCCTGCGCCAGCTTGCGCAGGCGTTTAAGCGCATCGTCGATCCGATCCAGCCCGAGTGCGATTTGCGCGGCATAACCGGAAAATTCCTGCCCCAGGGTCAGGGGCACCGCATCCTGCATATGGGTGCGGCCGATTTTGACAATGTCGCCAAATGCTTCGACCTTGGCATCCAGGGTCGTGCGCAGGTGCTTAAGGGCGGGTTTCAGCTTTTCCTCGATCTCGACCACGGCGGCGATATGCATGGCAGCCGGGAAGCTGTCATTCGATGACTGGCCGCGATTAACGTGGTCATTGGGATGGACCGGTTCGCGCTTGCCCATCGGCTTGCCCAAAATCTCGCACGCCCGGTTGGCGATGACTTCATTGGTGTTCATGTTGGTCTGGGTACCCGATCCGGTCTGCCAGACAACCAATGGGAAGTGATCCAAGAGCTTGCCTTCGGCCACTTCGGATGCGGCGGCCTCAATCGCCTTGGCCAATTCGGGATCAAGATTATCAAGGGCGGCATTGGCGCGCGCCGCGGCCAGTTTTTGGACCCCGAACGCCTTGATCAACGCATCTGGCATGCGTTCACCGCCAATGCGGAAATTCTGTCTGGATCGCTGGGTTTGCGCCCCCCAATACCGATCAGAAGGCACATCAATTTCGCCCATGGTGTCCTGTTCGGTACGGGTGGTCACTGGATTGGTCACGATCATAATCCTCCGTGTCAGAAACAAACTGACCGGGGCGGGAACCCGGCATTCAACACAATAACGCGCTGTGCCGGGAAATATGGTTTGGAATCAGGACGAACGCAAACTCAACCGCGACCAAATTGCGGTTTGACGGATCTATTTATCGGTTCAGGCCAGTCGGTTCAGGCCAGACCATGTTTTTCATCGCACCACGCCAAAAGCCGTATTCCCGCCCGTTCAAGCTGGGATGCGAATTCCGGTTCGGGTCGGCGATCCGTGATGATGCCGGTAAGGGCCTCAAGCGGGGCGACATTTTCCAGATAGCGTTGATCAAACTTCGTATGATCAACCATCAGCCAAGTTTCGTCTGATCGTTCCATCATTGCGCGTTTAACGGCCACCGCCCGGCGGTTGACGTCACTAAAGCCCTGCCGCGAAATTCCCGATGCCCCGATAAAGGCAATATTGGCGTGGAAACGGCGCAGATATTCGACGGTATCATTGCCATAGACCGCGTTTTCACGACGATCAAACTGGCCCGGACACATTAAAACGTCGTCATGATCGGCAAGTTCTGCCATGCCATGCACCACCGCATAGCAATTGGTTAGAAACGTACGTGGCAGTTTTGTCGTGCGGGCTGCCAGAAACGGCGCAATCTGGGCCACGGTTGATCCGGCATCAATCATTGCCACATCGCCGGACCGCACCATGTCGGCCGCCAGCATGCCAATCCGTTCAAACCCGGCCACCGCCGATAACTGGCGTTCTGCCAGATCGGGCTGATGGCCCATGGGTCGGGCCGATGCGCCGCCGAACTCGCGTTTGATCAATCCATCGCGGCTCAGCGCGTCAAGATCACGGCGGATGGTTTCGGTTGCAACATCGAATCGCTCTGCAAGTGTGGCAACTCTCACATGAGGGTGAACCTGTAACTCTTGCAGAATACGACGCTGCCGCTCTTTTTTTCCCAAACGCAAAGCCACATCCCCCTCAATTATGGCCGGTTTTGTGCCAATAGCAGGCATCTTAGCAATCCTGAGCGAAACCTTTTGTTACAGTTTTGTGTTGATTTTCCAACTTTTTCAAATTCATAATGTTGATTAAAGCAACAATAAAAACAACAAAACCACATTCAAAAACGGCGGAAAGCCGTCATTCACAGGGAAGAAAGGTTCGAAAACAGTGTTTTCAATTCCGAAAAAAACCGACAGCTTAAAGCTCACCACCCTCCTTGCCGCAATCGGCATGGTCGGCATGGCATCCACCCCGGCCGCGGCGGCAGATGACTGCATCGCACGCGGCGATCTTGACCCGATGTATTGCGACATGGACGGCGACCTTGTTGCCGATGCCCCGCCCGCAGACCAGCAGGTCGATCCGGACACCCTTGTCTTTGCATATACCCCGGTCGAAGACCCGGCGGTTTATGCCGACATCTGGGACCCGTTCCTGCAGCATCTTGAAGAAGTCACCGGCAAGGACGTTCACTTCTTTGCCGTTCAGTCGAACTCGGCAGAAGTCGAAGCCATGCGTTCAGGCCGCCTGCACGTTGCCGGCTTCTCGACCGGCCCGACCCCGTTTGCCGTCAACCTTGCCGGTGCGGTTCCGTTTGCCCTGATGGGTGCGGATGATGGCCGCTTTGGTTACACGCTTCAGCTCTACACCCGTGTCGACAGCGGTATTAACACCCCGGCTGATCTTAAGGGCAAACGCGTTGCCCATACCTCGCCGACCTCGAACTCGGGCAACCTTGCACCGCGTGCACTGCTTCCGGGTCAGGGCATCGTTCCTGAACAGGATTACGAAGTTGTCTATTCCGGTTCGCACGATCAGTCGATCCTGGGCGTTGTCGCCGGTGACTATGACGCCGCCCCGGTCGCGTCCGAAGTTGTCGAACGTATGGCCCAGCGCGATCTCTATGATCCGAACGAAGTCAAAATCATCTATGAAAGCAAGCCTTTCCCGACCACTTCGTTCAACTATGCCTACAACCTGAAGCCGGAACTGGTCGAAAAGATCAAGGAAGCCTTCTTTACCTTTGACATGAAGGGCACCGCCCTTGGTGAAGAATTCAAGGGTGTGTCGAAGTTCCTGCCGATCACCTATCAGGAAGACTGGGCGGTTATCCGCGAAATTCAGGCTGCCAACGGTGTGAAATACACCCCGGACAACCTGAAGTAATTCCTGATTTTCCAATCGATCCGAACTTTGCAGGGCCTGCCTTGGCAGGCCCTGTGCCACCCATTTCATTCGGGGTAACGCAATGCTGCGTATCAAAGAACTTGTAAAACGCTATGGCGAAGAAAAGGCAGTGTTGAAGAACCTGAACCTTGAAGTGCCGGGCGAAAGTGTTGTTTCCATCATCGGCGCATCAGGTGCGGGCAAAAGTACCCTGCTGCGTTGTATCAACCGTCTTGTCGAACCGTCTTCGGGCTCCATCGAACTCAATGGCACGGAACTGACCAAGCTTGAAGGCAAGGCACTGCGTCTGGCACGCCGTCGCATCGGCATGGTGTTTCAGGGCTTCAACCTGATTGATCGTTTGACGGTGATGGAAAACGTCCAATCCGGTCGCCTTGGCTATCTTCCGGCATGGCGCGCAGTGACGCGCAAATATCCGCAGGAAGACATTGATCGCGCCTTTCATTTGATGGAACGCGTCGGGATCGCCCATTATGCCGACAAACGTGCCGATGAACTTTCCGGCGGTGAACGCCAGCGTGTCGGTGTGGTCCGCGCCCTGATGCAGGAACCTGAAATCCTGCTGGCCGATGAACCGACCGCATCGCTTGATCCGAAAACATCGCGTCAGATCATGGAACTGTTGCGCGCGCTCGCATCCGAGCTGCACCTGCCGGTTCTGATCAACATTCATAACGTCAACGAAGCCAAGGAATATACCCAGCGGATCGTTGGCATGCGCTTTGGCCGCATTATTTTCGATGGCGAGCCGGTCGACCTGACCAATGACGCCATGGACGATATCTATGCCGGTGTGCCCGCCGAAGAACGCGGCGACGCCGAAAGCAGCACCCACCTGCGTGAGGTCGCCGCACGATGAGCAGCACCGTTCAAAAAACGGGCCGCACATGGAAGAAGCCCCCCTTTATTGCCAACCCGATGTTGCGCTGGGGTCTTCTGATTGCTGTTGTTGCCTATGTCTGGTGGGCCATCACAACCCTGCCATTCGACTGGGAGCGCATCCAGGACGGTGTCCCGCGTGCGATCCGCATCTTCAAGGGCGCCTTCCCGCCAAGCTTTATCCGTGGCGAGTTGCTGTTTGACGGCTTTATGGAAAGCATCAAGATCGCCATTGTCTCGACCCTGCTTGGTCTGGCACTCAGCGTTCCGATTGCCTTTGCATCGGCGTCAAATATCGCACCGAAATGGCTTTATACCATCGGGCGTGGCGTGATCATCGTTGCCCGTTCCTTCCACCCGGTCATTGTCGCCATCCTGTTTGTCAAAGCTGTCGGCTTTGGCCCGCTGGCAGGTATTCTGACGCTGACGGTCTATTCCATCGGTTTCGTTGCCAAAATGCTGGCCGAACGGATCGAGGAAATCGATTGGGGACAGGTCGAGGCGATCCGTGCTGCTGGCGGGGCGACATTCGTCACCCTTCTCTATGCTGTGATCCCGCAAATCATGCCCCGTCAGATCGGTCTTTCGATTTATCAGCTTGATAGCAACCTGCGCGCCTCTGCCATTGTTGGCATCGTTGGTGCGGGCGGTATCGGATCGACCCTTCTTAATGCCTTTGGGCGTTACGACTATGACTTTGCGCTGGCGATTACCCTTTGCATCATCGGTGTGATCCTTGTCAGCGAGGCCATCAGCGGCCGGATCAGGAGGAACCTATGGTAGCCACCACACAACCTACCGGACCGGAAGCAATCGCCAACCGCGAATGGTCCCGCTACACCACCAAGGAACGCTGGCGGCGTTATGGCCTGACCGCACTGGTCGCGCTGGCCGTTGTCTGGTCCTTGTCGACGATCAATATCATCTGGCCGTGGCTCTGGGATGCGCCGGAACAGATGGGCGATCTGTTTGCCCGCATGTTCCCGCCATCACTTGAAGGCTGGCAGGAAATCGGCTGGACGCTTTTGGAAACCGTCAATATCGCAACCATTGCGACCTTCTTTGCCGTGTTCCTGTCCCTGCCGATTGCACTGATCGCAGCCCAGAACACCACGCCGAACCGTTTCACACTTTGGCTTGGCCGGTTCATTCTGGTGTCATCGCGTTCGGTCAACACCATCATCTGGGCGCTGCTGTTTGTGGCTGTGTTCGGACCGGGTGTTTTGGCCGGTATTCTGGCCATCATTTTCCGGTCGCTTGGCTTCCTTGGCAAATTGCTGGGCGAAGCAATCGAGGAAATCGACCGTGCCCCGATCGAGGCACTGGAATCCGTTGGCGCATCGCGCTTCAAGATTCTGGTTTATGGTGTCATTCCGCAAGTCATGCCGACCTTCTTTGCCGTATCCATCCTGCGCTGGGACATCAACCTGCGTGAAAGTACGGTTCTGGGTCTGGTCGGTGCTGGCGGTATCGGCATCATCCTTCAGGGGGCGATTGATACTTTTGCATGGCAAACGGTTGCCACGATCCTTCTGGCAATCATTGGTCTGGTCATTATTGGCGAAGCCATTTCAGCTTACCTGCGTAAAAAGGTGATCTAACGTGACCGGAACTTACGACCTTCTGGTCGTTGGCGGCGGCATCAACGGGGCTGGTATTGCCCGTGATGCCGCCGGTCGCGGGCTTTCTGTTCTTTTGGTCGAACAGCGCGACCTTGCCTCGGCCACCTCTTCTTCCTCGACCAAACTCATCCATGGCGGTCTTCGATATCTTGAACATTACGAGTTCCGTCTGGTGCGCGAAGCACTTCAGGAACGCGAAGTTCTGTTGGCTGCTGCCCCACATATCATCTGGCCTTTGACGTTCGTTTTGCCCCATCACCGGGGCTTGCGTCCGAAATGGATGCTGCGTGCCGGATTGTTTCTTTATGACCATCTGGCAAAGCGCAAACGCCTGCCCGGATCACGTGCGGTTTCCTTTAACGGCACGCCGGAAGGCCAACCGTTGAAATCTGATTACGCCGGCGGTTTTTCCTATTCCGATTGCTGGGTGGATGATGCCAGACTTGTGGTCCTCAATGCACAGGACGCACAGGCACGTGGGGCTGATATCCGAACCCGCACCAGATGTGCATCACTGGTGCGTCATCACGATCACTGGAATGCCGAACTGATCGGGCCCGATGGTGCCCCGCAATCGGTCAGTGCAAAATCCGTGGTCAACGCCGCAGGGCCGTGGGTCACCGAGATGGTCGAAAATGCCGGGCTTGGCAAAAAGGCCGCCGGTCTTCGACTGGTCAAGGGCAGCCACATTGTGGTTGCGCGCATTCATGACCATGATCATTGCTATATCTTCCAGAATGGCGACGGGCGCATTGCCTTTGCCATCCCCTATCAGCAGGACTATACCCTGATCGGCACCACCGATGTTGCCTATAACGGCGATCCGGCACAGGTCAAAATCAGCGATCAGGAAATCGACTATCTGCTGGATCTGGTGAATGGCTATTTGGCCAAACCGCTTAACCGCAAGGACGTGGTTTGGGATTATTCCGGGGTGCGACCGCTTTATGATGACAAGAACGACAATGCGTCGGCGGTAACCCGCGACTACGTGTTCGATCTTGATACCGGCGATACCGGAAGTTCGGCACCGATCCTGTCCATCTATGGCGGCAAGATCACGACTTATCGCAAGCTTGCCGAACATGCGATGCAAAAACTGGCCCCGGTTCTGGGCAACGATGCGAAGGACTGGACGGCAAATGCCATCCTTCCCGGTGGCGACATGCCCGACGGCGATTTTGATGCGTTCCTTGCCAAGGCCAAGGCAACCTATGACTGGTTGCCAAGCGCATTGCTGTATCGGCTGGTGCGAAGCTACGGCACGGCAATCCGCAAAATCATTGGTACAGCAACATCGCTTGGCGATTTGGGCCCGGAAGTCGCGCCGAACCTTTATGAAGCGGAACTCCGCTACCTGATGGCCAATGAATGGGCGTGTCGCCCAGAAGATGTTCTGTGGCGCAGGACCAAACTTGGCCTCGGGATGCAGCCTGATCAGGTCGATGCCATCGAAAAATGGTTTGCCGCCCAAACCCGGCTTGATCGGGCTGCGCAGTAACCTTCAAAACGAGCAACCTGCAAACATCAAAAAAGGGCAGTGAATTCACTGCCCTTTTTTATTGCGTATTCGTTGGCCTTAGTAGGCGTATTCCTTGAACAACGGATCGACCGAGCCGTTCCATTCGGTTTCGTACTTATCAAGGAATTCCTCTGCCAGGGTGCGACCGCTTTGTGCGACATCATCAAGGCTATCAAGGAAATGGCCTTCATCGTCGCCGTAGCTGTCCATGCGTCCACGGTTTTTAAGACCCTGACGGGAAATCGCCAGAACGTCTTTTGACAGATCCTGAACCGTGCCGCTTTTTTTGAACGGGGTGGCAAGGGCAGTGCGCGGAACATCGTTGCGAAGCGCTTCACGCTCGGCAACCGACAGGTCCTTGACCAGATCCCATGCGGCATCAAGGGCCGCATCATCATAAAGCAAACCAACCCAAAGGGCCGGCAACGCACAGATGCGTTTCCACGGGCCACCATCGGCGCCGCGCATTTCAAGAAACTTCTTAAGCCGCACTTCCGGAAACGCCGTCGTCATGTGATCAGACCAGTCATTCATGGTCGGGCGTTCACCGGGCAGAACATCAAGTTTGCCATCCATGAAATCACGGAACGACTTGCCTGCTGCATCAATGTACTTGCCGTCGCGATAGACGAAATACATCGGCACATCGAGCATGTAGTCGACATAGCGTTCAAAGCCAAAACCGTCCTCGAACACGAATGGCAACATGCCACAACGATCCGGGTCGGTATCGGTCCAGACGTTCGACCGTGCCGACAAGAAGCCGCTTGGCTTGCCGTCAACAAACGGGGACGCCGCAAACAGGGCGGTCGCCACTGGCTGAAGCGCCAGAGACGTTCTGAATTTCTTGACCATGTCGGCTTCGGAACTGAAATCCAGATTGACCTGAATGGTCGAGGTCCTGAGCATCATGTCCAGCCCAAGGTTTCCGACCTTGGGCATGTAATTTTTCATGATCTCGTAGCGGCCCTTGGGCATCCACGGGATATCTTCACGTTTCCATTTCGGATTATGGCCGACACCCAGCATATCGATGCCAAGCCCGTCGCAAATCTCGCGGACTTCGTGCAGGTGGGTGTGCACTTCACCACAGGTCTGGTGAATGTTTTTAAGCGGCGCACCTGAAAGTTCAATCTGTCCGCCCGGTTCGAGCGAGACAGAACATTTGTCCTTGGTCAGTGCAATGACATTGCCGTTCTCAATGATCGGTTCCCAGTCATAATGTTCGGCCAGGGCATTGAGCAGCATTTTGACCCCGCGTTCCCCTTCATAGGGGATGGGGCGAAGATCATCGCGGGTGAAGGCGAATTTTTCGTGTTCGGTGCCGATGGCCCAGTCTTTTTTTGGCGTACAGCCGGACTCGAACCATTCGACAAGCTGGCGCCGGCTTTCAATTACCGGGCTGTCACCAGTGGAGGCGCTGACAGTCATAAGGGCTTCCCCTAATCTCTCGTAACTGGTCGGGCAGACCAATCGCCGATGCGATCCTGAAACACAGTCAATGCAGCAATCGCTGCCGTCTCCGCACGCAGGATGCGCGGGCCAAGACTAACAGGCGTTGCAAAAGGCTGTTTGCGGATACGTTCAAGTTCGTCGGCGCTAAAGCCGCCCTCGGGTCCAATCACGATTGCATGGTTAACAACATTGGTATTGTCGATAAACGAGCCAGCGCCCTTTGCCAATAGCTGACTTAGCACTTCACCAATTGGTGACCCCGATCCTGTTTCATCACAAAATAGCAGACGGTGATTTTCCGGCAGATTTGCGACCCAATCCAAAAGACGCACAGGCTCGCAAACCTCAGGCACAGTCAGGCGTTCACACTGTTCGGCCGCCTCAACAACCTGTGCCTGCAAACGATCAAGGCGCACCTTATCGGTGATGCCATGCTGGGTGATGACGGGTTGAAGTTTTTCAACGCCAAGCTCGACCGCCTTTTCGATCAGGAAATCCAGCCGCTGCTTTTTGATCGGCGCAAAGACAAGAGTCGGTCCAAGCTCCTGACCTTGCTCGCGTAATTGCTGCTCGGCCGTAACCCGCCCCTTCTTTTTGCGAAGCTCGCTGATCGTGCCAAGCCATTCACCATCAAGGCCGTTAAAAATTTTTACCGGTGTTCCGGGCTTGAGGCGCATGACATGTTCGAGGTAATGAGACTGTTCGGGAGCAAGTTCGATTTCACTATCAGCCGTGATAGGATCCCGAACGAAAAGGCGTTGGCGGGCGCGCGTGGCATCAGCAGTCATAGAGGTCCCCAAAGCCGTTTTACGGCATCTTGAAATGGTTTTTTATCAGATAGGCCAATTATGACACAGGTCAACCAGCCAATACAGACCAGCAAGAACGATATGCCAAAGGATGGCTGGATCGATCGTTTCATGCCCGAAGCTGTGCGGCCCTATCTGAAACTTCTGCGCCTTGATCGCCCGATTGGCACCTGGCTTTTGCTTTTGCCCTGCTGGTGGTCCACCGCCATGGCAGGCGGGTTAACCGATGCCATCACCACCAAACAGATCGTCATCATGATGGCGCTGTTCGGGGTGGGCGCCGTGATCATGCGGGGTGCCGGTTGCGTGATCAACGATCTGGCCGACCGCAATTTTGATGGTCAGGTCGAACGCACCACCACCCGCCCGCTCCCCAGTGGTCAGGTCAAGGTGTGGCAGGCTTTGCTGTTCCTTGGCTTCATGATGTTGCTGGGACTTGGCATTCTGGTGCAATTCCGGATCGAGGCGATCATTGTCGGCATCTGTTCGATCCCGATCATCATCACCTATCCGTTCATGAAGCGGATCACCTATTGGCCGCAGGCCTGCCTTGGCCTTGCCTTTAACTGGGGCGCGCTGGTCGGGTGGGCGGCTGTGACCGGCACGGTGGAGCCAGCCGCCATTGCCATGTATGCGGCGGGATTTTTCTGGACGCTTGGCTATGACACCATCTATGCCCATCAGGACAAGGATGATGATGCCAAGATCGGCCTGAAATCCCTGGCACTGCGTTTGGGCGATGCGACGCCGAAATGGGCCAAGGGGTTCTATACCATGACCACGCTTTTGCTGGGCGTTTCGGGGATGCTGGCCGGTTTGCACTGGTCCTATTTTGTCTTGCTGGGGTTGGCGGGCATTCACCTTGGCTGGCAGGTTGCCACCGTCAAGCTTGACGACGCGGCCAATTGTCTGAAGCGGTTTAGATCCAACCGCGATTACGGATTACTGGTACTTGCTGCCATCGTGCTTTCGCATCTGATTGCGAACGCATAACCCGATACCCCCTTTTCAAGGTAAACCGCCAATGAGCGTAAATGTCTTCGCCGATGCACTGGTGCCCGATGTCGACGATCCGCAATTTGCCGATCTGATCGAAACATTCACCGTACCGGCCCGCGTGCCTTTGGCACCGGAAATCGAGATGTATCTGGCAACCCACATCACCCCGCTTTGGCAGGCGACCGAGGATATTCTGGGTGTGCTTGATATCCCGCCACCCTATTGGGCCTTTGCCTGGCCCGGTGGGCAGGCAATCACGCGCTATATCCTTGACCACCCGGAACTGGTGCGCGGCAAGCGGGTGCTTGATTTCGCCTGTGGTGGCGGCATGCAGGCCATTGCCTGCGTCCGTTCTGATGCCGCAGAAATCCTTGCCAACGACATCGACCCGGTGGCGATTACCGCCACAAGGCTGAACGCCAAACATAATGGTGTTGAAATCCCGACGACGACCGAAAATCTGGTTGGCACGTCGGCCCCGCAAAAGCGTTGGGATGTGATTTTTGCCGGCGACGTCTGTTATCAGCAGGACATGGCAAATGCCGTTTTGCAGTGGCTGATGACTGAGGCCCGCCTTGGCACCAAGGTCATCCTGGCCGACCCCGGCCGGACCTATGCGCCGACACATAACATCGACGAACTTGAAACCTATGACGTGCCGGTCGATGTCGCGGTCGAGGACACCGACACCAAGTTCACCCGCATCTGGCAGCTTTTGCCGGACCGTGATTAATCCTGTTCGACAACAAGACGGCGAAAAGCCGGATCGTCAATGACACGCAGGACAAATGCGGGGCTAAAGACTTGCCCGGCACGCTTGGCGAAAAGTGCCATCATTTCCCATTGATCAAGGGATGTGAACCGGCGATCTCTGGCCTCAATCGCAGACAAGGCAAACACCGCGCCCTGATCAAAAACATGCCCACGCGCGGATTGATACATGCCGATGTGATCGGGTGTGACCCCGCAATCGAGATCAAGATCACCGCCATGCAGTTGCTGATAGGTGTAGTGCGCCGGAACGGATTCCGTGACATGCATATGGGCAAGTTGTGTCGGCGTCAGCCAGGTGATCGAAACACGCACGCGCGTACCCGGTGATGGTGCCAGCGTTGCCGGAACCGCGCCGTATCCGGTTATGTGCGTTGAATAGACAATATCATGATGTGCCAACCAGCCATGGGTCACCGGAATTTCATCTGACAGGTTCTGATGGGTGAATTTTCGGGTCAGTTGAACCGGCGCACGATTGGACCCGACGGCCAGAACCGGTGTCCTGCCCCTTGTCGCAGTCGCGACGTCTGATGGCTCGATCGCAACCACGTCACGACCACGAAACAGAAAGTCGTGGTCCGGCGCAGAATAGGGCAGGAGGTCCTGCGCGCGTGGATGCTGTTCGATCTGGTCGCGCAACACGGGATCCGTGATCATATGCGCATCAGATATCGAAAACATATTGGTCGTCCGGCTTAGCCTTCGACGACACGATAGCGATAATTGCAGTCGTCAACATGCTGCCATGCCAGTTTCGACCATGCCTTTTCTGCATCGCCAAACGTGGCAAACGGGCCATGACGTTCTTCTTCACCGCCAACCGGGGTTTCAAAGTCGGTGCTTTCATATTCGCCACCGACAACCCAGTATTCTTCAAGGCGTTCGATCCGATACCGCGAATTCGCGTCATCAACCGACTGCCAGGCCATTTTCGACCATTCCTTTTCGGCGTCTTCGAAGCTGCCAAACGGACCAACTTTGGTTTCTTCGCCAATTGGCGCATCAAAACCGGTATCCTGATAGGTGCCCCCGATAACCCAGTACTTGGCCATCTGTGCGTCCTTCATGCTTGTGATAGGTTGTGCGATCTATCGTTCAGGGTGGTTCTGAACGACTCCTGTCTGCGGCAATTGTATAGCGAAACATGACACGTTCTGACAGCTTCAATTTTGTCAAACTTGCCTTTTGGTTGCCGCATAAGCGTCAGGGACAGGCCTTTTCCCCTTTCATGCTTGTCTTTCGCTCTTCTGTCGTCAGGTCGTGAGTGGCGATAGTAATTTCAAGGAGAACTCAGGAAAAGGAACGCGAAATGAAGAACTTCAAACAGCCTGGCCGTATTGCTTTGGTAACCATGGCATCAATGGTTGCAGCCCTGTCGCTTTCGGCATGCGGAACAAATGGCACCGCCTCGAATATCGACATTGAAAGCGAAGAAATGGCTGAAGCAGCGACTTCTGTGGTCGCCGAGGGATATGTACCACTTGCGGGAACATCATTAATCCAGGCACTTAGCGGGCAGACCTTTTCTTATCGTGATCACGAAGAAGAAACCAATGTCAGCGTGACCTATTTTGACAATGGTGTCGCCTCGATCACATGGGTGGATGAGGATGCTGAACGCGGTATGACAGAGAAACTGTGGACCATCGAAGAAGGCCAGTATCTGTGCCTTTGGAACAAAAATGACAACGTTGATGACGATTGCACTAGGGTACTGACCAAGTCGGGCCAGCTTGCCACCGTAGATAACGATGGCGTTGTTGCATATTACACCCAAAGCTAGGCACCTTCCCGGACCAGCATCCACAGCCATTTGACAAGGCAGATGGCAGTGGATGCTGGACATCGGGCAAGCTCCGTATTAATCCGTGAGGCAACCTTTTTGACAGATTGCGGTGGCCATGCCTTACAACTCCCTTCGCGATTTCATGGATGCGCTGGAAAAAACCGGTCGTCTTGTCCGCGTGACAGAACCGGTTTCCCCTAACCTTGAAATGACAGAAATTCAGACGCGCCTTCTCGCCGAAGGTGGTCCTGCTGTTCTGTTTGAAAATGTTGTCGGTGATGACGGCAAAAAATATGACATGCCGGTTCTGGTCAACCTCTTTGGCACGGTTGATCGTGTTGCGGCGGGCATGAACCGTAAACCCGAAGAACTGCGCGAAGTCGGCGAAACGCTGGCATTCCTCAAACAGCCCGAGCCACCAGCCAGCATCCGCGAAGCTTTCTCCATGTGGCCCCTGGCCAAAACCGTAATGGCGATGAAACCCAAAACGGTTTCGAAGGCCCCGTGTCAGGAAGTGGTCCTTCAGGGTGATGACATCGATCTTTCGAAAATTCCGGTGCAATCCTGCTGGCCCGGCGAGCCCGGCCCGCTGATCACCTGGCCGCTGGTCGTGACCCAGGGGCCAAGTGCGGGCACCAAGGGTGGTGACAAGCGCGATGTGTTTAACCTTGGCATCTATCGCATGCAGGTGTTGGGCAAAAACAAAACCATCATGCGCTGGCTTAAACATCGCGGCGGCGCGCAGCATCATGCGCGCTGGAAACAGGAAAAGCGTGAACCGCTGCCTGCCGCCATCGTTCTTGGCGCTGATCCGGGCACGATCCTTGCCGCTGTCACCCCGGTGCCTGATACCCTGTCTGAATATCAGTTTGCTGGCCTTCTGCGCGGTGAAAAGGTCGAACTGGTCGATTGTAAAACCGTCCCGCTCAAGGTTCCGGCCACGGCCGAGATCGTGCTGGAAGGCTATGTATCGCTTGATGAATATGCGCCCGAGGGACCGTATGGCGACCACACCGGTTATTATAACTCGGTCGAAGATTTCCCGGTCTTTACCGTGACTGCCATCACCATGCGCAAAAAGCCGATTTATCTGTCGACCTTCACCGGCCGTCCGCCAGATGAACCATCGGTTCTGGGCGAAGCACTGAATGACGTGTTCGTGCCGCTTTTGCAGCAACAATTCCCGGAAATTGTTGATTTCTGGTTGCCGCCAGAGGGATGCAGCTATCGCATCGCGGTTGTCTCGATGAAGAAGGCCTATGCCGGTCACGCCAAGCGCGTGATGATGGGCGTCTGGTCATTCCTGCGGCAGTTCATGTACACCAAATTCGTCATTGTCGTGGATGACGACATTGATGTCCGTGACTGGAAGGATGTCATGTGGGCGATCTCGACGCGGATGGACCCGGTGCGTGACATCACAACCGTCACCGAAACCCCGATTGACTACCTTGATTTCGCATCCCCGGTTTCGGGCCTTGGTGGCAAGCTTGGCCTTGATGCCACCAACAAGCTGCCCGGCGAGACCAACCGTGAATGGGGCGAAAAGATCTATATGGATGATGACATCATCGACCGTGTCGATCAGAAATGGGAACGCTATGGCCTGCCCGGAACAGGCAAGAAAATCTGGCGGGACTGATCGCTAAAAGCCGTGAAAGACCATATCGAGTGCGTTGGTGAGGACGAAACTATCTTCGAACTCACCAACTTTCTCACCAATTTCTGCCAGACCAACCGTCGCGATAAACTGCGGCAGCAAAACCCAGTTATCGCCGCTTATCCGAACTACAGGATTTAGCCGCTCGGCTGGCAAGGCATATTCGGCAATTGGTTTCAGGGGCACGACAACCCGTGTCTGCAAATCAGAAAGCAGATCCGACTGCACATCGACGATATAGCCATCCTCGAAACGGCAAATATCCCCCTTGGCCATCAGAACTTCCGATGTTTGGCCAAAGGTATGCCGTTTTTCGCGACATAGCTGTTGCTGGCTTCAAGGGCTGTCTTGTTTTGCTCTTTCCAAAGTTCAGCCCGTTTCATCGAAATCGCATCACGCAAACCTGACTCGGCTGAGCGCGAAATATTGATCCCGAGTTTTTTGGCCTCTTGCAACAATTCAGCATCAAGACTGACATTTGTCGGCTTGCGCTGCTTGGCTTTGACATCTGCGGTCATTTACGCAAGCTCCATGTGCATATTTATGCGCATACTTTATCAGGAAACCACACCAAGCTCAATTTCTGAAAAACTTCCAGTGATCGCCATTTTCATCCGGCTTCTCGGAATAGAAAAACTGCGGCGCATCACACATGAAATCATCAACGCGGATGGCGAAATTGCACATATCCGCATCCCCCATAACTTCGGCCATGTATTCAGTGCTGTTTTCCTGCCAGCTCAGCACTGGTGGTGCCGTTTCATCAAAGACACAAAGGGCAAACTGCTCGGACTGCTTGAACGGAATGTAACGGATTTCACTGTGATCTTTGGCACCATGGTTGGTCACAAACAACAGTGCGAAAAACGGGCCATCAGGGTTATCAAGGTCAACCCATCCGGCGATGCGATCAAGCACGCCGTCACAGGTAAAATCACCGGCAAGCATCTGATGGCGGTAATTTCGGGCATATTGTCCGCCCTGCCTGCGCATTTCGGAATAGAACTGTGCGCTTGAAACCGGATCGGTTTCGCCATTCGCATTCAGCTCCCATACACCATTTTCATCCCAGCCTTTCATCACAGTCTTGCTGTCATCTGCGAATGCAGGGCTGAGCAATCCGATCAGGCAAGCCACACTAAGCCCGGAAAGAATTTTCTGCTTGTTCATTGCGTTCCCGTTTATCTGGCGCCAGTAGCACTTGTTTGTTTGACTATAACAGAAAGCCGTTTGAAATCTGTCATTGACCGGGCCTTGCCATTCGTCCCTCGTCCTGCCACCTCTGAAACAAGGCAGGAATTTTAGACCAAAACCAGCTTTTTGTTTCGGGTCTATGCGAAAACGTTCGTGCCCCCTATAACGTAAGAAACACATTCCGATACAAGGGAGCCTCCATGCCCAAGACCGACATGACACTTGATCGCATCAATGACCTTCTCGCACAGGCAAAAAAGGCCGGTGCAGACGATGCCGATGCCGTTTATGTCGAAGGCACATCGCTTTCGGTTGCCCAGCGTCTGGGCAAGATGGAAAAGCTTGAACGTTCCGAGGGGGCCGATCTTGGCCTGCGGGTTCTGATTGGCAAGCAACAGGCTGTTGTATCGTCATCGGATACCAGTGACGCCGCCCTTGCCGAATTGGTCGAACGTGCGGTTGCGATGGCCAAAAATGCCCCCGAAGATCCCTATTGCGGTATTGCTGACCCAAGTGAACTTGCCGAAACCTTCAATGTCGAAGCACTTGAACTGTGCGAGCCGGGCGAGGTTGATCAGGACAAACTGATCGAATGGGCCAGCGCCTGTGAAGAGGCCGCGCGCTCCGTCGACGGCATCACCAATTCCGAAGGATCAGAAGCCGGTTGGGGCCGCCATCAGATCACGCTTGCAGCCACCAACGGCTTTGCCAATTCCTATGCCGGGTCGGGCTGCCATATTTCGGTGTCGGTGTTGGCCGGGACCGGCACAGGCATGGAACGCGATTATGATTACGACAGCGCAGTCTTTTCGACCGATCTGCGCGATCCGGTCGATATCGGCAAAAAGGCCGCTGAAAAAACCCTGCGTCGTCTGAACCCGCGCAAGGTCAAAAGCGCGCAGGTCCCGGTGATCTATGATCCGCGCGTTTCGGCATCTATCGTCGGGCACCTTTCATCGGCGATTAATGGTTCCGCCATTGCACGTGGCACCAGCTTCCTGCTCGATGCCATGGGCAGCGAAATCTTCGCGCCCCATATCAACATCATTGATGACCCGCACCGCAAACGTGGTCTGCGTTCCAAACCGTTTGACGCCGAAGGGGTGGCAAACCAGAAACGCCATCTGATCGAAAACGGTGTCCTGAAAACCTGGATCATGGATCTGCGTTCGGCCCGTCAGCTTGGCCTGAAATCAACCGGTAACGCATCGCGCGGGGCCGGAAGCCTGCCGGGGCCATCGACCACCAACCTGTACATGGAACCGGGCACGATTTCGCCCGAAGACATGATCAAGGATATCAAGTCGGGCCTTTACATTACCGAGATGATCGGCAGCAGCGTAAATGGTGTGACGGGCGATTATTCGCGCGGTGCGTCGGGGTACTGGATTGAAAATGGCGAACTGGCCTATCCGGTGTCGGAAATCACGGTAGCGGGCAACCTCAAAGACATGTTCAAGACCGTTGTTCCGGCCAATGACCTGACATTCAAATACGGCACCAACGCCCCGACCCTTCGCATTGACGGCATGACGCTGGCCGGGCAGTAATCCCATCGTCCTTTGATTGCCAACTGATCAAAAAAAGAACGCCCGGTCGATTTGACCGGGCGTTTTAAGTTTGGGTACTTCGGGTATCCGGGTGCTCAGGCAGCCCGAATGGTACTGACAAAACTGTCAGTGGCACCTTTCAGGGTAGTGAAGTTCTCAGACAAGGTGCTAACAGCTGACAAGACGTCACTGGACGCAGAGCCAGCCTCGGTTACGGCCTGAGAAACCGTAACGATATTGGAGCTCACAACCGTTGCACCGGTTGCGGCTTGTTCGATGTTAAAGGCAATCTCGCGGGTTGCAGCCGACTGTTGCTCAACAGCCGAGGAAATCGAGGCAACAATGCCTTCCATTTCGCTGATGGTTTTACTGATCAGATCAATCTGGCTGGCGGCAAAGCCGGTTCGACTTTGAACATTGTTGACCTGTTCTCGGATTTCCTCAGTGGCCTTGGCAGTCTGGGCCGACAGGGTTTTGACTTCGTTGGCGACAACTGCAAATCCCTTGCCCGCATCCCCTGCCCGCGATGCTTCAATCGTGGCATTCAGGGCCAGCATGTTGGTCTGATCGGAAATATCGGCAATCAGTTTGAGAACATGATCAATATTGTTGGATGCCTCGACCAGTTCCTGAATACCGCGCATGGTTTCGCGGGCCTGATCAACTGCTCTTTTGGCGACCTCGGTCGAGAAGATCACCTGTCGGTTAATCTCTTCGATTGAGCTGTTGAGCTCTTCGGTCGCAGAGGCAACAGAATCGACATTGCCACTTGCCTGTTCACTGGCGGATGCAACCGCCGTTGTCTGTTCGGACGCGGCTGTGGCAATACGCGACATACCGGTTGCGGTTGCCTGAAGTTCAACCGCGGCGGCGGCAACGGCTTCGATGATGCTGCCCACACTGTTGGTAAAGCTATCCGCAGTCTGGTTCATGAACCGCCGCTGCTCTTCTTTGGATCGTTCTTCCTGCGCACGGGCTTCGGCTTCGAGTTCGTCATTGCGGATGGCGTTGGTTTTAAACACCTGAACCGCCTGTGCCATCTGGCCGATCTCGTCCTTGCGGGTCTGTCCGGGAATTTCAACGCCCAGATCATGATCCGCCAACCTGCGCATGATGGTCGTAATCGCAGTGATCGGACGCGACAAACGATCCCCCATGACCCAGGCCAGAACCATTCCAAGAACGGCACCGCCAATTGATGCGATCAGGATTTCCTTTTCTGCCAGAATGATTTCGGCGACGACCTTTTCAAAGATGTTGTGCTCTGCCACCGCCAGTTCCTGTTTCAGGGCCTCGGCATCGGCAATAATGCCCTCGGATGCTTCGCGCATGGTCCCGTGGACCGTGGCGACAATTTCCAGTTCATCGGCACGGATCTTGTCGAATACTTCGCGGTAATCAGCAAACAGGTTCTTGGCATCATCCAGCACAGCTTTCAGGTCACCCGTAAGCGGCTGATTGCCGATTTGCCCCAATGCGGTTTCAAGCTTTGCAAACTCATCGGCGGATTTCGCCCCAAAGCTGTCATCCTGACGGCCAATCAGGATATTGGCATACAACCTTGCCAGAAGTGCATGTTCACGGGCCGCGACTGAGCGTTTGAGGAGCTCAAGATCGCCGGTGTTCTGCGCATGGGCAACAAGCTTGTCGAGATCGGCAACGATCTTGATCCCGTCCGGCTCAAGGCGATCCAGGATCAGGGAATGGTATTCGTCGCTCAGGCTTTTGGCGGCTGTGAAGCTTTCAAGGTAAACATCAAGCTCATGCGCAATATGTTCGATGCGATTGCGATGTTCTTCGACCATGAATTGCGACTGCGCGTCTTGAAGCATCAGTTCAAGCTGCTTGGCATAGGTAAAGACGGCGTCGGCATCTGCCGGATCAGCCGTATTGGCAAATTCACGCGCATGATTGTTAAAGCGCAGGAACTGCGTCTCGATCTCGCCGATCAATGATGCCTCTTCGACATAATGGGCGTACTCATCCACATCATGTGACACCGCAACGAAGGTGAAATAAGCGAAACCAAGTGCGGCAATCAGAATTGCCAGCACCACGGTAAAACCAGCCAGAATTTTTGATTTTATTCGCATGTTAGCCAACACACCTGAGTTGAGAACCAAAGCAGAGGACCCCGAAACCATCGTCAAACTCCTTGTAAGGCGAAGACAACCATCTACGCTCACCGATGCGATCTAGCGGAATTGTCTCGGTGCCCAATATCCTCAAACGGAGAGGGGGCACGCACTTATCCCCTTATAATTAAATTGGAAAAAAGAAGTTCAACTTCAAGAACCCACTAGCATTCCATCAAAGATGCGTAATAAAGCGCAGAAATCCAGGCGTTTGACCAAGACAACCCGACAGCCTGAGGAATGAAGTTTGGAAGCGATTTCTTTTAATCTGCAGCGATCCGAAGCAGATCAGGTGATGGGTGATCGGTCATCGAAGACAGTTCGGCATAAGCCGGCGGCACCATCAATCGCACAGGATAGGGGGACAAGCTGATCTCGCACGGCAGTTTACCGGCACTTTCGCCGTCAATCTGAAGCGGGGCTGGTCCGCAATGACTGGTGATCGTGATGCGCTCCGCCCGAACCACCGAAACGTCACTTTGGGCATGCAACCGATTAAGCGTCAGTGCCAGACCATAACGTGACAAGGCCCCGATACCGTTGCCCGGCATCAGCACCACATCAAGGCTGTTGGCGGTCAGGCTGGCGTCGGGCGAAATGACAAATGCCCCGCCGTAATGTTGCGCATGGGTTACAACCACGCCCGACACCCGATAATTTTCCCGACCGATACTGACTTCAAAATCACGATGACGCGGGAAAAAGATGTTGCGAAGGCCTTCCAGAACATAGGCCCCCTTGCCAATCAGGCGTTTGAGGCGCAGCGAAACATTGGCAACCGTATCGGCATCGGCCCCCATGCCGACCATCAAAAAGAACGCCCGGCCATTAACCAGTCCCGGACGCACCCAGACCATGCCGGGATTGTTAATATAGTCGGCAATCGCGCGTGCCCGGATTTCAAGCCCAACCTCGACTGCCAGCACATTGGCCGTTCCAAGCGGGATAATGCCAAGTGGCGGGACCTCGTGCCCGTCAATCTGGGCATCAAGCAATCCGTTTAAGGCCTCATTCAGGGACCCGTCGCCTCCGGCAACAAACAAACGTTGATGGGCACGGACCTTGCGGGCCAGTTCGCGGGCGTGACCGGGATGGGTGGTTTGCAGCAACTCCACCTTGATGCCGGCATGTTGCAATATCTGGGATAAAAACCGCTGTTTATTGCCACCGGCACGTGGATTGAAGATGACAGTCACATCCGCATCGGTCATTTGGACCCACTTCCGAAATAAAAATGAAATAAATTTTTCACAGCACCTACCATATGAAATAAAACATGTAACAGTTGCTTTACAGAACTGCGAAATTTCTGTGAACGGGTTATATAATCGAACGATTTGTTTTAAACCGATACTGGCTTGGAACAGTATTCGGCAAGACAAACTGTCGAATTCCAGCCATCCTTTTGGCAGGATACGGAGGAGCGGCAATGACAGCGATGACGCTGCAACCGCATTACCGCACGGTCTGGATTTCAGACGTCCATCTGGGGACACGTGGATGTCAGGCAGACCTTCTATTGGATTTCCTCAATGAAGTGACGGCAGACACCTATTATCTGGTGGGTGACATTATTGACGGCTGGCGCCTTAAGAAAAGCTGGTACTGGCCGGAAAGTCATCATGCCGTGATCACGACAATCATGGAGAAGGCAAAGAATGGCGCCAAAGTCATCTTCGTCCCCGGGAACCATGATGAATTCGCCCGCGAGTTTGTCGATATGACTTTTGGCCATGTCGACGTTAAAATGAACGATATCCACGTCACCGCCGATGGCAAGCGCCTTTTGGTCATCCATGGCGACGAATTTGACGGGGTCGTCAAATATGCCAAGTGGCTGGCCTACCTTGGTGACACCGCCTACAACCTTGCCATCACGCTCAACCGCTATTTCAACGGCGTTCGCCGCCGCCTTGGTTACGGATACTGGTCGCTTTCGGCCTATCTTAAGAACCGGGTGAAGAACGCGGTTCAGTTCATCTGCAACTTTGAAAATGCCGTCGCCCACGAAGCCGCCAAACGCAAGGTGGATGGTGTGGTCTGCGGCCATATCCATCACGCCGAAAAACGCAAGATCGGTGATGTGCTTTATTGCAATGATGGTGACTGGGTTGAAAGCTGTACTGCCCTTGTCGAAGACAAGGAAGGCAAGCTTGAACTGCTGCACTGGGCCGAAATGCGCCAGATGGCGATGAGCCATTCAAGCCCTGGTCACGATGCGGCAAGCGCCCCGTCGCTTGGCCTTGGCAAATTGATTTCCATGTTTCGTATCGCCCATGAAGCGGGCAACTCTGCATCGGGCTCTTCGAAAAAGGGCAATGATGCACCGATTGGAAAGACTGCATGAAAATACTGATCGTAACCGATGCCTGGTATCCGCAGGTCAACGGTGTTGTCCGTACCCTTGAAACCGTACGGGGCGAGTTGGGCGAGATGGGACATGACGTTCATGTCATCTCGCCCGATCAGTTTAAAACCATCCCCTGCCCGACTTATCCGGAAATCCGGCTGGCGCTTTTTGCTAAACGCAAAATGGCCAAGATGATCGAGGCCCTTCATCCCGTCGCCATCCACATTTCCACCGAAGGCCCGCTGGGTCAGGCCGCACGGGCCTATTGCCTTAAGCGTGGCATTCCGTTTTCGACCGCCTATCACACGCGCTTCCCGGAATATATTCATGCCCGCTGGCGTCTGCCGCTTTCGATCCTTTATCGCGGCATGAAGCATTTCCACGGCAAATCACAATCCGTCATGGTTGCAACCGAAACCCTGCGTCAGGAACTGTCCAACTGGGGCTTTAACAACCTGCAAATCTGGTCACGCGGTGTCGATCTGGACCTGTTCCGCCCCCGACCAGACGCAAGCTTTGGCGATTTCCCAAAGCCGCACTGGCTGTTTGTTGGCCGGGTTGCGGTGGAAAAGAATATCGGCCATTTCCTGGATCTTGATCTGCCCGGCACAAAGTTTGTCGTTGGCGATGGCCCGCAGCTAAATGAGCTGAAGGGCAAATATCCCAACGCGCAGTTTCTCGGCAAAAAAATCGGTGAAGAACTGGCAACGGCCTTTGCCGCCGCCGACGTTTTTGTCTTCCCCAGCAAGACCGATACTTTCGGCCTTGTGATCCTTGAAGCCCTGGCATCGGGTACCCCGGTTGCCGTCTTCCCGGTTCAGGGACCAGCCGATATCGTGCGCGGCACCAAGGCTGGCGCCATTGATGCCGACCTGCGCGAGGCCGCCTTGGCGGCGTTGGAGCTTAAAAGTGACGATGCCCGCGCGTTGGCCGAACAATATAGCTGGCGCAACTCGGCCAACCAGTTCCTGCACAATCTGGCACCGTTTTCCGGTGGGTTTGATGGTGTTGAGGCAACCCGGATTTCACTGGATGACGCGGCAAATACCAGCACGGCAAAATCAACGGTCGCAGAACCGGATCACGCGCCTGAAACCGCGGCAGGCACGGCACCTGTTGAGCAACCAGCCCAATAGGCCGCACGCCTGATCAGCGATAAAGGCTTTTGCGCAAGGTGCGATATGCCCAAAGACCGTTGAGCGCATCCGTGCCCAGCCAGCGACGGAACGGGCGGAGCATCAGATAGACCGGGCGCAACAGCCTGATCACCTTGCGCAGCGGCACCATTTGCGGTGCGGTTTCGCCAGCGGCCTCGACATAGGCCTGCCATCCGGCACGCAGCAATTCCGGACGTTTTTTAAATTCACGCTGGATGGAAAAAACAAACAGCAAGATGTCGCGTGCCTGGGCATCAATCACCGGCATGCGGGCGTTCGGGTCTTCTTCGAAGTCGATAAAGCCGATCTGATGATCGTCGCGCAGTGTCATGTTGCGAAGCAACGGCGCACCATGCGCAACCCTTTCGCCATGCAATCTTGCCAAGGCCGCACCGGCGTCGACAACATGACGACGGATGGCATCATCATTGCCCTTGTCGACATCATCTTCGATGCAGGTTTTAAGGATGCGGCCATTATCGCCAATGGCAATCCAGTTTTCACCGACGTCAATCAGATCCGGGACCAACACACCAAGGGCGGCAAGCTTGCGCAAGGTCGCAGCCTCGCTTTCAAGGCCCTTTTGCCCGCCGGGCGATACGGTCGGGCGCAACAATGGAATACCGGTAATGTTGGCCGCAAAGCGCTGAACGCTGTGCCAGACTTTATGTTTGGCCGGAACTGCCTGTTTGACCCAAATGCGCCGGTTATCCCAGCGCAGCGGGAAAACCCGTGCACCGACACCTTGGGCCACAGTGCGTTCGACAAGTGCGTGGAGTTGCTCGTTCATTTATTTGTCTTATATGTCGCAGTTGGTAATCTGCTGTTATGCAGACCATTTTTGTGTCCGTTAAAGCGTCTCAGCAGCTTGCCGCCCTTGTCCGAGCGTGCTAGCAACAGCGCGAGTATTTTACTTTTATGATGCCGTATCCATAACGATAGTATCAATTCGATACAATCTGGAAATGGCGAAGAAGGCCGGGATCAAATCATTGCCAAAGAATTCGTTGGATCATACTGCAGAACACTGGGGTACCTGGCCGCTGGTCAAGCGTATCGTGCGAGATGCGGTTGCCCCCTATCTTGGCAAAATACTGCTTGCCCTTCTGTGCATGGCTCTGATGGCCGGGGCGACTGGCCTTTACGCGCTTTTGATGGATCCGATCATCAATGATGTTTTCATAAACAAGAAGGAAAACATGCTGGTCCCCGTCGGGGCAGCGGTTCTTGGCTCCTTTGCCCTCAAAGGCTTTGCCAACTATGGCCAGACGGTTTTGATGAGCTATGTCGGCGGGCGTATTCTGGCCGATCTGCAAAACAGCCTGTATGAGCACGTCATTCGCCTTGATATCGGCTTTTTCCACAGCACGAATACCGGCAAGCTGATCACGCGCTTTACCAACGACATCACCGCGATGCGCGCAGCAGTTTCAAACTCGCTGACCGGTTTTGGCAAAGACCTTCTGACCGCAACCGTCCTTGTCGGCGTCATGTTCTACAAGGACTGGTTGCTGGCGATCATCGCCTTTACCGTATTTCCCGCTGCGATCTATCCGATTGCGCGACTGGGTAAACGCATGCGCAAGGTATCTGCCAACACCCAGCAACAGATTGGCGAATTCGCCACCTTGCTTGAACAAACCTTCCAGGGCATTCGCCACGTGAAGGCATATGGCATGGAGCCCTATGAATGTTCACGCATGGGCAAGCTGGTTGAAACCGTTTTCAAACTGAGCTTCAAGGCCTCGACGGTTAGCGCGCGTTCCTCCCCCATCATGGAAACACTTGGTGGTGCAGCAATCACTGCGATCATCATTTATGGCGGCAACCGCGTGATCGACGGGGCAAGCGACCCCGGAAGCTTCTTTGCCTTTATCACGGCGTTGCTGCTGGCCTATGAGCCGGTCAAACGTCTGGCCAATATCAACATCACCTTGCAGCAAGGCCTTGCTGCGTCCCAGCGCGTCTTCACGGTTCTTGATATCGAACCTGAAATCAAGGACGCACCGGAAGCCAAGGAGCTCGCAGTTTCGGGTGGCAACATCAACTTCAAAAACGTTGCCTTTGCCTATACCCCTGAAATCACAGCACTGCGCGAGATTGATCTTGATATCAAGGCGGGCGAAACCGTGGCCCTTGTCGGCCCGTCGGGTGCGGGCAAATCGACCATCCTCAACCTGATCCCGCGTTTCTATGACATTGATCAGGGTGCCATCACCATTGATGGTCAGGATATCCGCAATGTGACGCTTGAAAGCCTGCGCAAGGCAACCGCACTTGTCAGCCAGGAAATCACCCTGTTTGACGATACGGTGCGTGCCAACATCGCCTATGGCCGCGCCGGGGCATCGGATGCCGAGATCGAACAAGCCGCACGTCAGGCCGCCGCCCACGACTTTATCGGACAGCTCCAACATGGCTATGACACGATTGTCGGCGAACATGGTGTGAAGCTGTCGGGTGGGCAGCGTCAGCGTATTGCGATTGCGCGCGCCATGCTGAAAAACGCGCCGATCCTGCTGCTTGATGAAGCGACCTCGGCCCTTGATACGGAATCCGAACGCCATATTCAGGGGGCTTTGGCCGAACTGATGAAAGGCCGGACGACCCTTGTGATTGCGCACCGTCTGTCGACCATCATTGATGCCGACAAGATTTGCGTCGTCAGCAATGGTCGCGTGACCGAACAGGGCAAACACGAAGAATTGCTAGCACTGGGAGGGGCTTATGCGCACCTCTATAACTTGCAATTCTCGGAAGAAAACGGAAACTGATCCGGACAACTTCGGGAATATCGGGCGTGCAGTGGCATAAACGGATCATAAAAAGCGATACAATGCGCAGCACGCTGTGCTGGCTGGCGGCGTTTTATGTGCGCCTGATGCGTGCCACAGGACGCTGGCGCACCAAAGGTGGTGACCATCCGGCCCACTACCTGACAGAAGGCAAACCGTTTATCGTTGCCTTCTGGCATCAACGCCTTTTGATGATGCCCTATACTTGGCGCTCGGTCGGTGGGGACCGCCCGTTTAACATGCTGATTTCATCGCATCGTGACGGGGAAATCATTTCTCGGACGATTGCACGCTTTGATATCAAGACCATCGCCGGATCGACCGGCAAGGGCAAAGGCGGTGCCGCGGCCCTGCGCCAGATTCTTAAGGCGCTGAAAGCTGGCGAAGTCGTCGGCATGACGCCAGATGGGCCACGCGGCCCCCGCATGCGGGCATCCGACGGGATCATTCAGGCCGCCCGCATGGCAGGTGTTCCGATTTTCCCGCTGACCTATTCGGCTTCCAACCGCAAGGTCATTCAAAGTTGGGATCGCTTCATTTTACCCCTGCCCTTTTCACGCGGTGTTTTTCACTGGGGCGATCCGATTTTTGTCGACCGCAAGCTTGATGACGAAGGCATGGAAGCCAAACGGATCGAGCTTGAAGACGCCCTGACCAGGCTCACCCAGGAAACTGATCGTGAACTTGGTCTTGCGGTGATCCCGCCTGCTGCGCCCGATGAACTGCCCAAGCAAAAGCGATCTGCCATCGCGGCGGGGGAAACCGGGTCATGAGCCTGTTTTACGCCTATCGCGCGGCAACCCGCCTGCTTGGTCCGGCGCTAAACCTTTATCTCAACCGTCGTAAAAACCGCGGCAAGGAAGACGCAGGGCGTATTGGTGAACGCTTTGGTCATCCGGGTGCGGCCCGTCCCAAAGGACATCTGGTGTGGATCCACGGGGCCAGTGTGGGGGAATCCCTGTCCGCCTTGCCGGTGATTGATGAGATCCGTCGTCTTTATCCGTCGGCATCCATTCTGGTGACAACTGGCACGGTCACATCGGCGACCATGATGCATGCTCGCTTGCCCAAGGGCGTCATTCACCAGTTCGTCCCGATTGACCGTCAGGTTTGTGTCGCGCGTTTCCTGCATCACTGGAAACCTGATGTCGCCCTTTGGCTTGAAAGCGACTTCTGGCCAAACCTTCTGACCAAGGCAAAGAAAGCCGGTGTAAGCCTTGCATTGCTCAATGGGCGCATTTCGGAAAAAAGCTTTAAGGGATACTCACGCTATCCGTCCTTTATCCGGCCGGTTATTTCCGCGTTTGATCTCATCCTGACCCAAAGCAGTGACGAAACCGCAAGATTTGAAAGTCTCGGGGCGACATCCGTCCGGGCTGTTGGCAATCTTAAATTTGCCGCCCCGCCCCTGCCCGCCGATGAAACTGATCTGGCCAAGCTTCAGGAACAGATTGGTCACCGTCCGGTCTGGCTCGCCTCAAGCACGTTTAAGGGCGAGGAGTATATTGCCGGTGGCGTTCACAAAAAACTCGCCCGCGATCATAGTGGTGTGCTGACCATCATCGTGCCGCGTCATCCCGACCGGGCCGATGATATTGAGGCCGATCTGGTCGCACAGGGCCTGCAGGTTTCGCGCCGAAGCCTCGGCCACGACATCACACCGGGCACTGATGTTTATCTTGCCGATACCATGGGTGAACTTGGCCTGTTTTACCGTATCGCGCCAATCGTCTTTATGGGCAAAACCCTGTCTGCCGGTGGCGGACAGAACCCGCTGGAACCGGCACGATTGAACTGCGCCATTTTGCACGGCCCGGATATGAGCAACTTTGCCGCGATCAGCGCCGAAATGCTGGCGAACGGTGCCTGCCGCCCGGTGACAGATGCGGATGATCTTGCACGACAGGTTGCCGCCCTGCTTCGCGACCCTGAGTCCGCAGGGAAAATCGCCAAAGCCGCACTTGATTACGCGAACTCCAAGGCCGAAGTGCTGGATCGAACGCTTGATGCCTTGCGCCCCTTGTTGGCGCAAAAGGGCATCGAGGAGGCCCGTGATGCGTGATCCGGAATTCTGGCAGCATGACGGGGTCATTCCCAAACTTCTAAGCCCGCTCTCGGCTGCTTGGCGGGCGGGCACCTGCTTTCGCAAACTGACAACCACGCCGCGCCATCCCGGCTGCCCGGTTTTCTGCGTCGGCAATTTCACCGTGGGTGGTGCGGGCAAAACCCCGACTGCGGTCGCACTTTACAATCTTCTGACAGGCCTTGGCCGCACGCCGCATTTCGTCAGCCGCGGCCATGGCGGATCGCTTGAAGGCCCGCACCGCGTCAATCCGGGCGTTGATACGGCCGACAAAGTTGGTGACGAACCACTTTTGCTGGCCCAGCATGGCCCGGCTTGGATTTCACGCAACCGTGCCCTTGGCGCCGAAATGGCAGTTGATGCCGGTGCCAATGCGATCATTCTTGATGACGGATTGCAAAATCCAACCCTGATCAAGGATTGCAGTTTTGCTGTGATCGACAGCAACTATGGCATTGGCAATGGCCGCGTCATGCCCGCCGGCCCCATGCGCGAACCCCTGATCAGCGGCCTTGAAAAAGTGCGTGCCATCATTCTGATCGGCGATCAGACACCAGACTTCATTACTCGCCTTCCAGCCTCGGTTCCGGTTTTGCGGGCTGTGGTCGCGCCAATCAACGGGGCGGATTTTGATCAGGCCCGCGTTCTGGCCTTTGCCGGCATTGGCCACCCTGCCAAGTTCTATGACAGTCTTCGCCAAGCTGGGGCACATATCGTCCAAACGCATGATTTTTCAGATCATCACCCTTTTACCCCGCAGGAACTTGTCGCTTTGCGTGCCGAGGCCGCAAGGCTTGATGCCAGACTTGTCACCACGCAGAAAGATCTCATGCGCTTGCCAATGACGGAACGGGACGGCATAAGCAGTCTCGATATTCGTCTGGTGTTTGAGGCACCAGAACAGCTCGCCAAAATCGTGACGTCAGTGCTTGCCGATGGATAAAAACAGCCAAATTTACAAAATGCGTCAGAAATACATCTCCCACCCGCTTCAGGGGTTCGGCGCGTATCTGGCCTATTGGATGTTTGCCCTGTTGCCGATTGATGTCGCGTCAAACTTTGGCGGTTGGCTTCTGCGGACCCTTGGCCCCAAGGTCGGCCAAACCAAAAAGGCCCGCAATAATCTGATAGCAGCGTTTCCGGAAAAATCTGCGGACGAAATCCAACAGATCATCATTGGCATGTGGGACAACCTTGGTCGGTCTCTCGGTGAAATTCCGCATCTGCATAAAATGCGTCCGGGTGGCCCGCGCATAGAGGTGGTCGGGATCGAGAATGGCCGTCTCGCAGAGAACGGCGAAAATCCGGGGCTGTATTTCAGTGGGCATATCGGCAACTGGGAAGTCGCGATGTCAATTCCAACGGCTCTTGATCGGGATATGATGTGTGTCTATCGGGCACCTGACAACCCTTGGGTCGACAACCTTTTCATACGCGCCCGAAAAATGTTCCGCGGCGAACTGGTCAAAAAAGGCCCGGATGGCGCACGCAAACTCACCCGCTTTCTGAAAGAAGGTGGCAGTGCCTGCATGCTTGTCGATCAGAAAATGGCAGATGGCATCGCTGTGCCTTTCTTTGGCCGGGATGCAATGACAGCACCAGCCTTGGCACAATTTTCGATCAAGTATGATGCGCCGGTTATCCCTGTACGTGTTGAACGTCTGAACGGTGCGCATTTCAGAATGACATTCTATCCGGCCCTTGATGTTCCCAAAACCGGTGACCGGCATGCCGACATTCTGGCAATCATGACAGAGGTCAACGCTGTCATGGAATCCTGGATCCGAGAGCGTCCAGAACAATGGCTTTGGCTGCATCGCCGCTGGCCGAAGTGACTTCCCCAACCGACCTTCCCCAAAGACCATTAACCGAATAGGAACTCTGTTGACGCAGAATGGCCGTCCATTGCCTTTGGAACGCGTCTTCGGAGCCCCTCTTTCTTGCGTCGTTTGCTGATCATTTTGTCCCTTATCCTTGCCGGATCGATCTTTGTCGCCTGGCCGACCATGGCGCTTGACCAGAATGATACGACCATTCGGGAAACAGCGCGTGATATCCGGCTGCGCATTTCCGAACTTGATCAGCAACTCAAGGAACATCTGCGCCGCGTGCTCCTAGAATTTGGCAACCGACAAGTGGAATGCATATCCGATCAACCGCGAAAATCCTTGTCGCAATGTATCGAGGATGACGCGCGCGACCTTACCCGTACAACCATTACAATCGCGTCGGCCGGGCAAGATGGCCCGGATCTCCTTGATGATCTGGCCGATACCGAAGAACGCTTTGCCTTGTTTACGCGCGAAATGAACAAGACCAACGATCTTCTCGCACGCGCCGGAGCCAAGCTTTATCTCAGCAGTCTTGATGTTGCACCGGAAATGGATCAGTTACGTCGCGATGTGATCGTCTATATCGAACGCAAGCAGGCCTATGAATTGCGCACCAAACAGGCCCTGTTGATTGCAACCGTTGCCATCATTCTGATTGCGATTTTTTCCCTGATTTTCGCCGTCATTCAGCGTTTCAGATAAGCTGAACCGCCTTATTTGCCTGGTCAGATAACGATCTGATGACCATTCCGCCGTCCATCGCCGATGGCCGACAGGGCCTTGCCATCGTCACCAACCTTGGCAGCATGCACCCCGCCAAAGAACATATCCTCGCAATCCCAACGCTGCTGATTGGCAAGGCTGAGACCATCCAGCAATGCCCCATCGAATCCAGGCTCGACCGATAAAAGATCCTCTTCGACATGCATGCGCGGTGCCGATATCGCGCCGTGCAAGGTCATGTCGAACGCATCGATATTGAGCAACACCTGCAGCATGGTGGATCGAATGCGGTTTGATCCACCCGACCCCAGCGCGATAGATGCCCCATCCTGGCCAAGGTAAAGCGCCGGGGTCATCATCGATGTCATGCGAACCCCGCAGGGCCAATTGTGAAATCCCTCAGGCGACAGATCGGCCTCACCCAGCATGTTGTTCATCATGATCCCGGTGCCCGGCACAACCCGCCCAGACGTCGATCCGTTTGAAATCGTTGCCGCCGCAAGATTACCCTGCGCATCCACGACCGAGATATGCGTGGTTCCCTGCTGACTAAGCGGACGTTCACCGATGATTGAGCGATAGCGTTCACAAAGCTCGTCCCCCAAGATGGCGGGACTGGCACCATGTTCGCCACGCGCAAGGCCCGTGGCATGAATGATCCGCGATATCGCTTCCAGATGCCGCTCGGACCCAAAGCCGCCCAAAGCCATTTCGCGCGCAAGCTTGAGCCCAAACCCGACCAGAACCCCGCCAGATGCGGGCGGCGGGTTCAGGACAAACCGCCCCTTGCGACCGGATACCAGTAACGGGTCGCGCACCAGCACGCGATAGGCCGCCAGATCCTGTGCCGTCAGATAGCCGCCATGGTCAGCACATGCGCTTACAAGCGCCTTACCGATATCACCTTGGTAAAATCCATCTGCCCCGTTCTGGGCGAGATACTCAATACTGTCCGCCAGATCAGGTTGAAGGTGCAATACCCCTGCATCAGGCAGTTCAAAGTCATCGGCACCGGTTTTGCCAGCCTTGCCAAACGCTTTCCGGCTGTCGCGGGAAAAACCCAAAAGCGGCGCGACAATCCCCATCACATAGCGTTGAAAGGCATCAAGTTCGACGCCATCGCGTGCCGCACGGATCGCCGGTTCCGCCAGTTTTACCATCGGCAGTTTGGCAAGATCGTCATGGGCGGCAAAAAGCCCCGCCACCACACCCGGCGTTGCCACCGAACCATAGCCACCATGGAATTCCTGGGTCACGCCACCGGCAAAGGTCGCAAGGCGGCTTTCAAATTCAAGGTTTTCACGCGATCTTTTTTCAAGCGGCGTTTCGACAAAGAAATCATACAGCCGTGGCGTCTGCCCGGCGGGCCGCGCCATCACAAACCCACCACCACCAAGCGATGCCAGAACCGGCTCCGCCACACAGGCCGCCCACATCGCGGCGATCACCGCGTCAAAGGCATTGCCACCAGCGTCAAGCACACGGGCGGCTGCATCTGCGGTAACGGCATGTCCTGCGGCAACGGCCCCGTGGGTTTTCATGGCTTATGTTTCCCGTTACTGACTGGCGTTTGCGGTCTTTTGTGCTTCTTCCATCGGTGGCACCAGCAACTGGGCATCGACCCGTGCCGCCCCGACATTGACCCGCCAATCCAGATGCGGCCCGGTCGCACGACCTGATTCACCGATTTTGCCGATCAGATCGCCTTGGCTCACCACATCACCAACTTTCACATCAATTTCCGACAGATGCAAAAACGCCGACACAACACCAAGCCCATGATCGATAAACAGTGTCGCACCGGAAAAATACATATCGGGGTGTGCCAGCGTCACAATACCATCCGCCGGGGCCACAACCGGGCTTCCGGTCGGAAGGGCGATATCAACGCCCCAATGCGGTGCACGCGGTTCGCCATTCAAAATACGTTGCGATCCATAAACCCCGCTGATCGGACCAATGGCGGGCCAGATAAAGCCGTTTTTCAGGAAGTTCTCGGTAAACCGTTCGGTGCGCGCTTCACGGGCCTGGCGTGAATCATCCTGAATGCGGCTGATAACTTCCGGATCGGGCGTCACCATTTTGGGTGCCAGCCCGTCTATGCGCTGAACGTTGAATTCACGATCACCGATCTCGTAACTGAACGCCTCGACACTGCCATCGGCATGCCGGATGCTGACCCGTGCCGGGCCCTCGTAATCGCGCGGGAACCCCAAAACAAACCGGCCATCGGGTGCGATGGTATCAATTGCCGCGTCATCCAGCAGCACTTCCGATCCGGCATCGGTTTGCCCGAACACAATACCGCCCTGAACAAACTGCCCCTGATAGGTCGGCTCGGCCGCCTGTGCCGAAAGACCAACCGCCAAAAGGCCCGCTGCGGCCAGCATGCCAGAAATCGTCACACGCATTACAGAAGGCTCCCTTGTCTGTCATCATCTTTGGGGGGTGGATTTTTCTTCTTCGCCGGTTTTGGTTTGGCAGCCTTTTCTGGCGTGGATGGGGCAGTGTTTTGTGCTGCGATGTTAGCGCTATCATCCCCGCCCTTCTGCGGTTTTGACGTCGCAACACCTTCGCCCGCCGTCACCGGCGTAATGCCATCGCCCATCTCAAGATCATAGGTCTGACCTGTGACGAGATCGGACGATTTTCCAACAAGGTTGCCGTTCCCGTCGCGTACCACCGCGAACCCGCGTTTCAACACATTGCGATAGGAATAGCTTTCCAAAAGCCGGTCATAGCGGGCAAGTCCCTCTGCCTCGCGGTTAAGCGTATTGCGAACCGCGCCCTGCAAACGTGTGCCCAGATCAATGATCTGTTTGTCGGCACGGGCAATGTCGCGTTTGGCGTCACTGGGCCGAAGGCCCGCAGTTGCCCGATCAAGGCGGGATTTCTGCATCTGAAGCGCGGATTTCATCGCACCATCCAGACGCAATGCCGCGTTTTCCAGACGTCCGCGCTTTTCTGAAAGCTGTTCACGCGGGCTGACCAGTCGTGCACTGGCCTCGTTCAGGCGGGCACGCGCCTGCTGCGTGACATTGACCGCCGCACGCGGCAAACGATCCGCCCAGTTATCAAGCGTCTGGCTGCGCTCCTCGAGCATGCGTTTGGGATCGCCCAAACCACGCGCCAGACTTTCAAGCGCCGTTTTCTTTTCAACGCCCAAACGCCGGACGGCTTGCGCCAGACGAAGACCATCTTCCTCGACCTGACCAATCAGCTCAACCCGGACCGGAACGGCCTTTTCCGCCGCCCCGGTGGGCGTCGGTGCCCGCAGGTCCGAAACAAAATCGATCAGGGTGGTGTCGGTTTCATGGCCGACCGCCGAAATTACCGGAATATCAGACTCGGCCACCGCGCGGGCAACGACTTCCTCGTTAAACGACCACAGATCTTCAAGTGACCCACCACCGCGCGCAACGATCAACACATCCGGGCGCGGGATCTGGCCATAGGGCAGAAGATCATTAAAGCCCCGCACGGCTTCGGCCACCTGTTCGGCGGCTCCTTGCCCCTGCACGAGTACTGGCCACAATAAAACCCGGCGCGGAAAACGATCGCGCAGGCGATGCATAATATCGCGGATCACGGCACCCGTGGGCGATGTAACAATGCCGATAACATCGGGAAGGAACGGGATCGGTTTTTTGCGGTCGGGATCAAAAAGCCCTTCGGCGGCGAGTTTCTTTTTGCGTTCTTCCAGAAGCTTTAAAAGCGCGCCTTCGCCCGCGACTTCCATCGTCTCGATGACGATCTGGTATTTTGATCGGCCCGGAAATGTTGTGAGCCGCCCGGTAACGATGACTTCCATGCCGTCTTCGGGCACAAGGCCAAGTTTGGCCGCCTGCCCGCGCCAGCACACGCCATCAATCACCGCCTTGTCGTCTTTCAACGCAAGGTACATATGCCCGCTGCTGGCGCGTTTGAACCCGGAAATTTCGCCGCGCACCCGCACGAACGAAAACGCATCCTCCACGGTCCGCTTCAGTGCGTTTGACAGGTCGGAAACCGAAAATTCGGGTGCATTTCCCGATTTTACGGGCGTTTCGGGAACCGGGGCATAAGGGTCGAACAAATCTTGCGTCATCAAGGGTACTTTATGCTAAAAGCCCGCCTAATAATTTTGCGGGGTGGCAATTGGGTCTAGCCTAGTTCATCGCGCATGGACCATCAAGCAATCGGACAAGTCGAAGGATAAAGTCATGAAGGTTCTGGTCGTTGGCGGCGGCGGACGTGAACACGCATTGTGCTGGGCAATTGCGCGCAGCCCGCGCATTTCCAAACTGTGGTGTGCACCGGGCAATGCCGGTATCGCGGATTCGGCCGAATGCGTTGCGATTTCCGATAGCGACATTGATGGTCTGGTAAATTTTGCCAAGAACAACGCGGTCGATCTGGTCGTTGTCGGCCCCGAAGCCCCGCTGGTGGCGGGCCTTGTCGATGCACTGGATGCCGTGGGCATCAAATCATTCGGCTGTTCCAAGGCAGCCGCCCAGCTTGAAGGCTCCAAGGGCTTCATGAAGGACATGGTGGCAAAGTTCGGTGTGCCGACCGCTGCCTATGGCCGCTTCACCGATCCCAAAGACGCCAAGGCGTTTGTCGAAAAACAGGGCGCACCAATTGTGGTCAAGACCGATGGCCTGGCCGCTGGCAAGGGTGTGACCATTTGTATGACAAATGAAGAAGCCTTTGCCGCGATTGAAGAATGCATGGTCGGCGGCAAGTTTGGCGATGCTGGCGCAGAAATCGTGATTGAGGAATTCCTCAAAGGTGAGGAAGCCTCATTTTTTGCCGTATGTGATGGTAAAAACGTCATTCCGCTGGTCGCAGCCCAGGATCACAAGGCGGTTGGCGAAGGCGATACCGGCCCCAATACCGGCGGCATGGGTGCATACTCCCCGGCTCCGGTCTTTACCGATGCGGTCGAAGCCAAGGTCATGGATCAGATCATCATCCCGACCGTCAAGGGCATGGCCAATGAAGGCCATCCGTTCAAGGGGGTTTTGTTTGCCGGTCTGATGATTGATGACGCAGGCCACCCGAAACTGATCGAATACAACATTCGTTTTGGTGACCCGGAATGTCAGGTGCTGATGACCCGTTTGAAATCAGACGTGCTTGATATCCTGGACGGGGCAGCCACCGGCACGCTCGATAAAGTCAAACCGGAATGGCACGATGAAACCGCGATGGTCGTTGTCATGGCCGCCAAGGGGTATCCGGGATCCTACGAAAAAGGCACCGAGATCAAAAACGTCCCGGCGGCGGACGCCATGGACAAGGTCAAAGTCCTGCATGCCGGTACCAAGATGGATGGCGACAAGCTGGTTGCGACCGGTGGCCGCGTTCTTGGTGTGACCGCACGCGGTGCGACGGTGACCGAAACCCAGAAACGCGCCTATGAGGCGGTTGATGCAATTGATTGGGATGGTGGTTTCTGCCGCCGCGATATCGGCTGGCGCGCGGTTGCCCGCGAACAGGGCTAAGCTGCAAGCAGACCAAGCTACCAAAATCGAAGACCGGGTTACGCAACCCGGTCTTTTTTTATGGCCGAAGATTTCTGGTTTCCGGCGTGATAGCGGATGTGACAGCGGCCCTGATCATCAATTTCGATATCGGCGGCAACCCCGAAAACATCGCGCAGGTTTTGCGATGTCAAAATCTGTTCGGGTGTACCAAGCGCAATCAGCTTGCCACCATCCATCATCGCAATCCGGTCACAAAACATCGCCGCATGGTTCAGGTCATGCAGGGCGGCCACCACGGTGACGGGCAGTGCGCGCACCAGTTCCAGCAGGCCGAGCTGATGATGGATATCAAGATGGTTGGTCGGCTCATCAAGCAACAGGAAGTCCGGCTGCTGGGCCAAGGCACGGGCGATATGAACGCGCTGCTTTTCACCGCCTGAAAGCGTATGCCACATCCGGTCCGCAAACGGCCCCATTTCAACACTGGCAAGGGCTTCGCAGACGATGGCGTCGTCGTGCCCTGACCATGGTGTCAGCAAACTGAGATATGGCGTTCGACCAAGGGCGACGGCATCGCGCACGGTAATACGGTCGATGGTGTCGGCCTGTTGTTCGACAAAGCCGATATGACGGGCAAGGTTGCGTCGGCCAATTTTCTTCATCGGCTGATCCCCCAGCAATGCCTGCCCGGTCGACGGGGCACGAATGCCGCCCAGAACCGACATCATGCTGGTTTTGCCCGACCCGTTTGGCCCGATCACACCCAGGAACTCGCCACGCGTGACCCGAAGCGACACGTCGCTGATGATTTTTTTGAATCCGGCATTCCAGCCGACATTGCGTAATTCAAGGCTCATCGCAACACCCGCCCATGACACAGGATGATCGCAAAGGCCGGTGCACCGATAAGTGCCGTGATCACCCCGATTGGCAGAACCTGACCATCAAGGATGATGCGCGATACAATATCGGCCGCCACAAGGAACACCGCCCCGATCAGGGCCGATGCCGGCAACAGAAAGCCATGCCGTGTGCCGACAAAGAACCGCGCGGCATGGGGAATAACCAACCCGACAAAGCCGATGGACCCGACAATACTGACCATCACCGCGGTCATCGAGGCGGCAATGGCAATCAACACCACATAAACCCGTCGCACCGGCACACCAAGGGATGCTGCTGATTCCACGCCAAAGGTAAAGGCATCGAGCGCCCGCGAATACCAAAGGCAAACCAGCAAGCCGATGACGGCAACCGGCAGCGCAAGATAGACATCAGGCCAGCGCACGCCGCTTAGATTTCCAAGCAACCAGAACATCACCCCGCGTGCCTCGTCCGCCGTGGCCGCCTTGGTCACAATAAATGACGTTAATGCGTTAAACAGTTGTGATCCGGCAACCCCGGCCAGAATGATCGCATCGGCCCCGCGCCCGGCCGGAATGGCCAAAAGGGCAACAAACCCGAATGCCACTAGCGCGCCGACAAAGGCGCCAAGCGACAGGGAAACCATGCCCGCGCCAAACCCCAGAATGGCGACACTGACCGCACCGGTCGATGCCCCGGCTGAAATCCCCAGCAAATAAGGATCCGCCAGACTATTGCGCAAAAGCGCCTGCAACACTGCGCCAGATAGCGCAAGGGACGCGCCGCAGGCCGCGGCCACCATGGCGCGCGATATCCGGTAATTCCAGATGATCCCGGCATCAATCGGGTCAACGTCATAGCCCGCCTGCCAAAGATGATTGGCGATGGTCTGAAGCACGGTGCCAAGAGGAATGTGCGTTTCCCCCTTGGCCGCGGCCATTGCGATGACGCCAACAAGCAAAACCAGGGCGCCAACACTGACACCGGCCCGCACAAGATATGCCCGCCCCGCCAGCGATTGCCGAGGTGGCTGAACCGGCTGCTGCACTGGCGTTGTTTCAAACATTGAATTCTCCGGGCATATCAGGCGCCTTTGGCAATGCAGGTCAGTTCGAAGCACTCAGTCTTTCGACGGCTTCGGCAAGGGTTTCAATACCATTGATCAGGCGGATGGTCGGATCCATCGACTGGGCGTCCATCACCACGATATTGCCATTACGCACCGCCTTCATCTGACTTGCGACCGGATCGGCTTTCAGGAAATCCATCTTGACCTGCCAGTCATCGGCCGGAAAACGCCGACGGCCCATCTTGCCAATCACGATGATATCAGGATTGGCACGCGCAATGGTTTCCCAGCCAACGGTCGGCCATTCTTCATTGCTGTCGATGATGTTGCGAACACCAAGTTTACCGGCGATATAGCCCGCCGCGCCGTTTTTGCCGGCCACATAGGGATCACTGTTGATTTCGGGGCTGGAGAACCAGAAGACGGCGGAAACATTGTCATGGCCGCTTGCCGTCACACGCGCCAATGAGCTTTCCTGACGTTCCTTCAAGCTTGCAATCAGCGCGTCGCCGCGATCTTCGACATCAAAGATTTGCGCAAGGTCGGAAATCTCGCGATAAATCAGATCCATGGTGAAGCCTTCGTGACGCACCCCGTCACCGCCACCGGCATTGTCCTTACCCACACAATCAGCAGGTGCTGTGTAGACCGGAATGGACAGCTCGTTGAACTGTTCAGTGGTGCCGACGGTGCCCTTGGGCCCGACATGCCACTGATACTGGGTGGCAACCAGTTGCGGCTTTTGCGCGACAACGGTTTCGAACCCCGGGTCATTGTCGGCCAGACGCGGAACAGATGCATTCACATCCTTGAATTCATCCATCACCGGGCCAAACCAGACACCCGTACCCTTGACCTTGTCGGCCAGGCCCAACGAATAAAGAATTTCGGTCGTGCTTTGGCCCAGCGACACCACGCGATCGGGGGCCGCATCAAATTGCAACACAGTGCCGCAGTTCTCGATACTGAGCGGATATTCGGTTGCGGACGCAAATGAAACAGAAGAAATAAGACCAGCGGCAAACACCCCGACCGCCAGTACACGTTTATCGTGATTGATCACTTTTAGTTCCCTCTTGCTGATGCGCTGATCCGGAACCGCTTTGGATGATCCAGTTTCAACACACCGTTAAATGTTATGTTATAACATAACATCACTTTTACTGCTGTCAATGGACTGGCAAAAGTGTCAGGAGATGACGGAAGATGTCGGCCTTAAAGCTTAGAAAACCTGGGCTAAACTGTTGGGCCAAGACACGTACCGACATTCTCCGGGGCACCCCGCCCGGTCCGTCGTCTTCGTGTCGGCAGGTCTCCTGGCTTACGGGTCAACGCATTTTCCCTGGCCTTCCCGGGTTGATCCCAGTGGCATTGGTCAGAAAAATGCTCGCCGCCTACAGTTGCGGGGGCAGCTTCGGTTAATGAGCCAATATTCGGCCCATCTCGAATTCCCTTTATCCGATATTCGGATACCGACACGTCACGGTTAGATTAAACCAAAAACACGGTCAAGGAAATTGGCAGACCACCAGTGGCATTAACGCTGCGCCTCCATGCATAAAAAGCAATTGATACGACCTTGAATTTGCCATGTTTCATCCCGATTACCTCCACACTGCCGGGTATGCTTTCCCGACACCTCAAACCACAGGAATGTGATGAACATGACGACTTCTGTTGAACGCAGACGCTTTTTGAAATCCATCGCGGCAGCCGGTCTTATCCTGCCGGGAATGTCGATCTATCAGCATGCTTTGGCAGATGTCGACGGCCTTGATCTGGGTTCGGCACAGCCGTTTGATTTTGCCGATCTGATTGCACGCGCCAAATCCATGGCCGCATCGGCCTATGAGCCGCCCGTTGCGCCAAACCCGGAAATTGTCGGCAAGATCGATTACGACACCCATGGCAAGCTGCATTACAAACGCGACCATTCGCCGTTTTCCGATGGATCAGGCACCTATCCGCTGACCTTCTTCCATCTGGGTATGTATTTCGCCAAACCGGTGCATATGTATCTTCTGGAAAACGGGCAGGCACGCGAAGTGATCTATAAGCCCGATTACTTTGACATGCCCGAAGACAGCATTGCCCGCCAACTGCCCGCCAATAGCGGCTTTGCCGGTTTCCGCCTGCATGAAAATCAGGCGCGCGATGACTGGAAAACCCAGGACTGGGCAGCGTTTCTTGGCGCATCGTACTTCCGCGCGATTGGCGATGAAGGCCAATATGGCCTGTCGGCGCGCGGCATTGCGGTCAATACGGCGACCTCGGTTCCCGAAGAATTCCCCGATTTCCGTCAATTCTTTATCAAACCGGCCAAAAACCCCGAAGACCCGGTGACGGTCTATGCCCTGCTGGATGGGCCCAGCATCACGGGTGCTTATAAATTCCTGCTTTATCGCGGCGAAGGCGTCACGATGGATGTCGAAAAACATCTGTTTTTGCGCCGTGACATCGAACGGCTTGGCATCGCACCGCTGACCAGCATGTTCTGGTATTCCGAACAGAACAAGTCGTTCCGCTTTGACTGGCGCCCGGAAGTGCATGACAGCGACGGGCTGGAGCTTTGGACTGGCGGCGGGGAACGCATCTGGCGACAGCTCAATAACCCTGAAACCATCCGCGCATCGGCCTTTGGTGACAATAACCCGCGTGGTTTTGGTCTGATGCAGCGTGATCGCGATGTGAAAAACTATCTGGATGGTGTGCGTTATCACCGCCGCCCCAGCCTGTGGGTCGAACCGCAGGGCGACTGGAATGACGGCGCGGTTCAGTTGATCGAAATCCCGACCGACGATGAAATCCACGATAACATTGCCGCTTTCTGGGTCCCGAATGGCCCTGCCAAGGCGGGCAATTCTTATCAGTTCAAATACCGCCTGTATTGGCAGGCCCATAACCCGTTCCCGGTCAAGGAACTCGCAACCGCAACCGCAACCCGCATGGGCCGTGGCGGGGAGCCCGGCACCAACCGACCCAAGGACGAGATCAAGTTTTCGGTCGAGTTCGAGGGTGAGGTTCTGGGAACGCTTGCATACGGCGAATTCCCCGAAGTGGTTGTGACATCCTCGCGCGGGGAGATTGTCCGCACCAAGATCGAACCGATCATGGATACCCGCATCTGGCGGGCGGCCTTTGACCTTAAGGCCGCGGGCACCGATCCGGTTGACCTGCGCATGTATCTGAAACGCGGTGACGGCCCCTTAAGTGAAACCTGGATGTTCCAGCACCTGCCGGCCGTTGGTAACCAGCAGCAAGGTTAACTCGGCAATCAAACGCGACCAAAAGAAAGACAGGGCAATGTCATTTGCACTGACCCGTCTTTTGGGCGCCGAAAGGTTACCGGTTTCGTTCCAGTGCAATCACCGTATCGATCAGTTTCCCCGGCTTGCTGCCGGGTTTCTGGCCGATGCGCGAGAAATTCTCAACAAAGATCCGCGTCCAATCTGTTAGATCAAGGTTCAGTGCGACCAAAGCTTCTTCCGGTGTCGGGAAATCCGTTTCCCATTGTGTCTCCGACCATGGTGGCACCGAACCATGCGTGGTGATCAATAACATGCCCGCCGCACAAACGTGCCTTGCTGCGTGGTTCAATATCCTCTCGCGGGGAAACTCAAAGGGTGACTCAAGAAACTGGGCCGTAACCAGATCATAATCCCCCTCTGGGAAATCCTTTGTCAGATCACAGACCTTGAAATTGATCTTTTCGGCGACGTTGTTGCGCTCGGCATTTTTACGCGCAATGTCGATTGCTGCCTGGGAAATATCGAGAGCAGTAACAAACCATCCCTGCTTGGCAAGCCAAACAGCGTCATCCCCTTTCCCGCAGCCAAGTTCCAGCGCATGCCCAACAGGGCGATCCTTCACAAACTTCTCTAAAACGGTGGTAGGGCGACCACTTGTTTCAGCCGAGGCCGCCTCATAGCGGTCTTCCCAAAATTCGACAGGGGCCATCGCTGGTTCATCTTTTTCCATTTTCATCAACTCAACCTTCCAAAAGGGTGGCGCGGGGGAGATCCACAAAAGCGAATCACGTATCAACTCAAGTTACATGATTCGCTTTACCTGTCAATTTTCATGTATCTTTTAGTGTTACGTGTAATAGAAGGATGAATACCCACTCGCAGCAGTTGACCGCAAACCGGAGCCCCAAATGCGCCAGGACAACCGCCTTCCCCGCGTATTGCATGCGCTCCTGCACCTGAACGAGATGACAAATCCAGCAACCTCGGATCAATTGGCTGGCATGCTCAACACCAATGCGGCAGTTGTTCGCCGCACGATGTCAGGTTTGCGCGAACAGGGTCTTGTCACCTCCATGAAAGGACATGGCGGCGGGTGGTTTCTGGCAAAACCTTTATCGGAGATCACGCTTGCCGATGTTTACGAGGCACTTGGCGCACCAAGACTGTTCGCATTAGGATGCGGTGATGATACGTCTAGCTGTTTGATGGAACAAGCAGCCAATTCGGCGACGGCCAAGGCCCTTCAGGCCGCGTCCGATACTTTTATTGCATCGCTGAGCACTGTGACCATGGCTGACATTGCCAAGGACTTTGAAGCCAAAATGCTCGAACTTGGACTGCCAACCAACGACTTCTCTTATCAGTCTGGGAAATACAAGTAACCACCAGAACCGTATGGGCTCTGGCGAGAAGCAGCTTGATGTGCTTTGCGCCTTTTGTCTCTGGCGCGGCGCTTAAACCTGTGCGCCAAGGCTTGTTGAATGTCCCAAAATGGCTGAAATGTCACGGATTGGCGGTGCGCCAAACATGCGGGCATATTCGCGGCTGAACTGTGACGCGCTTTCATACCCGACCGCATAGGCCGCCGATGCCGCATCCTTCATTTCAGCCAGCATGATCTGACGCGCCGTGGTCAGGCGGAGCCGCTTTTGGTACTGAAGCGGGCTCATGGCTGTCACCTGCTTGAAGTGGTGATGGAAGGAAGAAGGGCTCATATTGGCCCGGTTTGCCAGGTCTTCCACCTTAAGCGGTTTGTCGAAATTATCCTTGATCAGTTGAAGGGCCGCCGAGATCCGCTGCATGTTGCTGCCGCCGATGGCAAGCCCCGCAATCGCCGCCCCCTTGGCGGTACATAACAAGCGATAATGCACTTCGCGCATCAAAAGCGGCAGCATCACCGGCACATCATCGGGACGATCAAGCAGCTCAACCACCCGCAAGACGGCATCGGTCAGGCTTTCAGTTGTCTTTTCGACAAAAAGCCCGCGTGTACTTTCGCCGTCTGCGCCCATCTTGATATCCATGTTGGCAACAAGTTCGCCCAGGATCTTCGCATCCAGATCAAGTGACAGGCTGCGATACGGCGCATCCTCGGCCGCCAGGGTCACATGGCCAACAAGTGGCAAATCGACCGATGCGGCCAGCAGTTGACCGGGCTCATAGCGATAAAGCTCATCCCCCAGCGTGACTTCCTTTGCGCCTGAGATAATCAGACACAGGCAAGGCTTGTAGATCGTTGGCACCTTAAGGGTCGGGCCGGTTGATCGAAACATCCAGACCGGCTCAACAGCCGTGCGCACCGCACCATCCGCTTCGCAGTATTTGTCAATCAGGCCACACAGCTTCTGATAGCTATCCATCGCAAAACCCTTTGTTTCCCATAGGCCCACTATACACGCGCCTTCACGCGGACAAAGCACTCAATCTTCGATTTGGAGGATTAGGCAATCCAATTCGAGTTCTGTGTATTCATCAATCGGGGATTTATCGACAGAGTAAGCGCCACGAACAAACACCGACACACCAACCCAAGGAGCATGTCATGTCGAACCCGATCAACCATGTCGAAAACAAGACCGTTATCATCACAGGCGCCAGCAGCGGCATTGGCGAAGCCACCGCCCGCCTTCTTGCATCCCGGGGGGCGAATGTGGTTCTTGGCGCACGCCGCACAGAACGCCTTGATGAGATTGCCACCGAAATCGAAGCTGCTGGCGGCCGTGCAATGGCCCGTTCAGTGGATGTTACCAATGCCGATAGCGTCGAGGCACTGGTTTACAACGCAAACAACCTTTATGGCCGTGTCGATGCGATTTTCAACAATGCCGGCGTGATGCCGCTTGCCCCGATGTCGGCACTGAAAACCGACGAATGGGACAACATGATCAACGTCAATATTCGCGGTGTCCTGAACGGTATTGCAGCTGTTCTGCCGCTGTTTGAACAACAGGGTGGCGGCCATGTCATCAACACCGCGTCTATTGCGGCACACAACGTATATTCAAGTGCTGCTGTCTATTGCGGAACCAAATACGCAGTCTGGGCGATTTCCGAAGGCCTGCGTCAGGAAAGCACCAATGTCCGTGTCACCACCATCTCGCCGGGCGTGGTCGAGACCGAACTGGGCCACGATATTTCCGATCCGAACAGCAAGGAGCTTCTGACCCAGTTTCGTCAGATATCCCTGACCCCGGATGCGATTGCACGGGCTGTGCTTTATGCCCTTGATCAGCCCGCAGATGTCGACATCAACGAAGTCATTGTCCGTCCGACGGCATCGGCATTCTGATGAAGATCATTCTGCAATCCTTGTATTTTCTGTCCGTGCTGGTGGTGTTCGCATCACCAGCATGGCCCAAACAGGAGGCCGGTATGAACAAAAGCGCTGAAATCGCCCCGCACCCGTATGTCGGCATGTGGGTGACCAAGGATGGTCATATCCGTCAGGAACTGCGTGCCGATGGCCGCTATGACGAGGCCCGTGGCACACGTCAGTCAGCCTATCAGGGCGACTATCAGGTTTCAGGGAATTACATCACCTATCAGGATGACACCGGTTTTACCGCCGATGGCTATTTTGAAAATGATGTCCTGTATCACGGCGGCATGGTGATGTTCCGTGAAGTGCCCGAAAACTAAGTTCCGACGCTGACCAACCGAACAATCAAATCCCTAGCGCAAGCTGCCAAAGAAATCCTTCAGAAGCTTGGCTGCCTCGACCTCGCCAATGCCGCCATAGACTTCCGGACGGTGATGGCAGCTTGTGCTTTCAAATACGCGCGGACCGTGATCAACGCCGCCGCCCTTGGGGTCATAGGCCCCGAAATAGACGCGGCGCAGACGGGCGAATGAGATGGCGGTTGCGCACATCGGACAGGGTTCAAGCGTGACATACAGATCGCAGTTGGGAAGTCTGGGTTCGCCCTTGGCCCCGGCAGCGGCCCGGATCACGAGGATTTCGGCGTGTGCCGTTGGATCGTTCATTTCCTCGGTCAGGTTTCCGGCGCGTGCCAAAACCTCGCCGTTATCGGCATCGACCAGAACGGCACCGACGGGCACTTCGCCCCGACGCGCGGCAGCACGGGCTTCTTCAAGTGCCATATCCATATAGCTGTCTGCACTCATGATCTTTCCATCCCGCTTAGGCCATCTGACAAATCAGGTCGATTGTCAGGGCTGATCTTGTTTTTACTTCATTTTAGGGCGTGTATGCTCACAGTGCTACCATGCAGATAATCGGTCAAGCGATGATCTGGCGGGTTGCCGGTGAAGCTTCACTGGCGACGGCCCGCAGAAACGCATGGACCATCCGCGTGAATTGCCGTTGCCCTTAAAGGGTTACACAGGTAGTTTCCGCGTGACTTTATTCGCCAACCTGTCACCAGCATCAAGGCTATTTCGATCATGACCACGCGTAAGCCGATCATTGGTATCACACTCGATTCCGAAGAACCGGGGGGCTATTCCAAATTCCCGTGGTATGCGCTGCGTGAAAACTATGCCGGTGCGGTGACCAAGGCGGGTGGCATTCCGATGCCTTTGCCCCACGAGGTGGAACTGGTTCCCGATCTGCTTGACCTGATTGACGGGCTGGTCGTGACCGGTGGCGCGTTTGACGTGGACCCAAGCCTGTTTGGTGCGACGGAAAAACACGACACGGTTGTCACCAAGGATCGTCGCACCAAATTTGAATGGGCGATGGCCGAAGGCGCGCTTAAGCGCGACATGCCGGTTCTGGGCATTTGCGGCGGTCAGCAGCTTTTGAACGTTATTCTGGGCGGGTCGTTGATCCAGCATATTCCGGATGCGGTTGAAAACTGCTTGACCCACGAACAGCCGAACCCGCGCAACGAGCCCGGCCATGATGTCACGGTGGAGCCCGATACGCTTCTGGCGAAGATCGTTGGCGATGTGAAAAGTCTTTCGGTCAATTCCGCCCACCATCAGGCGGTGGCAGGCGTTGGCCCGGATGTGATCATCAATTCCTACGCGCCTGATGGCGTGATCGAGGGGATTGAGCATCCGAAATATCGTTATTGTCTCGGGGTCCAGTGGCATCCCGAATTTCATATCAGTTCGGGCGATGCGAAAATTTTCGACGCCCTGATTTCCGAGGCCCGCAAATGAGCGACAAGAACACCACCCCGGATGACAACAAGCCCGAACGCATTGCCAAGCGCATTGCGCGATCAGGTGTTTGTTCCAGGCGTGATGCCGAACGCATGATTGCCGAGGGGCTTGTGCGCCTGAATGGCAAGAAGCTTGATACCCCGGCGGTCACCGTGACCGACGAAGATGAAATCATCGTCGACGGCAAGCCGCTTCCGGAAAAGGAAAAGCCGCGTCTTTGGCGCCTGTTTAAAAAGCGCGGTCTGGTCACCAGCCACCGCGATGAACAGGGCCGCGACACGGTGTTTGAACATCTGCCAAGTTACGTTCCGCGCGTGATTTCGGTTGGGCGACTGGATTTGAACTCCGAAGGCTTGCTGTTGCTGACCAATGATGGCGAGCTTGCCCGCTATCTCGAACTGCCCGCTACCGGCTGGGCGCGGCGTTATCGCGTGCGTGTGCATGGGCAAATTGACCCGGCCAAGCTTAAACAGCTTGAAGACGGTGTCACGGTCGACGGGATCAATTATGGCTCCATCCAGGCCGAGGTTGACGTTCAGAAAGGCACCAATGCCTGGATGACGGTCACACTTCGTGAAGGCAAGAACCGTGAAATCCGTCGTGTGATGGAACATCTTGGCTGGCCGGTCACGCGCCTGATGCGTGTTTCCTATGGCCCGTTCCAGTTGGGCAATCTGGCGCCTGGCGAGTGTGAGGAAATCACCGGCAAGGTGATGAAAGAACAGCTCGCTGCATTCTTTAAGGGCGACTATTCCAAGGTTTCCGAAAAGAAATCGGTTGCCCGTGGCGGCACATCGCGCCCGAAAGCCCCGCGCACCGTGTTTGGTCAACCGGCACAGCGCAAACGCCCGCAAGGTGGCCCGAACGCCGCAGCCCAGAATGCCGAGGCCGACGAACAGCGTGAAACCCGCGAACGTCCGTCTGGTGGTGCTGCACGGAAAGGCCCGCGCATCGGGGCTGCCCCGCGTGCCGGTGGCCGTGGCAAACCGGCTTCTGGCGGGGATCGCCAGGAACGTGATATGCGCGAAGAACGCGGATCATCGCGCCCGACCAACAAGGGCCGTGGCCGTTACAGTGCCGAAGGCAAAGCTGCCGGTGGACGTGATGGCGGTCGTGATGGCGGTCGCGACGGCGGTCGTGATGGCGGACGGGGGACTGGTGGCCGCGAAGGCAAGCCGGGCTTCATTGAAGGGCGTGGCCGTGGAAAGCCAACCGGCAAACCATCGGGAAAACCTGCTGGTCGTTCCGGCGATACCACACATAGTGCGCCCGGTCGCAAACCGTCCGGCAACCGTCCACGCGGCAAGAAGGACTAAGCTGAATGCGGATTGTCGGCGGCACCCATCGAGGCAGGCTTTTGAACGCACCGGAAGGACGCGATACGCGCCCGACCCTTGATCGGGTGCGCGAAGCGCTGTTTAGCATCCTGTCACACGCATCGCGCTGGTATGAGGATGACTTCAACCCGCTATTTGATGGCGTGATCCTTGATGCCTTTGCCGGGTCCGGTGCGCTTGGCCTTGAAGCCATTTCACGCGGGGCGGAACGCGCAGTGTTCTTTGACAATGACCGCAAAGCGATTGCGATCATCGAACAAAACATCGACACCCTTCGCATTGCCGATCAGGCAAGTGCACGACGTGCCGATGCTACCAAACCACCACGCACAAGCACACAGGCCAGCATGGTGTTTCTGGATCCGCCCTATGGCAAAGACCTGATCGAGCCCAGCATCACGGCCCTGGCCCAGGCCGGGTGGATTGATGATAACACCCTGATCGTTGCCGAACGTGATCCGCGCGATCCGGAAATCGCACTTGAAGATTTTTATCTGTGCGACAGTCGCAAATATGGCCGCTGCCAGATTGATATCGGGCGCTTTATCGCCTGATTGCAGCAAAGCTGCCCGTCACCGAATTCTGTGATAGATTTGGATATCTGCACTACCGGTTGATCGTCATGAAACGCCTGTCCAATAGTTCACCAGACAAGGAATTTGGTCGCCTTTTGCGCCAGTGGCGGCGTGCAAGCGATATCAAACAATCACGTCTGGCCGATATTCTGGGCGTGACACAGGCAACCGTTTCGCGCTGGGAAAGCGGCGCGCAAAGCCCGGCCCCGCTGCAATATGGCCTGATCCATCAAATGATGACGCGCAAACGCAATTTCCGCCTTGATCAGGCGATCAAACGGCTGGTTTTGCATTCATCACAGCGTGTCCACCTGATCGAAGACAGATCACACCGTCTTCTTTGTTTGTCGCGCCCGCGCGAACACGAGTGGCAACGTGACAGCACGCCGCTGCTGGGCACCTCGCTGTGGTGCTTTGCTACCCCGGAAATCGCATCAGCAGAAAAAAGCCTGCATGACCTTGGCTGGCACGAGGATCAGACCGATCACCTGACCTTTGAAAACTCCCGCCGGGAGGGCGCACCGCTGCGGATTGTCGATACCTATATCCTGTGGGAACGGTTTTTCCTATCTGATGGCACGGCAGTGCGCCTGACCACCGGGTTTGATCAAAAGCCGGTTCACATCTGATACGGATCATCAGCGCATATTTTACCGGCGCATATTTCATACGTGGCATTCTTCCCAGAATATCGGTAATCAGTGCCTTCAAGTGCACCGATCCTGCCCCACGGAACTGATCCATGCCGCCCATCACCGCCGTTATCATTCTTTATGGACTTGGACTGACCGCCTCGATGCAGGTCGGTCTGATTGGCCCGATTGCGCCTGACTTGCGCGCAAGCTTCGGGCTTAGTCAGGCGGAGTTCGGACTGGTGGCCTCCCTGATCACCGCAGCAGGCGCACTTTGTGCCATACCCGCCGGGGTATGGGCGGCACGGGCCGGGCTGCGGAGGTCACTCGTCCTTGGCTGTATGATGATGATTGCGGGCGCGCTGATCTTTGCCACCGCAAGCGTGAGCAGCCTTTTATATGTCGGGCGGATTGTCACCAGTGTTGGCTATCTTCTGATTGTTGTCGGCGCGCCAAGCTGGATGGCGGCCTTCACAAATCCCAAGCTTGTTGCCATGGCCATGAGCATCTGGGGCACCTTTATCCCGGTTGGCATTGCCCTTGGCAACTGGGTCAGTGCGGCTGTGGTGACATGGATGGATTGGCGGATCGCTGTTGGGGTTTGCACCCTGCCGGTTCTGGTTTTGCTGCCGCTGCTTGCCCTGATGGAAAAACCCGAAATCGGAACCGCACGGCGATCACTTGTTGTCGGGGTGGTCGGTGTTTTGAAATCACGTTCCGCCCTTCAGGTGGCGTTGACCTTTGGTGCGTTTGCGGGTGCAACGTCGGCCGCTTTGGCGTTCATGCCGGCCATGCTGGCAGACAACCTTGATATTGGCATTACGCTGTCGGCCGGGATCATCGGCACAACCGCAATTGCCGGCAATATTGTCGGCAGTGTCGCCGCCGGGACTGTTCTGGGCCGTGATGTTGCTGGCCGGACCATTCTGATTATATTTTTGCCGATGATGGCGGCTGCCATTTCGACCCTCTATGTCAGTACCTCTCTACCGCTTAGCATCACCGCGCTGATTATATTTAACGTCTGTCAAGGCATGGTCGCCGGAACCTGCTTTGCACTTTTGCCAAGGATCGCAAAGGACGGCCTTTCCATGCCTGCCCTGCAGGGCATGCTGGCACAATTCGCCGAGATTTTTGTCGTGCTTGTTCCCCCGTTTGCCGGGGCGATGATCGATCAAAATGGCTGGGCCGGGGCGGCAGTAGTTCTGGGGGGTTTTTACTTTGCAGGTTTCCTGATTACCCTACGAAAACCGGGCATGGCAGCCCCCATTAGACAAAATTCATCTTAGAACTATACGATACGATGACTTGACCTGTCTGGCGAAGCAGGCGACCCTTCCCTCCCACACAAATCAAAAAGATCCAGGGAAGTGGAATGCAGTTGATCAAAGCCATCTTTATCGGACTGGTATTGATCGGCATTTCCGTTCTTGCTGTCTTCTTCATCTGGCTGGCCCCGGTGGGGGCTGCCTATAGCGCAAAGATCATGTGCTCCGCCATTTTTGTCGATGGCCTGACCTCCACACGGGCGCGCGATGTTGATGTTCTTGCCGACAACAATGCCCTTTTATCCCTGATCACCACCAATGTGGATCTGCGCAACCAGACTGTCAGTGCGCATGCCTTCGGGTTCCGCAAACGGTTTGCCGTTTATCGTCCCAACCTTGGCTGCACGCTGGCAGATGATCTGGACCATGTCGCGCAATTGCGCAATTCAACCCCGGTGATGAGGCCGGTCACACCGCGCCCGCTTCTGACGACACCGCCACCCGCCAATGTTGACCGACGGGCGCTTAACAACATCCTGTTTGACGTCATGGATGAGCCGGGCCTGCATCCGGAACGGCGGACACGTGCGGTGGTGATCTTGCATGATGGCAAGGTGGTCGCAGAACGCTATGCCGCGGGCATTACAGCCGACACGCCACTGCCCGGCTGGTCGATGACCAAAAGCGTTTTCAACGTCATCCTCGGTCGCATGCAGTTCGAAGGCATGATGCCCGACATTCAGGACCCGGTCCTGATCAACGAATGGCAGGCAGAGCCAAACGACCCGCGTGCAACCATCAATTACGATGATCTGCTTCGTATGCGGAGCGGGCTTGAGTTCGATGAAAGCTACGCCAATCCGCTATCAGACGTGGTGCAGATGCTGTTTATCGAACCTGCGGCGGCGGGCTATGCGGTATCCATGCCGCTGGAAAACACGCCGGGCAGTGATTTCGCCTATAATTCCGGGGCAAGCAACATCCTGTCAGCAGCCATCCGCAATCTGAGCGGGTCACGCTCAACCTATCTCAGCCGACCGACAGAGCTTCTGTTCCGTCCGCTTGGCATGAGCAGTGCGGTGATCGAAACCGACCCGGAAGGCTATTTTATTGCCTCAAGCTTCATGCATGCATCCGCACGCGATTGGGCCAAGATCGGCCAGTTGTTCCTGCAAGACGGCGTGTGGGAGGGGGAGCGCCTGTTGCCTGAAGGATGGGTCGGATATTCCACCAGCCCCGCCGCAGAAGACCCGTATGGTCTTTATGGCGCACATTGGTGGATTGATCTGCCCGGCAGCCGAAACGAGGATGGCACACCCCGTAATGACGTGCCGCAGATCCCCGAAGACGCCTATTTCGCGCTTGGTCATGATGGCCAGTCGCTTACCGTCATTCCATCCAGAAACCTCGTGGTGGCGCGTTTCGGGGTCACCCGCAATTCCGATGCGTTCAAGCTGCGTCAGTTCATTGCCGATCTGAGTACCATTTTCCCGGCGACTTCAGATGCCCCGGCGGATGCGCCGATCGGATCGGACGCCACAACGACCGGGGCAAATGACGGCTGATTGCGCCAGTTGGTGTAATCACAAAAGACCTGTCAGATACCCAACCAAAGCACCAGCACCAACCACGGCCCAGACCGGGGCAATCCGCCATTGCAGGATTGCGAAAACCAAAATCACGCACCCGATATCAAAGATATCAAGATTTGCACCGGTCCAGATCGGGTCATACAACACCGCCGCCAAAAGGCCGACCACGGCGGCATTGACCCCCATCAATCCAGCCCGCATTGACGGGATATGCCGCACACGATTCCAGAACGGCAAAAGCCCCACCACCAATAACCATGCAGGCAGGAAAATCGCGATCAATGTCACAAGGGATGTGGTGGCACTGACCAAAAGTCCCGTACCACCAGACCCGGTATGAAGGGCTGCCCCCAAATAGGCGGCAAAGGTAAAGATCGGACCGGGCACGGCCTGGGTTGCGCCATATCCCGCAAGGAAAGTCTCGGCATCAACCCAGCCCGGTGTCACCACGGCATTTTGCAACAGGGGCAAAACCACATGCCCGCCACCAAACACAAGCGCACCACTGCGATAAAAGCCATCAATCACGGCAAAAAGCCCGGTGGAATCAAGCTTTGCCAAAATGGGCAACAGAACAAGCAGAGTAAAAAATGCGCAAAGGGCCGCAACAGCCCCCTTGGCCGAACGTCGCACAGGGCCGGGATCGGCATCCGCGCCCACCTTGTCCCGAAGCATCAAAAAGCCCGCCAGCATCCCGCCAAGGATGACGCCAAACTGCGCCATCACCGTTTCACTGGCAATCATGATAGCCGCGGCCAACACGGCAAGAATGGCACGCGGAACATCCGGACACAGGCTGCGTGCCATGCCAAGCAGCGCATGCAGGACAACCCCGACCGCAACCAGTTTAAGGCCGCGAATGATCCCCTCGACCGTGCCAAGATCAAATCCGACAAAGGCCATGCCAAGGGCGGCCAACACAATCGCGGATGGCATGGTAAATCCAAGCCAGGCGACCAGCGATCCGCGCAAACCACCCAGCGCCATGCCAATGCCCATACCGACCTGCGAACTGGCAGGCCCCGGCACGAACTGGCAAAGTGCCACCAGATCGGCATAGCGCGCATCACTCAGCCATTTGCGGCGCGCGACAAACTCTTCACGGAAATAGCCGATATGGGCAACCGGCCCGCCAAAACTGGTCAAGCCAAGACGCAGAAAAATCAGGAAGATTTGCCAAAGACCAACACCACCAATCGGCAATGAAGATGCCGGGTTATCTGTGGAACTTTTTGTGGTTTTGTTTTGTGGCGTTGCGTTTGGCATGTGATTGTCCTGCCCTACCCCTGATTTGGCCTGACCATACGCAATCATCGAAAGGCGGCAAAGCCAAAATCGGGACCACAGCCATTCGTCACAATTCCATAATAAAACCCCGCCTGTGGCGATCTGCCGCAGGCGGGGTTTTGGTTTGATCATTCACGCCTTAGCGGAAGGCTGGTTCGTCCAGGGACCGCAATTTGCGGGAATGGAGCTGATTGACGTCCTGACGGAGCGTATCAATCGTATCCAGACCCACCTGCAAATGCTGACCGATACGCTGGCGATAGAAATTGTTCGCCATGCCGGGCAGCTTCAATTCGCCGTGGACCGGTTTGTCGGACACACACAAAAGCGTGCCATACGGCACACGGAACCGGAAACCGTTGGCGGCAATGGTCGCACTTTCCATATCGACTGCGATCGCGCGTGACTGGTTCAGGCGAACAAACAGTTCGCTATAACGCAGTTCCCAGTTCCGGTTATCGGTGGTTGCCACCGTGCCGGTGCGCATGCGCGCCTTCATTTCACGGCCCTTAAGACCGGTGATTTTGGTGACCGAGTCCGCGAGTGCAACCTGCACTTCGGCAATTGGCGGCACCGGAATCCACAGCGGCAGGTCCGAATCAAGTACATGATCGTCACGGACATAACCATGGGCCAGAACATAGTCACCAAGCAGCTGGCTACGCCGCAATCCGGCACAGTGCCCCAACATCAACCAACAATGCGGCCGCAGAACGGCGATATGGTCGGTTGCCGTTTTGGCGTTCGACGGCCCCACACCGATATTGACCAGCGTGACACCAAGACCATCTTCGCGGATCAGGTGATAGGACGGCATCTGCGGCAGTTGCTTGACCGCTTCACCGCTTTCAACCCAGCCCTTCGGCGCGTTTTTGCGCACGCTGACTTTCGGCCCCGGCTCGACAAAGGCGACGTAGGGGCTTTTCGGGTCATCAAGCTGTGCCTTGGCGAATTCAATGAATTCATCGACATAGCGCTGATAGTTGGTGAACAGAACAAACTTCTGGAAATGTTCGGGGGCGGTTGCCGTATAGTGACGCAGGCGTGCCAGCGAATAATCCACACGTTCACCGGAAAACAGCGACAATGGCTTTGGCCCCGGGGTTGCGTTCGCACCGTAATGAACGCCATTGGCGATATCATCATCGGTCCGCGCCAGATCGGGCATATCAAAGATCAGCTGCATCGGGCGGATATCATTCGGACCGATACTGTCCGTCGCCGTTTCAACCAGAAACGGCAACGGGATCGGACGGTCCGACACACCCACCACGACCGGAACGTCATGGTTTTTGAGCAGAAGTTCGATCTGTTCGCGGTAATATTCTTCAAACAGGTCGGGCCGGGTCAGGGTCGTTCCATAAACACCCGGATCGCGCGGTGCGCCAAATGACAGGGTGCTTTCGACATGCAGCTTTTCCGGCGGCACTTCGATGCCGAGATACGGATAATAAGCACGTATCGGTGAAGATTGTTGGCCTTGACCGAAACGGTTAAAGGCCTCTTGGACGGCATTGGCACCGGTCGCATAAATATCCTTGATGCGCGCAAGTGCCCGGTCGGCGTCCGTGAATTCAAACAGATCGCGTACCGATCCATGGACTTCTGAAACCATATTGGTTGCTCCTTTTTGTTATTGTTGTTTGGGTCTTTTGCCAGATCACGAAGCATAAAACAGCGACGGATCAATGACAAAACCCCTTGGAGCGAGAGATTTATCACCGCTCACCCGGCTTCTGACAACCGAAAACTTTGCCATCACTTTCAATCCAGACGTCAAAACCGCTGATTTGTGGATATCGGAAAGTTTATAATTCGCACCTTTCCCGGCATTTTCAGAAACTTATGAAATATATGTCGTGTCTATTTTCAAAAATTCCAAATGACAGTTTTGAGGAGACCGTCATAACCCGCAAGGTCTGCACACAAAGCGGGCGGCGTGAAACGGCTGGTAATTTGAAAACAGGGCAAAAAAAATGCCGAAACCGGGGGACGGTTTCGGCAATTTCAGGGAAGGGCCTTAGACGTTGAGGGAAAAGACGATCAACCCTGATGTACTGTATTTATATGACCAGCGGTCATTTATGTCAATTCTATTTGTTCACTAGTGGCATTTTGCGGTTTCGCACTATGCCAGGACATCTGCCTCCTCGGCGATGCGCTGTAACTTTTCGAGTCGTCTTCGCGCAGAATTGTCGGTTGCCCATCGGTCACCAACTTCGGTGACTTCAAGCTTATTAACAATCTTGGCAGCGCGCGGGTCACTCTCGACCAGACTTTCGATGTCCTGTTTTTCTTCGTCGTCTTCAAGCGTCCCGCGTACATAGCCAAGAATGTGATCTTTGCCATATATCGCAAGAACCAGGCTCATATCATGCAGCATCCGAGACATAACGTGATGCGTGTTCACGGGCTTCGATTCGACCAACCGATGCGCGCAGCTTGCGGCGTGCACGACCAACACGGGATTTGACCGTACCGATCTCGACACACATCTGATCTGCAGCGTCCTGATAGGACACATCATCAACAGCGGTCAGCATGATCGCTTCGCGCTCCTGGGCCGGAAGGCCTTCAAGCACACGGTCAGCATCACGAAGCTGCAAACGCGCCATCTGATTGCTGCCATGGCCATAGACGTCGCCAAGATCATCCCAGTCAACCTGCGGACCACGCGTTTTTTCACGACGTTTTCCGGAAATGAACGTGTTGAACAGAATACGGTGCAACCAAGCTTTGAGGCTGGTGCCTTCTTCGAACTGGTCCTTTTTGCTGATGGCTTTCAACAGCGTGTCCTGGACCAGATCCTGAGCCATGTCGTTGCTGCCGGTCAGACGATATGCATGACGGCGCAGTGCAGGCACATGGTTTTCGATTTCGTTCATCACTTGTTCAGACATCACAACCTCCTTGTTCGGATGCACTGACCATAACAGGGCTAAATATAATTGATAGTAAAATCGTATGCTCTACTTATTCAACACAAGTACTTCACATAATATACACCGCAACATCAACAAACTTATTTTACTCTTATTATTCTACCCATTCAATTTATGCAAATAACGCATTATAATTACTTTACGTCATTTACGTCCGTATTCTCACTTACGCCAATTCAGCAAGATGGTTGTATTACGGAGAAAACAGCGGTAACGTAAGTTACTCTAAAATTTTGGAACGCTTTGATTTTCAACGGCTTCGGACGGTTTTAAGAACCTCTGAAATTTACAGGAAACCCCACGTGCCTACGTCGAAGAGAACAGAAAAGCTCCAGATCATGCTCGATGATGAAGAACTGAAATTCATCGATGACTGGCGGTTTGACCATCGGATGCCGACCCGAGCTGCCGCAATCCGCGAGCTCATTCGTCGTGGCCTCGTCGCAGAAGACGTCGATGACCCCGATACCGAGGGTAAAAGCACCACTGATTTCCGCATCGAGACGGAATAAAAAATTCGATTTTTCCAAAAAAAGACCCGGCGAACTGCCGGGCCTTTTCATTTGGGCGTGTTTTCGGACCAATTTCACGTCGCATCTTGCCGTAAATCGGGTTTGCGACCCTCGAAAATGCGGGCGATTCCTGCGCCAAATCCCAGAACCAGTAACCACAATCCGTAATATCGGATCGCGCGCGATGCCGTGATCGCAATCAGAAACAACCAGATCGGATAGGATGTCGCCCCTGCGGCCAGGGCAGCAAGCTGCATCGGGACTGGTGTAATACTGATCGCAAAGACCACCCAGAATCCGCCTTCGGCAAATCGGCCTTCCAGATCTTCAAATTCCTGCTGCCCACCGACCAGATCAATTAGCGGCTGGGCAAGGTCATCAAACAAAACCCACGCCAAAAGATATAAGGCCACGGCACCAAGCACACTGCCCGCAAGTGTTACGGATGCCACAATAAACCCGCGCGTCCGTGAAGCCGCCATGATCGGGGCAACGATGACTTCGATCGGAATCGGGATGATCGTCGTTTCAAGAAACGACGCGACCGATATCCCCCCAAGTCCCTTGCGTCCCTCTGCAAGTTTGGCGAGGCGGGACTTGGCATATGCCAACCCGTTTTTTATGCGCAGTCCTGTTTTTTGATTATCGCCCGACATATTCTAATCCTTGTTGGCGGTCCTGCCCCAAAATAAAAGCAGCCCGCCCGAAGCCGGGCGGGCTGCTAACCTCGGACGTCATCCGCCGAGTTCAGGTTGTGACGTCTTATTCGGCGGTCTGAGTATCCGAGATGGCCTTCTGCGCATCTTCAAGCGCATTTACAGTATTGGCCTTTACATCTTCCCAGGTCTCCGCAGATGCATCCTTGGCATTTTCCAGGGCATCGCTCAGCTCATCGCTTGCGCTGTCCCAGGCCTCAGCCATTTCTTCGACAGCATCTTCGCTGTCATCTTTAACTTCGGCAGAAACCTCGTCGTACTGTTCGCCAAGCTGTTTGGATTTGGCGTCAACCCAGGCAAGGAAGTCTTCTTTCTGCTCGAACGTAAAGTCTTTGGCTTCTTCGTACTGGGCTGCAATTTCGTTGCCCAGCTCATTGACGTCGGACTTCACTGCATCGTCGGTCGCCATGGTGTCCGAGCTGTCAGACCCGGCATAAGCCGGCGCCATTACAGAAACAGACATAAGTACAGTACCGATCATCAGCATATTCTTGTTCAACATCACAACCTCCTTATTAAACAAACACAGCACAATTACTTGCACGCTGCTTATCATTCACAACGGATGGTGCGAAAGAATGTTCCAATTGTGTTGATTTTATTTTCTGGAACCTTCTGGCGGAATGCACGTTTCATCTGCAAGCGCCCACAAAACGAAACGGGGTACAGCGCAATAAAGAATGCGCAATCCGATTTCACGGGCACGCTGTAAACAAAAGGAGTTTTAGTTATGGCACATAGCAGTATGCAGACCGTTGCGAAGGAAGTTCCCGTCGAGACTGGCGTGGACCGCAAGGATCGTCGCGAACTGGCTAAAATGCTGACCAAGATCGTTGGCTCGTCGCATGTACTGTATGCCAAAGTTCGTGGTGTTCACTGGAATGTGGTGGGTCCGGCTTTCTATTCGCTCCACAACATGACCGAGGAGCATTACGAGGACCTCAACACCGCGATTGACGACATGGCGGAACGCATCCGCGCCATCGGCTTTACGGCGCCAACGGGTCTCAGCGAGATGATGGAAAACTCGTCCATCAAGGATCAGACCAAACTTCTTTCGACCGAGGATATGGTCAAGGAACTGGTCGAGGATCATGAAAAAATGGCCCGCCTGCTCCGGGACGGAGTGGCTGCCGCCGAGGAAGTTGATGATGTGAAAACCGCCGACATGCTGACCGAGCGGATCGGTGTTCACGAAGAAGCAGCATGGATGCTGCGTGCAACGATCTCGTAATCATGCCAATATGATATGATGAACCGGCGCCTTCGGGTGCCGGTTCTTTTTTGTGCCCCCAAACCAACGGTACAGCATGATGAAAAGCTCTGATCTGACTGGCAAGGTCCACTTGCTGCTGACGAAGTCGAAACTCCCCGACGAGTGGCGCGATAATGGCGCACAGCCGCTGCGCAATGTGTTCGAAGATGCCGGTTACAAGACCGAGCTGACGCTGTGCGATAACCCCGACGCCATCAAGGAACAGATCAGCACTACCTGTGCCCCGGGCGATATCGTCGCGGTCGGCGGTGGTGATGGCACCATTAATGCGGTCCTTGATACCGTGATTTCGCAAAAGGTCGTTCTCATCCCGGTGCCGCTTGGCACGGCAAACGATTTTGCCCGCACCCTGACATTGCCTGACGATCTGATTGACGCTGCGCGCGCGTCCATCCACGGCCAGATCAGAATGCTTGATATCGGCAGCGTGAATGACAAAAGCTTTGTCAATGCGGCCAGCATTGGCGTACCCGCCGATGCGCGCAAACGCATCAATCCCGACCTTAAGCGGACCTTGGGGGCTATCAGCTACGCGGTTGCCAACTGGCAAAGCTGGCATGAAATGGATCCGCTTGATCTGACCATCACGTGCGGCGAAGACGACCCGCAAGCCATGAAGCTGCGCCAGGTCACGATCACCAATGGCCGATATTTCGGCGGTGGATTGCGCCCGAGCGAAACCAAAAGCCCGGAAGACGGTCTTTTGCACATGTTTGCCATTCGCGACAGCGTCGACACGCTAAGCGGCCTTGATATCGCAGCCGAGCTGTTGTTTGGCTCTGTCGATGACAGCAGCTATGCGACGTCAATTCAGTGCGACACGATCAAGGTCGATGGCGAAGACGGTGCGCCCATTCTGGCCGACGGCGAAATCATCGGCAAACTTCCGGCCAAATTTGCCATCCGTGCAGGTGTTCTGCCGGTCTTTGCCCCCAACAGTTTCGTCGACGAAGTCATCAATGACGGGGAGGCAAAAACCAAAACCTTGCCCCAGCAGAACGAGATTAATGACGTCATGCGCGACACCATTGATTTCGCCGTACGTCTTGAGGCGATCTACCCTGTCGCACAAAACAGCGCGCTCAAATCGCTTTGCCATGACGCGGCGGGCCATTTGCGCAGCCATGCCCGCCAGCTTGAACTGGGCGTGCGTCCCTTCGGGATCAATGCCGCCTCCCCTGACCCGGATCTTCAGAACCTTGAGGAACTCCGCGACAAGGTCATGGGCTGGTTGCTGGGCAATGCGGATACACGCCTTGCCAATGGCCTGAAAGCACGTGCGGACACCCTGACAACAGAAATACACGCGATCACGTTGGACAACCAACCGGCTGAGGTCTCAAAGGCCCTCGACGGGCTGGCAACGGAAATGGTCGATTTTTCCAAAACGCTGGATCGTATCGCCAAGGATCTCTGAGATACAAAAAGACCGCCAAATGGCGGTCTTTTTTTGGGCTTTATTTTGTATCTTTTGGTTAGTCTTCCAGACCGGCAAGACTTCTGGCAAAGGATTTAGCCTCGAACGGGCGCAGATCTTCGGCAGACTCACCCACACCAATCGCATGCACCGGCTTGCCGAACTTCTCGGCCAGTGCGACGACAACACCGCCCTTGGCTGTGCCATCAAGCTTGGTGACGATAAGACCCGATACATTGGTTGCCTGACCAAAGGTTTCGACCTGTGAATGCGCGTTCTGGCCCGTGGTGGCATCCAGCACAAGAAGCGTGTCATGCGGCGCTGTTTCATCGCGCTTTTTGATCACGCGGACGATCTTCTTAAGCTCGTCCATCAGATGGGCCTTGTTTTGCAGGCGACCGGCCGTATCAATCAGCAACAGGTCATAACCTTCGCGCTGCGCCTGCTCGATCGCGTCAAAGGCAAGGCCTGCGGCATCGGCACCCGTGTCACGCGCAATCACCGGGCAATCGGTGCGTTCACCCCAGACTTTAAGCTGCTCAACCGCGGCCGCACGGAACGTATCGCCCGCGGCCATCATGACCTTTAGGCCCTGATCCTTGTATGTCTTGGCAAGCTTGCCGATGGTCGTGGTTTTGCCCGATCCGTTAACACCAACCACCAGCACCACATGCGGTTTCTTGCTGGCATCAATCACCAGCGGCTGTGCGACCGGTTCAAGGATCTTGGCAACTTCTTCGGCGATGAATTCCTGGATTTCGGCGGAATCGACTTCCTTGTCAAACCGGGTCTTGGACAGTTCCGCGCTCAGTTTCGCGGCAGTTGTCACGCCAAGGTCAGATGTGATCAGAAGGTCTTCGAATTCCTCAAGCGCATCATCATCAAGACGGCGCTTGGTGAAGATATCGGAAATGCCGGTGGTCAGTTTTGAGGAGGACCGTTTCAGCCCGTCTTTCAGGCGGCTAAACCAGCTTTTTTTCCCCTCTTCACTCATCCCGCAAGCTCCGCTATCAGTTTTCCATCTTCAAGGCCGGTGACTTTGGCCTTTGCTATCGTGCCCGCTTCTATCACGCGATCCAGCAGAACGGGAGCAAAATGCTCCGTATGGCCGGTATTTTCCTTTTCAACCAACACATTCTCGGTCATGCCGATGCGTGATTGCAGGAACTTGTTAAGCTGTATCTCGCCCGCTTCGCGAAGGGCACTTGCCCGTTCCTTGCGCAAATCCTTGGGCACTTGCGGCATCTTGGCCGCTGGGGTTCCCGGGCGCGAGGAATACGGGAAGACATGCAGATAAATCAGGCCGCATTCGTCAACCAGACGCAGGGTATTTTCCGCCATCTCATCGGTTTCGGTCGGGAAACCGGCAATGATATCGGCCCCGAACGTCACATCCGGGCGGAGTTCCCGGACCTTTTTACAGAAATCGACAACGTCCTGGCGCAGATGGCGGCGCTTCATGCGCTTAAGCACCATGTCGTCCCCCGCCTGCAAACTGATATGCATATGCGGCATCAGGCGGGGCTCGGTTTCAATCAAACGAAACAGGTCTTCGTCCACCTCGACCGGGTCAATCGATGAAATGCGCAGGCGCGGCAGTTCCGGCACCTGTGCCAGCAACCGGCGCGACATCTGCCCCAGTGTCGGCTTGCCGGGCAAATCATGGCCATAGGATGTGATATCGACCCCGGTCAGAACCACTTCGCCATAACCGTTGGCCACCAGTTCACGGACCTGGGTGACGATTTCCCCCATCGGCACACTGCGCGAATTACCGCGGCCATAAGGAATGATGCAGAACGTGCAGCGATGGTCACAGCCATTCTGGACCTGCACAAAGGCGCGCGCACGGCCTTCAAACCCCGACACAAGATGGCTTGCGGTTTCTTCGACCGACATGATGTCATTGACCACGACGCGTTCATGTTCGGGCATCATGAAGGTTTCGGCCTTCATCTTGGCGTCATTGCCAAAGATGCGGTCGATCTCGCCCATATTGGCGAACTTGTCGGGATTGACCTGAACAGCACAGCCGGTAACGAAAATCTTGGCGTCCGGGTTTTCGCGGCGCAGACGACGGATGCTTTGACGCGCCTGACGCTCGGCCTCGGTCGTGACGGCACAGGTATTGATGATGATTGCATCATCAAGTCCGGCATTTTTGGCATGGTCGCGCATCACCTCGGATTCATAGGTGTTAAGGCGACAACCAAATGTGACGACGCGCGGCTCTTTCATGCTCGGACTTCTGCGATCCAAAGTTCGGTTTTGGGAATTATTCCGCCAGCGCAATTCAAAAAGGATGCTGCAAGTGCGGAACGCCCGGCAAGGACATTGATCCTTGCCGGGCGTTGGTTACATACGCTTTTGAACGCTTCAATGCAAGTCCGCGGCCCTCATGGCACGCATGCATCGGGCGCGCAAATCATCGTCTGTCACTGATATCAAAGGTTGGAAAAGGCTGCTTAGGCTGCGAAATTGCGGTTGCGGCCTTCTTTCTTGGCCCGGTAAAGCGCGCCGTCGGCGCGGTCGATCAGTTTTGCGCCGCCTTCCTTGGCAACATATTCCGCAACACCAATCGATATCGTCATCTGACCAAACGAAACACCTGATTGCTTTGCCTTGATTTCACGTTCAGCAATGCGTTTGCTCATATCGTCTGCCAGTGACATGGCATCGACCAGCGGCGTCTGCGGCAGCAGAATGGCAAACTCGTCACCGCCATAGCGCGCGACAACATCGCGCCCCTTGATATTGGCCTTCAACATCGACGCAATCAGAACAAGGATTTCATCCCCGATGCGGTGACCAAACCGGTCATTGATCGCCTTGAACTGGTCAAGGTCGACAATCATCACGCAGAATGGCTCGGGATGTTTTGACGAGTCGTGCTCTGCAACAAGCAGGTTGAGCTGTTCTTCAAAATACATCCGGTTGGAAACACGCGTCAGACCGTCGGTATAGGATCGTTCGCGGGTTTCTTCGAGTTCGCGTTGCAACCGTTCGACCTTGCCAAGATACTGATCAAGGCGCTGATGCAGGCCTTCGACCGTGTGTTGCATCTCGTCGGTCTTCTCGATGATCTCGCTTAGAACCGGGCTAACCTGCTGATGATCCTTAAGCGTCTTGAGAGATCGCGTCAGCAGCGCACCATAATCCTGAAAACCGCTTCGCGCGGTTGTCAGACATTCATCGCTGCTTTCAACAAGCTCGGAAAAATCTTCCATCCCGCGCTGCAGGAAGTCTGCGGCCTGACGGTCAAAGATATAGCGGTAATACAACTGAAGAAGCGTATCCTCGGCCAAGGGTTCCCCGCTGGCCTGCACAGCATCGATGACGCGCAGGATTTCGGGGTTTTCCTCGGCAAAATAGACAAACCAAACATGATACAGTTCGGGTGTCGGGCGCAGGCCGCGCTCACGCAACGCCTTAAGGGTGGCATCCGCAAAGTCCCAATGACGGGAAATCTGTTTTTCCGCTGTGGTCACAACGGGTGCTCCGGGCTTGTTTTCATTCGCAAAGACAATGCGTTATGCGCTTAATGCATACCGATCTGCCTCAACATACTTCAAATTGCCCTTCGGAGCCAGATATAGGTCGAAATAAACTAACCTAAAGTGGTGGTTTAATATCGACCTTCAGTTACCTCTGATCATTGTGCCTGCACCGCGTTCGGTGAACAGTTCCAGCAAAACTGCATGTGGTGCGCGACCATCAACGATCACGGCGGCTTCGACCCCGTTTTCAACAGCATCCATGCAGGTTTCGGTTTTGGGAATCATTCCGCCCTGAATGGTGCCATCCGCAATCATTGCATTGATGTGGGCGGTGTCGGCGTCCCGTACAAGGTTCTTGTTCTGATCAAGGATACCTTTTACGTCGGTCAGCATGTAAAGACGGCTGGCACCAACGGCCTTTGCAATCGCACCGGCAGCCGTATCGGCATTGATATTATAGGTCTGACCGTCTTCACCGACGCCAATCGGCGAGATCACCGGAATAATATCGGTATCGATAAAGCAATCAAGAACGTGCGGATCGACCTTCACCGGTTCGCCGACAAAGCCGAGATCAAGGACCTTCTCGATATTGCTTTCCGGATCACGTTTGGTCCGCGTCAGTTTGCGCGCGGTAATCAGGTTGGCATCCTTGCCGCACAGACCAACGCCAACGCCGCCTGCGGCATTGATGTTTGATACGATTTCCTTGTTGATCTTGCCGGCCAGAACCATTTCGACAACATCGATGGTCTGCTGATCGGTGACACGCAGGCCATCGACGAATTCCGACTGGATATTAAGCTGCTTGAGCATCTGACCGATCTGCGGTCCGCCGCCATGCACAACAATCGGGTTCATGCCGACCTGTTTGAGCAACACCATGTCCTGGGCAAACAGGCGCGCCAGTTCCGGATCACCCATGGCATGGCCGCCATACTTGACGACTATTTTCTGCCCGTTAAAGCGGCGCATAAAGGGAAGAGCCTCGGAAAGCACCTGGGCACGTGCAAGCATGCGATATGCGCTGGCTTCCGATTGGTCTTCTTCAGAACGGGTTTGGTCGTTCATGTCACTTCCCCATATTGTCGCTTTATGTGCCTGCAGGGATCAAAGCAGGGTGGATATTTCTGCCCGCAATTCGGCAAGGCCGGTATTCTTCTCGCTTGAAGTCGCAAAAATCTGCGGCAGGGCTGCCGGGTGTTTGATCAACCCGTCGACCACTTCCTTGATGCGTTTTTCAAGCTGTCCCTTTTTTAACTTGTCTGCCTTGGTCAGCACAACCTGATAAGGCACAGCAGCCTCATCAAGCAGCTTCATCATATCCAGATCAGCCTTTTTGAAGCCGTGTCTGGAATCAATCAGAACAAACACACGGCGCAGCGTTACACGCCCGCGCAGGTATTGTTTGATCAAAGCATGCCAGGTATCAACGATATCCTTGGGTGCCTGGGCAAAGCCATAGCCCGGCAAATCCACGATATAGCACGCACCATCAAGATCGAAATAGTTCAACTGCTGGGTCCGGCCCGGCGTGTTTGACGTGCGCGCAATGTCCTTACGGCCGGTGATCGCATTGATCAGGCTGGACTTGCCAACGTTTGAACGCCCGGCAAAACAGATTTCTGTTTTGTCTTCCGGCGGCAGTTGTTCGAGCTGTGCGACGCCAAGAACGAAGTTAACCGGGCGGCTAAAAAGCTTCCGCCCGGCTTCGATCACTGAGTCTTCATGCGTCGGTATTGCAGTTGCCGACGGCAAGTTTTCTTGTGTCATCGTCTTTCCTTCCCCGATCTGTCGGGGATGCTCCCCGAAGGGAAGGTCAACCCGTGAAGGGTAGATGGGGATTAAATCCCCATCTTGTACATGATGTAGCGCTGCTGGATGATCGACAGCGTGTTGTTCCATGCCCAGTAGATCACCAGACCTGCCGGGAAGCTTGCCAGCATGAAGGTAAAGATGAACGGCAGGAACATCATGATCTTCGCCTGGGTCGGATCAGCCGGTGCCGGGTTCAGCTTCTGCTGAAGGAACATGGTGATGCCCATGATCAACGGCCAGACACCGATCATCAGCATCTGCGGCGGATCCCACGGGATCAAACCAAACAGGTTAAACAGCGAGGTCGGATCGGGTGCCGACAAATCCTGAATCCAGCCAAAGAACGGCGCATGGCGCATTTCGATGCTGACAAACAGAACTTTATACAGCGCAAAGAAGACCGGGATCTGAACAACAATCGGCAGACAGCCCGAAGCCGGGTTGATCTTCTCACGCTTGTAAAGCGCCATCATTTCCTGCTGCTGACGCTGACGGTCGTCCTTGAACTTCTCGCGCATCTCGGTGATTTGCGGCTGCAGCTTTTTCATCGCACTCATCGATTTGTACGACTTGTTGGCCAGCGGGAACATGATCGCCTTGATGATGACCGTGATGATCAGGATCGAGACGCCAAAGTTGCCAACCAGATGATAGAGATACTGCAGGAACAGGAAGAACGGCTTGGTCAGGAAGTAGAACCAGCCAAAGTCAATCGCGAGATCGAAGTTGGTGATCCCGTAATCCTCGGCATAGGTATCAAGCAGGGTCACTTCCTTGGCACCGGCAAACAGGCGCGTCTCGGCAGCACCTTCGCTACCGGCCGCAATCGTGCGCGGGGCACCAAGGTAATCGGTCTGATACTTGTCGGCGTTTTCCGCAACATGGTGGCTAAAGCGCGTGGTCATTTCCTCGTCCGAGGAAGGTGCCAGCGCAACCAGCCAATATTTGTCGGTAATGCCAAGCCAGCCACCGGTGGTTTTCTGTTCGATCGCACCGTCATCCGCCAGATCGTCATAATCGATCTCGGTCAGCGTACCGTCGATCACGCCAAGCGGACCTTCGTGCAGGATATAGAACCCGGCAGTCTGCGGCTTGTTCTTGCGCGAAATCAGCCCATAGGGATACAGAACGACATCACCGCCGGTATTGTTGACCACCGACTGGTTGACGGTGAACAGATAGTTCTCGTCAATCGCGATTTCACGTTTGAAGGTCAGGCCTTCACCGTTGTCCCAGGTCAGGGTGACCGGGCTGTCCGGTGTCAGCAATTCTTTATCAGCAGTCCACTGGGTGTCGCTGCTTGGCAGCGCCATACCGCTTTTCGCACCGACCCAGCCGAACTCCGCAAAATAGGCATCGTTGCTGCCGGTCGGGTTCAGAACGTGGATCAGCGGGCTGTCCGGTTCTTCGGTCTCGCGGTAATCCTGAAGCTGAATGTCATCGATCACACCACCGACAAGACGAATCGAACCTTCGACGCGCGGGGTATCAATCTTGATTCGTGGCGATTTGGCCAGCGCGTCTTCGCGCTTAACAGCCGGAACAGCGGGTTGACCACCCGGTACGGCCGGACCGGATACCTGCGGCGCGTTGGTTCCGTCCGCATTAAGCTGTTCGCGAACCTGCGCTTCACGAACCTGAGGACCAGGCTCCGGCGCAAAGAAGAATTGCCACCCGATAAGAATCACAACTGCTGATGCAATTGCTACCCACAGGTTACGTTGTTCGTTCATCGCCTCTTTCCGCTTTTTTCAGCCAGCAGGTGCCGACCGCATATTCTATTTACATGACGAAAGCGCCGGGGACCGGTTTTCACCATCCGACGACGCTTTGTTCTGTTCACAGCCACATCCGGGCACGGGATCATAACCATGACCACCCCATGGATGGCAACGCATTATCCGTTTAAATCCCATCCAGCCGCCTTTTAATGCACCATGACGGGCCAATGCTTCGAGCATAAAAGCCGAACAGGTCGGCTGATAACGGCACGACCACCCGATATATGGCGACAAAAACAGCTGATAGCCGCGAACTGCGACTTGAAGAAGACGGGCAAAAAAACCGGGAGCACGCATGAATGTCATTTTCCCGGGCCTCCTGCCTTCGTCGAACCGGCTGACTTGCTGTTGGCGCGTCCTTTTTTCGGACGACGCGCATCAGGCGCAGACGGCTTGGCATCAGGAACCCGACGCAGGGCAAAACGCATATCATCAATCAGCTTGTCAAAAGGCCGATCAATGGTCTGCGCACGACCGATCACAACATAATCCCAACCGGGCAATGCGTGTTCGCTCATCAATTGCTCTGCCACAGCACGCAAACGCCGCCGAACGCGATTGCGGACGACGGCCTTTCCCACCTTTTTGGTGACGGTAAACCCGACTCGTACGAGTCGGTCTTCACCGGCGTATTCTGTGTCCGGTTTGATCCCCGGCCGCGGTGCGCCCTGCAGGATCAATCCCTGTGTAACCCATTTCCGGCGGGTGCCCGCAACACGGAGAAACTCCGCCCGCTTTTTAAGGCATTCCACCGAAACGGTCACGACATCAGGCCGACAGACGCTTGCGGCCCTTGGCGCGGCGTGCGGTCAGCACACGGCGGCCACCGACGGTCGCGCTGCGGGAACGGAAGCCGTGGCGGCGTTTCCGTACGAGTTTGCTTGGCTGGTAGGTGCGCTTCACTGCACTTACTCCGTTCTAAATAAGGTAATCCGATAAAATTCGAGGTCCGCTGTATAGGGCTTCACACCAGAGCTGTCAACTCGTGACACGGCATTTACCCCCAGAAAACCGGCAATGCCGCCGGGATTTCGTCCCGACGGCATCCGAAATGCGAATTCGTCACCACTCGATACGTTCGACATTGGAGAATGTCAACTCGGAACCGTCAGAAAACACGATTGTTCCCGACGAATCGGTGCTGAGTTCAAGGGAGTGTCCCTTGCTTTTGGTAATCTCGCCCTCATCAAGGACAAGGGTCCAGTCGCTCGAGTCGATATTGCTTCCACCGGCCCCGTGCAATTCAATGGTGTCGGTGGTCCATCCGTTGGCACCGCCATCCACATGATCCTTGCCATCGCCCATGTTGAAGATGAACAGGTCCGATCCACCCCCGCCATAGAGGCTGTCATCGCCAATACCGCCGATCAGGGTGTCATCGCCCTCACCACCCAGCAGGATGTCGTTGCCAGCCCCACCAAGCAGCATGTCACTGCCTGCACCACCCAGAAGGCGGTCATTGCCGTCACCACCATCCAGGCTGTCGTCACCACCGCCGCCATCAAGCGTATCGTTGCCAGCACCGCCAGTGAACGTGTCTTCGCCCCAACCGGCGCTCAGGGTGTCGTCCCCCGCACCACCGTCAAACACGTTGTCACCGCCATCAGCATTGAGGATATCGTTGCCATCGCCACCATAGAAGGTGTCATCCCCCCAGGCGCCGTGGATCGAGTCATCACCATCACCGCCCCAGACGGTGTTGTGACCGCTCCCGGCATCAATGCTGTCGTTACCGTCACCAGCCGAAATGGTGTCCTTGTCGCTTCCGGTGGTGATGCTGTCATCCCCACTGCCGGTATCGATGGTATTGCGGCCTTCGCCAGCGGTAATGGTGTTATTGCCATCACCGGCATCAATCACATCGTCGCCCGATCCGGTCATGATGGTGTCATCACCGATCCCGGATGCGATGGTGTTTTTGCCTTCGCCGACATTTATATAGTTGTCGCCATCCCCGGCACTGATGGTGTCGTTGCCGCTCCCGGCGAGGATGCTGTCATCCCCCGATCCGATCGTGATGTCGTTACGACCTTCGCCCGCACTGACATAGTTATCGCCATCACCGCCCAGAATGGTGTCATCACCACTTCCGGCATAAAGGCTGTCATTACCGGCACCGGTTTCGACATAGTTTTGGCCTTCGCTGGCATAAACAATGTTGTCACCGGCACTGGACCTGATCGTGTCACGGTCGCTGCCGCCCGTAATATAGTCATTACCGGTGCCGCCATCGATGGTGTTGCGGCCTTCGCCACCGTGCAGGGTATCGTTGCCACCGCCGCCATAGATCGTGTCGTTACCACCATCACCGGTAACACTGTCATCGCCATCCCCGGCATAAATCACGTCATCACCGTTGCCGGCCCAGATCGTGTCGTTCCCGGCATTGGTGCTGATGGTGTCATCTCCATCATTGCCGCCGACCGTATCGTTCCCGGATCCGGTTTCAATCACGCCATCATCGTTCGGGTCCCAGATGACTTCATCGCCGTCCTGAACGGGGTCAAAGGTAACTTCAAGAATGGCTGTGGTGGTTGCGGTATCGTCGCCATCGCGTGACTGAACCGAAACGGTCAGTTCAAACGTGCCGGCATAATCGCTGGCCGCCGAAATGGTCAGGCCCGACAGTTGTGCCGATGTCAGCGTCCAGGTGCCGTCGCCATTGTTGGCACCGGCCGACAAGGTCGCGCCCTCTGGCACACCACTGACGGTAACCGTCAAGGTCTCACTGGCATCCGTGACTGCCGCATCAATATCAAGCGCAACAGCGGTTCCCTCGTCGCCACTTGCGTCTTCGACTTCAAGGGTCGGGGTATCTGCCACGCCCGCGACATTCACCGTGATCGTATCACTGACACTGCTGGTATCGCTGCCATCGGTCGAGGTCACGGTGACTTCAAGGTCAAACGCGCCGGAATAATCATCTGGCGGGGTGATTGCCAGCCCCTCAAGGTCGCCAGCGCTCAGGGTCCAGCTGCCATCGCCATTGTTGGTACCGGCCGAAAGGCTCGCCCCGTCCGGCACGCCGGAAACCGTAATCGTCATGGTTTCGGAGCTGTCACTCAGCCCGGCATCAATGGCAAGCGCAATGTCCGTGTCTTCGTTTCCAGAGATATCGGACACATCAAGGCTCGGTGTATCCGCCACACCGCCAACATCCACTGTAATGGTATCGCTAATCGTCGAGGTATCTGTGCCATCGGTCGAGGTCACAGTGACATCCAGATCGAACGCGCCGGAATAATCCTCTGCCGGTGTCAATGTCAGCCCTGCAAGATCCCCCGGCGCCAAACTCCAGGTCCCATCACCGTTATCGGTACCCGCAGACAGGCGCGCACCTTCCGTGACACCCGAAATTGTCACCGACAGCACTTCCGAGGCATCCGAAAGCCCGGCCTCGATATCAAGCGCAATATCACTGTCTTCCGAACCCGACGCATCCGACACATCCAGCGTCGGCGTATCCGCAACCCCGGCAACATCCACAGTGATCGTATCACTTACACTGGCAATATCCTCGCCGTCGGCGGAGGTCGCCGTAACACGCAAATCGAACGACCCGCTGAAATCCGCGGCCGGCGTCACCGTCAAACCATCAAGCTGCTCAGAGCTTAGCGTCCATGTGCCGTCCCCATTATCGGTCCCGGCAGACAACGCTGCGCCATCCGGAACGCCGGAGATCGTCACCGTCAGCGTTTCAGAACTGTCCGTCAGACCCGCATCAAGATTGAGCTCGATCGCCGAATCTTCGTTGCCAGATGCGTTGCTGACATCCAGCGTCGGCGCATCTGAAACGCCAGCCACATCAACCGTAATCGAACCGGTCGTGGTCGCGACGTCTTCGCCATCCGCAGAAGTTGCCGTCACCCCAAGATCAAACGACCCACTGAAGTTCTCAGGCGGCGTGATCGTCAAACCATCAAGCTGCTCAGAGCTTAGCGTCCAGCTGCCGTCACCATTATCAGTGCCAGCCGACAAGGCAGCACCATCCGGAACGCCGGAGATCGTAACCGTCAGTGTTTCACTGGAATCGGCAAGACCCACTTCGACATCAAGCGCTATCGCAGAATCTTCGTTGCCTGTCGCATCAGAAGTACCCAGCGTCGGCGCATCGGCAACACCAGTCACGTCAACCGTAATAGAACCGGTCGCGGTCGCAACGTCTTCGCCATCCGCAGAAGTTGCCGTCACGCCAAGATCAAACGACCCACTGAAGTCCTCTGGGGGCGTGATCGTCAAACCTGAAAGCTGCTCGGAGCTTAGCGTCCATGTGCCATCACCGTTGTCGGTACCAGCTGACAAGGTCCCGCCGTTTGGAACGCCACTGATTGTAACTGAGAGTGTCTCAGAGCTGTCAGTCAGGCTCGCATCAATATCAAGCGCGATGGCGCTGTCTTCGTTACCGCCTGCGTTTGAGACATCTAGTGTTGGTGCATCAGCAACACCTGCAACATCAACCGTGATGCTGCCAGTCGTCGTCGCAACATCAGACCCATCCGCAGAAGTTGCCGTCACCCCAAGATCAAACGAACCACCGAAGTTCTCAGGTGGCGTGATCGTCAAACCTGCAAGCTGCTCGGAGCTTAGCGTCCAAGTGCCGTCACCATTATCAGCACCAGCCGACAAGCTTGCGCCATCCGGAACGCCCGAGATCGTCACCGTCAGCGTTTCAGAACCGTCCGCAAGACTTGCATCAAGATTGAGCGCAATCGCCGTATCTTCGTTGCCAGATGCATTGCTGACATCCAGCGTCGGCGCATCGGCAACGCCGGTCACCTCAACCGTAATAGAACCGGTCGTGGTCGCAACGTCTTCGCCATCCGCAGAAGTTGCCGTCACGCTGAGGTCGAAGGAACCACTGAAGTCCTCAGGCGGCGTGATCGTCAAACCAGAAAGCTGCTCAGAGCTTAGCGTCCATGTGCCGTCACCATTATCAGCGCCAGCCGACAAGGCAGCACCTTCCGGAACGCCGGAGACCGTAACCGTCAGCGTTTCAGAACTGTCCGTAAGACCTGCATCAAGATTGAGCGCGATCGCCGAATCTTCGTTGCCAGCAGCATTGCTGACATACAGCGTCGGCGCATCCGCAACGCCGGTCACATCAACCGTAATCGAACCAGTGGTGGTCGCGACGTCCTCGCCATCCGCAGAAGTTGCCGCCACCCCAAGATCAAACGACCCACTGAAGTTCTCAGGCGGCGAGATCGTCAAACCATCAAGCTGTTCAGAGTTCAGCGTCCAAGTGCCGTCACCATTATCGGTTCCAGCCGACAAGGCGGAACCTTCTGGGACACCACTGATGGTCACGGTCAGTGATTCACTTGAATCCATAAGGCCAGCATCGATATCGAGTGCGATCGCACTATCTTCAGAACCACTTGCATTTGCGACAGCAAGCGTCGGCGCATCGGCAACACCGGCAACGTCAACCATGACGGTGTCGGTAACCGATGCGATATCAATTCCGTCCTGCGTGCTGGCGGTAATTTCAAGATCGAAACTGCCACTGAAATCGGACGGTGGCGTAACGCTGAGACCTTCGAGTTGATCACTGCTCAGAGTCCAGCTGCCATCACCATTGTCTGTCCCAGCCGACAGCGTCGCACCTTCTGGCACACCGCTAATCGTTATGGTCAGCGTTTCACTCGAATCCGCCAGAGCAGCGTCAATGTTCAAGGCAATCGCGCTGTCTTCATTGCCGCTGGCGTCAGAAACATCCAACGTCGGGTCATCTGCAACACCAACAACATCCACCGTGATACTGTCGGTGGTTGTCGCCACGTCCTCGCCATCTGCAGAAGTTGCCGCCACACCAAGATCAAATGATCCGCTGAAGTCCTGAGGCGGCGTGATCGTTAGACCTTCAAGCTGGCCCGGCTCCAGCGACCATGTGCCATCGCCATTGTTCGTACCAGCTGACAGGGTTGCACCGTCTGGAACGCCACTGATTGTCACGGCCAGTGTTTCACTTGAATCCGTTAGGCCAGCATCAATATCGAGTGCGATCGCACTATCTTCAGAACCGCTTGCATTTGCGACATCAAGTGTCGGCGCATCGGCAACGCCCGCGACATCAACTGTGATGCTGCCGGTCGTTGTCGCAACATCGGAGCCATCCGCAGAAGTTGCCGTCACGCCAAGATCAAACGATCCACTGAAATCCGCAGGCGGAGTGATCGTCAAACCATCAAGTTGCTCAGAGCTCAGCGTCCACGTGCCGTCACCATTATCGGTCCCAGCAGACAGTGAAGCACCATCCGGAACGCCACTAATGGTGATCGCTAGCGTTTCTGAGCTATCCGTCAAACCCGCATCAAAATCGAGTGCTATGGCCGATTCTTCATTCCCCGAGGCGTCGTTCACATCCAGCGTCGGTGCATCGGCGACACCCGTCACATCAACTGTGATGCTGTCAGCGGTGGTTGCAACATCGGAACCGTCAGCCGAGGTTGCAGTAACCCCAATCTCGAACGAACCACTGAAATCACCCGGCGGCGTGATTGTGAGACCTGCCAGCTGATCCGAATTCAACGTCCAAGTACCGTCACCGTTGTCGGTACCAGCCGACAAGGTCCCGCCGTTCGGAACGCCACTGATTGTAACTGTGAGTGTCTCGGAGCTGTCAGTCAGGCCCGCATCAATATCAAGCGCGATGGCGCTGTCTTCGTTGCCGCTTGCGCTTGAGACATCCAGAGCTGGTGCATCCGCAACACCAGCAACATCAACCGTGATCGAACCACTGGTCGTGGTAACATCGGAGCCATCAGCAGACGTCGCCGTCACACCAAGATCAAACGAGCCGCTGAAGTTTTCTGGTGGCGTGATGGTCAGACCTGAAAGCTGCTGAGAACTCAACGTCCATGTGCCGTCTCCATTATCGGTGCCTGCCGACAAGGTTGCACCGCCCGGAACGCCACTGACCGTAACCGTAAGCGTCTCAGAGCTATCGGTAAGCCCGGCGTCGATGTCCAGTGCAATGGCATTGTCTTCGTTGCCCGTCGCATCAGACAAATCCAGCGTCGGTGCATCTGCGACACCAGTTACATCAACCGTGATCGAACCACTGGTCGTAGCAACATCTGATCCATCGGCAGAGGTTGCCGTCACGCCAAGACCAAATGATCCACTGAAGTCCTCTGGCGGCGTGATGGTCAGATCTGCAAGCTGCTCAGAGCTCAGCGTCCACGTGCCGTCACCATTATCGACACCTGCCGACAAGGTTGCACCATCCGGGACTCCGGAAATGGTCACGTTCAGTGTTTCGGAACTATCCGTGAGACCCGCATCAATGCTGAGCGCAATCGCGCCATCTTCGTTACCGGATGCATCCGACACATCCAGCGTCGGTGCATCTGCGACACCCGTTACATCAACTGTGATGCTGTCGGTGGTGGTTGCAACATCGGAACCGTCAGCCGAG
>NZ_AMRN01000008.1 GCF_000300275.1 Thalassospira profundimaris WP0211 | reverse complement strand
GCCGCGATTTTTCGCTGGCGCTTTTTTGTTTCTAACGCCAAATCCCGGCGTAAAAGCACCGTTCCACCCGCATGGGTAATTTCACCAAGACGTCACACAACCTTAAGAAATCCATTTTCGGGAAAGTTGTGCCATTTGCTGATTTAGACAGCATTGCTGACCGACTGGTCATTGATTAATCGTATAAATTATGCTCAGCTCCACATGCACTAAGCGAACCTGCAGGCCGCCCCGCAATTAGTCGGGCCTGAAGGCGTCGATAGAACTCCGGATGGTTATAAAGCTGAGCCCGTCTCGTTTTGGCCCTCCCTTTCGATAGCCGATCAGTCCACGCATTGGCCTGCAGTCCCACAACAACAATCGGGAGGCGCATCATGCGCAAATTTATTGCAGGGCTGGTCATGGGGACCGCGCTCGCGACCGCACCTATGATGGCACAGGCCGAAACGCCGAAAAATGCTTTGGTCATGGCTTTTGCCATTGATGACATCATCACGCTCGACCCGGCACAGATTTTCGAATTCTCGGGCGCTGAATATGCCGGTAACACCTATGACCGCCTGATCGGTTTCGACAATGACGATGTGTCGAAGATCTATGGCGTCGTTGCCGAAAGCTGGGATGTCTCCGAAGACGGCAAGACCTTTACCTTCAAAATTCGTGACGGCATCACCTTTGCCTCTGGCAACGAGCTGACCGCCGAAGACGCGGCCTTCTCCTTGCAGCGCGTGATCCTGCTGGATCAGTCGCCGGCCTTCATTCTGGGCCAGTTCGGTTTCACCGCCGACAACGTCAAGGAAAAGATCTACGCCACCGACGATTCCACGCTGGTCATGGAAGTCGACAAGCCTTACGCACCAAGCTTCGTGCTGTACTGCCTGACCGCTGGCGTTGGCTCGGTTGTCGACAAGGAAGAAGTCCTTGCACATGAAGTAGACGGCGACCTTGGCCACGAGTGGCTCAAAACCAACTATGCCGGCTCCGGCCCGTTCAAACTGAACAAATGGACCGCAGGTGAAAGCCTTAGCCTGACCGGCAATGAAGATTACTGGGATGGCGCGCCAGAAATGAAGCGCGTGATTATCCAGAGCGTCAAGGAAGCCGCAGCTCAGCAGCTCCTCCTTGAAAAAGGCGATATCGACATTGCCCGTAACCTTGAAGCCGATCAGCTGGCTGCCATTTCTGACAATGACGACATCAAGATGATGTCCAAGGGCAAAGGTGCTCTTTGGTATCTCGGTCTGTCGCAGAAAAACGAATATCTGTCGAACCCGAAAGTCCGCGAAGCTCTGAAATACCTTGTCGATTACAAAGGCATTTCCGAAACCATCCTGGCTGGTCGTTCGCAGATCCATCAGGCCTTCCTGCCTGAAGGTTTCCTGGGCGCATATAACGAGAACCCCTATTCCCTGGATGTCGAAAAAGCCAAGGCCCTTCTGGCCGAGGCCGGCTATCCGGACGGGTTCAGCGTAACCATGGATACCCGTAACACCACCGCGATCATGGCGATGGCTCAGTCGATCCAGGCGACCTGGTCACAGGCTGGCATCAATCTGGAAATCATTCCGGGTGATGGCAAGCAGACCCTGACCAAATACCGCGCCCGTCAGCACGATATCTATATCGGTCGCTGGGGCCCGGACTATCAGGATCCGCACACCAACGCATCGACCTTTGCATGGAACCCGGACAACTCCGACGATGCCGCTGCCAAGCCGCTTGCGTGGCGTAACTCGTGGGATGCCGGTGACTTGACGGCAAAAACCGATGCCGCCACGCTGGAACGCGACGATGCGAAACGTGCTGCGATGTATGTCGACCTTCAGAAAGCAGTTCTGGAAAACGGTCCGTTCGTGATCATGTTCCAGGAAACCGAGATCGCATCCATGCGCGGTAACGTGAACAACTTCGTCCTCGGTCCGTCATTCGATAACAACTATTATCGTTATGTCACCAAAGACTAATCTCGACGAAGGAGACAACGGTCGTAATGTCCGCTGTTAAACGCAAAAAACGGGACGGGCGCAACCGCGCCCGTTTCGCTTCCGGCCCGACGGGAACTTTCCTGCGGCTGGTGTTCTCGCTTGCCATTACATTTTTTGGCCTGCTGCTTGTCACATTCCTGATCGGTCGCGTCTTGCCGATTGATCCGGTGCTGGCCGCTGTTGGTGATCATGCATCGCAAAGCACGTACAACCGTGTGCGCGAAGAAATGGGGCTTAACCTGCCGCTCTGGCAGCAATTTTTTATCTATGTTTCCAATGTCTTGCAGGGCGATTTCGGCCAATCCGTGCTGACCTCCAACTCTGTGCTTTACGACATCAAGCGCGTCTTCCCGGCCACTCTTGAACTGGCAACCATTGCCACGATCATCGGTGTTGCTTTGGGTATTCCCGCTGGCGTATTTGCCGCTATCAACAAGGGTAAATGGCCGGACCACGTGGTTCGCGTGATCGGTCTCGCCGGCCATTCCATGCCGATCTTCTGGCTGGGTCTGATGGGGCTTCTGGTATTTTACATGAAGCTCGACTGGGTTGCTGGTCCAGGGCGTCTTGATTCGTTCTACGTTGACTTCATTGAACCCACCACAGGTCTGATGCTGGTTGATACCCTGATCGAAGGCGACATAGACCTGTTCTGGAATGCGGTCTCGCACATTGTTCTGCCTGCCTCGATCCTGGCCTATTTCTCGTTGGCCTATATCGCCCGCATGACCCGTTCCTTCATGCTCGAACAGCTGAGTCAGGAGTACATCCTGACCGCTAGGGTCAAAGGCATTTCCGAACATCGCATCATCTGGCGCCACGCCCTTGGCAATGTCATGGTTCCGCTCGTAACCGTAATTGCGCTGTCATACGCCAACCTGCTCGAAGGATCGGTCTTGACCGAAATCGTCTTCGCTTGGCCGGGGCTTGGCCTTTACATCACCAACTCGTTGCTCAACGCCGATATGAATGCGGTTCTTGGTGGCACGATTGTGGTCGGTGCGGTCTTTATCAGCGTGAATATGCTTTCTGACGTGCTTTACCGCCTGCTCGATCCCAGAGCGCGGAGATAATCATGACAACACAAACAAACACTTCGCAAACCGGCCTGAAACAATGGCTGACATCTGATGCGCCGCAATCGCGCTGGCAGGCAAAATGTGGCCGCGTCTGGCTGGGCTGGTTGAAATTTACCGAAAACAAGCTTGCCATGATCGGCCTTTCGATCGTGATCGGCCTTATTCTGGTAACGATCTTTGCCCCGCTTCTCGCCCCTTATGATCCGCTGGCAGCTGACCTTACCAACCGTATTCAGCCACCCGGCGCCGAACACTGGTTTGGCACAGATCAACTGGGCCGTGACATCCTGTCCCGTGTGATCTTTGGCGCGCAATATACCCTTCTGATCGTTGGCCTCGTGGCAATTACCGCCGCCCCTGTCGGGCTTCTGGTGGGCACAGCGGCCGGGTTCTTTGGCGGTTGGATTGATGCGACCCTGATGCGCATCACCGACGTCTTCCTGGCGTTCCCGAAATTGATCCTGGCACTGGCCTTTGTGGCCGCCCTCGGCCCGGGGATTGAAAATGCCATTCTTGCCATCGCGATTACCGCATGGCCGCCCTATGCCCGTATCGCACGCGCTGAAACCATCACGGTGCGCAAATCCGACTTCATCGAGGCCGCCCGTCTTCAGGGCACATCAAATATGGGTCTGATAACCGGTCACATCATGCCGATGTGCATCAGCTCGCTTGTTGTGCGTGTGACCCTTGATATGGCGGGCATGATCCTGATTGCAGCTGGTCTTGGCTTCCTTGGTCTGGGTGCACAGCCGCCGATGCCGGAATGGGGGGCTATGGTTTCTGATGGCCGTCAGTTCCTGCTTGAACAATGGTGGGTTGCCACGGTTCCGGGTATTGCCATTCTGATTGTCAGCCTTGGCTTTAACCTTCTGGGTGATGGCCTGCGTGATGTTCTTGACCCGCGTGGAGGCGATTGATCATGTCCAATGAAACCCTTCTGTCGGTCAAAAACCTCGAAGTCACATTCAATACGCCAAAGGGTGATGTCCATGCTGTACGTGGCGTCTCGTTTGATCTTGGCTGTGAACGGCTTGGAATTGTGGGCGAATCCGGGTCTGGCAAATCCCAGACCGGGCGTGCCATACTTGGCCTGACAGCGGCCAACGGCAAAATTACCGCCGATCAAATGACCTTCCATGATGTCGATCTGGCAAACCTGACGCCCAAACAATGGCGCAAGGTGCGCGGTGCGCGCATTTCCATGATCATGCAGGACCCGAAATATTCGCTGAATCCTGTCATGACCATTGGCGATCAAATCATTGAGGCCTACCGCGAACACCACAAGGTCAACGCCAAGGAAGCCCGCCACCGCGCGATTGATATGCTTGATGCGGTTAAAATTCGCGATCCAGAGCGCGTGTTCAATTCCTACCCGCATGAAGTATCGGGCGGCATGGGGCAACGCGTCATGATCGCCATGATGCTGATCCCTGATCCGGAACTGATCATTGCCGATGAACCGACTTCGGCCCTTGATGTCACCGTGCAGCTTCAGGTGATGGCAATCCTTGATGATCTGGTGCGCGATCGTGGCATGGCGCTGATTTTCATCAGTCACGACCTGCAACTGGTTTCAAGCTTCTGCGACCGTGTGCTGGTCATGTATCAGGGCCATGTGGTGGAAGAAATCAAGGCCTCCGCCCTGCACGAAGCCAAACACCCCTACACCAAGGGACTTTTGAACTGCTTGCCGAAAATGGATGGCGATCATTCTGATCTGCCGATCCTTGAACGCGAAGCAAGCTGGGCCGAAGGTTAAGGGGTAGACACATGATTGAAATCAACAAACTCAATGCCTGGTTTGACGACAACCACGTTCTCAAGGATGTCGATATCAAGGTCCCGAAAAACGGGTCTTTCGGCCTTGTTGGTGAATCGGGATCAGGCAAATCAACCGTTCTTCGTACCATCACCGGCCTTGTCGATGACTGGGAAGGTGAAATTCTGGTCAATAACAAGGAACTCGGCCCCACACGCGACAAGACATTCTATCGCCTTGTGCAGATGGTGTTTCAGGACCCGTTCGGATCGCTTCATCCGCGCCATACCATTGACCGCATCCTGACCGAACCGGTCAATATCCACGGGCTTGGCAATTCCGATGCCCGCGTGGTGCAGGCGCTTGAACAGGTCGGGCTCGATAACTCGTTCCGCTTCCGCTATCCCCACCAGCTTTCCGGTGGGCAGCGCCAGCGTGTTGCGATTGCCCGCGCCCTGATCCTTGAACCCAAGATATTGCTGCTTGATGAGCCGACCTCGGCCCTTGATGTATCTATTCAGGCCGAAGTGCTTAATCTTCTGTCACGCTTGCGCCGGGAACTTGGCCTGACCTACATCATGGTCAGTCACGACCTCGCCGTGGTGGCCCATATGTGCGACGATATTGCCATCATGAACCATGGCCGTATTGTGGAACGCGCCACCGCAAGCCAACTGGCCGATGGCAGACTTGAACATCCCTATTCGCAACAGCTCTACAAGGCTGCCGGCGGCTATGACCGCGCCGTTGTCGACAGCTTTGTCGACTGGGACTGAACGGAGACACCATGACTTCCGCCACCACACTGAGCTTCGCAACACCCTTCGCCCCGGCCGACAGCAAACTTGCCAACTACGAACGCCGGCATATCCCGTCTTTCACATGGGATGCCCATGCCTGCCTGCCGCTTGATGAAAAGACACCGATAGACCTGCTTGATACCTATGTTGCCGGTCACATCGACTATGTCTGTGTCAATGTCGGCATGGATATGAACAGCATTGCCCATATCCTGCGCGTGATCGCCGCCTTCCGCGCCAAGATCGCCGCGCACCCTGACAAATACATGCAGATCGAGAAATTCGAGGATCTGGCAATTGCCAAATCCAAGGGCCTGCTTGGCGTGGGGTTTGATCTTGAAGGCTCGGTCATGCTCCAGGACATGCCCGAAATGGTGCCGGTCTTTGCCAAGCTGGGTGTGAAGCAGATCCACTTTGCCTATAACCGCAACAATTCGGTCTCTGGGGGCTGTCATGATGTTGATATCCCGCTGACCGATCTGGGTATTGAAATGGTCAAGGCCGTGAATTCCAGCGGCATGATCATGGATTGCTCTCACACCGGACGGCAAAGCTCGCTTGATATCATGCGGGTCTCATCCAAGCCGGTCGTGTTCAGCCACGCCAACCCCAGGGAACTAGGCGGTCATGAACGCTGCATCGATGATGAACAGATCAAGGCCTGTGCCGATACCGGTGGCGTGATTGGCATCTGCGGCTTCCAGCGTTTCATTAAATCCAAAAATGCGCCGGAAGTCCCCGACATGATCCGCCATATCAAATATGCGGTTGATCTGGTCGGGGTTGATCATGTCGGTATCGGGCTTGATACCATGCCATCTGTCGCTGGCACCAACGACTTCCCGGATGGTGTGGACAAGGACTTCTATTGGCCCGCCGCCAGTGGCTATGGCCCTGCAGCCGGTGGGGCTGCGGTGTTCGATCCGCGCAAGCTCCCTGCCCTTGCAGATGCCTTGATTTCGATTGGCTATTCACCCGATGATGTCGATAAAATCATGGGCCAAAACTTCATGCGTGTTGCCAAGGCAAGCTGGTAACAAGGCGCCACACCCGGCCCCGGGCTTCGGCCCGGGGACATGGGCAGACGTTTCGATCTAATTTGAAACCGTGACAGATTGCCCAGCCTTAACAGGCAGTTCGATTGTTAACTCTGCACCACCAAATGCGTGCACCAGATCACCTGCCCGCACCGTTACACCTTTGATATCGGGCGGGATCGTCACACCGGATAGAGACCGGGTAAAGGGCTGCTCATTGACATGCGGATGGGCCAGAGCCCTTTCCCCAATGATCGTCCCGTCCGGCCCGATCACCTGCCAAACATTGGCATAATGATCCCAACCCGTGTCGTCATGCACCACAGTCACATCAAACCGATAGGTATTCTCGTCGGTCTTGGTCGCCTTGGCCGCAACCACATCGGCTTTGCCGGCGTTGGCCAGCACGGGAAACAACAAAGCCCCGCAGACAAGAACCAGACGGGTCAACAGCGTGGACACAGTGCGGCTCTGCATGGCGGGGCTCCTGAATTTGATCTCGCGTGGGCTTAAGCGTCTGCCTCATCCTTGCGTACCGGGCGCGGTCGACCTTCGGCGTCAATCGCGACAAAGGTAAATGTCGCCTCGGTCACTTTGATGCGTGGCGGTTGATTGCGGCGGAGCACCCAGGATTCGAGATGCAGCACAATCGATGTATTGCCGATCTTCTCGATGTCGCCATAAACGCAAACTGTATCGCCGACATAAACCGGGCGATGGAATGTCATGCCGTCCACTGCGATGGTCGCAACACGCCCTTCGGCGACCTGGCTTGCCATCACGCCACCGGCGATATCCATCTGTGACATCAGCCAGCCACCGAAAATATCACCACTCGGGTTAGTATCGGCGGGCATGGCAAGGGTTCGGGTGCAAAGTTCACCGCGCGGCATCGTGCTCTCCGCAAGAAGGGATTGATCTTTCTCAGTCGCCATCAGGCTCACTCCAGTTGGCGGCACGCCTGTTACGACACGCCATTTTTTTATTGGACCTCCCGGTCGCGGTTTTCTGCATCCAAGCCCAGCAAAATTATGGTCGGATCTGGCGACCATCACTTGCATTGGATTCAAAAACACATTTTTATGGTCGGCGCGCACCGATCATCTGGTACGAACCGATAAAGATATGGTACTCGTTTAGCGCCGAGGCTTCCAAGACCATAATATCGAAGAACAGATATACGGTATTGGACCTTGTTTTAACACAATAAAAGAAGTTGCGTTCCGGGGCATGACCGACCTTTTTGAAGATTCAAACCAGTCCACCGATAAAGCCTATTCCGCCAAGGATATTGAAGTTCTCGAGGGCCTTGAGCCCGTCCGTCGACGCCCCGGTATGTATATCGGCGGCACCGATGATGCCGCGTTGCATCATCTGGTGGCGGAAATTCTCGACAACTCGATGGACGAAGCGGTTGCTGGCCACGCCGACTGGATCGAACTCGAATTGCAGCCAGACAATACTGTGCTGGTGCGCGATAACGGGCGTGGTATTCCGACCGACCCGCATCCGAAATTTCCGGACAAATCAGCACTTGAGGTGATCCTGACCACCCTGCACTCGGGTGGCAAGTTCTCCGGCAAGGCCTATGAGACGTCAGGCGGTTTGCACGGTGTCGGTATGTCGGTTGTGAACGCGCTAACCGACAAATTCCGCGTTGAAGTCTGCCGTGATCGCAAAATGGTGTTTCAGGAATATTCCAAGGGCACCCCGCTGGGGCCACTTCAGGATGGCGGTCCGATCAACAATCGTCGTGGCACCACGGTTATTTTTAGACCCGACCCCGAGATTTTCGGCACCCGCGCCAAGCTCAAGGCAGCGACCATCTTCCGTATGGCGCGCTCCAAAGCCTATCTCTACAAGGGTGTTGAAATCCGCTGGTCGGTTGACCCAAGCCTTCTGACCAGTGACGACCCGACCCCGCAGCAGGAAGTCCTGAAGTTCCCGAACGGCATTCTCGATTACCTCGAGATGACGCTTGAAGGCCGCGAGATGGTTACAGACCGTCCGTTCGCAGGCGAAGCCAAGTTTTCAGAAAGTGCCGGGCGTGTTGAATGGGCGATTGGCTGGCCGGAAAGTGGCGAAGGCTATTTCCATTCTTACTGTAACACCGTCCCGACCCCGCTTGGCGGCACGCACGAAGCCGGTTTCCGCTACGCCATTACCAAGGCGATCAAGGCCTATGGCGATATGCTGGGGCAGAAAAAGGCCGCTGCCATCACCGCCGAGGACGTCTTTGGCGGCGGCTGCATCATGCTGTCGGTGTTTATTCCCGATCCGCAATTCCAGGGCCAGACAAAGGAAAAGCTGGGTACCCAGGGTGCAACCAAACTGGTTGAAACCGCGGTGCGTGACCACTTCGACCACTGGCTGACCGGGGATACCGAAAACGCCAAGCGTCTGCTTGAACGCATCATCCTGCGCGCCGAGGAACGTCAGCGCCGCAAGGAGAAAAAGGAAACCAAGCGTCAGTCTGCGACCCGTCGTCTGCGCTTGCCGGGCAAGCTTGCTGACTGTTCGCGTTCAATCGCGGCTGGCACTGAAATCTTCCTGGTGGAGGGTGACTCTGCAGGTGGTTCTGCCAAACAGGCCCGTGACCGCGAAACGCAGGCCGTCCTGCCGCTGCGCGGTAAGATCCTGAACGTTGCGTCGGCGACCTATGAAAAGATGATGGCCAACCAGGAAATCAAGGACATGATCGAAGCCTTTGGCTGCGGTTCGGGGTCCGATTTCCGGCTGGGTGATCTGCGCTATGAACGCATCATCATCATGACCGATGCTGACGTTGATGGCGCACATATCGCATCCCTTCTGATGACCTTCTTCTATCAGGAAATGCCTGGCCTGATCGAAAACGGCCATCTATATCTGGCGATGCCACCGCTTTACCGCCTGACCCAGGGTGGCAAGTCAATCTACGCCATGGATGACGCCGAAAAGGAAGTCATCCTCGAAACCGAGTTCAAGAACCCGAACAAGGTCGAGATTTCCCGATTTAAGGGTCTGGGTGAAATGCCGCCGCAACAGCTGCGCGAAACCACCATGGCACACAAGAAACGCACCCTTCTGCGTGTTACCCTGCCCGATGCTGCCGAACCGGATGCCCGCGGACAGACCAAGGATCTTGTAACCCGCCTGATGGGCAAAAAACCGGAACTACGTTTCCAGTTCATTCAGGAACACGCCCGCTTCGTCGAGGATATTGACGTCTGATCGGCTTCTCGAAACACCAACAGAACCCGGCTTTTGTGCCGGGTTTTTTGTTTTCTGCCCTTAAAAATCGGCGCAGCCGCGTGACTTTGGCAATTTTCGGACAATATCTGAGGCTAAGCTCGTTGCTCTGAGCAAGCCTGAAAGGATCAAAGCCCATGCATGCCCCAAACAGAATGCAACCACATTCACTCAAATGCACGGTATCAATTGCCACCACAGTAATAGGTCTACTGATGCTTGGTGGTTGCAACCTCGCCACGATTGAGCCAGCTCGTTATAACGTCGCCGAGGTACAAAGCTTCAAAACTGCCGGAGCACCAAGCCGCGTGATGATGCTTGAAATCGTAGATGCAAATAAAAGCTTTTCTGATGATTTCTGGCGCACAATCATGTCCAACCACGGTTATCCACCGCGCCTTCGCTTTGTGACCGATACAAACGACATCAAAGACAGCGAAACCATCAAGCCGGAAAATCGCTTGGTTGCCGTCGTCAATCCGGAACAATCAACTATTGGGGCCAAGCTTTGCACCGATCCCAAATCCCTGCCCTTGGACGAGGCAAGCGATGAGGTAACGGTGCGTTTCGGGTTCTGCGTCGGGGACAAAAGTATTTCAGAAACCCGTGGGCACTTTAACAAGGCGCGGTTCGCCGAGCAGATCGAAAATAGTGCGGACACTATAAACTATCAGCTTTTCCCGCCTCACTTGCGCGATGATGATGACCGCCGCTGCGGTCGATTTAAACCGGGTTGCTGACGCGCCAAAAGCGCTGCTAGTGACCGGGCAAACTCAACGGGCTGCTCAAGTGGCACATAATGCCCCGCACCGGGTACTTCCTGATAGGTCGCACCGGGAATGGCATCGGCCATCTCCCGATGGCTTTCAGGGCTTATGATACGGTCATGCGTGCCGACAACAACGCTGCATGGCACGACAATATTGCCAAGATCGGTCATGCTGTCCGGGCGGGTCGCAACCGCATGGTTCTGGCGTTCAAACACACCTACCCCGCATGCGTCACCCATTGCGGTCAACAGGGAAACCAACCCGGCATCATTGCGATTATCGGGGTGAAGCATCTCATCAAGCATGCCGTCATTGACCGCGACAAACGGCGTCTTTCCCGCGACAATGCGCGACAGCAACAAACGCCGACGTCGCACCGCCTCGCTGTCGGCCGTTGCCCTTGTATTGACCAGCATCAGGTGACTGACGCGTTCCGGGGCCTGACGCAGGATTTCAAAGGCGACATAGCCGCCCATCGACATCCCCACCAGCGCAAAGCGATCCGGCGCGGTTTCAAGCACTGCACGCGCCATATCTGCAACCGTATCCTGATAAAACAATTCACAGAATACCGGCTTAAGTAAGGGCTTGGCCGGATCGTCAAGTTCGTCATATGCCGCAATCGCGGGATGCCACATGCGCTGATCGGCCAGCATGCCCGACAAAAACACAACGGGCACGCCATCACCATCGACGTGCCCGGTATATTTCTTTGAGATCGAACTCATTTAATCAGCGCGCTCAGTTCCTTGAATTCCGGCGTGCCTGCCACCCGAAGCCATTCAAACATAACGCTTTCGCGGGTTACGATTTTCGCCCCGGCATCGCGCATGCGCTCTAGGCCGAAAATCTTGTCATGCTGGCTGCGCGATGTCACCGCATCAGAGACGACATAAACTTCCCGACCGCGTTCGATCAGGTCCATCACGGTTTGCAGCACACAGACATGGGTTTCCATGCCGGCAACCACCACCTGATCACGTCCCTGATTTTCTTCCATCTTTTCGATGAAGCCGTCGGCCGGAACGGCGGAAAATGCCACCTTGGAAACGACATTGCCGCCATCAGCAGCATCACCCGGCTTTTCCAGAAGGTCGACAATCGGTTTGGCCGTATGTCCAAGACCCTTGGGATACTGTTCGGTGACGATCACAGGCACCTCAAGGCGATTGGCGCATTTGATCAGAAAACAGCAATTGGCGATGATCTGATCCGGTTCCAGACAGGCCGGATAGAGTTTTTCCTGAACGTCGATTATCAGCAAACTTGAACGGGTTGCGTCCATCAGCACTGTTTTTCTCCCCGAGTATGAGCTGTTGTGGCAGATTACGCTGTCAAATTGTTGCAAACAAGCCTCTCAAAGCCCGCCGAATGGGTTTTCCAAGGCAATTAAGCGGCGTTTTTCTTGACTTAATTAAGGGTTGGCTTTACGACGCAATCAGATTTCTAGCGATCCGCTTAACCTTAACGCATTTCTTTGCGGGAAAACGAACCATATGAATTTCGCCGATCTCGGTCTGAGCGAAGATATCCTCAAAGCCGTCGCAGACGCCGGCTACGACACCCCAACCCCGATCCAGGCCCAAGCTATTCCGTCGGTGCTGATGGCACGCGACATTCTGGGCTGTGCGCAAACGGGTACGGGCAAAACGGCCAGCTTCACCCTGCCGATGCTTGATATTCTCCATCATGGTCGGGCCCGCATGCGGATGCCGCGTTCCATCATTCTGGAACCCACCCGCGAACTGGCCACCCAGGTTGCTGCAAACTTTGACACCTATGGCAAATATATCTCGCTGTCCAAGGCGTTGATTATTGGTGGCGAATCTGCTGCCGAGCAAGGCAAGGTCCTTGAAAAAGGTGCCGATGTCATCATTGCGACCCCGGGTCGCCTGATTGATACGTTTGAGCGCGGCAAGCTGCTGTTGTCTGATTGCAAACTGCTTGTGATTGACGAAGCCGACCGCATGCTCGACATGGGCTTCATTCCCGACATCGAAAAGATCGTCAACATGCTGCCCAAGCAGCGCCAGACGCTTTTCTTCTCGGCGACCATGCCCAAGGAAATCAAACGCCTTGCCGACAAGTTCCTGTCCAATCCCAAGGAAATCACCGTATCGCCGCCTTCGACGATGGCAACCACGGTCGAACACAAGCTCCTTGTCCTGGATGATTTCGACAAGCGCGAAGCCCTCCGCCGCCTGATCCGCGCCGAAGATGTCCGCAACGCCTTTGTGTTCTGTAACCGCAAAAAAGACGTCGACATCCTCTATAAATCGCTGACCAAGCACGGCTTTAATGCTGGTCGCATGCATGGCGATCTGGCGCAAAGCGAACGTACCGAAACGCTGGCAAAGTTCAAAACCGGCGAGATCACCCTTCTGGTCTGCTCGGACGTGGCCGCACGCGGTATTGACGTTGCCGATGTTTCGCACGTCTTTAACTTCGATGTGCCGTTCAACGCCGAAGATTACGTCCACCGTACCGGTCGTACCGGTCGCGCTGGCCGCGATGGCAAGGCCTTTACTCTGGCCGTGCCAGAGGATGGCAAACTTGTTGCTGCGATCAACAAGTCCATCAATATGGACATCCCGCTGACGGAACTTGAAGGCATCGAGACGCTGGAGCTGGACTTTACCGGCAAGAAGCGTCGCAACAAGAAAAGCCGCAAGCCCAATACGCGTGACGACAAACCCGCCCGTCCGGCAAGATCGGATAAAAAGGAAACGGCAACTGACGCCCCGTCACCGGCCAAATCCGAGGCGCAACCGCAAAAAGACGCCGATGCCCCCAAGGCACCGGCACGCGACGCACGTAACAACGCGGGCAACACTGATCGCAACCGCACCGAGCGTCCGGATCGGACCGAGCGTTATGATCGCAACGACCGCAATGATCGCAATGACCGTAACAACCGCAACAATCGCCGTGACCGTGACGACCGCGATGACAAAACAGTCATCGGCTTTGGCGATCACGTTCCAAGCTTCCTTCTGACCGAAGTGCCGGCCTCAAGCCTTGGCAAAAAGCCTTCTGACGACGAAGAAGAAGCACCGAAAAAGACCACCACGGCCAAGCGCAAGCCTGCTGCTGAAAAGTCGAAATCAACGACGGCCAGAAAGCCGCGCCGTTCGACCAAAAAGGCCAGCGACGAAGCACCGGCAGAGGATGCTGCACCAGCAGCAACCGAGGCACCGGCTGAAACCGCAAGCGACGCAAAGTCTGACGCTGCACCGGCCAAGGAAGTCAAAAAGCGCGCACCGCGCCGTCCGCGCAAGAAAGCTGTCCCAAAGGCAGAAACCGCTGACAAGGCTGCGGATACCGCCCAGACACCAGCAGAACCGGCCCCGGCAGAAAGCGAAAGCTAAGCCCGCCGCGCGTTCGCCAATCAAAAGGGCCGTCAGAGCAATCTGACGGCCTTTTGTTTATCTGGTGTATGTGTCTGTGCTTGGTTTATGCGTTAAACCGCGCGGAACAATCCGGTAGATGTCGGTTTTTCCGGACGACGTTTGCGCATCAGTTTCAGCATCGTCTCGATCGTGATCGACAGCAATGTGGCATGGGTGATCTCTTCGATCTCATCCATCACCATCGAAAGCGCCGCACCGGCATTGGTGTTCTGCACGATGCTGTTGGACGGGCTTGTGCCGACCTCTTCAAACAACTGCACAACATCCAAAAGTGTCGTGCGCTTGGCATTGCCACAGAAACGATAACCGCCACCAGCACCACGGACTGATTCAACCAGCCCCGCCCGGCCCAGATCACGCAGGACCTTTGCCAGGTGGTTGGTTGAAATATTGTAACGCTCGGCAATTTCCGATGCTGAAAGCTGGCGGTCGGTATCTTCGGCCAGTTCCAGCACGGCATAGAGGGCAAACAGCGTCGCCTTTTGCAAGGACATCATTGGCTTATTCCCCCTCTTCCATATCTGTTTCCAGCTGGATGAATGGCCCCGCCATCATGCCCTGCGCGCGGAAGAACGACATCAAGTCGGTCGCATCGCGCGGGATCATGGTCCGGATCTTGGTCACCCCGGCCTTGCGGAAACAGCGGCAGATTTCGTTATAAAGGATGGTACCGATCCCGCCCATGCGCAGGTCCGGTTCGACACTAACGGTGCCAACCCAACCGCACGGCACGGAATTGAATTCCCACGAACGGACTTCACCGAAAATGCAGCCCAGAAGCGTTCCGTTTTCTTCGGCAATCAGAAAGAAACGGGAATCCTTGCGGTTGCCATAACGGGTAAAAAGGTCGTCCCAGTAATCCGGCTTGCGCAGTCCCGTGGTCCGGTCATCAAGATCGACAACATTGGCGAGATCTGCCTGAACCGCCGGACGAATATTGATTTTATGCTCGCCAATTGTAACCAGGTTATATCCCGGCGTGTCTTGCGCAGCGTCCACCATACGTGCCTTTCAGTATATCGGCTGCCAATGTCAGACGAGTGTCAGACGAGTGTCAGACATTGCCAACCTCCCCCGGGCTCCCGGCAGGAGAATAATCACAATCGAAATAAGTAAATTGGTACGATTATACTACACTGCCCGGATGGCACACGGCAACGATAACTTCCGCTGCAGATGCTCACAACTGCAGGCATTCCAAGGAATTGAAGGTCATACTTGCATTGCTTGCCTGTTGCAAGTCTTTGGCATGCACGGTGTGGTTAAGATCTGTTGCACCGCATTGCGATCATATACAGAATTTCGACGTAAAAATTGCACCGTTTGGCGACGCAAAGATTGACAGAAACGCGAAGTCATGGCTTATCGCGCAGCAGAAATTATGTACGCCCGGTCGGGAATTTGGCAAAATCCACCCTTCCGAAAATACGGTTCTCCGGGCGAATTTCGGCCCGTTATCTTATCGTCCAAAGGAGTGTGGCACGCTATGGCGCGCAACGGTTTCGACGCAATTGATCGCAAAATTCTTCGTGAAATTCAGGAAGACGGTCGAATCTCCATGGTCGAACTGGCTGACAAGGTCGGCCTGTCCGTTTCCCCCTGCCTGCGGCGTCTGCGCAAGCTCGAAGAAAGTGGCGTCATCCGCAAATATGTCGCCCTTTTGGACCCGGCCCATCTTCGCCTTGGTGTGAATGTCTTCGTTACCGTATCGCTGACCCAGCATGACGAGCCGTCACTCCGTCGCTTTGAAACGGCCGTGCAGGAACACCCGGAAATCGTTGATTGCTATGCCATGGTTGGCAATCAGGACTATATGATGCGCATCGTTGTGCCGGACCCGGCCGCCTATCAGCGCTTCCTGTCCGAAGTCATGATGAAGCTGCCCGGCGTCGCCAACATGAAATCAAGCTTCACGCTCCACGAAGTCAAAAACAGCACCACCCTGCCGGTTGCTGACGCCGACTGATATCAGTTGGATGCCCGCCTTCGCGGGCATGACGGCAAGAACCATATGGTATGGCACCGTCATCCCCGCGAAGGCGGGGACCTTAATCAGCAAGTTCCGAACCTGACAAGCGCTCTACGCCACCGCCGGACGCTGCTTGGGAATGATTGTCGGGAACAGCACCGCCAGTGTCAGCCCGCGCAGCAGGAAGAAGCCGTTAAACGCGGCCCATAGAAAATGGTTGCTGCCCGTCACCACGGCCCACCAGGCAAAACCGGCATAGATCGCGACTGACAGCAACATCATGTTGCGCCAATGCTTGGTCTGCATCGCGCCCAGAAACACCCCGTCAAACTGAAAGCCCAACACCCCGGTAATCGGCAATACCACCGCCCACATCAGATATTCATAGGATGCGCTGCGGACTTCCGGAATACTGGTCAGGGCATCAATGATCCATGGTCCCGATGCAGCAAACAGGGCAGCCATCACCACGGCTGAAACAATCCCCCAAACGGTTGTCTTGCGCACCGCCCACAGGAACTGTTTGCGTTTTTCCGCGCCATAGGCCTGCCCGACAAGGGTTTCTGCCGCATGGGCAAAACCATCAAGCGCAAATGACCCGAACATCAGGAAGTTTTGCAAAACCGCGTTGGCAGCAAGCGTCACCTCGCCAAACCGGGCGGAGAAGCTGGTAAACAGTGCAAAGGCCGATGTCAGCGCCATGGTGCGGATAAAGATATCGCCATTAATCTTCATCAGCCGGGCCAGTTGCGCACGATCAAAAAGACCAATCCCGCGCCATGTCCCACCCAATCTTTTCAGATGCGGTTGCATCAGGAACCAGCCCAACACAACGCCCGAATAATCGGCAATCACCGTGGCACCGGCCACTCCGCGCACGTCCCAACCGAACCCCTGCACAAACAGGATATCTAGGATGATGTTCAGCGAATTGAGAACCACCTGAAAAATGAACACAGCCCGGCTGTCACGCATCGCCAGCAACCAGCCCAGCATGCAATATTGCATCAGCGTCGCAGGCGACGCCCATATCCGGACATGGAAATAATCGCGCGCGGCGGCCTCGACCGCCGGTGTCGGCGCAATCAGGCTCATCGCCAGTTCAATGATCGGCCATTGCAACACCATCACCGCCAAACCGGCAACCACGGCAATCAGGGCCGCGCGGGCAAATACTGCACGCACGCCATTTGGGTCACGCCGTCCATAGGCTTGTGCCGCAAGGCCCGTAGTTGCCATGCGCAAGAAGCCAAAGCTCCAGAACACATAGGAAAAAATAAGCGCGCCAACCGCAACCGCCCCGATATAATGCGGGCTATCGAGATGTCCGACCACAGCCGTATCGACCGCGCCAAGCAACGGAACAGTCGCATTGGAAAGAATAATCGGCAGGGTCAACGCCAGAACGCGTCGATCACCCTTGCCGAACCAGCGGCGCGTGCGGTTCATTTGGACCTCGGTCTATGGATCATGCTGTGGGGCATCCGGGCGAACCGGAAGAATTCTTGTGGCACAGATTACCAGGCGGCAAAAGGCACCTTTTAATGACCGGCTGTCCAAAAAATCCACATCGTTAACTTTTTGTCCCGCCTCATGCAGCTTGTGCGCGAATTGCCGTCGAAAATCTGCCCCCATAATCGGGTGCCTGCCACGGGCTGTCCAAACACCAAGAACAGGAAAATCAAATAACTATTTGTTTTTATTTACTAAAATTAACTACAGAACATCTGCATCTTTTAAATTAGAAAACTCAAAAAATCTATACTGAGGAATAAGCACCCAAGACCAAAACTGATGTTTTTGACATTTTACAGGATAATTTTCCCCAAACCTGCTTTTCCATCCACAAAGTTATCCACAGGTCATGACGGTTTGTGGGTTTCCTGCAATCACGGCCGTCCGGGAACCTTTGGTTTTGTGACAAAAAATGCTGGTGGTCAGTCGACTGCATTGCTAAGCAGGTGCAAAGGGAAATTCAGGAAAGCACGCATGAGCACCGACACATTGTTATCTGGTCCGGCCAAACCGGCTGCCTCGGGCACCACCAAAAGCATTGTCATCTTTCTGCATGGCTATGGCGCGGATGGAAATGACCTGATCGGTTTGGCGCCGCATCTGGCACGCGCCCTGCCCGACACCACCTTTTATTCACCAAACGCGCCCTTCCCGTGCGAAATGTCGCCGTTCGGACGCCAATGGTTCAGTCTGGCCGAATATGATCCCGAATTCCTGCGTCGTGCGCCGGAAACCATGTCTGGCGCGCTTGCTGCCATGGCCGAAGGTGCCCGCAAAAGTGCGGCCTATGTCGATGACTTCATCGATCACGTCATGGAAACCCATGGCGTGTCTGCGGACAAAGTCGCACTGGTTGGCTTTTCGCAAGGAACGATGATGTCCCTGCAAACTGCCCCCCGACGTGATAATGAAATTGCCGGCGTTGTCGGCTTTTCCGGTGCATTGCTTGGCGAACAGACTTTTGGTGCTGAAATCAAATCCCGTCCGCCCATGGTGCTGGTCCATGGTACCGCCGATCCGGTCGTACCGATTGAGGCATCACGCCTTGCCAAGGAAACGCTTGCTGCCAATGGCATTGAAGTCAGCCTTCATGAAAGGCCCGGCTTGCAACATGGCATTGACGAAGAAGGCCTTGGCATAGCCGCAGGATTTTTGACAAAGGTGCTTGCCTGATCCCACGGGTTTGATCCGTCGCAAGACATTTAAAAAGGACATCTGCAATGATCGCAGATGTCCTTTTTTGATTCCTGACCGAACCCTTTGCAACGCCACTTGTCTGCGTCTGCATGGGCCCATGTTGCCGCACCGCAACAGGCACAACTTTTGATTAGTGAATTTCCTTAACAGGGCTAAATATTACTATACTTTTCGACAGGTAACTGTTTTAAAATATACGCGCATCAAGGGGTAAGAAAAGGGTGCCATCCCCCTGACATCGCTGCTGAAATGGCAACATACACGGGTACAGATCACATGTTACAAAACATCAAGATCAGCAAGAAGGTCGCGAGCCTGACCTTGCTGTCACTGGTTGCACTGCTTGTAATCTCGGCGCTGGAACTTTTTGCATTGCGAGAAGCCCTGCTCGAAGACCGCAAGGACAAGGTTAAAGCCACAACCACAATGCTTGTGACGGCCGCACAGTCCTATCAGGACCTGGTCGATAGCGGCGAGCTCAGTCAGGAAGAAGCCGTCACCGAATTTTACCGGGTTGCTGCGGCATCCAAGTTCGACGATGGCACGGGTTACTTCTTTGCCTATGACAGCAAGGGCGTCAACATGATGCATGCGGCCAACCCCGCCCTTGTCGGCAAGGATCTTAGCAAACTTCAGGACCCGAGCGGTTCCTTCATCATTCAGAACATGCTGGATGTCGCCAAGGCACCGGCGGGTGGATACTTCACCTATCTGTGGCCAAAGCCCGGCCACCCCGAAGAAGACCTTTTTGAAAAACAGTCCTTTGCCGCCACCCTGCCCTGGGGCGACGTCATCGGGACTGGCATCTATATTGATGATGTCGATGCGGCTTTCTGGGAACAGGCGATTTTCGTTCTGGTCGTCATCGCGATTGTCATTGCGATCATGCTGGCCGTTTCCTTTGCAATTGGCCGCAACATCACGGTCGGACTAAGCAAGCTTTCAAGCCGCATGACCGAAATCGCCAGTGGCAAACTTGAAGGCGAGATCGAAGGTCAGGACCGGGGTGACGAAGTTGGTGACATGGCACGCACCGTGGTTGCCTTCCGCCAGCAGGCGCTTGAAAACCAGAAGCTGCAGACCCGCCAGCAAGAGCTTGAGGCACAGGCCGACAAGCAACGCCGTCAGGACATCACCGATATGGCCGACAGCCTTGAATCGCGTGTCAAAGGCTTGATCCGTTCGATCTCGGGCTCGATCACCGAGATGAAAAAAGCCACATCCTCGATGGAAGAAGCCAGCAACACCAACAGTTCTCTCTCTGCGGCTGTGGCATCTGCAACAACCCAGACCTCGACCAACGTTCAGACTGTGTCTGCCGCGACCGAGGAACTGACCGCATCCTCCGATGAAATCGCCCAGCAGATTTCCCATTCCGCCGAGATCGCCAATCAGGCCAACGAACAGGCCACCCGCACCAACCAGACCGTTACTGGTTTGGCGGATGCGGCCCAGAAGATTGGCGATGTTGCCAAGCTGATCGGTGATATTGCCGAACAGACCAACCTGCTGGCCCTGAACGCCACCATCGAGGCCGCACGTGCCGGTGATGCTGGCAAGGGCTTTGCCGTGGTCGCAAGCGAGGTCAAAAACCTTGCCAACCAGACCGCCAAGGCGACCGAGGAAATCAACCAGCAGATCCTCTCGGTTCAGAATGAAACCGGCGAAGCGGTTGAGGCGATCCGTCTGATTTCCGAAACCATCGCACAGGTCGCCGATAGCTCAACGGCGATTGCAGCCGCAGTCGAAGAACAGCACGCCGCCATCGGCGAGATTTCGCGTAACGTTCAGCAGGCTGCTGATGGCACCAGCGAAGTCTCCCAGCGGATTGAGACCGTCAACGAAAATGCCGGTCGCGTATCGTCTGGCACCAGCCAGTTGGCGCAGTCGGCCGAAAAACTGGTCGACGAAGCAAAATCGCTTGATGAGGCGGTTGAACACTTCCTTGCCGATCTGCGCAAACGCGCAACCGACTGATCCGTATCAACACGCAAACCATCCGAAAGGCTAGGGCAGAAATGCCCTGGCCTTTTTTGATGGCTCCGAAACTTATAAATGAAATTCAGTCAATATCTTAACACAATACTGAACGGCCATCAGTAAGTGTTACTTCGACGTTTGACTATACATAAACCTACACTTTAGGCTAATCTCTCTTGCATATGATCTGAAACTACACCAATATATTCGTATATTTTGATCAACAAGGCCTCGTCTGGCGGAGAAACCATATGCTTGGCAATCTAAAGATTGGTTACAAAATCGTCATCTTGTCTGTCATCGCGCTCGTTGGCGTCATTGTCGTTGGCGGGCTTCAGCTCTCCACCCTGCGCGATGCACTCCTTGAAGATCGCAAGGACAAGATCCGGTCCACCACCAACTACATCACTTCAATCGCGCAGTCCTATCAGGACAAGGTTGATGCTGGTCTTCTCAGTCAGGAAGACGCAATCACCCAATTCTACGAGCTGGCCGGTGCCGGCAAATATGACGGCAAGATCGGATATTTCTTTGTCTTTGCCACCGACGGCATGACCGAAATGCACGGTGCCAATCCAGCACTTGTCGGCAAAAGCCTGAACGACGCTCAGGATTCCCAAGGCAATTATTTCATCCGCAATCTGATCGCGTCCGGTAACAAGGCTGGCGGCGGTTTCTCGTCCTATCACTGGCCCAAACCCGGCGAAGATGAAAAACTGACCTTCGAAAAGCTGTCCTTTGCCGAACCCCTGCCATGGGGCTCAATCATCGGTACGGGCATCTATATTGATGACGTCGATGCGGCTTTCCGTGAACAGGCAACATTTGTTGTCATCATTGGCGGTGTGATTCTGTTAATCCTGACCCTAGCCGGTCTGGCCATTGGTCGCGATATCACCGGCGGACTTAAAACCCTTTCCGCCCGGATGCGGATTATCTCGTCAGGTGATCTCGAAGGCGAAATCGAAGGCCAGGGCCGCAAGGACGAAGTCGGCGACATGGCGCGCACGGTGGTTTCTTTCCGCGAGCAGGCACTTGAAAACCGCAAGCTTCAGGAAAATCAGCGAGCGCTTGAAGAACAAGCCGAAGAAAATCAGCGTAAAGCCGTGATGGAAATGGCCGATTCTCTTGACGTCAAGGTCAAGGGTCTGATCAGTTCGATCTCCAGGTCGATCAAGGACATGCAATCGGCCACCGATGAAATGCGCAGCGCAACCAACATGAACAGCGAACTGTCGGCTGCTGTTGCCTCGGCAACCACCCAGACATCAAGCAACGTTCAGACGGTCTCCGCCGCGACCGAGGAACTGTCCGCATCCTCCGATGAAATTGCCCAGCAGATTGCAACCTCGGCAAATATCGCCAATCAGGCCAATGAACAGGCGACCCGTACTAACCAGACCGTTACTGGCCTGTCCGAGGCCGCACAGCGGATTGGCGACGTCGCAAGTCTGATTGGTGACATTGCCGAACAAACCAACCTGCTAGCCCTGAACGCCACCATCGAGGCCGCGCGTGCGGGTGATGCCGGCAAGGGCTTTGCCGTTGTGGCAAGCGAGGTCAAAAACCTTGCCAACCAGACCGCCAAGGCAACCGAGGAAATCAACCAGCAGATCCTGGCTGTTCAGAACGAAACCACCGAGGCGGTCGATGCCATCCGTCTGATTTCCGAAACCATCGCCCAGGTCGCTGACAGCTCAACGGCGATTGCGGCTGCGGTCGAAGAACAGCACGCCGCCATCGGCGAGATTTCACGCAGCGTTCAGCAGGCAGCTGACGGCACGCGCGAAGTATCCGAACGCATCGAGACGGTTAACAGCAACGCTGGCAAGGTATCTTCGGGCACCAACCAGCTTGCCAGTACAGCCGAAAAACTGGTCTCCGAGGCGGTCGCCCTTGATGACGCTGTTGAGGCCTTCCTCGATAACTTGCGCAAAAGCGCAACCAAATAAACGCACACACCAAGTAATTCAGGACACGTGCAAAAAAGCCGCCCCGGAGCCTTTCCGGGGCGGCTTTCTTTTCGGATGGTCAAGCGCGTGCCGGCTTAGGACGCATGGCCTCGATCTCGATTTTGATGGTTACGGCGTCACCAACCTGTGACGTGTCCTGCCATTGGCCCTGCCCGACACCAAAGTCAGTGCGGTTGATCGTCACCGTCCCTTCGGCTTCGGCCTTGTTGCCTTCGATCTCAAGATCAAACGGCAAGGTTACTTCGCGGGTGACATCACGGATCGTCAGATCAGCAACCGCTTCGTACTTGCCCGGCGCAACTTCGCTAAAGGACTTGGTTGCAAACTTCGCGGTCGGCCATTGTGCCGCATCAAACCAGTCTGGCGAGACGATCTGACTGTCACGGTCACCATTGCTGGTATTGACCGATGCAATATCAATCAGGACCTCGACCGAGGACCCGGCAAGGTCATCAGGTGAAAATACGATGTCGGCTTCAAAGGATTCAAACTTGCCTTCAAACGCCGCACCAAGCTGAGTACCCGTAAATTCAATTTCGCTTTCGTTGGCGTCCACCACCCATTGGTCGGCGGCCAGTGCAGCCCCGGAAAAACCGGCGATGGTCGTGGCAATTGCCAATGCAGGCAGCATTTTGCGTTTCATCTGAAACATGTCAGTTTTCCTCGAGTTTGCAGGGCAACATACGCCGCAATGTCGCGTCGCGATCCCAAAAATGATGTTTGAGTACCGCCAGAAAATGAACACCGACCAGTCCGGCAACCGCCCATGACAATGCCCAGTGCACCGTGCGCAAGGTTTCAAACAGTTCCTGATTGGGCGACACTAGATTGGGCAAGGTAAACAGGCCAAAGACGCTGACAGGGAAGTTCGCGGCCGACGACATGGTCCAGCCGGTCAACGGCATGGCAAACATCAACAAATACAATCCCAGATGTCCGGCCTTTGCCGCCAGACGCTCGATCTGAAGTTTGCCAAGCTCGTACGGGCTCGGCTCACTTACGCGCCAGATAACGCGCAGAACCACCAACGCCAGAACCGTTATGCCAAGTGACTTGTGGCGCGATATCCACTCCAGCTTTTCCATCCCCAGCGGCAGGAAGTCCATGTACCAGCCAATCGAAAAAACGCTGATGACAAGAAGCGCCATCACCCAGTGAAAGGTCTTGGTCACCGCGCCAAAGGCGTGCTTCGTACTACGAATTGTCATAACCGGCTTTCCTTGCTGCCTGCCCATGTCTTGCCCGGGTCTGAAATGTGATGTGCGCCGCAGCAAATTTGCCACAGCGCACACCCGAAATCCAATAAAGCCGGATTACTTCTGCTTCAGGAATTCCGAAGAAATCTGAAGGGTAACTTCGTCACCAACGCCCGGCACGAGGAAGTCCATGCCGTAATCCGTACGGGTCACAACACCGTCTGCCGAGAAACCGACAACTTCGTCACCGGTCATCGGATGGGTGCCTTCACCGCTAAGGGTAACGTCAAGAACCAGCGGCTTGGTTTCGCCAAGAAGGGTCAGGTCGCCCGTGACGGTTGCCGCATTGTCACCAACCAGCTCGACCGAGGTGCTGGTGAACGTTGCGGTCGGGAAGCTTTCAACATTAAAGAAATCAGCAGTCTTCATGTGGTTGTCAAGCGCTTCGACACCAGTATCGATCTGGTTGAGATCAATGGTGATGGTCGCCGAGGACGCTGCCGGATTTTCACGATCAAGGGTCAGCTCACCGGTGGTGCCGGCAAAACGGCCCTGGAAGTCCGAGAAACCAAGGTGGTTAACGATGAAAATCACGCTGGTGTGGGACGGATCAAGCGTATAGGTGTCAGCCGCCTGGGCAGAAAAGGCCGCCCCTGAAAGACCTGCAGCAACTGCCAGCGCAACACCGGCCTTTTTAATTGACTTAAACATTTTGAATTCCCTCATGTTCACAAGATGCAAAGGTTCATTGCACCGCAATAAATCGTGAGTTGAGCATGACAGGCCTACCCGGCGCTCTCAAGCCAACGAAACCGCAACACATATTTTCGGTTTTGGAAACAATAGCAAAAACATTCGCCATATTCTTGACAATATAGCCCCAATCCCATCGAGGCGGCCGTTCGCGATACCGTTGGTTTTTCGCCAATCCTGCAAAATCATGCAGCCGCACCACAAAAAAAGCTGACCACATTTGCGGTCAGCTTGTTGCCAATCTGGATATGATCGGATTTATGGCTGCTCCGGGGCGGCCTGGCCTTGCGGGGCGGATTCGCCGCCGCTGGCATCGCCCTCGGCCGGATCAAGACATTCTTTCAGCCACACATCATAGACCGGATGTTCAAGGGCCGACAAACCGGGACTTGATGCGAACATCCAACCGGAAAACAGATCCTTGCGGGGTGTGTTGCCATCTTCACGAATGTCGGCAATATCAAGGAAAGTCGCACTTTCCGGGAGTTCTTCCGGGGGCGTTCGATAACACGCATCCACCCGGATTTCGAGTGTCCCGAAACGCGCAACCTGCCCTACTGGCACTTCAAAGGTCGAAATGCGGGCGGTAATTTTATCCAAGCCCTGCAACTGGGCAACCGGGGCCGGGCGATAATCAAGCGCCGAAGACGCCGTTCCGATCATTGCACATGTCGAACAAATCGCGGCAATCGCAAAGGATCGTTTCATTGTGGTCTTCAGTCCTGTTCGTCGCTTTTGTTATAGGGATTATGCAGTTCGGCAACCAGATCGCGCATCACATTACGGAACTGCTCTTCGTCACAGCCCATCAAAAGCGCATCTTCAAGCGCGTCCTGCATGATCTCGCGCAGTTCGCCGAAATTGTCATTGAGAACCTTGATCTTTTCCACGCATGAAAGCGGCGAGCCATCGCTGGCCTGCCAGGTGGGAAAGTGATCAACATTTCCGGTCTTTTTCATCAACCGCTCCGACATTTGGGGCAAGGCAGGTCTGTATTCTACTTTGACCGACGCCTTGCTGCGTTCTCTGCGCCGCACCTTGCTGTGCAATCCCGGCAAAATCATGGCCGCTTGTCGCGGGCCCTCTGATCAATCAATTATCGCTGTTGGTCGAAGAATAGATAACCTGACCAATAAGGTCTTCAAGGTTTACCGACCCTTGGGTGAACTCAATTTCGCCACCGGCCTCGATCATGTCGATATCCCCGCCCGGCTCAAGAGAAACAAATTTGCCACCCAGCAACCCGTCAGACGCAATCTTGGCCGAACTGTCCATCGGCAATGCCAGATCGGATCGCACCGACATTTTGACGACCGCCATATATGTATCGGGATCAAGTTCCTGGGCGGTCACCGTTCCGACGGTTACACCTGAAACACGAACGTCATTGCCAACAACAAGACCATCTATGCGATTGAAGCTTGCCATGATTTCATAGCCTTCCACCGTACTGATCCCGGCGCGTGAATAGGAATAGGCCGCAAATCCGACCGCAACAGCGATCACGGCAGCACCGGCAATGGTTTCAATCAGTCTGTTGCTCATCGACCTTATCCGTTCTGTATCTCTTTGAGACTTAGGGTCAAAACCCTATACTGTATTGCCCCGCCCCGAAAAACAACCACCCAAAAGACAACCGCCGCAAACGGGCCATCGGGAAACAGAATTCAGGCAAAACATATCGAAAACACAAACGGGCGCGAGTTGCCCCGCGCCCGCCTGTTAATCGGTATTCTTTCGGATCAATCAGCCTTCCGGCGACCAAGCCTGATAGTCACCGGTCGCCGGTGCACGCTTGCCGCCACTATATTCATGGCCCTTCGGACGATAGGCATGCTTGGTGCCCGTCAGGTTCGGCTGGTGTTCTTTCTGCCAGTCATAACGGTCTTCGGCCTTTTCAGACAGCGGCGCATCAAGGGTGTAATGCAGCCAGGCATGCCATTCAGCCGGGACCTTGGATCCTTCGACGACACCTTTGTAAACAACCCAACGCTTGGTGCGACGACCCTTTGCCGGAGTCTTTTCGGTGTAATAGGTATTGCCGAAACGGTCTTCGCCAACGCGCTTGCCAAACAGCGCAGTATAAATACGGGTGCCGACGGTGGCCATGTTGGGTCTCTCTCCAGATCTGGTTTGTCCGCCTGCTTTACGCGATGGCGGCAAAAGGCAGTACAGCGTGTTTGGTGATACACCCTGTCAATCAAGTGACTTATATGTCGTGATGTTCGTGGAAAGTCAATGTTTCAGGGCCCCCGGCCTCAACAATCGCAAGACAATTTATATCTGTTTGCAAACCGGCTCCTCGCCCTGCCCCGCCCACGAATAAATCAGAGCCTGCCTTTAATGGAAATTTCCATCTGAAAACAACCCACAACTGCTTGTGGGGCGACGACTCTTTGATCCATCTACATCTGGGGGCTTTGTCCACCTCCTTATCCACAATGCGCCCCATATATGTAGTAGGCCGGAAGGCTTGATACCCCTGCCTTTTCACACAGATCCGAAACAAGACTTTCATATAAATATCAAACTGTTATCATTGGTTTCCATGCTACGAAAAACCATGCAGTGTCTAATTTTCAGCTTGGCACTGGAAATGGAATGAAAACGGCGTTAGCTTGATCAAACGTTGGGTGGGTTTAACGCGTTCCCACACAATATGTAGTCCGAGTCTTAGGACCGACACACAATCGCGCTGCGAAACAAATCGCAGTTTTCCGGGCCTCCCGGACCGATTCAGAGATTGTTAACGAGAATCCCACCAGCATCGAATCAACAAGACAGCAATCGACCCACTACATGTTGTGGTAAAAATTACTGTCAACCACAAAGATTAGTGGACTGTGGCGAAATTTTGCCATTATAGTCTTTCCCACGGACCGGATGGTTCCAAGGGGGGACCAAACCACCGAATACCCATACCTGCGGGCTCTGGAAATGCTGGAAAATATCGGCATCAGGGGCAGCGCAAGAGCATTGAGCAAACTATATAAAGTCAGGCGATGTTGGCGCATCACCAGATAGCGCCCTGTTACGTCTGATCAGAACCGGAGCAGACCATGCGGATTACCAGAAAATTCACTCAGGAAGGTGTCAGCCCTTACGCCGACATCGAATTTCGTAAGTTATCATCTGTCATCAAAAACCCGGATGGTTCCGTTGTTTTTGAGATGAATGACATCGACATGCCCGCCTCCTGGTCACAGGTCGCGAGTGACGTTCTGGCACAGAAATATTTCCGCAAGGCCGGTGTTCCGGTTGCCCTTAAACCGGTCAAGGAAAAGGACGTCCCGTCCTGGCTGTGGCGTAAGACCGCTGACACCGCCAAGCTTGACAAAATGCCGGCTGAAAAACGCTACATCAGCGAAACCAGCTCAACCCAGGTCTTTGACCGTCTGGCAGGCACCTGGACCTATTGGGGCTGGAAAGGCGGCTATTTTGACGCCGAATCCGATGCTCAGGCTTTCTTTGATGAAATGCGCTATCAGCTCTCCCACCAGATGGGTGCGCCGAACTCGCCGCAGTGGTTCAACACTGGTCTGCACTGGGCGTACGGCATTGATGGCCCGGCACAGGGTCACTCCTATGTTGATTTCAAAACCGGCGAACTGACCAAATCGGCCAGCTCGTATGAGCATCCGCAGCCGCATGCCTGCTTCATTCAGTCGGTTGCCGATGATCTGGTTAACGAAGGCGGCATCATGGACTTATGGTCACGTGAAGCCCGTCTGTTCAAATTCGGTTCCGGTACCGGTTCTAACTTCTCCAACGTACGTGGTGGCGGCGAAAGCTTGTCTGGCGGCGGTCGTTCTTCCGGCCTGATGAGCTTCCTGAAAATTGGTGACCGTGCTGCTGGCGCCATCAAATCGGGTGGCACCACCCGTCGTGCGGCCAAAATGGTTGTCGTTGATATCGACCACCCGGACATCGAAGAATATATTGATTGGAAAGTCGTCGAAGAGCAGAAAGTTGCTGCCCTCGTCGCCGGTTCCAAACTGGCTGAAAAGCACCTGACCGCAGTTCTTGCTGCTTGCACCAACTGGGACGGTGCCGCTGACTCCGAAGATCGCTTTGTACCGCGCGCCAACCCGCAGCTCAAAGAAGCTGTCTTGGCTGCCCGCGCTGTGATGATCCCGGATTCCTATATCAACAAGATCATCGAATTCGCCCGTCAGGGCTTCACCGAAATCAGCTTCAAGACCTATGACACTGATTGGGACTCCGAGGCATACCTGACCGTTTCGGGTCAGAACTCGAACAACTCTGTTCGTGTGTCGAACGACTTCCTTCAGGCTGTTCTTGATAACGGTGACTGGGAACTGATCCGCCGTACCGATGGCAAAGTTGCCAAAACCATCTCTGCCCGCGATTTGTGGGACAAGGTTGGTGAAGCTGCCTGGGCGTGCGCAGATCCGGGCATCCAGTACGACACAACGATCAACGAATGGCACACCTGCCCGAACTCGGGTCGCATCAATGCGTCCAACCCGTGCTCGGAATATATGTTCCTTGATGACACCGCATGTAACCTCGCATCGCTGAACCTGATGAACTTCCGTTCTGATGACGGCGGCGTCGATATCGAGGCTTACGAACATGCTGTCCGTCTGTGGACGGTTGTTCTTGAAATCTCAGTTCTGATGGCACAGTTCCCGTCTGACCGTATTGCAGAACTCTCCTATCGTTACCGTACCCTTGGTCTTGGCTATGCCAACATTGGCGGCCTTTTGATGAGCATGGGCATCCCCTATGACAGCGACGAAGGCCGTGCGATTGGCGCGTCGCTTACCGCGATCATGTGTGGTGTTTCCTATGCAACCTCGGCTGAAATGGCCAGCGAACAGGGTGCGTTCCCGGGTTATGCCGACAACGCCGCTGAAATGCTGCGTGTCATGCGCAACCACCGCCGTGCCGCTTACGGTGAACAGGAAGGCTACGAAGGCCTGTCGATCAACCCGGTTCCGCTGGTTGCTGCTGACAGCCCCTATGCCGATCTTCCGGTTGCCGCCCGTGCAGCCTGGGACAAGGCGGTCGAGCTTGGCGAAAAGCATGGTTACCGTAACGCCCAGACCACCGTTATCGCGCCGACCGGCACGATCGGTCTGGTTATGGATTGCGACACCACCGGTATCGAGCCTGACTTTGCCCTCGTGAAGTTCAAAAAGCTTGCTGGTGGCGGTTACTTCAAAATCATCAACCGCACCGTTCCGGTTGCGCTTGCAACGCTCGGCTATACCGAAAACCAGATCCGCGACATTGAAAAATACGCGGTTGGTCATGGCACCCTTGTTGGCTCGCCGTCCATCACCCATGATGACCTGAAAGCCAAGGGCTTTGACGACGACGCCATTGCCAAGGTTGAAGGTGCGCTGAAGAACGCATTTGATGTCAAATTCGTCTTCAACAAATACACCTTTGGCGATGATTTCTGCGTCAACCAGCTCGGTCTGGATGCCAAGGCAATCAACAGCATGGACTTTGACATGCTGGCCGCCCTCGGTTTCGATAAAAAACAGATCGAACAGGCAAACACCTATGTTTGCGGCGCAATGACCCTTGAAGGTGCCCCGCATCTGCGTGACGAAGACCTCGCTGTCTTTGATTGTGCAAACCCGTGCGGCCGTATCGGCAAGCGTTACCTCTCAGCTGAAAGCCACATCCGCATGATGGCCGCGGCTCAGCCGTTCATCTCGGGTGCGATTTCCAAAACCATCAACATGCCAAGCAGCGCAAACATCCAGGATTGCAAAGATGCTTACATGCTGTCCTGGCGTCTCGGCCTTAAGGCCAACGCGCTCTATCGTGATGGTTCGAAACTCAGCCAGCCGCTGAACTCTGCCCTGGTTGAAGAAGACGATTACGCAGATCAGCCGACCGCTGCCAAGGCAGCCCAGGCGTCCGAGCAGATCGTTGAAAAAATCATCGAACGCGTCATTCGTGGCGACCGTCGCTCCCTTCCGGGCCGTCGCAAAGGCTACACCCAGAAGGCGACCGTTGGTGGACACAAGGTATATCTCCGTACCGGTGAATACGAAGACGGCAAGCTTGGTGAAATCTTCATCGACATGCACAAGGAAGGCGCTGCATTCCGCTCGCTGATGAACAACTTCGCAATCGCGGTGTCCATCGGCCTGCAGTATGGCGTGCCGCTCGAAGAATATGTCGAAGCCTTCACCTTCACCCGCTTCGAGCCGTCCGGCATGGTTTCCGGCAACGATGCGATCAAGATGGCAACTTCCATCCTTGATTACATGTTCCGCGAACTGGCGATCTCCTATCTTGGTCGTAACGACCTCGCCCACGTTCAGCCGTCCGACATCCTTCCGGATGCGGTTGGCGAAGGTGTCAGCGAAGGTGACCTTGGTGAAGAAGCCAAGAAAACCGGCGATCAGGCGATTGAAACCATCCGCAAGGTGGCATCAAGTGGCTTCGTGCGTCGCAACCTCTATGTGGTTGATGGCGGTGTTCAGACCGAAGAACGCGTCGTGGAAGTCAAATCCACCGGCACCGACGGTCATGGCCACAGCCACGAAACCACCGCAAGCGCGACCACCGCTGCACCGTCAGCACCGCAGAACAATGCGATCCTGACCACCAGCGAAGAAGTCATCGCCAAAACCGATGCCAAAATGGAACAGATCCGCGAAGCCCGCATGAAAGGCTACGAAGGTGATGGTTGCCCGGATTGCGGTAACTTCACTCTGGTGCGCAACGGCACCTGCCTGAAATGTGACTCTTGTGGCGCGACCACCGGTTGCTCCTAAGGGGTCTGTCCCTTCCGAACACCTGATGTGATCAGCAAACCGGCCGGGGATTTCCCGGCCGGTTTTGTTTTTGGCCCATTTATTGACGGAGTATTCCCATGTCCCTGCCCCTCCTGGACAACGACACCGCCCTCATCGTCCTTGATGTGCAAAAGGCCATTGATGATCCGCGCTGGAATTCCAAAAACAATCCCGGCTATGCCGATGTGATTGCAAAACTGCTTGCAGACTTTCGCGCAAGAAACCTGCCCGTCATTCACGTGCGCCACGAAGAAGCCAACCCGGCCTCAAGCTTCTATGTCGATGGCCCCGGCCAGCCGTTCAAGGACGAAGCATTGCCCATCGACGGCGAAACCGTGATTGCCAAACAGCAAAACTGTGCCTTTGTCGGAACGTCACTGGAAAAGCACCTGCATGACCGCGGCATCAAACGCCTGATCTTTACCGGTGTGGTTATCCATAATTCCATGGATGTCACCATCCGCATGGCCCATTGCCTTGGCTTTGAAAACTGGCTGGTACTTGATGCCACCACCGCGATTGATGTGACAGATGCCAACGGCAAGACCTTCCCGGCACAGGATGTGTTTGATCTTTATGCCGCTGTACTGGCCTCGGAATATTGTTCACTTACTCAGAGCTCTGATGTGATTTCCGCATTGTCCTGATCGAACATGAGCCGTCGGGAACAAGCCTGGGGATCGTGCGTTATCTTTTCTGTTCAATATGTTGGCGCCTGCCATGCCCCCTTGCACAGGGCGGTGCTAACCAAAACAGATAAAGACAGGAGCAAACATCATGTCCCTTGGCCGTATTCTGGGCGTTGTCGCCCTTGTAGTCGGTGTTGCCCTTTTGGTAACGGGCTATAACGCATCCGAAAGTGCTGTTGATCAGCTTTCGGAAACCTTCCTTGGCCGCTATACCGACGAAACGGTCTGGTATCTGATTGGCGGTATTGCCAGCGCGATCGGTGGCTTGCTGTTGCTCATCATGGGTGGCAAACGATAATATTTCCGCCACTGTCCACCGGCAAAGTCCCGTGGGCAGTGGCATCAATTCCCCGACTATCCGCTCTATGCTCCGCAGACTGCCGCACTACGCCAGCGTATGCAGCCAGTTCTCATAGCGCTTATCAACACCATCACCAGCATGGTGCGCATGCGGTCGATGTCCGGCCCTGACATCACCTGGCGTGACACCATATTTCGCGCGAAACGCCCGGATAAACCCGGCATCGGTTTCATAACCACATTCCAGCGCAATGTCATACATTGACCGCCGCCGTTCTTTGGGGTCGCCCAACAGTTTCAGGGCATGGCGCAGCCGCATCTCACGCAGATAGTTTTTAACCCCGCCATGTTTTTCAAACAGCTGATACAGGCTTGATCGTGACAGGCCAAGGTCACTGGCGGCCTTGTCCGCGGTCAATTCTGCGGCGAACAGATTTTGCCGAAAATATCGCCGGATCATCACACCTTTTTCGATATCACGGCGCATTGCGTCGGTGGAACGGGTCCCTCCGTCTGCGGCATTCAGGCAGGCCGACAGCATCATGACGATCGTTTTCTGCAACACCGATATCTCGTGATCGGCAAGCTCGTTGATATAGCGATTAAGCGCCAGAATTTGCTGAAACAGGATGCTGACCAGCGGGTCACGCTCTGACAAAAAACGCAGATTGTGATCATCAGGATGGGTCAGATGATCCTCGACCAGATGCCGTGGCAAAAACAGATGCATCGATTTGAAGCCATCGCTGGTCTGCGCCTCGGTCCGCTGCGAAAGATCAAGCAGCAGCAACCCACCGGGTTGAAGAACATCTCCGCCAATGCCGATCTCGGATTTTACCCCGCCATCGGTGTAAAGCTGGATGTTGTAATGATCCATGCCGTCGGCGGCGATCATTTGCGATGTGCGCGAAAAGCTTTGTGAACAGCTTTGCGCCTCGATCATCAAAAGGTCGCTATGCCGCCATGAATTAAGGTTCGCCACAAAACCTGCCTCGCGGGTTTTGCGATCCATTTCGACACTGTAAATACAGTTGATGCTTTCTTTCCAGATCTCGAACTGTTTTGCTCTTGGCAGCTCGCCAAGCGAAAAACGCGACCTTTCAAGCAGCGCAGACTTGGGGTTTGTTTGATGCGTCATACCTTGACAGCCATATGTGGAAAACTCTTCCTTTTTTCACCCTGCGCCTATTTCTTTCGCTTTTCAATGGGCTTCTTATGCCAACGCATAGGGTCACCCTACTTTGCACCCCACCCAGAACTTCCCATTTTTGCGACGCAAACCCGCAGAAAATCTGGCTTCAAGGCCCCTATCAGAGTTTCCCTGAAACAAACAAAACCGGAAAATGGCAACAGACTGTTGACGAACGGTGACTGGTCAAGGCCAGATGCGACACGCATATTCAATTCAAATGGTTGAATAGCCCGATGAGGTATTCCAATGACTGATCCATCAGCAAACACCGACAGCACTGCACAAAGCCTGGCGCCAATGTTTATTTCCCATGGCTCGCCAATGCTGGTGGCGCGTCAAAGCACCCCGGCTTTCCATTTCTTTGTCGATGAGCTTTCGAAACTGACCGATGGCGTGCGTGCCATTGTCATGATCTCGGCCCACTGGCAGACCGAACGCCCGACGATCTCCACCGCGCAACGCCAGGAAACCATTCATGACTTCTATGGTTTCCCGCAGCCGCTTTATCAGTTGCACTATGATGTGGCCGGTGACCCGGAACTGGCAGAACAAATCGCTACACAAATCGGCAGTGAGACCGATGCCAAACGCGGCCTTGATCACGGGGCATGGATGCCGATGATCCTTGCCCGCCCGAATGCCGATATTCCGGTCTTTCAGCTTTCCATGCTCGGTCACGGTGGCCCGCGCGAACATTTCGAACTTGGCAAAAAGCTGCGCGGTTTGCGCGATCTGGGTGTTCTGGTGGTCGCAAGCGGTGCGATGACGCATAATCTGCGTGCGCTTGATCGCAACGAAGGTGCGATTGATCCGTGGGCAAAGGAATTCACCAACTGGATGGTGGAAAAGATCAAGGCACGCGATATCAACGCCCTGCTTGATTACAGAAGCCTTGCCCCCCACGCCGCTATGGCCCATCCGGACGATGATCACCTGATGCCGTTCTATGTTGCGCTGGGTGCTGCATCAGATGATTTCGAACCCGATCTTCTCCATGACAGCTACGAGTTCGGCAACCTTGCCATGACCGCCCTTCGCTTCTACGATCAGGGTGAGCTCAAACCTGCGGCCTGACGGATTGATTACATGATCCCGTCCGGCTGCCAAGCCGGACGGACGTCATGCTTTCGCAAGATCAGATCACCCTTGAAATCACCACAAGCGGTCAGGGATTGTACGAAGTCACCGAACCGATCCAGTCATGGGTGGCCCAAACCGGTTTTGAACGCGGGCAACTGACCATCTTTGTCCGTCACACCTCGGCCAGCCTGACCATTCAGGAAAATGCCGACCCGGATGTCCGGTTTGATCTTGAAACCTTCTTTGCCCAATTGGTGCAGGAAAATCCCAGCCTCTATCGCCATACCTGCGAAGGGCCCGATGACATGCCCGCCCACATCAAATCGGCCCTGACCGATGTGTCGCTGACCATCCCGGTATCCAATGGCCGGGCCGTGCTTGGAACGTGGCAGGGGATCTATTTGTTCGAACATCGCCGTGCACCCCATCACCGCAAGGTCACCCTGCATCTGATCGGCGAATAGGCTTACGCGATTATGTCGTTATGCGGCCAAGTGCGGCTCGGACGCCCAAAGCCCTTTGACCTGCACTTCAAGCAGTTCACGCAAGGTCCCGCACATATCCTCGCAGTCAAAATTCTGCGTACTGAAATGCTCGTGGATGGTGAATAAAAACAGCGACATCAGGGTTTTCTGGATCAAAACCGGCGGCAAATCACGGTTGAGTTCGCCTGAAAGCTGCGCTTCCTCGATCAGGGCCTGAATGGCTGCAATCAATCCGCTGCTTTCCATAACGGCATGCACCGCCCCCTTTCTTGGTGAAAAGACAATCTGCTGCATGATCACCTGCCACAAGCCGGGATTAAGTCCCACCTGCGTGAAGCGATAGGACGCAACATGCATCATCTTGTCCACAAAGCACCATTCCGGGTCCATCGTATAAAGACCCTTTTCAATCGCCTCTGCCATCTGTTGCCCAACGCAGCAGATCAGAAGATCTTCCTTGGTCGGAAAGTGATTGAAGATCGTTCCTTCGGCAACGCCGGCACGTTTTGCAATCTCTCGCGTGCTGACAGCGTCAAATTCCCCGGCACAGAAACAGTCACGCGCGGCATCAAGGATCTTCTGGCGCGTTTCTTCACGTCGCGCAGCTCGAATATTCATCAACGCCTCCGATTTAAATGAGCATACTCACTGAGTACACTCATTTAAATTACCGGACCGCGCGTGTCAATTCCTGCCCAACGCCCTCACCGGCGCGCGGCGTGTATTACCGGCGCCCCACAGGCAGCAAATATATCTGTTTCCGGGCGATAAAGTCCGGTCGCAACATGCATCGCGCCCAGCACGGTTGAAAACAGATTGTCATGCGAAAAGCGGCCCGTTTGTGCCTGGGCTGCCAAGCAATCCCGCTCGATCCGGTTGGCATCGGCATAGCCGTCCGACATCCAGATCATCATCGGCACCTTGGTTTGTTCCGTGGGCGCGAGCATGTAGGGCGCGCCATGCAGATACAATCCGCCCTCACCCAAGGACTCCCCATGGTCCGACACATAAAGCAACACCACGTTGTAATCGTCCTGATAAGCTTTCAGGCGTTCGGTCAGTTGGGCGACGATAAAGTCGGTATATCGGATCGTATTGTCATAGGTATTGATCAGTTCTTCGGCGCTGCAATTTTCAATATCACTGCGCGGGCAATCGGGGACAAAGGCCCGATGCTCATCGGGATAGCGTTTGTAATAGGTCGGCCCGTGACTGCCCATCAGGTGAAAGGCAATCAGTTGATCGTGCGGTTCACCTGATGCGACTTCCCCCTCAAGACCGCGCAGCATCACCGCATCAAAACAGGTGCCAAGCACGCAATCTCCGGGGAAATCATCGGGCGATATGTCGATATGGCGCACCCGGTCACACACCCCTTTGCAGCCCTCGTCATTTTCCTTCCACAGAACGTCGACACCGGCATGTGTCAGCACATCCATCAGGCTTTCACTGTGACGTGCGACGTCGCCGTCATAACCGGCATGATCCATCGGCGAAAACATGCACGGCACCGAAACTGCGGTTGCCGTGCCGCACGATGACACATCCTGAAACGCCAGCATGCCGTCAATCTGACTGGTAAAGGGCGATGTCGGGCGCGTGTAACCATTGGCCGCAACGCTTTGGGCGCGTGCGGTTTCACCGATCACCAGAAACATCAAAGTCGGCTTGTTATCGCCGTCTGGCGCGACCTTGCGCGCATCCTGCCCGATGGTTTGAAACGGCATGTCGGCATAAAGATATCGCCGCTTTACCAACTGGATCGTGCCGGCGATGTAGTTCGATGGCACAAGCTCCTTGCCAAGAACCTTGTGATTGCGCCCGACCGATGCGTAATCCTTGAAATAAAGCGATCCGATCCCGCCCAACACCAAAACCGGCAAGATCATCAAAACCAGCCGCTGCCCGATCCCGCGCAAAATCGTTTTCGGGAATTTAAGCGGCACAAGGATCAGCATCGCGGCCGGCAGAAGCCCGGTCACGGCAAACCACAATACGGCCTGCAAGTTGAAATATGAAAGCGCTTCACCCTGATTGGTCTCGACCACGTTTTCGATCATGCCGCGATCAAACACGATGCCGTATTTCAACATCGCATAATGCGCCAGCGCACCCGTGATGATCAGAAAAACAAAGAACGGCTTGAACAGATAGCGCCAGGAAAAAGGCGTGAAAACCACAAGTGACGCACAGATCAGAACAAACGGCGCACTGATCGCAAAGCCCATGTCATAATCACCAAGGCCCTGCAGAATACCGTAAAAGTGGCTAAGGACCTTCCAGTTCAGAACCAGCGTGAAATAGGCCGCGAGTGTTAAAAGGCCAAATCGATAATCAATCGGTGAAAGGTGCAAAAAGGAACGAATTCGACGCATCCGGGCATCCTTGGGGCAATGAACCATGCCCCTCGCATACCGTGCGAAGCTGACAACAAGCTGAAGTCACCCGGAATGCTTGCGGATCCGTTAGGCCGCGGCCCTTGCTTGTTTGTTGGCGCGTTTGCTGGCGCGTAGCCCCAAAAGGCTGTGAATGACAAGCGTGGTGATCACCACTGTTCCGCTGATCAGGGTCATTTCGTCGGGCACTTCATTGACAAACACCCAGACCAGAAACGATCCAAAGATCGCTTCATTAAGCATGATCAGGCTGACCTCGGCGGCGGGAATTTTGCGCGATGCATACGCAATCAGCAGGAACGATACCGGCAACACCCAAAAGCCCAGCATCAACAGCCACACCCAATCCAGACCAATTGGCGATAACGGTTCGGCACCGGGCAGCAGGATCAGGGTGACGACAAACGCGCCAAACAACATGCCCTTCAGCGCATCAACTTCGGGCTTGGCACCCAGCACATTGAAATAACCCGCCATACAGATCGCCGCCCCAAGGGCCAACATATCCCCCAGCGCGTTTTTCCCGCCAAACCCGGCACTGAACATGCCAAGCAAGGCAACAAACACCACGACCGAGGCAACCCATGTCCGGATCGGCTGCGAACGTTTAAAGATAAACACGCCAATCAACCCGGCCAGAAGCGGTGTCGCGGCAATAATGATCAGGGTATTGGCGGCATCGGTATTGCGTACCGAAAACATGAAAAGCGTACAGGTCCCGCCGTAAAACAGACCGGTCAGCATCTCGAACCCGTTGGGCCGGATCGATTGCACGATGCCCTCGCCCCGCTTGGCCCCGTTCCAAAGGGCCACCAGCAAAAGCGCCACGGTCAAAAAGCCCAGCCGCCAGAACGCGGTTGTAAAATCATCGGCCGCAATCAGACGCAGCAAAAGCGCATCGGGCGACAGGATCACAACCCCCAAAAGGGCAATCCAGCCACCATGAACACTCCCGAACCGATCCCGCAACGTCATCTCACCCAACCCCTACGCGGTTTGCACCGCATCAAATTCCCAAAAACAAGGCAGCAGGTTTTCGCCGTGCTGCCAATAACCCATTGTTACGGGCCTTTCCCCTTATGGCAATTCGATTTTATTCAACTGTTTGAAAGGATCGCACAAATACTTGCCACAACGCCCCTGCGCACGATTGCATCGATACAAAGAAACTGTTTTGTTTGCCCCGCAACCCCGATAAGTTGGGGACAAATTTGAACATCTGCCAAGCAAAAGGATGGATCATCATGGCTGGTAAAATCGACGCTCATCTTGCCGATCTCGGCATTACGCTTCCGACTGCGACCGCACCGGTTGCAAACTATGTGCCCTATGTCATTTCGGGCAAGCTGGTTCATATTTCCGGTCAGATCACCATGGAAAATGGCGAGTTGAAATTTATCGGCAAACTCGGTGCCGACTATGACGTCGAAACCGGTCAGAAGGCCGCCCGCCTTTGCGCGCTCAACCTTGTTGCGCAACTCAAGGCCGCCATCGGCGATCTTGATAAGGTCACCCGCGTTGTCAAACTGAACGCGTTTGTCAATTCCGCCCCCGACTTCACCGATCAGCCCAAAGTCGTCAATGGCGCGTCTGACACCATGGTCGAAATCTTTGGCGATGCGGGCAAACATGCGCGCTCCGCTGTTGGCGTTGCCGCCCTGCCGCTCGGTGTTGCGGTTGAAATTGATGGCATTTTCGAAATCGCCTGATGTCGCATCGCTTTTTGGTGTGCGGTTGCGGGAATGCTCTGCAAGAGGTCTGAAACCAGTTTAGTGCCCCGAACCGCTATTCCGACGAACCTTTTCGGCAAGAATAGCACGGATCACATTGATGGCCTCTGTGCTGGCCTGCACACTGTGCGATGACGTAACCACAGTTTCACTATCTGCCCCTTCGATATGTGCACTTACATAGGGCACATAACCGTCATCTGCGGCAAATAGCGGGACGTCAGGTTCTGTCACGCCAATAATCGAGTGATACCGCACCGTTGGGCTTATTGGAATATCTGCGGCCAATAACAGGAATTGGTTATAAGTACTCAAACTGGTCAGACTGTTGGCGGTTCCCCATTCATCGACGATCATATTGATCACTTCGCGTTGTTGATCGTTCAACGTGGCGATATGTGATTGCATCTTCAACTGCGAGACCATATTGGTAGGCAAGCTAATCAGCTTTGACATCCACCGTGACAATGTTGTGTCCGCTTCCGGGGTCCCGCTATGAGGGGTTGCGATAAAGATTGCGTCATCAATTTCTTTGATCGGCGAAAAGTGCAAATAGTCCGCAAAATCGTTCTGCAACCTTTCAAAATGTTCTTCATCGAGACTGTATTTCTTTTGGATGGCATCCCAAAAGGTATCTCCTGATTCTGATACCATCAGGCGCGCCAAAATCCCGCCCATACTGTGCCCGATAATCGTCATGTCTTTCGATGCCTGCGCAGTACGGGTCGGGTCGAGAACATCAAGCGTATCACGCAAAACCCGTCTTATTTCTGCATGGGTAACAACAATCGGAACATTGGTCGGATAATAAACCTGCCACACCTGATAACTCCGACGCAGACGGCTATCGCCAAGAATGTCGTTTGCTGTGTTAACCCACGCGGCCGGTCCGCTCACCAATCCATGCAACATCAAAATGACCCGCCTGTCTGGGTCATAGGGTTGCATCATGATGATGCGTGGCTCGTCGATGCCACCTTCAAGACCAAAGAAGCTGCGCCAGGATTGCCGTGTGAAATCGCCACGAGCCAACCACAACCCGTATCCCGATGTGAAGTTACCGGCAAAAGGCACGTCTTTTCCCGCAAGCGAAAGCTTTGCCGAGCGATATGGGTCGAGAAGGCGCAGGACGGCCTTATTGTTCCCCATTACTTCCTCAAGACTGCGCCCGGAAAACTCGATCACCCCTGTTACGACGGGATATGAAGTCTGCTCGAATGGCAGGCCGGAAACCTTCCTGCCCTGAGGGGCTCGACCAACAACGACAAGTTCGCTGCCAAGCCCGTCCCGCCGATAAATATGCTCAATCCCCGAAAAGGTCAGTGATCCGGCAGCGATCAAGTCTTCTGGAACATCGCTTTCAGGCGGCAGGTGTATATCGGTCATATCAACCAGTACCTGCCAACCCTTGATTGCCCGTTTTGCCCAAACAGCTTGATCGGTTTCAAATCCGGCTTCCTTGCGGATATCAAACATCAGCAGGAACGTGCGCTGGGTTGCGTAATTGTAATAGTCGCGGACTTGGGTTTGACGATCTTCAAACGCCCGTTCCTCCGGGTCACGCTGCGTAAAGAACAGGTATCCATATGCAGATCGCGCCGCATTCAGCCATTTGTCCACCAAAATGGATTTATCAACACCGGGTTCGGTTTCCTCGCTGTGTATCGCGTCATACACCCACAACTCCGACAGCAGCGAAAGTCTCTCCTCGTCGGAGACCTGGTCGGACTCACTGACCCGGTTGCGACAAGCATCAATATAGTTCGTGCATTGATACTGCGTTCTGAACCCGATGCGGATCAATGTAGAAACGCTTTGCTGACCAAGGCGCCCCGTCGTCAGGATGTCATTCCGCCGATCTGCCAGATAATCGGACGAAGATATTTTGCCGACGGTCACCCCGGTGCATCCGGCAAGCCATAACAACGGCGCACAGATGCATAACATCTGGACAAGTCGCTGAAGATACAAAGGGCCGGTCTTTTCGATCACGAAACAGCGTCCAACAACAATTGTCACTCTTGTCTTGAAATCACGGGCATAGAATATTGAGTGTAACCTTGTCCTTGCCAATCATCTGGCGTCAATGCCTCAAGCCACTTCAACAACCCGATCAGGCAAAATTAACAAAACCTTCCTCAAGGAACCACCGCGCAAGCCGTCATAACACTTGGACGATGGTGTCCAAAAATGAATGACAACATTTCGCATTGACCTCAACCACAGTTGAGGTTGGACAAGGATCGCATCGTATTCAAGCGAGAAAACAAAATGCGCATCTTTGTCACGGGTGGCTCCGGTCTGATCGGCTCGGCCATCGTTAACAACCTGATCTGCCATGATCACCATGTCTTCGCCCTCGCCCGGTCCAAGACCAGTCGCAAAATGCTGACCGATCTTGGCGCAACCGCGATCATGGGCGACATTACCGACCCCGCCGCGTGGATCAACAACTTGCCTTCAGTCGATGCCATCATTCACACCGCCTGCACATTTGACGGCGATATGGCCAAAACTGATCGCATCCTGCTCGATCACCTGATCCCCGCCGCCCGCCAAATGCCCGATCAGGTGCGTTTTATTTATACCGGCGGCACATGGTTGTTTCCCCAAACCAACCCGCATGACGTCATCAATGAAAGCGCACCATTCGCACCCTTGCCAGACTTTGAATGGATGTGTGCAGGCATTCACCGCGTCCTTGGCGATGATGGCATTGACGGGATCATCATCCATCCGGCTTGTGTCTATGCCACGGGCCGACACGGCCATTACGGAATGCTGGCGCGCAATATCGAAACCGCACGCGCCGAAAACCGCGTCACCGTTATCGGAAGCCCGGAGGTTAGCCTGCCGATAATCCATACCGACGATCTGGCCGACCTCTATCGCCGGGCCCTATGCCATGCCCAACCGCGATCATCCTGGTTCGGTGTTGCCATCAATGGTGTGACCAATCAACGCCTCGCTCAACTGATTGCCAAGCATTTCGGGGATAATGATTGCCAGATTGAAACAATCAGCACCCAAACCGCCATGGACCGGCTTGGCAGTTGGGCAGCCGGCCTTGCCCATCATCAGGCTATGGAAAACCAGGCTGCCATCCGCGATCTCGGCTGGTCACCGGTTCATCAGGACATCGCAGCCGACATCAAGTCCATGACAAGGCCCGTTTCCTGACGCGCCAATGCTAACACCATTAACTTTCCGTGCTGATCGACTTCAAACCAACCACGCCGCCGATGATCATCAGCAGGAATACGGCCTTAAGGGCCGTCATCGGTTCCTTTAAGAACAGCCAGCCGATCATTGCGACGGCTGCCGTCCCAAGCCCGGCCCACACCGCATAGGCCGTGCCGACCGGAATGATGCGCAATGTCAGCGACAGCACCCAGAAGCTGAGCCCATAGACGCCAAGACTCAGAAACGTAAAGCGCCAATCGGTAAATCCGTTGGAGAATTTCAGCGATATCGTCCCGATCACTTCAAGACTGATCGCAATAAACAGATATACCCAGGCGAGCATGATCTTATTCCTTGTTTTTGGGGTGGTGGCGGAAGGCGCTCCTCGCGGAAGGCACTCCCAAAATGGCCCAATTTTCCTTATGGGGCAATCCCCGTGCCCGCCTTATCGCCACTCACCAAAATCGCCTTGCCGTAATCTGGATCAAAACGGATGGCAAAATCGTTGCGTATAGTGACCCAACAGGGCACATTGCCCGCAACGATTTGCCGGTCATAGCCGCACAGATGCGTGCCGCCATATCCGGCCAGAGAATGGGATAAACAGTCATGATCGAAACCGATATTCTGATTGCAGGCGGCGGGATCGCCGGAATGAGTGCCGCGGCGCGTTTTGCCGCCGATGGCCATCAGATCGTGATTGTCGACCCTGCCCCCTCTGACATCGGCGAAGGTACCGATTTGCGCACCACCGCCTTCCTTGAGCCGGGCATCGAGACGCTTAAAAAAGCTGGCGTCTGGGATGCCATCAAACCGACCGGGGCTGAGCTTCGCGTCATGCGGATTGTTGATGCCGGTGGTGCGGAGCGCACCCCGCGCGAAACCGCCGACTTTGATGGTTCTGAAACCAAAAACGGCTTCTTTGGCTGGAACGTCTCAAACAAGGCCGCCCGTGTCGCCCTGATGGCGCGCCTGGCCGAACTTGATAATGTCGATTTCCGCTTTTCCACCACCGTGACGGCGTTTAAAGGCACCTCGCGCTATGGCGAAGTAACGCTTTCGGAAGGCCAGACCGTTCGGGCCAAAGTCGTCATTGCTGCCGATGGCCGGAACTCGTCCTTGCGCGACATGGCCGGGATCAAACACAAACGCTGGGCCTATGATCAAAGTGCTTTGGTCTTTGTCGTGACCCACAACAAACCGCATGACAACATCTCGACCGAAATCCACCGCACCGGCGGCCCACTAACACTGGTCCCCATGCCCGACCTTGATGGCAAGCCCTGCTCGTCCGTCGTCTGGATGGTCCCGGCAGCCCGCGCCGATGAACTGAATGCCATGAGTGACGAGGCCCTGTCAGCCGAGATCACCCACGACACCATGAACCTGTTTGGCCCGCTGACCGTCGCAAGCCCGCGCGCCGTCTGGCCAATGATCTCGCAAGTGCCATCGCGCCTGATTGCCGCCCGCCTTGCCCTGATTGCGGAATCCGCCCATGTCGTGCCACCAATTGGCGCGCAAGGGTTAAATATGAGCCTGCATGACATCGAAACCCTGGCCGAACTGATGGCCAAGGCCAAACTGCATAATGAGGATATCGGCGCGACCCCGCTTCTGAAATCCTACGAACGGCGTCAACTGCCCAAAACCGTCATGCGGGTCGGCGGCATTGATCTGCTCAACCGTGCGTCGATGTTCGAACCCAAAACACTGCGCGACCTGCGCTATGCTGGCCTCACCGCCATCAACCGCATCGGCCCGCTTCGCAAACTCGCGATCAAGGTCGGGGTGGGCAAGTAACATTACCTAAGTGATGAATCAGAAATAAAGATCACTGAAGTTCCCGCATCCTTTTCTCCGACCGGTTCTCCGTCTATCAAGCTCCGGATATGCGGTGGCAACTGTGCGGACAACTTGGGCATCGGAATTGAGCTTTCGACCTCTTTCTTCTCAATTTCCGTTTGAGCGAGACTTTCAATTGTATTTTCGCGACACTTACGGACCACATTGAGAATATCTGTTGGCGTTGGAATAGATGATACAATTATTGATTGCTCAATACTGTCCGTCGAACCAACCGACAGAGCCATTGCTCGACCAATAATGCCCCTTACTCGAAGACCAAAACATAATAGCGTTGATAGCGGAAAAAATTGAAGATGAAGCTCCTTTAAACTTTTCATTTTTGACGGTCTTGAAAGTTTTGCTGCGCGCTTCACACGACTATTCATAAAGTATCCATCTACAACATTGACTCCCTGCAATTGATGAGCTCCAGCTTTGCGGGCTAGCTCACATGTATGTTTCGTGTTGTAAATGAGATAATACGGATACGTTGAGCCTGCAGATGTACTTGCACACTTGATCAAAACATCCGATTGCAGTCTTTTTGTGCCTTTCGTGCGATGGAACAACTCTCGCACGCTGTGCCTCTTCCAGTACTTACCACGACCAAAAGACCGCTTCGCTTGTATAACAAGCCTGAAATGCAGATTGGTAGCTATATCATAGTACACCAGCTCCAAATCAGCACCGGTGTTCACCTCGTCAGAAAAGTCAACAATGACGTTTCTGCCGCAAACACCTAATATCCCTCCAACGAGTAAATCTGTAACCGTCTCCTCTCGAAAGCGTCGGCTTAATTTGCGCTCTTTCTCAAGAAATCCTTCTACTTTCTTTGGAAAATTTCGAGAAAACGTGCACAGCATAAGAAAACCTTCTGACTTACAACAAGAAGCAGACACTACCCTAGATTGTATATCAAAAAAGTGACACTAAAAACCTTAACCTTACAGTCCCAAAAATCAGAACCGTCTTCTGATTTTTGGGACTGTAAGGTGATTGGTGGAGAAACGAACAGTAGCTCACGCGCCAGTCTTGTATTGTCAGGGAAGTTACCCTTACCCCTAGTCATCCGATCACCCCGCAGCCTTCTGGATATTGGCGGCTGGATGAGGTTTATGAGCATTAGCTTTGATGCAACCGAAGCTCGGCCATGAACCCGTCCGCATGGTCGGGCCGTGGGGAATAAAGCTTGAGCTCTGCCTTGGTATTGCGCGCAATCGCCTCGACAATCGCCAGACCCAATCCCGAACCATCGGCCTTGTTGCTCGATCTTTTGAACCGGGTGGTCAGTTGCGCCAGTTCTGCCGGGCTGACCGGCACGCCGCCATTGGACACCTGAACGATGTGATCCTCGACTACACGGATATCGACGGGTTCGTCATCCGCACCATATTTCAGGGCATTTTCAATCAGGTTGCGCATGCAAATCGCAAAGGCATCAAGGTCAATATTGGCCGATAATGTCGCCAGATTTTCCGTATCAAAACGGATATGCGCCCCTTCCATCCCGGCCCGTTTGAGGTCTTCAATCACCAGATTAAGCGTCGGGCCAAGGTCCTGATTATGCCCGGTCGGGCTAAAGCCCCCACTTGATTCCGCGCGTGCCAGCTGCAATAGCTTTTCGGACAACCGCGACAGGCGCTTAAGCGCCTCTTCCGTCTGGACCGCACGTTTGCGGGCCGCGTGCCCCGCGGGCAGTTCCGCCAAAAGCCTTTGCGTTTGCGCCAACGCCACGGCAATCGGGGTGCGCAGTTCATGGGCACTGTTGGCGGTAAAACTGCGCTCGACACTGAGTGCCGCCTCAAGCTTTGCCATCAACCGGTTGACCGCCGTGACAATGGTGCTGATTTCTTCGATCGGGTCATCCTGCGCAATCGGGGTCAGGTTGCCTTCGCCCCGCGTTTCGATCTCATTACGGACATGGCGCACCGGGGCAAGCGCGTGGGTCACGCTATAAACCACCGCAAGAATGGTCACCGGGATCAGGAAAATCAGCGGCGTAAACTGCGACACCATGGTTTCAATGATCGCTTCATTGCGATGCTCGGTCGGTTCGGCCACCTGCATGAACAGATCGCCATTGCCGGTCACACTGGTATAAACGCGCACCTCATCACCATCGCTGAAACCGGGCTTTAATGGCGTATCAAACGGCGTCTCCGGTGCATTTTGCGACCGCAGCAGCACGTCACCCTTTGCATCGCGCAGTTGATATTGCATGAAGTTATCGAAATCGTCGAAATCACCATCATGATCGTCATGATCGCTGTCGTCGTCATCATCATGAACAGCGTCAAAGCCCGGTTCGGGCAAAACAACGATCCCGCCCGCGCCTTGATGGTTTTCAAGATAATCGATGATAAGGGTCGAGGTCCGCCGTGACGTCTCGATAAGGGCGGTATCGGCGCCCTCCTCCATCTCATGGCGCGCCGTATAGGCCGCAAACAGTGCCCCGATCACCCAAAACACCGCGACAATTAAGGTCAGGCGTTTGGTCAGAATGAACTGAAGACTGTTTTGCGCCCTGATCTTCATTATCCCTCAACCCGATAGCCAACACCGCGCACGGTCTTGATGACGTCACGGCCAAGCTTGCGGCGCAACCGGCTGACATAAACCTCAACCGTGTTGCTTTCGATCTCGGCCCCGAATTCATAAAGCGCTTCTTCAAGCTGGCGTTTCGATAAGGTCTGTCCCGGCCGTTTGACCATCTGATCAAACAGCGCCCATTCCCGTGATGTCAGATCGATATGTTCGCCATCGCGCAGCACCGACCGCCCGGCAAGATCGACCTCCACCCCGCCCTCCAGCTCGACAAATGGATTGGGATTGCCGCTATAGCGCCGCGACACGGCGGCCAAACGCGCCGATAACTCGTTCAGATCAAACGGCTTGACCAGATAATCATCCGCCCCGGCATTCAATCCTTCGATCCGATCCGAAATCTGATCCTGCGCGGTCAGGATAATACACGGTGTGGCCGATCCCTTGCGGCGAAGATCGCGCAGAAGATCAAGCCCCTTGCCATCGGGCAGGTTAAGGTCAAGCAGCAACACATCATAGTTGGTCCCGCGCAGCATGATCTCGGCATCGACCACACTTGCGCTGTGATCAACCGCCTCGCCGCTTGCCAGCAAATGATCGCGCACCGCGTCTGCCAGCATCAATTCATCTTCGACCAGAAGAATACGCACGCCAACCTCATCGCAAAACTTTGCACAATCGCCCTTGGTTAAGGGCGTTTCCTGACAGTGTGCTGAACGTCGAAAAATATCGGGTTCAGGTTGTTGTCAGGGAAGCACGCCATACTCCGCACCGATCATGACATATCCCCTATCTTATGAAGGAACCGAGCCGTGAAAAACACTGTTTTGAAGAAAGCCGCCTTTGGCCTGTTTGCGACCACGCTTCTTGCCACCGCCGCCCTTGGCCTGACTGCCCACACCGCACAGGCAAGTGACGATTATTGCAACGTGCCGAAATCCGAATGGCAGAGCATGGATGCGCTCAAGGAAAAGCTGACAGCCGAGGGCTGGGACGTCCGCAAGATCAAGGAAGATGAAGGCTGCTACGAAGTTTATGCCGTCAAGGCCGATGGCAAAAAGGTTGAAGCCTATTTCAACCCGGCGACCTTTGAGCTCGTCAAGGAAGACGACTGATTTTAATCGCGCCTCCCTCGGGTGAGTGCGGCTTTGACCGAAAGTCTGTCCCCGACCCCGTGCCTGCCTGCACGGGTGTCCTCGGTCAAAGCCGCCTCTCTGAACCAGCCAGCTAAAAACGCATTCAACAGTCAGGAGCACGCATCATGTCTGTCAAAGTATGGGACCCGTTTGTCCGCCTGTTCCACTGGGGCTTGGCGGCAAGTTTCGTCATTGCCTGGATCACGGCCGATGAATGGGACAGCCTGCATCACTGGGCGGGCTATGCCGCGGGCGGCCTGATTGCGCTGCGCCTGATCTGGGGCCTGATCGGCACAAGATATGCCCGCTTCACCCAGTTCATTAAAAGCCCGGCGGCAACGCTTCAATATCTTGGCGATATCCTGCGCGGCACCGAACCCCGTTATCTCGGCCATAACCCGGCCGGGGCGGCGATGATCGTCGCCCTCATGCTCGCCATGGCCGGTTGCGCGCTGACCGGCTGGATGTACACCACCACCATGTTCTGGGGTTCTGAATGGGTTGAGGAAACTCACGAGGCGCTGGCAAACGGCCTGTTGTTCCTGGTGCTGCTGCATGTCGGCGGCGTATTGCTGGCCAGCCTGCGCCATCACGAAAATCTGGTGCGCGCCATGATCACGGGCCGCAAACGCCACCCGGCAACGGATGACGTTGCCTGACCGGACTTTACGACCTTCACGACCTCAATGCTTCCCTGTGACATCCTGAATTAAGGTTTGTCCCAACTCAAGGCAACCGCGTCCACCCCTGGCCGGTTGCCTCTTTTTTTTGGGGGGTGCCGTCATTGCCGTGCAGGCGGGAATCAGGACACAGTAGGCTTCAGCAAAAAGTTTACCGCGCAACTGGCTTTGCCGGATTACCAACAACCGTCGCACCCGCCTCAACATCGCGCGTCACCACGGCCCCGGCGCCGATGATCGCGTCATCCCCAACCGTGATCCCCGGCAGAATAATCGCCCCGCCGCCGATCCAGACATTGTCGCCAATCGTTACTGGCCGGCCAATCTCAAGATGCTGTTTGCGAAGCTCCGGATCGCGATGATGATCGGCACAATAAATCTGCACATTCGGGCCGAGCATCGAATGCCGCCCGATCTTGACGGGTGCGGTATCAAGGATCACGCAGCCGACATTTAAAAACACGTCTTCAGAGAGATGGATATTCACCCCATAGGCACAATGAAACCGCGCCTCGATCCGCACATCATCCGCACATGATGCAAACAGCGCGCGCAGTTTCGGCCCGATATTGCCGCGCTCTGCGGGATAAAGCACGCTATGCTCATGACAGGCCTCAAGGGCGCGATGGCGCATCACGGTGAGTTCCGGATCAAGGCAGGAATACCAGTCACCGGCCTGCATTTTCTCAAGTTCGCTTTGGGCCATGATGTTCAGGGACGTTGTTCAGGACGGTCATCACGTTACGCCCGATTGCGGGTAACTGCAATCTGCACAGCCCCCGACTGCTAACGCCACCCACCACCATGGCCCACAAAGCACATCGAAATTTACTTGCCCGTCACATGCGCCAGTTCCGCACCATGGGTTACCAGCGCATCACACGCCTTTGCCCATGCCGGGTCGCTTTTATCAAATGCGCTGCGCAGATAGGCCGCACTCATCCGCTGGGTCACGGCAAGGCGATCGGGATCTTCGTCATCGGCTTCCTTGGCATCGTAGCCTGCAATACCGCCCAGCCCGTGCTTGCCGCCCTTGAGTGTAAGCAAATAATCACCGCCCGGGCTGCAATGGAACGGGTCGGTATGCCATGCCGCCCCGCGCGTGGTCAGGTGCGGGTTATCGTCCTCATCCCCTGCCACCACAAGGGTGCGTGTCGTCATATGGGAAAAATCGGGGTTAAGCGCGGTATAGTTCGCACGCGCATGCTCGCTAAGGCTCTCCCCGCCATTGCCGGGGGCTGCCAGCAACACACCGACCTTGATCCGCGGCTCCAGAAGGTTGACATCCTGCGCCTCCGGATCGGCGGTATCGGTCAACCGCGCGCCAAGTAACATCCCCACCGTCTGCCCACCAAGCGAATGCCCGACCGCTGCAATCCGCTCAGGGTCCAAACGCCCGTCAAGGATCGGGTGGGTGGCTTCGATGTCGGACAGATGGTCAATGATATGTTTAAAGTCCTCGACCCGCGACCGCCAGAAAAACGGTGCCCCCGGTGCGTCCGGCCCAAACCCGGCAACTTTGGAATTGCCATGGGTCGGCTGGATCACGGCAAAGCCCTGCTCTGCATAAAACTGCGCCAGCGGGCCATAGCCATTCATCGACGGAATATAAAGCGACGGCCCATGCCCGTGCGACAACAGGATAATCGGAAAATGATCCCCCACCGCAGGCAGGGTAATCCGCATTTCAATCGGCTGCGGCCGATCAGCAACCGGCAAAATCACCGGGCAAATCGAAAGGGTCGGCACCGCATCCCGAACCGGAAGATGACGGGCACTGGTGATCAGATTGTTCATGAAAAGCATCCTTGTTTTGCTTGGCGAAACCGTCGATTTCGCCTATAAACCAACAAACGGAACGACGTTCCTGTTGTCGATTCAAATACGGAACAATGTTCCGTTTATCAAGTGTGAATTTCAACACCCGGACTCCGTCCGCGCTCGATCACGCTGGCTTATTGTGGAAAAACAAAGCGATGCAGGAAGAAAACACCGGCACAAAAAAACGCATCCGTGCTGATGCCGCCCGCAATGAAGACGCGGTGCTTGAAGCCGCCAAGACGGTTTTTGCCACCTCGGGCGTTGATGCGCCGGTGCGTGAAATTGCCAAAACCGCAGGGGTCGGGGTCGGCACGCTCTATCGCCGTTTTCCCAAACGAAGCGATCTGGTCGTTGCCGTGTTCAAGCGCGAAGTTGATGCCTGTGCGGCCGATGCCAAAACGCTGGCAACTGACCACCCGCCGGGCGAGGCCCTGTCGCGCTGGCTCAGGCGCTATTGCCGGTTTATCGTCACGAAAAAGGGATTGGCATCAGCCCTTCATTCGGGCGACCCGGCCTTTGATGCCCTGCCCGATTACTTCCGCAGCAACTTTGAACCGGCCCTGCAAAACCTGCTGGCTGCCGCCGCCGAGGCGGGCGAAGCCCGATCAGACATTGATGCTTATGATCTGCTGCGCGCCATTGGCAACCTTGCCAGTGCCGGAAGCACATCTGGGGGCAAAGCAGGCGGCAATGCGGGCGACGATCCCGACCATCACGAAGGCATGCAGCATACCTATCGCATGCTGGATCTGATGATTGATGGCCTGCGCTACGGCAAATCGGGCTAACAGCCCAAAGGCGGCGATTTAAACGTAATCCGGCGCAAACTGCTCAAGATCAAGCGTCGGGCTCTTGCCGATATCGCCGCGATGTTTTTCAAGAAACACGCCAGCTGCCTCACGCCCCTTGTCGCGCAGCATGGTCATGAAATCCCATTCCGCATTCATCTTGGAAGTATGATCAAGCTCAAGCATCACGTCACTGGCAATCAGATGCATGCGCATGGTGCCCCAACTGCTGGCTTCGCATTGATGGGGCGGCATGTCCTTGCGGATCACCGACATCATGCGCAGTTCCTTGACGAGGCTGCTGTTAAACGAAATCTCGTTCAAACGGCTTGAAATCTCGTGCGAGGTTTTCGGGATTCCCGGCCGTTTGACCGGATTGATCTGTACGAGCACCGTGTCATTGGCCGAACATTCCCGCACCAGCGGGCCAAGGCTGGGATTACCGGAATATCCCCCGTCCCAATAGGGCACGCCATCAATCTCGACGGTCTTGTAAATATTGGGCAAACAGGCCGAGGCCAGCAAAACATCAAGGCTGATATCGGGGTTGCGAAACACCCGTGCCTGCCCGGTTTCGACATTGGTCGCGGTGATGAAAAGCTTGGTCGGGCTTTTGTTCAATAAATCAAAATCGACGACATCGGCCAAAAGCGCCGCCAGCGGATTATCCCCCGCCGGATTAAGGTCATAGGGCGAAAACAGTTTCGCGCTCATATCAAGCCACTGATACATCGGCGAATTGCCAAGCGACCAGTTGCCAAACAAAACATCAATCGGGGAACGTTGCAGCGGGCTGAACCGTGCGGCCTCGGAAACCGCCGACCAGAACCGCTCAAGATCCTCACGCGCGCCGTCATGACCGCCCTTGCAAAAGCCCGAAGTCACCACGGCCGCATTCATCGCCCCGGCCGATGTGCCCGAAATCGCCTCAAGCTCGATCTCTTCATCCTCAAGCAACCGGTCCAGAACGCCCCAGGTAAACGCCCCGTGCGATCCCCCGCCCTGAAGGGCAAGGTTAATCTGTTTGCGGTTGGTCGCCGTCGATTGCTTCGCACGCTCGCTCATGCCATCTCCTGCACCTGGGTCATAATGTTCGGCTCACTGGTCATGATATGTCGCAAACCGCATCATCTGCCAGCAATGATATCAAATGGCCGAAAACGACCCCGGCTCAATACCACGTCAAACTGGCCGGAAGGTCCTGCTTGGGGGCGAGTGCGATCACCTGATCAAGGAACAATCGCGCAATCGGTGACAGGCTTTTGCTTTAGACGAAATGAACTGCCATCCAATATCACTTCGAAGCAATCGCCACCTTTCGAAATAACTTCGAATTTAGTCTCTGCCTCAACAGCGTTATCAAAACCGCCATTTTGGAAAACCAAAGAATATGCGTAAGGCGATGAAGCAATAAATGTAAAAACCATTGCGATTGCAGAGAAAATCTGAGTTGCGCGAACAAAATCGGTCAAATGGTTATTGATTTTTTGATTTACACTGGCGCAATAAATCAAACCTTGTCCATACATCAGTTTATTATACGTCAAGAACTCATGAGTACTCTTATCAAGAACTGCATCTTTCCCTAAACAGAGACTGGCTTTAACTGAAACCGCCCTCATTGAGGATAAAAATGAAAAAACAATACAAATGAAACAAACAGAATACACGGAAAAGCTAATATTCTTTATCCAAACCGGGCCACTGTATTCTTTTGCAAACAAAACAAAAACGGATGATAATATCGTCAATATAAATATTGATACATTAAATGATTTCTGAGCTTTTTCTTCCAAAAACTCTCTGCGCCGTTCCTCTTCGTTAAACATCTCTCTACAGTGTTGCAACTGCTCATCCGAAGGAACCTTATGTGTCATGGGCAAATCACCGACAACATTCGGAAGTTTTTCGTAAGGCTTAACTGTATGAGCAAACAAATAAAGCAAGTCTCTCCAAAAGGAGAAAAGCCAACAAAACCAGCGCCTACCACCAGTAAGCGCCTTGATCTCAGAAACTTCAAGCATGACACGCCCCCGCCCCATAGCACAATTCAATCAAGGCATCACGAATTTCAAATCCCAGTTGATCCTCAAGCCATGCCCACTCGCCTGCGGGGTTAACCTCTAGAAAGCAGAGCCGCCCATCACGCGTACGGATGAAATCAAATGCGCCATACGACAATCCCATATATCCTAGAAAATCGATACAAAGCTGCTCTTCCTTTTTAGTTAAAGAGGCTCGCTCGAATCTTGAATTTGCCTCAGGCCTACGCCAATCCACCAAAGAGTCCTCAGTCAAAACTCTCGCTGTGAAAATCTTGTCTCCCACAACAGTTACTCGTAATTCTTCGTTACCCGCTAAATTTTCCTGCAATAACACCGGGCAAACTTCTAAGTTCGCCCTTAAAAGATCTTTTTCAGACACTGCACGGGTATAAATCGAATTGTCGCCGGACTCATCTTGATAAAACCCATGATATATTGGCTTACAAACCGTACCCGAGGGGTTGGTATTAATAAAACTAGTTAACTCTTCGAACTTATTTGAAACAATTGTTCTGGGAACAGGAATGCCTAATGAACTTGCAACCCTTAGTTGATAAATTTTATTTTCAGCAACAGAAACTTTATCAATTGAATTGACCCACTTAACATTCGGGTCAAGAATTAATCCCATCATAAAATGCCGAATCTCTCCGGCAACAAACCGTCTCTCGCTTATAGAAAGATCGGTGGATGGATTTGGATGCAGGGCCCTTCGGTAAATAACCGAAATCACCTTGGATAAATCCAACTTCCTACTTCCAATACTTATTTCCCGATAAACACCAAAATCCCCCACAGAAAACCCCCCTTCTGCGCGACACAGGTCTTCCGTGTTAATCCTGAAATAAGGAAGTTTTTTTTCGATCAAAGATAAAATCAAGTAATCAACTGCGAGGTCATTCCTAGAAGTGAGAATAAGCAACATTTACGCCAACCAAACCGTCAGATCCAAACTCATTACACTCCACTTCTTCCGGGTTTGGCGACCTTGTGGTTGGTCCTTCGCCATACCTCGAAATGGATACCCCTGGAAAGCAGGATAAATCCGTACCCTCTTTTGAATCCGTTACAAAGGTTTCTCCATAGCGCGACATTTGTATTTGTTCACATTTCACAGGCTCAGTTCTCTCGCGCGGAGTTGCCGTTACTGGGCTCTCACCATAGCGGCTAGCACAACCTTCTATCTCATCCGGTTGCACTAAAGGAATAGAGGTACCACGCCGAACCGAAATCTGTCTGATTTCGTCGTACTCAATTTCTGTTTCATCAGAAAAAAAGTCCTTTAAAGGGACACACCCCATCAAGACGAATGCAGTCAAACCTTCCTCCCCGATTAGCAATATGAGAACAACCCTAAGTACTCATAAAAATAGCACAAAACACAGAATTTTCGCCTTAAAATACAATTCATTTCAAAAACAAATAGTTTTGCATTTTAATACCACGTCAAACTGGCCGGAAGGTCCTGCTTGGGGGCAAGCGCAATCACCTGATCAAGGAACAATCGCGCAATCGGTGACAGGCTTTTGCTTTTGCGCGTAATCACGCCGATATGGCGATGACGTTCCGGGGTGGTGAGTGGCACAAACACCAGCTTTTCGGGTGCCGCCATATCCGAAACCTTTGCTGCCAGTTCCGGCAAAACCGTGATCCCCACCCCTTCGGCGACCATGGCGGCCAGCGTGATGGTGTTGGATGTTTCAACAATCGGACGCGGCAGGATCGGGCCAGTTGCGCCCAAGGCGATATCGCTGCCTTCCTGTGAGTTGCTGGCGTTCGGATCAAGTGACCGCAGCACCTTTTCCTCGGCCCGCATCGCCTTTTGCGCCCGCGCCAGAACCGTTTTTGCCGCCGGAATGCCCGCCGCCACCGCATCACGCACAGCAGGGCTCAGGACCGGCATGGTATCTGATGAAAGATCGCTGGTGACACCGGGCTGCGCCATCAGCGCACCGGTCCCGGATTCCGGCCCCAACCCGACAAGTTTTTGCCCGGTCAAATCCGACCAGCGCAAAACAGATTTCTTGGCAAAGGCATGATCGGCCCGGCACAGCACGCCAAACCGATCAGAAAACAGCGGGCGAAAGGCAATATCGGGAAGCGCCTGCCACTCCCCGGCAATGCCGAAATCGGCGGCATTACTCGCCACCGCCTCATGCACCTCACCGGCATTGCGTTCGTCAAGGCGAATGCGCGCATCGGGATGGGCGGCGACAAATTCAGAAATCACGGCAGGCAAAATACGCGTCAAAACAGATGGCGCGGCTGCAATCGTAATCTTGCCGCCAACACCTTTGGACAGCGCATCCAGATCGCCAAGCGCCTCCTCAAAATCGGCCAGCAACCGACGTGCAATCGGCAAGAACCGCTCCCCGGTCTGCGTCAGCGCCACCTGCCGTGTCGTCCGATCAAAAAGGGCGGCCCCCGTCACATCCTCAAACTGGCGAATGGTCGCGGTAACCGCAGGCACACCAAGGCCCAAAACCCCGGCCGCAGCGGTAAAATTCCCCTGATCGGCAACTGCGACAAACACACGCATATGACGGATATTAAGCGATGACAGCATGGTCTTGATGATCCACTCCGTTTAACTCCCCTGCCCGATCAAGAGCATAGCGCCCGAACCGGATTTGGGAAAACAGTTATTGGGATGACGACGCAGCAGTCTTTTCAAGCGTCGGCGGCACGGTTTTGATTGCGGTCACAGTCGGGTGCACCTCGATCAGGCATTCGCGAAACACACGCGCCATGCGTGACATCACCGATTGCGGGAAGTTGGCGACACACATGGCGATCTTGAAGCTGAGCAGATCGGGACGAAGGGCGCGCATTTCGCCGCGCTCCACCCATTGCCGCGCAAAGTGGGTTGGCAGGAAACTGACGAACTTGCCGCTTCGGATCAGATAGGCCAGCCCTTCCATGTCATAGGCCGTGGCACTTGGCGGATGTTTGAACAGGGACTGGAACGCAAGCGCTACCGAGTAACCGCGCCTTGCGTATTTCTGTTCGGCCAGTTGTTCGATTGGCATCTTTTCATGCGCTTTTTCAAACAGCGGATGCTCCTTGCCGCAATACATCGTCTGTTCTTCGTGAAAAAGCTGCTGCATCTGCACGGCTGCATTCATCGGCTGGTTGGGCATGACGGCGATTTCCATCTGCCGACTGAGCAACGCGTTTTCAATCTGGTTGGGGGATACGACAACAAAGGTCGGATGTACACCCGGCGCGCGTTCATGAAACAGCGCAATCGCCCGATCCAGCTTGCAATTGGGATTTTCGACCATGGCATCGACAACACCAATGCGAAGTTCCCCCACCATATTGCCGCGAATAGCCCCGACCTCGGCCCGGAAAGAGTCGGCCGCGGCAAACAGTTTGATCACCTCGCTATAGATCTTTTGCCCATGTTCGGTCAGCGAAAAGCCCGACCGGCCGCGGCGACAAAGCTTCACCCCCAACCGGGTTTCAAGCGCGGACATCTGGGTGCTGATGGTCGATCTTGAAATGCCAAGCTCGTCCTGGGCGGCGGTGAAACCGTTGCTTTCGACGATGGTCCTGAAAATCCGCAACTGGCGGAAATCGACATCACTGAGCGGCGGAAGTGTTACTGACATCGGCGCTTGACCTTCGTGAAAGCATTACGTTGAAAAAATCAGACGTTTAGTTTGAAAGTTTCATATTATTGAACACGTCCCCGCGTGGCAATCTTCGTCCAAGCTTTTGAGATAATTGCCGTGTCCGCGCTCACCCCACCCGACCGCGACGGCATGCCACCACCATCGCCACCGCGCTAGGACCTGCCTTCATGCCCAATACTGCTGACAAACCTGATACTGGGTCCGCTATTTCCTTTGTTCCGCCCTCGGCGATGACCCTGCCGCGTTATGCCGGGGTGGCAAGCTTCATGCGCGCGCCGCATTTGTCGCTGGATAACCCGGTCTTAAGCGAGGTCGATATCGCCATGCTCGGCGTACCATGGGATGGCGGCACCACCAACCGTCCGGGTGCGCGGCACGGCCCGCGTCAGTTGCGCGATCTGTCGACCATGATCCGGCCGAAACACCCGGTCACCAGCCAGAACCCGTTTGAAGACCGCAATATCGCCGATCTGGGTGACGCGCCGGTCAATCCGGCCGACATCATGGATACGCTGGAAAGTGTGACGGGCTTTATCGCCAAGCTGAAATCAAAGGGCATCACGCCACTCAGTGCCGGTGGTGATCATCTGCTGTCCTATCCGATCCTGAAGGCACTGGCATCCGATGGCCCGCTTGGCATGGTGCATTTCGATGCCCATACCGATCTTTTTGACAGCTATTTCAACGGCTTCAAATATACCCACGGCACGCCGTTCCGCCGCGCGATCGAGGACGGTTACCTTGATCCCAGGCGCGTGGTTCAGATCGGCATTCGCGGCACGATGTATGACGGCGAGGATGTTGAATGGGGCCTGGCCCAAGGCGTTCGCATCATCCGCATGGAAGAAGTGATTGATCGCGGCATCGACGATGTCATGGCCGAGGCGCGTGACATTGTCGGCCACGATAAAACCTATGTCAGCTTTGACATTGATTCTGTCGACCCGGCCTTTGCACCGGGCACCGGCACGCCGGAAATCGGCGGTTTCACCAGCCGCGAGGCGCAAAAAATGATCCGGCTTCTCGCCGGTCTAAACCTTGTGGGCGCAGACCTTGTCGAGGTCTCGCCCCCCTTCGATCCTTCGGGAGGAACAGCCTGGCTTGGCATTTCGCTCATGTATGAATTGCTGTGCGTGCTGGCCGGGTCAAACGCCACCAGAAACCCGAACCGAAAATCGGGCTAAGGCCAAATCAAAGAAACCAAACCTAAATCAGAGAGCATCTCACACCGGAGACACCATCCATGAAACGCATTCTTTCGAAAATCTGCCTGTCGGGTGCGGCCCTCGCAACCGCCTTCTCGCTTTCCACCGCCGCCTCGGCCGAGGAACTGACCATCGCGCATTCGACCTGGGTTGGCTATGGCCCGCTTTATATCGCCCAGGACGAGGGCTTCTTTGAAGAAGAAGGCCTTGATGTCAAACTTGTCGTGATGGAAGACGTCAAAACCCGCATGCCGGCCTTGGCGGCTGGGCGGATTGATGTTGCGGTTACCACGATTGACACCGTGCTTGGCTTTTACACTGACGACCATCCGCTGACCTATCTGTTTGCGCTGGATGATTCACGTGGCGGCGACGGCATTGTTGCCAATGCCGACATCAAAACCATCGAGGATCTCAAGGGCAAAAACGTCGCCTATACCGAGGGTTCTGTCTCGCAGTTCTTCCTGAGCGTCCTTCTCAAGGAAGCCGGCATGAGCCTTTCTGACGTCAATTCGATGAACATGTCGGCTGGTGATGCCGGTGCGGCCTTTGTCGCCAAGCGCGTTGATGCGGCTGTAACGTGGGAGCCGTGGCTGACGCGTGGCAAGGACACCGAACATGGTCACCTTCTGATCGATAGTTCCAAGGCACCGGGCCTGATCACCGATATCGCGGTGACGACCGAGGAAACCCTGGAAGCCCGTCGTCCGGAAATGGAAGCGCTTTATCGTGCATGGGCCAAGGCAATCGCCTGGCAGAAAGCCAACGAGGAAGCCGCCGACGTGATCATGGCAAAGGGTGTTGGCGGCTGGCTTGAAGATCCGGCGGTCTTTGCTGAAACCCGTGCGGGCATTGCGTTTTATGATGATGCAATGAACAAGACCTTCATGGATCCGGCCAACGAAGATGGCATTGTCGGCACCATTGCCAATGCCATGACCCTTGGCAAGGAAAGCGGCCTGATCACGCTCGAAGCCGATCCCAAAAGCCTGCTGGCTGCTGACATCGTCAAGTAACACGCAAAATACAAAGACTTAAAAGAGCAAGCATCATGTGGACCAGATCCCTTTTCTCGCCCAAGACCGATATCGACAAGGGAACCTATGTCACCCTGTCGCTGATTTCGGTTGCTGTTATCCTGGCCCTGTGGTGCTTGCTCACCTATGGCGGGATCACGCCCCGCGACTTCCTTGCCGCCCCGCATGAGGTGGTTCAAGCTGGCATCAAGCGCATAGCCAATATGTCTTTGTTTGAACATATGTGGGCAAGCCTTGTTGTCATCCTGTCGGGCTTTATCCTCGCTTCCATCTTTGCCGTGCCGATCGGTATCCTGATGGGCAGTTTTCGGGCGGTGCAGGCGCTGATTGAACCGATCACCGGTTTCATGCGCTACATCCCGGTTTCGGCCCTGATCCCACTTCTGATCCTGTGGATCGGCATCGGGATCGAACAGAAAATCATGGTGATTTTCCTCGGCACCTTCTTCCAGCAGCTTATTCTGATTTCCGATGTGTCGGCCCGGATTTCCAAGGATCTGATTGATTGCGCCTATACGCTGGGCGCGGATCGCAGACGCGTTGTCACGCGCGTTCTGGTGCCGGCCTGCATGCCCGGTGTGATGGATAACCTGCGCGTTACCATGGGCTGGGCCTGGACCTATCTGGTGGTGGCCGAACTGGTCGCGGCTGATACCGGCCTTGGCTATATGATCCTCAATGCCATGCGCGGGCTGTTTACCGACGTGATTTTGCTTGGTGTCTTTACCATTGGCATTCTGGGCCTGATCACCGATTTCTTCTTTAAATGGGCACGCCGGCGTTTGCTGCCCTGGTCTGCCGATTTTTAAGGGGCGATACAGTCATGAGCATGCTTTCCCTTCGTGACATCACGGTACGGTTCGAACCCAAGGGCAAACCGCCGGTTCTGGCCCTTGATGACGTCTCGCTTGATGTTGCCAACGATACCTTTTCCGTCATTGTCGGCCCGTCGGGCTGTGGCAAATCCACCTTGCTCCGCCTTGTTGCCGGGCTTGAAACCCCGACATCGGGGCGGCTGGAACTCGATGGCGAGCCGATCAATGGCCCGTCGGCCGATCGCGGCATGGTGTTTCAAAGCTACACCCTGTTTCCCTGGCTGACCGTGCGTGAAAACGTCATGTTTGGCCCGAAACTCAAAGGATTGCCGAAATCCGAATGCGAAGACATCGCCGATGATCTGATCAAGGCCGTTCACCTTGACGGATTTGAAAAATCCTATCCCAAGGAACTCTCGGGCGGCATGCGCCAGCGCGTGGCGCTGGCCCGCGCCCTTGCCAATGATCCACGCATTTTGCTGATGGATGAACCGTTTGGCGCGCTCGATAGCCAGACCCGCCAGATGATGCAGGAACTGCTGCTTGATGTCTGGCAAAGCCGCCGCAAGACGGTGCTTTTCATCACCCACGACATTGACGAGGCAATCTTCCTGGGCGACGAGGTGCACGTGATGTCCGCCCGCCCCGGCCTGATTAAGCAATCGCTTGATATCAACATCGAACGCCCGCGCCACATCGATGCGCTCACCAGCCCGCAATTCATGGATTACAAACGCACCATCCTGTCGCTGATGCATGACGAGGCGATCAAGGCCGAAGACGCCGCCAACCAGCGCAAATCAGCCTAAAGCCGTCAAAAAATCACGGCAAAACAAACACCTGCCTGACTTGCCACCACCCGACAGGCTCAGGCACAGGGAATGTGCGGCTCACAGCAAATCCCGCACATTCCCGATTTTTCTCAGGCACGGAAAAGCGTGAAAAGTCCAGGTATTCCGGGCGACACGACCCCACCCAAGGGCCCCCGGTCCAGGCCGACAGCCGTCCCGCACATCGCCCGTGAGCAGCACTCCCTCTGCACCGCTGCCCCCCATGCACAGCCTCATCCCGCGGTCCTGCGCAACTCCCCCAGGACGGCAGCCGCACTACCCTCCACCACCACAATACCGTGCCTCAAGCATCCCGGCTCAGCCTTGCTTTAGCTGGCCTGCCATCATCACGTCCGCACGTGTTTCGGCGAGCCAGAAACCACCGTGGCTCTTGCAAGGAAATTGGGCTGCGAATTACAGTGCGGGACCAATTGTATGAGGATTTGAAATCGGCTATTTCCGCGCTTTTGGGTGGCCGGTTCTGAGCACCTTGCCCGGCGCTTTGATTATTCACTTATTTTGAATAATCTTTCGGAATTTTCGATTTGTCTATTCAATCGCGATCAGGTCAAATGGGTTGGCATGCCAGATCGGGGACCCGGCCCGCACCGGGAAAAACCCGATAAACGCATATGATATTATCATACGAGTATTGAGAGAGCCTGATGTCCGTCCCTGCCCCGGCTGCCACCCCGGTTACCAATCCGGTTACCAACGCTTCGAACAAAAGCGTGATCAAAAAGCTGCCAGCCCTCACCCCGGATCGGTCGCTGGACAGTCTGACGCTGGGCTTTCTGAAAACGCTGGAGGCCGAAGGCAAGTTTGCCGGTGAAATCCATGCCGATTTCCCGACCCGCCTGATCAATGCCACTGATAACAGCGTCTATCAGGTGATGCCGACCGCCGTGCTGCAGCCCAAAACGCGGGGTGACATCAATGTCGTGATGGAACTGGCGGGGCGCGAGAAATTTTCCGAGGTCAAAATCACTCCGCGTGGGGGTGGCACCGGCACCAATGGCCAGTCGCTTAATAACACGATCATTCTTGATACCTCCAAACATCTCAACAATATCCTCGGCTTTGATGCCGAACGTGGTCTTGTGCATGTCGAGCCCGGTGTGGTGCTTGATCAGCTTAATGCCTGGCTGAAGCCACATGGCTATTTCTTCCCGCCGGCGGTATCGACCGCAAGCCGGGCCACGGTGGGCGGCATGATCGGATCAGATAGCTCCGGCAAGGGATCGCGGATTTATGGCAAAACCAGCCATTACATCCATGACATGACCACGGTGCTGATCGATGGCACGGATTTCAATACCCGCGCCATGAACGCAACGGAAGCCAAAGACACCATGGACCGCGCGGATCGTGTGGGGCAGCTTTACAAAAAGGTCCATGACGAAATCGCCCCGCGTCGGGATCAGATCAAATCAACCTTCCCGGAAATGAACCGCGGGCTTACCGGCTATAATCTGAAGGAAGCGGTATCTGACACCGGGGACATGAACCTGTCGTTTCTGATTGCCGGGGCCGAGGGCAGCCTTGGCATGGTCAAGGAAATTACCTTCCGCGTCATTCCGATGCCGAAATTCAAGGCCGTCACGGTGGTGCGCTATGACAGCTTTGATAGTGCGCTGCGTCACGTCAAAACGCTGGTGCAGTTTGACCCGGTGGCGATTGAAAGCATCGATGACAAGGTCATGAAACTGGCCGAGCAGGATGAAAGCTGGCACATGCTGGGCAAGCTTCTTGGCACGGAAAACAGCACGACGCCGACACGCGGCTTTAACGTGGTCGAGTTCGTCGGCGAGACGGAGGCCGAGGTCGCGGCCAAACAAACCGAGCTCAAATCCTACCTTGAGGCCAACCCGACTGAAGACTTTTCCCCCATCGGCTTTGTGCAGGCGACTGACCCTGCGCAGATCGCCGCCATCTGGTCGATCCGCGCGAAATCGGTGGGCTTGCTCGGCAACCTTGAGGGCAAACGCCGCGCCACACCGTTTGTCGAAGATACCGCCGTGCCGCCAGAAAATCTGGCCGATTTCATTGCAGAATTCCGGGCATTGCTGGATGCCGAGGGACTTGATTACGGCATGTTTGGCCATGTCGATGTCGGCTGCCTGCATGTCCGTCCGCTGCTTGACATGATGGATGAGGAAGATGAAGCCCGCATCCGCCGCGTTTCCGACGCGGTGGCCGCGCTTACCAAACGCTATAACGGCCTGATCTGGGGCGAGCATGGCAAGGGGTTCCGCGGTGAATACTCGCCCGTCTATTTCGGGCCGGAGCTTTATGACGTTCTGCGCCGCATCAAGGAGGCGTTCGATCCCGAAGGGCAGCTTAACCCCGGCAAGATCGCCTCGCCGTACAGCAAAAACACACCGATCACCGCAATTGACGAAGCCCCGATGCGCGGCCAGTTTGACCGCCAGATCGAGGATGCGTTGCGTGATGAATACCTCAACGCGACGCGGTGTAACGGCAACGGGGCGTGCTTTAACTGGGATCTGATGGATGCCATGTGCCCGTCCTATAAGGTCACGCGATCGCGCGTGCATTCGCCCAAGGGCCGGGCCGGAATGATCCGCGAATGGATCCGCCAGCTTTCTGTCGGCACCGATCCGATGAACAAGGATCTGGCCGTCATCAATGGCCGGGATTTTTCCCATGACGTCTATGAGGCGATGGCCGGTTGCCTGTCCTGCAAGGCGTGCGCGGGGCAATGCCCGGTCAAGGTCGATATCCCGGAAATGAAATCCCGGTTTCTTGAGACCTATCACACGCGCTACAAACGCCCCATCAAGGACCATGTGATTGCGTCGCTTGAAAGCATGGCACCCCTTCTGGCAAAGGCACCGGGGCTGTTTAACGCGCTGCAGTCCATCCCGCCGACGCCCTGGATCTTCAAACGCTTCATCGGCCTGACCGATTTGCCAAAACTGCACGGCCAGAGCCTTAAATCTGGCTTGCGCGCCCGCGGCATTGGCAAGTTCAGGCAGGCGGAGTTGGATAGCCTAAGTGGTGATGAAAAGGCCAAGTCGGTGATCCTTGTGCAGGATTGCTTTACCACGCATTACGATACCCATGTGGTGCTGGCGCATGTCGATCTTTTGCAGCGCCTTGGATATCGCGTTTTCGTGCCGCCCTACCGCCCCAATGGCAAGGCGATGCATGTGAAGGGGTTCCTCAAACGCTTTGATTATCAGGCCAAGCAAAATGACATCGTGCTGGGCAAAATCGCCAAATCCGGCGTGCCGATGATCGGGATCGAGGCCAGTGTGACCCTGACCTACCGGCAGGAATACGAACAGCGCCTGAGCAACCGCCCGGATTATCGCGTGCATCTGTTCCATGAATGGCTGGCGGGCGAGATCGAGCACGGCCGCCTGACCCCGCCGAAAATTGATAACGGCGTTAACATGAGCGCGCCCGATGCCCCGGCACGCCTGTTCCCCCATTGCACGGAAAAGACCTCCATCCCAGATGTTGGTGTCAAATGGCAGAAGATTTTTGACGCGTTCGGCCTAAAGCTCACCACGGAAAAAACCGGCTGCTGCGGCATGGCTGGCGTCTATGGCCACGAAACCCGCCATCAGGAAACCTCGCGCGAGCTCTATGAGCTCAGCTGGAAAAAGAAGGTCGATGCCACCGGCCCCCAAAACATGCTGGTGACCGGCTATTCCTGCCGCTGTCAGGTGGACCGTTATGAAGGGGTCAAGCCGCAGCATCCGGTCGAATACCTTGCCAAACTTATTGCATAGGAACCCCCATGATCCGTCACATTGTTCTGACCAAATTCAAGGCCGAGGTCACCAAGGCCGAAATCGACAGCCTGTTTGCCAAGCTGGCAGACCTGAAACCGCTCATCCCCGGCATGCGCGGCTTTGATGGCGGCGTTTCGGTCAGCCCGGAGGGGCTTGAACAAGGTTTCCGGCACGGATTTTCAATTGATTTTGACGATGCGGCAGCACGCGATGCCTATCTGGAACACCCAGAGCACAAGGCCTTGGGTGGGCAGTTGGTTGGGCTGCTTGAGGGTGGTGTCGCCGGGTTGGTGGTGTTTGATCTGGTTGTCGGCGCGTCTGCTTAGTCGCTGAGTTTAGAAAACAACAGATCTACTTGCCTATTGTCCTCAAGACATGCTGATGACCGGCTAGTCGTGTCGCTGTCAGGTGGATCTCTATGAAGGGCTAAAGCCGCGACATCCGGTGGAGTGGTTGGGGATACCCCTGCCCCCTCAAATCCTAGAGGTAGTACTACTAATACGACCTCTAAAATTCACATGAGAAACCGCTTATCTAGTCTCAAGTAATAATTCATAGTAAACTCATGAAACTAAGAAATAATTTTTTACATGAGTTTGCATGACAGCGCTGACATCAACGAGCATTCATCCACCTAAAGATGAACAGGCGTTTGAAAGGGCTTCGGCCGTTTTACTAAGTTGTATGCTTGATGATCCAAACGTCCAGCTACACGGACGCAGAGGACAAAATCAGTCTGGCGTCGATATAACTGGTATAAGGAACGGAGACCCTAGTCACCATGTTGGCGTGCAATGTAAATGCAAGAGCTTAGGTAAACAGGTAACAATTCCCGAATTAGAAATAGAGATAAACAAAGCACTCACATTCCAACCTAGACTTAAAGAGTTTCATCTTTTTACAACAGCCCCCACTGACGCAAACTTGCAAAAATTCGCCAGGATTATGGGCGACACCTTGTCAAAAAAAGGCATAAAACTGCCAATAATAGTTTGGGGATGGGATCAACTCGAAGAAAAGATTTCTGAATACCCGAAAGCAATGAAAGCTTTCGACCCGTCATATACGCCGCAAGCGGAAAGAACAGTAGATCTCGCATCTCAAAATCTTGAAGTCTCACTTGAGATAAAAGAGGGTTTCGACCAGTTGATGGCAAACCTTCAGGTAAACTCGCCGCCATCACCTCCTTCAGATTCCGATTATGATGCTGAGATTGAGCGACACAAAAAGTTCATGGCCGATGGCAAACTCTCAGTCGCAATAGAACTGTTCCGCGAAATGTGGGACAGGGTTAAAAGTTCCGCCAGCGCCCGAATCTTATTCAGAATCAAAGCCAATATCGGCTACTGCACTATTAGTTTGGGCGATAAAAACGAAGGTATAAAATTAATTGAGGAGGCAATCTCTCTAGCTCCCACGGACCCGCGCGCAGTCATAGTGAAGCTTAAACTATTAGCTGACCAAGAAAAATGGGATGAAGCTGCCGGTTTTGCTTCCGATACGTTAAAACAAGACCCTGAAAATGCGACGGTGGCTAGCCTTCTAGTTCAAACCTACTTATTCGTAAACTCTGATAGAGACCCGTTTGAGAACGTCCCAAACGAACTACTGGAGTCTGAGGAAGTACGCATTTCATACGGAATCTACCTGCGGGCACAGACGGATAAACCGGAGGCGCATCAATACATAGAGAAGCTAGCATCAGACTTCCCAAACAATCAATTTGTTCAGCGGATGTATGCGGAATCCGTCTGCGACCAAGTTGTCACCAGTGAAGACTTCAAGTACTACCAAGCTCCGCCTCCTTCCTCACTAGCTGCTATGAGGAAGGCAGCAAAGACCCTCAAAGAAATGTGGGACGAATTTAACAAAACAGAAGTTGTTGGTGATCGAACAGCTATCTCTTTGTGTTTTAACACCTCACTCACACTGCATGTACTGGGGCAAACTGAGGCCTCTCTGGTAGTTGTGAAACAAGGTTTGGAAAGATTTGGAGACGAGAAGGACTTAATAATGAGGGCTGTCGCTGTAGCTCTCGACGAGCATGACAAAGCCCTTATGTCCGAGTTACTTCCAAAAGCCGAGAAGATTGACGAGTTAGCAAGCTCTCTTATTCGCTTTTATGCTGAGACAGATGATTGGAAGGGCTTGATAGGTTTTGCCGAGCTACAGAAGTCGAATATTCCCGAGATAGATAATCGGCTCACTGAAGCACTACTAGCGGTCGGTAAATTCCAGCTGCTGAGCGCCAAAAAAAGAAGTATCGAAGCTTATGAAAAGATATTAGATCAATTCAATGATGATGCTCGAGCATTAATTACGATAGCACAAATAGCGTCGAAGCTAGGATACGAAAGCCAAGAAAAACGAGCATACGAAAGTGCATTAGGCATATGCAAAAATGACAATCAGCTACCTGCAATATCCATGACTGCTAGTTATGCGTTCCAACGCAAAGATTATAAAAAAGTCATCTTGCTATTAAACGGACGTATTAGCACTGAAATGGACAGCAGGGAACTGCGGTTATTAGCCTTTTCATTCGCCGTTGAGCTTCCCATCACACAAGCAGCTCAAAAATTCTTTACGGCGCTTCCTGAGGAAATCAGAGAACTCCCATACTTTAAAGAATGCAAAGGCCTTATGCTCTATAACAACCGCGATCTCGCGACGGCTGAAAGCATCTTCCGAGAAGTAATTCATGCGTCTCCAACCTTGAACAATTACCTCCCTCTCTTACACATATTGAAGCGAGACAGCAGGAACAGCGAAGGCCGAGAGTTGGTCGAAAGTATTCCTGATGACGTTGCCGGGTCTCCTGTTCAAAAGTCCGTTTTTGCTCAATACCTAATGCATCACGGCTTTACTGAGCGGGCTTTGGAAATGGGGTATATGCTCCTCAGGCTCAATCCCACAAATGCAGAGGTAGCCCTAAAATATGCAGGCTTGCTGTCTCCCCTAGTTTGTCGCGAACCACTTCCCGTTGTTAGCAAAATTGGCCCAGACGCTTGGTTTAGAATAGACAATGGTCGTGGGAGAGTTATCGAGCGCACCATAGAAGACAATCCAGACCTTCAAGGTAATGACACAATTTCGCAAAAGGACGACCTTGCAATCAATTTAAGCGGCTTGTCAGCCGGTGAAACTGTCACCTTTAGTGTTGGAACCGGCACAAACACGGAATGGACAGTTACTGATGTTCAACACAAATATGTGCATGCCTATAATGATACGCTGAGAACGTATGAGGTACGTTTTCCAAACCACGAAGGCATTCATCTTCTTGAAACTGAAGGAGATGATATTACTCCGATTTTGGACAACATTCGTGAAACATCACAGCGTCAAGAAGAAGTAATAGACCTTCATTCTGAGAAGGCAGTCCCTCTCACCGTTATGTCAAAACTTCTGGGACTAAGCACAATAGAAGTGCCGTCTCTAATAAAATCGAGAGGAAAAACGGTTAGAGCATGCTTGGGGACTCACGCTGAAAGAAAAACAGCCCTCGACAGCATACTTACGCACAAAAGCGCAGTTCTTGATGCTTATTCTGCATGGATTTTCGAAGAACTAGATTCTTTTGATATTTTAGATCAAATGTTTAACAAAATTTACCTTTCAAATAGCAGCATGGATGAAATCTATGGGCTGTTAAATGAACCTAGAATGTCACCTCTGAAATCAATGCACATTACGTGGAAAGATGGCGAGTTCTTTAAAACTGAATACTCAACGGAAGACAGACAGAACGATCGACTGACAATAGAGAATATGGCTAACCATATCTCCGAAGAATGTCACCTAAGGTCAGTTTTTTCCCCCGACCATCCACCACAGGAAATCTCTTGGTTACTTGAAAACGGTGAGAGCACCTCAGCCGACGCAATTAACCTTGCCATTGAAACACAGTCTGTTCTGATATCAGAAGATTTGGGATTAAGGTCGATTGCGCAGAGCGCTTACCAAAACTTAGCGACCACTTGGATACAAGCAATTTTCATGTGCGCAAAAGCGCAGAAGATAATTAACCAAGACCGCTACGCAGAACTTATCGTTCAGCTAGCAAAGCACAACCATCGCTTCCTGTCTTCAACCGCAATTGATTATTTCACTGTTTTTAACAACTCGACCAATGACGACTTTGAGAGTTTCAGGGTGCTGGCGAGGAATATTGGGGGTCGGAACACGGACCTGAGAAGTCACCTAAATGTAGTGATCGAGTTCGTCAATCTTTTGTGGAACGACTTCTCAGTTCCAAATTACAAAGAGAAAAAAGCCGTCAGTCTCTTACTTGAAAACTTAATAAAAGGCTATGAAACCAACTGGCCTATAGTTATAGCTGCAGTAATCCACATGACAGCAAGTTCTTTTGCTGAATTCATTGCGCTACACTGGATTCCGGGACACTTCCTCCCCAAAGAACCTGTGGAAATGGCTTATAAAGAACTATCGAAACCCACATAAAATACGTCCAAGCCCCCCTTAGCTGCATCAATACACCGAAGGCAAATTTGCAGTTTTTCCCAGCGGGAAAACTAAACAGCAGCACCCGCAACCTGCGCGACTTTTGTTTTTTTAAAGTTGCATCTCGCGATTCCCGTACCCGCTTTCGCGGGCACAGGCTCTGCGCGGGAATGACGCTGTGGGGTGGTGGACGTTTGCGCCGGTCTGATCAGACCGGCTTGGACGTCACCAAATTCGATTTCTGCCGTGGCAGGTATTTGCCGTCGCCCTTTTGACCGGTGACTTTGCCGTCCTTGACCACGGTTTTACCGCGCACGATGGTGTGGACGGGCCAGCCTTTGACCTCGAGGCCTTCATAGGGGCTGTAGTCGCAGCCCTGTTGCAGGATGTCGTTGGTGATGGTGACGTTTTTATTGGGGTCCCAAAGGGCCAGGTCGGCGTCCGAGCCAATCGCAATCGTGCCCTTTTGCGGGTACATGCCGTAAAGTTTGGCGTGATTGGTGGCGGTGAGTGCGACAAAGCGGTTGAGGTCGATGCGGCCCTTTTGCACGCCTTCGGAAAACAGGATCGGCAAACGCGTCGCTACACCGGGGATGCCATTTGGGATCCAGCGGAAGCTTTTCTTGCCCTTTTCATTCAGCTTGCCTTCCGGGTCGTTGAAGCGGAACGGGCAATGATCGGACGAGAACAGGTCAAACACACCGCGTTCCAGTCCATCCCAACAGGCGTCCTGGCTTTCCTTGTCACGCGGCGGCGGGGAGCAGACGAATTTCGCCCCTTCGAGTTCATCCTGATCAAGGTCATCAGCGGTCAGCATCAGATATTGCGGGCAGGTTTCGCCAACGACCTTGGAGCCGCGTACCCGGGCGCGTTCGATTTCTTCCATCGCCTGCTGGTTAGACACATGGACAATCACAATCGGGGTATCGACGATTTCGGCCAGTGACAGCGCGCGATGGGTGGCTTCGCGCTCTGCGGCAATCGGGCGCGTCGTGGCGTGGGATTTGGCGGAGAATTCGCCGGCGGCCTCGTGCTGGCCGATCAGGAAGCGAATGGCGTCCTCGTTCTCGCAATGGACCAGAACGAGTGCGCCGGTATTGCGCGCGGCATCAAGGGTATCGAGGATTTCATCATCGCGCAGACGCAGGTTTTCATAGGTCATGAAAACCTTGAACGAGGTATAGCCGTCCTCGACCAGGGCCGGGAGTTCCTGCCCCAGAACCGAGGGTGTCGGATCGGTGACGATCAGGTGGAAGGCCACATCAATATGGCAATTGCCATCCGCCTTGGCGTGATAGACATCGAGCGAATGACGCAGGCTGTCGCCCTTTTCCTGCATGCAGAATGCGAGTATCGAGGTATTGCCGCCGATGGCCGCTGATCGGGTGCCGCTTTCGAAATCATCGGCCATGACGATGCCATCGCCAGATGGCTGATCAATATGCACGTGGCTGTCGATCCCGCCGGGCATGACATAAAGCCCGGTGGCATCAACGATGTCGTCCGCGCCGGTCAGGGCATCGGCGATGGCGGCAATCTTGCCATCCTTGATGCCAAGATCGGCAATATAGGTGTCGCTGGCGGTGACGATGGTGCCGTTTTTGATGATGCGGTCAAACTGCATGATGTGGCCTGCCCCCTTATTGATCGGTCGCGTCAAGCAGGCGGTCAAACGCCGCCGTCAGACGGTCTACCTGTTCAATCGTGTTGTAGTGCACCATCGACACACGCAAAACGCCAGCATTATCAGACAGGCCCATATATTCGACCAGTCGGCGTGAATGGAAATCACCAAAGCGAATGGCGATCTTTTCACGGTCAATGATCTTGCAGACGTCCTCTGCATTGCGGCCATCAAAGCGGAACGCAATGGTCGGGATGCGGGTGCCTTCGCGGTTGTCATCCTGCCCGACAATCACGCAATCATTGCGCCCCCGCAGATAGGTCAGAAGACGTTCAGTCAGGGCGTTTTCCTGTGCCGCAATGGCGTCATAGGCGGCGACGATTTTATCGCGCACGGTGCCCGTCCCGGACTTGTCTCCCATGGCCCGCCCACCCAACTCCGTCAGGTAATCGACAATGCCGCAGACCGAATAGGCCATTTCATAGCTGGGGTTGCCGGCCTCGAGCTTTCCGGGGACTTTGTCCTTGCCGTAGAAGTAGTGGTAGAGCGTATCAAGCTCGAGCAGCAGGTCATACTTGCCATACATCATGGCCCCGTGCGGGCCGTATGTTTTATAGAGGCTAAAGACATAATAGTCGGCGTCAAAGGCCTGTACGTCGACTGCTCGGTGCGGGGCATAGGCCACGGCATCGATACAGATTTTCGCACCGTTTTTATGGGCGTAATCGGCAAATTCGCGGATCGGATTGATTTCGCCAATGATGTTGGACACATGCGTGACGCAGACCAGTTTAGTGCGGTCGCTCATTGCGGCCTTGAGGCCATCAAGGCTGAGACGGCCGGTTTTGACATCGGGTTCCCAGAAGCGCAGATTAACCCCGAATTCCTCAAGTGCGACCCAAGGGCCGATATTGCTTTCATGATCGCCGATGGTAACGACAATCTCGTCACCCGGTTTGAACTGGCTGCGCATGGCGCGTGCGAGATTTTGCAGCAATACCGTGGTCGAGGCGCCGAAAATGATTTCTTCGGGGCGGTTGGCGTTGACCAGCTGGGCGGCGGATTTTCGTGCATCCAGAAGGGCTTCGGCGGCCTTTTGCGAGACTTCGTAGGAGCCGCCGATCTGCACATTGCGCTCGATCAGAAAGGCATTGATGCGGTCCAGTGCCTTGGACAGGATTTGCGATCCGCCGGCATTGTCAAAAAAGGTCCAGCCATTGGCGAGGGCGGGAAACTGGCTGTGGACATAGTCCATATCAAGGGTACGTTGATCTGCCATTGAAGGCATCCTCCGGTTGATTTGTCTTTTATTTTAATGATCGAGAACGGCGTGGAGGAAGTTCCTTGTGCGTTCTTCTTTCGGCGCATCGAAAATTTCGCTGGGCGTTCCGGCCTCGATAATCGCGCCGCCATCCATGAACAGGACACGGTCCGCAACCTGACGGGCAAAGCCCATTTCATGGGTGACCACGACCATGGTAACGCCGGTCCCGGCGAGCTTTTTCATGACGTCCAGAACCTCACCGACCATTTCGGGATCAAGGGCAGATGTCGGTTCATCAAACAGAAGCACACGCGGTTCCATGGCAAGGGCACGGGCAATCGCCACACGCTGTTGCTGCCCGCCTGAAAGCTGGGCCGGGTATTTGTCGGCCTGAACCGAAATGCCGACACGTTCCAGCAGATCACGCGCGCGTTTTTCGGCATCGGCCTCGGACATTTTGCGGACCCGGATCGGGGCCAGCATGACATTGCGCAGCACGGTCATGTGCGGGAACAGGTTAAACGACTGAAACACCATGCCGACTTCGGCCCGGACCTGATCAAGGTCAGGCCCCGGGCGCACCGGAATGCCATCAACGGTGATTTCGCTGCCAGCCTCGAACGGTTCGAGATGGTTGATGCAGCGGATGAGCGTCGATTTGCCAGAGCCCGACGGGCCGACAACGCACAGCACTTCGCCTTGGGCGATTTCAAGATCGATGCCGTGCAGGGCCACGAACTGGCCATAGGTCTTGCGCAGGTTGGAAATTTTGATCAGTGGCGCTTTCATCAGCTTCTCCCGCGGCTAAAACGTTTTTCAAGATGCGCGACATAGCGCACCATCGGCAGAAGCAGGATCAGATAGATCACGGCAGCACCAATCAGCGGCGTCGGGTTGGCGGAAAGGGCCTGTGCCTGGGTCGCCTGTTTGAGCAGGTCGGGCATGGCGACAACCGATGCCAGGGCGGTGTCCTTCAGCACATTGATGCAGTTATTGGTCAGCGGCGGAATGACGATGCGGATGGCCTGCGGCAGGATGACATCGGTCATGATATAGCGGTTGGACAGACCGAGGGCTGCGGATGCTTCAAACTGGCCCTTGGGGATGGCTTCGATCCCGGCACGGAAAATTTCCGCCGTATAGGCCGCGGACACCAGTGTCAGGGCCGTTACGGCCGAGAAGAAGGGCGAAAGCCTGATGCCGACAAAGGGCAGCGCGTAATAGACAATAATCAGCAACACCAGAAGCGGGATCGAGCGGAACACATCGATATAGGCCCGCACGAGCCCGGTCACCACCGGCCCGGCATAGAGCCGCAGCACGGCCAGAAACAGGCCACCGATCAGACCGGCAATGATGCTGGTTGCGCCGATCCCGATGGTGACAAGCAAGCCGTTCATAAGCTGCGGCAGGCTTTGCATCAGGACGGGAATGTTAAAGAAAGTCGAAAATAAATCCATTTTACCACCAGGTCAGGTTGCCCCGCCGACGACACCGAAAAAGGATTGGCATCGTCGGCAGGGATGATCAGCGATATGCGCGATTATTTAAGGGTCGGCATATCAAGGACCTGAACGGTCGAGGTGGTGTCTTCCGGCGTTGCACCGAACCAGGTTTCATGCAGACCGGCGATGAAGCCTTCTTTTTTCAGTTCGGTGATAACGTCATTCACTTCGGTTGCGAGGGCTGCATCCTTGTTGAACATGATCGAGTATTTTTCACCGGTCGTGATGCGCTCGACCACTTTAAGGGCCGGCTTGTCCTTGACGTAATAGAGCAGTGCCGGGATGTCGCTTACGTAACCGTCAATACGGCCCGCCTGCAGATCAAGCATGGCTGGTGACAGGCCTTCGTAACGGCGGACATCGGCAATGCCGTATTCGCCGCCATTTGCGGTGACCCACATGTCACCGGTGGATCCGGTATCGACACCAACGACCTTGCCATCCATGGCTTCAAGGCCGGTGACGCCGCCTTCTGCGGTGGCGGTCAGGGACTGGTCACTGTCGTAATAAGGCTGCGCGAAGGTGACAGACTCAAGGCGCTTGTCGGTGATGGTGATCGACGAAACCGCCATGTCGATGCGGCCCGACTGGACCGCCGGGAACAGGCCGTTGAACGGGATGTTGACGAACTCGACCGATTTGCCAAGGCGGCTTGCGATTTCATTGACGAGATCGACTTCGAAACCGACCACGGTGCCGCCAGCTTCTTCGAATTCCCACGGCACGTTGCCGATATTGGCGCCAACGGTCAGGTCTGCTGCGTTTGCGGATGCCAGTGAGGACACAGCAAGAACGCCGCCAACGACGCTGGACGTCAGAAAGTTGAGAAACTTCATTATGATTTCCTTGTGTTTTTAGCCTACCCTGAGATACTTCTGGTCTAACTGGTCAGACCAGTCAGGCCAGACAAACATATTTGGATGATACGTGCAAGATTGTTTGTGCAAAAATGAGTCAGATTTGCTTTGATACCGACAACTGAGCAAAAAATACGCAAGAAGGACACGAGGGAATGTTCAACCGCACGCCGCTGCCGCAAACGGTCGCACGCCAAATTCAGGACATGATCCAGAACGGGGAGCTGACGCCGGGCGACAAGATCCCATCCCAGCGCGAATTCGCGCAGAAATTCGGCATTTCCCGGGCTTCCTTGCGCGAAGCGCTTCTGACCCTTGAAACGCTTGGCCTGATCAAGACCGAAGCCGGGCGCGGCACCTTTGTCACCGACCCTGCCAGCCGCGCCAAAGCCGACATGGCACCATGGCGCTATTCGGAAAGCTACAGTGTTTTTGACGTGTTCCAGACACGCATGATCCTTGAAAGCGAAATCGCCGCGCTGGCCTGTGGCCGCCTGACGGCGACCCAGCTTGAGGCGATGGAAGACGCCACCAACCGCATGGAAAAATGCTGGGCCGAGCAAGACCTGATCGCCAATGTCGAGGCCGATCTGGAATTCCACGCAACGATTGTTGAGGCGTGCTCCAACAGCATGATGCGCGAACTTTATCAGGCGGTGCGCGACAAGATCACCGAAACCCAGCGCCAGCCGATCCCGATCACCGATCCGGAACGCATGCGTGCCTCCATCGGCGAACATCGCAAAATCATCGCCGCCCTGCGCGACAATGACGCCGAACGTTCGCGGCGCGAAATGCAGGCCCACGTCCGCAACACCGCCCGATGTGCCGGTTTGCAAACCTGACCCGCCCCACCGCCTCCATTAAAGAAACGGCAGCATCTTGGTGATGTGATCGGCGAATGCGTGTGTGGCCGGGCTTGGATTAATCTCGGACTTCAGGACGCGAAGGCCCAGTTTCGGCAAGGGTGGCAGCGGCGACTTCAGGATGAAAAGATCGCTCGGCACTGCCTTTTGCATCATCACACTGATCGCCAAGCCCGACCGGGTCACCGCAATCAGGCCCGCCAGACTGTTGCTGGCATAGGCGATTTGATAGGGCAGTTTGGCCGCGTCCATCGCATCACGGGCGGATCGGTGATCAAGGGCGTTGGCGGCGGCAAGTGCCAGCGGGATCGGGCTTTGCGGATCGGTATTCTGGTTGAAATCATGCAGTTCCAATGTCGGTTTGCTGCCGACCCAGGCGAGTTGTTCGGTGCGGATGAAGTCGCCACCGGTCGTGATATCCGGGGTCGAGACCAGCGCCATGTCGATCTGGCGGGCATGCAGGAGCTTTTGCAATTCCGGCGTCGGGGCCGACACCACCCGGATTTCGATATCGCGGTGGATCGCGCCGAAGCTTTTGAGCAAGGCCGGGAAAAAGGCGATCAGGTAATCTTCGGGGCAACCAAAGGTGATGGCACCGCGCAATCCCTGATCGGAGAAGCTTGAGACCGCATCATCATGCAGGCGCAAGATGCGTTCGGCGTAACCGAGAAACCGCTCCCCCGCCCCGGTCAGCCGCACTCCACTGCCCGAGCGATGAAACAGGCTTTGACCCAGCGCATCTTCAAGTCGCTGGATCTGCATGGTGACGGTTGATTGGGTACGCCCGACCTGAATGGCGGCGGCACTCAGTGTGCCTGCATGGGCGGCACGGACAAAGGTTGTCAGCAGTTTGAGATCAAGCAGCGCCTGCATGCGGGGCTCCGTCCATCACAGCCATCAATATTTTTGATATCGGAGTGCAAGCATTATCAATTTTACCGCTTTCGCGCCACAAGATAGGCTTTTCCCATCAAATGAATGGACCAGCACAGGGATAAGATCATGTCACGCAACGACGATGCCGCCTTTTGGCAAAGCGCAAATAACCACCTGATCCGGTATGGCAGCCCGTTTGATCCTGCGATCATTGAACGCGCCAAGGGATCATATGTTTATGACGCCGACGGGCGGGCGATCCTTGATTTTACATCGGGGCAAATGTCAGCGGTTCTCGGCCATGGCCACCCGCGCATTGTCGAGACCGTACAGCGACAGGTCGAAACCGTCGCACATTTGTTTAGCAGCATGCTGACCCGGCCGGTGGTGGAGCTGGCCGAGCGGCTGGCAGCCCTTGCCCCGGGGCTGGAAAAGGTTTTGTTCCTGTCGACCGGGGCCGAAAGCAACGAGGCGGCCATTCGCATGGCCAAGCTTGTCACCGGCAAGCATGAGATCGTGGCGTTTTCCAAAAGCTGGCACGGCATGACCGGGGTCGCGGCATCGGCGACCTATAGTGCCGGGCGCAAGGGATATGGCCCGGCCGCTGTCGGATCGTTTGCCATTCCAGCCCCCAATGCGTTTCGCCCGCGCTTCAAACATCCCGACGGGTCGCTTGACTGGCAGACGGAGCTTGATGATGCGTTCGAGCTTCTGGATGCGCAATCGACCGGCAATCTGGCGGCATTTGTCGCCGAGCCGATCTTATCGAGCGGCGGGATCCTTGAACTGCCGAAAGGTTACCTCGCCGCGCTTAAGAAGAAATGCGAAGAGCGCGGCATGCTACTGATCCTCGACGAGGCACAAACCGGCATCGGCCGCACCGGCGACATGTTTGCCTTTCAGCGTGACGGGGTTACACCCGATATCCTGACATTGTCCAAAACCATCGGGGCGGGATTGCCCTTATCGGCGGTAATGACCACGCCTGAAATTGAGCAGGTCGCCTATGAAAAAGGGTTCCTGTTTTACACCACCCACGTGTCAGACCCCCTGCCCGCCGCGGTTGGTTTGACGGTGCTTGATGTCGTGCGTGACGAGAAGCTGGTCGCGCGCGCAAGCCAGATGGGCGCGCAGCTTTTTGAGGGGTTATGCGCGATCAAGGATCAGTACCCTTGCGTCGGGGATGTGCGCGGGCGCGGGTTGCTTTTGGGGATGGAGATCATCAAGGAGACCGGTAATCGCGAACCCGATCACGACATGGGGGCCGCGATCATGGCCGAGGCGTTCAAGCGCGGACTGAGCATGAATATCGTCAAGATGCCCGGCATGGGCGGTGTGTTCCGCATTGCCCCGCCACTGACCATCAGTTCCGAGGAACTCGATCAGGGCATTTCGATCATTGGCGATGCCGTGAAGGCGTGCGTTGCGCGCTAGAACCTGACAGCTTCTCGCCCCTCCCCTTGTGCCACCGCACGGAAAACGGCGTCCTGATTTCTCGGGACGCCGTTTTGTTCTGGGTGGGCTTAGCCCTTACGGAGCGTGATCACGGTGAGTTCGCCGGGCACGCCAACCCGGATCGCGAAGCCTGGCCATTGGGCGGTGCCGTTATTGACGTAAAGCTGCATGTCCTCGATGTCATACATGCCCGATACAAAGCCGCCATTGAGCATGGCAACGATATTGTCAAAGCCCCATACCATGCCGCCATGGGTATGGCCGGAAAGTTGCAGATCGACACCCAATGGTGCTGCGTCGCGGGCCATTTTCGGTTGGTGATCAAGCAGGATCACCGGCGCGTTTTCCGGGCTGCCTTCCAGTGCCTTGGCAACATCGGGTTCGGGGCGGTCCGTATTGCCGGCACGAAGGTCGGTGACGCCGGCGATGGTCAGTTGATCGCCATCGCGGTCGAGCACGATATGGTCGTTTTCAAGGGTCAGCATATTGAGCCCGCCATAATGGCGCATCCAGTTTTCATAGCCGAAATAATATTCATGGTTGCCCGGAATGGTGATGATCCCGTCGCGCGCGCTCAGATCAACAAGCGGCTGCACATCATCGTAGCGCAGCGGCAATTCACCATCAATCAGATCGCCGGTGATCACGATCAGATCCGGCTCAAGCGCGTTGGTTTTTTCAACCACCTCTGCCACCCACGGGCGTTCATAGAGCTTGCTGATGTGAAGGTCAGTGAGCTGGACAATGCGATAGCCATCAAATGCATCGGGAAGGTCGCGGATGGTGACATCCATTTCCTTGACGTCGGGCACGCGCATGCCCTCTGCCACGCCAAAGCAGGCCAGTGCGATGGCCGCAAAGGACATGACGGTCCGCAGGATTTTGGGCGGGTGCTGCTTGCGGCGCAGGATCAACCAGCGCAGCAAAAGACCGATCAGGTCATAGGCCAGCTGGAACCACACCAGGAAGAAAATCACGCCGAATGCCACGTTGATCGCGACAACAATCGGCTGCGGGAATTCCGGCAAGAACATGCTGCCAAAGGCGATGCGGGAATAGAGATGATGCTGGGATCCGATCAGCAAAAGTACGCCAAAGGTGATCTTCGCCCAGCGCGGCCATGCCAGATAGCGCACGTGACGCACAAGAACATACAAACAGGCAAGAGCGACATTGATGTGAAAAAACAGCACCGGACAGACAATCCTTTGAAAACAAATGAGGCGTTGCGCAATATCGCCGAAACGAGCGAAACAATCGCAACCATTCACTTAAACGTCTGAAACAGGTGATTGGTTTTCAAAAAAGATTGCGCAACATCAAAGCCCGGCCAATCTCGATCATTTAGGGTCAGGACCCATTAATTTGGTTTGAATGGTTAAACAGATTTGTGCGGATATGCGGAGTAAAGGTGCAGGAAGATATTTATCTTTCAAAGCTTTACGACAAAGTAGCCCGTGCAAATCCGATTAATCCGAAGGACAGACGTTATATTTGCAAACTCCAGCGTCAAATCCCTTGTGCGGGATACCAACCCGCCCGGCGGGGTTTTCCTTGGGTTTTGCAAATATAACGTCTGCCATTCAAATCAAATTAATGGGTCCTGACCCTAGGATCATTCCAGAGAGTATTGCGTTACACAATTGCAAGAGCAATACTCGTTGAAATTGTTGACCAAGTCGCGCCGTGCCCTGTCCCTGCGCCCTGCCTTGGTCCGCCCCGTTGTCGGAGAATGGAATGAAAAGCTTGCGTGCCGTGTTGATCGTTCTTGTGGGGCTTGCCGCTGCCGCCGGGGGTGGATATGCCTATTGGCAGTCACAGCAATCAGACCTGCCTGACTATATCGCATCGGGCAATGGCCGGATCGAGGCCGAGGAAATCCGGGTGGCAACCAAATATGCCGGCCGGGTTGAGGAAGTTCTGGTCGAAGAAGGTGATCAGGTCACCGCAGGTCAGGTCATGGCGCGGATGGACACCGCCGAACTGGTTGCCAACCGTGCGCGCGCCCGTGCCGAACTTGCCAGTGCCGAACAAGGCATTGCCGAGGCAGAGGCCCTGATTGTTCAGCGCGAAAGCGAGCTTTCCTTTGCCGAGCAGCAGCTTTCGCGTGCCGAGGAACTGGTCAAGAACAACAACATTTCACGCGAACAACTTGATCAGAGACGTGCGGATCGCAATGTCGCAAAAGCAGCCCTTACCGCGGCCCAGGCGCGCCTTATCAGTGCACGCATGAATGTCTCGGCGGCATCCGCCGCCCTTGAGGGCATTCAGGTGCAGATTGATGATTCGGTCCTTAAGGCCCCGCGCGATGGACGCGTGCAATATCGCCTTGCCGAACCGGGCGAGGTTTTGGCCGGTGGCGGTCCGGTCATCACCCTGATTGATCTGACCGATGTCTATATGAATGTGTTCCTGCCGACCCGTCAGGCGGGATTAGCCTTTGTTGGCAATGAAGCGCGAATTGTTCTGGATGCCGCCCCCAGCTTTGTCATTCCGGCCAAGGTATCGTTTGTCGCCGATGATGCGCAATTCACCCCGCGTGAGGTCGAAACACGGGCCGAGCGCGACAAACTGATGTTTCGCGTCAAGGTGCGGATTGATCGGGATTTGCTGGCAGAACATATCAAACGGGTGAAAACCGGCCTTCCGGGTGAGGCCTTTATCATGCTGGCGGACCATCAAAACTGGCCCGATGCCTTTGCCCCGAATATCCCCGATGACGCGACCCTGCGTCAAAACGCCCAATAGAGCGCGCCAAAATGGCGGAAAGCACCGAAGACACAGTTCGCACGGACCGGATCGCCATACGCCTTGATGCGGTGTCGCACCGCTATGGCAAGGTCATGGCCCTTGACGCGATCAGTCTTGAAATTCCGGTCGGGCAAACCGTCGGCTTTATCGGGCCTGACGGTGTGGGAAAATCAAGCGCCCTTGCCCTGATATCGGGGGCGCGCAAGGTCCAGCACGGGACCGTTGAAACCCTTGGCGGATCCATGAGCGATGCCAAGCACCGCAACGCGATCCTGCCGCGCATTGCCTATATGCCGCAAGGGCTTGGCAAGAACCTTTATATGGACCTGACAGTGCGTGAGAACCTTGCGTTTTTCGGTCGCCTGTTTGGTCAGGGCAAGCACGAGCGCGATGACCGCATTGCACGCCTGGTCGAGGCGACCGGGCTTGATCCCTTTACCGAACGTCCGGCGGGTAAGCTTTCGGGGGGCATGAAACAGAAACTTGGGCTTTGTTGTGCGCTGATCCATGATCCCGATATCCTGATACTGGACGAACCGACCACCGGTGTTGATCCCCTGTCGCGCCAGCAATTCTGGCAACTGATTGATGCCATCCGCCAAACCCAGCGCGATATGACCGTTCTGGTCGCGACGGCCTATATGGATGAGGCCGCGCGCTTTGACCGGTTGATTGCGATGAATGACGGCAAGGTCCTTGCGACCGGCACCGCAGACGAGATTTTGGCCCGCACCGGGACGGATACGCTTGAGGCGGCCTTTATCGCGCTTTTGCCCGAAGAAGAACGCAAGGGCCACCATACCCTGAGCATCCCGCCCCGCACGGTTCACGGCGAAACCCCGGCGATTGTCGCCGAACATCTGACCAAGAAGTTTGGCGATTTTACCGCCGTGGATGATGTCAGTTTCCGGATTGAAAAAGGCGAGATTTTCGGATTTCTCGGCTCCAACGGTTGTGGCAAGACCACGACCATGAAGATGCTGACCGGGCTTTTGGATGCGTCCGAGGGGACAGCCGAGCTGTTTGGCAAGCCGGTCGACGGGCAGGATATCGCGCTTCGCAACCGGGTGGGCTATATGAGCCAGGCCTTTTCGCTTTATTCCGAATTGACCGTCATGCAGAACCTTGAACTGCATGCCCATCTGTTTCATTTGCCCAAGGATCAGATCAAAAACCGCATCAACGAGCTTTCCAAGCGGTTCGGGCTTGGCCCCTATCATGATGATCTGAGCGCGCGTTTACCGCTTGGCGTGCGTCAGCGATTGTCACTGGCGGTTGCGATCATTCACAGCCCGGAGATCCTTATTCTGGATGAACCGACATCCGGCGTTGATCCGGTGGCGCGCGACGGGTTCTGGGAATTGCTGGTCGAACTTTCACGCGATCAGGGGGTGACGATTTTCATTTCCACCCACTTCATGAATGAAGCAGAACGCTGCGATCGCATATCGCTGATGCATGCGGGAAAGGTTCTGATCAGTGATACGCCAGATGCCATCACCAAGGGACGCGGCAGCGACACACTGGAAGAAGCATTTATCAGCTATCTGGAAGAAGCCGATGGCGCGGGTGGCGCGGGTGACGCAGGTGGCGCAGATACGCAAACCGCACCGGAACCAGCAACGGCAGTAGCCCCGCAGGATGCGCTTGGCGCGACAAAGGGCAACGCGGCGCACTGGAAACCGGCGCGCGCATCGCTTTTCAGTTTCCGGCGATTATGGGCCTATTCCCTGCGCGAAACCATGGAACTGGTGCGCGATCCGATCCGCTTGATGTTTGCCCTGATCGGGACGGCGATCCTGATGCCGGTTTTCGGCTTTGGCATTACCTTTGATGTCGAAAACCTGACCTATGCGGTGCTTGATCACGACCAGACCCCCGAAAGCCGCACCTATATCGAAAATCTTTCAAGTTCGCGCTATTTCGAGCAACAGGCACCACTGATCAGCAATGCGGATCTTGAGGCGCGGTTGCTTTCGGGGGATGTGACGCTTGCCATTGAAATCCCGCCGGGCTTTGGCCGCGATGTCGGCCGCGGGGCAAACCCGGAAATCGGGGCCTTTATCGATGGCAGCATGCCGTTTCGCGCCGAAACCATTCATGGCTATGTCGAAGGCATCCATCAGCAATATCTGAGCGAAAAGACCAAACGCGATATTGGCAGTTCGGAGCTTAACCAGACCATGCAGATTGAAACGCGCTATCGCTATAATCAGGATTTCAAAAGCATCTATGCCATGGTGCCATCGGTGATTGCCCTGCTTTTGATGTTTATCCCGGCGGTTTTGATGGCGGTTGGCGTGGTCCGCGAAAAAGAATTGGGATCAATCACCAACCTTTATGTCACCCCGGTTTCACGGCTTGAATTCCTGTGGGGCAAGCAACTGCCCTATGTCGGTTTGGGCTTGGTGAATTTTATCCTGATGAGCGCAATGGCGCTGTTCTGGTTTGATGTCCCGATCCGGGGCAATGGCCTGACGCTTTTGATCGGGGCGACCTTGTTTGTCATTGCCACGACCGGGCTTGGGCTTTTGATTTCGTCCTTTACCAACACCCAGATCGCCGCCCTTTTCGGCACGGCAATCGCAACCATGGTTCCGTCGGTGATGTTTTCGGGGATGATGCAGCCGGTTTCAACCCTTGAAGGCGTGCCGGTGGTGCTGTCAAACATCATTCCTACATCACATTTCATGTCGATCAGTCTGGGCACTTTTACCAAGGCGCTGGGCTTTGCCGAGCTTTATCCCGAACTGATCACGCTTTTGGTCTTTTTCCCGGCATTGACGATCCTGTCGATACTGCTTTTGAAAAAGCAGGAGGTATAAAGCCATGGGCATGCGCGAAATCAGCAATATCTATCGCCTTGGCGTCAAGGAACTGTTCAGCCTGCGGCGCGATGTCGTATTAATGGCCCTGATCGTCTGGGCGTTTTCCTTTGCGATCTATAACGCCGCGACCGGTTTTTCCCATGATTTGCGAAACGCCTCGATCGCGATTGCCGATCAGGATGGCTCTGCGCTTTCGTTGCGGATTGCCGATGCGCTGCTTGATCCCTATTTCCAGCCCCCGAAATCCATCGCCGAACGCGATATCGATACCGCGATGGATAGCGGCGCGTTTACCTTTGTACTGGTGATCCCGCCGCGTTTCGAGGCCGATATCGTTGCCGGGCGCAACCCGGAAGTGCAGCTTAACATTGATGCCACCGCAATGATGCAGGCCGGGATCGGCGAAGGCTATATCAGCAACATCATCACCCAGGAAGTCACCACCTGGCTGGGCGGAAAATCGGCCTGGGCCGGACAGAACCGGTCTGATGCCGCCAGCATTGTGACACGTTATGCCTATAACCAGAATGTCCAAAGCGAATGGTTTACCAGCACGATGGAGATCATCAATGCGGTGACGATGCTGTCGATCATTCTTTCGGGGGCAGCGCTTATTCGGGAACGCGAACATGGCACGATCGAGCATCTGCTGGTCATGCCGCTCAGCCCGATCGAGATCATGCTGGCGAAAGTCTGGGCCAACGGGCTTGTCATTCTGATTGCCTGCATGATGTCTCTTGTTTTTGTCGTGCAGCTTGTGCTCGGTGTGCCGATTGCCGGATCAGCGCTTTTATTCATGGGGGGTGTGGTGCTGTATCTGTTCTTTGCCACAGCCCTTGGCATCTTCCTTGCGACCATGACACGATCAATGCCGCAATTCGGGTTGCTGTTTATTCTGGTGGTGTTGCCGTTGCGCCTGCTTTCGGGGGGCAGCACGCCGCTTGAAAGCATGCCCGAAACGCTTCAGAACATCATGCAGTTCTCACCGGCGACGCATTTCGTCAAATACGCCCAAGCGATCCTTTTCCGTGGGGCCGGCATTGACGTGGTCTGGCCGGAATTCCTGCTGGTGTTTGTCATTGCCAGCGGTTTCTTTGCCTTTAGCGCCATGCGCTTCAGAAAGAGCATCGCGCAGATGCGATAAGTGGTTCAGCCCGGACATACAAAACCCCGCGCGCGAACCGCTGCGGGGTGGGAATGGTGGGCCTAACAAGACTCGAACTTGTGACCTCTCGCATGTCAAGCGAACGCTCTAACCAACTGAGCTATAGGCCCCTATGGGTTTGAAAGATGGTGGGCCTAACAAGACTCGAACTTGTGACCTCTCGCATGTCAAGCGAACGCTCTAACCAACTGAGCTATAGGCCCGCAAATCCATCTTTCGAAAGACCGAGGCTTTGTAACCAAAACACCGGTCTGTGCCGTTTGCGTCGGCGAGGCGGTATTTAGCCCAAGGCGGACCTTGGCGCAACCCCAGAAATGGTTTTTTGACAAAAAATGTTCATCAAATCCGTGGCAATTCCCATATGCTAGAAGATAGTATGATAATGGATCGCAAGACGCACGACGAAGCCCAAATCCGTGTCATAAGGGATGGACATTACGAAAGACAATGAACCAGTTGCCTTCGGAACTCGCCTCAACTGGCCCCGCCACCGTTATCCTGCCACCACGGCAAACCCTGCCGGTGGTGTTTGCATCCCCGCATTCAGGCCGCCATTACCCGCAGGATCTGATTGAACGCGCACGTATTGGCGCGTTTGAGCTGCGCGCATCCGAAGATGCCTTTGTCGATCAGTTGTTCACGGCCGCCCCGAAACTGGGCGCACCGTTGCTGTGCGCGACATTTCCGCGCGCCTATGTCGATGTGAACCGGGCGGCCATGGAACTTGATCCGCGGATGTTTGATGGCGATCTGCCCGATGATAACGAGATCAATTCGATGCGCGCCCTTTCGGGATTGGGTTCCATCCCGCGCGTCGTCAGCGGCGGGGTCGAGATTTACAAGACCCGCCTGCCCGCCGAAGAAGCGCTTTCGCGTATTGATACCTATTACCGGCCCTATCACACGGCGTTGCAGAAGCTGATTGATCTGACGCGGGCCACGTTTGGCTATTGCATCCTGATTGATTGCCATTCGATGCCCGGGGATTCGTGCGACAGCGCAAAAAACCGCGTTGATCTGGTGCTTGGCGATTGCTATGGAAGTTCCTGCCACCCGTCATTGACGCGGTTTGTGGACGATTGTTTTCGCGATATGGGCTTTGCGCCCGCGCACAATGATCCATATGCCGGGGGTTATTGCACACGCCATTACGGTCGCCCGCAAGAACATGTGCACAGCCTTCAGATCGAGCTTTCTCGTGCGCTTTATATGGATGAAACAACAATCAGCCCGCATCGCGGATTTGACACCCTGCGCGACCAGATGACCGATCTGATATCGCGCTTTCATGATCTCGACGGGAACCCGTTCTAATGAGCAATACCATAGATACCAGTGACGTTTTAAGCGATCTGGTCATCCGCGATGCAGAACCCGAAGATTTTGAACGGATCACCGAGATTTATGGCCATCATGTGCTGCATGGGCTGGCATCGTTTGAGGAACGCGCCCCTGAAATCGCCGAGCTGACATCGCGCTGGCAACATGTGCGTGAACGCGGCCTGCCCTATCTGGTGGCGGATGTGGATGGCCGGGTTGAGGGATTTGCCTATGCCGGGGCGTACCGGACGCGTCCGGCCTATCGTTTCACGGTCGAGGACACGATTTACATAGCACCCGAAGTCGTCGGCAAGGGGGCTGGCAGTGCGTTGCTTGCGGAGCTGATCAAACGGGTCACCGCCCTTGGTTATCGCCAGATGATTGCCGTGATCGGCGATAGCGCCAATGTCGCGTCGATCGGGCTGCATGCGCGGTTGGGCTTCCGGGTGGCGGGCACGCTTCAGTCGGCCGGCTTTAAAATGGGCCGCTGGGTCGATAGCGTGATCATGCAGCGCGGCCTGGGCGACGGGGATGGCAATATCCCCGATGGCAATCCAACGCGCGAAAAATAGCCGAAAAAAGGTCCAGAGGGATTTTAAAGGGCGCTTCCTGATTTTGCCGGGCAGCGCCCTTGGCGTATCTGCGCGCCGCGATTACCCCAAGTTGATTTGCACCGCACCATTCTAACAATTCCAAAACACATGAGATGTTCAGGCGCTGAGCAGATGCTTTGAGTTGGGCTAAAGGGCTGAATTTAGGCAAAAAAAGAAGGCCGCCTGTGACAGCGGCCCAAGTCTAGGGAGGAAACGTCCAAGAAACGAGCGACAAGTCGCTCGCCGGAATGCACTGCGTCCTACCGCAGCGCACAAATGAACATTACCCATTCACCGGACAGGACGCAACAGCTTTTTGACTATTTTTTTGTCAGAAATATTACTGCTTCTTTTTTGTGCATTATTTTGAGGCATTGCACCCCAAACGCCCGCAAATTTCACATCTCGCGGCTATTTTTTGATCACCGAAGAAAATGGAATTTTCGAAAAAGGTGAGAGAATCGACGCGAATCCGAACCAGCCGTGCGCGCGCTCATGCCGATTCCACGCCTTTCCCTAGCCCGATTCTGCCTGCACAGGACAAGCCTCAACAGTGATCGACGCTGGCATGCGCCGCCACGATGTCCGTCAGACAGGGTTTTATGGAGCAGGAGAGGTCGCGTCGCGACCGGACGCATTGCATTGGACAGCAGAGCCCAGTCAGGGCTCACAACAGGCAGCTAGTTTACGCTGCGATCAACCGAGGGGGCATTGGTGGTCGACGGGGACGCCAGGGCGCTTACCGTATTGCGCCGCCCGGAATAGCCTTGTGCGACGAGGTCATCGCGGTCCTGGCGTTTTTTGGCCTCATACATGCGCTGATCAGCAAGGTCGATCAGGTTTTGCGGCAAGGCAATGGCATCTTCGATGCGTTCGGAAAGACCGACACTGGCACGCTGCACCTGCCCGTTTTCAAGCTTTGCCAACCCTGGCGCCATGACACGTTCAAGTACCTCGACAGCGCGGGCACGGCCCAGTTCGGGCAACAGCACCAGGAATTCTTCCCCGCCCCACCGCACAACCATGTCAGAACGGCGGAAACGATGGATCAGGTTATTGCCGACCTCGCCCAGAATGCGGTCACCGTAATCATGGCCATAGCGATCATTGATCTGCTTGAAATCATCAAGGTCGATGAAGGCAACGGTATAGGGCACTTTTTTGCGCAGTGCGCCTTCGAAGCTGACCCGGATCATTTCCATGCCAAAGGCACGGGTATAACAGTTGGTCAGTGGATCAATGGCGATTTCATGGGCCGCGGTGACGGTGCGGTAAAGCTGCACAAGGGCTGACACGAGTGCCAGCGGCAACAGGAATGCCAGCAGCATTTCAAACGGCACAAAGCCGGTCGCAAGCCCGCTTTGTGCGCCGATGACAAGCAACACGGCAAATGGCACTGAAAGAACGGCGGCCTCGACCAGAGTGACGGGCATGATGGCAATCATCATCACCAGACCGATCAGAAGGAAGCTGTGCGAACTGTGCATGTAATCGGTTGCAAGCGGGTCATTGCCGGCAAAGACACATAGCAAACTTGCCGCGACAATCAGCATCAGCATCGGCAGGTACGGAAAACGTCGGCGCAACCGCGCGCTGACCGCGCGATTGGTAAGCACCACAAGCGCGACCCCCGCCACCAGAAGCCGCAGAATAAAGGTCTGCGAAGACCACATTTCAGCGGCAAAGGCCCCGTCCCAGAACGGAACGGCAAGCATGAGGACAAGAACGAAAAGGGCTGCGAAACGGGCGGTAAGCTGGATCGATTCCTTGCGGCGCAGATGCAGGAGCTCTGCATGCCGTGGCGTGTAGAGAAAATCCCGATAGCAGCATCGAAACGTCTTTTTTGACGGACTGCTATTTTCCTGAGGGCCTGAATCCACGCGAACCGCTCCAACCAGATTTAAGCGGGCCACACAGGCCCTTTATATAGATGTCTCATCGTTCCTTTATTTGGTCCAAGACACAACTATACATTAGGGTGGCGTCATGCAGCAGATGGGCCGAAATGGAGCTTTAAAACGGTCAAGACCGACCGCAAGATGTTGATTCGTAAACAAAAAGTTAACCCGTAACCCACCATATCTGGCTGTAAAAAAAATTTCCCTTGGCTTTTCTACCTTGGGTCGAAAATTCGGGTGCCGGTTTTTTACATTGGAAATAAAAACGGCGCACCGGTTTGCCGATGCGCCGTCTGATATCGCCCGGATTACAGGGCGATTATGCCGTTGTATAGCGTTTAGCCGAATCAACCCCAGAGTTCGCGATCGGGCAGCCCCATCACACCGTTTTTAAACGTCAGGGCATGATCGCGATCCTTGGCCATCCAGATCGGGCCATCCAGATCGACAATGCGCGACATGGCACCGGTGATCATGGCAGGCGCCATGGCAAGCGATGTTCCGACCATGCAGCCGGTCATCAGTTGCATGCCGGCCTTGGATGCGGCCTCGGCCAGCTCAAGCGCGCCGGTAAGACCACCGGTCTTGTCGAGCTTGATGTTGATCATGTCATAGAGATTGGCCAGACGCGGAATGTCAGCCATCGTATGAACAGACTCGTCGGCACACAGAAGCACCGGGCAATCGATATCGATCAGACCATCATCCTGCCCGGCAGGCAGTGGCTGTTCGATCATCTCGACACCCAGACCATCAAGTTCGGCACCGATATCTTCGAGCAGATCAAGAGACCAGGCTTCGTTGGCATCAACAATGATGCGGGCCTTGGGCGAACCTTCACGCACAGCGCGGACCGACTCAAGGACGTTTTCGCCATTGAGCTTGACCTTAAGCAACGGGGCATGGGCGATCTTGCGGGCGGCTTCGCGCATATTGTCCGGGGTATCGATCGACAGCGTTTCGGCTGTGATCAATCCTTCGGGCGCCTTGTGCCCGATCAATTCCCATACGCGACGGCCCATACGCTTGGCTTCGAGATCCCAATAGGCACAGTCGACTGCGTTACGCGCAGCACCGGCCTTCATGGCGTCCTGAAGTTCCTTGCGGGTCATGCCGCGGTCAAGGGCGTCTGCCTGTGCTTCGATGTCGGCAATGACACCTTCGACCGTTTCATTATACCGGGCATAGGGAACGCATTCCCCCTGCCCGGTATGGGTGCCGTCGCTGAGCGTCACCTTGACCACATGTGCCTCGGTCCGGGCCCCGCGCGAGATCTTGAAGACCTGTGCGAGGGGGAAGACTTCGGAAATCACAGTGAGCTTTGGCAACTTAGATCTCCTGCAGCTTGTCGACCAGCGACGCAACGCCGGTACGGACCGGGTCAACTGCCGGAAGACCGAATTCGGCTTCGATGTCAGCCAGAAGTTTCTTGGCCGCTGCGTCGTCAAGCGCCTTGGTGTTGATGGCAAAACCGACAACCTTGCAATCCGGGTTGGTCAGTTTGGCGTGCAACAGGTTGACGTCGAGGCAGGTTTTGAGATCCGGAAGCTTATACCCCGGAAGACCACGCATGTGGGCACGGGTCGGCTCGTGGCAGACCACAAGGGCGTCCGGCTGTGAACCGTGGATCAGGCCCATGGAAACACCGGCGAACGATGCGTGGAACAGGCTGCCCTGCCCTTCCATGACGTCCCAGTGATCCGGGTCATTGGCCGGTGCAATGGTTTCAACAGCGCCCGAGATAAAGTCGGAAATAACTGCATCAACCGATATGCCTTCGCCGGCGATGAAGATACCGGTCTGGCCGGTTGCACGGAAGTCGGACTTGATGCCGCGTTTTTTGAATTCGGCGTCAATTGCAAGGGCGGTGTACATCTTACCGACCGAACAGTCGGTACCGACAGCCAGAACGCGCTTGCCGGAACGCTTTTCACCGTTGCCGACCGGGACTTTACCGTCGAAGTGGCGCACATCAAACAGGCTAACACCCTTGGCCTTGGCGGCATCGACCAGTTCGGGAATCGACGAAAGACGGGTGTGCAGACCGTTGGCGATGTCCATGCCAGCGTCGATTGCCGCCAGCAGGGTTTCCATCCATGCCGGACCAATGATCCCGCCACGGTTGGCAACGCCCAGCACCAGGGTTTTAACGCCGGCTGCCTTTGCTTCGGCGATCGACATTTCCGGCAGACCAAGATCCGCCTGACAGCCCGGCAGGCTCATCTGACCGACGCACCATTCCGGGCGCCACTGCTTGATGCCGATTGCGGTTTTTGCAGCCAGTTCGTCCGGCGCGTCACCAAGAAACATAAGATACGGATGTGCGATTTTCATAATACCTCCTTGACCAGCATCCAAACGCTGCTCTTAAATATTGTGGCGCGACTATAGCGCAATCTGGTAGGATCGTTCCAGAGATATGAAACGATATCTTCGACGATCCAACCGAAAATTCGTCTATAATTCTAATAAACACGACAATAACGAAATTAAATACAATAGTCTTCGAAGACAAACATCCTTTCTTGTGAATTTGTTCGGGAATGGCCCGAAAAACGCAAGAAAATGCAATTTTGAAGGACTGGCGTGAAAGCGCCCGACTACACATGAGCACCGATCTCAAGACGTGGCTATCCGAGCGAAAAATCGAAGAAGTCGAATGCATTGTTCCGGACATGTCCGGCGTTGCGCGGGGCAAGGTTCTTCCGACACAGAAGTTTCTTAAGGGGCTGGAGGCCAAAAGCCTTGCCATCCCCGAAGCAATTTTCTGCCTGACGGTAACCGGCGGCTATCCGGAGGAAACCGATGCCTTCCTTGACCCGGCCGAAAAGGACGTGGCGATGGTTCCCGACCCGGAAACCGTGCGCGTTGTGCCGTGGTACGAGGAGCCGACGGCCCAGATCATCTGCGACTGTTTCCATTTTTCCGGCGAAGAAGTTTCGACGTCGCCGCGCGGCGTACTTAAACGGGTTCTCAAGGCATTTGAAGAACGCGGCATGCGCCCGATCATCGCGCCAGAACTTGAATTTTATCTGGTGGCAAAGAACACCGATCCGGACAACCCGCTGGAGCCGCCGATTGGCCGTTCCGGTCGCCCGGAACGCGCATCAAACGCGTTTGGTATTGATGCCATCAACGAGTTCGATCCGCTGATTGAAGACCTGTATGACTATTGCGAGGCCATGAATATCGACGCCGATACCATGAGCCACGAGTCGGGTCCGGCCCAGCTTGAAATGAACTTTAACCATGGTGATCCGCTTGAACTAGCCGATCAGGCCTTTTTGTTCAAACGTACGCTGCGTGAAACGGCACTGAAACACGGTGTCTATGGCACGTTCATGGCCAAGCCGATGGGCAACCTGCCGGGAAGCTCGATGCATATTCACCAAAGTCTTCTTGATATCAACACCGGCAAGAACCTGTTTGCCGATGATGACGGGGAAAACTCGAAACTGTTCCTCAACTATATTGGCGGCCTGCAGCGTTACCTGCCAGCAGCCATGCCGCTTCTGGCGCCGAACATGAACAGTTATCGCCGTTTGCAGCCCTGGTCGGATGCCCCGATCAACATGCACTGGTCACTTGATAACCGTACGGTCGGCCTGCGCCAGCCGAATGGCCCGCCCGCGGCACGTCGTATTGAAAACCGTCTACCGGGGGCAGATGCCAACCCGTATCTGGCGGTTGCGGCGTCGCTTGCCTGTGGCCTGCTTGGTATTATCGAGGAAGTCGATGCGACGGCCCCGATCGAAGGTTCGGGCTATGACCGTGCGCATTCCCTGCCGCGTCACATCCACGAAGCACTTGCGAAGTTCCATCGTTGCAAGCCGCTTAAGGAACTGCTGGGCGAAGAGTTCGCTGCCGCCGTTATTGCGGTCAAGGAAGCGGAATGGGATGCCTATCAGACCGTGATCAGCGCCTGGGAGCGTGAGCACCTGTTGCTGAACGTTTAAAAGACGCCTGTCGAATTTTGCGCCGGGACTTGCTGCCCGGCGCAAGATTGTTGCATGTTAAATGCACAATTTTTTACATGATGCGAAATATGCACATTTTTCCATCTTGTATTTGACAATATCCTGAAGCATTCGAAGGATATTACGATAAGCCCCGGGTTCTGGGGGACCAACAACAGAACCGGTAAACTTTCAAACGCTGCCACATGGGAGGCTCAGCGAAATGAAATCTCTTCTTAAAACATCAAGCCTGGTTGTGCTTGCGGCTGCCGTATCTGGCTTTGCCACTGGTGCATCGGCACAGGAAGTTCTCAACGTTTATAACTGGTCGGATTATATCGGCGAGGAAACCGTTGCGAATTTCGAAAAGGAATACGGCGTCAAGGTCAACTATGACGTTTACGACAGCAACCAGCTGGTTGAAGCCAAGCTGCTGGCGGGTAATTCCGGCTATGACATCGTGGTTCCGACCCTTGCCGATGCCGAACGCCTGATCAAAGCCAAGCTGTTCCAGCCAATCGACAAATCCAAACTGTCGAACTATGGCAACCTCGATCCGGTGATCCTTGAGCAGCAGGCAAAATACGACCCTGACAACACCTTTGCCGTGCCGTATTTCTGGGGCACCAACGGCTTTGGCTATAACGTTGCCAAAGTTCAGGAAGTTCTGGGTGACGACGCCCCGCTTGATAGCTGGGCGATGATCTTTGATCCGAAATATGCCGAAAAGCTGTCGTCATGCGGCCTGTCGCTTCTGGATGATCCGGGCGAGATCGTACCGCTGGTGAACTTCTATCTTGGCAATGTGCCGGAAGGCGAACCGACCACGGAATCGATCGAAAGCGCCTTTGAGCAGCTTGAGAAAATCCGTCCGCATGTGACCTATTTCCATAGCTCCCAGTACATCAACGACCTTGCAAACGGTAACGTTTGTATTTCTGTTGGCTGGTCGGGCGATGTCGGCATGGCCGCCCTTCGCGCAGAAGAAGCCGGCAACGGCAATGAGATCAAGTATGTCATTCCAAAGGAAGGCACCCTGATCTGGTTCGATGCGATGATGATCCCGGAAGATGCACCGAACCCGGACCTGGCGCACAAGTTCATCGACTACGTGCTGCGTGCCGATGTCGAAGCTGAAATCGCGAACTATGTTGCCTATGCAACCCCGAACCTTGCCGCGATGGAACTGGTTGACCCGTCCCTTCTCGAAGATCCGGGCATCTATCCGCCGCAGGAAGTAAAAGAACGCCTGCGTTCGAAAGTCGAGCCGGGTTCACGCCTGCTGCGTACCCGTACCCGCCTGTGGACGAAGCTTAAAACCGGTCAGTAAGTGATCGAAAGCGATCCTGACGGATTGCGATCGCTGATCCTTGCGAAGGGCGCGACTTTGGTTGCGCCCTTTTGCTTTTCAGTCGTGCGAAACGATGCGGCCAGGCAGCCTGTGACTCGTGATCACGGCGCTTTATTGGTTGCAGTCAGCCTGTTTCTGACAACCGGACCCTTTCGCAGAAATGCACATTTTCTGAACACCACACGCCGATTCTCTGCCAATTTAGGCATCAAATGGCGATTGTTGTTCAAAATATCGCACACCCCTCTTTACAGATTGCAGAATTGCTTCATCCTGTTATCAGGAAGAACCGACCAATTGGCAGTGCAGCAACATGAAACGATTGCGCACCAGATCATCAGGGACTGACGTCTGATTGAAGCGGTTCATCTTGACATTGAAACAGGGGAGAATGCTGGTGTCAGAGGCGGTTTTGGAGCGCGTGCACGAGGATGTGCACAAGACGCAACCTTGGAACAATCCGGACGCGGTTCCCTATATCCGCTTTGAGAATGTGACCAAGAAATTCGGCGACTTCTATGCCGTCGATGATGTTTCCCTGGATATCTATCGCCACGAGCTTTTCGCCCTTCTGGGCGGGTCAGGTTGCGGGAAAACGACGCTGTTGCGCATGCTGGCCGGGTTCGAGGAACCCACATCAGGCAAGATTTACATTGATGGTGTCGATATGGCCGGGGTCCCGGCCTATGAGCGCCCGACCAACATGATGTTCCAGTCTTATGCCCTGTTCCCGCACATGAGTGTGGAACAGAATGTCGCGTTCGGGCTTGTGCAGGATGGCGTTTCGCGCAGCGAGATCAAGGAACTGGTCGCCGAAATGCTGGGCCTTGTGCAGATGAGCAAATTTGCCAAGCGCAAACCCCATCAGCTTTCGGGTGGTCAGCGCCAGCGCGTTGCACTGGCGCGGTCGCTGATTAAACGGCCAAAGGTGCTGCTGCTGGACGAACCGCTGGGCGCGCTTGACAAGAAACTGCGCGAACAGACCCAGTTCGAGCTGGTCAACATTCAGGAAAAGGTCGGCACCACCTTTGTCATGGTGACCCATGACCAGGAAGAAGCCATGACCATGGCATCGCGCATTGCCGTGATGAATGAAGGGGTCATCAACCAGACCGGTACTCCGTTCGAACTTTATGAATATCCCAACAGCCGCTATACCGCGAACTTCCTCGGTCAGGTCAACCTGATCGAAGGTGTACTGGTCGATGACGATGAAAAATATGCCGTCATCAAGTCGGATGAGGCCGGTTGCGAGATTTATATCGATCATGCTGTTCAGGGCCATGAAGGCATGACCTTCTGGGTGGCGTTGCGCCCCGAGCGGCTTCGCATCACCAAGGAAGCGCCCAAAGAAACCAAATACAATTGCGTATCGGGCAAGGTTGAAGAGATCGGCTATCTTGGTGGTATTTCGACCTACCACGTGCGCCTTGAAAGCGGCAAACGCATCAAGGTGACCGAGCCAAACTCCACCCGCCAGATCGAGCCGCGCTATACGTGGGAAGACACTGTCTGGGTATCGTGGGAGGCCGGGGCTGCTTCGGTACTGAACAAATGAGCAGTGACAAGCAAGAGGGCAGCTTGACCCTCAAACAACGTTTTGATCGCTGGATGATCAAACATGGCCGGGTACTGGTGGTTGGTATCCCGTATTTCTGGCTGTTTTTGTTCTTCCTTGTGCCGTTCCTGATCGTTCTCAAGATCAGCTTTTCCGTCGCCGAATACGCGCAGCCGCCCTATACGCCGCTGTTTGAATGGATCGATGAAGGCATCACGGTCACGCTCAATTTCGGGAACTACCTGTTCCTTCTATCTGACAGCCTTTATGTCACGGCATATCTCAACTCGATCCGAATTGCGGCGATATCAACGGTTATCACCCTTCTGATCGGCTATCCGATGGCGTACGGCATTGCGCGCGCGCAAGGATCGATGCGCAGTGTGTTGCTGATGCTGGTGATCCTGCCGTTCTGGACCAGTTTCCTGATCCGTGTATATGCCTGGATCGGGATCCTTGACCGCGAAGGCTTGATTAACGCGTTCCTTATGTGGACGGGCATCATTTCCGAACCGCTGATCATGCGTCAGACGGAATTCGCGGTCTATGTCGGGATTGTCTATACCTACCTGCCCTTCATGATCCTGCCGCTATATTCCACACTTGAAAAAATGGATGTCAGCCTGGTCGAAGCCGCCCTTGATCTGGGCTGCAAGCCCTGGCAGGCCTTTGCCAAGATCACGCTGCCGCTTTCGATGCCGGGGATTTTGGCAGGCTCACTTCTGGTGTTCATTCCGGCTGTGGGTGAATTCGTTATTCCGGAACTTCTGGGGGGCCCGAACACCTTGATGATTGGTCGAACCCTTTGGAACGAGTTCTTTGCCAACCGTGACTGGCCGATTGCATCAAGCGTTGCGATTGCGATGCTGCTGTTCCTTGTCGTGCCGATCATGTGGTTCCAGCATATTCAGACCAAGCAGGAGGAAGGCCAGCAATGAGCAGCAAACGTTCAACCTTCCTGATCTCGGCATTGGTGTTTGGCTTTGCCTTTCTGTATGTGCCGATCCTGCTTGTCATGATCTATTCCTTTAACGAAGGGAAGCTTGTGACCGTCTGGGCGGGCTTTTCGACCAAGTGGTATGTGTCGCTGTTTTCCAATGACGGCATGATTGATGCCGCCTGGAACAGCCTGCGTATCGGGGTGATGTCAGCGACCCTCGCCCTGGCACTTGGTACGCCGGCGGGACTTGTGATGTCACGCTTTGGCCGGTTCAAGGGACGCACGCTTTTTTCAGGCATGATCGCCGCCCCGCTTGTCATGCCAGAGGTTATTACCGGTCTGTCGCTTTTGCTGTTGTTTGTAACGCTTGAGCAAATGATTGGCTGGCCAGCCGGGCGTGGACTTTCAACGATCACGATTGCGCATACGACCTTCTGTGCGGCCTATGTCGCGGTTGTCGTGCAATCGCGCCTGTCGGGGATGGATACCTCGGTCGAGGAAGCGGCCATGGATCTGGGTGCTAAGCCTGCCAAGATCTTCTTTGTCATCACGCTTCCGATGATCCTGCCAGCGTTGCTGGCCGGCTGGCTGCTATCCTTCACCCTGTCGCTTGATGATCTGGTGATTGCAAGCTTTGTTGCAGGGCCAGGATCGACCACGCTTCCGATGAAGGTGTTTTCGTCGGTGCGTCTGGGGGTCTCGCCGGAAATCAACGCACTGGCAACCCTGATCATTCTGGCGGTGTCGGTGATGATCGTGATTGCCAGCCTGATGATCCTGCGGTCCGAGCGGATGCGCAGCCGCGCCTCTGCCGGGGCGGACGCGCAGCACTAAGGCGCTACTTTGGCTGCCTGATACCCTTACGCAGACAACAAAAAAACAGCGCCGGAAAATCATCCGGCGCTGTTTTGTATTGGGCTTGTCGTGGCGTCGACTCAGCAGTTGCTTTCGGCCGCCTTACGCATCATTTCACGGCACTTCATGCCGGGTGCTGAAACCTGCCAGTAAGAGACAACAGCCTCTTCGGCGGCTTCTTCGAAATCAATGATCAGGTTATTGAGCGCGTTCTGTTCCATCAGCTTGATGACACGATCCGGCAACTGCGACATCTGCCACAGGCCCAGAACCAGCGCATAGGAAGAACGCATCAGCTTGCTGGCGGCATCAGGTGTGATTTCATAGAGCTCTGCCAGGGCATCGGCGGTACGTTTGACCATGGATGCCAGGAAGCGGCGCTGGTTGACGACCATTTCATCGTCCGAGCCGGATTCCAGAACACCTTGCGACAGTGATGCGAGATGCAGGAACTTGTCGTTCTTGACCAGATATTGCACGAACTGGCGGGCCACACGGGTCGAATCCCGTTCTTCGGGCCGGCGCAGCGCTTCCTGATCAATCACATCAAGATTGTTTTCAAACCACTCTTTCTGGAAGTGACGCAACACTTCAAGAAACAATGCTTCCTTGCTTGAAAAATAAAGGTAAAGCGTGCCCTTGGCCAAGTTCGCCTTGCGTGCGACCTCGGCTGCCGACGGCAGGGTTCCATCACCTTCGAGATAGAGCTTGCGGGCAGCTTCGAGAATATCAGCACGGCGTTTTAGTTTCTGCTCATGACTACGAGCGCGAACAAGATTGTCTTGTTCCATTTGATTAATTTCCCCCAACGTATTTTCCCCGGGCATATTATTGCATTTTAATTCACCTAAAAGTCAAACTGCAGGATTGGAATAACTGGACAAAATTCATGAAGCATTGAAAACGCATACATTTTTCTGACCAAATATAGACCAATTTAGATGAATTCCGGTCACATACAATCAATCACCATAACGCATTCTGAACAAAACCACAAATATCGTACAGTTTTTTGTTCGAGTCGCATTCCGCCCAACCAGCCGGGATGATGACCAGACGCCACTGGCCCGGCATCACTTCATGACATTCCATATCGTGAAATAACCGGGATCCGACGGCAGATCACAGCTCAGACAGGCAGTTCGGTCGTGCGTTTGACCTCGCGGAGCGTGATGACGGTCTGCACACGTTCGACACCGGGCAGCTGGGTCAGGACTTCACTGTGGATGCGTTCATAGTCGGCGGTGTCGCTATAGACGACATGCACAAGATAGTCGCTTTGCCCGGCCAGCAAATAACATTCGACAACTTCGGGGACCTTTTGAATTTCGAGCTCGAAGGTTTCAAGCGCCTCGCGGGTTTGGCGGGTGATCGCGATATTGACAAAGGCATTGCCCGGCTTGCCGATCCGCGCGGGATTAAGAAGCATGGTGTAGTGATCAATGAAGCCCGCCTCTTCAAGAAGCCGTACACGGCGCAGGCAGGCAGAGGCCGACAGGTTCACCTTTTCGGCAAGTTCAGCATTGCTGATGCGACCGTCTTTCTGCAGCAAACGCAGAATCATCCGATCCCGTTCGTCCATCTCCATTCGCATAATCCTCCGACGTCATGGTGTTTCTGTTGAATTATATAGCAATGATATCATCAAAAGCCCCTTGAAATGAAGATTAATTGCCCAATTTTTAGGGTATCATTCAAGAATAATAACAAAAGAGGCGGCATCGTATTCCAACCGCCCGGGAAACTCCGGAAACGCCGGGGAGTTCCCCCGATTACCACGATTTTGTCGGGAGGAAACGACATGCTGATTGGTGTTCCAAAGGAAATCAAAAACCACGAATACCGTGTCGGACTGACGCCAAGTTCGGTCCGTGAACTGGTCGCACACGGCCATAAGGTACAGGTCGAAACCATGGCCGGTGCTGGCATCGGCTTTGCCGATAATGATTATGTCGCCGCCGGTGCGACGATTGCGGCCAGTGCATCCGATATCTTTGCCAGTGCGGAGATGATCATAAAGGTCAAGGAACCGCAGAAGGTCGAGTATGAGCAACTCCGCGAAGGCCAGTTGCTGTTTACCTATCTGCATCTGGCGCCGGACCCGGATCAGACCGCCGGTCTGGTCAAATCGGGTGTCACCGCGATTGCCTATGAAACCGTCACCGACCGCGCAGGTGGCTTGCCATTGCTGGCACCGATGTCAGAAGTCGCTGGGCGTATGGCCCCGCAGGTCGGGGCAGCTGCCCTGCAAAAGGCCAATGGCGGACGGGGCATGTTGCTTGGCGGTGTGCCGGGTGTGGCACCGGCCAAGGTGGTTGTCATCGGCGGCGGTGTGGTTGGCACCAATGCCGCGCGCATTGCGGCGGGCATGGGGGCGGATGTGATCATCCTTGATAAAAACGTCAAACGCCTGACCTATCTTGATGATCTGTATGGCCCGCGCATCAAAACCCAATACGCCACCATCGACGATACCGAGGCGCTTGTGCTTGAGGCTGACATGGTGGTGGGTGCGGTTCTTGTACCCGGTGCGGCCGCACCAAAACTGATCAAGAAAGAACAGCTGTCACGGATGAAGCCGGGATCGGTGATTGTTGATGTGGCGATTGATCAGGGCGGATGTTTTGAAACATCCAAGGCAACCACCCATGCCGATCCGACCTATATCGTTGATGATGTGGTGCATTATTGCGTGGCCAATATGCCCGGTGCGGTCGCACGCACATCGACCTTTGCGCTCAATAACGCCACCCTGCCCTTTGCCCTGGCACTTGCCGACAAGGGATGGAAGAAAGCCTGTCAGGATGATCCGCATCTGGTGGCCGGGCTTAACGTCCATGCGGGCAAGATCACCTATAAGGCCGTGGCAGATGCGCTTGGCTATGAGTACCTGCCGATTGAAAGTGCATTGGCCTGAGCCACCAAAACCCGATCATGAAAAAAGGGCGCCGTTTGGCGCCCTTTTTATTTGGTTATCTTGCGACTATCCGCAGATCAGAATTCGACCTGCGTGACGTCACGGACCGCACCCTGATCGGCACTGGTTGCCATGGCGGCATAGGCACGAAGGGCGGTTGAGACCTTGCGCTTGCGCGGCTTGGCCGGACGCCATGCTTCGGGCCCTTTGGCTTCCATCGCCTGACGGCGGGCAGCCAGAACCGCATCATCGACCGCAATGCGGATCGAACGGTTCGGGATGTCGATTTCGATCATGTCACCCGGTTCGACCAGCGCGATGTCACCGCCAGCGGCTGCTTCGGGGGATACGTGACCAATCGACAGGCCCGAAGTCCCGCCAGAGAAGCGACCATCGGTAACCAGCGCACAGGCCTTGCCCAGCCCCATCGATTTCAGATAGCTGGTCGGATACAGCATTTCCTGCATGCCCGGACCACCTTTGGGGCCTTCGTAGCGGATGACGACAACGTCGCCTTCCTTGACCTCGCCACCGAGAACCTTAGCAACGGCTTCGTCCTGGCTTTCGCAGATCACGGCCGGGCCGGTGAATTTCAGAATGCTTTCATCAACACCGCCGGTTTTGACCACACAGCCATTGGCGGCCAGGTTGCCAAACAGAACGGCAAGACCGCCATCCTGACTATAGGCATGGGCGACATCACGGATGCAGCCTTCTTTTTCATCAAGATCCAGATCGTCCCAATAACGTTCCTGACTGAACGCGGTTTGGGTCGGAATCCCGCCCGGCATGGCGCGGAAGAACTTGTGCACGGCCTCGTTGGTGGTGCGTTTGATGTCCCACTTCTCAAGGGCGTCGGCCATGGTCTTGGAATGCACGGTCGAGACATCGGTATGCAGCAGACCTGCACGATCGAGTTCGCCGAGAATTCGCATGATGCCACCGGCACGATGGACGTCTTCCATGTGGAACATCGGATGGTTCGGCGCGACCTTGGACAGATACGGGATCTTGCGCGACAGGCGGTCCATATCGGTCATGGTGAAGTCGACTTCGGCTTCCTTGGCGATCGCCAGCAGGTGCAGAACCGTGTTGGTCGACCCACCCATGGCGATATCAAGCGCCATGGCATTTTCAAATGCCTTGAAGGTTGCGATACCGCGCGGGGTCGCGCCCTCGTCTTCTTCTTCGTAGTAACGACGGGCCAGCTTGACCGAGGTACGGGCCGCTTCGAGGAACAGTTCCTGACGTGCTGCGTGCGTTGCCAGCACAGAACCGTTACCCGGAAGTGCGAGACCAAGCGCCTCGGCCAGGCAGTTCATCGAGTTGGCGGTAAACATGCCAGAGCACGAGCCGCAGGTCGGGCATGCCGAACGCTCAACAACTTTTACCTGTTCGTCGGAGATGTTCGGGTCGGCGGCCTGCACCATGGCATCAACCAGATCAAGGTGATGTTCCTTGCCTTCGATGGTGACCTTGCCGGCCTCCATCGGGCCACCGGAGACGAACACGCACGGGACGTTAAGGCGCATCGCCGCCATCAACATGCCCGGGGTAATTTTATCGCAGTTGGAAATGCAGACCATCGCATCGGCGCAATGGGCATTGACCATATATTCGACGGAATCAGCAATGATTTCACGTGATGGCAGGCTATAGAGCATGCCGTCATGGCCCATCGCGATGCCATCATCAACGGCAATGGTGTTGAATTCCTTGGCGACACCGCCGGATGCCTCGATCTCGCGTGCGACCATCTGACCGAGGTCTTTGAGATGCACGTGACCGGGCACGAACTGGGTGAAGCTGTTGACGACCGCAATGATCGGCTTGTCGAAGTCTTCGTCTTTCATGCCAGTGGCGCGCCAAAGGCCGCGCGCACCAGCCATGTTGCGGCCATGTGTTGTTGTACGGGACCGATATTCCGGCATGGAAGGAACCTCTCTTTAAATCACTGGTGGCGTTTCTTTCGGGTACGGGGTCAGCATCCCCGATGCCCTTTGTATATAGGTGCGTTCTAGCACAGTATTCGCGCGCTTTGACAGTTTTTTGCCCGAAAATTTCGCCAAAATCCGTCATTCGGTACGATTGCTACACGCACATCACTTTGCCCGCGAACTGCGAACGCGTTTTTGGCAGCACGTTCTATCCTCAGAGTTTGCCTGAAAACGCCCTTTCACCAGTGTGAGCGTGCAATTTTGTGAGCCAGTTCACAGGTTTTGCGACGATTGACCATGCAACCTATCCCAAATACCCGGAAAACTATTCCATTGAATAGGCGACCTCTAACCAAACAACACATATCGTATGGGGGATTATCGCCGCCAGGCGATTCTCCCACTCCCATTCTGACCCCGGACCCTCATACAGGTTCGGGGTTCTTTTTTACCTGCATTTCAGGCGGTAATCCGCGATCTGGTAACTGCATGCTTTAAAGGACGGGCTGAACCCTTTAATGTCAGGCAAGACTGCTTGGGCCGAGGCCCTTACCCAGACCATCAGGTGGAGATCCGCAACCCCATGTCCGACCAACTCAAGACACTGTTGCGTCGCGGACTGACTGCGCATGAGGGCAATCGCCCCGAAGAAGCCGAGAAAATCTATCGCGCGGCATTGGCCATGTCACCGGGCAATGCGGAGGCGGAGCATCTTCTTGCCACCCTTCTGACCGGCCTTGGCCGCCATGGCGAGGCCATTGAGCTTTTTGAAAACTGCCTGACGAGCTTTGCCGCCAACCCGGCGGCCCGGTGCAACTATGCTATTGCGCTGGAAAGTTCGGGTCAGATTGACAAGGCGATTGATCAGTTCAAGCAGGCATTGAGTTACCACGGGGATTTCCCCACCGCCCTTTATCATCTGGCACGGCTTGAAATTCCGCGCGGCCATTTGGGTCAGGCGATGGATCTTTTGGGCCGGTTGCTGGGCCTGAAGCCCAATCATTATGAAGGATTGCTGCTTTTCGGGCAGACCTTGCATGATCTGGGACAGGAAGAAGCCGCCCTTAAATCACTTGAACATGCCGCCGAGGCCGCAGGCATTTCCCCCGAGATGATTTGCCGGGTGGGGTCGGCCTTCCTGCGGCTTGGTTATCCGGAACTGGCACAAAACCTTTATCAACGGGCGCTGAGCATCGATGCCAAATACGTTCCGGGCTTGCGCGGGCTGGGTCAGTCACTGGCCCATCAGGGGCAATATGCCAAGGCGATTGCGATTTTAAAGACCGCGCGCCGCCTGACCAAGGACACCGTTGAGATTGATCTGGTTCTGGCCGACATCACGCTGCGCTGTGGCGACCTTGATAGCACAATAAAGACACTTGATACCCTGATAGAGACATCGCCAGATAACGCCACGGCTGATGCGCTTTTGATCCGGGCGCATGCAAAGCTTGGCACAACCGATGGGGCCACCCATAGCAAGGCCGCCAAGGCATGGGCAAAGCATCATATGCCGATTGCTGCCAAGCCGGCCTTTGCCAACACCCGGCAGTCGGACAAGCGGCTGCGCATCGGATGGCTCTCGCCCTTCTTTTGCAAGCATGCATCATCCAGCCTTTTGAGTGCACTTGCCCGCCACCTGAACCGGCATGAGATCGAGCTGTTCCTGTATTCCGCGACCCCGCGCCCGGATGACGTCACACGGCAATGGCAGGTGATGGCCGATGGCTGGCGCGAAGTGTGCGGCCAGGACCCGATGCAGATTGCCGATCGCATTCGCAAGGACAAGGTCGATATCCTGATTGATGTCTGTGGCGTTCATCCAACGCAACCGATTGAGGTCTTTGCCCTTAAGGCCGCCCCGGTGCAAGCCAGCCTGTCTGCGATCACCACCGGCATGGCCGAGATGGATTACCTGATCCGGCACAAGGATGTGTTTGGCGGCAGCCTGTCTGACAACAAGATGTTTGCCGAGCGTCCCTATCCGCTAGCACTTGGCCCCTACCTTCCGGCGGAGCTTGATGATGCCTTGCCATTGGCACCACTGCCAGCAGCCGTCGGCGAAGAGATCATCCGGTTTGGCTGCATTGATCGGTTGGCCAATATCAGCAACGAAACACTGAACTGCTTTGCGAGGATATTAAACAAGGTCAGCAACAGCCGCATCGTCATTCAGGATGAAGTCCTTGAAGATTCCTATGCCGCCAAGACGTTTCTGGATCGCGCCCGCCAAGCCGGGATCAAGCGCGACCGGCTGGATCTTGCGGGGAAAGTTAAACCGGCAGACCGGGCTGCGCTTTATGCCCAGATTGATATCGGGCTGGCACCTTTTCCGGCCATCAGCCTTGAGAACTATTACGAAATGCTGTGGTTTGGCATTCCGTTCGTAACACTTGCCGATGATCGACCGGGGTCTCGGCTTGGCCTTGCGGTCTTGAGCGATATCGGGCTTGGCGCGCTGAGTGCCGAGACCGAAAAAGGCTATGTCGATAAATGCATCATGCTGGCATCCGACCTTAAGGCGCTGGCCAGTATCCGCGAAAACATGCGTGAGCGCATTCGGGGCAGCCGTGCCTTCCATGCACCTGCTGTCGCAGCCGAGTTCGAAGAAGCCTGTCGGGAGATGTGGCAGAACTTTTGTCTTGGCAACGGTTAGACACGTACGGCGTGAAACGCGCCCTATTGCCGCGTTTTCAGGATGTGATCAACCGCCATTGCCAGATCATCGGCAATAAAATCGGCTTCTTGGGCTTCGGGCAGGATGGCTTCCTTTGCGCCGTGGCCGGTTCTGACCATGATGGCCTTTGTGCCCGCCGCGTGCCCGGCACGGATATCGTTGATGCGATCACCGATCAGGACGCTTTCCGAGAGGTTGATGGCGAACTCGTCACTTGCAGCCAGAAGCATGCCGGGTTCTGGTTTGCGGCACGTACTTTCGCGGCGGTAATCGCCCTGCCCGCTTGGATGATAGGGCGAATAATAGATGCCCTGCACCGATGCCTTGTGATCAGACAGCATGGAAACCAGTGCCTTGTGGATTTCAAAAAGCTGGTCTTCGGTGAGATAGCCCCGCGCGACACCGGACTGGTTGGTGACAACAATTACCGGGATGCCTGCATCATTGAGGCGTTTGATTGCCTCTGCCGTGCCGTTGATCAGTTTAAGATCGGCAACGTCTGACAGGTAGTGGACTTCCTCGTTAATCACACCGTCCCGATCCAGAAAGACAGCCGGAACCGGGTTGCGTTGATCACGAAAGCGCGGCGCCGGATCAATCAGGTGACGTTTGACAGTGTCGTGGATGGAGCCGTTCATCACAGGCCTTTTGCATGGTCAAGTTTGGCCAACAATGGCGTAAAGGCCTTTGCAAAAGCAAGTCTTCGCAAGCCACAACCGACTTTTGCACAGTGCGGAAAAGAAATTGGTATTACCATTATTCACTTGCAGAGCAACCGGGGGACGTGCAATTTCGGTTCAAGTTCACGCCCCATAAAAGAACCTATCAAGGAAAAGCGTCTGATGTTTGCCGATATTTTTGCGATTTTGGCCCCGGTTTTCATCACCACCGGACTGGGATATTTCTGGGCCCGTGCTGGCAAACATTTTGACACCAACCTTGTCACATCCATTGTCACCTATTTCGCAACCCCCTGTCTGACCTTTGCCGCCCTTGCGACGGTGGAGCTTGGCGGTGATACGCTGGTTCTGATGGGAACGGCCGCCCTTGCGGCCAATGTGATCTTTACCCTGATCGGCTGGCCGGTGCTTAAGGTCTTTAACCTGTCGCCGCGCACTTATCTGCAATCACTGACATGGCCAAATGTCGGCAACGTTGGCTTGCCGCTGTGTATGCTGGCTTACGGGCAGGAAGGCTTGGCGCTTTCGGTGGCGTTCTTTGCCGCCTATGTCGTGATCCAGCTGACCATCGGGGTTGCGTTCGTATCGGGCAGCTTTTCGATCAAGTCGCTGGCCAAGATGCCGATCATTCCGGCAACCCTGATTGCCACGGGCTTTCTTGCCACTGAAACGCCGGTGCCCGAATGGCTTTACAACACTACCAACCTGATCGGGCAACTGACCATTCCGTTGATGCTGTTTACCCTTGGTGTGTCGCTGGCGAAGCTGCGCCCGGTCAGCCTTGCACGCAGCACGGCACTGAGTGTGCTGCGTCTGGGCATGGGCTTCGGGGTTGGTCTGGGCCTGTCGGAAGTCATGGGACTGACCGGCATGGAACGCGGGGTGGTGATCCTGCAATGTTCGATGCCGGTGGCGGTATTCTGCTATCTGTTTGCGCAGCTTTATAATCGCGAGCCGGAAGAAGTAGCCGGTGTGGTCATCAGTTCAAGCTTCCTTGCCGCCATCGCCCTGCCCGCATTGCTTTGGTACGTGCTGTAGCCTTTGAGCGCACAGAACAACTGATTACTTGACGATCAGGCGGTATTCACCGCCGGTGCCATCATCCTTGTCTGCATAAAATCCGATGGCGCATTCAAAGCGACCCTTTTCAAGGTTGGGGTCGCCTTGCGCTGCCGCCTGTTCCATGACGTGATCGCGGCAGGCCGTGAGATCGTCATAGGTGGCCTCGGATATCTTGACCCGGGTCGGTTGACTGATATCGGGGACATAGACCGCAGTCACATGTTCCCAGGGTGCGGCATCATCGGGCCAGAAAAGATCGGCAACATGACGGTGCGGGTTGCCGAAACTGACGACGGCCAGAACGGCGATCCCGCCAGCCAGAATCGCACGGCGCAGCATTCTTGTATTCATCGGTATCCTTTATGCGCCTTTGCGGCCAAGGGCCGAAAAATCGAAACTTGGCATCGGTGCATCATATTCAAGATGGTAGTCATCAAGGATTGGTGGTGCCTGACCGGTGACGGCCAGAAGCGCATGCACCTGCCCGCGTTGATGGGTTTGATAGACAAACAGATGTGACAGGATATCAGCCACGGTTTCAAGCGTCTTGCTGCCGTCTTCGCGGACCAGTTCGACCGCCCGGATGGCATCCTTGTCATTGAGCTGTTCACAATACGCCATCAAGCGCATATCCGCATCACGCTGGGCAGAGGCCAGTTTATCGATGGCAGCGAACGGCATTTCAGTATCAAGGCATGCCCGACCCCGCCTGCCATCGACCAGCGCATCAAGATAATACAAGTCATTGGTCAGGATATGGTTCAGCGTTTCAAGAATAGAGGCGGAAAAAGGCGTTCGTTTGGAGGCGAGCTCGCCATCTGTCAATTTCTGACAGACTCCATACAAACGGTGATTTGACCAGGCGTTGTTACGCGCCTGATGGAAAAACGATGTGCCCGGCATAGCTTAAGTGTCCCAACTTTCAGCGCCCTGTCACATTCGTGTTGAATTATTCAACCGGTCACAGGATGCGCATGGTTTAGCGGACCGTTTCCTTTGCCAAAGTCCGGTGCGGTTCGGATGGCTTCACGGACATATGCCCGCGCACGGGCAACGGAATCACTTAATCCCATGCCCTGAGCCAGCCCGGTTGCAATGGCGCTTGCAAGCGAGCAGCCCGTACCATGATTATTCTCGGACGGAATGCGCGTATCTTCGAAACCTTCGATATCGCCATCCCGGCACCATAAGATATCGACGATTTTGTCCCCGTCGGCGTGACCACCTTTTATCAGGACGGCCTCGCAACCGAGATCACCAATTTTGTGCGCTGCAGCAATCATATCAGCTTCGCTGGTGATTTTCATACCCGATAATACTTCGGCCTCTGGAATATTTGGTGTCAGCACGGTGGCAAGCGGGACCATATGGGTTATAAGGGCCTCGACCGCGTCTTCCTGAAGCAGGCGCGAACCGCTTTGCGATACCATCACCGGGTCTACAACGACCGGAATACCAACAGACTTTGATTTGATAAATTCCGCCACGGCCGTAATCACCGGTACCGAATGCAGCATCCCGGTTTTAAGCGCATCCGCGCCAATATCATCAATCGTCACGGTGGCCTGATGGACGATCATGTCCGGATCAATGCCAAGAACATCGAAGACTCCGGTGGTGTTTTGCACCGTAAGGGCCGTTATCGCAGTTGCAGCATAGCCACCAAGAGCCGTCACCGATTTGATATCGGCCTGAATTCCGGCCCCACCGGAACAATCCGACCCGGCAATAATCAAGACACGACCCTTCATACGACCCTTCCTTATCCTGCAGATATCAGGTTTTCGTCAAAATGACCGGTTAACCGGCAACGGCGGTGATTTCGGCAACGATGCCATCAACGATCTGTTCGACCTTAATCGCGTCATCACCTTCGGCCATGACACGGATCAGCGGCTCGGTGCCAGATTTACGGATCAGGATACGACCATCACCGTTAAAGGCGCGCTCGGCCGAGGAAATGGCTTCAATCACGCTGCTTTGTGCCAGCGGATCGGAACCCGCACTGTAACGAACGTTTTTAAGGATCTGTGGCAGCGGTTCAAACACACGGCTCAGTTCGGATACCGGGCCCTCGCGGCTGGCAAGAACGGCCAGCACCTGAAGGGCTGCCAACAGGCCATCGCCGGTCGATGCGAAGTCCGACAGCACGATATGGCCGGACTGTTCACCGCCGACATTGCAATCAAGGGCGCGCATCTGTTCGACAACATAGCGGTCCCCGACCTTGGTGCGGATCAGACGGACATCATTGCTTTCAAGATAACGTTCAAGACCAAGGTTCGACATCACAGTCGCTACCAGCGCGTTGCCGCGCAGCTGACCGGTGCGTTTCCAGTGGGTTACGACAAGGCCCATCAACTGATCACCATCGATCAGATGGCCTTTTTCATCACACATCTGAACGCGGTCAGCATCGCCATCAAGGGCGATCCCGACATCGGCCTTTTCGGCCAGAACCCGGTCACACATGGTTTTGGTGTAGGTTGAACCACACTGATCATTGATGTTCAGACCATTCGGGCTAGTGCCGATTTCAATGACGTCGGCCCCAAGTTCACGCAGAACCTTGGGCGCGACGGAATAGCCGGCCCCGTGGGCGCAATCAAGCACAATGCGCAGACCTTCAAGCGTGACGGAGCCCGGCAGGGATGATTTGACGGCTTCGATATAGCGGCCCGGCGCATCATCGATGCGTTTGGCACGGCCCAGCGCGTTGGCAGGTACCAGTTTGCCCGAAAGGTCGCTTTCCATCAGGGCTTCGATTTCAAGTTCGACCTCGTCTGACAGCTTGAAGCCATCCGGGCCAAACAGCTTGATGCCGTTATCCTGGAACGGGTTATGGGAGGCAGAGATCATCACACCGATATCAGCACGCATCGATTTGGTCAGCATGGCGACCGCCGGGGTCGGCATCGGGCCGACCAGCATCACATCCATCCCCATCGAGGTGAAACCGGCAACAAGGGCCGGTTCAAGCATGTAGCCCGACAGTCGGGTATCCTTGCCAATAACGACCTTGTGGCGGTGATCACCACGGGTGAAATAATGGCCGGCAGCCATCCCGACTTTCAGGGCGACTTCTGCGGTCATCGGCGCTGTATTGGCAGTTCCGCGAATGCCATCGGTGCCAAAATACTTGCGGCTCATATTCTGTGTCTCTGCTTGCTTTGCGGGCATTATGCCCGGTCAATTCATTCTGACTGCCGGTTATATCAAAGTGGCGGCGCAATGCCACCGGCAATCGGCATATTTCAGCGCCTATTCTAGTGCCAAACTGGCAATCAATCCGTTAACAGGCAAACACGGCGATATTCGGATAAAAGCGATGACCTTCGGTCAAAAACCCGCTATCACAAGATGAAGGGGCTTAAACCGGGGGAATTTTGCGCAGCATCCGCTTGAATATGTTTCTTTTTGCGATGTTGATTGTGACCGCGTCCGGCATTTTTGCCGTTTACGGACCCAAAATCGCTGCGCATGAGGTTGCCAAAACACTCGTCCTGCCACCCAGCGGACCTGCGGAAGTTATCAATCTGAACCGCTATCTGACGCGTTTGGTGACAGACCGCAAAGTGGAAAGCGCATTTAAAATCCCGTCGATTGCCGAATCTGAATTCGCCTCTGTCCTTGAGGCACGCGGTCCGGGCTATACAGACCGCACCATCTGGTATCGCGCGCTGGTCAAAATCGTTGATCAACCCGGACGAACGGGAAGAAGCGCCTTTATCGATATCGGACAGGTGTATCTGAATGATATCGAGATCAGCATCCTGTCGAATGACGCGCGTCAGATCATCTGGCAGGAGCACCTCGGCGACCGAATTCCAAGAGCCAAGGGCGGCCAGCATAATCTTTCGCACGTTGCAGAATGGCCGAAACTGTCACTTGGCGAATATTGGCTGGTAATCGAGGTCAATACCAACAGCGCGCATGTCTTTGAGGCCGAACTCCTGCCCGATACTGCGCTGATCACCAAATCGGGCAGCAACAGCTTCATCAAGGGAGCAACCCTTGGTGTTCTGCTTCTTGCATTCGGGATTTATTTCGCGTTCGGCGTGATGTCGGGGGATCGTTCCGTTCTTTGGTATTCGGGCTATATCTTCGCGCTGTTTCTGATTTCGTTCGGGGTGACGGGCTACGCCCAACTGATTTTCAAACCGTTCTGGTCGCTGGCCTCGGACTTCGTGACGGGAACCGGAACGGCGTTTGCGCTTGGCACAAGCATCATGATGTGGAGCTATATGACCCGTCTTGATCGCGAGAACCGACCGCTGTTTCGGATCATGGTCGGGTATTCGGTTCTGGCGATGGCAGGTTTTCTGACCGCCACATCGGACTGGTATATCCTGTATGCCAAAGTGTTTTTCGGGCCTCAGATATTCTTGCTTGCGGTTTTGCTGATCAATCTGATGTATCGCGGATATCGCCAGAAGCACACATTCCAGATGAGTTATTTGATGGTCGCGCTTGGTGTTCCGACCATCGGGGCGATGGCGCATTTGCTGTTGCTGATCGGTTGGTTGCCGGTCAACGGATTTACCACAAGCATCTTTGCCCTCAGTTCGTTTATTCAGCTTGTACTGGTGGCCATCGCCATGGCCTATCGCACCTATGGTGTGATCAACCGACGTGTTGATGCCCTTGCATCCGCCCAGCGGGCCGACCAGCTTGCCAGTGAACAGCGCACCTTTATCACCATGCTGTCACATGAATTCCGCACCCCGCTTGCGATTATTCAGCGCTCTGCTGAAATCCTCGGACTACATTTGCAAAAGGAACCTGAAAGCGTTCTGAATCGGCTGTCGACGATCCAGTCCAATGCCCGGCAGCTTTCGGGCCTTGTCGATGCGTTCCTGACCAAGGAAACCCTTGATAGCGCGACATTCACCACCACGCGGGAAGCGGTTGCCTTCGATGCGTTTCTGCGCGATTTGATTGCACAGCGCCAACGTGAGGTCCCCGGTCAGAATATCAGCCTGATCCAAAGCGACGTGGTGATCGTCGAAATTGACCGGATCCTGATGGAACGTGCGCTAATCAACCTGATCGAGAATGCCCGAAAATATGCGCCGGGTGCCGCCGTCTGGATTTCAGCCGAACGGGCGGCCAATGGTTATGTCTATATCCGGGTTGTCGACGAGGGCCCGGGCATCGCCTCCGACGATTTGCAGAATGTTTTGAACGCCTTTTACCGCGGACGGGATTCGGTCAAAATCCAAGGTGTCGGGCTTGGTTTGCATCTGACCAAACGCATTATCGAGGCCCATGACGGGTCCCTGTCGATCAGCGTCGGTGAAGAAGGCGGGACAACAATCCTGATCAAACTTCCTTATGACCGCGACATGACGGTGCTTAGGAACAGTGAAAGCAGGGCGGGCTTCCCACTTGGTTATACCGAGACGTTACATGACGGGGAGCGGCCATGACGCTCAGATCGCATCTTTTCATTGCGTCAAAGGCACATTCTACGTCTGCCACGGCTGCAGCGTCGGCATTGGCGTTGCTCTTCATAGCAACCATGGTTTTGATGCCATGGCACATTGCAAACGCGCAACCTTCGGTGACGCCGGAGGGTGATCAGGATCATTTGATTCTGCCGGGCAATGTCACAGAACCGATTGAGATCACCCGGTTTGTTGCGTCCTTTGCCGACACCACACGCAAGCTTGGCCTTAAAGAAATCCAGGCTCTGCCAGATACGGCCTTTCAGCGGTCAAGTGCCATACCGTCCTTTGGCTATACCCGCGATGTGATCTGGCATCAGCTTGACTTCAACATCACCAATGACATGACGAAACGTGCCCTGCTTGAAATCGGCCCGAACTATCTGAATTTTATTGATGTATTTTTGACTCCCGATGGACTGGGTGATCCGGTCTGGCATACCCGTCTTGGCGATCATGTACCTGCCAGCGCGCGCCAATATGGCGGACGAACACATATTGCCGCCCTGCCCCTGATGAAGCCGGGTAATTATCGCCTTTATGTCCGGTCGCAAAGCAATAGCGCCAATCTGATCTGGGTGACACTTTGGCCGGCAACCGACCTTGTTTCCTCGCTGTCCTTTCGTGATCTGGCATCGAATGTTTTCTTTGGCTTCGTTCTAGCATTGGGGTTGGCCTATCTGGCGCTTGGTCTGATTGCGCGGGATCAGATGGTCGTTCTGTACAGCATCTGGGTCGTGGCAATCGGTATCACAGCGGCCGTCGTCAATGGCGTGGTCTTAAGCGAGCTAAGACCGGAAATACCGTGGCTTAATGACTTTTTATTGGGAACATCCAACATCATTACCTATGGCGTGGCGGTGTTCCTGTGGCTCTACATCATCGATGCCAAAAAGAAGTATCCTTTGGCCTACAAGATATGTTGCGCGTACGGGTTTTTCGTTCTGGCCTTTGCGGCCGGGGCCACGACCGATCTGTACACCATCTTTGGCACCTATATCATACCAAGCCATTCAGTCTTTATGGCCATCATGTGTGCAATTCTGATCAAACGTGCGTTTGAGGATGCCCACAACCCGCGCTACTTGGCGCTCCTTGTGGTTCTGGCGCTCCCGACCGGGGCGGCAATCATGATCCAGCTTGCCCTTTCTGGGGTGATCGAAGCGACCAGATTGCGTCTGGAGCTGCACAGCTACACCTTGATGTTCCACCTTGTCGGGATGGGCATCATCATGACGGTGCGGTTGTCCCGCATGGACAAGGAACGCGTCACTGTCGTGCGCAAGGCAGAAGAAACCACCTCGCTGGTCGAGGAACAACGCAAACTGATTTCGATGCTGTCGCACGAATTCCGAACGCCGCTTGCGGTTATCCAGCGATCATCGGAAATGCTGATGCTGCGTCTTACAAGCCACAAGGATGACGTTCTTGAACGCTTGCGCCGCATCCAACTTCAGGCTCAGAAATTGGCGCGTCTTGTCGATATTTTCCTGACCAAGGACGGTATTGATACCCAGGAACTGTCACTTGCGCGCAAGACGGTTCCGATCAACCGTTTTCTTCAGGAATTTGTTGCCCAGACCACACGCGAAGGTGCTGAAGTTCAGGCCGTATTGAACAGGACCGCAGGTCTCGAGATCTTTATCGACGAAACCTTGATGGGACTTGCGATCACGAATCTGGTCGAAACATCACGCCGCTTTGCACACGGGGCACCAATTCACATAAATGCACACCGGCATTCCGAGATGCGGGTCGAAATCAACATCCCCTGCCGCGGCGAAGAACTTGATGAAGAGGAGATCGTCATGATTTCCGATGCCCTTTTCAGGCGCGATATGGAATCCCAGTCATTGCAGCGCGCACTCGGGCTGCATATTTCTCAACGTATTGTCGTTGCCCATGGAGGATCGCTCACCCTGCGCCGGAATAGCACACGTAGCATCGAGCTTTGTCTGCTTTTACCGTGCGAGTAGCTGGAAGTATTGATTCAGGTGGGAAGCAAACGGATCAGGAAGCCTCGGCCTCGCCAGCAATGGCAGCGGGTGACGTAAAGGCATAGCCACGACCGTAAGCCGTTCGCACAGGCAGTTCTTCACCGATTTCCTTGATGATTTTCTGACGCACGCGACGGATTGCCGTATCCAGATTACGACAGTTTTCGGCCGTGTCGGCCTTACCCAAGGCTTCGACGATTTCAGGGCGCGTCAGCCACGCCCCATTGGCATCAATCAGGATCTTGACGATGGTGCGTTCCGTTGCCGTCAATTTGGCTTCATTGCCTTGGGGATTGCACAGGGTCCAGTTAAGCATATCAAGAACCCAGCTATCCTCGGGAATTGCCGTTTCAGCCGCCGCTTCGTTATCTGAGCGTGACGCGCGGCGCAGAAGCGGTTTGAGGGCGGCTTCGATCACCGATAGCGGACTGTCCTTCGTCAAATAGACATCGGCACCGGATTTATAGCCGGTCAGATGATTGTCCATTCCCGAAAGCGAGGTCAGCATCATGATGCCGCAGTCAACGGTTTTGCGGACATGCTGAGCCAGCTCATAGCCATCCGCGTCGGGCAGCATAATATCAAGAATGACCGCATCAGGTTTACGCGCAGCAAGTGCGCGGTAAAATGCAGCACCGGTTTCACAACCGACCACATCGAAACCGCACATCTCAAGATACTCACACAGATCCTTGTTCAGATCGGTGTTATCTTCCACGACATATACACAGTGCGTCATAGCATTCCAGCCAGACCTGACATCAGCAGGGAACGGCTGCGTCAGACCGCCAATCTCGTTCATCTAAAGACCTTCGCGTTCGCTTGTTGTCCAACCATCAACTGTGACTTTGATGTCACTTTTGTTTGATACCTATTGGTATGTGGTCAAAGGACCGATTCTGCAAGTATCAACCTTAAATGGTCAGAAAATGCCAGAATCGAACTTGCCGCAAAAAAGCTCGCAATCGATCAGAAGCCAAGCCTCCTTGCGATTGCGAGCCATGTTTTAAACGATGCCGATAAAATGACAAGTTATACGTGCAAAGGATGCGCCGAACACACCATCATACAATAGATGTGGAACTGGCCACAGAAATCGCCTGCACGGTTTCGGGCACATCATGCACGCGGATCATCTGAACCCCGTGACGCCATCCATTGACCGCAGACGCGATTGAACCACCCAGGCGCTGCTTCGGGTCGGCCTTGGGATCAATCTTGCCGATGAATGACTTGCGCGAGGTTCCCAGCAGGATCGGGCAGCCCAATCCATGGAAAATGGCCAAGCGCGACAGCAGTTCAAGATTGTGCGACAACGTCTTGCCAAAGCCGATGCCCGGATCGATGCAGATGCGATCGCGTGAAATACCCGCCCGCTCGCAGCTTTCGATGCGATCGAGCAGATAGTCATAGATATCAAGCACCGCGCAATCATATTTCGGGTCGGCCTGCATGGTGCCCGGTTCACCCTGCATATGCATCAGCATCACAGGTTTGCCAGATGCAGCTGCTACCTCCATCGAGCGTTCATCGCCCTCAAGGCCCGTCACGTCATTAATGATCGCTGCACCGGCCTCAATCGCGGCTTCCATCACGCCCGCGTGGCGGGTGTCGATCGAAACGACGTGCCCCTTGGATGCCAGTTCGCGGATCACCGGGACCACACGATTGATTTCCTCGTCCTCGGAAACGGTATCTGCCCCCGGACGGGTTGATTCGCCGCCGACATCAATGATTGATGCGCCCTGCTCTATCATCGCCATGGCGCGTGCCACAGACTGTTCGGTGGTGTTGTAATCGCCGCCATCGGAAAAGCTGTCAGGTGTGACATTGATGATGCCCATCACATGGCAGGACGCCATATCAAGCCCGGCATAATCCGGGCGTTTGGCCATCAGGCGGTCCAGCACGGCATTGATTTCATCAACCCGGCCACTGTTTTGCACCCAGCCTTCAAGGGCAAGGAGCGGCAAGATCATGCTTTCGGCACCGCCACCTTCGCGGCGACGGATGATTTCAAGTGCCGAAAAACCCCGGCGTGATCCGGCAAGTGGCAAGGTATTGGGATCATCGGCATGGTCGATGAAACCGGTCGGTGCGTAGTAAAGCGGTCCTTCAAAATCGGCAAAGCCCCGCACATCGGCGGGGCTTCGCAGGACCGATCGTTTGATCTCGTCCATCAGTCTCTTTCTGTTAGCTTCCCGGTTGCGGTTCCGGGGAGAGGTCCCCGCCGCCGTCACCAGGGTTATCCTTGCGGGCACCGCCGGTGCTTGGCACCGTGGAGCGACGTCCGCCACCTGCATCCTTGCCGCCACCCGAAGAATGGCCCGGACGGTTAATTTCCTCGCCACGCAGCAGCGCGTCGATTTCCTTGCCCGACAGGGTTTCATATTCCAGAAGACCTTTTGCAAGCTTGTGCAGGTCATCAAGATGTTCGGTCAGAACGCGCTTGGCGAATTCATACGCCTCGTCGGAATAACGACGGACTTCTTCGTCAATCAGCTGTGCTGTTTTTTCCGAAACGTTTTTGTGCTGGGCAACGCTGTGACCAAGGAACACTTCTTCCTGGTTATCAACGTATTTGACATTCCCAAGCTTGTCGGAGAAGCCCCACTCGGTCACCATCTTGCGCGCATATTGCGTCACCATGTTGATGTCCGAAGATGCCCCCGTGGTGACCTTGTCCTTGCCAAAGATGATTTCCTCGGCAACGCGGCCACCCATGGCAACCGCAAGGTCGGAAATCAGCTGTTCGTAGGACTTGGACACCTGATCACGTTCCGGCAGACGCATCACCATACCCAGTGCGCGGCCGCGCGGGATGATGGTGGCCTTGTGGATCGGATCAGACGCAGGCGTATGGAGCGCGACCAGTGCGTGGCCACCTTCGTGATAGGCGGTCAGCTTTTTCTCGTCATCGGTCATGATCATGGAGCGACGTTCAGCCCCCATCATGACTTTATCCTTGGCGTTTTCGAAATCAGCCATGGTGACAACGCGCTTGCCAAGACGGGCGGCAAGCAAAGCCGCCTCGTTGACAAGGTTTGCCAGATCCGCACCCGAGAAGCCCGGGGTACCACGTGCAACCGTGCGCAGATCGACATCCGGACCCAGCGGAACTTTACGCGCATGAACACCGAGAATGCGTTCACGGCCTTCCAGATCCGGGTTCGGCACAACGACCTGACGGTCGAAACGACCCGGACGCAGCAATGCAGGGTCCAGAACGTCCGGACGGTTGGTTGCAGCCACAAGGATCACACCTTCGTTGGCTTCGAAACCATCCATCTCGACGAGGAGCTGGTTGAGCGTCTGTTCGCGTTCATCGTTACCGCCGCCAAGACCGGCACCACGATGGCGGCCTACAGCGTCGATTTCATCGATGAAGATGATGCAAGGTGCGTTTTTCTTGCCCTGTTCGAACATGTCACGCACACGCGATGCACCGACACCAACGAACATTTCAACGAAGTCAGAACCCGAGATGGTGAAGAACGGAACGTTTGCTTCGCCGGCAATCGCACGTGCCAGCAGCGTTTTACCGGTACCCGGAGGACCGACAAGCAGCATGCCTTTGGGGATTTTACCGCCAAGGCGCTGGAACTTCTGCGGATCGCGCAGGAAGTCGACGACTTCTTCAAGTTCGCTTTTGGCTTCTTCAATCCCGGCGACATCTTCGAAGGTCACGCGGCCGGACTTCTCGGTCAGCATCTTGGCCTTGGACTTGCCAAAGCCCATGGCCTTACCGCCGCCGCCCTGCATCTGGCGCATGAAGAAGATCCAGACACCGATGATCAGAAGCATCGGGAACCAGCTGATCAAAGCGCTCATCAACGGAGACAGGCTTTCTTCAGGCTGTGCGATGATGCGCACGCCCTTGTCGTTCAGCTTTTCAACGAGGTTCGGATAATCCGGGGTGTAAACATTAACAGAGCGACCGTCGCGCGTTTCTGCAGTCAGGTTGTTGCCCTGGATGGTGACTTCGGAAATCTGACCTGAATCCACTTCGGCCAGGAAGTCCGAAAATGCCAGCGACGACTGACCGGACCGTCCGGAGGGCGACTGAAACAGGTTAAACAGCGCCACCAAAAGGATGGCGATAATAACCCACAGTGCGAGATTTTTTCCCATATTCATTCCAAGCTACTGGTCGCAATTTGTGTGTGCCGTGACGCAAAACTTCCTGCGCAGGGTCTGACAATCAAATAGTCATAAGCCCCGCTTACGCAAGTAGGTTGTCGGGTTTCGGTGACGATTTGAAACCACTTTCCCACAAAGGTACTTGCGGCGCAAACTGCCAACTGCCACCAGACGCGATCAGGCCCCTGCCCAGAGGCCGTCCGCAACCGGCGGCGGATAGTACGTCGGAAAGCTCCGAAACCTCAAGCCCGCCAACAGATAACAAGCCTTCTTTATCGTAGAGTGCAGGCATGGATGCAAGGGCCGCGCGCGGTAAATTACCAATAAATGGTGCAATTTCGCCCAATGAGGCGCGAAAAGACTTCGTGTGAAACACATCACAAAGGCCAAGCGGGGCGATCCAACGTCCAGTTTGCCCCGACAGATCAGCGTCATCTGCCTGCCATTCAAAGCGGTTATCAAACCGCACAACCAAAGATCGTGTGAGTGATTCGGTATCCAACGCAATCGGATCCTGCGCCATTCGGCCAAATTCGCGATAAACGCAGATCCCGCCTTTCCGACCATGCAAGACGCAGCCGCCCAGACTGATGCGGGCTGTTTTATCCGCACCAAGGCGATCCAGCGCACCGCGCAGTTTATCAAGCGCAGGCATATATCCTGCGCCCCCAACCGTACGCACCACCTGCCCCAGTGCATGGATCGCGGCGTTGCGATCAGCCTCCGGGTCAAGCAGCACATCTGGATTAAGGATCGCAACACCGTTCGCATGCAAGGTCACTGCCGCGGCCAGCAATCGTCCAATGCCCGTTTCAATATCACGGCGCGCCGATGCGTCGGCGTTTATATCGGGCGGGTGCGATGCCCCCGCCGCAAACGCCCTGCGCACGCGCACACGCTCGAACTTGTCGTCGATGTTGGAAGGATCTTCGATCCACGCCTGTCCGCGTGCCGTAAGGGTCGCCACCAAGTCAGTCTTGGCAACACCCAAAAGCGGGCGCAGCACCCGGCCATATCGCAGATAGCGGCGCGCAGACATTCCGGCCTGCCCAATCGGTGTCGTGCCGCGATCGCGGCGCATGGCAATGGTTTCGCGTTGGTCGCCTGCATGATGGGCAACCAATAGATGGAAAATGCCGGTATCACGCATCAGGTCATCAAAAATCTGATAGCGGGCCTGGCGCGCCTTTTCCTGCACGGCACCTTTTGGCTTTTCGCCCTGCCAGTGTTTGGTGATGTGTTCGATGTTATGGCGAGCAAGTTCGGCTGCGACCCAGCGGGCCTCGTCAGAGGCGGCCTTGCGCAGACCATGGTCAACCGTGACGGCGACCAGGCGCCCGCCTTGTGCCTGACACCAGTCATGGGCCAGCAGTGCAAGCGCCATGCTGTCGGCCCCGCCCGAGACACCAACAAGGATTTCAGGGGCGGTTTCAAACGGGGCGAACGCCATCATCAGTCTATCAAAGACAACGGCGTCCAGTGGAGATCCACCGGACGCCGTATTTTGATTTTCTGATGTCGTAAGGTTGCCGATCATCGGTCTGTCATACGCAGGGTTTACTGCGGACATCCACGGTTCTGGCGTTCCTGACGGGCGCGGTCCAGAACGACGTTCGAGGCGTTCGGGAAATTGTCGATCAGGTGACCAAAGGCCGTGCAGGCATCTTCGTTCTTGCCAAGATTAGCCAGCGACATGCCAAGCTTCAGAAGGTTATCGGGTGCCTTGGTGCTGTCGGGGTAGGTCTGGAAACCTTCGGTAAAGGCGATGGCAGCATTTTCATACTGGCCACGCACATAATAGGTTTCACCCAACCAGTATTGCGCATTGCCCGCCAGCGGATCGTTGGGATGGTTGCTGACGAAATTGCCCAGCGCCTGTTCGGCGGCCTGGAAATCCTGTTTGCGCAGAAGGCCAAAGGCTTCGCGATACTGTTCTTCAGGCGTGCCGGTGGTTGCCGCAGCACTCTGAGTTGGTGCGGATGCGTTGGATGCGGCAGCCCCGCTTGGAATTTGCGGCGGCTGGCCTTCGCTTTCAATCACGCCAAACAGCTGGGTGCCGCGTTCATTCAGAGACTCACCCGAACCGGCAGCCCCCGGTGCGCTGTTGGCGGCAGAGTTATTGGCACCTTGTACAGCCGTGCCCCCAGCAAGTGGTGCAGTTGCCCCACCGGCGTTTGCGCCACTGGTCGCAACGCCGCCACTTTCAAGCTGGTTAAGGCGGAAATCAATATCGGCCACCAGACGTTCCAGGCGGTCTTCCATCTTGCGAATGCGGTAGTCGAATTCTTCAAGCTGACCGGTCAGTTGGGTGGTCGTGCGTTCCAGTGCACTGATCTGGACCTGTTGGCGCGCTGCAGCCGGGGTTGCAGCCCCGCCGCCATCACCACCCGAGACAGCGGCCTGTGCGGCATCACCGGTGCCTTCGCGATAGACATAACGCTGCAAAAGATCGAGGTCCTTGCGCAATTGTTCTACCTGACGCGACATGTTGGCGTCTTGCGCGTGAACCGGCTGGGACCCGAGTGATGTCATGCCAAACACAGCTCCGACGGCAAGAGCCATCAGGACGTTGCGGTTCTTTGGCGAAATGGCGGATCGAACGCGGATCATTTTCGGGTCCTTTTTCGTCAATTCAGTCTTTGAAGGTTCACTATGGAAATACCTGTCGTGACTTTCAAACATTTTCAGGCGGCAAAAATAAGGCGCCTGCCCCAAACGGGACAGGCGCCTTGATCTTCAAGTCAGGCTTTCACCTGCACGCGCTTAACGGATAACCGATACAGAGCGGCGGTTTTTAGCCCAGCTTTCTTCGTCATGGCCAAGAGCAACCGGGCGCTCTTTACCATAAGAAATGGTCTCGATGCGCGACGGGTCGATGCCCAGAGCGATCAGGTAATCTTTGACCGAGTTCGCGCGGCGTTCGCCGAGTGCAAGGTTGTATTCACGGGTGCCGCGCTCGTCGGCATGACCTTCAACAACAACTTTGTACTGCGGATATTTCTTCAGCCAAGCAGCCTGCAGTTCGAGGGTGCGACGTGCTTCACCGGCAAGATCGTATTTGTCGAAACCAAAGAAGACGCGGTCACCAACGTTGACAGCGAACCACTCAGGGCTGCTTTCAGCCAAAGAAGTCGAAGTCGATGCGCTGGAAGAAGTGCTTGCACCGTCGCCACCAGTGGTTGCCGTGCTATCAGGTGCAGTTTCACAAGCAGCCAGAAGAGCGGCAGCAGCAAAAACGCTCAGAATACGAAGTTTCATTTAAGTTTTCCCCTTAACACCGGACGCATTCGCCCGAGGTTGGTGTTTTCCATGTCTCGCGACACCGAAAATGCCCGCGATTAAAGCGAATCGCATTCAGTGCTTCGCGATGACTATACTCTTGAGATATCAGGGAATCAAGGGCGACCATGCAGGATCCGACCCATCCGCCGGTGTAACGATCTCTCGCTCGTTATAACCGGTAAGATCAATCGAATACAAACGATAGCGATCCTTGGTCCCGTCCCTGGACGGGTGCTGGCGGTAGTACATCAAAACTCGACCGTTCGGTGCCCATGTTGGTCCCTCAACGAGGTAACCCTCGGCCAGCAGCCTTTCTCCACTGCCGTCTGGCCGCATGACGCCGATATAATAACGACCTCCTTCGGATTTGGTGAATGCGATCAGGTCTCCGCGCGGCGACCAGACCGGGGTGGCATAACGTCCACCACCGAAGCTGATGCGCTGTACGCCCCCACCATCGGCATTCATCACATAAAGTTGTTGTGCCCCACTGCGGTCGGAGTTGAACGCAATGCGAGACCCGTCCGGAGAATAGGAAGGCGAGGTATCCACGGCCGGATGGCGCGTCAATTGACGCTTTTCACGCGTGCGCAGGTCCAGTCCATAAATTTCACTGTTCCCGTCAAGCGCTTGTGACATCACAACCGAGTTCCCGTCTGGCGCGAATCGGGGCGCAAAGGTCATCCCCGGAAAATCACCCAGCAATTCCAACTCGCCGGTATCTATATCCAAAACATAAACGCGCGGCTTGTCGTTAAAGTACGACATATAAACCACTTCCTGTGCCGTCGGCGAGAAGCGCGGGTTCAGCACGAGGAACCGTCCATCAGACAGGAACCGGTGGTTTGCACCGTCCTGATCCATGATGGCCAGTCGTTTGGTCCGGTTATCGGCCGGACCGGATTCAGAGACGTAGACAACGCGCGTATCGAAATAGCCGGTTTCACCGGTGATACGTTTGTAAATCTCGTCCGCAATCTTGTGAGCAATCCGACGCCAGTTGTTTGGCTGCGTACGATACGCAACGCCAGACATCTGGGTTTCAGCCAAAACATCCCACAGGCGGAATTCGACACGCAGAAGACCATTTGGTTCGGTCACAACACGACCGTTCACCAGGGCCTGCGCATTGATGGCCCGCCATTCGGCGAAGTTCGGGTTTACCGCCAATGATGCAGCACTCTGAATGAATGCCTTTTCATCAATCGGTGAAAACAGGCCCGAACGTTCGAGATCTGCGGCAATCACCTGGGTCATGTTCTGACCGATCTCGGTTTCGGCAACGCCTTCGCCCGGGAAGCGGGTGACGGCAATTGGCATCGGCTTCAATTCGCCCCGGGTAATATCAATCCGGAGTTCCGCCTTTGCCGGCGACATGAACCCGACATTCAGGCCAGCGACAACGGCAAGGGCGCACAGTGCCGCGACACTGCCTTTAGCCCAAAATCGTTTTATTGCGTTGGTCTTGATCGTCATCCTGCCTCGCTATTTTCCACGCGTGTTCAAGAACTTGGTCGTTAAAGGCCCAGCATTTCACGCATGTCAAAATTGAACGTGAATGTGCGCCACATTTCGTATTTATCCAGCGGCAGTTTTAGAGGACTGCATTGCGGATTTAGCACTGCTCGAAGCGCGCTTTCTGCAATCGTACGGCGGGAAGTGTCGCCCTGGATTTCGTTCAGATTGCTAATCCGCGCCAAACGGACGGTTCCGTCCGGGTTTGCGCTGACATGAATTTCAACCGCAAAGTTGCCCGCCTCCTTGGCCCCGGCCGGGGGGCTCCAGCATTTTTCGATCTGACGTTTTACGGCATCAAGCTCGCTCATGGTCAGATTGGCATCAAGCCTGGTCGCGACAACCTCGCTGGCATTTTCTTCCGGCGTTTCGTCTGGCTGCTGCTCCGGTGTGGCTTCTGCCGTTTCCTTAAGCTTGCTGACATCCTTAAGAACGCTCATGAGATCGCGTTTCTTCGGCTCTTCCTTTTTCGGCTCCGGCTTTTTGACCGGTTCCGGTTTCGGCGGCGTCGGCTTGGATTCCGGCTTTACAGCGGCAAGCTCAGTCGGCTCCGGTTTTGGCTCCGGCTCTTTTTTAACGTCTGGCGTCGGAACCGGTTCCGGCTTTGGTGTCGGTTTTGGCTCAGGCTTCGGCTCTGGCTTGGGCTCCGGTTTTGGTTCGGGCTTCGGCTCAGGCTTGGGTTCCGGCTTTGGTTCCGGTTTCGGCTCTGGCTTGGGTTCCGGCTTCGGGGTCGGCTTTGGTTTCGGTTCCTCTTTCGGTTCCGGTTTTGGCAAAGCCTTGGTCGGGGCCGCGGAAAATTCGTCAACTGTCACGACTTCAACCGAAATGGACTGCAATTCCAACGGTGTTTCATCAAACAGATCAGGCAGCCCAAGCCACGCCACCAGAAACAGGACAGCGTGCAGACCAAACGATATGAGAGCGTAACGCAGCATGATTCGTTTACGAACCCTTTGCCGGCAATTCGGCGATCAGGGCGACTTTGGTGAAACCGGCATCCTTGATCAGGCCCATGACTTCCATCACACGGCCATAATCAATCGTCTTGTCCCCGCGGACAAAGATGCGGGTATCGGCCTTGTTGTCAGTAATGGCGGCAAGCTTTTCGGTCAGGGTGTCCTGCGCGATTTCGCTATCCATGATGTAGATCGTGCCTTCGGCAGAGACCGACACCACCAGCGGCTCGTCCTGACCGGTCATCGGTGCGGCACTGGTTTCCGGCAGATCAACCTCGACCCCGACCGTCATCAGCGGGGCTGCGACCATGAAGATCACCAGCAACACCAGCATGACGTCGACCATCGGGGTGACGTTGATGTCACTCATCGCTGCCCGCCGGTTACTCCGGCGACCGCGACGGCGTCCTCCGCCTGATTTGGCAAGCTGTGCGCCCATAATCAGTCTCTCGTGTCGTCAAGTTGGCGCGAAAGGATCGAGGAGAACTCGTCCACGAAAGCTTCGAGGCGGTTGCTGTAACGGTTCAAGTCGCTGGAAATCTTGTTATAGGCAACCACAGCAGGGATCGCAGCAACAAGGCCCATGGCCGTTGCAAAAAGGGCCTCGGCAATACCCGGTGCGACAACCGCAAGCGAGGTGTTCTTTGATGCGGCGATCGACTGGAACGAAACCATGATGCCCCAGACCGTGCCGAACAGACCAACAAACGGTGCGGTCGAACCAACGGATGCCAGGAAGGTCATATACCGTTCCACCCGGTCCATTTCACGACCAAGAGTAATTTCCATGGATTTTTCAAGGCGCTGCTGAAGGCGGGCACGCATGGTGTCGCCATGGACACCCTTTGCGTTCGAACGGCGCCATTCGCGCATGGCCGAAACAAAGATGGCTGACATCGGATCGCGCGGCTTGTCGGCGATACGGTCATACAGATCTTCAAGTGATCCACCCGACCAGAAGGCTTCTTCGAAGGTGTTTGCCTGGGCGCGCAATTTGCGCAATCGCAGGATTTTCTCGAAGACAATCGCCCAAACCCAGACAGAAGCCAGCAAAAGACCGATCATCACTGTTTTGACGACCAGCCCAGCCTGCATGAAAAGTCCCCAAAGAGACATATCATGTGCCATGACCGACTGCCCCAGCGTTACCGCGTCGACCACTTGATTTTCCATATTCCCGTCAGTCCTTTGTCACATCAAGACAACTATTAAATACTGTTCTTAGTTCGTCGGGCAGACGTTGTGCCCGAAGTTCTTCCAACGACATGCAGGCGAGATAAATCTCGATCACCACCAGTTCGTCGTCGCCCCGCATAATCTTTTGTTCAAAACCAAGCGATGCGCCCCCAACCTTGATCACCCGGCTTTCGACCGAAATACGGTCTTCCAAAAGCGCAGGGCGTTTAAAGTCGAGCGTACACTGTCGAACGGCTATGGCAACTTTGTGGCGTTCTGCAATATTTCGATTGGTAAAGCCCAACAGGTTAAGCATCGCTGAACGTGCCCGTTCGGCGAACGCTAAATAGTTGGCGTGATAGACAACGCCACCGGCATCTGTGTTCTCGTAATAGACAATCAGCGGATAGATATGCCGCTTGCCTTCGAAGCGGCCAAGAATGGCGTCGTGATCTTGTTGGGCCATCAGGATTCTTCCCCCGCCTGCCCGTCAAACAGATCGGAAAGCGGCATCCCGCCTGCTTGGCGTGGCGGGGTCAGCCCAAGATGCTTGAAGCCCTTAACACCCAGCATGCGCCCGCGCGGGGTACGCTGGATCAGGCCCTGTTGCAGCAGATAAGGTTCGATCACGTCTTCGATGGTATCGCGTTCTTCGGACAGGGCGGCGGCCAATGTATCGACCCCAACCGGACCACCGCCATAGTTGCTGGCGATACAATTAAGGTATCGTCTGTCCTGGCTATCAAGACCAAGGTTATCGACCTCAAGCCGGGTCAGGGCCGCATCGGCAATGAATTTGTCGACCGGCGATTTTTCCGCCACGGCCGCGAAATCACGTACGCGACGCAACAAGCGACCGGCAATACGCGGCGTGCCGCGTGACCGACGGGCGATTTCCATCGCACCTTCTTCGGTCATGTCGAAATTCAAAAGCCGTGCACCACGGGCAACGATGCTGACCAGTTCTTCGGGCTCGTAGAACCGAAGGCGCAGCGGAATACCAAAACGATCCCTGAGCGGCGTGGTCAGAAGACCCGAACGCGTGGTGGCACCCACCAGGGTAAAGGGCGGCAAATCAATCCGCACAGAGCGCGCAGCCGGCCCTTCGCCGATGATCAGATCAAGCTGGAAGTCTTCCATTGCTGGATAAAGGATTTCCTCCACCGCCGGGTTCAGACGGTGAATTTCATCAATGAACAAAACATCGCGCGGCTGCAGGTTGGTCAGAAGGGCGGCGAGATCACCGGCCTTGGCAATTACCGGGCCGGATGTTGCGCGAAAGCCGACACCGAGTTCACTGGCAACAATTTGCGAAAGCGTGGTTTTGCCAAGCCCCGGCGGGCCAAAGAACAGGACATGGTCCATGGCTTCTTCGCGCGCACTGGCAGCCTTGATGAAGACATCAAGGTTTTCACGGACTTCTTTCTGGCCGGTAAAATCGTCAAGCCGACGGGGACGCAGCGATCCATCCTGATGATCTTCTTCGCGGCGCTCACCACTGAGCAGACGGTCTTCTTCTTCGCTCACGCGCTAAGCTCCTTTAGTCCCAGACGAATCAGGGTATCGATCGACTTGTCGTCGCCCGCCTGCTGGGCGGCCTTGCCCACCGCACCAAATGCCTCGGACCGGCCATAGCCAAGATTGACCAGTGCCGAAACCGCGTCCGCCAAAACGACACTATCATCTACAACCGGTTCGGCTGGCGCTGTGTCGATGCTCACATCTGTGGTGGCCTTGGCTGATTTCTTGGATTTTGCGGCTGGCTTTGCGTCTTCGACGGCGGGGGCCGCCGGGGCCGCAACCGGGCCAAGGTTCAGTTTTGCGGCCTTGTCTTTAAGTTCGCCAACAATACGGGTTGCGACCTTGGGGCCGATTCCCGGTGCGCGGCAAAGGGCCGTGGTATCCTGGGCGGCCAGTGCGCGCAAAAGATCGGTGGGCGTCAGAACCGACAACAGGGCGAGTGCAACCTTGGCACCGACACCCTGCACGGTGGTAAGCAAGGCAAACCATTGCTTTTCGGCGTTATCGGCAAAGCCATAGAGATGAATGTGATCTTCGCGAACGTGGGTTTCGATCATCAGGCCGGCATCCCCGCCCTTTGGCGGCAACATCGAAAGCGTGCGGCGGGAGGCAAAAACAAGATAGCCCACGCCGTTGACATCGATAATGACGCTGTCTTCGCCGATGAAATCCACAATTCCGCGCAGTTTGGCGATCACCTGTATTTTCTCCCGTTTCGTGTTGGGTGTGCTGCCATCGAATTGGCAAGCGACCGGTTCCCGGCATGTTGCGCGTGGCATATGGCAACCGCAAGGGCATCTGCGGCATCCGGCCCGGCAATGTCACATCCCGGCAGCAGGGTTGAAACCATCATTTCGACCTGCTGTTTGGCAGCATGACCAGCACCAACCACAGTCTTTTTGACGGCATTGGGTGTATATTCCGTTACCGGAATGCCGCTACGTGCAGGCGCAAGCAGTGCAACACCACGCGCCTGCCCCAGTTTCAGGGTCGAAACCGGGTTTTTATTGACGAACGTTTCTTCGACCGCCGCCTCGTCGGGTGTCCAGATCCGGATCACTTCGATCAGGCCGGTGTGTAGTTGATCAAGGCGTTCGGCAAGGGTCAATGACTGGGTGGACGTCACCACGCCATTGGCGACATGGCGCATACGATTGTTATCGAGGTCAATGACGCCCCAACCGGTTCGTTGCAGACCGGGATCAATCCCGAGCACTCTGACCACTACATCCCCCAAAAAAGCGGGTTCCAGATACAAAACACCCGCCATTCAAAAGCGAAAGGCGGGTGTTGGCAAATATTAATTAGTTATCGAGACCAGCGACGATTTCGTCGGTCCAGTTAACGTTGGTCCAGACATTCTGGACGTCGTCGTTATCTTCAAGCACATCGACAAGTTTCATGATGCTTTGCGCCTGTTCGACTGAAATGTCGGCTTCGGTGGTGGCGCGGAAGACCAGCTTTGCGCTTTCCGGATCGCCGAATTTTTCGGTCAGGGCTTCGCGCACAGCGTTGAGGTCTTCGATCTCGGTGTCGATGATGTGGTTCTGATCATCGGACTCTGCATTCGCAGCACCGGCTTCAAGGGCTGCTTCGAAGATTTCGTCAGCATCGGCCTTGTCGATCGGATAGACGATTTCGCCGACACGGTTGAACATGAAACCGACCGAACCGGTTTCACCCAGGTTGCCGCCATGCTTGGTAAAGGCAGCACGTACTTCGGATGCGGTACGGTTACGGTTGTCGGTCAGTGCTTCGACGATGACGGCAACGCCAGCGGTGCCATAACCCTCGTAGCGGACTTCTTCGTAGTTATCACCTTCGCCTGCACCGGTCGCCTTTTTGATGGCACGATCGATGTTGTCCTTGGGCATATTCTGGGCACGAGCCGCAGAAATCGCGGCACGCAGACGCGGGTTGCTGTCGATGTCTTCGCTGATTTTCGCGGCAACAGTGATTTCACGCGCGAGTTTGGTGAAGATCTTGGCGCGCTTTTTATCCTGCGCACCTTTGCGGTGCATGATGTTCTTAAATTGGGAATGGCCGGCCATAACCTGTAACCTGTCGTCAATGAATTCGAAGTGGAACGGTATCGGGTGATACCACGCCGGTCATACGGGCGTTCCCTGACAGACCAGCCCGTCCGGGCATGTGCAGGATGACACATTCATATCTGCGACATACGCGAACGAAAATTTCGACCGCTCCTATATCCTGTTTACCCAGCAAGGTCCAGCCATGCTTGGCGAGATCGCCAAATATCGGGCGTAAGGGTCAGGTTTTTGGAGATTAATGCATCGAAATTATGATCAACCTATCCGGGGATAGTCGTGCACTATACGCGGATAGATGTTGCAGACGTCTTGATATTCTTTCATTAATGTTCTCTGGTGTAGATATTAAACTAAAGCAGAATACTCTCTAGGGCCAAGCTGTCGCCTAACGCAGGACTGCATATGATCCTGCGGTGCCAGAAACAACCGGAATGGACAAAGAAGCCATACGGAAACAGCCAGGAAAAAAGGTTAGATAGAATGGGAACTAAATTCGGGGTCCAAAGCAAACTTTTGATATCGTTTGCTGTGGTCGGATTGATGGCAGTGATTTCTGCCATTGTCGGTGCTATTTCCTTCAATCAGTTCGGTAGTGCGCTTAATACCATTACCGAAGAAAAGCTTCCGCCGATTGCCGCGGCTCAGTCACTGGCAACAGGAAGTGCAGAAATTGTCGCCATTGCGCCGCGCATCGTGGCCGCCGCCAATCCGGAAGAAGAAACCGCGATTAACGATGAGCTTGCGGTTCGTCTTGAAGAGCTTAGTGTCCGCATCGCCGAAATTGAGGCGACCGGCTTTATGCCCGCGGTAATTGCAAGCATCAACGACAATCGCGCCCTGCTTGAGGACAACCTCAAACAGCTGCACGACGTGACCCAGGAACGTTTCCAGATCAGCGACGAAAAAGCCGCGAAACTCGAAGAGTTCCAGAATCTGGCGAAACGGTATGGTGACACCTTAAAGCCGGTGCTGTCCTATACCCAAAACGACATCGCCCAAGGCAGCGAATTCGCCGCGTCCTTTGAAGAAGATCCATCAAAGAAATACAGCGCGGACAAAGAAGAAATTCTTGCGTCCTTCCAGAAGTTCGCATCAGCGATCGAGACGCGCACGCCGATCCTTGATATCGAGCGTCTCGGTTCTGCCGCATCAAACATGATCATTTCCAGCACCACGGAAACCCAGGCGGTTCGCCTGTCGATCATTCCGGTGCGTATTCGCGGAACGTACACCGATGCGCTTAGCAAGCTTGATGAGCTTGATAACGATCGCCTCAAGGCATTCTATGTCGATCTGATCGACAAGATGCAGAAACTGTCGGTTGGTGAAGGCAGCCTGCCAGATCTTCGCAAACGTGAACTTGAGGCCACCGAACAAAGCCAGGCGCTTGTCGTGCAGAGTGGCGAATATGCCAACGCAATGCGTAACAGCGTTGCCGAACTGGTTGCCGGTCTGAATGCAGAAGTCAATGATGCCGCCGCCCAGGCGAAGGTTGTCGAGAAACAGAGCCTGACCGCCCTGTTTGTTGTCGCCGTCGCAGCCATCATTATCTCGCTTGCGATTTATGTGCTGTATGTCCGTGGCAACGTTCTGCGCCGCCTTGGTGGTTTGCAGAAAACCATGGTTCAGCTTGCTGATGGCAATCTTGATGTCGTCGTGCCGTCCAAGGGCAATGACGAAATCAGCGCCATGGGCCGTGCGGTTGACGTCTTTAAGGACAACGCCCTTAAGGTCCAGGCCATGCAGGCCGAGGAAGAACGCCTTAACCATGAACGCAACGAAGCACTTCGTGACGAGTTGCTGGCACTGGCCGACACCCTGCAGAACGAAGTTGAAAGTGCCGTGAACGAAATCGCGGCACTTGGTGATCAGCTTCAGGGCGTTTCCGGCCAGATGACGTCAAGTGCGGAACTGGTTTCGGGCCAGACCGAAGAAGTTGCAAGCTCTGCACAGGAAGCGACCGGCAACGTTGAAACTGTTGCTGCTGCGACCGAACAGCTGTCGGCATCGAATGCGGAAATCAACCGTCAGATGGCGGAATCGACCCGTATCTCGAACGAAGCATCCAACCGTGCACAGGAAACCAACGAACTGGTGGTCAGCCTGTCGCAGTCTGCAGACCGCATTGGCGAAGTGATCGCACTGATCACCGACATTGCCGAGCAGACCAACCTTCTGGCCCTGAACGCCACCATCGAGGCGGCACGTGCCGGGGATGCGGGCAAGGGCTTTGCGGTTGTTGCTGCCGAGGTCAAGAACCTTGCCAACCAGACGGAAAAAGCCACCGAGGAAATTTCTGGCCAGATTTCGGGTATTCAGAAAGCCACCGGTGAGTCCGTCAATGCCATCGGCGATATCGGCCGTATCATTGAAAACATCAATGAGATCGCGACCACCATCTCGGCTGCGGTCGAGGAACAGGGTGCCGCCACTGACGAGATCACGCGTAACGTGCGCGGGGCTGCGGATCGCACGCGTTCTGTTTCGGCCTCGATCAACGAGGTTGCCAATGAAACCAGCAAGACAGGCGAACTGTCCAGTCAGGTTCTGGCAACTGCACAGGATGCATCGCAGAAGGTCGAAAACCTGCGTTCGCGGATCAACGGTATTCTGGATGATCTGCGCAAACAGGCACATGATCGCGCAGCGTCCTGATCACAGGCAAAACTTGATGACAAAAGGCCCGCCAATGGCGGGCCTTTTTGTTTGACGGTCACATTGAAAGCAGCCTCTTTCGATCCGAAATAAAGCCAAGGCACTGCGAAAAGCCACTTTGCGCAATCCTGAATTTTATACAGCCGTACAGGTTTGGCCGAAAATTCATGATCCCGATGCGATTCCTGTGCTATATCGGACAACAATAATAATAGATCAGGCCCCAAATTTCCCGAGATCCTTTCAGGGTCGGATATCGGGTATTCCCCAAAGTGGCTTGGCTGGGAACAAACGTTCAGACGACGTACATACATGCGTCGGCACCACATGTGGCGACGCTTGTCTCTTTGGTCTACGGGGTAGGTTTAATTATGGGTTTAAGTTTCAAGCGCGGCGCAAAGCCGTCATCGTCAAAAAAGAAAAACTCAACAAAGACGAACAAAGCAGGGCTTGGCGTACGTGAAAAGTTGGCGGGTGCCTTCTTTCTTGTCGGTCTGATTGCAATCCTGGCTGCGGCCGTATCGGTCTTCTCTTTTACCAAATTCGGCAACCAGCTTGACACGATTGCCTACGAGCAACTTCCGCCAATGTTTGCTGCCCAGCAGCTTGCAACAACCAGTGCGAAAATTGTGGCCTCCGCACCACGCATTATCGCGGCATCCACCGTTGAAGAAGAACAGGCGGTCAAGGCTGACCTTGATGTGATGCTTGCAAACTTGCAGGAAAATCTTGCGGTGCTGAGCCAGTCGGGCCTTCCGGAAGAAACGCTGTCGGTGATCGAGACCAATGGCCAAAGCCTTGCTGAGTCGCTTCAGGAACTTCATGACACGACGATTGAACGTTTCGAGGTCGCAGGCCAACTTTCGGATTCCCTTGCGAAGTTCCAGCAACTGACCGGCAAATACAACTCGATGATCCAGCCGATCCTGTCGGCATCCCAAACCAAAATCACCGAAGTTACCAGTCAGGTTCATGACCTGCGTCAGGCCGGCGCCTTCTTGACCGATGAACAGGAAGCCTCAACCAAGGGACTTCTGTTCAAACTCGATGAATTGATGGCAGCCCAGGCCCCGATCCTGCAGCTTGCCAACAGTGGTGCTGAAATCAGCAATACCGTTCTGTCCGCTGCATCATCGAATGATCGGATGCAACTTCGCATTATGGGTGTTCAGGTCCGTGGGGCGGTTGGTGTCGTTGCCAATACCATCAATGAACTTGAGAACGAGAAGCTCAAGAAATTCTATGAAGGCCTGCTTGGCGACATCAAAAAGCTGTCGATGGGCCGCAAAAGCATTTCTTCGCTTCGCAGCGAAGAACTTAAACTGGCCGACGACCAGATCGACATCGTTGAAGACAGTGCGGAATTTGCCGCTGCTATGGAAGATGGTGTGAACGCGCTTGTCGCCGATCTTCAATCCGGCGTCGACAAATCAGCCGACACCGCAAGCACCCTGACCCAGCAAAGCTCGCTGGTGATGTACGGCGTTGGTGCCGCGGCGATCATTATTCCGCTTCTGATCTATCTGGTTTATGTGCGTGGCAACCTGTTGCGTCGCCTTGCCGGTCTTCAGAAATCGATGATTTCGCTGGCTGATGGCGACCTTGATGCGGCCGTTCCATCAGGTGGCAGTGACGAGATTTCTGCCATGGGCCGGGCGGTTGATGTGTTCAAGGCAAACGCGATCAAGGTCCGCGACATGCAGGCCGAGGAAGAACGCCTGAACCGTGAACGCAACGAGGCACTGCGCGATGAATTGCTGTCACTTGCTGATACCCTGCAGGGTGAGGTCGAAAGTGCGGTGACTGAAATCGCCACCCTTGCCGAACAGCTTCAAGGCGTATCCGGTCAGATGACCGACAGTGCCGAACTGGTGTCAGGTCAGAGTGACGAGGTGTCGAAATCGGCCGATGAAGCCACCGGCAATGTTGAAACTGTTGCCTCCGCCACCGAGCAGCTTTCAAGTTCGAACGCGGAGATTAACCGTCAGATGGCGGAAACGACGCGTATTTCGAACGAAGCCGCGCAACGCGCCCAGCATACCAACGAACTGGTCAACAGCCTGTCGCAATCGGCAAGCCGCATTGGCGAGGTGATCGCACTGATCACCGACATTGCCGAGCAGACCAACCTTCTGGCACTGAATGCCACCATCGAGGCGGCACGTGCCGGCGATGCGGGCAAGGGCTTTGCGGTTGTCGCGGCAGAGGTCAAAAATCTTGCCAACCAGACCGAAAAGGCGACCGAGGAAATCTCGGGCCAGATTTCCGGCATTCAGAAAGCGACCGGAGAGTCTGTCACCGCCATTGGCGAGATCGGCTCGATCATTGACAGCCTCAATGAGATTGCAACGACGATTTCGGCCGCAGTTGAACAGCAAGGGGCCGCAACTGACGAAATCACGCGCAACGTGCGTGGGGCGGCAGACCGTACGCGTGCGGTGTCGGCATCGATTGCCGAGGTTGCCAACGAAACCGGTCGTACCGGCCAGCTGTCTGGCGAAGTCCTGAACACGTCGCGTTCGGCATCCGAGAAAGTCAGTGAACTGCGCACGCGCATTACTGTCATCCTTGATGATCTGCGTCAGCAGGCACGTGATCGCGCCGCGTAATTTGCAGCCAATATCTGAAACGACAAAGGCCCGTCATCTGGCGGGCCTTTTTCTTTGATCTTTTGACTGTTGCCTTGGGCGTCAGGCGCTGGGCCAGCTGCCTTTAAGGCGGCCACCGATACGCACCGCTTCAATCCGCTTTGCCAGGCCGGTCTTGTCATCGGTTTCAACATAGACGCCGCACACCGTTGCCGGGCCCTCTGCCGGTTCGAACCGGCCGGACGGCATCTTGGTGATGAATTTGCGAACCGAGTTTTCTTTTTTCATGCCAATGACGGAATCAAAATCGCCGCACATGCCAACATCGGTCTGATAGCCGGTACCATTTGGCAGGATCTGGGCATCGGCCGTTGGCACGTGGGTGTGCGTGCCCAGCACAAGCGACGCCCGCCCATCACAATGATGGCCAAACGCCATTTTTTCTGACGTGGTTTCGGCGTGGAAATCGACGATCACGGCATCGACATTCTTGCCAAGCTTATGCTTGTTAAACAGCTTGTCCGCGCCTTGGAACGGGCAGGATAACGGATCCATGAACAGACGGCCCATCATGTTAATCACGCAAACCTTCTTGCCCGACTTGGTCTTGAAGACATAATCGCCGTTGCCCGGTGTCCCATCGGGGAAGTTCCAGGGACGCAGCAGTTTTTCATCTTCGTCGATATAGGCGATGATTTCGCGCTGATCCCAGACATGATTGCCCGTGGTCAGGACATCGGCACCGGCATCATAGAATTCCTTGCAGATTTTTGCCGTGACGCCAAAGCCGTGCGCTGCGTTTTCGACATTCACCACCGCGATATCAACCGACAACCGATCACGTAGCATCGGGAGCGCTTCAAGCGCTGCCTTGCGACCGGACTGCCCCAGAACGTCGCCAAGATGAAGTAAACGCATTGTGCTTCCTGTATTGCGTCAGCCAGCAGGCAGACATGTTTCGTTTAATGCACCCTGCCCCGGGACGCATGACCGGCATCACGAAATGGAAAAGGGAGTTTTAGCAGAATAAGCGGGAGCCACCACTGCCGTTGGCCATTTGGTAATTCCTCGTGACCTGCGAGTGCAGGTGGGCGCCGTATAACGAGACCACGGCCTCGACAGGGACAGCTCCCTAGAGAAATGAGCATCGGCCCCGGGAATTAGCGAACCTGACGAACAGGGCAGCTCCCTTGTGCTGGGTTCTTGATCGCCGCGAACGACGCATCGCAAACTGTCAGCGACCGGAACTTAGTCCTCGACCAGCTGAATTTCAAGTAGATTGCATGAATTCAGCCCGTGATCACACCAGCCATGCAGCAGAAAACAGTCGCCTGATCAGCCTTTGCCAAGACGATCGGCAAGCACCTCGACCCGTTCGGCCATGCTTTCGATATTTTCTGCCAGCGCGTCACCTTCGGCGGCGGACAGGCTGCCGACCTCTGCAACCGCCGGGCTTTGGCCGGTATTGAGTTTTTCCTGTGCCATGCTGAGCTCATCAGCAATGAGAAGGCTTGTCATGACCAGCAGACGCTGTTCACCGATCTGGCCCACCGCATCGGAGATTTCCTTGACCCGCTCGTCGACATAGCTGGCAAGCGCGTGAATGCGTTCTTCCTGGCCGTCGTCACATGCGATGTCGTAGCTGCGACCGTTAATACGAATGGAAACCTGTGCCATGAATTATGCCTGTTTCTTTGCGGGTTCTTCATCAAGGACGAGTTTGAGCTGATCAACAGCGCCATCAAGGCGGTTTGAAACCGTTTCGGTGGTGCGGCAAAGCCGATCATAATCTTCGCGGAGTGCCGAAAGTTGACCGCGCAGGTTTTCGACCTCTGCCGTGTCAGCGTCTGTAGCCTGGCTTTTGGCTTCGATTGCCGACTCCGCAGCCGTTTCCAGACGTTCCAATGCTGCTTTCAGCCGATCACTTGCCTGTTGCAACCGCGACATAACCCTACCCGAATGTTTGCTGTTTACCCAAAGAACGCAGACGTCGATTGTCTGCGGCGACTCATCGAAAACCGATCTGACCTGTCGAAGATGTCATGATCATGGCTGATTTTAGGTTCAGGACCCATTAATTTGGTTTGAATGGCAGACGTTATATTTGTGAAATTCAAGGAAAAGTCCGCCGGGCGGGCTGGTATCCCGGCCAAGGGCTTTGACGCAGGAGTTTGCAAATATAACGTCTGTCCTCTGGATTCACCGGATTTGCACGGGCTACTTTGTCGCAAAGCCTCGAAAGATGCATATCTTCCTGCGGTTTTACTTCGCGTATCCGCACAAATCCGGTGAACCATTCAAATCAAATTAATGGATCCTGAACCTAACATCACAGATTCCGATCAACAACCGTTTTGCCCCGGCGAAGTCAAACCGCATCAACGATGCCCGATACCCTGCCCGTGTTCAAAACATAGAACTGGCGCGCTAAACTGGTCAACAGTACGGTCAATCTGCGATGGCGAAGGGCGGCGTGGTTAATCTGAATCAAGATAACATGGCAGATTTTCGATAGAAGCGGTTGACGTATGCCCCCTGTAAGGGCATCTTCCGCGCGAATTCCGTTAATAAATGGAAAAGTGTTTTCATCGCCCGACCGCGAAACCCCCAGGAACCGCATCACATGACGACGCAAGTAGAACACAACCGCATGGCCAATGCCATCCGCTTCCTCTCGGCAGACGCTGTTGAGAAGGCCAAATCCGGTCACCCGGGCATGCCGATGGGCATGGCAGACGTTGCGACTGTTCTTTATACCAAATTCTTGAAATTCGATCCGAAGCACCCGAACTGGCCGGACCGCGACCGTTTCATCCTGTCCGCAGGTCACGGTTCGATGCTTCTTTATTCGCTTCTGCACCTGACCGGGTACGAAGACTTCGATCTTGATCAGATCAAGAATTTCCGTCAGATGGGCTACCGCACCGCGGGCCACCCGGAATACGGCCACGGCGAAGGCATTGAAACCACCACCGGCCCGCTGGGTCAGGGTATTGCGACTTCGGTCGGTTTCGCCCTTGGCGAGCGCATCATGAATGCCCGCTTCGGTGACAGCGTTGTTGACCACTACACCTATGTGATTGCCGGTGACGGTTGCCTGATGGAAGGTATTTCGCAGGAAGCCATTTCGATGGCCGGTCACATGAAACTGTCGAAACTCATCGTTCTGTTCGATGACAACGGCATTTCGATTGATGGCCCGACTTCGCTTTCGACTTCCGAAGATCACAAGAAGCGCTTTGAAGCTGCTGGCTGGGACGTTCAGCAGATCGACGGCCACGATCCGGCCGCGATCGAAGCCGCGATTGCCAAAGCCAAAACCACCAACACGCCGTCGATGATTGCCTGCAAAACCGAAATCGGTTTTGGCGCACCGACCAAGGGTGGTACGTCGGCAACGCATGGCTCCCCGCTTGGCGCCGAAGAACTTGCTGGTGCACGCAAGAAACTCGGCTGGGATTCCGAGCCGTTTGAAATCCCGGCAGATGTCCGTGACGCATGGCTTTCTGCGGGCGCACGCGGTGCCGAGGACTTCAATGCTTGGGGTTCGCGTTTCGAAGGTCTGGAAGCAGCCCTGAAAGACGAGTTCGAGCGCCGCATCGAAGGCAAGCTTCCGGAAAACTGGATCGAAGCCTTCAACGACTACAAAAAGCAGATCACCGAAGACAAGCCGAAGGTCGCAACCCGTAAGGCATCCGAGAATGTTCTCGAAGTGCTGACCAAGGCAATCCCGGAAATGATCGGCGGCTCTGCCGACCTGACCGGGTCGAACAACACCAAGACCAGTGTTCAGGCACCGATCACCGCCGATGGCGGTTATGAAGGTGGTTATATCTATTACGGTATCCGTGAACACGGCATGGCAGCAGCCATGAACGGTCTGGCACTGCATGGCGGCGTTCTGCCTTATGGTGGCACCTTCCTGGTGTTCACCGACTATTGCCGCCCGGCGATCCGTCTTTCGGCACTGATGAACCAGCGCGTTGTTTACGTCATGACCCATGACTCCATCGGTCTTGGCGAAGACGGTCCGACCCACCAGCCGGTCGAACATGTTGCGTCGCTTCGCGCCATGCCGAACGTGACCGTGATCCGCCCGGCCGATGCGGTTGAAACCGCCGAAGCATGGGCAATGTCGATCACCAATGAAACCGGCCCGACCGTTCTGGCACTGACCCGTCAGAACCTTCCGGTTCTGCGCACCGAATACCGCGAAGACAACCTTGTCGCACGCGGCGGTTATGTGATTTCCGATTGCGATGGCGACCGTCAGGTCACCCTGATCGCGACAGGTTCGGAAGTCGAGATCGCAATGGACGCGCAGGCGAAACTCAAAGCAGACGGCATCAATGCCGCTGTTGTTTCACTGCCGAGCTGGGAACTGTTTGACGCCCAGTCGCCGGAATACCGCAAGGACGTTCTGGGCAGCGCACCGCGCGTTGCCATCGAAGCGCTTTCGGTCTTTGGCTGGGAAAAATATGTTGGCGATAACGGCAAGGTTATCGGCATGCACGGTTTTGGTGCCTCGGCACCGGCCCCGGTCCTTTACGAGCATTTCGGCATCACCGCCGACGCGCTGGTCAAAGCGGCCAAGGAACTGGTTTAATTTACAGGGCCGGATCGGTAACATGCCGATCCGGCCTTTTTTCTATGGGTTCTTTACCCTAAGCCGTGATTGATACTCCCCAGGTACCAATCATTATAATTTTGGAGGGATGAATGGCTATTCGCGTAGCGATTAATGGTTTTGGCCGTATCGGCCGTCTGGTTCTGCGTTCTATCGTTGAAAGCGGCCGCACCGACGTTGAAGTTGTTGCCATCAACGACCTGGGTGACGTCAACACCAACGCACATCTTCTGAAATATGATTCCGTTCATGGCGTTCTGGCCAATGACGTCAAAGCCGAAGGCGAAAACCTCGTCATCGACGGCAAGACGATCAAGGTTTGCTCTGAACGTGACCCGGCGAACCTGCCGTGGGCTGACCTTAAAGTCGACATCGCGTTTGAGTGCACCGGTATCTTCCTTGACGAAGCTGGTGCAGGCAAACACCTGACCGCAGGCGCCAAGCGCGTTCTGATTTCCGCCCCGGCAAAGGGCGACATCAAGACCGTTGTTTACGGTGTTAACTCCGACACCCTGACCGCTGATGACGTCATCGTTTCGAATGCATCCTGCACCACCAACTGCCTTGCACCGGTTGCAGATGTTCTGAACAAGACCGTTGGCATCACCAAGGGCTTCATGACCACCGTTCACGCCTTCACCGGCGACCAGAACACCGTGGACAGCCTGCACAAAGACCTGCGTCGTGCGCGTGCGGCATCGCTTTCGATGATCCCGACCTCGACCGGTGCTGCAAAGGCTGTTGGCCTTGTTCTTCCGGAACTTAAAGGCAAGCTGGACGGTACCGCGATCCGCGTCCCGACCCCGAACGTTTCCATGGTTGACCTGACCTTCGTTGCAGGCCGTGACACCACGGTTGACGAAGTCAACGCGGCCATCAAAGAAGCAGCAAACGGCCCGCTCAAAGGCGTTCTTGGCGTTTGCGAAGCACCGCTGGTTTCGGTTGACTTCAACCACAACCCGAACAGCTCGACCTTTGATGCGACCCAGACCCAGGTCATGGACGGCAACTTCGTTCGTATCCTGTCCTGGTATGACAACGAATGGGGCTTCTCCAACCGTATGAGCGACACCGCTGTCGCCATGTCGAAGTTCCTCTAAGCATCGCTTAGGTCCAGATTTTCAAAGTGCCCGAAGTTCCGCTTCGGGCACTTTTCTTTTGCCCGTCTTTCCGTCACTGTTGAGCCAATGAACAGAAAAGACAAACAGGAGCCCGGCCCGTGAGCCTTCTTTTCAAGGAACTTGATTACCGCCCAACACCGATGGGGGTGCTGAGCCTGCGTCGCCGACGTGAGCTCAGCCTTGATATTGATGTCTACGAAATCAAGCTTGATGAAGAATATCTGATGTCGAGCCTGTTTACCGACGCCGAGATTGCGCTGGCCGATCTGGGGTTGGCCGAACTTGATCGCGATAATCTTGATGTCGTGGTTGGCGGGCTTGGCCTTGGATATACCGCGAAGGCCGCCCTTGATAATTCCAAGACCGGCAAGCTAACCGTGCTTGATACCCTGCCCGAGGTGATCGAATGGCATCAGCAAGGGTTGCTGCCGCTGGGTGAGCAGCTTTCAAATGATCCACGCTGCGCGCTGGTGCATGGCGATTTCTTTGGTGCGTCGCTTTCCGATACGCCGGGCATGAACCCGGATGCGCCCGAGAAACGGCATGATGCGATCCTGTTGGATGTTGATCATTCGCCGGGCAATGTCCTGCATGAAGACCACAAGCGCCTTTACACCAAGGATGGTCTGGCAAAGCTTGCCGCCCATCTGGTACCCGGCGGAATTTTCGCCCTGTGGTCGACCGAGATGCCCGAACCGTGGTTTGAAGAAAACCTCAAATCCGCGTTTGAGACCCTCCGGGCTGATGTCATTAAATTCAAACACCCGCTGATTGACCGTGAAGATATCAACACGGTCTATGTCGCGCGCACCAAAGCATAAGAACAAAGCAAATGAGCCCCCTGCCCGATCCCGTCATTCGCATTCATGGCATTACCGGCGCCAGATCGGCCTGCCGGGTGATGGGGGATCGTGCCTTTGGGTTGCTGTCGCCGGAGCATGCTGCGCAAACGCACGGGGCACAGTGGTTTGCCAATCTGGTCACGCTGGTGCGTGAAGAATTCCAGGCATGTGACATCACAGCGATCCTTGATTGCCGTGGGCGGGTTTCGGGTGCGTTGGCCGCGATTGAGCTGGGCCTGGATGCGGTAATCGTCGAGCCCACATCAGATAACCGGACTGAAAAATTGGCGGATATGGCGCGTCAGGCCAAGTGCAGCGTCATCACCGATTTACCGACGACCGGTACGATCTATCAGATGGGCGATGATCTGCTGCCCGATCACGAGTTGGACAAGCGGTTGCGCGCGCATATTGATGGCCTTAGGTCGCAGATGCCCTAGGCAATTGCCAAACCTTACGTCAAAGGTTACATAACACGCAGGAAATCATCAGGAATTATCATCGTGAATTCAGACGAACTTGCCGGTCTTTATCTTCTGACCCCGCCGAAAATCGACCTTGCACCCTTTGGCGAGAAGCTGAAATCCGTGCTGGACACCGGTGCGGTTGATTGCCTGCAATTGCGCCTGAAGGATGTCAGCGATGATGAAATCCGCAAGGCGATTGATACCATCCTTCCGATGTGTGCGGATCGTGACATTCCGCTGATCCTCAATGACCGTCCTGACATTGCCAAGAAATCGGGCTGTGACGGTGTGCATGTCGGCGAAGAAGACGCAAGTTACGACGAAGCACGCGCCATCATGGGCGAAGAACATATCGTCGGTGTGTCGTGCTATGACAGTCGCCACAAGGCAATGATCGTTGGTGACAAAGGGGCCGATTACGTTGCATTCGGCGCGTTCTATCCGACCGAGACCAAAGAAGCCAAAACCAGCGTCACCCCGGAAATCCTTGAAATCTGGACGACCTTTACCACGGTGCCCTGTGTGGCGATTGGTGGCATCACGGCTGATAATGTTGCGCCGCTTGTTTTGGCAGGTGCCGACTTCATTGCCGTCACCGGTGGCGTCTGGAACCATCCGGACGGGCCAGAAGCCGGTGCGAAGGCCATCAAGGCGGCGATTGAAGCAACCGAGATCTGATTTCGTTCATTGGTCCAGCCATGCGCGAATGATGGGGCGTTATGCGCGCAAACCCGGATCAATCTGCTTGCAGCAAAACAGCCAAACTGGTAGGTAGAGCGCCTGAAATGGGGCGCTTGCCCCTTATTGCATTGTGAATCTGTGATCTGAAAGAACGGTTTGTGCCATGAAAATCAACGGCAACGAAATCCGTCCGGGTAACCTTATCGAACATAAAGGTGCCCTGTGGCGTGCAGTAAAATGCCAGGCTGTGAAGCCGGGTAAAGGCGGTGCTTTTAACCAGGTTGAACTCAAAGACATTCGTACCGGCACCAAGCTGAACGAGCGTTTCCGTGCTTCGGAAACCGTCGAAAAGGTTCGTCTTGAGCAGAAAGAATACACCTATCTGTTCGCCGATGGTGACATGATCACCTTTATGGACAGCGAAACCTATGAACAGATCACAGTAAATGCCGACCTTGTCGGCGAAGCGGCTGTCTATCTTCAGGATGGTATGGTTGTGACCATCGAATCCTTCGAAGGTGAGCCGCTTGGTGTGACCCTTCCCGAGCATGTCGTCTTCCAGATTGTCGAAGCCGATGCGGTTGTCAAAGGTCAGACCCAGTCTTCTTCTTTCAAACCGGCTGTTCTTGAGAACGGAGTTCGTGTGATGGTGCCCCCGCATATTGAATCGGGTACGCGCATTGTCGTGAACACTGTTGAAGGCACCTATATCGAGCGTGCCAAGGACTAAGGGCGAACCCGCCCTCTGGTTTTCATTTTAATTCAAACACCGGGAGATATGCCGTGCGAGGCGCCGCCCGTCGTTCTGCGAACATCAATGTGATGTACAAGGCTGTCGAAAAGGCAGCCTACGGACTGAAACGCGACTTCGGTGAAGTCGAAAACCTTCAGGTGTCGATGAAAGGCCCGGCAGATTTCGTATCTGCGGCTGATCACCGTGCCGAAAAACGCCTGCGTGAAGAGCTTGAGCGTTCCCGCCCCGGTTATGGCTTCCTTATGGAAGAAGGTGGCGAGATCAAGGGCACCGATCCTGAGCACCGCTGGATCATTGATCCGCTTGATGGCACCACCAACTTCCTGCATGGCATCCCGCATTTTGCGATTTCGGTTGCCCTGCAGAAGGGTGACGAAATCATTGCCGGCATGATCTATGACGTCGCCAAGGACGAATGCTTCTGGGCGGAAAAGGGCGTTGGTGCGTTTCTTGATAACCGCCGCCTGCGGGTTTCGGGCCGTCGTCGTCTGAACGAATGCGTTCTGGCATGCGGTGTTCCGCATCTTGGTCATGGTGATCACGCGGCATTTGAAAAGCAGCTGCACTCGGTCATGGATCGTTGTGCCGGTGTACGTCGTATGGGGGCCGCGGCCCTTGATATGGCCTATGTCGCGGCCGGTCGTTATGACGGTTATTGGGAATCCCATCTCAATGCGTGGGATATTGCAGCCGGGATCATCCTGATCTCCGAAGCTGGTGGTTATATCCGCGATGACAAAGGCGGCACCAACATGCTTGGTACTGGCAGCGTCGTTGCAGCCAATGACTATATCCAGCCGGTGCTGGCCAAAACGCTTAAAAAAGCAATCACGGGCTAACACCCGGCTTTTGTTACTGTTTTTTGAAAGGGGCGCTTCGCAATTTGCCGAAGCGCCCCTTTTGCGTTTTCGGTCAAAGCGGTTGTCCATCATCTGTCTCTAAGCTATGGTGCTTGGGACTGTGCGGTCTGATTGCGGGCCCACGGACACCAAGGGGGGGCATTCGGAAAGTTTTGCGGGTGCCTAATGATCGACACAAAACTGTGTGAAATAGAACAACGTTACCAAACGATTTCAAACACAGGGTATTAAGGGGCCTGCGATTTGATGATGGGGTATTCCAAGATTTCGGTGCTTGCGATGACGGCTGCACTGGGCACAACCGTGTTCTTTGCGCCAGATGCATCGGCGCAACAATACTCCCCCGTTTCGAATGACAGCAGCGTTCAGGTAAACTGGGACGTTGCAGATGGCTATGGCGGACAGCCGACCGTTCCGCAATATCTGTCTCCCACCGTTTCACGCGATCATATCGTCATGCCTGGCGGTGATCTGATTTTCCCGGAAACCCGACCGAAATCGACATTCCTCGCCGCTGAACAATTTGCCAGTGCAACCGGCAACGCTGGCTATGACGGCGGGTTTGAAACCGTTGTCATCGACGGATCAAGCGGCGGCGGCAATGCCTTCCCGACCCAATCAGAATTTTATGGCGTTCCTGGCGTCGTCCCAAATGCAAACCAGCGTGTCGCGGACATGGATGATGGCGCAAACCAGACCATTGCGCTGACCCAGCCGGAACCGACCGCCGCACCGCGCAGCAAACCGGTTGCACCACCTGTGACCGAAAGCAGCGCATCGAACGCACCGACGCCGCTGACCAAGCCTACTCCGGCACCGGAGCCTGCGCCGACTGTCGCACCGGCGGCACCGGAACCAACCCCGGCCCCGACCACTTCCCCGGCGACCGAGACAGCAGAAATATCTGATGCCCCTGTAGCACCGCCTGCCCCGGTCGAGGAAAACAACGCAGCACCCGCACCGGCAGCACCGGAAGTCGCACCGATTTCCGACACACCTGCGCCCCCGGCAGCCCCTGCACCAGACACCACCCAGCCTGCGACCGAGATGGCAGAACCGGCCCCCGCGCCGACGGTGCCACCTGCCCCGGCTGAAGAAGCATCCATCCCGCCAGAAACCTCTGCACCGGCTGCAATGCCGGCCACCGGTGGCGATGAATACAGCCTTGGCTTCGCCGCAGACAGCTTCGAGCTGAGTGCGGCCGCCAGAAGCCAGCTCGACAGCGTGATCGCAACGATGGGGCAGGATGAAGATCTTCGAATTCAGTTGCAGGCCTATGCGCAGGGTGACGGGGCGAATGCCTCCAAGGCGCGTCGTCTGTCGCTGTCACGCGCGCTTCAGGTGCGTTCCTATCTGATTGACAGGGGTGTGCGCTCCACGCGCATTGATGTTCGTGCCCTGGGTGCGAATGTTCCGTCCGGCCCCGCAGATCGCGTCGATATCAAAACCGTTCAACGCTAGGATTAATCCGCTATGAGCAGCAATTCGGCCAGTGGTACGGGATCCCTCCCGCCTATTACCAAACCCGGTAGTTATCTGACACGCATGGCAATCTTTGTTGCCATCATCGCCGGGGTTGGCGCCCTGCTGTTCCCGGCGCTGTCTGATGCCTTTATGGCCAATGCTGTTCTTAATGGCCTGATCCTTGGCGTGTTTGTGGTTGGGGTTATCTACACCTTCCGAATGGCGGCCAGCCTTTCACCCGAAGTGACATGGATCGAGGATTTTCGTCGGTCCCGCCCGGGTCTGACGTCGCAGGTGCCGCCGAAACTTCTGGCGCCGATGGCCAGCATGATGGCCGAACAGCGCCGCGATCGCCCGCAGCTTTCAACCACCTCGACCCGGACCATCCTTGATTCGATCCGCTCCCGTCTGGATGAAAGCCGCGAATTGTCGCGCTATGTCGTTGGCCTTTTGGTGTTCCTGGGTCTGCTCGGCACCTTCTGGGGCCTGCTTCAGACCGTGAACTCGGTCGCTGGGGTGATCAGCAACGTCAATGTCGGCAGCGGGTCCAACATGGACCTTTGGTTCTCTGAACTCAAAGACGGTCTTTCCGAACCGCTAAGCGGCATGGGCACGGCGTTTTCGTCCTCGCTGTTTGGTCTTGCAGGATCGCTGGCGCTTGGCCTTCTGGACATGCAGGCCGGTCAGGCACAGAACCGGTTCTTCAATGATCTTGAAGAATGGCTTTCAAGCTTTACCCGCCTTGGTTCGGGTGGCGGCATTTCCGATGGTGAACAGTCTGTTCCGGCGTATCTTTCGGCCCTGATCGAACAGATGGCCGATAATATGGAAGGGTTGCAAAACTCTATCCAACGGTCGGAAAGTTCACAGATCAAATCGCACAACACGCTGATTGATCTGGCCGACAAGCTATCCACCCTGACTGATCAGATGAAGGCCGAACAGCAATTGATGGTCAAGCTGGCGGAAAACCAGATGCACCTCAAACCGGTCCTCGATCAGCTGGCAGACTCGATGAAAATGGGCAGCTTCGGCATTGATGATAATACCCGCGCCCACATCCGTTCGCTTGATAATACGCTTGGCCGTATTGGCGAAGAACTGACCATGGGCCGCCAGCAATCCACACAGGAAATCAGAAGCGAGATCAAGCTCCTCGCCCGCACCATCGCTGCCATCGCCGAGGAGGGCTGATCGAATGATCGGACTTTCGCGCCGTCGTAACCGCGATGTAAATACCTGGCCGGGCTTTGTTGATGCGCTTGCAACACTTTTGATGGTGATCATCTTTCTTCTGATGATCTTTGTCATTGCACAGGTGTATCTGGGTGCGGCCCTTTCCGGGCGGGACGAGGCGCTAAGTGATCTGACCGCCCAGGTTAACGAGCTGACCAATCTGCTGTCACTTGAGCGTGGCAACAACCAGCGTATGGAACTCGAACTCACCCAGCTGACGACCGAGCTTTCCAATACCGCTGATCAGCGTGATGACCTGCGTGCGCGTGCTGCCACCCTTGCCGATCAGTTGGCGGCAGCCGAACTTTCAACGGACGAAATCGAACAGAAACTTCTGGCCGCCCTTGCGTCGCTTGAAGACAAGGAAGCCGAACTGACCGAGCTTCGGGAAACCACGGGCGAAAAGATCACTGATCAGGAAACCCGTATTGACGAGCTTTCGGCCCTTCTGGCATCACGCGCGGCCGAGTTGGAAGAACAAAAGAACCTTAGTGACGAAGCCAAGGCACAGGTCGCGGCGCTTAATCAGCAGATGTTGGCTCTCCGCCAACAACTGGCCCGGATCGAAGCCGCGCTTGAAACGTCCGAACGCGAGAACGAGGAAAAAGACGCCCAGATTGTCAATCTTGGCAATCGCCTGAATGCGGCCCTTGCCACCAAGGTTGCCGAGTTGCAGCGGTATCGTTCTGAATTCTTTGGCCGCCTGCGTGAAGTTCTGGGCGATCGTCAGGATATCCGCGTTGTCGGGGACCGGTTTGTCTTCCAGTCCGAAGTTTTGTTTGGATCGGGTGAGGCAGAGCTTGGCGAAGAAGGCAAGGATCAGTTGGCCAAACTGGGCGAAACGCTGACCACGATTGCCGCCGACATTCCCGATGATATCGACTGGGTGATGCGCGTTGATGGCCATACTGACAAGGTGCCGATCCGAAACCTTCAGTTCGCCTCGAACTGGGAGCTTTCGGCAGCGCGTGCGATTTCGGTGGTCAAGTTCCTGATTGATCAGGGGGTACCGCCCAACCGCTTGGTTGCTGCGGGCTTTGGCGAATATCAGCCGCTTGATAACCGGGATGACGAAATCGCCTATCGCCGCAACCGCCGCATCGAGTTCAAGATTACCGAGCGGTAATCGGATTTAGGAGAACATAGCTTTTAACGGCACCCTTTATGGGTGCCGTTTTCGTTTGGGCGCATTGAAAATCAACAAAAATGGAACCAATCCGCGTTGTGTTACGTTCAATACAGATGAGCCTTTCAACAAACAGGAGGCCCAAATGACCAAAACACATCGCGAGACCGTTGGCGTTTTTGACGATATCAAAATACTCCAACAGGCGGCTGATGATCTGGCGCAAGTCGGGTTTGATCAGCAAAAGGAGCTTAGCCTTCTTGCGAGCGAGAAAACCGTCGACGACAAGCTTGGCCATATTTATCGCAAGGCCGAGGATGTCGACAGCGATCCTGACATGCCACCACTGGCCTACACAACACCGACACCGATTGGTAATGCCGAAGGCGCACTGATCGGTGCCCCGATGTATGCGGCAGCCTTTGGTGCAGCCGGTGCAGTAATCGCGGCTGGTGGCCCCATTGCCCTGACCATTTCGGCAATCCTCGGTGCGGGCGGTGTTGGTGCCGCCGCAGGCGGCGTGATTGCCGCAATGATCGGCAAGAAGTACTCCAGCAGACTGCAAGAAGAGCTTGATCAAGGCGGCTTGTTGCTTTGGATCAGAACACCCGATCCGCAGACCGAGGAACGCGCCAAGGATGTGCTTGGTCGTCACGACGCGCGCCTGATTGAAACCCATGACGTATCAAACGCCACAACCAAACGTGACGTGGTCTGATACGCATTTACCACCAACAGTTTGAATTGCGTGATGCCTGACAAACGGAACAAAACCCCGCCAGATTGCTCTGGCGGGGTTTTGCCTTTGTGCGGTCCCTTGCCCCGGGAACCGCACATCGGGGTTTTGATCAGAGGGACTTGGTGCAGAAGTAGAAGTCCACGTAATCATAATCCGGATTGGATGCCCGTTCTGCGGCGGCCTTGGCGGTATGGGCCGGTGGGACAATGACCTTGTCACCCGGCTGCCAGCCTTCTGGCGTTGCCACACCGTGCTTGTCGCTGGTCTGCATCGCATCAATCATGCGCAGGAATTCCGGGATCGAACGCCCGTTGCTCATCGGGTAGTAGACCATGGCACGCAGTACGCCTTCCGGATCGATGATAAAGGTCGCGCGCACGGCCGACGTATCACCTGCACCCGGATGGATCATGCCATAGGCTTGGGCGACCTCCATTTTAAGGTCGGCAATGATCGGGAACGGGATTTCCACACCAAAGTTCTGTTCGATGTTGCGCATCCACGCAATGTGCGAATGCGTGCTGTCAATCGACAGGCCCAGCAATTCACAATCGCGTTTGGCAAATTCATCGGCGTGTTTGGCAAAGGCGATAAACTCGGTCGTGCAGACCGGTGTGAAATCAGCGGGATGGGAAAACAGCACAAGCCATTTACCACGATAGTCGGACAGGGATTTGACACCATCGGTGGTCGGCGCAGTGAAATCCGGCGCCGGTTCATTAATGCGCGGCAAACCGACACTAATCTTCGGAGATTCAGTCATAGTCAGACTCCTACGTCAGGAATTTGGATCCGCTCCAATTCATTACATTATAATTATTTAACTTATCAAACGAGTACGATGATATTTGTCAATGTAGGATCCGCTCAGTGCGAAAAAAATTCGTGTGAAAACAGTGCCGTGTTTCCTATTTGTCAGTGTTGCATTGTTATTTGATCGACTCTCACCGTCGCGGTTGTTCTGACACGTTTACGGCATTGCAGATGGTGGTTTTCGCTGGCTTGACTTGCGGCTTATGGTTAGGGTCTTTGCGCTCGCCACCAGATTTTGAAACACCTTTCTTGCGTCGGAGCCCCCATGCTGCGTGATATTTCGCCCCAAAGTATATTCATGGGCCTGCTGGCAGGTTTTGTCGGGACGGCCAGTTCGTTTGCGGTTGTCTTGCAAGGTCTTGCCGGGGTCGGTGCCAGCCCCGAACAAGCTGCATCCGGGCTGATGGCGTTGTCCATTTCCATGGGGCTTTGCGCAATTGTCCTGTCGCTTAAAACCCGACTTCCGATCAGCATAGCCTGGTCAACACCCGGAGCTGCGCTTCTGGCGACATCCGGTGCGGTTGAGGGGGGCTTTGCCGTTGCCGTTGGTGCCTTTATCGTTTGTGCCATCCTGATCATTATCAGTGGCATCTGGAAACCGTTGGGCCGTGCGGTTGCAGGGATCCCGGCCCCACTTGCCAATGCAATGCTGGCCGGTGTCTTGCTGGGTCTGTGTCTGGCACCGGTCAAGGCGGTTGCCTTTGACCCGTTGCTTGGTCTTCCGATTGTGATTGCGTGGATCGTGATGGGGCGGTTTAACCGGTTGCTTGCCATCCCTGCCGCCCTTCTCGCATTCGTTGCAGTGATGGTGTTTGGCGTCGAGTTTCCTGAAAATGCCATCGCCGATCTGGGCAGTGCAATTGCGCCCCCCGTCGAATTTGTCATGCCTGAATTTACCCTGACCGGATTGATCGGCATTGCCTTGCCGCTTTTCATCGTCACCATGGCATCCCAAAACATTCCGGGCACAGCCGTTTTGCGTGCCAATGATTACGATACCCCACCGGGACCGCTGTTTACGGTGACTGGCATCTTCTCGTTACTTTCTGCACCGTTTGGTGGTCACGCGGTTAACCTTGCGGCCATCACCGCAGCCCTTTGTGCGGGCAAGGATGCGCATCCCGATCCGTCCAAACGTTATTGGGCGGCGGTATCAGGCGGTGTTTTTTATGTCGTGTTTGGGTTGCTCGCCGGGCTGGTTACAGCCTTTATCAGTCTGGCACCGGGTGTTTTGATCGAAGCGGTTGCCGGCCTTGCCCTGATTGGCGCCTTTGCCGGATCAGCGGTCGCCGCATTCAAGGAAGAAGACGGGCGCGAAGCCGCGGCTGTAACCTTTATCGTCACCGCAGCAGGTCTGACATTCTACGGGATTTCTGGTGCGTTCTGGGGTTTGCTTGCTGGTGGACTGATTTACTTCCTGATGCATCTGCGCAATGGCAAAAAGAAACCGGACTGAAAACTCAATCCGGTTTCGATCTTCGGTCTTAGACCAGTTTGACTTTGGGTTCGGTGCTTGGTGGTGTTTCTGCCACCTGCCCGTCTGTCAGTTTCGAAACAGCTTCGAACTGGGACAGGAAAACCTCGCCGGTCAGTTCATCAAGGAAGTGGGTCTTTTTCAGACGATCCATGACCGGGCCTTTGACCTCGGACATGTGAAGGGAAATACCCATTTCCTCAAGCCGGTGATTGATCGCCTCAAGCGATTCAAGCGCGCTTAGATCGATCTCGTTCACGGCCGAGCACATCAGAACCACATGTTTGAGGTTCTTGCACCCAACCACCCGGTCATAGAGGTAATCCTCCAGATACCGCGCATTGGCGAAATAAAGGCTTTCATCAATCCGGATCGTCAGGACAGACGGATGGGTGATGACCTTGTGGCGCAGGATGTTGCGGAAATGCTGGGTGTCGGGCACAAGGCCGACCTCGGCAATATGCGGGCGCGATGTTTTATACAAAAACAGCCCGATCGACAGAACCACACCGGCGGTCACCCCGACCTCGACGCCAAGACCAAGGGTCAGAAGGATGGTTGCCAGAACCGCAATGAAATCCGCCTTGGAATATTGCCAGCTGGTTTTCAGGATCGAGAAATCGACCAGTGACAGCACCGCAACAATGATGGTCGCAGCAAGGGTTGCCTTTGGCAGGAAGTAAACAAGCGGGGTCAGCGCCACGGCAGCAATCGCCAGACCAACAGCGGTAAAGGCCCCGGCCGCAGGTGTTTGCGCCCCGGCATCAAAGTTCACGACCGAGCGGGCAAAACCACCCGTCACCGGATAACCGCCCGTAAAGGCCGCCCCGATATTGGCCGCCCCAAGCCCGATCAATTCCTGATCCGGGTTGATGCGTTGACGGCGTTTGGCGGCCAGCGTCTGCGCGACCGAGATCGATTCAACAAATCCTATGACAGAAATCAGGATTGCCGGCACCAGAAGGTCGGTCATCAACCCCGGGCTGAAGTCCGGCATAGTCAGCGGCGGCAGGCTTTGCGGAACCTCGCCCACGATTTTGACCCCTTTATCAGCCAGACCAAGATACCAGGTGGCTGCCGTGGTGGCGAACACAGCAAAGACCGGGCCCGCCTTGGTCAGGACATCGGCGGTACGAACGCCAAGGCCCAGTTTGCGCAAGGCGGGTTTAAGGCCCTTGCGCACCCAGAACAGAAAGCCCGTGGCGCAAATGCCGATAATCAGGGTCGTCTGATTGGTTTCGGGAATATGGGCAATCAGGGAGGTAACAATTTCCCAAAGATTATGGCCACCGGCATCCACACCAAGGATGTGTTTGAGCTGACTGGCGGCAATGATCATCCCCGATGCGGTAATAAAACCGGCAATCACCGGGTGAGAGAGGAAGTTGGCCAGAAAGCCCAGCTTGAACACCCCCATCGCAAGCAGGATCGCCCCGGACAGGGCGGCAAGCGTCAGGGCGGCCAGCGCATAGCCCATGGTGCCGGTTTCGGCAATATTGCCCACAGCCGCCGCCGTCATCAGGGACACAACCGCCACCGGGCCAACCGCAAGGGCGCGGCTGGTGCCAAAGATGGCATAAAGAATGATCGGCGCGATGGAGGCATAAAGCCCCGCTTCGGGTGGCAGACCGGCCAGCAACGCATAAGCAAGCGATTGCGGGATCAGCATGATCGTCACGATCACAGCTGCAATCATGTCATTGCCAAAGGCTGTCCTGTCATAGGTCTGTCCCCAGTCAAAGATCGGGACATATTTCCGGAGCATGTTAAGGCGCATTCGTCGATCTCTTGGATAAGAGTTGGTCCAAGGCAGCGATATCGCTGCCTTGGACGAAGGGTATTTTAGTTGGTCGTGACTTTTTCAGGCTTGGCCAGCCATTCCTTGCCGCGCAGCATGGCCTTCCAATAAATCGGCGGCAGCAACTTTTCCTTAAGCAACCAGGCAAGATGCGAAGGTTTGGTGCCATCGATCAGCCATTTCGGGAAGGACGGCAAAAGCGTTCCGCCATAACCGAATTCGGCAAGTACAATGCGGCCACGTTCGACGGTGAGCGGGCAGGATCCATAACCGTCATATTGCGCAACCGGGGATTTGCCATCGATGTCGGCAACCACGTTTTCAGCCACAACCGGGGCCTGTTTGCGGGCCGCAGCAGCCGTTTTGGCATTGGGTGCATTCATCACATCGCCCAACGACCAGATGTTGCTAAATGACTTGTGGCGAAGGGTTGCCTGATCGACATCCACCCATCCGGCGGAATCCGCCAGCGGGGACACACGAATGAAGTCCGGTGCCACCTGCGGCGGGCAGACATGGATCATGTCAAACGACTTCTCAACGCGTTCGACCTTGGTGTCGGGCTTGGCGACATCGAACCAGGCCTTTTTCGCCTGCCCGTCAATCGCCACCAGATTGTGGAAGAAATCGAGATGTGCATCGTATTTCTTCACATAGCTTTCAAGCGCCGGGACATAGTCCTTAACCCCGAACAGCACGCCACCAGCATTGCAGAAATCGATATCAATGTTCTTAAGAACACCGGTGCGATGCCAGTGATCGGCCGAAAGGTACATCGCCTTTTGCGGCGCACCGGCGCATTTGATCGGCATGGGTGGCTGGGTAAAGATCGCCTTGCCTTCACGCATTGAGGAAACCAGTTCCCAGGTGTAAGGGGCAAGGTCATAACGATAGTTCGACGTCACACCATTACGGCCGAGCGTCTCGACCAGACCTTCAACCCGGTTCCAGTCAAGCTTCAGCCCCGGGCAAACGATCAGACGGTCATATTTGACCACCCGGCACCCATCAAGGATGACAGCATCGTCTTGCGGTTCAAACGCGGCAACGGCGGCCTTGATCCAGTGCACGCCCTTGGGGATAAGCGATCCCATGGTCTGGGCCGTGGTGCTGGCTTCAAACACGCCACCACCAACCATGGTCCAGCCCGGTTGGTAATAGTGGATGTCGGCCGGATCGATGACCGCAATCTCAAGCCCTGAACGCCGCGCGATCAGGCTGGATGCCACCGAAATACCGGCAGCACCGCCACCGATGATCACGACGTCATATTTTGCATCGCCCTGATCGGTCGGCGTTTTGCCGCCATTCACAATCCGGCGGACAACCCCGCCCATGTCATAACCGGCCGCCTTGGTGGCGCGAAGGATTTCGCTGGTATCAAGATGCGCGGCCTGGCTTAGCGACCAAAGCGTCGTTGAACGCGTGCCGGTGCGACAATAGGCAAAGACCGGCTTGGGCAATTCATCATAAAGGCGACCAAAATCACGGGCGTCATCGTCGCTGACCTTGCCCGACACAATCGGCTGATAGCGGACCTCGAGCCCGGCTTCCTTTGCCGCGTTTGAAATCTCTTCAAAGGTTGGCTGATCGGCACCCTCGCCGTCCGGACGGTTACAGACGATGGACCGGAAGCCGCGCTTGGCGATTTCCTTGATATCGTCTGCAACGATCTGCGGACTGACGGAGAACCCGTTGCTTATTGTTTTGATTTCCATGGCTTTTCCTCACCTGAGTGTTGATCAGAGCCCGTTTACCGGGACTTTCAGCATTTTTTTGCCGCTGCTATCCGTCGGCACCTGACCGGCGCGCATATTGACCTGAAGCGACGGGATGATTAGACGCGGCATATCAAGCTGGGCATCACGCTCGGTGCGGAACTTGATGAAGTCTTCGCGGGTCTTGCCTTCGCCAACGTGGATGTTGTGCTTTTTCTCTTCGCCGACGGTGGTCTCCCACTTGATCTCGCGGCCGTTGGGGCCGTAGTCGTGGCACATGAACAAACGCATATCGTCCGGCAGGGCGAGGAGCTTCTGGATGCTGTCATACAACGTCCCGGCGTCACCGCCCGGGAAGTCGGCACGGGCCGAACCGCCATCGGGCATGAACAAGGTGTCACCAACAAAGGCGGCATCGCCCATGACATGCACCATGCAGGCCGGGGTATGACCCGGCGTATAGATGGCAAAGCAGGTCATAGAGCCGACCTGATAGGTATCGCCATCTTCAAACAGGCGATCAAACTGGCTGCCATCGCGCTGGAATTCGGTGCCTTCGTTAAACACCTTGCCAAACGTGTCCTGCACAACGGTGATCTTGCTGCCGATGCCAAGCTTGCCGCCGAGCTTTTGCTGAATATAGGGTGCTGCCGACAGGTGATCGGCATGGACATGGGTCTCGATGATCCATTCCAGTTTCAAGCCGTTATCCTTGATAAAGGCAATGATGTTATCGGCGTGGGTAAAGGTGATCCGACCCGCCGCATAATCGATATCCATCACGGAATCAACAACCGCACAGGCGTTGCTTTCCGGGTCCTTGACCACATAGCTGATCGTGTTGGTGTCTTCGTCGAAAAAGGCCGTAACTTCGGGTTTTACGGACATATTGACCGGGTATGCAGACATGGATTCCTCCTAAACAACTGCCTCCGTGCCGCCTTATGACTGGCGCGCACCGGATGGATTTGCGATGTCCCTTGCCCGCCTTGTTTGCGGACAAAACATCTGGCTATGGTCTTTATTTTAGGAGTTCGCGATGGGCACTTCAGTGATGAAGTCACCAAACATCGAAACATTAACACCTAATAATTCTAAAGTCGCAGGGCGGCCGTGCTTGCGGCTGCAAATCTAGCTCTGTGCCAGTTTTGCCAACGCCGCGCGATCAATCAGCCGGATGGTGCCGCGTGATTGTTCGATCCAGCCGCGACGCTGGAATTCCTGAAGCTGGCGCGAAATCACTTCACGGGCAGAACCCAGTTCGACCGCCAGTTTCTGATGGGTTGCTGACACCGTATCATTGTCCCCGGCCAGTTCGATCAGCTTGTGGGCCAGACGGATATCAAGCTTCTGGAACGCGATTTCTTCGATCACCATGAACAGATCGGTGATGCGTTTGGAATAGGCAGTAAAGACAAACTGACGGAACTCGATTGAGTCCGAGACAAGCTTGTCAAACACCTTGCGCGGGATCGCCACTGCGCGGGTTTCGGTTTCGGCAATCCCCTCGGCCGAGTAATCCTCATAAGCCAGAAGGCAGGCCGTGGTCAGAACGCAGCTTTCACCCGCATGAACGCGATAAAGAACGATTTCACGACCGGTATCGGATGTTTGCTGCACACGCACTGTGCCATCGAGAAGCAGCAACAGGTGTTCCGGCGACTTGCCCGGTCCGAAAATGACCGTATTGGCCGGCACGGTGACAATCTTGCTTTCTTCGACAAGGTAGGATCGGATGGCATCGGGCAAACGTGACAGACCCGGAAACTGCTCGATCCAACTCAAAACCTTATCCCCCTTGGAAGCGTGGATTAAAACTACATCCCGTTCGATGTAAAAGTAAATTATCCCCGATGCAACTGTACTTTGGAATATCTACGAAAACGGGCAGCAAATTGCTGCCCGTACTGTGAACGTATGCCGTGATGGCGCGATGGATGCGCCTTACTCAGTTTTCTGTGGCGGGATGTGCAGATTGCCCTTCTCGTCAATTTCCCAGAACGGATTAAACGCCACTTCCCACGCATGGCCATCCGGATCACGAAAATAACCGGAATACCCACCCCAAAAGACCTTTTCGGCAGGCTTCTGGATCTTGGCCCTGGCTTTTTGCGCCTCCGCCATCACCTGATCGACTTCTTCTTCGCTGCGCGCGTTATAAGCCAGTGTCAGTCCGGCGAAGCTTGCGCCGGTATCATCATCGAACTTGCCGTCTTCCTTAAGCGCTTCGCGCCCGAACAGACCAAGGGCCAAACCGTTTGAGAGCTGGTAAAACACGACCTGCCCTTCGACCATTTCGGTCATCTGCCAACCAAGGCCACCTTCGTAAAAACGCCGCGATCGATCCAGATCCGCAACACCCAGAGTAATCAGCGAAACACGCTGTTCCATTTCACGCTCCTTACTGTGCGCACCCGAAACCCGACTAAACTTAACACGCCAAATTTTCACCGCCGAGCACAGACTCGGCCCTATTTGCAATTTCGCAGCGCAACAGGGCCGCAATTTTATTGCGCGTAAATCGGTACCGGAATAAGTAAATAATAAGTTGACCTTACGTCAACAGATGCAATCAGGCGTTTTGCATAGTGCGATGCGACTTCGCTTTGAAAAAAGGTCAGTCTTTATTACCATTTCAAGGTCAGGCACAGGTCCCGCACACCCGACCTGACAGATAAATTAAAGGTCATACCGAAACACTGCACAAACACCCATATCAATAAAAGCAGTGCATTGGGCCCGAAATGACCCCGCATATCAGAGAGATTTCAGGGAGACCGGTCATGGCACAACAATTGGCGGCAGTCCAACTCGACGACAAATACACGCTTGAGGAAGGCCGGGTTTACCTTACAGGTATCCAGGCACTGGTCCGTTTGCCCCTGATGCAGCGCCAGCTTGATGCGCGCGCGGGGCTTAATACCGCCGGCTGCATTTCGGGTTATCGCGGATCGCCGCTTGGTGGACTTGATCAGCAACTTTGGCGCGCCCAAAAATTCCTGACCAAACAGCAGATCGAATTTCAGTCGGGTGTGAACGAAGACCTTGCCGCCACCGTCGTTTGGGGCAGTCAGCAAGTCAATATGTACAAGGATGCCAAATATGATGGCGTCTTTGGCATGTGGTACGGCAAGGGCCCGGGCGTTGACCGGTCCGGTGACGTTTTCAAACACGCCAACCATGCCGGAACGTCCAAGCATGGCGGCGTTCTGGTTCTGGCCGGTGATGACCACAGTTGCAAATCATCTACCCTGCCCCATCAGACCGAATACGCCTTTATCGATGCGCAGATCCCGGTTCTGAACCCGTCCGGTGTTCAGGACATTCTGGATTACGGTCTGCATGGTTGGGCGATGAGCCGCTATTCCGGTTGCTGGGTGGCGATGAAAACCATTGCTGAAACGGTGGAAAGTTCGGCCGCAGCCGATGTCGCCCCGGATCGTATTACCCCTGTCATCCCGACCGATTTCCCCATGCCCGAGGGCGGCCTGCATATCCGCTGGCCCGACACGCCCAAGGAGCAGGAACATCGCCTGATGAAATACAAGCTCTATGCCGCACTGGCATATGCGCGGGCGAACAAGCTGAATAAAACCGTGATCGATAGCCCGAATGCGCGGCTTGGCATCATTACCACCGGCAAGGCCTATCTTGATGTCATGCAGGCATTTGATGACCTTGGCATTTCCGAAGAAGACGCCGCCAAGATCGGCATTCGCGTGCTTAAGGTCGGCATGAGCTGGCCACTGAACCGCGAGGATGTCCGCGAGTTCGCCCTTGGGCTTGAGGAAATCATCGTCGTCGAAGAAAAGCGCGCGGTGATGGAAAACCAGGTCAAGGAGCAGCTTTACAACTGGCGCGAAGACGTTCGTCCGACCGTGATCGGCAAGTTCGATGAAAAGGGCGAATGGATCCTGCCATCGATGGACGAACTGACCCCGGCCCGTGTTGCCGTGGTTCTGGCCGAACGCATCAAGCGGTTCTATGACAGCCCGGCCATTCATGAACGCATTGATTGGCTTGCCGAAAAAGAAAAGGAAATTGCCGAACCGCGCCCGGATGTTGCACGCATTCCGTGGTTCTGCCCGGGTTGCCCGCATAACAGTTCGACCAAGGTGCCCGAAGGCAGCCGTGCGATGGCCGGTATCGGGTGCCATTACATGGTCAACTGGATGGATCGATCCACCGAAACCTTTACCCATATGGGCGGCGAAGGTGCGACATGGATCGGACAGGCACCATTCACCCATACAAAGCACGTTTTCCAGAACCTGGGCGATGGCACCTATTACCATTCAGGCTCCCTTGCCGTGCGTGCCGCAGTCGCATCGGGTGTGAACATCACCTATAAGATCCTGTTTAACGACGCGGTCGCCATGACCGGCGGACAGCCGGTTGACGGGCCACTGACCGTGCCGCAGATCACGCGCCAGATGTTTGACGAAGGTGCCAAACGCATCATCGTTCTGTCAGACGAGCCCGAAAAATATCCGATGGGTGCGGACTTTGCGCCGGGTGTCGATATCCGTCATCGCGACACGCTGGACGACACCCAGAAAGAATTGCGTGAAATCGAAGGCGTTTCGATCCTGATCTTTGATCAGACCTGTGCAGCCGAAAAACGCCGTCGTCGCAAACGCAAGCTGATGGTTGATCCGCCCAAGCGCGTGTTCATCAATGATCTGGTCTGCGAAGGCTGCGGTGATTGTGGCGAACAATCCAACTGCCTTGCCGTTGTGCCGGTCGAGACCGAGTTTGGCCGCAAACGCGCGATTGACCAGTCGGCGTGCAACAAGGATTTCTCCTGCCTTAAGGGCTTCTGCCCGAGCTTTGTCACCATTGAAGGCGGCGAGCTTCGCAAACCCGATGCCGCCGCCAAGGGTGATACCGGTACCGACGCAGTCTTTGCCAGCCTGCCGCGCCCGACCCTGCCTGAAATCGACGAACCCTGGTCGGTTCTGGTCACGGGTGTTGGTGGCACCGGCGTTGTCACCATCGGTGCGTTGCTTGGAATGGCGGCCCACATTGAGGGCAAGGGCATTGTCGGCCTTGATATGGCGGGCTTGGCACAAAAAGGCGGGGCTGTTGTCAGCCATATCCGCTTTGCCAATGACCAAAACAAGCTGCATGCTGCGCGCATCCCGGCCGGTGAAGCCAATGTGGTTCTGGGTTGCGACCTTCTGGTTGCGGCAAGCTATGAGGGGCTTGCCAAAATGCGTCGGAACTTTACCCAGGCGGTGATCAACACCCATGAAACCGTTACCGGCGCCTTTACCCACAATCCGGACTTTGAGCTTAAAACCAACGAGCATATGAAGGTCATCAGTGATGCCTGTGGTGCTGATGCGGTTCATTTCGTTGAAGGCAGCGACATAGCGACCCGCCTGATGGGCAACTCGATTGCAACCAACCTGTTCATGCTGGGCGTTGCCTGGCAGCGAGGCCTGATCCCGATCAGTGAAGAGGCGCTTATGCAGGCGATTGAGCTTAATGGCGTGTCAATTGACATGAACAAGCAGTCCTTCCATTGGGGCCGCCTGTATGCCCATGACCGTGATCGCGTGATCGGAATCGTCGGCCCGAACGAGGCCGAAGCCCACCCGATTGCGACCGAGCTTTCCGATATCGTCGCCAAGCGCCGTGCATTCCTGACCGATTATCAGAACGCGGCCTATGCCGATCGTTTCGCCGACCTTGTTGATAAGGTTTCACACGCCGAGAAACGCCTTGGCGATGAGGATGATCTGGCCCGGACAGTAGCTAAATACTACTTCAAACTGCTGGCCTATAAGGACGAGTATGAGGTTGCCCGTCTTTACACCGATCCGGCGTTCATGAGGAAGGTCACCCAGACCTTTACCGGGGACTACAAGATCAACTTCCATCTGGCGCCGCCGTCACTTGCCAATGCCGATCCCGAAAGTGGCAAGCCACAAAAGTCGGTTTACGGTCCGTGGATGATGTCGGCGTTCCGCATGCTGGCGAAACTGAAGTTCCTGCGCGGCACCAAACTTGATCCGTTTGGCCGCAACCCGGAACGCAAGATCGAACGCCAGTTGATCACGGATTACGAGAAACTGGTAACCGAGGTGATTGACGGCCTTAGCTTTGAGAATGCCCGCATCGCCAAGGCGTTGCTGGCCCTGCCCGAACACATTCGCGGTTACGGCCACGTCAAGGAAGAACACATCGCCAAGGTCAAGGTGCGCGAAGCCGAACTGCTTGAACAGTTCCGCAACCCGCCCGAACATCTCAAGGCGGCGGAATAAGCCAAAAATCAAAAGGGCCGCATGATGCGGCCCTTTTTTTGTTACTCACACAAAGCGCGGAAAACGGCTTTGGAATTCAGGCAGAATGCGCATCGCGCCCTCTCGCAAACTTTTAACAGACTTTTCCTGACGTTTGCGTTGGCGGTAATCCGCAATCATGTGATCGGTTGACTCAAAGCCGTCCTCGATCCCGCGATCAAGGTTTTCCCACGTCCAGTCATAGTTGATGTGCGGGGAAACCGGGATTTCAACGATATCGATCTTGCGACCACTTTCGGCGACTTCACGTTTGAAGGCTGCAACAGCGTCTTCGCTGGCCGATGCGGCAAACAGCATGATCAGGTTATTCAGTGCGTCATACAGGTTTTCAGGCTGACGCACCTGCTTAAGATCAAGAATACGGCTGACCCAGACCTCATCGACATCCGGGTGCAGGCGCAGGAAGTCAAAGAAGTTGACCGTATCAACAGTCGCCCCCTCGCAATAGGTATCGCCGTTGATTTCGACCGGCTCTTCGATAAACGGCAAGGCAGAACAGGCACACAGCGTCTGCGCGTTCATCTGTGGCAGGTCGTAGTGATCGGGTTTGTTGGTGAAAAGTTCAAGCCGCTGCTTGGACAGGTTATAGGCGTTGTGGAACATGGCCGGCTTGTCGGGCTGATACAGCCGATCAAAGTTCAGCCGGTCCAAAAACATGCTGTCGGGTGAATAGATCTTGGCCAGTCCCTTGGTCTGGGTCTGATAGATCGATCCAACCAGAAGACGTGACAGGGGATTTGCCGCCAGAAAACCGTTTAACAAAACATCGTTGAAATTGTGCGGCGTCCAGTATTTCGGATTGCCCATGAAATGCTGCACATGTTCAACGGCCTCGCCGATGGCGTCCGGCACGATCAGCCCCTGATAGCTGTTAGGGTTAAAGAAGTAATTGAGTTTGTTGGTGAAATCAGAAAAGAAGTCCGGCGCAAAGGCCGATGCAATCGGGAACCGTTCATAGACACTTGCGGGTCGGAAAATTTTACGAAAGAAGGCGATGGTCTGGTCAAGTTCCTGACCCTCGTCGGCCTGATGCCAGGCAACCGAGAGCCAAGCGCCGATACAGGCAGACGACCAGATATCAAATTTTATATCCGGTTCCTGCTGCAGACGCTTAAGCACCCCGATGCTTAAGCCAACAGCAGGCCCGCCGCCTGACAGAAAGATAGCTCGTTTGATCTTTTCCACGTCGCGATCTCCTTGTTGAAAACCGAATGGTTCGGTCCAAACAACATGGCGCAAACGATAAAATGCCATCGCGTGCACCACCGCTCACCCCCAGGAGATACCAGTCCGTCTTTGCGGACCTGTAGATACAGCCATCATTATAATGATTTTAAGCCGCTACATTTGAGACAATTCTTCAATAGTGATGTGACAAAACACGCGATTACATATACTTAGATATATTAAATCCGTTGACTCATATACCAAATCGCGCTTTTGATCAGAGTCTTGTTAAGTATTTTCTAAAATATGCATCCAAAAACCCACTCGTTTAACTTAACAAATATTTTACGAATCGATCCATTTTACTTGAAACACAAAAACCGCCCGAAGGCGGTTTTTGCTTTTTGGATATGATTACTTTTTAGTCGTAATAACCCACCATGAAAATCTTGCCGTCATGGGCTTTCACCCAGGTTTTCTTTTCGGCAAGTTTTTTGGTCTGCGGATGAGTCCAAGTGTAGTTGGACCAACCACCATCCGGCGATGCCTTTCCGGTCTCGACCATGTCACGAATGATGAACTTGCTGTTCACATCTTGAAGGTCCCAAAGGCCCGGGTTGTTAACAAGCTTCGGGTTGATCGCGTGTGTCAGGAACGTGCCTTTTTCGCCATCAGCAACAATGACGTAAAACTCGTCAAATACGAATTCACCGGACTTGTCGTTGAACATATCAAAGGATTTCTCCTGCCCGACGTCGTCATAAAGGGCGATTGCCTTATCCACCAGATCCTTGGCGGTTGCTTCCTTATCCTGGGCCATGGCCGACGATACACTCAAAACCATCAGCAACGACGCCAGAGCCGCACCGAAAGAACGCAAAACCTTATTCATCCTGAATTTCCCTTGTTGATCATAGATAGATGTCGTGATTGACGATTGGTTGGTTGAAACAAATGAACACAAAGGTCCGTCAGACGGCGCGCAGCCGTGCAACGAGACCATCAACCGAACTGCTTAGCCCTGCCATTTCGCGGCTAAGCTCTGCGGTTGCCTCGCCCACACTTCCCGCAGAATCACGGGTCGCACGGGCAATGTCGCGCACATCACCAATGCCGCCTGACACGGTTTCCGCATAACCGGCAGCTTCGGTGATACTGGTGCTGATCTGGCCTGTCGCATTGCCTTGCTCCATGACAGATTCAGCCGTCAGTCTCAGAATTTCATTGATGCCTTGAACGCTTTCGACAATCGTTCGGATCGCCTCGACCGCCTGTCCGGTTTCAGCACGGACATTGGCAATTTCAGATGCAATTTCCTCGGTCGATTTCGCCGTCTGGCTGGCAAGGTTTTTGACCTCGTTGGCAACAACGGCGAACCCTTTGCCGGCCTCACCGGCGCGGGCTGATTCAATCGTCGCGTTAAGGGCCAGAAGGTTGGTCTGTTCGGCAATATTGCCGATCAGGGCAGCGACATCCTCGATACGAATGCTGGCTTCTTCAAGACGGCGGATTTTCTCATCCGCGTCACGGGCCTGTTCGCTGGCTTCCTGTGCCTGACGGCTACTTTTCTGGATTTCCTCGCTGATATTGGCAATCGCCGAAGCCAGGCCGGATGCCGCCTGGGCGATCTCGCCCATGTTGTGGCTGGACTTGCCGGATGCATCAAAGGCGTTCTCGCTCTGATGGTCGGTGCGTTCGGCATTGTCGAGAAGCGCCGATGCGGATGCGCCGATCTCCTCGATCGCGGCGCTGACCGCCGTTGCTGTGCCCTGTACCGACGTTTCAATATCGCGCGCCAGTTCCTGCATGATCTGGCGTTTTTCCTCGACCGCGCGGGCTTCGTCCTGCAGACGCTGTTCTTCGGCGGCTTCGAGGCTTTCGGCGTTCTGGCGGAACACTTCAACCGCATCGGCCATCTTGCCCATCTCATCCTTGCGCGCGGTATAGGGAACCGAGATATCGGTTTTGCCTTCGGCAATTTCACGCATGACATGCGTCAGTTTTTTGACCGGCGCCCCGATCAGGCTTGCGATGACAAAACTGATCACCGCCATGGCGATAGATGCCGACACGGCCGCGATAATTGTCTGATCCTGTGCTGAACTGCCAACCGCCATGGCCGCACCGCTTGCACTGTCCATTCTGAGTTCTGCGGTTCCGCGCAGCTTGGAAAGAATGTCCATCAGTGCTTCATAGTCGGACTGTGCAGACCAGGAAAAGCTGAGCGCCCCGGTATAATCGATGTCGAGCATGCCAAGGACCTGATTGACCTTGCCAAGGTAGCCGTCAAAGCGTTCCTGCGCATCAACCGACATCTGGCGACCGGATTCAGGGAGACTTTCGTTTTCAAGCAACGTTACAAAGGACTGACGCGCTTCTTCGATCTGGGTTTCAAGATCCTGGGAAACGGCTTCCATCCGGTCGCCTTCAACACCGGCGGCCGACCAAGAAAGCATGCGATAAAGGGTCTGATGCACCCGGGTCACATTGCGATCAATCTCGCCAATATCCTTGACCTCGGGATATGCCTTGCTGACAGCGAATTCCAGACCATCAGAAAGTGACATGATGGCCCGCCCGCCAATCAGGCTGACAGCGATGATCGCAATAACCGCAATTACCGGCAAAATGGAAAGTTTGGTCCCGATATTCAGATTCGCAAAAGTCTTCATTCTTTGGATATCCAAAATTGACATTCACAGATGACATCAGGCGGCGTCGTTACTTGCCGCCAGAAGTTTGGCAACAGTCACGTCGCCGGTGGTATTTCGATATGCAGAAAGAACACCGTTGGTCGCGCGATAGCCGTCCTCGATGCTTCGATCGAGGTTTTCCCACGTCCAGTGGTAGCTGATATTGGCTTCAACCGGGATTTCGATGCCCCGGATATCGCGCCCGCTTGCGGCGACCTTGTAATTGAAGAGCTTGACGTCATCTTCGCTGGTGGTTGCCGCAAACAGCATCACCTGATCGTTCAGCGCGTCATAAAGGTTTTCGGGTTGGCGGATCTGTTTGATGTCGAGGATACGGCTGCCCCACACCTCGTTGAGATCAGGGTTCAAGCGCACCCTTTTTAGGGCGCCGATGCTCAAACCAACTGCTGGTCCACGCCCAGCCAAAGCGATCGCACGTTTCTTTTCCGCCATGTCGTCGTCCCCCGATGAAGGAACCGGGTATTACACCCAACACGGGCCAGTCGACACAGAGGTCAAAGACAGAAATCGAAAACTGCTCAGTCTGGCCCAAACGTTCTCGCAATGCTTATATTGCATCGCACAAACGCAACCCTTAGACCAGTGCGCTTCGTCACACCTAAACCTATACGTTCCGATGCTATTCAAGCGTATACCACAGGTTGAAATCTATGTTTTAAATTCAATATCAACAACTTATTGTCATCCATAAATATGAAATAATAACAGGAAACTATCCTTTCGAGAGCCTATCCCAATACATATTCCTTTGAAGAAAACTTGTTTACTCGCCCCGCTGCGGTCTGTCCGAAGGAGATCAGGAGCTTTTTTCGACGCGCTGCGGAAAGCTTTTTTCCGCACTTGCACGGATGATCGCGGCTTCAAACCGGTCGGCAACGATCAGTCCGACATCTTCGGGGATGAGGTCCTTGGGGAAGAGCATCGGCACGGCAAAGAAGAACCGGTCACAGTAATCCAGATAGCTTTGCCATTTCTGATCAACCCGGAAATCCTCGACCGATGATTTGACCTCCACCGCCCACAGTTCTCCTTTTGGGCCAAGCGCCAGCACATCAAGCCTGCGCCCATTGCCCAGACGCAGCTCCGTCAGGCAGGCCATTTCATGATGATATAACAGCCGACAGACACCTTCGGTGACTTCAGCGGTGATTTCGGGGCGGGATGCGGTTGTCATGCGCCAAGATTACAAAAGCAAAAGCCCGCTTGAAAGCGGGCTTTTGGTATTCTCGGCAGATCTGCTGACAGGATGGTGTCAGCTCATACCCAGCGCACGTTTGTACACTTCCAGGATTTCTTCCTGTTCGGTGCGCTCGTGGTCTTCCATTTTGCGCAGACGAATGATCTGGCGCAGGATTTTCACGTCATAGCCAAGCGCCTTGGCTTCGCCATAGACTTCCTTGATGTCAGCCATCAGGTTGGCTTTTTCTTCTTCAAGGCGTTCGATACGCTCGACATAACTCGCAAGCTGATCGGCTGCGATACCACCGACTTCGGTCATCAATTCTTCTCCGATGATGGATTGCACAGCGGATATCCGATGCGCGGAATTCAAAGGGCCCAAACCCGTTTCGGCGCGACGATACTCAATGCACCGTTCGCTGACAAGCCGTTAGAGTCTGCTCCGATTAGCTTGCATCGCTTTTGTTCGTGTTTGGCGAATCTGTTTGGCAAGGCACAGCGCGAAGGGCGATGTGGAGCATCGTTCAAGCGGTGTAACGCAGCGAAACATCGCCAAACCGAACCCTTCGGGCCGGGACATTCATCCGCCCTGCAGCGTCACGGATCTTGACCGTAGCACCGCTACGCCCTGCGATCCATTCCTTGCCGGACAGAAGAATGTCCTCGGCAAAACGATGTAAGATAATCGGAGCAGACTCTAGGTGTCCGATCTTGCGTTGGGATCCGTCCGTTCAATCAGCACATCGGCAACCGCGATCAATGCGTCCTTTGACGAGGCGCCGAGTTCGATTGCTGCGTCATAGATTTCGCGCTGTCTGCGCGCACTGGTGCCGCGTTTTATGATGGTGCGTGCATGTTCGACTTCATCGACACAGCCAAAGAATTCGGCATCTGGTCGGATCAGCTCCAAGATTTCCTCAAGCAGATCGGCATAGGGCACAATTTCACCCCGGCCAAAATCGATCAACCCGGCCTTCTCACCCGGATCACTACCATAACGGCATGCCCGCCAGCGGTTTTCGCGCACCAGCATGTTCGCATAGATCCGCCAGCGTTGATTGTTGCGCCGCAAACGATACAGCATCCGCATCAGGCATCGCGTAATCGATGCAACACAGACAGCATCCTCAAGGTCGGTGCAAACATCGGCGATCCGCATTTCAAGGGTCGGCCAACGATCAGAGGGCCGCAAATCCCACCAAAGCTTTGTGCCATCTTCGATCACACCGGCATTAATCAGCATATCGACATGGCGGCGATATTCCGCCCAGGATCCAAACACTTCCGGCAGGCCGGTGCGCGGCAGGTTATCAAACACCGACAAACGGAATGTCTGAAGCCCGGTTTCCTTGCCGCGCCAGAACGGTGAGCTGGTGGTGAGTGCGAGAAGATGGGGCAAGAAGTAGCTCGCCTGCGCCATCAGCTCGATGCGCAGGTCGTCATCCTCGATCCCGACATGGACATGCATGCCACAAATCAGCAACCGGTCGACCACCGTGCGCAGATCGCGCGCGATGGTGTTGTACCGTTCGCCATCAGTATGTTTCTGATCGTCCCACTGGGCAAAGGGATGGGTCGACGCCGCCAGCAGCGCCATGTCATATTTTGCCGCTACCTCGGAAAGCGTGCTGCGCATTTCAATAAGCTGCTCGCGCGCTTCAAGTGCGCTGTTGCACACCTTGCTTCCGGTTTCGACCTGACAGCGCATGAACTCGCTTGAAACCTGATCGCCAAGCTTTGCCTTGGCGTCCTTAAGGAATTCGGCAGGCGGGTCTTTGGCAAGATCGCGGGTTTCGCGATCCACGAGCCAGAATTCTTCTTCTATGCCGATGGAAAATCCCGGCTCGCGCGCGTTGGCCCCTGCCAAATCAGTCTCTCCTGATCTTGTATAGGTTCGGATCCGCAAGGATGTCGGCAAAGGCATCGCCAAGGATTTTTGCCCATTTTTCACATCCCGCATCAGTATCAATCAGATCCTGACGGATTTCAATCGACACACAGGGAAGACCAGCCGCCTCGCCGTGATGGTCAATCGTGTAATCGGCCAAATGACGCCCGGAATAAGGTTCGTTATCGCCGATGGTCAAATCCGGGTTTTGCGCCCGAAGTGTTTCAAGCAACGGCACCGGAATGCGATCATCCTGATCCCACAAAACACCGATTTCCCATGGGCGTTCAAAGCCCTGAAACACAGGCGTAAAACTGTGAATGGCAATCAGCGCCGGGGCGATTTTATGGGCGTGGAAATTGGCAATCTGTTCTTCGATCGCCCAGTGATAAGGCAGGAAAATCTCGCGGATGCGCTGCATATGTTCGCTGGGCGAGACGTTCTTGTTGCCCGGCACCACGGTCTGATCGGCGATTTCAGGCATCCCGGTCGGATCCCAAAGCTGACGGTTGCAATCAATGACAAGGCGCGAAAATCCGCCCAAAACTGCGCGGCAATCAAACCGTTCGACCAGAATTTCGGTCACCTTTCGCGCACCGATATCCCAACCGATATGGCGTTTGCGCTCTTCCTCGGGCAGGCCAAGGGTGCCAAGGCTTTTGGGGATTTCCCGGGACGCGTGGTCACAGACAAAAAGCGAATGACCCTTGCCGTTCTCGTTCAATATCTCAAACGGGGCGGGATCATCATGGCCCAAAAGGGTCCCGGCTTGGTTCGGCACGCGAGTTCTCCTGAAATCTGGTGGTCTTTGGGTATCTGCAAGGTCCGATGGCGGTATCCCTCGGCATCACAGCCGCCGAAGCGCCAGTGAAAGTGGGGCGGATACGCCGATCATCCCCTGTTGAACTATCAATTTATCTCTACCGAAACAAGATTGCACTGCAATAAGCGCGAGTGGTGCATATCGACACTTTGCGTCGCCGCCAAACATCCCGTAAACTGGTATGACCATTGCGCGAACCAATATCGATATCGCTGCACTGGCAGAGAAAAACACGATTGGAGACAACCCAACATGCCGTCTGCCAAGACGCTTCAGGCACAAGACGACGCGGAAACCAGGCGCCCCAAAAGGATTGCCGATCAGGTTGCAGATCAAATTCTTGAAAAGATCTCAGATGGCATTTTTCTGCCCGGTGATCGCCTGCCCGGCGAACGACAGCTTGCCGAAAGCATGTCGGTCAGCCGCGTGTCGGTACGCGCCGCCTTGCAAAAGCTCAAGACACGTGGGTACTTGCGCGCAGTTCAGGGGGGCGGCACAGAAATCCTGTCATCCACCGGGATCGACATGGACACCGCGATGACCGATCTGGTGCGCGATTCGATCACTAATCTGCGCGATCTTCAGGAAATTCGCTGCACACTTGAAACCTGGGCTGCACGGCGGGCCGCGATCAATGCCAGTGACGAGGACATCAAACTTCTGCGCATGGCCTATCGTCAGGCGCATGACCCACGGCGGGCCGCCAAATACCGTGCGGACGATGACCACCGCCTGCACATGATGATCGGCCGGGCGACGGGCTCAATCATTTACTATCACGTGATGAAAATGCTGCATGATGTGTTGCAGGCAGCACTCAATGAAATTCGCTTCAATGGGATGGTCGGCCCGACCTTTGACCGCATGGTGCAGGAACATCACCGCGACATTATCGAAGCCATCGCGGCCCACGACCCGGACGCCGCCGAAAAGGCGATGTCAAACCATCTCCAGGCCGTGATCGATTTCTTCAAGACCGCATCTGACAAGCAGGCAACCTAAAAACCCGGACCAAACCGGCCACAATCCAATCAGGGAAACCCGATATGACGACTTCGCGCGAAAAACTTCTGGCTTTGATGGATGCGGCATTAAAGGCCGCCGACCCCGGGGTTCAGATCCCGCGCAACCTGCCCGAACCGCCAAAGGGCAAAACCATCGTCATTGGTGCGGGCAAGGCATCGGCCAATATGGCACGTGCGTTCGAGAAGGCCTGGAAAGGCGATGTCGAAGGTCTGGTTGTCACCCGCTATGGCCATGCGGTTGAGTGTGACCAAATCGAAATTGTCGAGGCATCCCACCCGGTCCCCGATGCTGCGGGTGAAAAGGCGGCGAAGCGTATCCTTGACATCGTTTCCGATGCCGGCCCTGATGATCTGGTGGTCTGCATGATTTCCGGGGGTGGATCGGCCCTTCTTGCCCTGCCCGGTCCGGGCTTGACCCTTGAAGACAAGCAGGCCATCAGCAAGGCGCTTTTGCGCAGTGGTGCGACTATTTCGGAAATGAACTGTGTGCGAAAACACCTGTCCGCGATCAAGGGTGGCCGCCTGGCCAAGGCCTCGGCACCGGCGCGTATGGTGACCTATCTTGTATCTGATGTGCCGGGTGATGATCCGGCGATCATTGCGTCTGGCCCAACGGTTTCCGATCCGACGACCGGGCAGGATGCACTTGATATCATCCGCCATTATCAGATCGACATTCCGCAGGCTGCCAAGGACCTTCTGCAAAGTGCAGAGGACGAAACGATCAAACCCGATGATCCCTGCTTTGACGGCCATGAAACCATCATGCTGGCCCGCCCGCAAGATAGCCTCGAGGCCGCAGCATCGGTTGCCCGTGACATGGGACTGAATGCCGTCATCCTTGGTGACGCCATCGAGGGTGAGGCACGCGAAGTCGCCATCGTTCATGCCGGAATTGCCCATCAGGTTGCCAATCATAGCCAACCGGCGGCAAAGCCCTGTGTCCTGCTTTCGGGCGGTGAAACCACCGTCACCGTGCGTGGCAAGGGCGGCCGTGGTGGCCGCAATAGCGAGTTCTTGCTGTCACTTTTGCTGCAACTTCGTGATCAGCCGGGTTTCACGGCACTGGCGATTGACACGGATGGCATCGATGGCAGCGAAGACAACGCCGGGGCAATCATTGACGCCAAAAGTTGGCAAAACGCCCAGAAGGCCGGTATCGACCTTCGCGAATATCTTGCCAACAACGACGCCTATAGCGCGTTTGCCAAGATCGATGATCTTCTGGTGACCGGCCCGACGCTAACCAACGTCAACGATTTCCGTGCCATCCTGATCGAATAAATCCAGGTGATCAGGCGCCGGGTTTTGGCATCCATGGACGGACCCAGCCAAGCCCGTCTTCGGTCTTGCCGTGCGGCTTGTATTCGCAGCCGATCCAGCCTTCATAGCCAATGCGATCCAGCATATAGAACAGGAAAGGGTAATTCAGTTCCCCGCTGTCAGGCTCATGCCTTCCCGGTGCACCGGCGACCTGCACATGGGCGATGCTATCGATATGTTTATCAAGCCGTGCGGCGATGTTCCCGCCAACAATCTGCGCGTGATAGATATCAAACTGCAGTTTCAGGCGCGGGTGATCAAGCTGTTCAAGGATCACGGCCGCCTGTTCGATGGAATTAAGCAAATAACCCGGCATATCGAGCGGATTGATCGGCTCGATCAGGATATCGACGCCGGCTTGATCGGCAAGGTCCGCAGCATAAAGCAGATTGTCGCAATAAAGTCGGGCAAGTTCGCCGGGATCTTCGCCCTTGCCCATCAGCCCCGCCATGCAATGAAGCATCTTGCAATCGGTTGCCGCCGCGTAATCAAGCGCCTGCACGACAGAGTCGCGAAAAGCTTCCTCGCGCCCAGGGCGACAGGCAAGACCACGGTCACCCGCCTCCCAGTTACCGGCTGGCAGGTTAAATAAAACCTGCTCCAGACCGTTATCGCTCAGAAGCGATTTGACCGTGGAAAGCGGCATGTCATAGGCGCCGATATATTCCACCCCGACAAAGCCTGCATCTGCCGCCGCGGCGAACCGTTTTTCAAACGGCAAGTCGGCAAACAGAAACGAAAGGTTGGCGGCAAAGCGGGGCATGATCCATCCACACTAATGATTAACAATGGCACATGGTTTCTGATGCAGCCCGCAAGGTCAATCGTCAATCGCCAGATTGCTCGGTAAGTGGTGCCGAAGATGCCACTTCGCTTCTGATCCACTCCCCGAATGCTTCAACTTCGCGAAGGTTATCGCCCCGGCCAGTGTGCACGTAGTGATAACAATGCCCTTTGATTTCCGGGCTAAATGGCATCACCAGCAATCCTGCATCAATTTCTGCGCGCACCATCACCGGACTGGCCAAAACAACGCCGTGGCCTGCAATCGCCGCCTGAATGGCGTGACTGTCATCGGAAAAACTGATCCCCGCAGATGGCAAGTGATCTGCAGCACCTGCCACCTGCCCCCATCTTTGCCATGTCGGGGTCGCATCATCGCGGCGTAACCAGTCAAAATGCAGCAAGGTCGCATTGCGCAAGTCTTCCGGTTTTTTCAGGCCCAGTGCCGGACTGCAAAGTGGCACGAACTTTTCGCGAAACATCTTGTGCGCAACCAATCCCGGATAGGGTCCGACACCATAGCGAATGGCTGCATCCGCCACACCACCGGCAAGGTCGACGGCCTCTGGCGAGGTATGAAGTCGCAAGTTGATATCGGGGTATTCTGCCTGAAACCCGGACAAGCGTGGCAACAGCCATTTTGCTGCAAAGGATGGAATGACCGAAACCGTCATGCTGCGCGATACGGGGCGGTTCCGCACCCGATCAACCGCCTTGGCAAAGGCGGCAAAGCCATCACGCAAAACCGGATACAACTCCTGCCCGACATCGGTGAGAACAACCTGCCGTGGCTTGCGGTCAAACAACCGGACACTCAGCGTTTCTTCAAGCAGACGCACTTGATGGCTGATCGCGGTCGGCGTGACGCCAAGCTCGGATGCAGCATTCTTGAAACTTTGATGGCGTGCTGCGGCTTCAAAGGCGCGCAGGGTCGCAAGTGGCGGCAACGACATATGAATGAATTCAACTCATCTGTTGGCTGAGAAATTCGATTTTGCCGTGCGAATGAAATTTGGTCAATCCTTGACCATCAAACCAAATCACAGATGAGCCAATTTCATCACATGGAGAACATCATGACCAGAATTCTTCATATCGACAGCAGCGCCCGGCCCGGCAGGTCCGATCAGAAACAACATGGTTCGCACAGCCGCCGCTTGACGGCCAAGTTCATCGAACACTGGCTGGCCAAGCGGCCGGAAACCGAAATCATCTATCGCGATGTCGGCGCAAATCCGCCAAGCCCGGTGACCGGGGAATGGGTCCATGCTGCATTCACCAAACCCGAAGACCGCGAAGAATGGATGCGCCATGCCTTGCGCGAGAGCGATCAATTGGTCGACGAACTGCTTGCCGCCGACATCATCGTTGCCGGGGTGCCAATGTATAATTTTGGCATGCCGTCACAGATGAAGGCTTGGGTGGATAACATTGTCCGCGTCGGCCGGACATTCGGCTTTGACCGTACGCGTAGCGACGTTCCCTACTGGCCAATGGTGACCGGCAACAAATCGATTGTCGCTCTGTCATCGCGTGGCGACTATGGCTATGGGCCCGATGGTCGCATTGCGCACCTGAACTTTGTCGAAGGCGGGCTGTTTACCCCGCTACAATATATCGGCATCACCGATCAGTTTGGTGCGGCCATTGAATATGACGAGTTCGCCGACGAACGAACCGAGGCCTCTATTCACGCAGCAGAACAAGAAGTCATCGGTCTTGTTGATCAGCTGCTTGCCAAACATCGCGATGTAAAGGTCGCATGATTTCCCGGACGGGAGGGCCCGACCTTCCCGCCAATTTTCGCACATACCCGCACAGCTATCTGACGGATTTCACACCACAGACCAAGACAGCGAAAGAACGGCAGGTTATAAGCAGGGACATTGATCGGGCTATCACGATAACAAGGACTGACCATGAATAACGCATTCACCCTTCATCCACAGCTTGCCGCCGATACCACCCTCGTCACCGACGGGCCGCTATCGCATGTGCTTTTGATGAATGATGCGCGTTATCCGTGGCTCATTCTGGTGCCCAGACGCCCCGACCTTGTCGATTATGACGACCTGAGTGCGGAAGACCGCAAAATCCTTGGTGATGAGGTCGCTGCCGTTTCAAGCGTCATCAAACGTCGCTTTGATGCGTTCAAGACCAATGTTGCGATGCTTGGCAATATGGTGCCGCAGCTTCATTGCCACGTCATCGGCCGCTTTAAGGACGACGCCGCATGGCCAAGCCCGGTTTGGGGCGTTGGTACCGCCGAACCCTACGACGAAGACGAAGGCCGTGACCGTCTGGCCGCCCTTCGTGCCGATCTGATATCAGCCTTCAAGCATCTTTGAAGGCCGTCCCTGACATCGCCACGGCGCAAACACAGTGCCACCACCAAAAAGGCCACACCCCATGCCGGATCTGGAACGCGATACGATATTCCTGCTCAAACCCGACTTTGAAGATCCCGCATGGCCAAACCAACGCTTTTACTGCTGGCATTGTGCGTTGATTGATGGGGTTCTGGGATCTTTCCCGGACTTGCTTGCCGGGCTTGATATTCGCCATATCAATTGGCCCCGTCCCCGGCATGATGTGATTGCGCTTTTGGGCGAAGAACATCAGTCACTTCCGGTAATGATCCTGAAATCCGGCGACACATCATCGCTTCAAACCGGTACCGCAAATGGTCATGCCTTCATTGATGGCAAGGACAACATTTTGCTGGCGTTAAGCGAACGACACGGTTTCCCTGTTCCCCACCCTTGACGCATATCAAGGCAGGCAAGTTTGGAATAATGCAAAAGACGGACAGAACGAATTTTCGGGATGTCCGTCATGCAGCTTGCCCTTTACGAAAAATACGACCTGCGACTGCCGCGCTATACCAGCTATCCGACCGCGCCGCATTTCCATGCCGATGTGAATGGCGAGGTGTTTGAAGGCTGGCTGGGTGATCTTGATCCCGCACAACCGCTATCGCTTTATCTACATGTCCCCTATTGCGAGGAAATGTGCTGGTTCTGCGGCTGCAACACCAAGATCACCAAAACTTACAAGCCGGTGAATGGCTATGTCGCAGCCCTTCTGACGGAGATCGAAGGCACACTTGGCAAACTGCCAGCCGACCAGAAATTCACGGTGTCGCACATTCACTTTGGCGGCGGCAGCCCGAACATCCTCAAGGCCGATGACCTGCGCGCCATCATGGCAGCAATCCGTTCTCGCCTTGATATCCTTGATGATGCCGAAATCGCCATTGAAATGGATCCGCGCACCGCGACCGATGATTTCATGGAAGCCATGGTCGAGTGCGGCTTTAACCGAGCCAGCATCGGCATTCAGGATTTCAACCAACAGGTCCAGACGGCGGTCAACCGCATTCAAAGCATGCAGCTCGTCCGTGATGTGATTGCCAAATTGCGCTCGCACGGGATTGCCGGCATCAATGTTGATTTGATGTATGGCCTGCCATTCCAGACTGTTGAATCACTGCGCGAAACAGTTGATCAGACGGTTGAGCTTTGCCCGGATCGCCTGTCGGTCTTTGGCTATGCCCATGTGCCGTGGATGAAAAAGCATCAACAGCTTATCCCGACCGAGGCCCTGCCAGATACCGCGGAACGCTGGGCACAGTATGAAGAAATCCAGAACCGCCTTGCCAAGCATGGCTTTGTCGCCATCGGCCTTGATCACTTCGCCCATCAGGCTGACAGCATGGCACGCGCCCTGTCTGATGGCCTGCTGCACCGGAATTTCCAGGGCTACACCACCGACCGGGCAGAAGCCCTGATCGGGTTTGGCCCGTCTGCGATTTCGTCCCTGCCGCAGGGTTATGCGCAAAATGACCCGGCGCTGGCCCGCTGGCAGCGCGCGGTCGAAGGTGGCAAATGCGCCATTGAAAAGGGCGTTGCCCTGACCAGCGACGACAAATTGCGCCGCGACATCATTAATGAGTTGATGTGCAATCTTGCCGTCGACCTTGACCCGGTTTGCGCCAGCCACGGCATTTCAGCCGATCGCTTCGCACCAGAGCTTGAGCGCATCAAGGCAATGACCCGGGATGGTATTGTGGAAGTTCAGGGGAATTACATTAAACTAAGCGAGTTGGGCCGTCCGCTGGTCCGCGCAGTCTGTGCTGCATTTGATACCAATCTCAACCACGCACACGGACGGCATTCACAAGCCGTTTGATAAACAATCACACTGCATGAAGGGAGCCAAATGGCTCCCTTTTTTTTATTCAGCTCAGGCCCCTTTGCGCAGGGTCAGAATGACAATACCGCTGACCACGACCAACCCGCCCAGCATCTGGATCGGGCTGATCATCTGCCCCAGAATGACCCAGCCAAACAGTAATGTCGCAATCGGCTCCATATTCATCACCGGTGCATTGCGCGCCATATCAAGACGCGGCACATTGATAAACAGAACTGCGAACGCCCCGCCGTAAAGCAGCATCAAGGCCATAAGCCCCATCCATCCCGGCGTGGCATTCGGAAGCCCCATACCCCCAGGCACAACATCACCGATCCCGGCAATGATCATCGAAACAAAAACAACCAGCATGGTGAACATCGAGCGCACCGGCCCGCTGATCCCGGCAAGCTTGTGATCGGTCACCCAAAAAGCCACCGAAAGAACGGTCGCCGCCATCAGCGCAAAACCGATGCCCAGCCACCAGCTTGACGTCACCTCTGCCCCACCGCCGAGAATACCCGGCAGATCAAGCGCCAGCACAAGGCCCGACAGGATAAACAACATCAGACCTGCCGCGCGCAATGTCGGGCGCGGACCGCCAAGCCCCCATGTCAGCAAGGCAAGAATGATCGGAAACGTATTGGCCGTCAGCAACGCCAGGGCGACCGGCACGCGGGCCACTGCGGAATAAAGACACAGGCTCTGGATCGTGATCATCAGGCCAAGCACCAATTGCCAGCGCACCAGACCACGCGGCAAACGTATGGAATGACGTTTGAAATAGACGATCGCAATCAGGATCGAAAGCGCAACCGCCGAGCGGCATAAAACAGCCAGAAGTAGCCCTGTCCCGTTTTCAAATGTCAGACGTGCGGCAACATGGTTTGCCGCAAAAAAGCAGGCAACAGCAGCCAAAATCGCAACTGCAATGTGGCGTGGAAACAATTGCGGTGCATTTAACGCACGCACAGCGGTGGGATCGGTCGGGGACGAAGACATCGGGGCGATATTCCTTGGTGGTGGTGCCCGGCGAATAGACCCGATACACCACAACAAAACAAGGTGTTATCGACCTTTCAGGTCAGGGAGCCCCCAAAAGCTCAAGACAGCGCTGCGCAACCATGCGGGCCGGCTGCAAGGACGGATGCTTGAATGGCACCAGTTCGGTATCGGGCAAAAGCGGTCGGGCGTAGCCGCCTTCAAACAATGCCTGGTGCAAGCGTTGATGCCTCTCATTTGCCAATCCGTCCGGCGCGTAGATATATACGCCGCCCGGGGATGCTGCAGCTTCGCAGCACATCGAGACAGAATCACTCGTTACAATCACCACATCAGCCAAAGCAAGATAACCGAAATAAGGATTTTCTTCCTGCGACTTCCAGTCATGCAGGTGATAGGCCACGCTGGAACTGGCAAGACAACTGGCAATCAATTCTTCGCATTCTGCCCCGGTACGCCGACTGGTCGTGACAAGCAAAGACCCGTCGACGCTCTGCGCAGCATTAACTGCACGCGTTATGACTTCTTTTGCCATCGTGGCGGTGAATGTGGTTTTTTTTGTGCTACCACCAATGACCACCGCAAATCTTGGGCTTGGCAGTCCTTTGAAATGGGGACGCCAGTTGTCGGCTTCAATCAGAAGCCGGGTCTCAGTCACCCGATGCGGCGCACCAGGGATTTCGACAACATTTTCGCGCACAGCCGGACGATCATGGGCAGGCACGGCAATTAGATCAAAAGAGCCTTCGCCGCCATCTGGACGCATAATTTGACAAATACGCGTATGACCACGGCTTTGTTTCTTTATCCAGCGGGCCACTGGCGCCGTTCGACGTCCTGCGGCAATAACAAGATCAGGCCACGGAGCCACCAGGCGCGCACGCGAAGCTTCGTCAAGCCCGATCAGGGTCGCACGGCGAAGGAAATTTGGCAGTTTAGCAAAAGCTGTATAGCCAATATCAATGCGCTTGAAGGGCTGAGCAAGTGCCTCCGCGACGCCAACCGCCTGATTGACGTTCCCGGCGCGATCATCGGCAAGAACCCAGATCAGGTGTGTGTCTTCGTCGCTCATGCAGGGAACTTTCCTGACAGGTTTATTCGGGCTTGATCAACCGTGCATAAATATGGTCTGAAAATCCCGCGGATGCTTTCCTGATAGGTACAGCCTGATCCAACGATTATCAAGCATGAGAAGCATCGGTAAAATTTGCGCTGGGCTTTGAAATATTTTTGTAATCTAATCCCGACGCCCCACCTTTAAGGGAAGACTTCCCACCCTTAAGAAGGGGTCGATCAAAGCCCAACGCCAACGTGGACAGAATGCTGAACTCTTCGGTTTCAATCAAAAGAATATCCATGATCGTATTATGCGGTTTGCTCGCACTGCTGCCGGTAACCGTCTGGTTGGTCACGACGTTCTGGCATGAGGCAAAACTGATCGACATCACCGAAGATGGGCGCAACAAGCTTGAGCTGTATCGATCCAACCTTCAGGGCGCGATCAAGGAACACGAATATCTTCCGATTACGCTGGCATCGGATAAACGCATCATCGATCTTGCAATTCATGCCGATCCGGTGATCGCCAAGGCCGTCAACATTTACCTTGAAAAACTGGCAGCCGACAGCGGCGCCTCAGACATCTATTTCATGGATCAAAATGGCGACACCCTGGCTGCCAGCAACTGGAACAGCGATGCGTCCTTTATCGGGCGCAACTTTTCCTTCCGCCCCTATTTCCAGCAGGCCAAAAGCGGCCTGACCGGTCATTACTTTGCCTTCGGGATTACGTCGAACGTACCGGGTTATTATATCTCCCACCCGGTGCGCCCGGACGGGACGAGTTTTGCCGGTGCCGTGGTGGTCAAGACCCACCTTGAAACCCTTGTGCAGCGTTGGGCACGCGGCAGCGAAAGCGTTCTGGTCACCGATCAGAACGGCGTCGTTATCATTTCATCCAACCTCGATTGGCGGTTTCGTGATCTTGCCGGGCTCGGCAACAATGATCGCCCCCGCCTGATCGCATCGCGCAAATATGGTGACTACCCGCTTGAACCCATGCCTTTACTCGATGGGGCATGGCCGGTTGACGACAGCCCGGCAATCCTCAGCCTCGGCCCGGTTGCCAGCGAAGACGAGGCACGAACCGCCAACGAACAAGCAACCGGTAAAGTGCAAACGCGCCAGACCACGCCAGACAAGACAACCTATCTGGTCACGGCAAGCACACTCCCCAAACAGGGCTGGCGGATGTTTCTTTTGACCGATAAATCCGTGCTGGATCGATCCGTGATCAGTGCCGGTGCAATGGGCGGGGCTGCGCATATCATTCTGACCGGTCTGATTTTCATCATCCTGCAACGCCGTCGCGCGATGCTTGAACAGCTTGAAATCCGCGACTGGTCGCAACGCGAACTTGAACGTCAGGTTCGCCTGCGCACGACCGACCTTATGAACACCAACCAGCGTCTGGCAGAAGAAATTACCGAACGGTCACGCACCGAAGACGCGCTGCGCACAGCCCAGGCCGAACTGGTCCAAACCAGCAAGCTTGCCGCCCTTGGTCAGATGTCCGCCGGGATCGCCCATGAAATCAACCAGCCCCTGACCGCCATCCGGAACTATGCGGAAAACGCGATGAAGTTCATCGCGCGCGACAATAAGGAAACGGCAAACCGCAACCTGCAACGGATTTCAGAACTGACCGATCGCATGGGGCGCATTACCGGCAACCTCAAAACATTTTCGCGCCGCCCGGAACAGGATAATCATCCGGTCGATGTCCCGGCCCAGATGCAAATGGCAATTGATCTTGCGATTGAAAGCGGACGCGCAGGTGTCGAAAACATCACCCTGCACCAGCACGGCGATGTCAAACACGTGATTGCCGAGGCCAATCAGCTGACCCAGGTCTTTACCAATCTGATCAATAACGCGGCGGATGCCTGCCAGAATATGGCAAACCCCGAGATTGATATCGCGATTACCGGCGGCGAAGACCGGGTGATTGTGAAGGTCAATGACAACGGGCATGGCATTTTGCCAGAAAACCTGCCCAAGCTTTTTGATCCCTTCTTTACCACCAAGCCGTTTGGTGATGGTCTGGGGCTTGGGCTTTCGATTTGTTATGGCATCATTCGAAGCTTTGGCGGAACGCTCCGTGCGGAAAACCGCCCGCAAGGCGGCGCATCCTTCATTGTCGAGCTCCGCTATGATGGCCCCGGCGATACGGAGCCGAAAAACAGCATCTCGACGCCCGCCTTCACGGCTGCTAAAACACCCTCAGAAACCCGCACATACCTTGCAAACCATCACGATCAGGGCTGACACGCAAATTGTCCTCTGATCCTGTTATCGGGTCAAAGGATAAGCCAGTGCCAACAAGTGCCGAATGCGTCCTGTTTGTTGATGACGACGAAGATGTGCGTGAAGCCGCACAGCAAACGCTGGAACTTGCCGACATCCCTGTCGAAGTGTTCTCGGACGCTGCGTCTGCGGTTGAACGCCTGAAAAAAGGTTGGCCGGGTGTGGTGATTTCCGACATTCGCATGCCGAAGATGGATGGCCTTGATCTGCTGACAGAGGTCAAAAAGATCGATCCGGAAATGCCGGTTATTCTGGTCACCGGGCATGGGGATGTCGCAACCGCCGTTCAGGCCATGCATGACGGGGCATTTGATTTTATCGAAAAGCCCTATGCCCCGGATCTGTTCATCGACATTACCCGCCGCGCAATGAGCCACCGCGCCCTTGTGCTTGAAAACCGCACACTCAAGATCGAACTCGCACGCCATTCCAAAAACGCATCGGACTTTATCGGCCGCAATCCGGCGATGGAAAAGCTCCGCACGCTGATCGGCAATGTCGCGGCCACCAACGCCCATGTCCTAATCAACGGCGAAACCGGATCGGGCAAGGAAGTGATCGCGCGCAACCTGCATGAAATGTCGGGTCGTCCCGGCCCGTTTGTGGCCGTCAATTGCGGCGGCATGCCAGAACATCTGATTGAATCAGAACTGTTTGGCCACGAAGCCGGCGCCTTCACCGGTGCAGATCACAAACGTATCGGCAAGTTCGAGTTTGCCGACAAGGGCACGCTGTTCCTTGATGAAATCGAAAGCATGCCGCTGGCGCTGCAAATCAAATTGCTGCGGGTTTTGCAGGAACGCGCGGTTGAGCGGCTTGGATCAAACCGGGTTCTGCCGATCGACTTGCGGGTTATTGCTGCAACCAAGGTTGATCTGCGGTCCGCATCGGCACGCGGTGCGTTTCGCGAAGATCTTTATTATCGCCTGAATGTCGTGCAGCTGCATATCCCCCCGCTTCGTGATCGCAAGGATGACATCGCGCTTCTGTTTGAATATTTCACCCGCGATGCCGCCAAGCGGTTCGATCGTACAGTCACCGCCTTGAGTGCGGCGGAACTGGCACGGTTCAATGCCTATGACTGGCCGGGCAATGTCCGCGAACTCCGCAATGCCGCCGAACGCCGGGTTCTTGGTCTTGATCCCCTGGCAAACAACGAGGATGGCGAAGACAGTTATGCCGTTCCCCTGCCCCAGCAAGTCGAAGCATTTGAAAAAAGCCTGATTACCGAAGCCCTGCGCGAACATGGTGGCAATGTAACTGCCACGGTCAGTGCGCTTGGCGTCCCGCGCAAGACATTTTACGACAAACTGACCAAATACAACATTGTCCCCGCCGAATTCCGACGCCCGCGCTAATCAACCGATCAGGAGCCCGTCAGTTAGACGGGCTTTTTTTCTGTCGTCCGGTCCGTCAAATCCACATCCGGCAACATGTGCGGCAGTCCACACACTGACATAAAATTCGTGTGCGCCTTCACACACGAAATAGCCAACATTTGCTGCATCGCAGCAACATGAAATCCACCTTATCTCATTGATATAATTACATAAATCCAACTGATTTCGAACTGGCCCAGAGCTTGCTGATTACGGCACAGCGCCAAACGGCGTTTTAGAACGACGCCAAAAATGGCGCGCTAACGGGAAAACAGATTTAATTCATCAAGGGAGACGTTTTGATGCGTCCTATCAGCAAAAGCATTGTTGCTGCTGGCGTTGCTGCCGCAGCACTTCTGGGGTCCAACTTTGCCGCTTCGGCACAGGAAGTGATCAAGTTCGCGCACGTTGTTGCGCCGAACACCCCGAAAGGCCAGGGTGCCGACTTCTTCAAAAAACGCGCTGAAGAAATCCTCGGCGACAAGGTCCAGATCGAAATCTATCCGAACTCGCAGCTGTTTGATGACGACAAGGTTCTTGCAGCCATCCTGCGTGGTGACGTTCAGTTCGGTGCACCGTCGCTTGCAAAATTCGGCAAATGGACCAAGAAACTTCAGGTCTATGATCTTCCGTTCCTGTTCAAGGACATGGATGCGGTTTCCTGCTTCCAGAACGGTGAAAAAGGTCAGGAACTGCTGAACGCAATGTCGTCCAAAGGCCTGACCGGTGTTGGTTACTGGCACAACGGCCTGAAACAGCTTTCGGCCAACAAGCCGCTGCGCGCACCGGAAGATGCTGCTGGTCAGAAATTCCGTATTCAGTCGTCTGACGTGATCGCTGCCCAGTTCGAAGCTGTTGATGCGGTTCCGCAGAAAATGGCCTTCTCGGAAACCTATTCGGCCCTTCAGACCGGCGTTGTTGACGGTCAGGAAAACACCTGGTCGAACATCTATTCCAAGAAGTTCTTCGAAGTTCAGGATTACATCACCGAATCCAACCACGGTCTGCTTGACTACATGGTTGTGACCTCGACCAAGTGGTGGGAAGGTCTGGATCCGGAAATCCGCGACGGCCTTGCGCAGGCGATGAAAGAAGCCAGCGATTACGCAAACGGCCTGTCGGCGGAACTGACCGCTGAACAGCGTCAGGCAGTTGTTGACTCCGGCGAAACCGAAATCCTGCAGCTTTCCGGCGAAGAATTCGCCAAATGGCAGACTGCAATGAAACCGGTTTGGGATGAGTTCTCTGGCGATATCGGCCAGGACATCATCGACGCCGCTGCTGCGTGCAACTGATCCGTACTTTTTTCCCAACATCATCGGAAAAGGGCCGTTCAAGATGATCTCAACGGTCGTTAACCGGCTGGAGGAGGGCATTATTGCCCTCCTGCTCGCCGCTATGACATCGCTTACCTTTGTAAACGTCGTCATGCGTTACGTGTTCAATTCCGGCCTGACCTGGGCCTTGGAAACCACGGAATTTCTTTTTGCCTGGTTGATCCTGTTTGGCATGTCCTATGGGGTCAAGGTTGGGTCGCACATCGGGGTGGACGCCCTCGTTCGCCTGTTCCCCAAAAATGCCCAGCGTGTCATCGGTTTGATCGTCGTCGCGGCCGGCATTCTGTATTCAAGCTGGCTGATTATTGGCGGCTGGGAGCTTGTGAGCTTCAACCACATGCTTGAAATGGAAGCCGAAGACAGCCCGATCATGCTGTGGATCGTCTATCTGATCATGCCGGTGGGTGCCGCTTTGCTGGCATTCCGTCTGGCACAGGTTGGCTGGCGCATCATTACCGGCCAACAGGTTGGCTTCAATCTGGCTGACGAAGCACGCGAAGCGATTGATCAGCTTGGCGCAAGCACCGTGGAGGACGACAAGTCCGCCACCGCTTCGACGCCAAAATCGTAAGCCGGACAGGGGGAACATTCAAATGACTATCGCATTCCTGTTTATCCTGCTGTTTGGCTTGATGGCGCTTGGCGCACCGATTGCCATTTCGTTGGGTGTTGCGTCGCTTTCGACCATCCTTCTCTTTGGCGACGACAGCCTTGCCACCCTGGCAGAAAAGCTTTTTGGCGGGATGGAACACTACACCCTTCTTGCCATTCCCTACTTCATTCTGGCATCTGCCTTCCTGTCGACCGGGGGTGTTGCACGTCGTCTGATCCGCTTTGCCATTGATACCGTGGGCTGGTTCCCCGGTGGTCTGGCCATGGCATCGGTTCTGGCCTGTATGCTGTTTGCGGCCGTTTCGGGCTCAAGCCCGGCAACCGTCGTTGCCATCGGCTCCATCGTGATTGCCGGCATGGTGCGCGCAGGTTACCCGCAAAGCTTTGCCGCCGGTGTGATCTGTAATGCCGGTACGCTTGGCATTCTGATCCCGCCCTCAATCGTGATGGTTGTTTACGCCGCCGCGACCGAGGTTTCGGTTGGTCGCATGTTCCTTGCTGGCGTTATTCCGGGGATCATGGTCGGCCTGATGTTGATGATTGCGATCTATATCGTTGCACGCATCAAGAAACTGCCAAGCCAGCCCCGCCCGACCCTTGGTGAATGGGGCGGTGCACTGTTTTCGGCATCGGGTGGCCTGTTGCTGGTTCTGCTGATCATGGGTGGCATTTATGGCGGGGTCTTCACTCCGACAGAGGCCGCGGCGGTTGCCGCGTTCTATGCCATGTTTGTTGCCGTCCTGTTTTACCGCGACATGGGCCCGATCAAGGAACTTTCATGGGTGCCTGAAAACGGCAATACCGGCATTGGCAGCCTGATGGCGCACAACCTTCCGAAAATGGGCAAGGCACTGGTCCTGATCCCGTTTGACAAGGAAGTCCGTCACGTCCTGCTCGATGCCGGCAAAGTCACGATCATGCTGATGTTCATCATCGCCAACGCGATGCTGTTTGCCCATGTTCTGACCTCTGAACGCATTCCGCATACCATTGCTGAAACCATCATTGGATGGGGTCTTCCGGCATGGGGCTTCCTGATTGTCGTCAATATCGTTCTGCTGATTGCCGGCAACTTCATGGAACCATCGGCGATCCTTCTGATCATGGCGCCGATCCTGTTCCCGATTGCCATGCAGCTTGGCATTGATCCGATCCATCTGGGCATCATCATGGTGGTCAATATGGAAATCGGCATGATCACACCGCCGGTCGGATTGAACCTGTTTGTGACATCCGGGATTACCGGCATGCCGTTGCTTAAGGTCGTGAAGGCCGCCTTCCCGTGGCTTCTGATCCTGCTGGGCTTCCTGATCCTGATCACCTATGTCCCGGTGATATCGACCTGGCTTCCGACGACCCTTATGGGGCCGGAACGGATCATGACCCACTAACCGGGTTTGATCGCAGACACACAAAAATCAAGGGCGGCATTCTATCGGATGCCGCCCTTGCTGTATTTCAGTGCCACCGCCCGCGACATGCGGTAGTATTGGTTAAACCCATGACAACCAAGAAAAACCAGGCCTGATTGCGCCTCTGGAAGGAGCGGTTTCAAAATGTCCAAGATGAATTTCAACGACTATGGCCGCTGCATGGCGACCTATAACAGCTGGCAGAACGGCGTGCTGTTTGACCTCTGTGATCAGATCGGCGATGTCGAACGGCGGATGGATCGCAATATGTTCTTTGGCTCCATCCACAATACGCTAAACCATATCCTGTATGTTGATCTGCGCAGTCTGACCATCCTGCGCACCGGTGAAGCTGGTCCGTTCGAACCGACCACCATCGTTGCCGACGATTTCGAAACGCTAAAGGCCATGCGGGCTGAGGTCGATGCCGACATCACCGAATTCGTCGAAGGTACGGATCACAGCTGGCAAGATGAAATCCGCGAACTGCCCTTCCCTGATGGTGTCACCCGCAAGCTGCCCCGACAGCTGTTTCTGGTGCAACTGTTCAATCATCAAACCCATCATCGTTCCCAGATCACAAGCGAACTGCACAAGATGGGCCTTGATTACGGCAACACGGACGTGCCCTACACGCCCGATCTGCCAATAAGCTAGGAAGCGATCCAAGCAACCGCTGGCAGAAGCCTGAATTTTATGGATAATGAAGGGCTCGGGATTAACACACCCGACGCCCCACACTGCTGCGCCTTGGTCACTTTGCTTCCCTGCGCGTGATTGCATACTCCGCGCAACGCGTGCCCTCTGCTCGGGGGCTCTGACCCGCCGCCAAACACTGAACGGAATTGATTGCGCATGTCCACGCCCCTGTCCAGCGCATCGCTTGACCCGAAAAAGCTTGCCATCTTGCTTGCCGCACTGGTTGCGACGGCACCATTTGCCATTGATACCTATCTGCCGGCAATCCCGGCAATGGCGCGCGACTTTGGCGAAGCCACCCATGCTGTTGAAATTTCCGTCAGTACCTTCTTGATCGGATTTGCCTTGGGGCAACTGATCGGCGGCCCCCTGTCTGACCGGATCGGTCGACGTCCCATCGCCTTGGTCGGTCTGGTCATCTATATCGTCACAAGCGCGATCATCACCACCGTCGACAGCGCCGCATCACTGAATGTCATGCGCTTCTTCCAAGCGATTGGCGGCGGATTTTCGATTGTTATTGTCGGTGCGTCGGTGCGCGACCTGTTTGAAGGCAAGGAAGCTGCGCGCATGTTTGCGCTGATTGCGGTGATCATGATGATTGCACCGCTTGTCGCACCAACCATCGGCTCGTTACTGCTGGTCTGGTCAACATGGCAATCGATCTTCGTGCTGCTGATTATCTATGGCAGCCTGATGCTTGCCATCGTTTACCTGAAACTGCCCGAAACAAGCTTGATGCGCCGACGTCATCCCGGCCCGGTACGCCGGGTCTGGTGGACTTATCTGGAAGTTCTGCGCACACGCAAGGCGGTTGGCTTTATGCTGACCCATGCCGGGGCCAGTGCGGTGATGTTCAGTTTCGTCACCGACAGCCCGTTTATGTATATCGATTTCTTTGGCGTGCCGCAGGCATACTTCCCCTATCTGTTCGGGGCCAATGTTGCGGTGATTATCATCTGTAACCGCCTCAACAATCCGTTGCTCAAACGCCTCGAATGTCATCAGATTCTAAAAATCGGCACCGGCATTCAACTTGTCGCAACCATCGGCCTGTTCATCGCGACAAATGTCTTTGAGCCAAGCTTGTGGACAGTGGTGCCGTTCATCATGTTCTCGGTCGGGCTGATCGGTCTGACCGCCCCGAATGCCACCGCATCCTTCATGCAGTATTTCCCGTATATCGGCGGTACGGCGACGGCCCTTTTAGGAACGATCCAGTTCGCCACCGGCGCGGTTGCAGGCGTCGTCATCGGTCATTTTCATGACAACACATTGCTGCCACTGACCGTATCAATGCTGGGCTTTGCGATTTTTGCCAATCTGATGGTCCATCTTATGGCCGACGCAAAACAGGCAGAATCCCCCACCTGATCTCGCTGCTGATCACACCGACCCCGCCACCACTCATTTCAGGATATCTTCAATGGCCCGGATGACATTTGACGACTATGGCTACGCAATGGCCAAATACAACACGTGGCAGAACAATGTGCTTTATGATCTTTGCGATCAGATTGGCGACGACGAACGCCGTCGTGATCGCGGCATGTTCTTTAAGTCGATCAATGCCACCCTTAATCATCTGGTGCATATCGACCGTCGTATTCTCAGCATCATGAAAACCGGAAACGCCCCGGTCTATGACGCCCACACTCAGGTCGCCGATGATTTTGATGAGTTGCGGCAGATCCGCCGCGATCTTGATGCCGAGATCGAGGCATTTGTCGCCTCGGACGATCGTGACTGGCAGGATGGATATCGCGGATTCACCGGTGTCGACGGCATTACGCGCAACCTGCCGCGCCCGCTATTTTTGGTGCAATTCTTCAATCACCAAACCCATCACCGTTCCCAGATCACCAGCGAATTGCACAAGATGGGCATTGATTACGGCATCACCGACGTGCCGTTGACGCCGGATTTGGGGCTTTAACAGGCCGACTGTTAAGGCCCTTTCTGCCTATTTCCCGGTGAAGACCGGTTTACGCTTTTCAAGAAACGCGGTGTAGCCTTCCTTGAAATCGGCACTTTCAAAGGCGCGGTAGCCTTCATCAAATTCGTGCATGTCAATTGAGCCGCCCTGGCGCAGACGGTTCAGCATGCTTTTGTGCGCCCGTTGCGTCAGTGGCGCGCCACCGGCAATGCGTTTGCCGGTCTTGGCAACTTCTTCGTCAAACACTTCAAGTGCAACATGACGGGCGATAAAGCCGATCTCGCGCGCCCGGACGACATCAAACACCTGCCCTTCAAGCAGGATTTCAAACAAAGCCGCCTCACCCAGCAGATCAAGCATGATTTCAAGCTCGGGATAGCCAAGTGTTGCGCCAAGCTTCATCGGCGGTACGGCAAACTTTGCGTTATCGGCGGCAATGCGCATGTCGCACGCCGCTGCCAGCACGAAAGACGCCCCCATGCACGGACCATCAATTGCAGCAATCACCGGATGGGTGCAGTTCTGAATGGTCTGAAGCGCCTCGGCATGCAGCATGCCGTAATCGCGTGCTTTCTCGAACCCGGACCGTTCACGCACGAACTCATGGATATCTGCCCCGGCGCCAAAACCAGCCCCTTCGCCACCGCGAATAATCACGCAACGCAGATCAAGATCATCCGACAATTCGTGGACAATCGTCGCCAACGCGCCCCACATCGGTTTGGTCAGGGCGTTTTTGCGTTCCGGCTGACAGATCGTGATGGTGGCAACGCGATCATCAATGGTGACATTCAGTCCGGTCTGATCAGTCATGGCATTTCCTTTTGGGGCTTGCTGTTTGGGCACAGCTTAAATCGGCATAACGATACCGAATAAACCCAAAATGCTGTTTTGCCAACAAAAGACCAATTGGCTGCACCCGACTGCGGTTAATCCCGCAACGCGCCAAGCTTTTCGCCCAGCCATTTGACAGCCTGCTCAACATCGGCCTCGTAATGGATTGCTGGCGGCTTCATCCCGTGCACAAACAAATCGCGCCGGATATCGTGTTTCGTGCCGCTAAAGACAATCAGCCCGCCCCGGCTGCGTACTTTTTGAACCAAACTTGCCAACGTATTGGCGGCCGTCGAATCAAGAAAAGGCACGGCTGAAAAATCGACAACCAGTGCACGGCGCGTATCACCGATACGGTCCAGCACCGATCCAAAGGCCGCCGTCGCCCCAAAGAAAAAGACGCCGGAAATTCGGTAAACAACGATGTCGGGATCACCGGCCGATACAGGGTCCGATGCCATCAAGACGACCTGATTATCCGCCCGGTCCTCGGCAACAAAAGGGGTAGCACTTTCGATATCGGCCATGCGTGACATACGACGGATAAACAGAACCGATCCCAACGCAAAACCGACAACAATCGCCTCAAGCAGATCGCGAAACACGGTCAGAAGCAACGTTGTCATCAAAACCGCCGCGTCACCACGCGATGATCGCAGCAAAGTAACGATGGCGTGCTTTTCGATCATGTTCCAGGCAACTGTTGCCAACAGACCGGCAAGGCATGCCAAAGGAATGAACCCCGCCAAGGGGGCCGCTATCAGAATGAACAGTAACAGAAATACGCCGTGCAAAATTCCGGCGATCGGACCATGTGCCTTGGACCGCACATTGGTTGCTGTGCGCGCGATTGTGCCGGTAACGCAAATGCCCCCGAACAGGCCCGATGCAACGTTTGCAATGCCCTGTGCCACCAGTTCGCAGTTTGATCTGTGCCGACGCCCCGTCATGCCATCGGCCACCACAGCAGACAGCAGTGACTCAATCGCCCCCAAAAGCGCAAAGGCAATGGCGTTTGGCAGCACGGCCTGCGCCTTGGCAAAATCAATTTCGGGCAAGGATGGCATTGGAAAACTGCTTGGAATGCCGCCGTAAATACTGCCGATCGTCGCAACCGGAAGATCAAACACAGCGGTTATCAACGCGGCACCGACCACGGCAATCAGCATTCCCGGCCAGTGCGAGCGAACATATTTAAGCCCGACAATCACCAGAATAGTTGATCCTGACAACATCACGGTCGCAAGATCCATACTCGGCAAAGCGGCCCAGATAACCGGCAATTTTTCAAGAAACGGTCCCGGCTCCGGACCACCAAGATCAAGTCCAAGCAGATCCTTGATCTGGCTGGCAAAGATGATGAAGGCAATCCCGGCGGTGAATCCAACCGTCACCGGATAGGGAATAAACTTGATATAGGTGCCCAGCCTGAAAAGGCCGATTAAAACCAGAAGCCCGCCCGCCATGATCGTTGCCAGCAACAGGCCATCCATGCCGTGCGCCTGAACGGTGGCTGCGACCAGAACAATAAAGGCACCCGCCGGTCCCCCGATCTGAAACCGGCTCCCGCCCAGAAGCGAGACCAGTATCCCGCCAACAATCGCGGTATAAAGCCCTTGCGCCGGTGTCGCCCCGGATGCAATTGCAATCGCCATCGACAAAGGCAAGGCAACGATGGCAACGGTCAGCCCGGCAATCGCATCTGCGCGCAATTGCGCAAGACCATACCCTTCACGCAGAACGGTGATCAGCTTCGGTGTAAACAGTTCGACAAAATCCGGTTTTGGATACCGGCTTTTCTCTGGATTTTCTGGCTTCATTTTGCTTGGCACCCTCATTGGGTGATTGCACACATCATGTTCCCGGCGCGTCCGGGATGACACAGGCCCTTACCGATCAGCCGTCACCAAGTTTGGCGACTGCACGAACCGGCATTTTTGACTACACGCTAATCGTTTCTCGAATGTCGGGTTTCCGCTTCCTTCAGCCGAACACCCCGACCGGCCCCCATACTCGGAGCCTGTTCGCCAATAAGCTCGATACCTGCACGGTCAAGCGCCTCGACCACCTTTGAAAGGGTATCGACGACTCCTCGTACATTGCCCTGACTGGCTTCCATGCGCTGAATGGTCGGAACCGAGACGCCTGACATTTCTGCCAGCATTTTCTGGTCAATACCCAAAAGGGCCCGCGCGGCCCGCATCTGTCCGGCTGTAATCATCAAGTCACCCTTCCAACAGGCAGATCATCAAACTCCAGATATAACAAATTCTCCTTATAACTTCAATTATGATATCTCAGATATCATTACTGGTGTATTATGTATCACCTCAATGACGACAGAACCCGACCTGCATCCCCTTGCTCGGACAACAGAAACCACAAAGGAACCCGACCAAATGGTCAGCGGCTTTTCTTTGCGCTTTTCGGCCAAAAGCGCTAAGAGGTCCGCAAATAGTCGATCCGGAGAAGGTATAGCCGCCATGACCACTGAAAAACCGACCGCGCATTGCACTTACGCTGCCAAAACAGTTGCCAAGATTTTGCTTGATATCGGGGCTGTGAATTTTCGCCCGGAAGAGGCCTATATCCTGACATCAGGCTGGGCCAGCCCGGTTTATATTGATTGCCGCAAACTGATTTCCTTCCCGCGTGCGCGCCGCAAGGTCATTGAACTCGCTGCCCGTCAGGTATCCGATGCGGCTGGCTATGAAGCCTTTGACGCAGTTGCCGGCGGCGAAACGGCTGGTATTCCCTATTCCGCATGGCTTGCCGATGCCCTTGACCTGCCGATGCAATATGTCCGCAAAAAGCCCAAGGGCTTTGGCCGCAAGGCTCGCATCGAAGGCGACATCCATGAAGGCCAACGCGTGCTTCTGGTCGAAGACCTTGCCACGGATGGCGCATCCAAAGTCAACTTCGTCAATGCCATTCGCGAAGCCGGTGCTGAGTGCAAACATGCCTTTGTCGTCTTCTTCTATGACATCTTCGAAGGCGCGCTTGACGAACTGCGCAAGGACGACATCGAAATGCATTACCTTGCGACCTGGGCCGATGTCCTCGCCGTTGCCGAAGAAGGCCAGTATTTCAGCAAGGATGCCATCGAAGGTGTCCGGTCCTTCCTGAACGATCCGATCAGCTGGTCGAAGGCCAACGGCGGCAAGCACGACTGACCTGAAGCTCCGATCGTCGGAAATACAAACAAACGCCCGCGCGAAGAATTCGGCGGGCGTTTGTGTTGCTCAGTCCCTTACACAATCCTGTTGATTGGCTGATTACACCAATTTCATCGCAGGCGTGTCGTTGGCAAGCGTGATTTCATTTTGGGGAATCATTCTTATACGCTTTGCCAGATACCCTTCTTTGGACGCGATGAATTCGTGCATTTCCCGATGATATGTCGCGGGCACTGCATTCCTGACAGTCTGGTGCGCTGCAAGACCACTTGCCCAGCCTCGCAACCCCGGAAAACCGGCAAAAAGATCCCGGTTTAACCCGATCGAAATCAGGGCAAAAGGCCGGAAGACAGTGGCAAAAACGATATCGAGCATCGAAAGATCTTTGTCTTCGAAAATGATCGATGGCGTTATCAGATTGGACACAATCGACATTTGCATGTGGATTGCGTGGATGGTTGCATCCACAGCTTGCTCGGACAAATCGCGATAAATCAGATCTGCCGTTAGCGCCAAAATCTTGTCCGCGATGGCAATCACGCCCTGCTCCAACGCACGATAATAGGTATCCGCGGAATACAGGCTTTTCCAACACATCGCATCAAGGTACTGGCAGATGGCGGCGGCCTCAAAAAGCATTCGCTCATCGTCAACAACCAGAACGGGGACATTCCCCGTCGGGCTGAGTTCAAGAAACCAGTCCGGTTTGGCATCAAGGGCAATGTCAGTACGTTTATGCGCGACCCGGCTCTGCGCCAGCACCATCGCAACCCGCTGGACATAGGGGCAAAGTCGATGTCCGATCAAATGATACGACGTCATTTCTTCAACCCATGAAATGGACATTGAGTTTGTTGCCATCCGGATCGCGGAAATAAGCCGCGTAGAAGCCATTTTCGTGGCGCTGTCCTGGTTCACCCTCATTTGCAGCACCAAGTGATATTGCCTTCTTATAAAGCTTATCAACCTTATCGCGTGAGCTTGCCGCAAGTGCGATCATGGTACCATTGCCGATTGTGGCCTTATTACCGTCAAAGGGAATGTGGATCGAAAATGCCGAAGAATTTTCACCAGCGCTCCAAACGATAAAGTCCGGCCCTTCAAAGACACGCTGTGCATTAAACTCGGCAAGAAATGCGTCATAGAACGCAGCCGAACGAGCCAGATCGTTGGTACCAAGCGACGTATAACCAATCATGTTTTCTTTCCTGTACTGGGATATTGAGCACCTTTGTTAGCTCACCGTAGGTAATTTCAATTTTGCAATGAATAGGCAATTTTGTAGTATAAAATTGCAAATTTGAAATTGGAGGGTTGATTGGACTGGAACTACATCAAGTCGTTTCTTGCCATCGCCGAAACAGGGTCGCTTGAACAGGCAGCTCAGAACATTCGGGTCAGTTCAACTACAGTATTCCGCCACATCCACGCGCTTGAAGAACAGGCAGGGGTACGGCTGTTTGACCGGATACGCGGCCAGTACAGCCTGACAGATGCCGGGACAGAAATGCTTGTCCCTGCCCGTCAGATCATGAACAGCTTCGATATCATCAACACCACAATTTCCGGCTCAGACGGGGTGCCTTCGGGGTTGGTACGCATCACGGCGCCGACCAGTTTCTCGTACTTCTTTTTACCAGACCATATCGCACGTTTTCAGGAACGTTGGCCCGACATCCAGATAGAGCTGCTTTCCAGCAATCAGGAGTTCAACATGACACAGCGATATGCGGATATTGCCGTCCGGGTTGCAGCGAACCCGCCCGAGCATCTTGTTGGCAAGGAAATCCGAACACTTCAATGGGGTATTTATGGTGCTGCCGATAAATACGTACCCACAAAGCTGGATGATTTGCTTGGCCAACCCTTTATCGGTGCATCAGGCACACTGGTCAGCTATTCACCCTACAAATGGCTCGATGCAAAAAGCAGAAAACCCCATAAGCAAACAACAGATGACCTGATCGCTATGGCCTATCTGGCACGCGCAGGATGCGGATTGGCCTGTTTGCCATCAGATATCGCCATTCCCGGCTTGCAACTGCTTGCCCCCTTGCCGGAGATAACGGCAAATAAACTCTGGGTTTTGACCCATCCTGATTTGCGAAATATATCGCGCATTCGCGAAACAATGCGGTGGATCAGTAAATCCCTCAAGCACGAGCCCCGGCTGCTGCTATCCGCAACCCCTGCAACATAAGGGAACGATGTGTCTCCTGCCTGGGTGCGCTTCACTTGCAATGATCTACCCGGACTGGACAGGTTCCTTAACGAAGTTCAATATGTTCACGAACAAAAGCAAAGCCATAGCAGCGACTATGAGTTATTTCGGGACAACAAACTGATGTGGCCACGGCGCGCCCGCCACCGGTCGGAGGAGCTACGCATGTTGATGCGCAAGACTGCCAAATGCCTGCCCGCACTTACACTGGGAATGGGAATGAGCCTTGCCCTGTCTGGCTGCATGGCCCCGGTCGAGAAACCGGTCACGGTTTCCAACAGTTCCGATACCATCGTTACGCCTTGGGGGGCACCGTCGCAGAATGCACGTCCGGCAAGCTCGGCCAAGATGGCAAACCCTGCGCCGGAAAATGACAATCTGGTCATGATGGAAGACCCCAATCGCAGGGTGCTCGATGACATCCGTCAAAAGCAGATCGACGAGGCCCGGATCGCACTTGGCATCCTTGATCGAATGGCGCAGCGCTGCGTTCAGGCTGGCGATGCGGCCGCCTGCGCAACGCTTCAAACAAATTGGAGCAGCCTGTCACAACAACTGCACAAAACCCTGTCGATGATGTCGAATGATGCGATGCAGATGCCATCAGACATTCCGACTGATGATCCGGCGATGCCGGCCATGGATGAAACTGCGCCAATGACGCCGGCAAGCGAGCCGACCATGCAGGAACCGTCAGGCGGAGATGCACCTACCATGGAGAAAACCATTCCGATGACCCAACCGGGCGCGGATGGATGACAGTTAGCGCGAAAATACAACTTGGAATAATTTAATTTGAGATAGAGCAAAGAAACCATCCCGCACCGAGGCTATGGTGCCCCTGACGTTAAGCCCCGAAGCAGTTTGACAGATTTCGGGTTTGCGCCACGCCCCCTACCGAATGGAGATCGGATTATGTATCGGGATATTCTTGTCCATATCGACACCTCAGCTGCCTGCAAGGAACGCCTTTCTGTTGCGTTGAAAGTTGCCAAGGCGCAGGACGCGCACCTTACCGGTCTTTTCCTGCTGCCCTATCCTGAAATTCCGCGCTTCATGGAAGTCCAGATCACCGAGGAAATCATCAACCAGCAGCGCGCTGCGATGGCTGAAACCGCCAAGACCGCCCGCACGGATTTCGAAGCAACCTGCAAGGAAGCCGGTGTTGCTTTCAGCTGGCAGGAAACCTCCTGCCCGGCATCTGAAATTGCTGATACCACGGCCATGTATGCCCGCCATCATGATCTGACGGTTCTCGGTCAGCACAATCCCGAAAGTTCCGATCCGTGCTCTGTCTCGGAAATGCCTGACAAGGCCATTCTGACCTCTGGCGCGCCGGTTCTGATTGTGCCGTATGTCGGCAAGTTCGACAGCATTGGCGAACGGGTGATGGTAGCTTGGAAACCTTATCGCGAAGCGGTCCGTGCGATGAATGACAGCATGCCGTTCCTCGAAGCTGCAAAATCCGCACTGGTTCTGTGTGCCGACCCGAACAAAGGTGCACGTGACACCATGCCAGTTCCCGGTATCGATATCGGTGAGCGCCTGAAGTGCCACGGCGTGAATGCGAAAAAGGAAACCCTGAATGCATCTGGCATAAGCGTGGGCGACCTGCTTCTGTCGCGTGCGGCTGACGAAAGCATCGATCTGATCGTCTGCGGCGCCTATGGCCGTCCGCGCCTGCGCGAACTGATGCTTGGTGGTGTGACCCAGCACCTTCTGCGCCACATGACCGTCCCGGTCCTGATGTCGCACTAAGAACCCGAATTTCACGCTCTAGAAAACCGGCCGGAATTTCCGGCCGGTTTTTCACATCAAGACAGAGATCTTTCAAAACACGTCATCGCGCAGGCGCTATATACTTGTTAAAGAACAGAAAACGTCTACAAACCGCGTTTGACACCGACATCCAATCCAAAATTCAGCATCAAATTTATCGAACGATCAACATGAATACATATTGAAAAACATATGTAATTTCTGTCATGATTGATTTTTCCGATGGATGAGAACGATTTAATTGTGGCGTAAAAGCTGTTCGAATCCTTGCCAAATGGAACCATTAAGGCCAAATTGGATCTTATCGCAAAACGGAGCTTGCTCCGAAAAGAGATCGACAAAAGAGAGATGGATCGCCTTCTCTGATCTGATGGTTCCAAAGAAGACTGGAATCGCTTTAATTTTTGACAAGGGTCAATGCCATATCGGCCACCATGGTCAATAAGGGAACCATAAAGACCCGGTCAAACCGGAGGATATGTCCAGGATCAGCTCGCTGATCTGGACGAGACCAGAGCTTTGTGATGCCACCACCCACGGTAAAGGGCGTGACACTGCAAAGAGACAGGCGAAAGAAACAAGTATGAATTACAACACCTTCTTCAAAGATGCGTTGGCTGGCCTCAAGGCTGAGGGCCGGTATCGTGTATTCGCCAATCTCGAACGTATTGTCGGAAAATTCCCCAAGGCGCTCTATCATCCCGATAACGGCGAAGCCCCGCGTGAAATCACCGTGTGGTGCTCGAACGATTATCTCGGCATGGGCCAGCATCCCAAAGTGCTTGAGGCAATGCAAAGTGCCATTACCGGTCAGGGTGGCGGTGCCGGTGGCACACGTAACATTTCCGGTTCCAACCATTTGCATGTCGCGCTTGAGCGTGAGCTCGCCGACCTGCATGGCAAGGAAGCCGCCCTTCTGATGACCTCGGGCTATGTCGCAAACTGGACAACGCTGTCAACGCTCGGCTCGAAGCTCCCGGATTGCGTGATCATATCCGACTCCGAAAACCACAATTCCATGATCGAAGGCATGCGCCACTCCAAGGCAGAGCGCCGCATCTGGAAACATAACGACGTCACCCATCTTGAGGAAATCCTCAAGGATCTCGGGCCGCAGCGCGCCAAGATCGTCGCGTTCGAGTCTGTCTATTCGATGGATGGCGATATCGCGCCGATCAGTCAGATCCTTGATCTTTGCGAAAAATACAACGCGCTTTCCTATCTGGACGAAGTTCATGCGGTTGGCATGTATGGCCCGCGCGGCGGTGGCGTTGCCGAACGTGATGGCGTCATGCACCGCGTTGACATCATCCAGGGCACGCTTGCCAAGGCCTTTGGCGTGATTGGTGGCTATATCGCGGCCAAGCCTGAAATCGTCGATTTCGTGCGCAGCTTCGGCAATGGCTTTATCTTTACCAGTTCCCATCCGCCAAGCATCGCGGCAGGTGCGCTGGCAGCTGTGCGCCACCTAAAAGAAAGCAACGTCGAACGCCTCGCCCAAAAGGAACGCGCCGATACCCTGCGCGCACGCATGCGCGCGGTCGACCTGCCGGTCATGGACGCGCCAAGTCATATCGTTCCCTTGATGGTGGGCGATCCGGCCATGTGCAAGGAAGCCAGCGACCGTCTGTTGTTCGAACATGACATCTATGTCCAGCCGATCAACTACCCGACCGTCCCGCGCGGCACCGAACGCCTGCGCTTTACGCCGGGCCCGCTGCACAATGACGAGTTGGTCGATCACCTGATCGACTCGCTCCTGTCGGTCTGGAGCAAACTGGGCATTTCCAAGGTCGCTTAAGACTTTTGGCAATCACGAAATTAAAAGGCCGGTGGCAAATGCCCCGGCCTTTTTGATGATCCGCCCCATCTAATGGCCCGCTACCGGGAACAATGATGTTCGGCCATTTGCTTTCACCGGGCGGCGTCTTATATTGAAGCTGTCTTGCCGGTTTCGCGTCGGTAAAGATAATACTTTGCAATTAAGAACCGTTCGCGTTAATGTCGGACCTGTCATCAAACAGGGACCGCCCATGTATTCGGATAAAACCTTGCTCCCCAAAGAATGTCTCCGCCTGTGTGCACTTGGCACCCTTGCCCTTTCCGAAAAGCCGATCAGCTATGGCGATCTGGCCAACGAGGTGCGCCATTTCATGTCGCACATCATGGGGCCGTCCCTGGATATGATGGGAAGTTCGCTTCAGCTGCTCAAGCTTGAAGGCCTGGTCAAGGAAGATACCTCAAGCGGCGGGTTGTCTGACGCGCAATTGAGCCTGACCGATGCCGGGCACAAGAAGTTCATCGAACTGATGCAGGGCAATGTGCGCGATACATCGGGCGAGCTATCGCGCCTGATCATGGCGCTCAAGATGCGGTTCCTGCATCTGCTTGATCATGACATCCGCACCGAACAGATCGAAATCCTGCAAGACGTCTGCGAACTTGATCTCGAACGTGTGCTGGCCCTGCGCGACGAGCACGCAAACGAGGCCGAAAACTTCACCAGTTGGCTCGAAATGGAAGTCAAACGCCTGGAGCAAAAACGCGACTGGCTTAAAAGCCTTTCAGCGTAAACCGTTTTCCCGTTATAGTCGTGATCTAGACCATAATGCATTAACTCTGATGCACTTTGCCGGAGGCATGGTTTTGTCGAGCAAGGAAAGGTTCGCCGAGCGTAGCGGGGCTACGGTCAAGAGCCTTGACGCTGAGCGGCAAAACCATGTCCCGGCCCGAAGGGTTTGAAGTTGGCGGCCTTTGGCGACGTTACAACACTTGAACGATGCGCCGCATCGTCCTGCATGCTGTGCCTTGCCAAGCGACACGCCAATTTCAAACAAAGTGAACCAGACTTAATGCATTATGGTCTGAACCCGCAGGAAGCAGGTCCAACGTCACAGGCAGGGACGGAAAATGTTGATACGTGAAGAAACCGAAAAAGATATCGCGGCGATTCACGCGTTGCTGGATGGTGCCTTTACAACTGCACCCCACAGTCAGCAGACCGAACATTTGATCGTCGATGCGCTCCGAAAAAGTGGTCAACTCACCCTTTCCCTGATCGCGGAACAGGACGATGAAATTGTTGGCTGCATCGCGTTTTCACCGGTGAAAATCGATGGCAAAGCCTGTGGTTGGTTTGGCCTGGGCCCGGTTGCGGTCACGCCGGATCGCCAAGGCCTAGGCATTGGCTCCGAACTGATCCAAAGCGGCATCCGCCATTTGCGCGCCGATGACGCCCATGGCTGTGTCGTTCTGGGCGAGCCGGATTATTACGGCCGGTTTGGCTTTGCGCCCCTGCCCGATCTAAAGCTTGAAGGCGTGCCCGATGAATATTTCATGGCACGCCCATTGGTTGATGAAATCCCGGCGGGTTTGGTCGAATACGATCCGGCCTTTTACATCAAGGCTGACAGCTAAGAAGTCATCCAGTCCCGATCTGCCAATCAGTACAGATGCTGCCCGCCGGTAACAAAGATTTCCGTGCCGGTGACATAGGTACTGTCATCCCCGACCAGATAATGCACCGCTGCCGCCACGTCTTCGGGTGTGCCCATCCGGTTCATCGGAATGCGTGGCACAAGCGCCTCATATTCCGGGGAAATCATATCAGTCTTGATTTCGCCCGGGGCAACCGCATTGACCCGCACCCCAAGCTCGGCAAACTCAACAGCCATTTCACGCGTCAGGCCCGAAAGCGCTGCCTTGGATGTCGAATAGGCCGACCCGGCAAACGGATGGACGTAATGCCCCGCGATCGAGGTAATGTTGCAAATTGCCCCCTTGCCCCGATGCAGTGCTGATGCAAACCCGCGCGAAAGTGTGAGCGGCGTAAAGAAGTTCAGCTCAAACACATCGCGCCAGGCAGCAATATCACCATTCAGACAACCAAGCCGTTCCTTATAGGGGGTCTTGGGCGATACACCGGCATTGTTGATCAGGGCATGCAACGGATCATCGCCCAGAACTTCGTTCGCCTCGGCAATAAAGGCTTCGACCTCTGCCGGTTTGGAAAGATCGGCACGGATGTGAATACCCAACGCCGGATCGCGTGGGCAGCTCGGCGGCGGGGCTTCACGTGAACAGCAAATCACCCGCCAGCCGCGCTTGGCAAAATATCCAACCGTAACATGGCCGATGCCACGACTGGCACCTGTCAGAACGACTGTTTTCGGGGCATTGCTGCTCATTGGTGTACTCACTTCACAAGATATGCGCGCAAACAGAATTTTGCTGACTTTCTTATAGCACCACAGGCCCCGCCATCGAAGGAAAAGCCTTGTACTGTAAGATTTTTCTGCAGTCACCGTTGCGATATAGGCTGCCCCACAGGTATTTGGCAAGGGATGCGAAACAGGCTATGTTTTTGCCATTGTAAAGATGGGCAAGACCATGTGCAGCCGCTTTGATCTTAACAGCGATATCCGCGCCTTCCAGGTTCAGCTTGGCCTGGAAGTGGAAGATATCATTCGCATGCCATTACCCGACGGGTTCAATCGTAACGGATCAGATGACGAGGACGAAGACGCCGCCTTCGACAGCCTGACCGGTACGCGTCGGCCGACCGATCCAATCGCCGTCATTCTGCCGCATCAAAAGGCCGCCATTCGATACTGGGGGCTGAGCATCCCGGGCATGAACAGCCCGATGATCAATGCGCGCGCCGAAACCCTGCCCGAAAAGCCAACCTTCCGACCACTTTTGAACCGCCGCTGCCTGATCCCGGCAAGCGGTTGGTATGAATGGCGCAAGGACGGCAAGGCAAAGCACAAGAACCGCATCACCCTGCCCGATCATCAACCGTTTCTGTTTGCGGGCCTCGAAAACGGCCGTGAAGCCACGATCATCACCTGCGCGCCATCGGGCTCAATCGCCCATATTCACAACCGGATGCCGGTCGTGATCGGCCCGAACCATCTGGCGTCCTGGCTTGATCCGCACATGGCGTTCGAAGATCTGGGATATATGCTGGGCCCGCTTCCTGATCATGTTCTGTCATGGCAGGAACAAAGTTCGGATCGCCCCAAAACAGATCCGAATACGGATGCGGATGAGAAAACAAACCAGATTGATCTGTTTTCAAAATAGGCTGCTTGGGCAGGCACGCAGCCTGTCTGGCCCAATCAGTCCGTAATTCCGAATAAGATGATTAGTCGCTGTCAACGTCGTTGGCGGCACATGGTGCCGCATTGCATGGCTGCAACGCACCGCCAGCTTGACCAGACAGCAACGCAGCAAGATCAGGCACACCAACATTCGGATTGTTAAGTTCCTGTGCCAGGTCTTCGGACATCGAAGCGAAATCGATGATATCGCGCAATGACAACATGGGTTTTCCCCTGTCAGACGTTGATTTCCCACAATGCGAAACACCTCGTTTAGGGGCAGGACTGACTAATTTGGTTTCAATGGTTCACCGGATTTGTGCGGATACGCGGAGCAAAACCGCAGGAAGATAAAAATCTTTCAAGGCTTTGCGACAAAGTAGCCCGTGCAAATCCGGTTAATCCGAAGGACAGACGTTATATTTGCAAACTCCTGCGTCAAACCCTTTGGCCGGGATACCAGCCCGCCCCGCAGGCTTTTCCTTGGATTTCACAAATATAACGTCTGCCATTCAAATCAAATTAGTCAGTGCTGCCCCTATGGGGTTTCGTCACGTTCTTATTTCTGTAACCCTGTTCCTATTTATCCCGCAACGCAACAAAAAAAAGGCGCATCAAAAATGCGCCTTTTCAGTCATATACCATCGGTTAGGTAATATAATTTCGCGATATCAGGCGCTTAAGCAGCCCCTTGGCCTAGTGCATTATCCAAAGCGGCAAGGCACATTTTGCCAACATATCCTGCGTCACACCGCCAAGGATCATCTCTTTGAAGCGTGAATGGCTGTATGCCCCCAGAACAATGGTATCGGCACCGCATTTTTCTGCCTCGGAAATCAAGGTATTAGCAACCTGTCCGGTTTCCGTGCTTTCAACCACGGCCGCATCGACTCCGTGCCAGCTGAACTGTTCGGCCAGCGCCTTGGCGCACGCACGCCCATAGGGAACCTCACCGACACTGACAATCGTGACTTCCTTGACATTGCGCAACATCGGCATGGCGGAAGTAACCGCGCGCGCGGCCTCAATGCCGCCATTCCAGGCGATCATGACTTTTTCACCGATGGTCGCCGGGGTTACTTCTGGGGCCACCAGGATCGGACGTCCGGTTTCCATCAGGGCCGCATCAAAGGTCAGCGATGCGGAGGCTTCCTTGGGATCCCGGCCAATCACCACCAGATCAAAAAGACGGCCGCGGCGGGCCACTGTTTCGTCTTCGCGCCCGCTATCCTTGCGCCAGGCACAGGTTGGCTTGGCGTCTGCGCTCGGTGTATTGGACTCCTCGATGCCGGCCTCTTTAACGGCGGCGGCAAAGGATGCCTTGCCGCTGGCTTCGCGCTTTTCGGTTTCGGTGGTGGCGGCCTGGATCATTTCTTCGATGATCAGGCCGGACATGCCTTCGCCAACAATCGGAATGGCGTCTTGTGGTTCGGCCGCAACAAAAAGCGCCTCAAGATGCGCGTTGAATGACTTGGCCAGTTTAAAGGCCGTCGCCATCACACGTTTGTCGATTGCCGTGCCTGCTACCGGTGCCAGAATGGTGCGAATTGCCATGTTAACTACTCCCGCCTGTCGAACAGGTCATTGAACCTGCCTGAAATACCGACTGATGATGCCTTTACTGCCAAGCAGTCTGAGGTCTTTTGCCCCAGCTTTCTTTGTTCAAGATCAAAAATTTGCGAAAGTTATTATTATTCTTATACTTTGTTGGTGTCGGTGGTTGGTGCCAGATCGGTTTTTCTCAATCGACCATGCACAAAATGATTGTAACATGAATGCCAACGATTACGATGACGCTTTAAAGATCGAGATATTATTCTCTTGGGTAGGATACCGGGCATTCAAAGCAAAAATGCGACCTGGTGTGCAGAGTTAAGAACGGGGTTACTCGCGGATGGACTATACGGCACTGCACGAGAATGCACGTGAAGCTGCAGAATTTCTCAAAACGCTCGGCAATGAGTGGCGTCTGCTTATTTTGTGCTCTCTCGGCGACACGGAAAAATCCGTTGGCACGCTGGAAAATGAACTGGGCATCAAACAATCCGCCCTGTCACAGCACCTTGCACGCCTGCGCCGCGAAGGGCTTGTAAAAACCCGCCGCGATGCGCAAACGATCTATTACTCGCTGGCCAATCCCGACATCATGAAGATCATCGCTGTGCTACAAGACACCTTCTGCCCGCCGGAACCCGCGGTCTAAGGCGCACCGATCCAAAATACAAAAACGCACAAGGCTTGATCCCCTTGTGCGTTTTTTGCGTTTTGGAGTCTCGTGGCGTCCTTACGGAAACAGCTTTTGCGTATCCCAGCCGCTATCGGCGTCATCGCGGGTAAACAGCTTGCGGTCATGCAGGCGGAATTTGCCCTCCGCCCAGAACTCGATCCGATCCGGTACAAGGCGATAACCGCCCCAATGTTCCGGGCGCGGCACTTTGCCAAGACCAAATTTGGCGGTGAATTCCGCAACCCGTTTTTCAAGATCAAACCGGCCACTCATCGGGCGCGACTGAATGGATGCCCAGGCTCCCAACTGGCTGCCGCGCGGGCGGGACGCAAAATATTCGTCTGACTCGGCTGCATCGACCTTGGCAACCTTGCCCTCGATGCGCACGCACTTTTCAAGCGTCTTCCAGTGGAAACAAAGGGCGGCAAAACCGTTCTCGGCCAACTGGTCGCCCTTGCGGCTTTCATAGTTGGTATAGAAAACAAATCCGCGCGGATCAAAACCCTTAAGCAGCACAATGCGCGCCGACGGGCGACCTTGCGCATCGGCAGTCGCAAGCGTCATCGCATCCGGATAGGCAGTCTCGACCTTTTTTGCGTCCGCAAACCAGGTTTCGAACATGTCGAACGGGGCATCGTGGGGTTCATGCCCAATTTTTGGCGCATTTTTCTCGTTCATTGCGAAAGGATTTCCTTTGGCTGATTAAATTTGTTGCCGTCAGGACGACATATTTCGGAACTACGGTGGCAGCAACAACGTTGGATCAATATATATACCCAAAGAATATCGGTTGGGACTGTAAAGACAAGATGGGCAAATTAAACATGAAATTCCGTCAGATCGTTATCCCGGTGGTCATGACCGCATTTATCGCTGGCTGCGCCCAGGATCAGGGTCAGAAGCAAACTGCCGGCACACTTCTTGGTGCCGTCGGTGGTGCCGTCGCAGGCGCACAGTTCGGCAAGGGCAGTGGCCAGCTTGTCGGTGTTGCGCTTGGTACGCTTGCCGGCGCCTTCATCGGCAGCGAAGTCGGCAAGTCGCTTGACAATGCCGACCGCGCCATCATGGCAAAAAGCACCCAGCGCACGCTGGAAGCCACCCCGACAGGTCAAACCACCACTTGGAACAACCCCGATACCGGTGTTCAGGGGACGGTGACCCCGACCCGCACCTATCAGGAACCGAAAACCCAGGAATATTGCCGTGAATACCAGCAAACGGTGATGATCGGTGGTCAGGAAGAAACGGCTTATGGCACCGCCTGCCGCCAGCCGGATGGCAGTTGGAAAGTCGTCAACTAAGCCTTGCTAAAAATCTGAAATGACAGGCGGTGCGGTCCTTGCGATCTGCGCCGCCTTTTCATATCTGGTCATCGGTTCGGGCGACAAACCCGTCTTAATGTCATTGTTTCGGATCAGATGCGGCAAAATGGTTCATCTTTTGCGGCGCATGATCTAATAATGAACACAACGTGCAAATCACATAACGTGCTTTTAGTTTCTGGAACCGGTCAGTAAATGCAGGATCCCTACAAGACACTTGGCGTCGCCAAAAACGCCAGTCAGGAAGAAATCAAAAAGGCCTATCGCAAACTGGCGCGTGAACTTCACCCCGATGTCAATCCGGGCGATGCCAAAATCGAAGAACGCTTCAAAAAGGTATCGAGCGCCTATCACCTTCTCGGTGATGCGGAGCGCCGCAAGAAATTCGACAATGGTGAAATCGACGCCGATGGTCGCGAAACCAGCCCGTTTGCCCGTGGTGGCGGACATGCCGGTGGCGGCTTTGGCGGTGGTGATCCGTTCGGCGGCTTTTCCGGTGCTAATGCCGAGGACATCTTTGACGAAATCTTCGGCAAGGGACGCGCACGTTCTGGAGGCGGCGGTTTCGGTGGCTTTGGCGGGGAACGCAAACCCAGAAAGGTCAAAGGCCCGAACATCTCCTATGAGCTGAGCCTTGATTTCGCCGAGGCCATCCTGGGCACGACAAAGCGTATCAATCTCGCCAGCGGCAAAAGCCTTGAGGTCCGCATTCCACCCGGAAGCGAAAACGAACAGACGCTCCGTCTTAAAGGCCAGGGGATGGCTGGCATGAATGGTGGCGAGGCCGGTGACGCGCTGATCAAGCTGCATGTCCATCCGGATAAAACCTTCCGACGCGAAGGCAATGACCTGCATTGTGATCTGGCAATCAGCCTGCCCGAAGCCATTCTGGGTGGCTCCATCGAAGTGCCGATTGTCGATGGCAAGGTCAATATGAAGCTGCCCGCCAACGCCAATAGCGGCACCAAGCTACGCCTGCGCGGCAAGGGTGCCCCCTATGACCGGGGCAACAAACGCGGTGACCAATATGTTCACCTGACGGTCAAGCTGCCCGAAGAACGCGATGATGAATTGGTCGAGTTCATCAAGGACTGGTCTGAAAAGCACCCCTACAAGGCGCGCTGATAGATCACCTCGAAGCCGGCATTCTCCGGCTTTTTTCTTGCCCAGTTGGCACCCGGGGTCAGGCGATACAAAAGGCCCTGCGTTGAAAGGTGCCTGTTAATCGCGTTCCGTGTTACCATATTGTTTTAACGGGCTTTGTCGCAAAAAACGAAACCGACCATCAGGGAAAATATGGAACAGCTCAGCAATCCGGACATCTATTTGCAATGGCTTGAACAGGCAATCGCCTGGATCTCTGCAAATGTCCTGCTGGTCCCGATCCTGATCCAGATTGCTGCCTGCCTGCTTGCCACCATCCCGGCCTTTTTGCTGCGTGGTCGTCTGGCGTCGCTTCTCGCACGCTTGCAGAACTGGAAGCCGCTTTTACCCTATGCCGGGTTTCGACGCTTTGCGTTGGTTCTGCCCAGTCTTGCCTTCCCGCTGATTTTTGTCATTGCCATCTGGCTGCTTGATGCCATCGCCATTCAGGCTGGCTATCGCCATAACATCATCCGGTTGGTGGCAAGTCTTCTGAATGCCTGGATTGTCATTCGTCTGGCGGCTGCCATTGTCAATGATCCTGTCTGGTCACGCACCATTGCAACCGTCGCCTGGACGTTGGCGGCACTCAACATTGTCGGATGGCTGGAACCAAGTATCGCAATCCTTGACGGGCATGCGATTGAATTCGGCGAGTTCCGCATTTCGATCTATGGCATCATCAAAGCCGTTCTCTCGCTTGCGGTTCTGCTGTGGGTCGCATCCTTTGCCTCGCGCCTGTTTGAACAACGCATCCGCAAGGTCCATCACCTGACGCCCTCGGTGCAGGTCCTGATGGCAAAGCTTCTCAAGCTTGTCTTGCTGTCGATCGCCGTTTTGTTTGCGCTGTCGACCATGGGTGTCGATCTGACGGCACTCGCCGTATTTGGTGGTGCGGTTGGTGTAGGGATCGGCTTTGGTCTGCAACGCATTTTCGCCAACCTGATCAGTGGTGTGATCCTGTTGCTTGACCGCTCGATCAAACCTGGCGATGTCATTGCGATTGGCGATACCTTTGGCTGGATTCAGTCACTGGGCGCGCGCTATACAGCGGTTCGAACCCGCGATGGCACAGAATTCCTGATCCCGAACGAAGACCTGATCACCAATCAGGTCGAAAACTGGAGCCACTCGGACGTCAAACTGCGCCTGAAGGTCCCAGTCGGCATTTCCTATAACTGCGATCCCCACCTTGCGATCAGGCTGTGTAACGAGGCGGCGGCAAAATGCGCACGCGTGCAGGACAATCCGGGGCCCAATACCCTGATGCGCGGTTTTGGTGACAACTCGGTCGATCTTGAAATCCGTTTCTGGATCAACGACCCGCAAAACGGACGCGGCAATATCATCAGCGAAGTCTTGCTCAATGTCTGGGATGCGTTCATCGAACACAATATCGAAATCCCGTTCCCGCAACGCGATTTGCACCTGCGCAGCAGCGATGAACCAATCCGCGTGGAAATGACACAAAGCCCTTCCTCCAAACGATCCTGACCCTGCCAAACACCTCGATTTAAGTTGATTTCAGCTCTTCAGCTTGCTGTCAGGTTGCGACGTCAGAATGCGTTATTCACGTATCAAAAGGCGTCCACTGAATGCTGCAGCTTAATTACAACGAAAACGGCAATCCCTCGGCCAGACTTCGTTTGCAGAAGAACGGGTTTCTGTCCCGCGTGCCGACGCATGCTTGCGCCATTTCAATCCTGACCAATACGGCGCGCGAACGCCCAGAGGTCGAGGATTTCATTTCTGGCATCTATGCCCGCACCTATGAGGCAGAAATTTCGGTTCATTACGACACACTGATGAGTGTGCGCGATGATCACGGCGATATCGTTGCCGCCCTTGGGTTTCGCTCTGCCGGGCATGGTCCGCTGTTTCTCGAACAATATCTCCGCCGACCGATCAATTCGCTCCTCGGCATTCCGCGCCACGAGATTGCTGAAATCGGCAATCTGGCATCAAACGGATCAGGCGCGTCATCCTTCCTGTTCACTGCCCTTTCGGCTTATTTGCATCATAGCGGCTTCAAACAGGCGGTAGTTACTGGCACCGCAAGTCTTGAAAAACGGTTCCAGAAAATGGGGTTGGCGCCGGTGCGTCATGCGCTTGCTGACCCGGCCCTGCTTGAATGCGGCAACACCCATTGGGGCCGTTACTACGACACGCGCCCGCATGTTCTCTCGGGCTCGGTCACTTTGGGATATCTGCGCCTGCAATCGCTTTTTGGCGCCGAATACAGCCACATGCGCCCGCGCCTTTATCCCCGTCTCCAACATAATGGCGAGGTCTGAGTCTGATCATGCTGTTTTCACGCATCGGCCAACACCCGGCCGACAAAATTGCCCTTAAAAGCCAGACCGATCAGATCACATATGGCGACCTGATCAAGCGCATTGACGACCACGCCAAAGACCTTACCGATGTCGATGTTCTTGGCATCGCGCTTGATAACGGTATCGACTGGGTACTTTGGGACTTGGCGGCACTCAAATCGGAAACCATCTGTGTTCCGATCCCGCCCTTCTTTACCAAAGCACAAATTGATCATGCCGCCGCAACCGCTGGCATCACTCACATGATCACACCAGATGGCATGGTGCGAACCGGTCTTGCCAAATCCGCGACCATCCCGGCAAAAACTGCAAAAATCACCTTCACATCCGGCACCACCGGCACCCCCAAAGGTGTCTGCCTGCCTGCAACCGCCATGATGAATGTCGCAAGCTCGATCTATCAGATGCTGGGCGACGGGTTTGCCGGTACGCATTTTTCCGCCCTGCCCCTGGCCGTCTTGCTGGAAAATGTTGCAGGCGTCTATGCCGGACTTCTCGCCGGTTGCACCGTGCATCTGACGTCCTTGCGGAACTTTGAAGCGCAGTACGAAAACCTGCATGGCTTGCTCAAGGGGGCTGATGCCACCTCGGTCATTCTGGTGCCGGAACTGCTGCACGCCCTGATGATGCAGGTCATGCAATATGGCCCGCTGACCAAACTTGATTTCATTGCCGTTGGCGGCGCGCGGATTGATCCCGCCCTGATTGCCAAGGCCCGTCAGATCGGCCTTCCGGTTTACGAAGGATATGGCCTGTCTGAATGCGCATCGGTTTTGTCGTTGAACGTTCCGGATAAGAACAAACCGGGCACAACCGGCACGCTGTTGCCGCATGTCACGGCGGAAATCGTCGATGATGAAATCGTCATTCGCAATCCGGGGTTCCTTGGCTATGTCGGCGATCCGTCCCCGGCAAACGCATCCCTCTCGGAACGCTTCGCCACCGGTGACCTTGGCCGGATTTCAGACGACGGCTTTGTGTCCGTTACCGGACGGCGCAAAAACGTCCTGATCACTTCAAACGGGCGCAACATATCACCCGAATGGCCCGAGGCCGCCTTGCTGGCCCAAACCGCCATTTATCAGGCAATCGTTTTTGGCGACGGCCAAGCCCATCTTGAAGCGCTGATCGTACCAAACAGCACTGATGCAGACATCAACGCCGCCCTTCAGGCCGCAAACGCCGGCCTGCCCGACTATGCCCAAATCAAACACTTCACGCTTTGTGCGCCCTTCACCGCACAGAACGGCTGCCTAACCGGAAATGGTCGGCCCAAGCGTGATGTGATCGTTAAACGATATATCTCCTCACAAAACACTTCGGAGCTCCCCATGAATTTCTATGATCGTCTTGTTGCCCAAACCGCTGATGCCCGCGCAGCCCTTTATCACGTCCCGCAGCTTGTTGACGGACTTTCGGGCAATATTTCCCGCTCCACCTATGTCGCCTACCTGACCGAGGCCTATCACCACGTCAAACATACCGTTCCCTTCCTGATGGCGATGGGATCGCGCCTGCCCGATGACAAACGCTGGCTGCACAAGGCGGTAATTGAATATCTCGAAGAGGAAGAAGGCCACGAAGAATGGATCCTCAATGATATCGAGGCCGCTGGTGGTAACCGCGAAGCTGCACGCAATGCAACGCCTAACCTCGAAACCCAGGTGATGGTCGCCTATAACTACGACTATATCGCGCGCAAGAACCCGGTTGGTTTCCTTGGCATGGTCTTCATGCTCGAAAGCACATCAACCCAGATCGCAAGTCAGGGTGCCGATGCGGTGATGACCGGTCTTGATCTGCCGAAATCGGCATTCAGCTATCTGTTCTCGCACGGTTCGCTTGATATCGAACACATGAAATTCTTCGAGAAAACCGTCAACCAAATCACCGATCCGAACGATCAGGCCGCGATCATCGAAGTCGCCAACAACACCTTCCGTCTGTTTGCCAACCTGTTCGCAGCGATCCCGCATGAAGGACAACGGAAAAATGTTGCTTGAGGGAAAAGACATCTTTCTCACCGGGGCAACCGGCGGGATTGGAAAACCCCTTGTGGAAATCCTGAAAGAACGCGGTGCGAATGTCCGGTCCTATGACCGGGCATCCGAAGGCGATCTGATGGAACGCATCGATACGACCTGCAAGGCGCTTCGCGAACATACGCCTGACATCCTGATCAACCTTGCCGGGATCAATGATTTCAGCCATGCCGAAGACCAGGATTACGACGCGCTTCTGACACTCAACCTTTTGGTGCCGATGCGGCTGTGTCAGGCGGTCCTGCCCGCCATGCGTGCCCGCAATCATGGCCAGATCGTCAATATCGGCTCGATGGTTGGGTTGATTCCGTTACCGCACATGACCGGTTATGCGGCGGCCAAATCCGGCCTTAAGGGATATAGCGACGCCCTGCGTCGGGAACTGTGCAACACGGCTATTACTGTCACCCACATCGCACCACGTGCGGTCAATACCGGTATGAATAGCGGCAAGCTCGGCATGCTTAATCGCAAGACCAAAGCCAGCGAAGATCGCCCGCGCGATGTCGCACTTCGCATTGCCAGCGCGATTGAACTTAACGCCAGTGATTTTCGCCTTGGTTGGCCGGAACGGCTGTTTGCCACCCTTAATGCACTCGTGCCCGCGATGATCGACAAGGGCCTGCGCAAAAACACCCAAATTGGTGAAGAGATACTGGCAACCGACAAGGCCAACGCCAAACCGGCCCTGATCATCAATGGCACCGGGACAGAAAGTGACGCACAGAGGAACATCGCATGAAACGCAAAAACATGATCACCTTATCGGCCCTTGCGGTTGCTCTCCTTCTGGCTTTGCCGGCAACGTCGCAGGCGCAAACAGCAAACCCGGCGGTGATGAAGGCTGTCAGCCACCTGCAACATGAATGGGCACACATCAAATACGAAATCACCGATGAGGATGCCCAACTTGATGCCATTCACAAGCTTGAAGCTGACGGCGAAAAGCTGCGTGCAGAATTCCCCGACAGCCCGGAACTGCAAATCTGGCAAGGCATCATTCTGTCAACCGATGCCGGGATTGTGCGCGGTATCTCGGCCCTTGGCAAAGTGCGCGACGCCCGCGAACTTTTTGAAAACGTGATTGCCACCGCACCGACCGCGATGGATGGCTCAGCCTATACCTCGCTCGGATCGCTTTACTATCAGGTCCCACCCTGGCCGCTGGCCTTTGGCAGCAACCCCAAGGCAGAGGAAAACCTCAAAAAGGCGCTTGCGCTCAACCCGAACGGCATTGATCCGAACTTCTTCTATGGCGATTTCCTGCGCCAACAGGAACGTTATGACGAAGCGCGGATCTATTTCCAAAAGGCGCTTGATGCCCCGGACCGCCCGGACCGTCCGCTTGCCGATGCTGGCCGTCGGGCCGAAATAACCCTTGCGCTCAACCAAATGGCTTCCCGATAAATACGACCGATCATCAACACATCAAAAAGGCCGGGAAGAATATCCTTCCCGGCCTTTTTTTTCTGTAACCCGCGAAGCAGCCATCAGTTCATGATGTCGGTCATGTCTTTCTGATTGATATCGTCTTGTTTTTCGTGATCCGGGTCTTTCTCGATCTGTTCGGGGATTTTGTCTTCGGGGCGCGGGGTATCAAGCAGATCGCCCACCTTCACATCCAGAACCGTTTTGCGTTTTTCTTCGAGCTCGATCAGGCGTTCACGCATGGCAATCGGCCAGCCACTATCTGTCTGCACGACCAGCAACCGGTCGTAATCCAGAAACAGGCCAAGGCGGCTCATCAGATCCATCAACGAAATCGGCGACAGGTCCCCCGAAAGCAGCCAGCGATGATTTTCGGAACGATCAATCAGCTTTTCACGCCGCAATGCTGCCAACGCCCAGTTCAGATCACGCCCACCCAGTTTGACGTCGCGCATCATCCTGCGATAGGTCGGCGGCTTGTCGGCCTCGTGGAAACGACTTTGCAGATATTCCAAAACCCGCAGCACGGCGATAATCCGTTCCATATGCCCCGGCACCGCACCACGCGGATCGGGGATCAGGCCGGCTGCACGTGCCGCACGCCATTCGGACCGCGCGGCTGCCACCTGCGCACCCAAAAGGATCACGATCCAGGTCAGATACATCCACAACAAAAAGATGGGCACAATCGCAACCGCGCCATAAATCGTCTGATAGGTCGGAAATGTCGTGACGTAATACGCGAAGCCCTTTTTCAGGCTTTCGAACAAAACGGCGGCCACCACGCCACCGGCCACACCATCAATAATCTCGACCGAACGGTTCGGCATGCCGATAAACAGCAATGAAAAGGCCACCGCCGACAGGACAAAGGGCGCCAAGAATGTCAGTTGACCGATATGCTGGGCAACCGCTTCGCCGCCCACCAAATATCGCATGGCAAAGAAATACGACGCCAGTGACAAACTCAAGCCCAGCAACATCGGCCCAACCGTCAAAAGTGTCCAGAACACCACCAGACGCGCCAGAATTTTACGCGGGCTGGTTACGCGAAACACATCATTCATCGCCCCTTCGATGGCGCTGAGCAACATGACCGCCGTCAGGCCAAGGACGATTGTGCCAATCGCCGTCATCTGTCCGGTATTCTGCAAGAAATTGCCAAGATAGTCCGTGACCTGCGCGCCGGTTTCCGGCAGGAAATTGCTCAGGACCACGGTCATGATCTGGTCCTTGAACTGATCAAAAACCGGAAAGGCCGACAAAACCGTTAGTGCAATCGCCAGAAACGGCACCATCGCCAAAAGCGTCGTGTAGGACAAACCGGCGGCACGTTGTATGGATTTGTCATGGACAAAACGCATACCGGCATAGCGCCAGAATGCGGTTCGATCAGCGAGCAATTTCTGAATTTCGGCCATTAAACGCTTATCCCCACGCATTTTCCGGTTATACTGCACCTGATCAACAAGATAGCGTGCCTGCACACGTTATGACAGGTCAGATTGACCTTGGCCGCGCTTTGTGTAGGATGCGCAAAATGTCTAATGCCTTCTGGGCCGGTCGCGGCTTTTCTTGAATGCCTCTACCTGCCAGAGAGAGATCGTGGGAACGAGAGGAAATATGAGCCTGTCCACCGACAATATTTCGGGCCTTATGGCCGGTAAACGCGGCCTGATTATGGGTGTCGCCAACGATAAATCGATTGCCTGGGGCATTGCACGTGCGGCCGCTGCGGCCGGCGCCGAAGTGGCCTTTACCTTCCAGGGCGAAGCCCTTGAAAAACGTGTGCGCCCGCTCGCAGAGTCTGTTGGCAGCAACATCGTTCTGCCATGTGACGTGACCGATGCGGCCAGCATGGATGCCGTGTTCGAGACGCTTAAGGAAAAATGGGGCAAGCTTGACTTCGTCGTGCATGCTATCGGTTTCTCCGACAAGAACGAACTGCGTGGTCGCTATGTCGATACCTCGCCGGAAAACTTTGCGCTTTCGATGAACATCTCGGTCTATTCCTTTACCGCGATCGCACAGCGCGCGGAAAAACTGATGACCGATGGTGGTTCGCTTCTAACGCTCTCCTATTACGGCGCAGAAAAGGTCATGCCGCATTACAACGTCATGGGCGTTGCCAAGGCGGCCCTTGAAGCCAGCGTGAAATACCTTGCCAATGACCTTGGTCCGGACCGCATTCGTGTTAACGCCATTTCGGCGGGCCCGATGAAGACCCTTGCTGCATCGGGGATTGGCGATTTCCGCTATATCCTGAAATGGAACGAATACAATTCGCCGATGCGCCGTAACGTCACGCTTGATGATGTTGGCGGATCAGGTCTGTACTTCCTCTCGGATCTTTCGACCGGTGTTACGGGCGAAACCCATCATGTCGATTGCGGTTACCACACCGTTGGCATGAAACAGGCAGACGCACCTGACATCACTGTCCAGAAATCCTGATCTGGGCCTGATACGATTTTGCGGGCTGCCCTGATGGGCGGCCCGTTTTGTCTCTTAAATATTTGAATTCTGGATAATCGGTTATGGCTGGCAACAGTTTTGGAACACTTTTCCGCTTCACCACCTTTGGCGAAAGCCACGGCCCGGCCATCGGCTGTGTTGTTGATGGTGTGCCGCCCCTGCTTGAGCTCACCGAGTCCGATATTCAGAATTATCTCGAAAAACGCAAACCCGGTCAGTCGCGCTTTACCACCCAACGCCGCGAACCTGATCAGGTCAAAATCCTTTCGGGCGTGTTCGAAGGCAAAACCACCGGCACCCCGATTGGCCTTCTGATCGAAAACGTTGATCAGCGCTCCAAGGATTATGGCGAGATCAAAAACCAGTTCCGCCCGGGCCATGCCGATTACACCTATTGGGAAAAATACGGCACGCGCGATTATCGCGGCGGCGGCCGTTCTTCGGCCCGCGAAACCGCCATGCGGGTTGCCGCCGGTGCAATTGCCCGCAAGGTGCTGGGCAATGACATCAAAATCCGCGCGGCCCTGGTCAAAATGGGCACCAAGGAAATCAACCGGGCCAACTGGGACTGGGCCGAGGTTGATAACAACCCGTTCTTCTGCCCCGACCCCGAAGCCGTTCCGGTGTTCGAGGAATATCTTGATGGCCTGCGCAAGGATGGCTCATCCGTTGGCGCGGTGATCGAAGTCGTCTGTTCGGGCGTTCCGGTTGGCCTGGGTGACCCGGTTTATGACAAGCTTGATGCCGATCTCGCCAAGGCGATGATGACCATCAATGCCGTCAAGGGGGTCGAGATCGGCAATGGCTTTGAAGCAGCCGAGCTAACCGGCATTGAAAATGCCGATGAGATGCGTCTGGGTGAAGATGGCAAGCCGGTCTTTGGCTCCAACCATGCCGGGGGGATTCTGGGCGGGATTTCATCGGGCCAAGACATTGTCGTACGCTTTGCAGTCAAACCGACCAGCTCGATCCTCACACCTCGCAAAAGCCTTGATATCTATGGCAAGGAAGTCGATGTCGTCACCAAGGGTCGCCATGATCCGTGTGTTGGTATCCGTGGCGTTCCGGTGGGCGAAGCCATGGCTGCGATCACGCTTGCCGACCACCTTCTGCGCCACCGCGCACAGTGCGAAGGCTGGAACACCAACAAGCATTTTCCGAGCTAATTTTCGGGCTAGTTTTCCGACGCAATCGGAACGGGCGAATATCGCATCACAACTGGTTTCATGCCGCGTCTAAGTGGCATGAACCCGATATTGCTCAAAACCCTGATCCAACTTGCTGCATCAAACAAAAAACCGGCTCCCAGCGGAACGGTTGGCAGTGACGCGCAGCTCAAAAATCGCATCGTCCTGTTTGCGGACGAAGCAGTCGCCCTGCCCGACTGGGGGATTTCAGGGCTGCCGTCCATGATCCTCGGCGCGGCACCGCAAACCTGCCTGTTTGTCAGCGACCTCACTGTCGATGATGACGGCGAGGATAAGGACGACACCGGCAGTTCCGATGGCAACAGCGATGACGCGTCCGATGCAGCGGCCAGCGGATCGGTATCTTTCTCCCTGACCATCAAGGCCCCGCCTGCCGCCGACAGCAGCCTTAAGTCGCGCACCATTGTCTGGAAGCTGACATTGCCCGTTGCGGGCTTTCGCGATGTTCAAACCGGTGCCAGCACCCCGCCCGTGCACGCCCCTGTGATCAAAACCCGCATCAAGCTTGGCGGCGTGATCCGTGATGTCGAAATCGGCCTTCTGGAAATGGGTCCTCTGGATCAACCGCTTCTGATCGGCAAGGACACGCTCTCAAACAAGTTCCTGATCCGCCCCGACCGGCCCGAAGATCAGAAGACACCAGCCGCCCCCACGGTCGACCTGACACCGGCCCCCGCCGAGACGCCAAAGCCTGATGGCAACCAGCCCGACCCAACGTCGGAAAAGGTTCAACCGGTAAGCCCGCCCGATACAGATCCCAAGGCAACATCCGGGGACCAGACCGACGACAAGGACAATGCCTCTTCTCCATCGGACTCGGGCGCGGGGACGAAGCCTCCGGCAACGGATACCACGGACACCAAGGCAACCAACGACACCAAAACTGATCCGGACAACAAGGCCCCCGACGAAACCGCCAAAGCCGCACCAACCGAGACCACGACGCCAGACGCCCCCCCGGCGTCTGATACGTCAAGTGCGGCACAGGTAAACGATCAGCCTCAGGATCAAGAACAGTCAAAGTCCGAGGCAGGCGATACCGCCGCCGCCCCGGTGCCACGACCCTCTTCCGACGGCACCCAAGCGTCGGACGCGACCCAAACAACCGCATCGCCGGAAAGCCAAGCGGCGTCAACCGACGCCACCTCCGCCGAAACGACGGACAAATCAGAAAACGCAACTCAATCCGACACAACACAAGCTGAGCCTGCAAGTTCGCAGTCAGACTCAGATGAAGACAAGACACCAACCCAACCTGCAGATACTCCGTCCACGACCGATACGGCTCACCCAGCGGCCCCGGAAAAAGAACAGTCCTGATAAGCCTTTAAACCATAAGCGCCAGACTCCCCTCGCGCCATCCGATAACGGGTGGCGCATTTTTTTTGCTGATCGAAGTAATTTTTGCTGCACGCCATCTTGTAGTTCTGCTGGGTGACCACATCTAACTTTCATAACAAAAAAAACGAACCCCAAACGCGGTTGGGAAAAGGCAAAACCAATGACCATCGATCTGGACTTAGCCGGTCTGTCGCGCAGGTCTGCGCTGAAGGGCTGGTTTGCTGCAGGCTCGGCACTTATCGGCAATTCCATTCTTTCACCGGTTTCCTACGCCAGTGACAGAACCCTTCCGGCGACACCAGCCTGCGGGGAAGATATCGGCCCGACACGCGCCATGACCGAAGGCCCGTTCTATAGCGAAAACCCGCCCGAAAAGCGCAACTTCCGAACCGATACCGGCGGCACGCCAGTGACCCTTCTGGGTTATGTGCTGAACTCGGCCTGCACGCCGATTGCCAATGCGATTGTCGATCTGTGGCATGCGGACTCAGATGGCCGTTATGACAATCAGGGCTTTAACATGCGCGGCTATCAGCGCACTGACGGCCAGGGACGCTATTATTTCGATACCATCCGCCCGGCCGAATATGCCGGTCGCACCCCGCATTACCACGTCAAGATCACCCCGCCCAATGGCCGAACCCTGACCACCCAGCTCTATTTCCCGGATGAACCGCTTAACGAGCTTGATCACCTGTTTGACAGCGCGCTTTTGATGAATATGCATCCGGCAAGTGACGGCGAAATCGGCCGGTTTGATTTCGTTCTGGCCTGATTGGCCATCACCCGCACATCACGATAACCCGCAGCCTTCCACCATAAAATCCGTATGAAAAAACGTGATTTTTGGTCTTGCGCCCTCGTGTGTCACGCTTTAATGTTAACGAAGTTAACATAAGAAAAACGAGATACGTGCAAATGGGAAAGTATCACCACGGTGATGTCCGGAATGTCCTCCTGCAACAAGCTGAAAACATCCTGACGGACGAAGGCCCGGCTGGCTTGTCGCTACGCCGTCTGGCGCGGCTGACCGGTGTGTCGGAAGCCGCCCCCTATCGCCATTTTGACGGCAAGGATGGCATTTTGGCGGCAGTCGCGATTGCCGCCTTCGAAAGGTTCGCCGAACAACTTGAAAGTGCTGCGGAAAGTCCCCCCAATCACGAAGAACGCATCATGGCGTTGGGGGCTGCCTATGTGCAGTTCGCGGTCGAAAACCCGCAGCATTTCCGTCTGATCTTTGGCCGTGAACGCCCACCCCTCGATCAATATCCCGAATTGCGCGATGCCGCCGATAACGCCTTTGACGTCTTGCAACGCGCCGTCACATCGGTTGATCGCAAGGCCGAAATGACCCTGGCCGAGGCCGCCAGCGCCTATAACCGGGCTCTCGCCGCCTGGAGCCGGGCACACGGCATCGCCATGCTGGTGATTGATGGCATGATCGTGCCGCCCGCCGATCAGGATCTTTCAAGTTTTGTTCTGGGCCTTCTGGCCGAAGATCTGACCATGCCGGTCAACTCCACCAAAGCCCCTTAACCCATAACGGGCAGCCGCCTGTTACCAACCGGAAAATCAGATGGAATACGCAACCGTCAAACTCATACACGTCATTGGCGCCATCCTGTTTTTGGGCAATATCATCGTATCCGCCGTCTGGAAAATACAGGCAGACCGCACCAACAACCCGGTCGTTATCGCCTTTGCCTGTCGACTGATCAACGTCACCGACCTCGCCTTTACTGCGCTTGGTTCGGCCCTGATCGTGATTGGTGGTATCGGTCTTTTCCACGCGACCGGCATCGCGCTTTCGGATGCGCCCTATCTGATCTATGGCATTGGTCTGTTTGGCATGGCGGCGATGCTGTGGTTGGTCGGCTTGCTCCCGCTTCAGATCTATATGTCAAAGATCGCGGCCAGGACCGTCGCAAACGGCGAAACCGAAATGCCCGCAAGCTATGAGAAATGCCGCAGGCTTTGGAACATGATTGGCCGCATCGCCATTCTGTTTCCGCTGGGTGCACTTTACCTGATGATCATGCGTCCCGACTTCTAAGTGGCGGGCGCAACATGCTGCGCCTTCCACCATACGGAAAGCCGTTTTATCTGATTGATCGCCTTTTGGCGCAGGTCCTAAGATGCCAGCAGTTAATTGCATCAAAGAAAACGTCCCGGGAGAAGTCCAATGCTGACCATCAAACGCCTGTCCATTGAGGATGCCTATATCCTGATCGAAGGCGCGCGCAACCGCGCCAATGAAATCGGGGTGCCGATGTGCATCGCGATTACTGACGAATCCGGTGTGCTGATCGCGTTTGAACGCATGGATGGCGGCAAGGTCACCAGCACCACCATCGCCCAGGACAAATCCTTTACCGCATCGGGTGCGCGCAAGGGCACGCATGAATATGCCGCGGCTGCCCAGCCCGGCAAACCGGCCTATGGCATCGATTCCGAAATTGGTGGTCGCCTGTCGATTGTCGCTGGTGGCCTGCCAGTGTTCGTTGATGGTGAATGCGTGGGTGGTATCGGCGTCAGTTCCGGCACCCCGCCGCAGGATCAGGATTGTGCACAGGCCGGCATTGATTTCTTCATGAAGAAAATCGGCAAGTAATCTGATGAGGACGGGTGGAAATCAGGCCTGTTGATCAGGCCGTTTTCCGCCCGCAAATCAGGAATTCAACATTGCCTTCGGGGCCAGTGATCGGGCTTTTGGTAATGCCAAGCACTTCCCAGCCCGGAAGATTTGCCAGCCAGTCGGAAATGGTATCGCAGACTTCCTGATGCAATTCAGGTTCGCGAACGACCCCCTTCTTCCCGACCCGTTCCTTGCCGACTTCAAATTGCGGCTTGATCAGCGCAATCAGATACCCGCCCGCCTTGACCCGTTCCATACTGGCTGGAAGCACTGTACGAAGGCCGATAAAGCTGGCATCACAAACAACGATATCGATGGCATCGGGGATCTGTTCTTCGGTCAGGTGGCGGGCATTGGTCTTTTCCATAACCACAACGCGGTCATCATTGCGCAGCTTCCAATCGAGCTGCCCCTGCCCGACATCAACGGCATAAACCTTGGCCGCCCCGTTCTGAAGCAGAACGTCGGTAAAGCCGCCGGTGGAGGCGCCGACATCGACCGCGATAAAATCGGTCACGTCGATCTCGAACTCGACCAACCCTTTTTCAAGCTTGAGCCCGCCGCGTGACACCCACGGATGGGGTTGCCCGCGCAGCGTAATGGAAATGTCTTCCTTGCACGGCATGCCCGGCTTATCAAGCCGTTGCTCGCCGCTAAAGACATTGCCTGCCATGATATAAGCCTGTGCCTTGGACCGGCTTTCCACCAATCCACGTTCCACAAGCAACTGATCCAAACGTTTCTTTGCCATGAGCGCGTTTTAACGTACCCGCCCAAAAAGGTCACGCATTTGGTGTCGTCTTTAAACCGGAATTAGCTGGCCAACGGTTCAAGGTATCCGCGCGGCACAATCGCCAGCAGATCATTAAGCGACTCACCCTGAACCGCCACATGCTGCTGCATCAGTTTGCCCGCCGTCTCGGCCTCGCCGTTGGAAATGGCACTCAGGATATCGGCATGTTCATTATTGGATTTCTTGACACGTCCCGGACGGTGCAACTGCAGGCGACGATAAGGTGCCAGTCGGTTGCGTACATTCTTGGTCTGACGTTCAAGGAAACTGTTGCGGCATCCGGCATAGATCGCCTCGTGGAAGCGGACATTGGCCTCGTAATAGGCGTCCGCGTCGGCATGATCCTTAAGCCCGTTGCACTCTTCGGACAGCGCAATCAGGTTTTCGATATCCACACGCGGCATACGTCGTGCCGCCAGCCGCGCACACATCGCCTCAAGTTCTGCCATGACTTCGAACATTTCAATCAGTTCGGCAACCGTGATCGAGGCAACAATGGTGCCACGGCGCGGCATGGTCGCAACCAGTCCCGAACCGGCAAGTGTCTGAAGCGCTTCACGCACCGGCGTACGTGAAACACCGAACCGTTCGCTTAACGAACGCTCGTCAAGTTTGTCGCCAGGCTTGAGCACTCCGGTCACGATATCGCGTTCAAGTTTCTGGACCAGATCGGTGGCAAGCTTTCCGTTTTGCGACATGTGGGACCTCGTTTTTCGTCACTTACTGGTATACCAGAACACATATTCTGGTACCAATCAAAGCCTTTTCGATGCTGCTTTGCGATGATTTCCTGCTGCACCGCAAAAGTTCAGGCGCGGTTTTCCTAAATCCCCCGGCAAATACTAGGGCGCGGATTTGTGGCACTGCAAAATGACGTTCTGGTATACAAAATTGCGTGGACAGCATGCCAGAAATCTGTAACGCTTTCTTCCAATGCGAAAACCGCATCAATAATAAGACGCGCAAAAAGCCGTCAAAATGCATTCAAAACGCATGCTTCATCCGGGAGGATAAAGATGAAGATTTTCAAGAAGACTCTTACGGCGTCTGTTGCCGCCATCTCCATGTCTGTTGCCGCCTTTGGCATGTCCGCATCTGCTGGTGCCGAGACGCTCAAACTGTCTCACCAGTGGTCGACCAGCGACATCCGTCACAAGGTTGCACAGATCGTCGCCGATGAAGTCAAAGCTGCAAACGTTGATCTGGAAATCCAGATCTTCCCGTCCGGCTCCCTGTTCAAGGCAAAAGAACAGTGGACCCCGATGACACGCGGGCAGCTCGACATGATCGTTTATCCGCTGGCCTATGCCGGTGGTCGTGTTCCGGCAACCAACCTGACCCTGATGCCGGCACTGGTCAAAAACCACGATCATGCCAACCGCATCAACGAATCCCCGTTCATGGCTAAAATCGAAGAACTCCTGAACGAAGATGGTGTTGTAACCGTTGCCAAGGGTTGGCTGGCCGGTGGCTTTGCCTCGACCAAGGGCTGCATCCGCAAGCCGGAAGACGTCAAAGGCCTTCAGATTCGTGCCGCCGGCAAATCGTTCGAGCAGATGCTTGAAGGTGCCGGTGCATCCATCGCCGCCATGCCGAGCTCGGAAATCTATCCGGCCATGCAGACCGGCGTTCTTGATGCCACCAACACCAGCTCCTCAAGCTTCGTTTCCTATCGTATCTACGAGCAGGTCAGCTGCTACACCCCGGCCGCAGGCAACGCACTGTGGTTCATGTATCAGCCGGTCCTGATGTCGAAGAAAAGCTACGACAACCTCAATGATGCGCAGAAAGAAGCCCTGGCTGCTGCTGCGAAGAAGGCCGAAGAATACTACACCACCGAAGGCCGCAAGCAGGACTCTGACAGCATCGCTGTCTTCAAGGAAAACGGCGTTGATATTGCCGAACTGACCGATGAAGACTTCGCTGCCTGGCAGGCTCTGGCCAAGGAAACCTCCTACAAGAAGTTCGTTGAAGAGACCCCGAACGGTCAGGAACTTCTTGATATGGCACTTGCAGTCGAGTGATCGGTTCTTGACGTGAAGTGATGGTGGTGCCGGTCCGTCCGGCACCACCCCATTCCTCAAAATACAAAAATATAGACCAATACGGTTCCGTCAGAGGAGAACGCGCGTGTCGAACGCCATGTCCCCGCACCCACTTCCGATTGATCTGCCAGACGATTTCACGCAGACACCAAGTGCGTCGCATTCCGTTAAATCAGATATGCCTCCCCCGCCTGATGTCGAGCCGATCGACCATCAAAACGCCATGGCCGCAAACCGGTCCCAGGCGCCAAAGGGCCCGCTTGATGGCGTCATTTCTGCCATCCATTTCTTATCGCGCATTTGCGGGATCGCATCGGCAAGCATGTTTGCCATTGCGATGCTGATCATCTGCCAGCTGGTCTTCATGCGCTATGTGCTCAATGAATCCACCGTCTGGCAGACCGAAGCCGTCATCTTCCTGATGATCGGCGCAACACTGGTCGGCCTGCCCTATGTTCAATTGCTGCGCGGTCACGTCAATGTTGACCTGTTCCCGATGTACCTCAAACGCGGCGCACGCATGACCCTTGCCATCCTGACCCTGTCATGTGGCATGGCGATCAGTGCCCTGTTTGGCTTCTATGGTCTGGAACTGGTGATTGAGGCCTATGAAGGCGGCTGGTTGTCTGAAACCATCTGGGCCGTCGCACTCTGGAAACCTTACACCGCGCTGCCGATCGGCTTTGGCTTGCTGTTCCTGCAATTCTTTGCCGATTTCCTGTCGCTCATCACCCGCAGATCGACACCGTTCGATATTCGCGACGACATTTCCTAAGGAGGCCGCATCATGGATCCCTTGCTTCTTGCGGCCGTTGTCGGCATCGCAACCACCCTTGTTCTTTTCTCCGGCATTCCGGTCGGTATTGGCCTGCTTCTGGTCAGTGTTGGCTTCATCATCACCTTTGATGGCACCGGATCACTGCCGCTGTTGCCGGAAATCCTGTTCGGCAAACTCGAAAGCTTCGAAGTTCTCGCCATCCCGATGTTTATCCTGATGGGGGCGGTTGTGGCCTCGTCTCGGGCCGGTGGTGACTTGTATTCTGTTCTTGATCGCTGGCTGACCCGTATTCCGGGCGGGCTTGTGATTTCAAACCTTGGCGCCTGCGCGATCTTTTCCGCCCTGTCGGGTTCATCGCCTGCCACCTGTGCCGCAATCGGCAAGATGGGCATCCCGGCGATGCGCGAACGCGGCTTCCCCGATACGGTTGCGGCCGGCTCGATTGCCGCTGGCGGTACGCTGGGCATCCTGATCCCGCCAAGTGTCACCATGATTGTTTATGGCATCTCGACCGAAACCTCGATCGGGCGCCTGTTCCTTGCCGGTCTTCTGCCGGGTCTTCTGGTCACCGCCCTGTTCATGGCCTGGTCGCTCTATTCGACCTGGCGTCAGGGCAACGCCCAGGCCGCCCTTGGTGTTGTCAAATACACCTGGAAGGAAAAGTTTGAAATCCTTCCGCGTGTTCTGCCCTTCCTTGTCATCATCGGTGCGGTTCTGTTCGCCCTTTATGGCGGTGTTGCGACACCTTCGGAAACGGCTGGCGTTGGTGCATTGTTCTGCCTGATCACCGCGATGATCGTTTATCGCATGTGGAAACCGGGTCAGCTTTGGAATGTCATGCGTGACACCACCAAGGAATCCGTGATGATCCTGCTGATCATCGGGGCTGCCGGCCTTTTTAGCTACATGCTGTCATCGCTGTTCATCACCCAGTCGATTGCCCAGTGGATTTCCGCCCTCGAGGTCAACCGTTGGGTTCTGATGGGCTTCATCAACGTGTTCCTGCTGATCAGTGGCTTCTTCCTGCCGCCGGTCGCAGTCATCCTGATGAGCGCACCAATCCTGCTGCCGGTGATCATCAATGCCGGTTTCGATCCTTACTGGTTTGCCGTGATCCTGACAATCAACATGGAAATCGGCCTGATCACCCCGCCGGTTGGTTTGAACCTGTATGTCATTAATGGCATTGCACCCGACATTCGTCTGCAGAGCATCCTTAAGGGCGCCTTCCCTTATGTGATGTGCATGATCGCAGCGATCATCATTCTGTGCTTCTTCCCGCAGATCGCCACCTGGCTTCCGGAAACCATCATCGGAGGACGCTAATGTCAGGCATGTCTGTCAAAAGCTGGCTTTCAAGCATTGCCGACCGTGGTCGTGAACTGCTTGATCTGCCACTCTCGACCCCGCAGGACCCGCTCAAGCAGCTTGGCGCCATGTGCAAGGACCTTGTTTCGCAAAAGGGCGAGGCACGTGGCACCGCGGCTGCACGCGAAGTGGTGCGGCTTTGGGAAAACCTGCCCGAAGAAGACCATCTGGCCTTCTTCCGGATGATGCAAAATGACTTTAGCGCTGATCGCGCCAAGGTCACCAAGGCCGCCGAGGCCTTTGCCAAGGATCCGTCCGAGGCAAACCTCGCCGTCCTGACCCAAACGTCCGAGCCGATCCGTCAGGAACTGCTGCGCAAAATCAACATGGCACCGGGTGGTACGCGGGCCATTGTCGATATGCGTGAAACCCTGATCGCGCTTCTGAAAAACAACCGCGATCTTGAGCCGCTCAATGCCGATATGCAGCACCTGCTGACCAGCTGGTTCAACCGTGGCTTCCTTGAGTTGCGCCACATTGATTGGGATACCTCGGCGGCCATCCTTGAAAAACTGATCCGTTATGAGGCGGTCCATGAAATTCAGGGCTGGGAAGATTTGCGCCGTCGTCTGGCGACCGACCGGAAATGCTTTGCCTTCTTCCATCCGGCCATTCCCGACGATCCGCTGATCTTTGTTGAAGTCGCCCTCGTGCACGGTTTGGCCGATAGTGTTCAGGCGCTTCTGGCCCCGGAAATCGATGAAAAGGCGCCGGAAACCGCCAACACGGCGATCTTCTATTCGATAAGCAACTGTCAGGCCGGCCTTAAGGGCATTTCGTTTGGCAACTTCCTGATCAAACAGGTGGTCGAGGAACTCAAACGCGAATTCCCGCAGCTCAAACAATTCGCCACCCTGTCGCCCATTCCGGGCTTCATGGGCTGGCTGCGCACCCGCCAGAAAAGCAAGGCCGACGACGCAGAGCTTGCCGGTCAGGTGCTGGACGGGCTTAGCGAAGACGACTGGATCAACGATCCGATCAAGGTCGCCAAGCTGCAAAAACCGACTTTGGCGCTGTGTGCCACCTATCTTGCCACCTGCAAACGTGGCAAGTCCCCGCTTGATCCCACTGCCCGCTTCCATCTGGGCAATGGTGCACAGCTTGAACGCCTGAACTGGCTTGGCGACACATCCGAAAAGGGTCTGCGTCAGGCGGGCGGCATGATGGTGAACTACGCCTATCACCTCAATGATATCGAGAAAAACCACGAAGCACTGATGAATGACGGAAAGATCGCCACATCGAAATCCGTCGCACAGCTTGCCGGAATTTAAACAGGTATGACCATGTCAGATAATCTTCTTCAAACATTTCTGGACCGTTTTCCGGCCAACAAATCCCGCACGTTTCTGATTGAACGCGACGGCACCGAACGCAGTTTTTCGTGGCTGCTTGATCGCACCGGTCGTTATGCCGCCGTGCTGGCATCCCATGGTGTGGTCAAGGGTGACCGCGTTGCCGCTCAGGTCGACAAATCATCCGATGTGATCGCGCTGTATCTGGCTTGCCTGCAACTTGGCGCCATTCACCTGCCGCTTAACACCGCTTATACCGGTGATGAAATCGCCTATTTCCTTGGTGATGCTGCACCGCGTGTCTTCGTCTGCCGTCCGGGCCATATCGATGCGGCAAAGGAACTCGGCGCCAAGAATGACGTCGCGGCTGTCCTGTCGCTCGGTTCAAACGGCGATGGCAGCCTCAATGACGAGGCCGCAAACGCCACCGCCATGACTGACATCGTCGCCGCCGACAAGGATGACGTTGCCGCGATCCTGTACACCTCGGGCACGACGGGCCGGTCCAAGGGCGCGATGCTGACCCACAACAATCTGGGCTCGAACGCCAAAACCCTGCATCAGGCATGGGGCTTCAAGCCGGGTGATACTCTGCTGCATGCCCTGCCGCTGTTTCACACCCACGGGCTGTTTGTTGCGATCAACATCATGCTGATGAATGGCGGCAAGGTTATCCTGCTTCCGAAATTCGATGCCGATGACGTGATTGAACGCCTGCCGCAATCAACCGTTCTGATGGGCGTTCCGACCTTCTACACCCGTCTGCTGGCGCATCCGAAATTCACCAAGGATGTTACCGCCAACATGCGTCTGTTCGTCTCGGGCTCGGCCCCGCTTCTGGCCGAAACCCATGACGCGTTCTTTGAACGCACCGGCCACAAGATCCTTGAACGCTATGGCATGACCGAAACCTGCATGAACACGTCCAATCCGCTTGATGGTGAACGCCGTCCGGGTGCGGTTGGTCCGACCCTGCCGGGGATCGAGGCGCGCGTATGTGACAAGGATGGCAACGTCCTTGGTGCTGGTGAAATCGGTGTGCTGGAAGTCCGTGGTCCGAACGTTTTCAAAGGTTACTGGCAGATGCCGGAAAAAACCGCGTCCGAGTTCCGCTCTGATGGGTTCTTTATCACCGGCGATCTCGCAACCATTGGCGAAGACGGCTATGTCACCATCGTTGGCCGTGACAAGGATTTGATCATTTCCGGTGGCTTTAACGTCTATCCCAAGGAAGTCGAAGAAGTCATTGCCGAGTATGACGAGGTCGATGAAGTCGCGATCTTTGGCCTGCCCCATCCCGACTTCGGCGAAGCCGTTGCCGGTGTGATTGTGGCTGCCAATGGTGATCAGGCCGACCCCGAAGCCATCATCAAACGCACCCAGGACAAGCTGGCGAAATTCAAGGTGCCAAAGCGCATCTGGGTGATCAAGGAACTGCCGCGCAACACCATGGGCAAAATCCAGAAGGCCCAGCTGCGCAAACAATACGAAGACACCTTTACCTCCCCTGCAGCATAAGCGTTGCAGTCTTATACTCCCGCTGCCCGGAGCCTTTCCTGCTAACAGAAAGCTCTTTCCCGCAGCACCCATCGGGTCTCTGACCCTACCTCCCCGGCCGGATTTATCTGGCCGGTTTTTTTTGCCTGCACACCCAAAACCCGAACGGCACGAATTCCGCCGTTATGCAATTTTTAGGGAATAGCGCCAAACAATGCTAAATTAGACAACGACCAACAACCAATCTGAAGGCCTGTCGTAGGGACCAGCACGAAAGTAACTGGGATTGATGACCAAGCTTGATGACGCAATAGACCGGGTTTCGCGCAACATCGCCCAAACCGGCGCCCTGACGACCGAGGCATCACGGCGCTACGAACAGATGTTTGCCGATTTCCGCACCGAACTGGACCGCGCCCTTGATGCGGTCGATACGCTTGCCGGTGCCGCGGCGGCCACCATTGCGATACTCGAACAGGCGTCTAGCCTCTTGCGCCAAAGCTTCCCCAACCCGCACCCGCGTGCCTGTCGCGATCAATGTAGCGCCTGCTGCCACCTGTTTGTCAGTGTCCCGCCCGGTGTGACCGACCTGATCGCCGCCCACATCACGGCAACTTTCACCACGCCACAGATCGATGCCCTGAAAGATCGCCTGCGCAGTGCCGCAACCGATATCGAACAGTTTACAAAAACTGCGGACGTCCGGGTGCGTTGCCCGTTGCTTGATGAACAGGATCGATGCAGCATTTACGCCGTCCGCCCGCTGACCTGTCGTGCCTTTACCTCGGCCAATGCCGGTCTGTGCCATGCCATGGTGTTTGGCGACAGTGCGCAACAATCCACCCGTATTGATCAGGATCCCGGCCATTACCGCCTGCATATCGCAGCGACCGAGGCCCTGCAAAATCTGGCAACCCGTCGCGGCCTTAACGGCCGTCAGGAAGGCTTCGTTCACGCCCTGCTCGATCAGCTTGAAAACGTGCCAGCATCCGCCTGATACAAACGCCTTGCAATTTCGCGCAAACAAGACCATTTCCCCAGAGTTCCTCAAGGGCTGCGCATCCGCCCGGCCTTGCCATCAAAAACCAAATGGGGCAGACATGGATAACCCGTCCGCAAAATCACCGCACGTGGCCTTTGTCACCGGTGGCGCCCAGGGCTTGGGCCTTGGCATCTCAAAGCATCTTCTGGGCCTTGGCTGGAAGGTCGCGATGTTTGATCTTGATGCCGATGCGGGCGAGGACGCGCTTGATAGCCTGACGGACGCTGAACGCGACCGCACATTGTTCCTGCAGGGCGACGTTGCCAATGAAGCTGATATCAAACTTTGCATCCAGCAATGCGTTGACCGGTTTGGCCGCATCGATGGTCTGATCAACAATGCCGGGATTGCCAATCCCCATGTCCCCAACATCGAAGACCTTGAATGGGATCAATGGCAACGCGTGATCAATGTCAATCTCGGCGGGGTGTTTCTGGCAACCAAACACGCGACACAGCATCTGCGCGATACCAAGGGCGCGATTGTCAATATCGCCTCCACCCGCGCCTTCCAGTCAGAGGCTAATACCGAACCCTACGCCGCGTCCAAGGGCGGCATCGTTGCCCTGACCCATGCGCTGGCCGTCAGCCTTGCGGGTGATATTCGCGTTAACGCCATCGCACCGGGCTGGATCGAAGTTGGCGACTGGCAGAAAAACGCCAACAAAACCGAACCTGACCACAGCGAAGCCGACAAGGCCCAACACCCGGTTGGCCGTGTCGGCACGCCCGAAGACATCGCACAGGCCGTGTCCTTCCTGCTGGATGGTGATAAATCCGGCTTCATGACCGGTGAAACCATCCGCATCGATGGCGGCATGACGCACAAGATGATTTACGTCGACTGACGAACGCGAAGAACGAAAAAGGCCGGTCTGTCATTTCCGACAACCGGCCTTTTGTTTATCTCGAAATCTTTGACCTGATCAGGCGCGTGCCTTGCTTTCGCTCATGCCAAGCGCGCCAAGGGCGGTCTTGACGATGGCCTTGGCATCAAGCCCGGCCTTCTCGTACTGGATTTCCGGCTTGTCATGATCAATCAACGCATCTGGCAGCGCCATGGTGCGGATCTTAAGCCCGTTATCAAGCAATCCGTGCCCTGCCATATGTTGCAGGACCATCGCGCCAAAACCGTTGATCGATCCTTCTTCGATGGTGATCAGGACTTCATGGTTGCGCGCCAGATCGGCAATCAGTTCATGATCAAGCGGCTTGGCAAAGCGCGCATCGGCAACCGTGGCAGGCAAACCCCGTGCGGCAAGATCTTCGGCGGCAATAAGCGCCTCGGCCAGTCGCGTACCATAAGACAGGATAGCAATCTTGCCCCCCTCGCGCAGGATACGGCCCTTACCGATTTCAAGGACTTTGCCCTCGGCCGGCATTTCAACGCCAACACCCTCGCCACGCGGATAGCGGAACGCACTGGGTCGATCATCAATCGCCCAGGCGGTTGTGGTCATATGCACAAGCTCTGCCTCATCGGCGGCCGCCATCAGAACGAAGTTCGGCAGGCACCCAAGATAGGCGATGTCATAGGCCCCGGCATGGGTCGCGCCATCGGCCCCGACCAGCCCGGCACGGTCCATGGCAAAGCGCACCGGCAGGTTCTGGATCGCGACATCATGCACGACCTGATCATAACCACGCTGCAGGAAGGTCGAATACAGCGTGCAAAACGGCTTGTACCCTTCGCACGCCATCCCGGCGGCAAAGGTCACCGCATGCTGTTCGGCAATCCCCACGTCAAAGGCACGATCGGGGAAATGATCGGCAAAGATGTTCACACCCGTGCCAGACGGCATCGCAGCCGTGATTGCCGTGACTTTCTCGTCCTTCTCGGCAAGCTTCACCAGCGTTTCGCCATACACCTTGGTGTAACTCGGCGCATTCGGGGTCGGCTTGGCCTGTTTGCCGGTGACGACGTCAAACTTGGCAACGCCATGGTATTTGTCGGCGGCATTTTCGGCGGGGCCATAGCCCTTGCCCTTTTGCGTGACGGCATGGATCAGGATCGGGCCATCAACATCGGCATCGCGGACGTTTTTCAAAACCGGCAACAGATGATCCATGTTGTGACCATCAATCGGCCCGACATAGAAAAAGCCCATTTCTTCAAACAGGGTCCCGCCCGTGACCATGCCACGGGTATATTCTTCAAGCTTGCGCGCCGCCTCTTCGATCTGGCGCGGCAGATGCTTGGTAAGCCCCTTGGCCGCATTGCGCAGCCCCTGATATCCCTTGCCCGAAATCAGGCGCGACAAATAGCCCGACATCGACCCCACCGGCGGGGCAATCGACATGTCGTTATCATTCAGGATCACAATCAAACGCTGATCGGTGGCGGCGGCATTGTTCATCGCCTCATAGGCCATGCCAGCACTCATCGATCCGTCGCCAATCACGGCAATCACATTCTTGCGCTTGTCATCCGATAGCTGGTTGGCAACTGCCATGCCAAGCCCGGCCGAGATCGAGGTGGAGCTATGCCCCGCCCCGAACGGATCATATTCGGATTCGGATCGTTTGGTGAAACCGGACAAACCGCCACCCTGACGGATGGTACGGATACGATCACGCCGCCCGGTCAGGATTTTATGCGGATAGCATTGATGACCAACATCCCAGATCAAACGATCATATGGCGTATCAAACAGGTAATGGATCGCAACCGTCAGCTCGACCACACCAAGGCCAGCGCCCAGATGCCCACCGGTCACCGATACCGCATCAATCACCTCGGCGCGCAACTCATCGGCAACCTGCTTCATCTGGGCAGGCTGCAACTTGCGCAGCTCTTCGGGGGTGTTGATGGTATCCAGCAGCGGGGTCTTGGAGGTCGTGCTCATTCCGATCTCGATTTCAATTTTTTATATGGCGTTGGTTCGGGTCAGGACCCAGCAACAGGGTGACTGTTATGGCGCCATGTTGCAAGCTGCGTAAAATAGCGAGGTTCGACCGAATTAGCGACCCTGAATTTCACCGGTTTTTACCTTATCGAGGAAACGGTGGATCACTTGCTCAACAGTGCGGTGAATGGTGTCGCGATCCTGACCAAAATCGCAGCATAAATAGCCAAAATTCTCTGCAATATATGGGGTGCATTTCGGCAAGAATGAATAGTGCCCCGCCCCCTTGACCTTCACAAACTTTGCCCGCCCGCGCAACAGCTTGCGGAAGTGTGCGGCATTAACATGGTCATGCAGGATTTCGTCTGTATCGGCCTCGACAAACAGCATCGGGATATCGATATCGCTTAATCCTTCATCGGTCGCTGCCACGCCAAAGGCTGGCGCAATCGCGATGATGGCGGCAATCCGTTCATCACGCTCGGACACCACCGGCCCGCCATACACATTGTGCAACCGATCAAGGTGATCATCACTTGGCGCATGCTGGCAAATCACGTGATCCATATCAGCGTTGATTTCGCAGTAATCCTGCCAGGCCTTGGCATCAAAATCCCAGCCGGCCAATTTCAGGACCGTCGCCCCACCTGCCGAATGACCAAGGGCATAGATTTTGTCCTGGTCAATCTGCGGCCCGATTTCGTCATGGGCCAACAACAGATCAAGCGCCAGACGCATTTCCTGCGGGCGGCGCTCAATAATCGCCAACTGCCGCGCTTCGGACGCATCCAGATAATTGTCGCCATGATGCTGCGGGGCGGCGACGATATAACCCCGCCGTGCCAGATATTCCGCCAACCAGAACTGATTGAACCGATGGCCTTCCGACCCATGGGAAAACAGCACGATGGGAAACGGGCCATCATCGGCAAAGGCGGCCCCGCGCGCCGCACTGGAAACCACGCCCATATGGCGCACCGAACTTTCCGGTGCGGTCGCCGGATACCAGATCGCGAGTGGAAACGGGTCCTTGTCAAACAGCCGGTCGCGAAAACCGGCTGTATATGGCGCATGATCGGTCATGGTGATGATCTAGGGCCACAGCCGATTAACGGCCGCGTTCAACCACAAAACGTGCCACCGCACGCAGCGGTTCGGCCTCGTCATCAAAGCAGTTCAGGTGATTGATCGCCTGATCGCACAGCATTCTGGCCTGTTCGCGGGCCTGATCAAGACCCAGCAATTTCACGAAGGTTGATTTTTCCTGATCAACATCCTTGCCGGCCGTCTTGCCAAGCTCTTCCGAACTTGCCTCGACATCAAGGATGTCATCCTTGATCTGAAACGCCAGCCCCATGTCATGGGCATAGGATCGCAGCGCCAAACGAATGCTTTTCGGTGCCTTGCCAAGGATCGCACCGGCTTCGCAGGCAAAGGCAAACATCCGCCCGGTTTTAAGCAAATGCAGGTGTGTCACCTGCGCCTGGTCAAAACTCTGTCCTTCACCGGCCAGATCAATCATCTGACCGCCAACCATGCCATATGGCCCCGCCGCACGGGCAAGGGCACGGACAAGATCGGTACAAACGCGTGGATCAGGATGGGTATCTTCATCGGCCAGCACTTCAAACGCCTGGGTCAGCAACGCATCACCGGCCAAAATCGCTGTCGCCTCGTCAAACTGCTTGTGGCAGCTTGGCTTGCCGCGACGCAGATCGTCGTCATCCATCGCCGGCAGATCATCATGGATCAGCGAATAGCTGTGCACCATCTCGACCGCCGCTGCAACACGCAGGGCAGACCGGCGCGAAACCTTGAACAACCCAGCAGAGCTCAGCACCAGAAACGGGCGCAAGCGTTTGCCATCGCCCAGCGTCGAATAGCGCATCGCCTGATACAGGCGCTGCTCGATCTGGCCATTGGCGCGGGGCAGGATCCCGTCAAGCGTCTCGCCCAGATCAGCAGACGCCGCACTCAGTTCGGCAATCATGTCGTAACTCACGACGGTCTCCGATTATTCAATTTCGGTCGGGGTTGCCGACGGGCGGCCATCCGCATTCAGGGTGATTTTTTCGATGCGCTCTTCAGCCGCGCGCAGTTTGTCCGCGCAATGGCGTTTCAGCGCCGCACCGCGTTCATAGGACGCAATGGCGTCATCAAGCCCGACCTGCCCCTGTTCAAGCTGACGCACGAGGGTCTCAAGCTGCCCAAGCGCCTCTTCGAAACTCAGTTTCGCGATATCTTCAGGAAGTGCGGGAGATGCAGTAGCCTCGGACATGTAAGCTCCATTTCTTAGATCGGCGCGGAGTTTACGCGCAAGTCACGATCAGGGCAACCGAACAGAACGCAATTTCGTCTGACTGAAACGCTTTTGTCGGGCATTACCCCGATGATCTTTGAGTGATCTTTGAGTGATCTTGGGCTGCCCCTAATGTGCACCCATCAATGTCCGCACATGTTGCACGGCACTGGTTGCAAGAGACGGCAAATCATAGCCCCCTTCAAGCAAGGACACCACACGTCCACCACACTGTTCCTCGGCCAGATCCATCAACTGCTTGGTCATCCAGACAAAATCATCCGCCACATAGCAAAGCCCCGCCAGCGGATCATTCTTGTGCCCGTCAAAGCCCGCCGAAATGATCAGAAGTTCCGGCTTGAACGCGGCAATACCGGGCAAGACCGTCGAATTAAACGCCTCTTGCACTTCTTTTGTGCCCGATCCGGCAACCATGCCGACATTGAGGATATTGTTGGCACATCCGCGTTCGCTTTCCGCCCCGGTGCCGGGATAAAGCGGCCATTGATGGGTCGAGCAATAAAACAGATCCGCATCATTATAAAACAGGTCCTGCGTGCCGTTGCCGTGATGAACATCGAAATCCATCACCGCCACCCGCTTGATGCCGAATTTGTTGCGCGCATGGTGGGCGGCAATGGCGGCATTGTTAAACAGGCAAAATCCCATCGCCCGGTCATATTCGGCGTGATGTCCCGGCGGTCTGGTCGCGACAAAGGCATTCTTTTCATGCCCCTCCATCACCGCATCGACCGCAACACAGGCCCCGCCAACTGATCGCAATGCCGCCCTGCCCGACCCCGGCGAGACATAGGTATCACCATCAAGCGGCTCGATGCCGTGGTCGGGGATGCTTGCCATCACCTTGTCGACATAGGCCGGGTCATGCACTTTCTTGATCAGGTCGATATCGCCCAGCGGCGCTTCTTCGCGGTGAAGGAACATGAATTCCTCGGCCTCGAAAACGCGCTGGATCACGCGCAGACGATCGGCGCATTCCGGGTGTCCCGGGCCGGTATCATGTTCAATACAATCGTGATGGGTCACGAACAAAGTCGCCATTTTTCTGCGTCGCCTTCCTGAATGGTCCGATATGGTGCGGCGCCGGGACCAAGCCCGGGTCACGGGATCGCGTTGACCGCGTCCATTATTTTTATCCTGCTTTGCTTGTTCTAGCGCAAAACAGGACGCTTCTCTTTGTTCTAAATCAGCACATCACCGAACGACAAGGCAAGCTCTTTGGCCTTCGATCTTCGCATCATCTGGCTCGTGTCACGTCTGCTACTAATACTTTCACAGTTTTGCCGTTTTCTCGGGTTTGTATATGCTGGTATCGATTATGTTTCAAACCGAGCAAACGGGAACATAATCAAATAAAAACAGGTCCTGTCGGAATCGGTGCAAAGGTTTCATTCGCCCGCACACCGCCCAAGGGATCAAATTCGCGATTGCCAGAGAAAAATCTGGTGCATGGAAGAAAGTTCGACAGGCCGGATTCCGGCACAAACACCATCAGCCGCAGGACAGATCCGAGTAAACACTCTCTTGACAGATTTGTAATATACTTGAGAATAAGTTTACCGATGAATTCCTGTAATTTGTTGGTGGCAGAAGTCACTATCCTTTAGGTATTATTACCGCAGTGACTTCGCGCCAGTCGGATCAGAAGCCACCCGATGGCTCCGTCTGGTGATTTGTCGAATTTTCATTGGGACAATGGCCGCTTGCGGTCAGGCTCATAAGGAAGCCAAATGGAACTTAACAACTTAGAAGAAAAGGCCGAACAGGCTAGCACCCTGTTAAAGGCCATGAGCAATCAGAGCAGACTGCTTATCCTTTGCCAACTCAACGAAGGCGAAAAGTCGGTTGGCGAACTCGAACGCATTGTCGGGCTAAGCCAGTCCGCCCTCTCGCAGCATCTTGCACGCCTGCGTCGTGACAAGCTCGTCCAGACTCGTCGCGAAGCACAGACCATCTACTATTCGCTGAATGGTAACGATGCTCTGCGCGTGATCGAGACCCTCTACGGGCTTTATTGCAACGCCTCACGCAATTCTGCTGCTGCGTAAAACACCCGGGCACTCCCCACTAAAAAAGCCTGCCTTTTTTGGGCAGGCTTTTTTACGTCTGGATTTTAAAATCTGTCTATTGCGATCCGCATTCCGGCAGCGGCAGCTTGGTGACCTTGTCAAGGGTGCCCAGCACTTCAAACTCGCCATAGTCAAAACGCATACCATGCGCGACACCATTATCACCAAAATCAACCGCCATCTCGGTTGACGGGCCGTTTTCCGCCGCCCCAATCGGATAAAATGCCAGGTTCATGCGATGAAACGCACCGCGGGCAATCGCATCAGGATCGTTGGCGGTGTTATCGGCATCCTTGCTGCCTGAAATCACCACAGCCACCCGGTTGGTCGGGGTATCGCCGCTGCCATCAAACACCAGATCATTGGCAAACCGCACCCCGTCTTTCGCACGTTTCAGCAACACCAGCGAATGCTGGGTCGGGAACATGGCATCGGCCGGAAGCTCTTCCTCGACCTCGACCGGGATTTCGTAACTGACCTTGACCATGTCGTCCTTGCGGACCGCCTTGCCGACGATCTCGTCGACCTTGGTGCCATCAAGATAATCACGCATGCGGAAACGATATTCCGTCCCGTCGAAATCTTCCCACTGGGTCATGGAATAGGCCGAATTGATCGGCGTGCCTTCGCTGCCCTGAAGGATCATGATCTGCTGCATTTCCGTGACCCAGCCATCGCACATCTTCTCAAAGCGATAGCCCAGCACACCGGACGCATCCACGATCGAACTGCCCTGCTCGGCATGGCTCAGCTTGAAGTGATATTCCGCCACATGCGGCACGATGGCATCTTCGATGCCCGTCACATTACCAGCCTGCGCGGCACAGCCACCAAGACCCAAACAAAAGATCAGCGTTCCTTTAAGGGAACGCTGACGTTGCTTAATCTCTGAAAAAAATCCAGACAACATCACTCTCCGGTGGCGCCAACTCCAACAATCCAGGGATCTTTAACCCCCTTTTTGGCAGCAAGAAGGCGCAAATCATGTGCGTGTTCTGCCGAAAGCGGCCCGACCGCAACACGAAGATACGGTTTGCCCTTCACCTCGGCATTCAAAAGGCGCGGCTGGTATTCCTTATAAAGGCCCAGCGCCCTGTTGGCACGCGCTTCATCTGCAAAGCTTGCCAATACCACATAATCACCGGGCAGCGGCGCGGCAAGGTCATCCCCTGCAAGGGCGTCCCCGTCAAGTGCTGCATCCACCGGTTTGACCACCACATCATCCCCGTCCCCCATAACAGCCGGATCGACCAGTGCGGCGGTGACGGTTTCCTTCGGGGTGTCGATTTCGGTGGCCGGTTCGTCACTGACATAACCTGCAACCGCGGCATCCGCCTCGACCTGCGGGTCGATCGGGCCAAGGTCACTGCGATCAACGGCAACGTCTTCGACTTCGATCTGATCGCGTGCAGAGGCAACCTCAACCGCATCAACCGCATCATCCGCGGTCTTTTTCGGGGTCAGTGGCGGCAAATTGGTGGTAACAATCGCGTTGGATTTAAGCGCCGTCGCACTCGGGCGTGACCAATCTTCGGCCGGGGCATTTACCGCATAGATTTCCGGGCGGGCAACGCGCAGTTCCTGTTTGATCTCAGGCTCGCCCATCACGGCAAGGGCTGCGGCCTCTTCGGCCAGGATGGTTTCGTCGTCCTTGCAGATGGTCTGTTCGAGAAGTGGGCGATGCAACGCGCAATCGCGCTCGGCAACGAAAGAAACCGCATGGTCGGTTGTGCTTTTGCCGGTCGACACATAGCTGATCAAATCACCGGCAAGCTTTGCCACCGTCAACTCAATCGGACCACCGCACGCGCCAAGCGCCAAAGGTGCCGCCACCACAAGAATTTTTCTCAACAGGCCATCCCCCGAAGGATCGAATTTTCTTTTCCTCCGCTACAGTGGCCCAATGCCGGTTAATATTAGGTAACGATTGCCAATAGATTTCCCCAAAAGAAAACGGCCCGGAAAGCTCCGGGCCGCTTGTATCTTCAGTATTTCGGGCAAGGCCCCAAACACATCAGTCTTTTTTCGCTTTCGGCGGCAACTGCACACGCAGGTGCAATTCTTTAAGCTGCTTGTCATCGACTTCTGCCGGCGCATTCATCATCAGATCCTGTGCCTGCTGGTTCAGCGGGAAGGCAATGACTTCACGAATGTTCGGCTCATCGGCCAGCAACATGACGATACGGTCAACACCCGGGGCCGAACCACCGTGCGGCGGGGCGCCGAATTTGAACGCGTTGATCATGCCGCCAAAGCGGTCATCGACAACGTCCTTGCCATAACCGGCAATCTCGAACGCCTTGTACATGATGTCCGGGCGATGGTTACGAATGGCACCCGATGACAGCTCGATACCGTTACAAACGATGTCATACTGCCACGCCTTGATATCAAGCGGGTTCATGTTTTCCAACGCGTCCAGACCACCTTGGGGCATCGAGAACGGGTTGTGGCTGAATTCGATCTTGCCGTCGTCGTCTTCCTCATACATCGGGAAGTCAACAATCCAGCAGAACTTGAACATGCCCTCTTCGCGCAGTTCCAGCTCGTCACAAACCTTGTCACGGACCTTACCGGCGAACTTGGCAGCGGCCAGTTCCTTGTCACAGGCAAAGAATACCGCATCGCCATTGGCAACGCCGGTGATTTCCTTGATCTGTGCAATACGGTCGGCATCAAGGTTCTTGGCAATCGGGCCTTTTGCTTCGCCGTCTTCGCCGTAAACGATGTAGCCAAGACCAGCCGCACCTTCATCACGTGCCCAGTTATTGAGCTTGTCAAAGAAGCTGCGCGGGCGCGATGCGGCACCGGTTGCCGGGATCGCACGCACCACCGAACCTTTTTCGATGTTCGATGCAAAGATGCCAAAGCTCGATCCGCGGAACGGCTCGGTGACATCCGAAATGATCAGCGGGTTACGCAGATCCGGCTTGTCGGAGCCGTATTTCGCCATCGATTCATCAAACGGAATGCGCGGGAACGGATACGGGGTCACATCACGACCACCGCCGAACTCGACAAAGATGTCATGCAGAACCGGCTCGATTGCGGCAAACACGTCATCCTGGGTGGCAAAGGCCATCTCGAAGTCGAGCTGGTAAAACTCACCCGGCGAACGGTCGGCACGTGCGTCTTCATCGCGGAAGCACGGTGCAATCTGGAAATATTTGTCAAAGCCCGAAACCATCAGCAGCTGCTTGAACTGCTGCGGTGCCTGCGGCAGGGCATAAAACTTGCCCGGATGCATACGAGACGGCACCAGGAAGTCACGTGCACCTTCCGGCGAACTTGCGGTCAGGATCGGCGTCTGGATTTCAAGGAAGCCCTGCGCGGTCATTTTCTGACGCATGGCCGAAATCACCTGCGAACGCAGAACGATGTTCTTGTGCACGCTCTCGCGACGCAGATCGAGATAACGGTGACGCAGGCGAACTTCTTCGCCGTATTCGACATCGCCAAACACCGGCATCGGCAGAACTTCCGCCGAAGACTGAACTTCGATGTTCGATGCATAAACTTCGATCTCGCCGGTCGGCAAGTTGGGGTTGATGGTCTCGGCGGTACGTTTGACAACCTTGCCATCGACCGTGATCACGCTTTCAGCACGCGCTTTATCAAGCGTCTCGAACAGCGGGCTCGAAATATCGATCACGACCTGGGTGATGCCGTAATGGTCGCGCAGGTCAACGAACAGAAGGTTGCCGTGGTCACGTTTACGGTGAATCCAGCCAGACAGGCGAACTTCCGCATCGGCGTCAGTCGCGCGCAGCGCATTACAGTTATGAGAGCGAAAAGGATGCATTGTCATTCCAGGTTGCTTTGTATTTTGGGCCGCAAATTTGGCCGCAAAGGTGCATGCCAGACCCGCGCTGTCAAACAAAAAACGCACCACAACATGCCCGCCAACCAGTGATCCATGGCGCTTATGTGTGATGTTTCCCTCCTGTTCAAGCACGGCGTCCTAAATTTCAGCGGTATAAAACGCGCAGACAGGCCCTTCGTCAAGTGCCAGTAACGCAGACCAGCTAACGCACACCAGCTAATGCAGATCAGCAAATCATTCCGCGCTAATCTTGATCGCCTGAAGATCCTTGACCTTGATAAAGTCGATCAGCCGTCCACTGCCCGGTGTGATTTCGCCCCAGTGATCAACATCGAACTCGAAATGCGCAAGCCCGCAGGTCGGATATTTGCGCGCCATGATCTCGCGGGCCTCATCATTCCCACCACCATAAAGCGACTGGGCAAAAATCTCGATCCCCGGATTATGGCCGATGAACATCACATGCTTGGCGTCTTCATGGGTGTGATGCAGGTTTTCAAGCAGTACCCGCTCGCTGGCCATATACAGGTCTTCGTTATAGATCACGTCGGCATCGGTTGCGAAATCCCGCCCCAAAAGACCAAGGGTCTGCACCGCGCGCGCCGCCGTTGAACTCCAGATCAGGTCCGGCACCAGTTCATGCTGACGCAGATAGCGGCCCATAAAGGGTGCAGCCTTTTCACCACGACGGTTTAGTTCGCGGTCATGGTCGGCCCGACCCGGATCCGCCCAGCTTGATTTGGCATGCCGAAGCAACAACAGCGTTTTCATGTCTTCGTGTCTTAAGCAGTCGCGAACGATGATCAAACGGTGTTCTTCCATGCCATATCACACGCCGTGACGCCATTATAAAAACTGACACATAAATTTAAGAAAATTGCACCCACCCAAGCAGTTATCCTATACTCCATTTGCAACCGGGAACTGTAGCATAAGTTCAAGGACGTTCCCTCAATCCGCAGGAGGCATAGCGTGACACACGCCGCTGCAGTTCAGTCAAGCGCGATCACCATTGATTCGGAAAGCCGCTTCATTAACCGCGAATTATCGTGGCTGGCATTCAACAATCGCGTTCTTGAAGAGGCCCAGAATACCGGCCACCCGCTGCTTGAAAGACTGCGTTTCCTGTCGATTTCGGCCAGCAACCTTGATGAATTCTATATGGTCCGCGTCGCCGGCCTCGTTGGGCAGGTCCGCGCTGGCATGACCAAGGTCAGTCAGGATGGCATGAGCCCGTCCGAACAGCTGCGCGCCATTACCTTTGATGCCAACCAGTTGATGCAGGATCAGCAGCGCGTCTGGCGCCAGCTCAGCAGCGAGATGGAAAAACAGGGCATCTCGGTCATTGATCAGGGCGACCTGACCCAGACCGACCGCAAATGGCTTGATGGCTATTTCACGCGCGAAATCTTCCCGACGCTGACCCCGCTTGCCATCGATCCGTCGCACCCCTTCCCGTTCATCCCGAACCTTGGCTTTGCCATCGTCATGCAGCTGTTTGATCCGGCGGACGGGCACAATATGCGCGGGCTTATTCCGGTACCGCAAAAAATCGGCCGTTTCCTGCGCCTGCCGGGCCGCAATGAACGTTATCTTCCGGTCGAACAGGCGATCTTGCTCTATCTTGGCAAGCTGTTCCCGGGCTTTGATATGATCGAACACGGTTTCTTCCGCGTCATTCGAGACTCGGACGTTGAAATCGAAGAAGAAGCCGAAGATCTGGTGCGCGTTTTCAAAACCGCGCTGAAACGCCGCCGTCGCGGCAGCATCATCCGTCTTAAGGTCAACGCGGCAATGCCCGAAGACCTGCTTGATTTCGTCATTGATGAACTTGATGTCGCGCTGGAAGAGGTCGTCAAGGTCGATGGCCTGCTCGGCGTTGTTGATGTCAAACAGCTGATCGATTCCGATCTGCATCACGACTTGCTGTTCTCGCCCTATGCCGCACGTTATCCGGAACGGGTACGTGACTTTGGCGGCGATTGTTTTGCCGCGATCAGCAAGAAGGATCTGGTGGTTCATCACCCGTTCGAAGATTTCGATGTGGTGGTGCAGTTCCTGCTTCAGGCTGCCCGTGACCCCGATGTGGTCACCATTAAACAGACCCTGTATCGCACCTCGGAAAACAGCCCGATCGTCAAGGCATTGATCGCCGCCGCCGAGGCCGGCAAATCCGTCACCGCCATGGTCGAACTCAAAGCCCGCTTTGACGAAGAAGCCAACCTGCGCTGGGCGGCTGACCTTGAACGTGCGGGCTGTCAGGTGGTCTATGGCTTCCTTGATTGGAAAACGCACGCCAAGGTGTCGCTGGTGGTCCGCCGTGAAACCCACGGCCTTAAGACCTATACCCACTTCGGGACCGGCAACTATCACCCGATCACTGCCAAGTTCTATACCGATATCTCGTTCTTCTCGTGCGATCCGGCATTGGGGCGTGATGCGGCCAGCATCTTTAATTTCATGACCGGGTACGCCACACCGCGCTCGCTGGAAAAAATCGCGATTGCGCCGCATACCCTGCGTCCGACCCTGCTCACCCACATCGATCAGGAGATCGAGAACTGCAAGGCCGGCAAGCCATCTGGCATCTGGGCCAAGATGAACAGTCTGGTCGATCCGGTGGTGATTGATGCGCTTTATCGCGCAAGTCAGGTTGGCGTTCATATCGAATTGATCGTGCGCGGCATTTGCTGCCTGCGTCCGGGGGTTCCGGGTCTTTCGGAAAATATCCGCGTCAAATCGATTGTCGGCCGGTTCCTTGAACATTCGCGCATTGTTGTCTTTGCCAACGGGGCAAAGCTTCCGTCGCGCAAGGCCAAGGCGTTTATTTCATCCGCCGACTGGATGCCGCGCAACCTGAACCGCCGTGTTGAAACCCTGGTTCCGGTTGAAAATCCGACCTGTCAGCAACAGATTGTTGAACAGATCATGATTGCCAACCTGAAAGACACTGCACAGGCATGGCATCTGCAGCCGGACGGCTCTTATGAACGCTGCGAGGCAGGTGAAAATGCATTCTCGTCGCACAAGTATTTCATGACCAACCCGTCACTTTCGGGCCGCGGAAGTGCGCTGGATCAAGCCGACCCGAATGTTCCCGTGCTACAGCTTGACGACTAAAGACGGCTAAAGACGACCAAAGACGACCAACAGGTGCCAACATCTTATGCTGACTGACCAACGGGCTTCCAACCGCATCGCGATCATAGATGTTGGCTCCAACTCTGTGCGGCTTGTCATTTTTGATGGCATGACCCGCGCACCGATGCCGATCTTCAATGAAAAGGTCATGTGCGGCCTTGGCCGTGACCCGGAAAACACCGGTCGCCTCAACCCCGAGGGGGTGGAGCTCGCCGTGGTCGCCATGCACCGCTTTGCGAAGCTGTTGCGTGCGATGAAGGTCACCCATGTCGATGTGCTGGCAACCGCTGCTGTGCGGGCTGCCAGCGACGGCAAGGAATTCTGTGATCGCGTGGCATCGGAAACCGGTCTTACGGTCAAGGTGATTGACGGCCTTGAAGAAGCCCGCCTGTCGGCCCTTGGCATCATATCGGGCGACCCGATGGCATCGGGCATCATGGGCGATATCGGTGGCGGGTCACTCGAACTGGTTTTGCTGGATCAGGGGGAGATCAAAAAACGTGTCAGCCTGCCCTTGGGTGCGATGCGCCTGCATACAGTCTTTGGCTCTGACCGGGCCCGTCTGACGGCTGAAATCAATCAGCACCTTGATACGGTCGATTGGCTGGCAGAGGGCAAAGGCCAACAGCTTTATGCCGTTGGCGGCTCCTGGCGATCAATTGCCAAGCTGTTCATTGCCCAGGAAAACTATCCGATTTCGGTGGTGCATAACCTTGCCATGCCGCAATCGGAAATGGCCGAACTGACCCACATCATTTCCCAGCAAAGCCGGGTGTCGCTTGAAAAGATCGGCGGTGTGTCCAAACGCCGTATCGACAGCCTGCCGCATGCATCGCTTGTCATGAACATGCTGATGACCCGCATGAAGCCAAAGGAAGTTGTCTTTTCCGGCCACGGGCTTCGCGAAGGCTGGATGTATGAAGTCCTGCCAGAAGATCTGCGTCAACGCGACCCGGTGCTTGAAGCCTGCTTTAGCTTCGCCGAAGACGGCGAACGGTTCCATCAGCACGGCGAAGAAGTTGCGCAATGGTGTGCGCCGATCTTCTCCGAACTGCCGGTCAATATCGAACGGCTGCGTTTGGCGGCCTGCATCATCGGGGATATCGGCTGGAACGAACATCCCGATTACCGTGCAGAGCAAAGCTATAACCGCATTCTGCGCCACCCCTATATCGACCTCAACCATCACGACCGCGTGTTCCTCGCCTACACCATCGGCTCGCGCTATACCGGCAATTTCAAGGGCGATGAAGCCAGCGACCGCATCCTCAGCGACGAGGACCGCCTGACGGGCCGTTTGTTTGGCCATGTCATTCGCTTGGGTCACACGCTGTCTGGTGGCGTCGAAGGCATCTTGCCACAAACACAATTGCTGCTCGAAGAAGGCAAGCTGATCTTGCAATTCGAAAAGCAGGCATCGGCCCTGTATGGCGAAGTCGTTGAACAACGTTTGTCGAAACTGGCCAAGCTTATGAACCGCGAAAGTATTGTCCGCCTCGCCGACTAGCGCCCAAACACGTACAATCAGACCGCGCATTTTATTGACGCCCCACACCAAAACCGGCACGATCATCGATCTCTTTTCTGATCAGGAGTGCCGTGTCATGACCGACACCAAACAGCCATCCGATCACACCGCGCGTGACATCGTGGGCGCACTGGCGCACATGTCCTTTCAAACGCTTTGTCAGGAAATAACCGTTCTGCCAGATACCGACGAAGACATTGAAAAGCTTCGCGCTGCCGCCCGCGATGATGAGAAATCACTGATTGACCTGCTGATCGCGCTGCGGTCTGCCCGACTTGGTGACATTGCCCCCTTGTTTGCCAATCCGGACGACGATCCGGCCAATGCCAAAATCGCCGCATCCGATGTGCCCGACAACATGCTCTCATTGCTAAGTGCCCTTCGGGCGAGCACGGGCGTCCCGGTCCCAGGCGAATAATGAAACCACTCGACACCCAAGCCACGCTGCATGTCCGTTGCGGATCCGATATCCGCGATGGCCTCAAGCAGGCAGGCTTCATCGGCGATTTTCTGGAATTCTCCGATCCGTTTTGTCAGGGCCCGGTGCCCGATCTGCCACGCGATGCCTTCATCGAAACCCGTGCGGCCTTTATTGCCGGTGCTTACGACCTGCCCGGTGAAGCAGCACTTGAACGCCTCAGGCGTGAATATGATGCGCTGGGTCGCCTTGGGCAGTATGACCATGTCGTGCTCTGGTTCGAACATGACAGCTACGATCAGCTGATCCTGGCCTTCCTGATGGATGCCATCGCCACCATCCAGCCCGAAACCAACATCGACGTCATCTCCGTCAACCACGCGCCCGCGTCCGAAACCATCGACCGCTTCATCGGCCTTGGTCAACTCTCCCTCGATGGTCTGATCTGGTGCTGGAACACTCAACGCACGCCGCTTAACAGCGACATGCTGACATTTGGCAGCAAAGTCTGGAAGGCACTCCGCCAAGACACCCCGAAAGACCTCAAAACACTTGCGGAAGCCAGCAGCGCGCCCCTGCCCCACATGCCAGAGGCCGTCAAACGCCACCTCGCCGAACTGCCCGACCCGCAAACCGGCCTAAGCCTGACCCAAAAACTCACCCTGCAAATCATCAAGGATCATGGCCCGCTTCCGGTCGGCAAGGTCTTTGGCCACCTGATGCGAAGCGTTGATCCACTTCCCTATCTCGGCGATCTGATGTTCTGGTCAGAAATTCAGTGGATGATGGACTGCCAGGACCCGCTCTTCACCCTCACGCCCGCCACCCCCAAAACCAACTGGGCCGAACGCACCATCACACTCACCAACACTGGCCACGAGACCTTGGCTGGCAAACGAAATTTCCTCGATAACTTTACCGGCGTTCGTTGGGTTGGCGGCATTCAGATCACTCCGTCGGCCACGTCATAAAAGAGGCACTTTATCGCCTGCTGTTACCCCAACCCGCGCGACGCTCGGAAAATCTCGCTTCGCAGCCATTTATGTGCGGCATTGGCGGCGTTGCGGACGTGCCAGTATTGGGCAAAGCCATATTCGCGGAACGCGATCGGCAGATCGAACTGGCCGAAATCCTGCATCATGGAGCCTGCCAGGCGCGATGGCAGGGTGGCGATGATGTCGGTGCCACGGATCAGGTTGGCGACACTGGCAAAGGTCGGCACCTGAAGCACTGTGCGGCGTGATCGGCCAAGGCCACGCAGAATGTCATCAATTTCCGAACTGTCATTGGCCCCGATCATCACCCGCGCATGACTTGCTGCACAATACCGGTCCAGCGTATCGGGCGGCCCGTCGTGAAATGCCGGATCATAAAAGCACCGCATCCGCTCGCGAAAAAGGCCCTGGCGCGCGATATCGCCATGCTTGCCCGATTGATTAATCGTGATCGCATGATCAATCGTGCCATCGCGCAGCCATTTGACCATGCGGTCTACCCCCGGAACCGATACGACCTGAAGCCGCACATCCGCAGAACAGTTTTGCAACCGCTTCATCAGCGCCGGCAGGATCACCGCCACCTCGTAATCATTAGCACCAAGCACAAAGCGCGCAGAATGATCGGCATTATCGGGATCAAACGCCACCACCCGGGTCAGGCCGCGCATCCCTTGCAACAACCCACGCACCTGTGGCGCAATTTCGTCGGCATGGGCGGTCGGTGCAACTGATCTACCTGACCGGACAAACAACGGATCGCCGATAATCTGGCGCAACCGATCCAGCCCGTGACTGACCGTCGGTTGCCCGACATCAAGACGATGTGCGGCGGCCGTCACCGATCCCTCGTCATAAATCGTCAGGAACAGCCGAAGCAGGCGACAATCAAGATCCAATTCATCGATTTTCATGTATAAGTATTATCATACCCATCGAATTGATCATATGCATTATTGGGTCCAGATTTCTCCCATGAACAGGCGATGCCTGACCCCTTAACGGAGAAACTGACATGACCATCCTTATCACCGGCGCCACCGGCCAACTCGGAAGCCTTGTTGTCAAACATCTGCTCGATCGCATCCCGGCAAACGACATCGCCGTCAGTGTCCGCAAGCCTGAAAAGGCCGCAGACCTGAGCGCCAAGGGCATTGATGTCCGCGCGGGCGATTTCAATGACCTTGCCCTGATGACCAAGGCCTTTGCCGGTATTGACACAGCCCTTATCATCTCGGCCGAGGACGACAACGAAACCCGCATCAAACAACACCGCACCGCTGTCGATGCTGCCAAGGCCGCAGGTGTCAAACACATCGTCTATACCGGTATTGTCGATCCCAAGGCGGATGCCGATTTCACCTATTCGGCCATTCACCTTGATACCGAAAATTACATCCGCCAAAGCGGCCTCGCCTTCACCATTTTGCGCAACAGCTTCTATGCCGATCTTCTGCTGGCCGGTGTACCGCATGCGCTTGAAACCGGCGATTTTGGTGCCCCGGCCGGTGATGCCAAAATCACCTATATCCCGCGCAATGACCTGGCAGAAGCCGCCGCCGTGGTCCTCGCCAAGCCGTCTGATCACGTCAATAAAATCTATGACCTGACCGGGACCAAGGGTGTGACGCACGCCGAAATTGCCGGCTATATCGCAGATGCCACCGGCAAGCCCGTCAAGTTCGTCGACCTGCCGGCTGAGGTCCATACCGGCATCCTCAAAAGCCTCGGCCTGCCCGATCACCTGATCGAAGCCCTTGCGGGTCTCTATGTCGGGGCGAAGAAAGGCGACTACGAATCTGTCAGCAACGATTTCGAAAAGGTTGTCGGGCGCAAGCCACAATCGGTTGAGGATTTCATCAAATCCGCCCTAGCAAGCTGACCCAACCCCATTACCAACACACAAAAACGGGCCCCGAAAAGGGCCCGGCAAGTTTTCAGGGAGGCATCAGAAACGGACCAAACGGTCCCAGACCTTCAGGGGGTAAAGGTCAGCAGAGAAGAGACAAAAAGCACGGCGGTCGAGGTAATCGAAAAAGCGATATATTTGATAATCATGTTCAGGCTCCTTTGCGGGGGCGGGGAAACAGGCAAGACAGCACCGGGGACGTACCATCTTGCCTGCTTGGGGTAAGGCCCCAAGTAGAACGCGTTTCCGCCGAACTTTCCTTTCCCCTCAGGGAACCGGAACATGGCGGGGTTATCGGGACTAAAGTCCCAAGTCTGACAGCCCCGGATGATCATCCGGACGGCGGCCAAGCGGCCAATGGAACAGCCGGTCTTCAGCCGAAATTGGCTTGTCATTGATCGATGCCACGCGATGGCGCATCAGGCCGTCTTCATCAAATTCCCAGTTCTCGTTGCCATAGGCCCGAAACCAGTTGCCGCTGTCATCGCGATATTCATAGGCAAAGCGCACCGCGATGCGATTTTCATGAAACGCCCAGAGTTCCTTGATCAAGCGGTACTCCAGCTCCTTGGCCCATTTGCGGGTCAGGAATTGCACGATGTTTTCGCGGCCCTCGAAAATCTCGGCGCGGTTCCGCCAACGGCTGTCTGGCGTATAGGCCAGCGACACTTTTTCGGGATCGCGGCCGTTCCAGCCATCCTCGGCCATACGGACCTTTTGTTTGGCAGTTTCGACGTTAAAAGGCGGAAGAGGTGGCCGTGACATCAATCTGATCCTTTGGTTTCTGGTCGATAAAGGGACCCCGGTCGGCGTGCAGCAACATGCGGAGGGGGGAATGCCGACCGGGGGAGTTGCCGGAAGTGGACCCTGCCTTAGGCAGCAGAGGCATTCACCACCGGGAAATCAATCGGGGTATCAAAGGCCTCGTTGAGGTAATTGGTCAGGGTATTAAGCGCGACATGCGCCACGATCTCGACCAGTTCGGCCTCGCTGTAACCGGCAAGTTTGGCGGCGCTGACGTCACCTTCACTCACCTGGCCACGGCTTTTGACCAAAGCGACGGCAAAGCGCACAGCCGCATCAGCCTTCTGATCGCTCGAAGTCCCATTGCGGTTTGCCGTGATCTCGGCGTCATCAAGTTTGGCGATGTTTTTGCCCAGATAGGTATGCGCCGACAGGCAATAGTCACAGCCATTAAGCTGTGCGACCGCAAGGGCAATACGTTCGCGGGTCTGCGGATCAAGCGCCCCTTTGGCAAGTGCCCCATTCAGACCAAGATACCCTTCAAGGGCCGCCGGGCTGTTTGCGGTCAGGCGAAACAGGTTCGGAACCGAACCAAGCATCTTGTTCACACCTTCAAGAAGAGGCTGGGAAGCCTCAGGCGCAGCATCGATCGAAGCAGGCAGGGAAATACGGGTCATTCAAACTCTCCTAAACAAGTTCGGGTTGATCAGTGTTGAAAACATATATACAGACAGGTCTGTCTACTTGTCAAATATATTTTTGGAATGACCGTTCTTGTATCTGAAACGCTTGCAATTCTGCGGTTTTCCCGCCACAAGGATACAGACCGGTCTGACTATTGGAGTAAGAAAATTGAAGTCTAAACGCGACGTTCTCGTCGATACGGCCCTGCGTCTTTTCTATACACAGGGCTTCAACGCCACCGGAATCGACAAGATTCTGGCCGAGTCCGGCGTCGCCAAAATGACGATGTACAAACACTTCAAGTCGAAGGATGAACTGATCCTGGCCGCCCTTATGCGCCGCGATGAACAGTTCCGCGACTGGCTTACCGCTGAAATGCAAAAGGCATCACCCAACCCGCGCGATCAGTTGCTTGCAATGTTTGATGCGCTCGAAGAATGGTTTCATGGCCGCGCCTTCAAGGGCATGGGATTTTCCGGCTGCGCGTTTATCAACGCCTCAAGCGAGTTCGCCAAGCTTGATCACCCGGCCCACCAGATCGCCGCCGAACACAAACGCTGCGTACTCGAACATATTGCCGATCTGTGCACAAAGGCCGGCGCGTCCGATCCTAAACAACTGGCCGAACAACTCGCCCTGCTTAAGGAAGGGGCAATTGTCACAGCCCAGGTGCGCGGCATGCCCGAATCGGCCCGGATCGCCAAAACCATGGCAACCGCCCTGCTTGATGCCGCCCTGCCCGCCTGATCGTTTGGCCAAACCGGTTCAAAAACAAAAACGGGGCCAGACGGCCCCGTTTTTTGTTCAGCACAGCAATAAGCGACCTAGTCATCAAGCTCGACAAACACCACTTCGCCGTCTTTCAGCTTAAGGCCAAGCTGCCCGTGTTTCAGGCGCAGCGCGTATTGCCCGAAAAGCTCACGCCGCCAGCCACGCATGGCCGGAACGTCGGCATTGTCATCAGCCGCGATATTCTGAAGATCGTCGCTTGATGCCACCAGACGCTGGGCAACGCCCTTTTCTTCGGCACAGAGTTTAAGCAACACCTTCAGAAGCTCCACCGTCGGGCCGATCCCGGCCGGCAGTTCGATGCGTTCCTTTGGCTTCGGCCACTGATCCTGCGGGCTATCAAGTGCGGCCTTGATCGCCTCGATAATCGCCTGCCCCGGTTTGGAGGTGCCAAAGTTGCGGCCAACGCCCCGGGTTTTATCCAAATCCTTGTCGGTCATCGGCTGACGGGCAGCGATATCCAGCAAGGTATCATCGCGCAAAACCCGGTTGCGCGGCAGGTTCTTGCGCTGTGCCTCGGTCTCGCGCCATTCGCCAAGCGCACGGGCGACTGCCAGGAATTTCGGGCTGTTGGATCGGGTTTTTAGCCGCTTCCATGCTTCGGCCGGATCAATCGAATAGATCGACGGATCGGTCAGGCGTTCCATTTCTTCAAACAGCCAGACAGCACGGCCATTGGCCTCAAGGCGCTCGTGAAACGCTTCATAGATCACGCGCAGATGGGTGACATCCGAAAGCGCGTAACTGATCTGTTTGGTCGAAAGAGGACGGCGCGACCAATCGGTAAAGCGCATCGACTTATCAATGCTCTTGCGCGCCACCTTGTTGACCAGCGTCTCATAGCCGACCTGATCACCATAGCCGAGCACCATCGCTGCCACCTGGGTATCAAATACCGGATGGGGCACCTTGCCCGACAGATGGACAAAAATCTCGATATCCTGGCGGGCAGCGTGAAACACCTTGACCACCGCCTCGTCCTGCATCAGCTCGAACAGCGGCGTCAGGTCAATGCCCTCGGCAAGCGGATCGACCGCAGCCCCGTTATCGGACGGCTCCGGACTTGCCAGCTGCACCAGACACAGTTGCGGCCAATAGGTCGAGTCCCGCATGAATTCGGTATCGACAGTGACATATTCGAACTTGCGCAATCTTTCACAGAGACTGCGAAGTTCTTCTGTAGTTGTAATTGGTTCCATGCCGACTGCTATAGCATTGCCTGCCACAATTCGCCAGTGGCTTCGATGCAGGGCTGATCTTCGCCGTATTCGGGCAACATATGCCCCAAGGCGCTCCAGAGATTAGATAATCTCGTCCTCATCCAGAAGCGGATCGGATTGCAGATGGGTTTCGATGGCGTCCATGCGTTCCTGGACTTCCGACGGGCGCTTGATCGACGCGATATGAAACAGCGCATCCCCCTGATTGACAATCGGGTGGTTGGTCCGCCCGATGATCAAGCCTTCCTCGCGCACGATGACTTCTTCGTCACGCTGCCCGAACGGATCAGATACCGCGGCGGCCACATCCCCGGCCCGGACAAACTCCCCGGCCAGTTTGAACGTCCGCAAAATGCCGCCCGCCGGTGCGCGCAGCCAATGGCTGTTGGAGGATTTGAATGACGGCACGCGCGGCTCGCGCACGGTGCGCTGCGATGTCATGCCCAGTTTGCGCATCACGCGCAAAACGCCCGATACCCCGGCACGGATCGACATTTCGTCAAAACGAAGCCCCTCGCCCGCCTCAAACAGCAGGATCGGTACGCCAAGCTCGCGCGCGGCTTCGCGAAGCGATCCGTCGCGCAGCGGACTGGTCAGGATGATCGGCGCGCCAAACGCCTCGGCATATTCCATGATATTCGGGTCATCTTCATTGACCCGGATCTGGGGCAAGTTAACACGGTTAACCGCCGCCGAATGCAGATCGATCCCGAAATCGGATCGTTCGACAATTTCGTTTAGAAACAGATGCGCCAGCTGGGCGGCAAGCGATCCGCGCGAATGGCCGGGGAAACAGCGGTTCAAATCGCGCCGGTCGGGCAGATACCGCGTATGGTTCAAAAACCCGAACGCATTGACCACCGGCACTGCAAGCAACGTGCCCCGCATGCCGCGAAGGGCGGGTGATTTCAAGACACGGCGAATAACTTCCACCCCGACAATCTCGTCACCATGGACGGCCCCGCTGACGAAAATCACCGGCCCGGGCCGTTTGCCATGCACCACATTGACCGTCAGGTTGACCGGCGTGTGGTTGGACAGAAGCGAGATCGGGATATCAACAATCTGGCGGGTACCGGCTGCAACCTTTTTGCCGCAAATTTCAAAATCGGGGGTCTTGGGGGTTCTGCGTTGCCCGCGTTTGGTTGCTGATCCGGTTTCGCTCATGGCTTTGTTCCCTGGTTATCCCTTGCCTTTGGTCCGCACCTTACCGGGTTTGAAATCTTTTTCCATGAATTCAATGATCATGCTGGCAATGTCCTTGCCCGTCGCATTCTCAATGCCTTCAAGTCCGGGGGATGAATTCACTTCCATCACCACCGGCCCGTGATTGGATCGCAGGATATCAACACCACAAACATTAAGCCCCATCGCCTTGGCGGCTTCAACGGCGGTTGAGCGTTCCTGCGGCGTGATGCGGATCGCACGCGACGAACCACCGCGATGGATGTTGGACCGGAAATCGCCCTCCGCCCCCTTGCGCTCCATGCTGGCAACCACCTTGCCACCAATCACAAAGCAACGGATATCGCTGTTGCCGGCTTCCTTGATGAATTCCTGCACCATGATCGCAACATTCGCACCACGGAACGCCTCGATCACGGATTTGGCGGATTTTTCGGTTTCGCCCAGAACCACACCGATGCCCTGTGTGCCTTCCAAAAGCTTGATCACCACCGGCGCCCCACCCACAATCGACAGAACTTCATCGGTCTTTTTCGGGTCATGGGCAAAGGCCGTCACCGGCAGGCCAATACCACGGCGTGCCAGGATCTGCAGCGAACGCAACTTGTCGCGCGACCGGCCAATGGCAACGGACTCGTTTAACGGATAAACGCCCATCATTTCAAACTGGCGCAAAACAGCCAGACCGAACTGGGTCACCGATACACCGATACGCGGGATCACCGCGTCATAACCGGTAAGCTTGTCACCGCCGTAATAGATTTCCGGTTTCAGCGACGTGATGTTCATCGACACCCGCAGGGTATTGATGATGTCCAACTCATGCCCGCGTGCTTCGGCCGCCTCGACCAACCGTTTGTGGGAGTAAAGGTTTGGATTGCGTGCAAGCATCGCGATTTTCATAAGATGTCCCCCAAGGTCGGCAAAACGAAGTGCGACCGGTATAATACCGGTGGCTGGCGAATGCGGAATTGTCAGAAAGTAAAACGACCCTGTCGGGATCTTGTTCCGGCAATGGGTCGTTCTTCTGCGCGTCTATCTCTGTTCCGGCTTCCCTGCAAGATAAGATTTCGATGGCAGCACCAAAAATCTTCCTGCTTTCATCGCTGTGCGGCCCAAAAGCATGGGAAAGCCCATGATTGACCGGTTTGCCAGCGATACTTCAACTTTCAATTTGTGATGCCCAACCTGGATATGGGTGGCAATCACAAACCGTTCTTCGGCATTTCCGTTCGAAGAGCGAATCTCGCGCATTTCAATCAGTGGCGCCAGACAATCGATCCGCCCATGCCCGTCCCCGCGATAATGCGGCAGGGTAAATGATACAAAATCCTGCCCGTCACGCACCACCTTCTTTGGATTAAGCGCATGCAGCGATGATGTTCGGGCCCCGGTATCGACCTTGGCCTTGATCAAGGGCACGCCAAGATCAGGAAGGCCGATCCATTCCCGCCACCCCAAAACATGTCCATCGGAAATCAGGGTATCGGTCTGGCTCTTAAGCGACGGTTTTGCTTTTACGCGTTGCGGGCTCACATGCAGCTTCCGGTTATTGAATGCAATCTGTTAGGTGGTGGCGATGATAACCTGTAACAACCTGATCGGCTTACGAAATTCGTTTCGATGTTACGATTGCGTGGTCATGTCATCCATGACACTGCGCACCAGCGGCAAGGTCACCGCCCGCTTTTCGGCCAATGCCCGGCGATCAATGGCCGCCACCAATTGACTTAACGCCGCAAAGGAGCGTTCGATCCGTGGCAAAACATAACTGATGATTTGCGGGCTGGCCGGGATCTGCCTGTCGGCAAACAGCTTGATCAGCAAACCGACAATCAAATCATCATCCGGCGGCGAAATCTCGCACACCAGGGCGGCGCCCAGCCGTGATTTCAGATCGGGCAAATCGATCTGCCAGCGCGATGGCGGCTGGCTTGCGGTCAACAACAAATGCCCACCGCGTTCCTTCAGCATATTGTAAATATGGAAACAGACGGTTTCATCAAGGCCCGCGCCAGCCACAAGGTCCGCATCCTCGATCACAAGACCGGTGGCGTCACCCAGAAGCTCATCGGGATTGATCCCGTTCAAATCCGATGCTGCGACCTGTAACGCGCCGGATCGCGCCCGCCAGACTTCCGCCAGATGACTTTTCCCACATCCCTTGGGCCCATACAGGCACAAGGCCGGGGCGGGCCATTTCGGCCATTGGTCGATCCACGCCACCGCTTCGCTATTGCAATCGGCCACCATGAAATCATCGCGCCCCAGCGCCGGACGCATTTCAAGCGCCAGCGGCAATTGCTGCGGGTCGTTATCTTTATCCGGCTTGGATGTCACCCGGGTCACAGTAAACTCAATTTGCTGATCTCGATCTCTGGGGTCTATTTCTCGGTCTCGGGCGTGGCATTGCTATCGCCTTCCGGTCCGTGATCATAAAGCCTGCTATCGAGATACTGCCTTAAGCCGTAACGTACAAGCACGCCGATCACGGCGGCCACCGGCACCGCCAGCATCACGCCAAGAAGTCCGAACACCGCCCCCCCGGCAAGCAAGGCAAACATCACCCAAACGGCATGCAGCCCGACCTTGTCACCAACCAGTTTCGGCGTCAGGAAATTGCCCTCAAGCACCTGACCGATCAAAAACACCAGCGCCACCAGCCCAAGATCAAGCCCAAAGCCAAACTGTGCCAGCGCCACACCCATGCCAACCGCAAAGCCGGCAATCATCCCGAAATAGGGCACGAACGACACAAGCCCGGTCATCAAACCAATGACAAAGCCAAACTCAAGCCCCGCCAGCGTCAGGCCAAGCCCGTAAAACAGGCCCAGCAGAATGCACACCGTCGCCTGCCCGCGGACAAAGCCTGCAAGGGTTTCGTCAATCTCACTAACACACTGGCGAATATCCTTGGCCGACCGCCTCGGCAGGTAACTGTCGACCTTGGCAACGATCTTGTCCCAGTCACGCAGCAGATAAAACGACACCACCGGCGTAATGAACAGCAAGCTCAGGAAGTTCAAAAGTGCCAACCCGCCCGACAGCACATTGGTCAGAACATTACCGACCCATTTAAGGGCATTGGCACTCTGTCCCTTGATCGCATCCGATACACTTTGCAGGGTTTCGGGTGCCACGCGATCGAGGACATTTTGCAAATACGGCGCGACATTGGTGCGCAACGTATCGACATAGCCCGGAAACCGTTCAAGGAATCCTGCCAACTGGCTGCCGATCATCGGCACGACAATCAACATCACCAGAATGAACACAAGGAAGAAAAGGAACGTAATGATGCTGGTCGCGATCACCCGGCTGGCCCCGCGTTCCTCAAGCCGGTCGGCAAGTGGATCGAGGAAATAGGCAATCGCCATCCCGGCCACGAACGGCAACAGGATGCCCGAAAACAGCCAGATCAGGAAAAAGAATCCAACAACAAAGATCAGCCAGAAACGTGCTTGCTGTCGTAATGTCATTCCCCGGCCCCTGTTAAACTGTCCCTGTCATGCAAAAGGCTTATCCGCCTAACGACAGCCCCTGCAAACGATCTGAACCGCTCGGCTGGATGAACCAAAGTTCCCCCATCCGCGACAGGCTAAGGTTTTGCTGATTAAGCGCTGTCTGCAACTGATTGGCCGATCCGACATATTCAATCGATACCTGCACCTCGCGCTTCGACATGGCAATCACTCGTGAATTGCGCACCACCGGCAGCCCGATCAGCTTTTTCTCAATCCCCGCCCAGTCACCAAGACCGGTAATCGGGATAAACACCATCAGGTTGCCGCCCGTGCTGTAATTGATCAGGTTGGCGCGTTTCCAGCCATCCGCAAGCTGGTCCTGAACTGCTTTGGCGGCCCGCACCAGCGTCTCGTTAAGTGTCTCACCCGGAAGGGTATTTTCCTGCACACCAAAAATCTGCGGTGCGCCGCTCGGATCATAGCGGGTCACGGAAACATTAACGCTCTCGCCACCCTCGGGCCCGGTGACATCCGCGCTGGCCACGACCGCCACATCCGCACCATAGCGCTTGGCAAGCTGGGTCAGGCGTTCCATCGATCCGCTTTCGGCCTGCTCTGCCGAAACGGTGCTGATATCGGTCAGGTCACCAATCGGTGCCTTGATCGGCACCAGTCCCGATGTCGCGATATTGCGCGCCCAGACATCGCGCCACGGATTGGGATCATCCCACAGATTGACGAAATTATTCGTGCGATAGACCGGCACGATCATCACCGGTTTGGACTGCAATTCGGCAAAGGAAATATCGCGGAACCGCAAGAACCGGCGAAGCTCGTCATCCTTGAAGCGCACGGTCATGTCCGCGATATAGCGCACCGATGATGTCTTTTCGTTCGACACCCCGAAATCGCTCACCATGTTCGTGATCACCGATGTTTCCGGTGTCGCAAGTCCGGCGCGATCTTCGGGCAGGGTCAAGCGGGCAACCACTTCTTCAAACGCCTTGCGCTGACCGATTTCAAGTGCACGCTCGCGCGCAGCAGCCGCGGTTTCGGCGCGCTCGTCAACATGAACACCGCTGACGGTGAAAATGTCCTGTGCCGCTGCCGGAAAGGCCATAATGGCTGCTACGGTGGCGGCACCCGCCCACATCTTGATATTTTTCAATGAAGTAAGCACGTATGCCTCTTTGCCCTAGTCTTATTTTAAGTCGTGTCTTGTTGTATTCTTCTATAACGCTCTTTGTGGCATGTTGAACGCATTCTGCAAAGAAAACTCTGTCATGCGCAGGTGATCATTGCATATTGCCCGCGTTTGAGTATTTTCGGCCCAGCGGAAATTATCAAGCCCGCGTTTTTTATCAGCAGGATCGCTTTGTCCTCTATATCTGATTAAAGGCGTCAGTAAGGCGGATTGGTCAAACAGCAGGTTCCCTGCGACCCGGACCGCAATGCGACAGGTGCCCGTCGATTGGACGTCGATACGTGCTGATGAAAAACGCGGTTTTGCCGCCTTTTATTCATGCATGTTTGATGCCAGGGACCCCGAAATGACCACCTCTAACGGCCTTACCTATAAGGACTCCGGTGTCGATATCGATGCCGGGAATGACCTTGTCGAACGAATCAAACCGCTTGCAAAAGCAACAACCCGTTCCGGTGTTGCCGGTGGTCTTGGCGGCTTTGGCGCCCTCTTTGATCTGAAGGCTGCCGGATATAACGACCCGGTTCTGGTATCCTGCACCGATGGTGTCGGCACCAAGCTGAAAGTCGCCTTTTTGGCCGACAAACATGACACGGTCGGCATCGACCTTGTCGCCATGAGTGTCAATGACCTCGTCGTTCAGGGTGCAGAACCGCTTCTCTTCCTTGATTACTTCGCAACCGGCAAGCTGTCGGTCGATAACGCCGCCAGTGTCGTTGGCGGCATTGCCGAGGGCTGCAAACAGGCGGGTTGCGCGCTGATCGGTGGCGAAACCGCCGAAATGCCGGGCATGTATGCTGACGGCGAATATGATCTGGCCGGTTTCGCGGTTGGTGCGGCCGAACGCGGCGAACTGCTTGATGGTTCCAACGTGGCCGAGGGCGACGTTATCCTTGGCCTCGCATCCAGTGGTGTGCATTCCAACGGTTATTCGCTGGTGCGCAAGGTTGTCGATATGGCGGGCCTTGGCTACGCCGACGATGCCCCCTTCGCACCGGGCAAAACCGTTGGCGAAGCCCTGCTTGAACCGACCAAGGTTTATGTCAAAAGCTGTCTGGCGGCCCACAAGGCCGGTCTGGTCAAGGCACTTGCCCACATCACCGGTGGTGGCCTGACTGAAAACGTTCCGCGCGTTCTGCCTGAAAACCTGACCGCTGTGTTTGATGCCAGCACCTGGGAATATCTTCCGGTGTTTAAATGGCTCGCCAAACAGGGCGGCATTCCGGCGACCGAAATGGCGCGTACCTTTAACTGCGGCATTGGCATGTGCGTCGTTGTCCCGGCCGATAAGGCCGATGAAGCCGAAGCCATCCTGCGCGAGCACGGCGAAACCGTCAGCCAGATCGGCGTCATCGGCCCGCGTGCTGGCGATGGCCCGCAGGTTGTGATCAAAAACATGGGCCCTTCATGGGAAAAGTAAACAAGTTGAAGCTCGCCGTTCTGATTTCAGGCGGCGGGTCCAACCTGCAAGCCATCATCGATGCCTGTAATGCGCCCGACTACCCGGCCGAAATCGTGCTGGTCTTTTCCAACCAGCTTGATGCGGGCGGGCTCGAACGTGGCCGTCGTGCGGGCATCCGGTCGGAGGCCATCTCGCACAAGGGCTATCCCGGCGGGCGCGAGGCCTATGACAATGCCGTAAGCACCCTGATCGAAGAAAGCGGTGCCGACCTTGTCGTTCTGGCCGGTTACCTGCGTCTGGTCAGTGAAAGCTTTGTCACCCGCTGGAAAGACAAACTGATCAACATCCACCCGTCGCTTCTGCCAAGCTTCAAGGGTCTTGGTGTGCATCAGGCCGCCCTTGATGCCGGTGTGAAGTTTGCTGGCTGCACCGTGCATTACGTCGTGCCCGAAGTCGATAGCGGCCCGATCATCGCCCAGGCCGTCGTTCCGGTCCTGCCGGGCGACGATGCAAATAAGCTGGCGCAGCGCATCCTTAAACAGGAACACCGCATCTACCCGCAGGTCATCCGCTGGATCGCCGAAGGCCGCGTTTCGGTCGATGCCAAGGGCATCGTAACGGTGGCCGACGCACCGCAAGCCGACTTTGCCGAAATCAACCCGGCGCTCGAGCCCGGATGAAAGAACCTTTGGCGCTGGCTGCGCAGGTTTCTAAACGCATAAAAAGGCGGGGCATAATCATGTGCCCCGCCTTTTTCGTGGCCTGCTGCCAGATCCGCAAACCGGGGTCATAATCTTTGCGCATTCTGATGCTGTTATGGGATCAATGAATGCCACCACCGCCACGGAAAACCGATATCATGATGCGCAAGCTCTCCGGACTGATTATCCCCCTCGCGCTGTTGGCCATGCTGACCAGTCCCGCAGTGGCCGATTCCGATCCAGAACTGGAGTCTTACAAGGCCGATATGCAAACCGGTGAGAAATCCTGGCGGGCGCAAAAATGCGCTGTCTATCAGGAAACCCGGGATGAAATGCTCGATGAAATTCCGCGCGGCGCACTCAGCCCCGAATTTGCCAAGGCCGAAGAAGACTATATCGAAAATGGCTGTGCCGGCCGCGCCTATGCCTGCCCGAAATCCAAGACGGAACTCGACTATGCCAACAAGATGTCCTTTGCGATGATGAGCCACGGGCTATCGGGCACCTTCCTGCCCTATGGCTGCAAATCAAGCATCCAGTAACTCCTTGGCATCAAACACAAAGCCGCACGGATGTGAAATGGGTCAAACGTCTAACATCTATGGTTAATCTGCTTCTTGCACTGCATCAACTTCGTGGATATACATTTGAACAATCCCAAAATATCCAATCCAAGGAGGCAAATTTGCAGGGTAACGATTACGAACTCACCGAAACCCATGTCAGCATCTATCACGGCTACACCAACTTCGTGAAATGGGGCACCATCTCGATCATTGCCCTTCTGGTGTTGATGGCAATTTTCCTTCTGTGATTTGCCTGTTGCGAAAAACTAAAAGCTGCCGTTTTCCGGCAGCTTTTTTTATGCTCAAAGCGTATCTGTCTCATAGCGCACAACGTTAAACCCTTCCTCCATACTCGGCGGGACGAAGGCTGCATTGATCTGATGGAACTGCGCATCACTGGCGGCGAACTGATGGCTTCCGGCCCGGTTGCGCACCCGAAGACGGTTGATGCACACATCATCGTCCATATCGAGATAATGCAAAACATGATCGGCCCCGGCATCCTCAACGATGCCCCGCATCCAGCGCCTGAGGCCGACTGTATTGGCCGGAAAATCAAGCACCACCGAAACACCCGCACGCAGCACCATCGCCACATGCGGCCCCATCACGCTGCGCAATTTGTCCGATAGCCGGACATAATCCGCAACCGAGCACATCTGATCACCAAAAAGCGTCGAGAGCCATTCATCCTCGGCAATCAGAACCGTACCGGGCTTGCGCGCGAGTTCCGCGGCAAGGGTTGATTTACCCGCAGCAATCTTGCCACACAGCAAATGAAGGGTTCCGACCTTGGCACCATCTTTCGGCATCAAGGATCGCTCGGTTGGTTGTAACGCTGATAGGGGCTTGGTCATTGTCATCTCCCGGATTGCACATCGCTGGTCTGGCCGGGAGACAGCCACAAAAAACCCGCCTCGCCGGCGGGTGGGTCTCATTTGGTCAAAACGTCGCTACCCCGCCACTCTATGAGAGGCGGTAAAAATTCGTACCGATTTCTGGGTCAAAACGTTTTCCATCCGCAAATACTGCCACACGCAACACCACCTTGTCCATCCGGATGAACAGATGAAAACAGTCAACAACATCAAAGCAATTCACCCCTGAGTTGATTTGCGCTACCATCACCTTGTTGTCTTGCGTGATAACAGCAAACCAAACAATGGTCCCAACAACAGGGAGGAAACAATGCAAGGAAGCGATTACGACGAAGGCCTGGTGCACCACCACGAGGAAGGCTGGCACCACTGGACAAAATTCATGCTCTGGAGCGTGATCTCGATCGGGGTTCTCCTGCTGCTGATGGCCGCATTCCTGATCGATTGACGCAATAGATTTCCAAATTTCCCAACAAAAAACGCCCCGCAGCTTGCGGGGCGTTTCATGCCGGAAGAACCGGTAATTCGGTATTCTTGGCTTAGCCGACGATTTCGGTCTGAGCGAAGAAATATGCAATTTCGATTGCAGCGTTTTCGAGCGAGTCCGAACCGTGGACCGAGTTCGCTTCGATGGATTCTGCAAACTGTTTGCGGATGGTGCCTTCCTCGGCATTTGCCGGGTTGGTTGCGCCCATTACTTCGCGGTACTTAACGACGGCATCTTCGCCTTCGAGAACCTGGACAACAACCGGGCCAGAGACCATGAAGTCTACCAGCTCGCCAAAGAACGAACGTTCTTTGTGAACTGCATAGAAACCTTCAGCCTGAGCGCGGGTCAAAGCGACGCGCTTCTGTGCGACAATGCGCAGGCCAGCTTCTTCGATGACGGCATTGATTTTGCCAGTCAGGTTGCGGCGCGTTGCGTCCGGCTTGATGATCGAAAGAGTGCGTTCGACAGCCATTGGTTTCACCTAAGCTTTGTAAAAATTCGTTACCCCCAAAGAGGGCCCCCAAGAAGCCCCCCGAGTACAAAGGGCCTGCGGAAGATAAAGGCGGCACCAAAGACCGCCCTTATCATCCACAGACCCGAAGGTTGGCGCTATATAAACGGGGTTGGATCGCAACGCAACACATAGTTCTACCGCTGCAAACCAGACCTGCAGCCGTTGCATTCACCCGTTTCGCCTGCAAAACGCCCCCAAAAGGCATGAAACTGCGATTTAGCGCCGGTTTTGCCCGGATCTGTCATCGAAATCACACCGGCCATGACAATTTGAAGAATCCTTGCGTCAAACACGCTCCTGCCCTATTGAAAGCACAGAAATCCTTGCGATTCCCCCTAAACTGCGCCCAAAGCGCCCGCAAACCAGTTCAAGAGACCAACCGAAAATGCTGCAAATTACCGACCTCACCTATCGCATTGGCGGACGTGTCATTCTTGACCGGGTATCGCTGACCATCCCTGATGGCCACAAGGTCGGCCTGATCGGGCGCAACGGTGCGGGGAAATCGACCCTTCTCAAACTGATCTCGGGCGACCTGCCCGGCGATGGCGGCGATATTGTGCTGTCCAAGCGGGCCCGCATGGGTGTGGTATCGCAAGAAGCCCCGGCGGGTTCGCGGTCGCTTCTTGAAACCGTTTTGGCGGCCGATACCGAACGCGCCGATTTGCTGGCAGAGGCCGAAACCACCACCGACCCGCACCGCATTGCCGAGGTCCATACACGCCTGGCCGATATCGAAGCCCATACCGCCGAGGCCAGGGCTGCCGCCATTTTGTCCGGCCTTGGTTTTGACGGCGATGCGCAACAACGCCCCTGTGATGATTTCTCGGGTGGCTGGCGCATGCGTGTGGCCTTGGCGGCCACCCTTTTCCTGCGCCCGGATCTGCTGCTGCTTGACGAGCCGACCAACCACCTCGATCTCGAAGCCACCATCTGGCTTGAAAATTATCTGATCAACTATCCCGGCACGATCATCCTGATCAGTCACGATCGCGATCTTCTCAACCGGGTGGTCAAATCGATTGCCCATCTGCATGACGGCACCGTGACACTTTATGGCGGCAACTACGACAAATTCGCCAAGACACGCCGCGAACAGATGGAACTGGCCTCCAAGCATTATGAAAAACAGATCGCCCAGCAAAAGCATCTGCAATCCTTCATCGACCGTTTCCGTGCCAAGGCCAGCAAGGCCAAGCAGGCGCAAAGCCGTGTCAAAATGCTTGAAAAAATGGGCCCGGCCATCCCGGTGGTCGAGGATCGCGGCATTTCCTTTGACTTCCCAAGTCCCAAGGAACTGCCACCGCCGCTGATCAATATCCATGATGGCGATGTCGGCTACGAAGAAGGCAAACCGATCCTGCGCAATATCAGCCTGCGCATTGATATGGATGACCGCATTGCCCTTCTGGGTGCCAATGGTAACGGTAAATCGACCCTGGCAAAGCTTCTGGCTGATCGCTTGCAGCTGATGTCAGGCGAAAAACATTCCTCAAACAAATTGCGCATCGGCTATTTCGCCCAGCACCAGACCGACGAGCTGCGCGGTGATGAAACGCCCTATCAGCATATGGCATCCCTGATGCCTGATGTCATCGAACACAAGGTCCGCGCCCAGCTCGGCCGCTTTGCCTTCGAAGGGGCGAAGGGCGACACCAAGGTCAAGGACCTCTCGGGTGGGGAAAAGGCGCGCCTGCTGTTTGCGCTGATGACGCTCGATGCCCCGCATATGCTCATCCTCGACGAGCCGACCAACCACCTTGATATCGACAGCCGCGATGCGCTTAACCACGCGCTCAATGCCTATGAGGGTGCCGTCATCATCATCAGCCACGATCCCTATCTGATCGAAGCCTGTGCGGATCGTCTGGTTCTGGTGGCTGACGGCACAGTCACATCCTTTGACGGCGACGTTGCCGAATACCGCCAGTATCTTCTCGATCGTGCGCGCATGGAACGCCGTGCCAACAAGAACGGCGGCGAAGACGGTAATGGCAACGGCAAACCCGCCAAACGCGACCGCAAGGCCGAACGCCAGCAGGCGGCTGAAAAACGCAAAGTCGCCGCCCCGATCAAGCGCGAAGTCGAAAAGCTTGAAAAGCAGATGGAAAAGCTTTCCGAACGCAAAGCCGGCATCGAAGAAAAAATGGCCGACCCGACCCTTTACGAAGACGCCAACGCCCAAAAACTGGCCGACATCCAAAAGGAACTCGGCCTGATCGAAAACGAACTCGCCATGGTCGAACAGAAATGGCTCGACAAGCAGGAAGAATACGACGCGATGGTGGCGTGATCCGCCATCCCTCGCCTATTCCCCGCACCTTGAAAGCCCGTCATTCCCGCGCAAGCGGGAATCCATCTAAGCCATACGCGCCCGCCTGATGCCAAGCACCAACGCGTCGGCATCGGCCATAAGCGCTTGTGAACACCACCTTTTTCATTTAAAAATGAATGGATCACATCAACCGATGATTTTGTCCGATTTCAAAGGGCGGGCGATTTCTTGTCATCATTTCTGGTTCTGCCTTTGACATGAAAGAACCCCGAATTGACAACCCCGACACCGGTTCCGGTATCAAATTTCGATACAAGGGATATTGATCCGCGCCACCGCTTTGATGCCTGGCAGGAAAATATCGGGATATTCTTCGATCTTTCGATGCCCGATGACGCCATCCAACCTGCAAATGTCCGCGCCGGGATTGATGTTTGCGACCTCGGGGACGCCGTTTTTGGCGTAACCAGATCACAAACCCAGCGTTTTACCCGCAACAACCACCGGATCATTCAAGACAATATGGACCACATTCTGGTCCAGCTCTTTTGCAAGGGCGGCGGCGTTACCAGCGACAACCAGCACATTGTCGCGGGCGATATGCTGATCATTGACCTTGATCAGCCCCACGACATGATCAACACCGACTTTGAAAACCTCACACTTGTTCTGCCACGGGAACTGCGCCCGGAATTATCCGATATGCTTGCCCCGCTGCATGGTTTGAAATTATCTGGCGATAACCCGATGATCCGCTTTATGGCGACCGGTTTCCTGAACTTGTGGGACAGCATCCCGGATATGACCACCCATCAGGCAGGCAGTGCGATGCACGGAACCCTCAACCTGATGCAAGGATGCCTTGGGCGCGAAAGCATGATGCCCGATGCCGTCGACACGCCAACATCAATTGCCCTTGCAAAAGTCATATCACGCTATGTCGACGCCAATCTTTCCGAAAACCTGACTCCGGCAAGCCTTGCGCAAACTTTCCGCATGTCCCGATCTCAGATATACCGCATTTTCGCACCCCATGGCGGGGTGGCCAACTATCTGTGGGATCGTCGCCTGCAGCGCAGCCTGCAATTACTGTCCCAGCATCGTTACAGCGACAAAAACATCAGCACCATCGCCTTTGATTGCGGCTTTAACAGTGAATCCCATTTCAGCCGTGCTTTTCGCGCCAAGTTTAAAATTACGCCAAGTCAGGTCCGCGCCGATGCGCTGGCTGCCCGCAACCGGTATCAAGCCAACAACTCGGCATCCGCCGCCTACGCTGCCGGTTTGCCAAACTGGGTCCGACAGCTCTGACGGCCAGGGCACAAGGACATGCCGCCCATGCCGCCATTCCAGAGCCTAGAACCGGTATTCCAGCCCCACAAAACCCGATGCCGTGCGCTCATCGCTGGTGGCAAAGCCCAACTCGATATCGGCAACAAATGTCATCTGTCGATCAAGGTCATAGCGCAAATTCCCGCCAACAAAGCCACCATGCGATGATGTCTCCCCGCTTCCCTGATACCGGACAAGCGGGCCATCAATCAGGCCGACATCAACGCTGTCACGCCCGAAATAGCTGTATTTCATCCCGCCGCGCAGTTCCATCTCGCCCGCGCCATCCTCAAGACCCTGACGAACGGCCAGTTGCAAACGGCCATTGATCACATCCACAGCATGCGCATCGATGCTCAGGTTCGACGATGTCGTGCCGGTTTCGCGATATGCATCATAATAGCCATAGGTGTAATTCACCTCTGCGGACGGGCGCAGCTCTATGCCCCCGCCAAGATCAATCGACCGGATCACCGCCAGTGACGGGCTGAAATAGACGCTGTTGTAATCTGATTGCGCGGTTTCCTCGCCCTGAAGGTTATCGACCACAAGACGTTCATCCTGATGGCGCTGATACCCGACAACCATGGTCCCATCAATCGCCCAGTCGCCGACAACATATTCACCATAGCCGCCAACAAAAAACCCGTTGCTGTCACTTTCAAGCGATGCCTCGTCGGTTTTCATCCCGGCAACCGAAACCCCGCCAAACACACCGATACTGTGGTCATCAATCGGTTTTTCATATCCGCCAACCGCACCGCCAACCCGGCTGCGATACCCCAAATTCGCCCCGTCATCCCCGTGTGACAAATAACTGCCAAAAACCTGTCCCCAGACAAACGGCTTCTGCGGCGCATACAACATACCCGGTTCAAGGTCACTGGCCGCGACCACAACCGATTGTGGTTTGTTTGATCGTGCCAGTTGCCGGCTGACCGCCTGATGAATGCCGACCGTCGTCGTTCCCAGTGCCGCCCGGTTGGCCGCAATCCCGGTGGGGTCGACAATCACCACCGTCGATCCGCTTTGCAGGACAATCCCGTCACCGCCCGCCGCTGTATTTACCGTACCGGCATTGGCGATGGTCAGGGTCGATGACCGCGCCCCGGCCGATGTATCGATATTGACCGCATTGGTACCACCGCCAAGATCAATCGTCCCGACAATCGTCGCGCCCGGCTTGATGTTCAGCGTCTGGTTGCTCCCCCCCAAAATCGCCTGGGTCGCACCACCGGTCGCAATCACCGTCCCGCTGACATTGATCGTCCCGTTGGCCCCATCGGATATGATCCCGGCCCTTCCCGTGCCCGATACGGTAACGGATCCGCTACCGGTAACCGTAATGGTGCTACCGCTGCTGGTTAATACTTCAATTCCATTACCATCCTGGGTGGTTATCGAGCCGCTATTGACCAGTGTGGCGTTATTGGCAGTTACATGCCTCATGCCAGTCGCATCAGTTCCGCTGGTCGTGATCACCCCGCTATTGACAAGTGTCGCATTGCTGCCTGTGCTGGTGATACCATATGCCCTATTTCCGCTGGTCGTGATCGTGCCGCTATTGACAAGTGTCGCATTTGCCTCGCTACTGGCCAGGCCGCTTGCAGTTCCTCCGCTTGTTGTGATCGTCCCGCTATTTAAAAGCGTCGAATTGCTCCCGGTGCTCAGGATCCCGGCTCCACTGGTTCCGCTTGTCGTGATCGTGCCGCGATTGATAAGGGTGGAGTTGGCACCTTGGCCGTAAATCCCCCTGTCGACGAACCCGTCTGTTGATATTGTTCCATTATTGACAAGCCGGGCATTGGTCGCGGTGGCATCACCAACCATGCCGTGTCTCCCGCCTCCTGCGGTTGAAATCGTGCCGTTGTTGGTCGCTTTCACCGCATCACCACTGGCAGTGATAGCATCGCCCGTCGTCACATTAAGAACCCCGCCCTGCTCAACCAATCCGGTTTCCCCGGCGGTCAGTGTTTTGGCAACCGTATCGGTGACACCGCTGGACACCGTGAATTCTGCGGCCTGCGCCCGTGTCCCAATGACCGCCGCAAATAGCACGATGATCACAACCACCCCAAAGGCGGGTCCGAAACCCAGCCACCCAAACCCCTTCGACATTGATATCCCCTACCGACACTTAATTGGTTGGGGGAACAATACACGCCGCCCTGTCTTCCGTTTTGACTGACCATCCCAAATCATTGGCACCAGCGTCCCGGCCCGCCAAAAGCAGATTTGGTGATCGTGATCTGACACCGCCGTCGGCAACCAGTCATCAAGTCGCCAAAATTCCGCCGCAACCTTGGATTGCCGGGGTAAAGGCATTCCACGCAGGAGATGGTCATGGTTGACAACATCTATGGAACCGACGGCAACGACACGATTATCGGAACAGAACAGGACGACAGGATATATGGACGCGAGGGCGACGATTATGTCCGCGCGCTTGGCGGCAACGATCACCTGTTTGAGCTGGGGTTTGGTGATGACACGCTTGATGGCGGTGCCGGACATGACGACATCAATGGCAGTGCCGGAAACGATACTCTGTTTGGCGGGTCGGGCAATGACGAACTCAATGGCGGATCGGGCGCTGATGTGATTGATGGCGGCCCCGGTCGCGATGAAATCACCTTCGGCTTCACGCAAGCCCCCTCGGGTCAGGGCGTTTACGTCAATCTCACGACCGGCATCGGGCTTGGCGGAGATGCCGAAGGCGACCGCTATAGCAATATCGAGGATATCCGCGATACGACCTACGGCGATGTGCTGATCGGCGATGACGGCAAAAACGCCTTCTACCAAAACTACAATCGCACCGATAACGGCGACGTCATGCAGGGTGTGGGCGGCGATGACACCTTCTATGCCGCGGCCAGCACCGACTTTTCCGAGGACCGCACCAATATCTTTGATGGCGGTGACGGGATCGACACCATCAGCTATATCGCCGGTTGGGGCAATGATGCGCCGTATGGCGAATATGGCCCGCAACCGGTCATCAATCTTGAAACCGGTACGGGCCGCGCCGGCGATCACTTCATCAACATCGAAAATGTCGATGGCAGCAATCAAAGCGACCTGATCATTGGTGATGAAGGCGACAACCGTTTGGTCGGCAATCGCGGCAATGACACCATCTACGGCGGTGATGGCGACGACACCCTGTTTGGCGAAAACCTGTATGGCGAGGCGGGAAACGACACGCTGACGGGCGAAACCCGCGACGTTTCACTCTATGGCGGCGATGGGCATGATACGCTGCGTGCCGGCCCCGGCGGCAATCCGGTTTTCAGCGACAACCTTTTGTCGGGCGGGGCTGGCAATGACTGGCTTGAAGGCAATAGCGGCAATGATACCTTTGTTTTCGATGCGGAGGCCTCAAGTCGTGACCGGGTTGTCGGGTTTGAAACCGGTGACCGGGACGAAACTGGCAATCATCCCGATACCCTGCTTCTGACACACGATCTTCAGGAACGCTCCGGCATCACGGATTTCGACAGCTTCCTCGATCACACCACCCAGACCGGCGATGATCTCTATGTCGATTTCAGCAATGGCGATCCGTGGACATTTGGCGTGATCATCGAAGACACCGACAAGGATGATCTGACCGCCGATCATGTCCTGTTTGCCGATGTCTGATCCGGGCCACCTCAAATCCTCATACAATTGGATTTTGGGTGCGGTCTGACCCGGACATAAAAAAAGTCCCGCAGGAAACACGTCCTGCGGGACTTTTCAATTATTTTGAATAATCGCGATGATTATTCAGGAAGTTTGAATACCGGCAGGACCGATCCTTCATACTTGGTTTCGATGAATTTGCGCACCGCATCATCGTGGTAAGCTTCAACCAGCGTCTTGACCCACGGCTCGTCCTTACGCGCCGTTTGGGTAACAATAACATTGGCATACGGGCTGTCATTGCCTTCGATCGCAATCGAATCCTTGATCGGGTTCAGACCGGCTTCCAGCGCGTAGTTGGTGTTAATCGCCGACGCATCCAGATCATCGAGCGACCGCGGAAGCTGTGCGGCATCAAGCTCTACAAAGCTGATATTCTTAGGGTTTTCGATGATATCAAGCGGGCTGACCACAAGACCCGCTGCAGGATCAACCTTGATCAGGCCATGGGACTGCAGCACCAGCAACGCACGACCGCCATTGGTCGGATCGTTCGGAATGCCGACTTCGGCACCCTCGGCCAGGTCATCCAGGCTTTTGATTTTGTTGGAATAAATGCCCATCGGGGTCAGGATGTTATATCCCACGACCGAAAGCTCATACCCGCGATCCTTGATCTGGTTATCAAGATACGGCACATGCTGGAAGCTGTTGGCATCGAGATCGCCATCATCAAGCGCCTGGTTGGGGATCACATAATCCGAGAAGCTGACCAGTTCGATGTCCAGACCCTTGGTGGCTGCGACCTTGACGACTTCTTCCATGACTTCTTCATGCGCACCCGGGGTGACGCCGATTTTGATCGCATCATTGGCCAGTGCCTGACCGGTGAGTGCGGATGCCAGAACGGCAGCCGCCGTCAGTTTAAGGAAAAACCGCATTGTAAAACTCCTTGATTTCATTTGGTTTTGTGCGGGAATTTGACGAATGTGAGCAATCCTCACATTCGGATTTTGATCAGATATTTCGCTTGTCGGCCTTGCGCGCCAGATAGTCGCCAAAGCTTTGCACGACCTGCACGACGACAATCAGCGTGATGACAACGGCGGCCATGACATCCGGGCGGAAACGCTGATATCCATAGCGAATGCCAAGGTCGCCAAGCCCACCGGCACCAACGGCACCGACCATCGCGGAATAGCCAATCAGCGTCACCGCGGTCAGGGTCAGGCCGTGAATGATGCCCGGCAATGCTTCGGGCAACAGAACCTTGGTCACGACCTGTACCGGACGCGCGCCCATGGCCTGGGCGGCTTCGATCAAGCCGCCATCAACTTCGCGCATGGCACCTTCGATGATCCGCGCAATGAAAGGAATTGCCGCGACGGTCAGGGGCACGATGGCGGCAGAGGTCCCAATGGAGGTCCCGACAACGAAACGGGTAAAGGGAATGATGGCCACCGCCAGAATGATGAACGGGACCGAGCGGGTTGCGTTGACCAGCGGACCAAAAACGCGCTGGAACCAAAGGGCTTCAAACAGCTCGCCCCGGCCAGAGGTGGCGAGCAACACACCAAGCGGCAAGCCAAAGGCCGTCGCAATCGTAAGCGAGACTGCAACCATATAAAGGGTTTCACCGGTCGCCTGAAGCAGAATGGGTGCAAGGGTAGAAAACATGACTTAGCCCTCCTGCCCGGCGGCAACGCCGCTGGTATTTGTGTTGGTTTTGGGGGTGCTGTTCGCATCCGATCCGGCGCGGAAATCCATGAATTCATCAGCGAGAAGCGATTGGGTGGTCGCGTGTTTCGGATCAGCAAAGATGCCTTCAACCGCGCCCTCTTCGACAATCACACCAGCATCCATCACCGCCACACGGTCACACAGCGCCTTGACCACCGCCATTTCGTGGGTGATCACCACCATGGTCAGACCAAGGCGTTTGTTGATGTCCTTGAGAAGTGTGAGGATCTGACGGGTGGTTTCCGGGTCAAGGGCCGAGGTCACCTCGTCACACAGCAGAACCTTGGGATTTGAGGACAGCGCACGGGCAATGCCGACACGTTGTTTCTGACCGCCCGACAGTTCGGCCGGATAGCGATCACGCTTGTCTTCAAGCCCTACAAGCGGCAACAGCGGATCAACCGCCTTGGCGATCTCGGCCTTGGTCGCACCGGCCAGTTCAAGCGGCAGTGCTATATTATCGAACACAGTCCGCGACGACAGCAGATTGAAATGCTGAAACACCATGCCGAGCTGGCGGCGGAACAGCGGCAAGTCGCGTTTGGAAAGCGTGGTCACATCGGTGCCATCAACCGTGACCGAACCCGACGTCGGGGTTTCAAGCAGGTTGATGCAGCGGATCAGGGTTGATTTTCCCGCACCGGAGCGGCCAATAACGCCGACGATTTCGCCAGCAGCGATATCAAGATTGATGCCGTGCAGCGCAACGTGTTCGTCGCTGCCGCGCCGGGCTGCATATGTTTTCTGGACGTTCGAGAGCCGGATCATGGATCCCAACCTTTCCGTAGATACAAAAAAACCGCCACGGCTTTACCGAGGCGGTCGTACATACGGAGCATATACGCCCTCTCGCTTTAGCCGCATTTTTAGCGCGCCCGCAAGCTGAGGAGCAAATCGGCGCGTTCAACACCCCTTGTCTATCTGACCCGGTGTCATTGTTCAATGGCTAAAATCATGCATTTCACGCATGGCATGTATGATTTCCAAAAATACAACACAAAAATATTGTTTAATTAGTGTGCAATAGCCCGACATCACAACGCCCCACCTTGTTCGTCTATTAGGGCCTGACCCCAACTGGATGTTTAAAATGGCATCAGAACAATCAAGATATGCCAGGAAATCGCCGCAGTGCGGGGCGATCCCCGCGCAAGGAGATTGACGAAGCAGATCGCAGATCGTCCTGATGTCCTTCGGATCGGCGGCATTTGCACGGCCTATTGCGTCGCTTCACCTTGAAAGGCAGCGAGCCTTTCTGCGGCAAAGCTCCTGATATCCGCGCAAATGTCACGCGACCATTTCAAGCATCCAGTTGGGTTCAGACCCTAGTCATCAATATCAATGCGGGATTGAACAGATGGCCTTTGCCAACCGGATCAGTGACCTTGCCCGAACACTGGCGCAATACCCGACTTTTGTCACGGTCATGGACAACAAGGTGGATGTGCGCACCAAGGAGCAATTGGGGACACTGTCTGCCGAGACAGCCAAGCTCGAAGCACTGGCGGCCGAGGGAGATACCGCCATCGTAAATGGCACCTGCACGGACCCAGCGGGGCTTTCATCGCGGCTGAGTTTCAACGCGTCGCAGATTTCATCCCTGCTGACTGCCTTTGCCGCCCAGGATTCCGAGCGTCTGAAATCGATGAGCATCATCAGCAAACAGAAATTCGACGGCTACGCAAAGAACCGGCTGGGTGCGGAAAAGCGATTTTCTGATGAGGTTTCAACACTGCTCACACAGGAAGCCAAAGCGGTCGCCGGACTGGCAAAGAGTGAAAGCGGCAAACCGGATGCAAAGCCGGATACCGGGACAGAAAGCCCATCCACGCCAAAACCGGAAGACCGTGTTAAACCGCCACCATCAAAGATACCGAGTGTGCAGGATACGATTTCCGCCCTGCCCGGTTACCTGCGTGCCACCATTCCAGAAATCGTCAAAAAATATGATGACGCGGCTCTGTCAACGCAAAGCAAAAGCTATGCGGACGCCGCGATCAAACTTGGCGCGAACTCAAGCGCGGCCGTCAGAATCTACGTCGTTCTGGTCTTCACGTTTGGCCCGGATTTTCTGTCCTCCACCACAAAGATCGGTTGGGTCAACGACATCATCAACAATCCGCAGCTTGGCACGATCGACCAGCGAATTCTGATTCTGCGCAACGCTGTTGAGATGCGACGCAAGCTTGATCTGCCGATCTAGGACGCAGCCTAACCGTCTTCCCCACAACAGGAAAATGCAATGGTCACATTCACAGTAAAAGTCACCCGACCCGCATCAAACAAGCTTCTGAAGGCTGTGAGTATCGACGTTGCGGGAACAACAAACGCTCAGAAGACACCATCGTTCGGAGACGATGACACATCGCTTTCCCAAGAATTTCAGCTTGAGCCAGGTGATAATTATACAATCACAGTCACGGGTCCCGGATACCTCAGGACGCAAGCACAAAACGTTACCGTGTCAGATGCTGGCGAAACAACAATCGCGCTTAAATCAGTCTGGTTTTCCCTTCATACTGATCGCGACCGTGATGGCAAAATCGAAAACGATGATGACACACCAGGAACCATAAACGATCTCTCGCCCGCGGCCATCACCTTTGGCGTTGATGGCGTTGGCGCGATCATTCCTGTGAACTGCAACCGTGATGGCAACAATACCGCAATTGCCTATAGCGATTGCCAGGATGACAAGATCAATTCCGACGAAGACCTGTTAACCGGGCTTTCGCGCATGAAGATCATCAGGCATTCCGCCGGTGAGGCTGCGGATGTCGATGCAAACTGGTTGATCAAGCTTTCAGTGGAGGCAACAGGTGCTGAAAACCCGGCCGAACAACATGTTCGCATTTTCTCGAAAGCTGGGACAGACGCCACGGAACTTGTCAGCCCCCAGAAAGGGAAAACAGCGACGCTGGATGCAGCCAACATCAATCCGAACCTAGTGTTGCCGCTTGAGATGATCCGCTTTGCCGGCGAGGATTTTGAGTCTGGCACCGTCAAAATAACACTCAGCGTCATTCAACCCGAATATGCGGGACCAGACACCCCAAGCTATACCTTCACCGAACATGTCGTCGCGGCAAGGTGGATCGCCAATCATCACTTGCATCAGGTGACGAAACTTCTTGTGGTGAGCGATGATGACAATGTCGACTTTATTGAGGAACTGAAAACTGCGGTTGCCAATGAACCGAAACTCCCATCAGACAAGAGTTATCAGATAATGGAATCTGATCAGAAGCAGGTGCCAATTCCATATCTTGATACGAACAAATGGGCTTTGGAGGAACCATCAGATGACGTTAGCCCTGCAACAGATCAATGGATGCGTGACACAATTTTCTCGGGCTATAGCAGCTGGCCGGGAACCGCAGGCGACGTTAAGACTCAAACAACATTCATAAAGATGCACCGGGAACGATATCTGCAGAACTGGGTGTTTCGTGACCTTCTGAGTAAAGACTTTGCGGTTTACTACCCTGCAGCAGGAAGTGGGGATGCAGTAAATTCCGCTAATTCGGGTGGAAACTTTGAAGTAACGCCCCCGATCAAGAAAAGCGGTGGGAAAACCTATCCACTCGGGCGCATATATTACGGCCATAGTGCAAAAGACCGACTTGGCGCAAACAACACTTTAAAGAAAAGCCGTCATAAAATTGATGAAAGCACCAGATCTTTTATCGCGGCACAAACCCTTCAGTCCCCGATTGAACTTGATACCGACTGGCTTGCCGTTGGCCATGTTGATGAAATGATGACCTTCCTGCCATACCCGGGTGGTGGTGAGAATAAAAAATGGAAACTTTTGGTCGCAAGCCCCAAGAAGGCTTATGACCTGATGACGGACAAAAGAGCTGAGAACGTCATTTTTGGCGGAGCAAAAGTTTTGCAACGTCCGAAATGGGACACCGATCACTTTAATTATACGGCCCTCAAGCTGCACAAAACCGTGGTTAGCTGTTCCATCAACGATTTACTCGGGAATGGGAAAGCGCCGCTCCTGGCACCGAACGGTTATGCATATACCTATGACCGCCTTAAAGACTGGAACGTTGGCGGGGTGGAAAAGGCAATCGGTGACAATATCGATATCCTGAAAAACGAGTTTGACTTGGAAGACGACGATATCGTTCGAGTGCCAGTGATATTCTATCCAAGTGATCATGTTAGTGGTGGTCACGCATATTTACTTCCGAGCACCGACAAGGTCGACAACACCAAAAGCCGACGGAACGGATTCAACATCTTCCCTGGCCGCGGTGAGGGATTTAAATGCGGCGCTTTGACCGCCGATATGCCCAACATGTTTGTCGGCAACACTCAGCTTTATATTCCCAAGCCGTATGGCCCCTGGATCGATACCGGCGATGAAGGCACAAGCTTTGATCTTTTTGAAAAGTACCTGAAAGACGAAATTGCCAAATTCAACGGTGCGCTGAACTGCAATTTCATTGATGACTGGGATGACTACCATGCGTGCGACGGGGAAATTCATTGTGGTACGAACGAAATCCGGCAACCGTCGCAAACCGATGAAAAATGGTGGGCCATCTGATCGCAGTCAAGCTGTATCAATATCCCATTGTCAGGAGCACGCAAAATGAGCGCACAACAGGACTATCAATCCGCACTCCGCGAGATTTCGGATCGTGAGACGACGGCAACTGGTCGAGTTTCCGGTCGCCCCAACGCAGGAAGTATGGCCGCTATTTTTGCAGCATATGGCAACAGCATTGCGGCACCGATGACAGAAGACCTCAAGACCGGCACCTGGAAAACCATGCCGGACTGGAAGCTGTCGGCCATGATTGACTATCTTTCTGGCTACGGCACTTCTGCGGCTGTCCCGGTCCTTCGTCAAATCGAAAAGGAGTATCCCGTGAGCGATATCCAAACAGAGGCAAAAGAGGTGGCGGACCATCTGGCAACACTTGAAGTTGCTGTCTCCGAAGCGCGCAAACTGGATTTCGTCCAAACGGCAATTTCGTCAGGCGATGCCAATGCCATTGCAAAGGCCGGTTTACTTGCCCTGTCGAAGATCGATCATGACTGGAACAACCGCGCATCGGAAATCCAGACCGGGCTTTCAAAGCTTGCGCGCGACTGCTTCCCTGCTGTTAATGAAATTTCGTCGGGCAAGGTGACCCCGGATGAACTGGTCAGGGCGCTGGTTGAAATCCTGTTTGAGGACAAGGACCACCTGGCGACATAAGCCCGCAAAGAGTGAAAGCCAAACAAGAGAGTTGAGCTTTCGGCCTTTTTCCCCACGCCTTGTTATTGGACGCTCGATCACTGGGTGAAAAGCAGCTTTAAAAAACTGCGCAGCAGCATGACCTGATCGGCGAGTTTGCGGGGTTCGTTGAGTGCCTTTGACATGACAATGCCGCCTTCGAGCACGGTTGAAATCATGTCGGCGACTTGTTCGAGGTCGACCGGTTCTGTCGTCTGATATTGGTCGGCGATATCATCAAGGATCGCGCGGAACCGGGTGCGCCAGGCCAGAACGGCATGCCGGTTGAGGTCGCGGACTTCCTTGTCAAACAGCCGTTCCTGATAGCAATAGACCGCAACGATGCAGCCCGGATGACCGTTGGGGAGATCTTCAAGCACCTCGGCCAGCATTTTAAGGGCTGCCAGCAATTGATGCAGCGGATCGTCGACCAGTTCGCGGGCGCGATCAAACACCTGATCAAGGATTTCGTCATCCTGTTCGATATAGCGTTGCAAAAGCGCGCGGGCGAGTTCGTTCTTGTCGGAGAAATGATAGAAAAACCCGCTTTTGGTCAGGCCGGCTTCGCAAATGATTTCCTCGATCGAGGTCGCACCGAACCCCTTTTCCAAAATCGACTGCGATGCGATCTCCAGAATGCGTTCGCGCGTGCGTTCGCCCTTGCGTTTGGGGCCACCGAACGTGTCGGTGATTGTCAGTTTTTCCATCTCAACCCTCGCTTACCCTACCGCCGGTACAGTTTTTCGTCGTCATAGACCGCCATGGCCGCGCCGAAAAACACCGGAAAACCCATAAGTATCTGTTTTGAATATGTTTTTGAAAATCTGAAAAACCTGACCGTGTGCCTACTAGAAGCAAAACTCAATCAGGGCGAGATTTCCGATCCACGATTACATACCCCCGCGGTAGAAATTTTGAAACCCAAAACTGAAATTTGGACCCATGAGCACAGGCAATCTGCCCCTTCCGCACCACGGAAAGGTAAAATTCATCACCGATGGTGGTCTTGAAACCACCCTGATTTTTCATGACGGGATTGATCTTCCGCATTTTGCATCCTTTGACCTTTTGAAAACGGATGCGGGCTGTGCGCGTATCACCGCCTATTACGAACGTTATCTTGAACTGGCCAAACAGGCCGAAGCCGGATTTATCCTTGAAAGCCCGACATGGCGCGCCAATCGCGACTGGGGGGCCAGGATCGGCTATGACGAGGATGATCTGGCCGCCATCAACCGCAAGGCCATCGCCCTGATGGCGGAGCTTCGCGATCGTTATCATTCGGATGCTACACCGTGCCTGATCAGCGGCAATATCGGGCCGCGCGGTGACGGATATGTGCCATCAGACCGGATGACGATCAATCAGGCGCGCGCCTGTCACGCCCCGCAGATCGTGACCTTTGCCAAGACGGGTGTCGATATGGTGTCGGTCGTGACCATCAACTATCCCGAGGAAGCCATCGGCATCGCCCTTGCCTGCCGGGATGTTGATATTCCTTGCGTCATTTCGTTCACGGTTGAAACCGATGGCAACCTGCCCAGCGGCGAGACGATCCGTGATGCGATTACCATGGTTGATGCCGAAACTGGGGCCTATCCGGCCTATTACATGATCAACTGTGCCCACCCGGATCATTTCCGCGACCGACTGGAAGAAAGCGGCGACTGGAAAACGCGCATTTGTGGTGTGCGGGCCAATGCATCGCGCCAAAGCCACGCCGAACTTGATGCCAGCACGCATCTTGATGATGGCGATCCGGAAGAACTGGGACAGCTTTATCACGATCTGGTTGATCTGCTGCCCAATCTGGCGGTGATTGGCGGTTGTTGCGGCACAGACCATCGCCATGTTGCGGCCATGACCAAACATGCCCTGCCGCGCCTTTTGGCAGCAGGCGCCTAAGAACCAAACACGAAAACCCAAAAAGAAACAGGATACGAGCAATGATTGCAGAACCCGTACTGGAACGGGCGGCACATAAGGGTGCCGCCCATCCGAACCACCCGCAACACCCGCGCCACCCGCGGCCGGTGACGAGCTTTGTCAGGGCGACCAAATCGGATGCCGATGCGATGGCCCAGCTGATCAATATCGCCGGTGAAGGTTTGCCGGTCTATTTGTGGCAAGACATGGCAGATGGCAGCGAGACGGCCTTTGATGTCGGTCGCAGACGCGCACAACGTGATGAAGGCGGTTTTTCATATCGCAACACCACGCTTGCCGTCTGTCATGGTGAAACCGTTGCGGCACTTGTCGATTATGCCCAACCCGATCAGCCAGAGCCGTTTGACCCGGCGGATATCCCGGCGATATTCGTACCGATCCTTGAACTTGAAAGTCTGGCAACGGGCAGCTGGTACATCAATGTCCTTGCCGTCTTTCCGGCCCACCGCGATCAGGGGATTGGATCGGCATTGCTGGCACGGGCCGAGGCCAATGCCCGGCATGCCGGTAAAAAGACCGTTAGCCTGATTGCATCGGATGGCAATCCCGACGCCATTCGCCTTTATCAACGCCAAGGCTTTGTGGCCTGTGCCCAACGCCCGATGGTCAAGGAAGGTTGGGAAAATCGTGGTCAGAACTGGGTGTTATTGATCAAGGAAATCTGAACAGAACCTTGAAACAACAAAGGCCGGAAGCACTCAGCTTTCGGCCTTTTTTTCCCAAGCACCTTGCGGGGTTTGTTGCCAGTAGGACAGTTTGTGTCCGGCGTCTTTCCAGTCTTTCCAGCGCGTGCGGGCTTCAGAAACCGCATCGTGATCGCGATCATCAAACAGCATGATGACGCGTTCATAATCGCCGACCTTGTCGCTCATGGCGCGGTCGGTCAGGAACAGGAACTGGGCATTGTTGGGATTTTCATCCTCGGCCGTCAGCCAGACCGGCTGCATTTCGGCATCGCCGTCGGATTTGGAACCATGGGGCAACCAGCTTGCAGGGTCATAGGTCCAAAGCAGGGTATTGATCGCCTCGACCCGCTCTTCGACACCGGTCATCACCACGGCACGCTTTTCGCGCTCCAGCGTTTTGGAGAGCAGCGTGGGCAGGGCCCGTTCCAGCGGCATGCTGGTGAGATGGTAAAACCAGATATCAGCCATAGCCAATTGAGTATCGCGAAAGCAAAAACGGGGCAAGATGATCATCATCCTGCCCCGTCTTTTATTCAGTTATGCGTTCCTGAAATCAGGACTCGTAGTTATCGGCGACAAAGCGATCAAGCAGACGCACCCCAAAGCCGGTGCCGCCTTTCGGCACGACTTCCTTGTCCGCGGTCGACCATGCCATGGCGGCGATATCAAGATGCGCCCACGGGCGATCCTTGGTGATAAAGCGTTTGAGGAACTGGGCGGCGGTGATCGAACCGGCCGGACGACCGCCAACGTTTTTCATATCGGCAATGTCAGATTTAAGCTGCTTGTCATAGGCCGGCGACAGCGGCAAACGCCAGACGCCTTCGTCAACCGACAGGCCCGCCGTGGTGATCTGGGTCGCCAGATCATCATTGTTGGAAAACAGACCGGCATTTTCATGTCCAAGTGCGATGATGACAGCGCCCGTCAGGGTCGCGAGGTCAACAATCAGACGCGGATCGTATTTTTCCTGCACATAGGTCAGCGCATCACAGAGAACCAGACGGCCTTCGGCATCGGTATTGATGACTTCGATCGTCTGCCCGGACATCGAGGTCACAACATCGCCCGGACGCTGTGCGGTTGAGGACGGCATGTTTTCAACAAGGCCAAGCACCGCAACCACGTTGCATTTCGCCTTGCGACCGGCGAGTGCCTTCATCAGGCCGGAAACCACACCGGCACCGCCCATATCCCATTTCATGTCTTCCATGCCGGCAGCCGGCTTGATCGAAATACCGCCGGTATCAAAGGTCACCCCCTTGCCCACGAAGGCAATCGGCGCGTCCTTTTTCTTGCCGCCGTTCCAGCGCATGACGACCATGGCCGGTTTGCGAGCCGAGCCCATGGCAACACCCAGAAGTGCGCCCATGCCGAGCTTTTTCATTTCCTTTTCGTCAAGGACGTCAATCTCGACACCCAGTTTTTCAAGGGCGGAAACTTCCTTGGCGAAGCTTTCCGGATAAAGAATGTTGGCCGGCTCAGACACCAGATCGCGGGTGAAAAACACGCCTTCGACGACCTTTTTGGCACTTTCAAACTGTTTCTTGGCGTCCTTGTGATCGCGGGTGGCGATATCAAAGGCCTTCAGGACCGGTTTGTCTTCCTTGGTCTCGGTGGTGCGGTATTTATCGAAACGATAATCGCGCAGCATCGCACCGGTTGCGAAATCACAGGCGAGGTTTTCCATATCAAACAGAACGGAAAGTTCTTTCTCCCCAGTCGAGAGCGCACGGGCGGTGACGGAGCCACCAAGTTTCTGGGCGGCGATCACGTCAAATTCGGCTTCCTTGCCGATCCCGAAAATGATCACGCGCGACAGATCGACATTGGAGGGAGCCAGCACCTGAAGGCTTTGGCCGGTTTTGCCCTTGAAGGTCGACGCCTTGATCGCCTTGGTGATCGCACCCCCGGTTGCCTCATCAAGTGCGACGGCACTGGGCATCAGATCGGCACCCTCGGTCGCAAAGGCGATAACGGCACCGGTTTTCGGAATGGCGAGATCGGAAAACGTGATCTTCATGGTGAACAGGACTCCTGTCATGTTTCGGGGCGCAGTCCTTGATCAAGCAACTGCAAAGAAATTGATGCTCCTAATCTAGCGCGTTAAACGCGGTTGAAAAGGCTTATCGTTCAAAAAGGTGCGGGATTTCACGCAAAGGCAACACCAGCCCGCCAAAACGCCATCCCAACGAATTGCGCAACATCAAGGCGCGATCAGGTTTGATCGCTACTATGACGCATTCCAACATTCTGGAGGTATGTCATGGCTGGCAGAACCGCGCCGATTTCGATTACCGAACCACACAGGGCCACACATCCGTTCTGGACCGGGGCTTTTCGCCCGCTTTTCCTGCTGGCCGGGGTGCTGGCCATCGTGGCTGTTGTCTGGTGGGTGGCGGGTTTTGTGCATGGCATTGCGACCCCCATTCTGGGAACAGGGTCATGGTGGCATGCGCATGAAATGATTTTCGGGTTTGGCGGGGCGGCCATCGGGGGATTCTTGCTGACCGCGATTGCCAACTGGACAAGCCGCCCACCGATTTCCGGGCCCATGTTAATGGCGTTAACCACAAGCTGGCTGGTCGGGCGGTTGGCGATTGGGTTTGGCGAGACTCTGGACCCGGCTTTGACGATTGCCGGGGCGCTTATTTATTTCATCTTCTTGCTGGCCCTTGGTGTGCGGGAACTGGTGGCTGCGCGCAATTACCGCAATATGCGGGTTCTGGCCGTTATCTCGGTGATCCCGCTGTTTGATGGACTGTTTGTTGCGGCTTGCCTTGATGTCATCGCCCTTGATCCGGTTCTGTTGTATCAAACCGCGATTCTGACGATCATCTTGCTGATCGGGTTGATTGGCGGGCGGGTGATCCCGGCCTTTACCCGAAACTGGATGCAGCGCGAACAGATCAGCGCGCCGATGCCTGCCATGTTCGGGCGGTTTGACATGGTGTGTCTGGCCAGTATTGCGCTTGGCATCGTTGCCGTGATCCTTGATCCGGCGGGGGTGATTGCCGGTTCTGTGTTGCTGTTTGCCGGAACTATCCATGCCATCCGTTTGATCCGATGGCGCGGCGTGCATAGCTGGCGCGAACCCATCGTGATCATGCTGCATCTTGGTTATTTCTGGGTGCCTGCCGGGCTTGTCCTGCTGGGCGTTGCGATCCTGTGGCCTGATATCATGAGCAGCCGTGATGCCCTGCATGCGCTTACCGGCGGGGCGATGAGTTGCATGATCATTGCCATCGCCGGGCGGGCCGCCCTTGGTCATACCGGGCGGGAAGTGCGGGCAAGCGTGATGCTGAATACAGCCTTTGGCTTGATCTGGTTTTCCACTGTATTTCGGATTTTGGCGGGCCAAAGCGACGCGCATTACGTCACGGTTCTGGCAATTGCCACCCTGATGTGGCTTGGCGGATGGCTGGCGTTTTTGATGGGTTATGCGCCGGTGTTGCTGGGACCAAGCCAAAAGAAAACGCGCGGTATTCCAGTGCAATAACGGAAGTTGATTTAGCCAAAATCAAACAGCGAAAGCGACGGGTT
>NZ_AMRN01000007.1 GCF_000300275.1 Thalassospira profundimaris WP0211 | reverse complement strand
CATGATAAAGGCAGCCCTAAAGGCTGCCTTTTTTCGTTTCCGGATTTTGCGTATCCAGACCTCCTGTAAGCAGTTGCTTTGCTTCCCCATATCGTCCTTCGGACAGGGGCTTGTATAAGTTGACGCTTGGTCGGCAGACAGGCACTGTTGATGCCATGGTCAAGAGAATCGGAACCTTCAAGATGAACAGCAATCCGGCCCGCCATCCGTCTGGCCCTGAGCGTATCAGCCCGGCAGCAATGTCAAAGCGCTTCGCGCGTCAAACATGGTCGATATGCCGACAGGTTCTGATCGTTCTATGTTTGCCACTGATGCTTGCCAGCTGCTATTTGCCGGAGGCCTTCACCATTGATCTGTCCATGGAGCGTAATGGCGATTACCGGCTGAGCTACCGCGGTTTGCTGGTACAGCCAAACATTACCCAAGGCCTTCTGGACAAGAGCCTGGATGCGGAGGGTGAAAAGGAAAAGGTCGCCAAGGTTCTGGCAGATCTCAAGCGCGATTCGGCTGTAAGACAGCTGACCTATACCGGGCGCGGCGTGTTTAACATGGTCTATGAAAAGCGTGGCAACATCATGCGCGAAAAAAGCTTCGTCTTTGTCCGCCGGCAATCGCGCATACTGGAAATGTTCTTTAATTCAGAGCGAAACACCGTTGAAATTCGGGGCGGCTTCGTCCCTGATCAGTATCAGGACCGCCTGACTGCACTCGGTTACCAGATGACCGGTAAGATCGAGGTCCGCACGACCGCAGGGGTGCGCAGCCACAACGCGGCAGAATTCCGTGAAATCAACGGTCAGAACCGCCTGCGCTGGGAAATTCAGTCGATCTCTGATCCGGTCCCTAACGTCATTCTGGGCTAGGGCAGGGTAGTTGGCTTAGCTTGTGGGATATTCCCCCATCTGATCGCGCCTGACGAACGAAAAAAGGGACAGCGTTGGCTGTCCCTTTGGTGTTTGTGCTGTTGCGGCATTTTGTTTGGCTCTAGAAGACCATTTCGTCTTCGGCACCGCCTTCGGAAATGACGATCTGGCCCTGTGCGGCCAGTTCCTTGGCCAGCTGGACGATCATCATCTGCGACTCTTCGACGTCTGACAGACGGACCGGGCCAAGCGCGTCCATATCTTCCTTCATCATCTTGCCGGCACGTTCGGACATGTTCTTGAAGAACAGGTCGCGCATCTGATCGGTCGACCCTTTCAGGGCCAGGGCAAGCTTGTCCTTTTCGACCTGACGCAGCAGCGTCTGAACGCCGTTGTTGTCAAGCCGCGCAAGGTCTTCGAAGGTGAACATAAGGGCTTTGATCTTCTCGGCCGAATCACGGTTGCGTTCTTCGAGCGCAGTAAGAAATCTGTCCTGACTTTGGCGGTCCAGGCTGTTGAAGATATCCGCCATCAGTTCGTGGTTGTCACCGCGCGAACCGCGCGCAAGGTTCGACATGAACTCGGTGCGCAGCGTCTTTTCAATGTTATCGAGAACTTCTTTCTGAACCGCTTCCATGCGCAGCATACGCATGATGACTTCCATCGAGAAGTTTTCCGGCAAAAGAGACAGAACCGACGCAGAATGTGCGGGTTTGAGTTTGGACAGAACCACACCGACGGTTTGCGGATATTCGTTTTTAAGGTAGTTCGCCAGAACCGCTTCGTTCACGTTGTTGAGCTTGTCCCACATGGTACGACCCGCAGGACCGCGGATCTCTTCCATGATGCCGTTCACGCGGTCTTCTGGCAGTACCTTGGAAAGCAGGCGTTCGGTGGTATCAAACGAACCGACCAGTGACCCGGTTGAAGAAAGCTGGTCAGCGAATTCGACGAAAAGGCGCTCAACGATATTAGAGTTGATCGTACCCAGGCTCGACATGGTTTGGGAAATCTCTTTGATTTCCTCGTCATCCATCATGCTGAACATCTTGGTTGCGTGCTCTTCCCCAAGAGCAAGCATGAGAATCGCTGCCTTTTCAGGTCCGGCCAGTGATCTGTATTCTTCTTTTACGCGCCCCACGGGTGGTCTTCTCCGTCGTAATGACTCTGTTCGGGGTGGAACCTGACGCCCGAACCTGCCTCTATCGCACCGTAAGATAGGGGTTATTTGTCAACAATTCTATAAAAGCCGACACCCCTTTGCAAAGCCCCATCGGTATAAAGCGCCCTAAATGTACAAAATTGATTAATGCCGTACAATTTCGGGGCCAAATTACCCCGCAGCGGGTGATGTTTGCGGGCGCAATTGTCGAATGGGTTGAAATCGTTGCTAGCTGCTTGACTTGGTTTGGGGGGTGGTCTAACAAAGGCGCGCCGATTGATGGTCATTTTGCGGGCGTAGCTCAGTTGGTTAGAGCGCCGGCCTGTCACGCCGGAGGCCGCGAGTTCAAGTCTCGTCGCTCGCGCCATGATCCATCATCTGTTGTCTTTTTTAGGGCGAATTGTCTTTTCCGCGGTCGCCTTTTCTTGTGTTGCTAATGCTGCTTCGCACGATTGGGTCTTGATCATCTCGACGTCCAGCCCGATATCGGACGATAGTAAACGGTAAAAAGATTAGAAAGTTTCCGGTCTTAGAGCATGTTCAACGTGCTTGGGGACTGGAACTTGTGCGGTGCATACGTTATGGTGCGCCGTAATTGGCCAGGTGGGGACCTGGTCGGGTCAAAAGGCCTGTTCTTGAGAGGTCAGAGAGATGCAAGAGCTTCTTTCGGAATATCTTCCGATCCTGGTGTTCATCGGGATCGCCGTCGGTCTTTCGGCGGTAATCGTCATCGCGTCGCTGGTTCTTGCCAAGCAGGCACCGGATGTCGAGAAACTGTCCGCATACGAATGCGGGTTTGCGCCGTTCGAAGACGCGCGCATCAAGTTCGACGTTCGGTTCTATCTGGTCGCAATCTTGTTCATTATTTTCGACCTCGAAGTCGCCTTCCTGTTCCCGTGGGCTGTAACCCTCGGTGATATCGGAACATTCGGCTTTGTATCGATGGTGATCTTCCTGGCTGTTTTGACGGTCGGCTTTATCTACGAATGGAAGAAGGGAGCTTTGGAATGGGAGTGAGCACCAACTCAGGCGCACCCCTGGCACCCGGTTCGGATCAGGATGCAATGCTTAAGGGCGTGTTTGACGAGATGAACGACAAGGGCTTTGTCCTTGCCAATCTCGATAAACTCGCAAGCTGGGCAAGCACCGGTTCCTTGTGGCCGATGACTTTCGGTCTGGCCTGCTGTGCTGTTGAGATGATGCATTCGGCGGCGTCGCGGTATGACCTTGACCGTTATGGTCTGGTTTTCCGCCCAAGCCCGCGTCAGTCGGACGTGATGATCGTTGCTGGTACCCTGACCAACAAAATGGCCCCGGCACTGCGCAAGGTCTATGACCAGATGGCAGAGCCGCGCTGGGTTATTTCGATGGGCTCGTGCGCCAATGGCGGCGGTTACTATCACTATTCTTATTCGGTGGTGCGCGGTTGTGATCGTGTTGTGCCGGTGGACGTATACGTTCCCGGGTGCCCGCCGACAGCCGAAGCGCTGATTTACGGCGTGATGCAGCTGCAAAAGAAAATCCGCCGTACCGGTGTCCTGACACGCTGATCCGTAATAGGGGGCTTGCATGAGCGAACTGCTCAGCGATAACAGCGCTGCTTTGAAAGATCTGAAAGATCTGGTGGCGTCACAGCTGGCCAACGAAATTCTCGAAAGCGAGATTCGTTACGGCGAGCTGACCATCGTCGCCAAGCGCGATGATATCCTTAAAGTTCTGACCTTCCTTCGGGATGATACCGGCTGCTTGTTCAAGCAGCTGATTGATGTTTGTGGTGCGGACTACCCGGAACGCATTGAGCGTTTTGACGTCGTCTATCACCTGCTGTCTCTGAAGCATAACCTGCGCATTCGTGTGAAGGTCCGTACTGACGAAGACACCCCGGTACCAAGCTGTGTTTCGCTGTTCAGCGCCGCCGACTGGTTCGAGCGCGAAGCGTGGGACATGTACGGTATCTTCTTCGCCGGTCATCCGGATCCCCGCCGTATTCTGACCGATTACGGTTTTGAAGGTCATCCGCTGCGCAAGGACTTCCCGCTGACCGGGTATGTCGAAGTGCGTTATGACGACGAACAGAAGCGTGTTGTCTACGAGCCGGTCAAACTGGTTCAGGATTTCCGTAATTTCGATTTCGAAAGCCCATGGGAAGGCATCCAGCATGTTCTTCCGGGTGATGAAAAGGCGGAGGGCAACGCCTGATGTCCGAACAAAAAATCAAAAACATGACCATGAACTTCGGCCCGCAGCACCCTGCGGCGCACGGCGTTCTGCGTTTGGTTCTGGAAATGGACGGCGAAGTCGTCGAACGTTCCGACCCGCATATTGGTCTTCTGCACCGTGGTACGGAAAAGCTGATCGAATATAAGACCTATATTCAGGCAACTCCGTATTTCGACCGTCTCGACTATGTCGCACCGATGAACCAGGAACATGCATATTGCCTGGCCATCGAAAAGCTGATGGGCGTCGAAGTGCCCAAGCGTGCGCAGTATATCCGTGTTCTTTATGCGGAAATCGGTCGTATTCTGAACCACATTTTGAACCTCACCGCGTTTGCACTGGACGTTGGTGCGATGACCCCGCTTCTGTGGGGCTTTGAAGAACGTGAAAAGCTCATGGAATTCTATGAGCGCGCCTGTGGCGCCCGTCTTCACGCCAACTACTTCCGTCCGGGTGGCGTTGCTGCCGATCTTCCGGCAGGCTTGCTTGATGATATCGACGCATGGGCAGACCAGTACGAAATCTTTATGAAAGACTTCGACCGCGTTCTGACCGGCAACCGTATCTTCAAACAGCGTACGGTTGATATCGGTATCGTAAGCGCCGAAGAGGCCCTTGACTGGGGTTTCACCGGTCCGAACATCCGTGCATCGGGTCTGGCGTGGGATCTGCGCAAATCGCAGCCCTATGACTCTTACGAAGAATTCGACTTCGACATTCCTGTCGGCAAGAACGGCGATTGCTATGACCGCTTCCTTGTCCGTTTCGAGGAAATGTGGCAGTCGCTGAAAATCATCAAGCAGGCCATCAAAAATATGCCGGATGGCCCTGTCATTGTTGAAAACAACAAAGTGGCACCGCCGTCGCGCGCCGAAATGAAGCGTTCGATGGAAGCCCTTATTCACCACTTCAAACTCTTCACTGAAGGTTTCCACGTACCGGCCGGGGAATGCTATGCCACGGTCGAGGCACCGAAAGGCGAGTTTGGTGTGTATCTTGTTTCGGATGGCTCGAACCGTCCGTATCGCTGCAAAATCCGCGCCCCGGGGTTCCCGCACCTCCAAGGCATCGACTTCATGTCCAAAGGTCACATGCTGGCCGACGTCGTTGCCAATATCGGGTCGCTAGATATCGTGTTCGGTGAGATTGACCGATGAGCCATTTGAGAAGACCAGCTCCGAAAGAGCTTCAGCCGACCAGCTTTGCTTTCACGCCTGAAAATCAGGAAAAGGCAAAGAAGATCATCGCCAAGTATCCGGAAGGCCGCCAGCAGAGCGCGGTCATGCCGCTGCTTGATCTGGCACAGCGTCAGACCGAAGGTAACTGGGTTCCGACCGTCGCAATGGATTACATTGCCGACATGCTCGAAATGCCGGCCATTCGCGTCTACGAGGTCGCAACCTTCTATACGATGTATAACCTTGCCCCGGTGGGTAAGAACTTCATCCAGGTTTGCACCACGACGCCGTGCTGGCTTCGCGGTTCTGCCGACGTTGTCGATACCTGCAAAAAGGAACTCGGCATTGGCGTTGGTGAAACCACCGAAGACGGTCAGTTCACCATGATCGAAGTCGAATGCCTTGGGGCGTGTGTCAACGCACCGATGATGCAGATCAACGACGATTATTACGAAGACCTGACGCCGGAAACGACCAAGGCCATCCTCGATGTCCTCAAAAAGGGCGAGAAGCCGAAAGCCGGTCCGCAGAGCGGCCGCAAAGGGTGCGAGCCGATCGATGGTCCGAAGGTTCTGAAGGCATTCTGTGGCTGCGGCGCAGCCCCGCAGGATGCTGATGCAAGCGAAGGGGACGCCTGATATGCTGCAGGATAAGGATCGTATCTTTACCAACCTGTATGGTTTCCAGGATTTCGGCCTTAAAGGCGCGCAGTCCCGTGGCAACTGGGATGGTACCAAGGCATTGATCGAAAAAGGCCGCGACTGGATCATCGATGAGATGAAAGCATCCGGTATGCGTGGTCGTGGGGGCGCAGGCTTCCCGACCGGCCTCAAATGGTCCTTCATGCCCAAGGAATCCGATGGTCGTCCGAGCTACCTTGTCGTCAATGCCGACGAAGGCGAGCCGGGGACCTGTAAAGACCGCGAAATCATGCGCAATGATCCGCACACTCTGGTCGAAGGTTGCCTTCTGGCCAGCTTCGCGATGAATGCGCATGCGGCCTATATTTATATCCGTGGTGAATTCTATCACGAGGCATCCAACCTGCAGCGCGCGATTGACGAGGCTTATGAAGCTGGTCTGATCGGTAAAAACGCCTGTGGTTCGGGTTGGGACTTTGACCTTTACCTGCATCTCGGTGCCGGTGCTTACATCTGTGGCGAAGAAACCGCCCTGATCGAAAGCCTCGAAGGTAAAAAGGGTCAGCCGCGCCTGAAACCGCCGTTCCCGGCGAACGCAGGCCTTTACGGTTGCCCGACCACGGTGAACAACGTCGAATCGATTGCTGCTGTTCCGACCATTCTGCGTCGTGGCGGTTCGTGGTTCGCCGGGTTTGGCCGTGAAAACAACCACGGCACCAAATTGTTTGCCATTTCCGGTCACGTTGAAAAGCCGTGCACTGTCGAAGAAGCCATGAGCATCCCGCTCAAGGAACTGATCGAAAAGCATTGCGGCGGCGTTCGCGGCGGCTGGGACAACCTTCTTGCGGTTATTCCGGGCGGTTCATCTGTTCCGCTGATGCCCAAAGACGTCTGTGATGACGTTCTGATGGACTTTGACGGTCTGCGTGAAGTCGGCTCCGGTCTTGGGACCGCTGCTGTCATCGTCATGGACAAGTCGACTGACATTGTCTACGCGATCGCGCGTCTGTCGGAATTCTACAAGCATGAAAGCTGTGGTCAGTGCACGCCGTGCCGTGAAGGTACCGGCTGGATGATGCGCATGATGACGCGCATGGTTCGCGGCGAAGCCACGCTCGATGAGATTGATCTGTTGTGGGATGTGACCAAACAGGTCGAAGGCCACACCATTTGTGCGCTTGGCGATGCTGCTGCATGGCCGATTCAGGGCCTTATCCGTCACTTCCGTCCCGAAATGGAACGTCGGATCAAGGAATATCGCGCACGGATCGCGGCCTGAGAGAGGCCTGTTGAGAGGGATTGAGACATGCCGAAACTAACAGTTGACGGTATTGAAGTTGAAGTAGAAGCCGGGGCGACAGTCCTTCAGGCCTGTGAAGAGGCCGGTAAGGAAATCCCGCGTTTCTGCTATCACGAACGCCTGTCAATCGCCGGCAACTGCCGTATGTGTCTGGTGGAAATGGAACGTGCGCCGAAACCGGTCGCATCCTGCGCCATGCCTGCGGCAGATGGAATGGTGATCAAAACCGATTCCGACCTTGTGAAAAAGGCACGCAACGGCGTGATGGAATTCCTGCTGATCAACCACCCGCTGGATTGCCCGATTTGTGACCAGGGTGGTGAATGTGATCTTCAGGACCAGGCCATGGCCTATGGTTTTGACTCGTCACGTTACGCCGAGAAAAAACGTGCGGTAAAGGACAAGGAACTGGGCCCGATCGTCAAAACGATCATGACCCGTTGCATCCACTGCACCCGTTGCGTTCGCTTCTCCGAGGAAGTCGCCGGTGTCGGCACCATGGGTGCTGTTTACCGTGGCGAGGACACCGAAGTCGGACCGTATATCGAAGCCTCCATCAACTCCGAGCTTTCAGGCAACCTGGTTGACCTGTGCCCGGTCGGTGCTCTGACCTCCAAGCCGTATGCCTTTACCGCGCGTCCGTGGGAGCTCAAGAAAACTGATAGCGTCGATGTCATGGACGCGGTTGGCTCGAACATTCGTATCGATGCCCGTACCGGCGAAGTGATGCGCGTTTTGCCGCGCACCAACGAAGACATCAACGAAGAATGGATTTCGGACAAAACCCGTTACGCCATTGATGGCCTGAAACGTCAGCGCCTTGACCGTCCGTATGTTCGCAAGGATGGCAAGCTGCAGCCGGCAAGCTGGGACGAAGCATTTGCTGCGATCAAGGCAAAGGTTTCTGGCCTGGATGGCAAGAAAATTGCCGCTCTTGCGGGTGACACGGTCGATTGTGAATCGATGACCGCGCTGAAAGATCTGATGGGTAAACTTGGTTCGCCGAACCTTGATTGCCGACAGGACGGATCGAAGATCGGTGGTCCGCGTGCCTCCTATATCTTCAACAGCACGATTGCCGGTATTGACGAGGCAGATGCCTGCCTGATCGTTGGTGCCAATGTTCGTGCCGAAGCGCCGATCATCAATTCCCGTCTGCGCAAACGCTGGCGCACGACAGCTGGCGATTTCAAGGTCGGCATCATTGGTGAAAAGTGGGATCCGACCTACAAGAACGATTATCTTGGTGCCGGTCCGGAAACCCTCCACGAAATCCTGGATGGCAAGAACGAGTTCGCCAAGGTTCTCAAGGCTTCTGAAAAGCCGATGATCATTGTCGGTATGGGCGCGCTTAACCGTGAAGACGGTGACGCGGTTCTTGCTGCCACCCGCGCCATTGCCGAGAAATACGGCATGGTTTCCGGTGAATGGAACGGCTTTAACGTTCTGCACACTGCGGCATCACGTGTTGGCGGCCTTGATCTTGGCTTCGTGCCGGGTGAGGGCGGTCTGGTAACCAATGACATTCTCGATGGTGCTGCCAAAGGCGATATCGAGGTTGTCTATCTTCTCGGTGCCGACGAAGTCGACATGAGCAAACTGGAAAAGGCATTTGTCATTTACCAGGGTGCGATGGGCGATGCCGGTGCACAGGCAGCCGACGTGATCCTGCCGGGTGCTGCTTACACGGAAAAGAATGGCACCTATGTCAACACCGAAGGCCGCGCCCAGCAGGGCTGGCGTGCGATCTTCCCGGTTGGTGACGCGCGTGAGGACTGGGCGATTGTTCGTGCACTTTCCGGTGCGCTGGATCTGACCCTGCCATACAACAATATCGATGCCGTTCGCTCGCGTATGGTGGAACTCAGCCCGACCTTTGCGTCGCTGAACGTTCCGACCAAGGCAGAATGGACCGATTTCGGTGTGTCAGGTGACATGAAGTCTGATGGCTTCGTATCGCCGGTTCGCAATTTCTATATGACCGACCCGATCAGCCGTGCTTCGGTGACGATGGCCAAATGTACTGAGGCCTTTGTCAAGGATGCGGCTGCCGAGAAGGTTGCCTGAGTAAGGGGAGCGACGATCTGATCGTCGCTCATCCCGCAAGGGGGTGTCCCAATTTTGGGACGAAACGCAAAAGATACGGTTTGACCGATGGAACTTCTTTGGGACGGATATATTGAACCGCTCGTCTGGATCGTCGCCAAAATTCTGGCGATTGTCCTGCCGTTGCTGGGTGCTGTCGCCTATCTGACCTACGCCGAGCGTAAGGTCATCGGTGCTATTCAGCTCCGTAAGGGCCCGAACGTTGTGGGGCCGTTTGGCCTTCTGCAGCCGCTTGCCGATGGTTTGAAGCTGTTTCTGAAAGAAACAATCATTCCGAGCAGCGCGAACAAGGGCGTGTTCATCATCGCCCCGATGCTGACCTTTATTCTGGCAATCATTGCCTGGGCGGTTATTCCGTTCGACGAGGGTATGGTTCTGGCCGATCTGAATGTCGGTATTCTTTACATCTTCGCGATTTCTTCGCTGGGTGTTTACGGTATCGTGATGGCCGGTTGGGCATCGAACTCCAAATACGCCTTCCTTGGTGCGCTGCGTTCCGGCGCCCAGATGGTTTCGTATGAGATTTCGATTGGCCTGATCATCATCTCGGTTCTGCTGACGACCGGTTCGCTGAATCTCAGCGACATTGTCCGCGGGCAGGTCGGTGGTATCTGGGAGTGGAACTTCGTTTATCACTTCCCGATGTTCATCGTCTTCATCGTATCCATTCTGGCAGAAACCAACCGCGCACCGTTTGACCTTCCCGAAGCGGAAGCCGAACTGGTCTCGGGTTATAACGTCGACTATTCGGCGATGACCTTTGCGCTGTTCTTCCTGGGTGAATACGCGAACATGATCCTGATGAGTGGCCTGTGCGCCATTCTGTTCCTGGGTGGCTGGAGCGCGCCGTTGCCGTTCCTCGAATTCATCCCGGGCGCAATCTGGTTCATCATCAAGATCTGCTTCGTTCTGTTCATCTTCCTGTGGGTCCGTGCAACCTTCCCGCGTTACCGTTATGACCAACTGATGCGTCTGGGCTGGAAAATCTTCCTGCCGCTGTCCTTCGCATGGGTCATGCTGGTTGCCACGTTCCTCGTTGTTTTTGACAAGGTCCCGGCCTGATCGCCGCGCATCGGAAAGAGAGAGGTAAACGATGTCATTTATTGATCGGACGGCCCGGAGCTTCCTGCTCGCGGAACTCGTTTCGGGAATGGCGCTCACCTTGAAATATATGTTCAAGCCCAAGGTGACGATCAACTACCCGTACGAAAAAGGTCCGCTGAGCCCGCGTTTCCGTGGCGAACACGCACTGCGCCGTTACCCGAACGGCGAAGAGCGTTGCATCGCCTGCAAACTTTGCGAAGCCATTTGCCCGGCACAGGCCATCACCATTGAGGTCGAACCGCGCAACGATGGTTCGCGTCGTACCACGCGTTACGACATTGATATGACGAAATGCATCTATTGTGGCTTCTGCGAGGAAGCCTGCCCGGTGGATGCCATCGTCGAAGGTCCGAACTTCGAGTTCGCAACCGAAAACCGCGAGGAGCTGTTCTATGACAAGGACAAGCTGCTGGCAAACGGCGAGCGTTGGGAAGCCGAGCTTGCTGCACGATTGGAGGCAGACGCACCTTATCGGTAAGTGTCGCGTCTGATCGTTAGAAAGAGAGTTCATGGGCCGTTGTAAGCCATTGGGGCAGCAACGGTTCGCCAAGGGGGTACCTTATGGTCGTACAGGCTTTGGCTTTTTACCTGTTTGCTACCGTCGCGGTCTTGTCCGCGACTGCGGTTGTGACCGTTCGCAACCCGGTGCATTCGGTACTGTTGCTGATCTTGACATTCTTTAACGCAGCCGGACTTTTCGTCCTGCTGGGTGCCGAGTTTCTCGCCATGCTGCTGGTCGTCGTCTATGTCGGCGCGGTTGCAGTCCTGTTCCTGTTCGTCGTCATGATGCTCGACATTAACTTTGTCGAAATGCGTCAGGGCTTTTTGAACTATCTGCCGATCGGCGTTCTGATCGCGGTTGTTCTGTTTGTCGAACTGGCACTGGTTGGCGCTGGCTGGACCCTAACCGACGAGGCGGTCGCGGTTCTCGCGCAGCCGACACCGGCAGGTCTGACCAACGTCGAAGCACTCGGTCAACTGATCTACACCGATTACGCATACATCTTCCAGGCGGCTGGTCTGGTTCTGCTTGTTGCGATGATTGGCGCAATTGTCCTGACACTGCGTCACCGTGAAGGTGTCCGTCGTCAGAAAATCTCCGAGCAGGTCAAGCGTACCCGCGCTGATACGCTTGAAGTCAAAAAAGTTCCGGTCGGAAGGGGGATCTGATGGAAATCGGTCTTGCACATTATCTGACCGTCGCGGCGATCCTTTTCACACTCGGGATCTTCGGCATCTTCATGAACCGCAAGAACGTCATCATCATCATGATGTCGATCGAGCTGATGCTGCTGGCGGTCAATATCAATCTGGTCGCGTTCTCGTCGTTCCTCGGCGACCTCGTCGGACAGGTATTTACCATATTCGTTCTGACGGTTGCTGCGGCTGAAGCGGCAATTGGTCTGGCGATCCTGGTCGTTTATTTCCGTAACCGCGGCACCATCGCGGTTGAAGACATCAACATGATGAAGGGGTAAGGCAGATATGTATCCGTTGATTGTATTCCTGCCCCTGATCGCGGCAATCCTTGCCGGGGCCATCACGCTGGTCGGCGCCATGTCGACCGCAAAGGATGCCCCGCATGACGGCCATGGTCATCACCATCATGGTGTGTCCTCGTCGGATCGTCTGGCACAGCTGGTCACCGTTGCCGGTGTCGTGATTGCCTTTGTGATTTCGATCTTTGCCTTTGTCGATGTTGCCTTGGGTGGCAACCCGGTTGTGATTGAACTGTTTACCTGGATTTCGTCGGGCAGCTTTGATGCGTCCTGGTCGCTGCGTATCGATACGCTGACCTGTGTGATGCTGATTGTTGTCACCGGCGTGTCCTCGATGGTTCACATCTATTCCATCGGCTATATGTCGCATGACCCGGACAAGCCGCGCTTCATGGCGTATCTCAGCCTGTTCACCTTTGCGATGCTGATGCTGATTACCGCCGACAACCTGATCCAGCTGTTCTTCGGCTGGGAGGGCGTTGGTCTGGCGTCGTACCTTCTGATCGGTTTCTGGTATTCCAAACCGTCGGCGTCGGCGGCTGCGATGAAAGCCTTCATCGTCAACCGTGTCGGTGACTTCGGCTTTGCCCTTGGTATCTTTGCGGTTTATGTCCTGTTCGACAGCGTTCAGTTCGACGTCATCTTTGGCAATGCCGAAGAAGTCGCGGGCACGACCCTGATGTTCCTGGGCCATGAATTCTCAGCCCTTGAGATCACCTGCTTCCTGCTGTTCATCGGCGCGATGGGTAAATCGGCACAGCTTGGTCTGCACACATGGCTTCCGGATGCAATGGAAGGCCCAACCCCGGTTTCCGCCCTTATTCACGCGGCAACCATGGTGACGGCCGGTGTGTTCATGGTCGCGCGTCTGTCGCCGATCTTTGAATATGCTGAAACCACCCTGATGATCGTGACCATCGTTGGTGCATCGACGGCGTTCTTCGCTGCGACCATCGGCTGTGTTCAGAACGACATCAAGCGCGTCATTGCCTATTCGACCTGTTCGCAGCTGGGCTACATGTTCTTTGCTTGCGGCGTGTCGGCTTATTCGGCGGGTGTCTTCCACCTGATGACGCACGGCTTCTTCAAGGCGCTTCTGTTCCTTGGTGCCGGTTCGGTCATCCATGCCATGTCTGATGAACAGGACATGCGCAAGATGGGCGGCATCGCCAAAATGGTTCCGCTGACCTTTGCTGTGATGGTGATTGGGACGCTTGCGATTACTGGTGTTCCGGGCTTCGCGGGTTACTATTCCAAGGACCTTATCCTTGAAAGCGCCTATGGGGCACATACCGGCGTTGGCCTGTATGCGTTCTGGGCGGGTATCCTTGCGGCTCTGATGACCTCGTTCTATAGCTGGCGTCTGATCTTCCTGACCTTCTTCGGCGCACCGCGTGCCGATGAACGCACCATGGCGCACGTGCATGAAAGCCCGGCGATTATGACAGGTCCGCTCCTGTTCCTGACCGTCGGTGCTGTCTTTGCCGGCTGGTTCGCCAAGGACTGGTTCGGTGGCGGCGACTTTGAAGAAATGCTGACCTTCTGGAATGGCGCACTCTTCATGGCTGAAGGTCACAACGCTCTGGAAAATGCACACCATGTTCCGGGTTGGGTGAAATGGGCACCGTTTGTTGCCATGATCACCGGTCTGTCGCTTGCGATTGTCATGTACAAGCTCGTACCGTCGCTTCCGCGCACGCTGGCCAACACCTTCAACGGTGTTTACCGCTTCGCGCTGAACAAATGGTACTTCGACGAGCTCTATGACAAGATTTTCGTCAAGCCGGCTTTTGCTTTGGGCTATGGCTTCTGGAAATCAGGGGATGGTGCCATCATTGATGGTTGCGGTCCGGATGGTGTGGCAGCTGCTTGCCGTAACATCGCACGTCGCGTCAGCGCCATTCAGAGTGGTTTCGTCTATCACTATGCATTTGCGATGCTGATCGGCATTGCAGCGCTGGTCTCCTACACAATTTGGAAGATGGGTTAACGGGCGATGAGTGATTGGCCAATTCTTTCGATCGTCACTTTCCTGCCGCTGGTCGGTGCAGCCCTGCTGCTACTGATCAATGGTGAAGAGGCGACTGTTGCCCGCAATTCCCGTTGGGTTGCGCTTTGGACCTCGGGGTTCACGTTCCTCGTATCCTTGATGCTGTGGGTGAACTTCGATGCAACGACCGCAGATTTCCAGTTCGTCGAGCAGGCGGACTGGATGCCGGGTCTGAACATTTCCTATCACATGGGCGTTGACGGTATTTCCGTTCTGTTCGTCCTGCTGGCGACCTTCCTGACACCGATTTGTATCCTGTCGGCTTGGGAAGCCATCCAGAAGCGCGTGAAGGAATACATGATCGCCTTCCTCGTTCTTGAAACGATGATGGTCGGCATGTTCAGTGCCCTTGACGGTCTGCTGTTCTATCTGTTCTTCGAAGGCGTCCTGATCCCGATGTTCATCATCATCGGCGTCTGGGGTGGTCAGCGTCGCGTTTATGCCGCGTTCAAGCTGTTCCTTTATACCCTTCTTGGTTCGGTCCTGATGCTGGTGGCACTGCTTGCGATGTATTTCGAAGCGGGCACTACCGATATCCCGACCCTGATGGAATACGGCTTCGATTATAATATGCAGCTCTGGCTGTGGCTGGCCTTCTTTGCATCGTTTGCCGTCAAGGTACCGATGTGGCCGGTCCATACCTGGCTGCCCGATGCCCACGTTGAGGCACCGACGGCTGGTTCTGTGATCCTGGCTGGCGTGCTGTTGAAAATGGGTGGTTACGGTTTCCTGCGTTTCTCGCTGCCGATGATGCCGCTGGCATCTGAAACCTTCGCACCGCTCGTCTTCACGCTGTCGATTGTTGCAATCATCTACACGTCGCTGGTCGCCCTTGCGCAGCAGGACATGAAAAAGTTGATTGCATATTCGTCGGTCGCCCATATGGGGATTGTGACCATCGGTGCATTCACCTTTAACCAGCATGGTATCGAAGGGTCGATCTTCCAGATGCTCAGCCACGGTGTGGTTTCCGGTGCACTCTTCCTGTGTGTCGGTGTGGTCTATGACCGTATCCATACCCGCGAAATCGACGCTTATGGTGGTCTTGTCCACCGTATGCCGAGCTACGCACTGATCTTCATGTTCTTCACCATGGCATCGGTTGGTCTGCCGGGTACGGGCGGGTTCGTTGGTGAAATCCTCGCACTTCTTGGTGCGTTCGAAGCCAACACCTGGGTCGCCTTCTTTGCGGCAACCGGTCTGATCCTTGGTGCGGCCTATGCGCTGTATCTCTATCGCCGGATTATTTTCGGGGCACTCACCAAAGAGAACCTGAAAACCATCCTCGATCTGAGCCCGCGTGAATGGATTATCTTTGCACCGCTGGTGATCATCGTTCTGTGGATGGGGGTCTATCCGGTCTCCTTCCTCGACATCATGCATGTCTCGGTTGAGAACCTCGTCAACCAGGTCGAAACGGCCCAGGCTGCAGCGGCACAAGCCGCCCAGCTGGCTGCGAATTGAGGGGAATGAACATGGGAGTTTCTATGCTCAACCTCGGGGCCGCGCTGCCCGAAATGTTTATGGCAGTTTCTGCCTTGGCGCTGTTGATGCTTGGGGTTTTCGCCGGCAAGGACAAATCCTTCCGCACCGTATCCTTGCTGGCAGTGGCCGCCCAGGTCATTACCATCGCACTGGTGGTAATGGGTGATGGTGGTTCGGCATTCTTTGGTCAGTTCAGTGCTGATCCGTTTGCCAAGTTCTGCAAGGTCCTGATCCTGATCGGTTCTGCAACCGGCATTATCATGGCCATGAACTTTGCCGAGCGTGAAAACATGGCACGCTTCGAGTTCCCGATCCTGATCTCTCTTGCCACCCTTGGCATGATGGCGATGGTATCGGCAACCGATATGCTGTCGCTGTATCTTGGCCTCGAACTGCAGTCGCTTGCACTTTATGTTGTCGCTGCCATCCGCCGTGACACCGTGCGTTCGACGGAATCGGGTCTGAAATACTTCATCCTCGGTTCGATCGCCTCGGGCATCCTGCTGTATGGCATGTCGATGGTCTATGGCTTTACCGGCACCACGAACTTCACCGTTCTGGGCAATACCCTTGTCGGTGGTGAACTGCCGCTGGGTGCGCTGGTTGGTCTGGCCTTCATCTTTGCCGGTCTGTGCTTCAAGGTTTCCGCCGTTCCGTTCCACATGTGGACCCCGGACGTTTATGAAGGTGCGCCGACCCCGGTCACGTCCTTCTTTGCGGTTGCCCCGAAGATTGCCGGTCTGGCACTGTTCATCCGCGTTGCCGTTGGTCCGTTTGGCGGTGCTGTTGAAGACTGGCAGCAGATCATTGTCCTGATCTCCATTCTGTCGATGGCGGTTGGTTCCTTTGCAGCCCTGCGTCAGGAAAACATCAAACGTCTGATGGCCTATTCGTCCATCGGTCACGTTGGTTTCGCACTTGTCGGTCTGGCCGCAGGCACGCAGGAAGGTGTCACCGGTGTTCTGGTTTATCTGGGTATCTACCTTGTCATGAACCTTGGCACCTTTGCCGTCATCCTGTGCATGCGTCGTAACGACCGTATGAACGAGGAAATCACCGATCTTGCCGGTCTTGCGAAAACCAAGCCGTTGATGGCCGCGATCACTGCGATCTTCATGTTCTCGATGGCAGGTATCCCGCCGCTGGCTGGCTTCTTTGGCAAGTTCTATGTCTTCAAGGCAGCCGTCGATGCCGGTCTTGTGACGCTTGCAGTTATTGGTTTGGTGACCTCGGTCGTCAGTGCCTATTACTACCTGCGTATCATCAAGGTCATGTATTTCGACGAGCCGGTCGAAGGCTTTGATCGCAATGGTACCGAGATGAATGTCATCATGGCGGTTGCCACGATCATCATCCTGGCCTTCGTCTTCTTCCCGAACCCGCTGATGGATAGCGCAGCTGTTGCCGCGGCATCGCTGTTTGGGATGTAAGAATGGCATTGCGAACGATCCGTCTTCCCGAAGGTTTCACCCTTCACGAAAGGGATACGATCGACAGCACGAATGAAGAGGCCAAGCGCCTCGCAGACAAGGGCGCCCAAAGTGGCGCCCTTGTTATAGCCAGAACCCAGACGTCTGGCCGTGGCCGCCGTGGCCGTGCCTGGTCGTCACCGGTGGGTAATCTGTATTCGTCGCTGTTGCTGCGTCCGACCTGTTCACTGGCCGAAGCCGCCCGTCTGACCTTCCTGATTGCTGTTGCCATGGCCGAGGCGGTTGAAACCGTCACCGGCGGTATGGTGCGCCCGGATTGCAAATGGCCCAATGACCTGATGGTCAATGATCGCAAGATTTGCGGTATCCTGCTTGAAAGTGCCTCCAATCAGGGCTCAGCAACCGACTATCTTGTGATCGGGGCAGGGGTGAATGTCGCCTTTTTCCCCGACGATGCCGAACGCCCGGCAACCTCGTTGGCGGCGCTGGGCTCCCCGGTGTCGGTTACGGATCTGGTCTCAACCTATGTTGCGCGCGTTGCGCACTGGTTGCCGATCTGGGAACAGGACGGTTTTGCACCGATCCGCGAAGCCTGGCTGGCGCGCGGATATGGCATTGGCAAACCGGTTGTCGCCCGCCTGACCGAACGCGAACTTCAGGGAACTTTCGTCGGGCTTGAAGAGGGTGGCGAACTTATCCTAAGAGAAGACAGCGGTCTTGAGCACCGCATCGGGGCTGGTGAAGTGTTCTTTGCCGCCTGATATAACCAAATAGCTTGCTTTGTAGCGGAGGCTTGTAAGCATCATGTTGCTTGCGATTGACGCCGGGAACACCAACATCGTCTTTGCGGTTTTTGATGGCGATACCATCAAGGGCCAGTGGCGCTGTTCCACCACCACCGAACGCACCGCGGACGAGTTGGGCGTGTGGTTGCACCATCTTTTCACGCTGTCTGGCGTGCCCAAGGATGCGATTACAGGGGCGATTATCGCCACCGTGGTTCCGGCTGCGGAATTCAGCCTCAAGACCCTGTGTCGCCGCTATTTCAATGTCGAACCGATGGTTGTCGGTGATCCTGCGGTCAATCTTGATATGAAAATCATCATGGACCGACCAAGCGAGGTCGGCGCTGACCGCCTTGTCAACGCGATTGCCGCCCATGAACTGTTTGGCGGGCCGCTGGTGGTGCTTGATTTCGGGACGGCCACGACCTTTGACGTGGTCGACGGCAATGGTGATTACCTTGGCGGTGTGATTGCGCCGGGGGTCAACCTGTCGATCAAGGCCCTGCATATGGCCGCTGCCCAGTTGCCGATGGTCGCGATCGAAGCCCCGCGCAGTGTGGTGGGCAAAAACACGGTCGAAGCCATGCAGTCAGGGGTCTATTGGGGCTATGTCTCGATGATCGAAGGGTTGCTTGCGCGTATCCGCCAGCAGCAAAATGTCGATCAGATGAAAGTCGTCGCAACCGGTGGGCTTGCACCGCTTTTTACCAAGGCGGTTGATGAAATTGAATATCTGCATGGTGATCTGACGATGCTGGGTTTGTTGATGATCTATCGTCGCAACAGCCAGCAGACCGAACGCCCTACAGGATAAAGACTTGCGTGACGCAAGGGGAACGATTATCCCGCATGTAATTGATGCGCCGAAAACAAAGGATATAGCTTCCGTGGATTTGTATTTGCCAAAAGATGAGGTTTTGTTCGTGCCGCTCGGAGGTTCCGGCGAAATTGGCATGAACCTGAACCTTTATGGCTATGACGATCAATGGTTGATGGTCGATATGGGGGTTTCGTTCGGCGAGGAAGGCCTGCCGGGCGTCGATGTGGTCATGCCCGACCCGACCTTTATCGAGGAACGCAAGGACAAGCTGCTTGGCCTGGTTCTGACCCACGCGCACGAAGATCACTTGGGCGCTGTGCCGTATCTGTGGCCGCGCTTGAAATGCCCGATTTACGCGACCCCGTTTGCCGCCGAATTCCTTAAGGCCAAGCTGTCTGAAACCGATTTTGCCGATCAGGTGCCGATCCATGTGATCGAACTGGGCGGGCGGTTCCAGCTTGGTTGCTTTGATATCGAATTCGTTACCATGACGCACTCGATCCTGGAACCCAACGCCCTTGCCATCAGAACCCCCAAAGGCCTGATTGTCCATACCGGCGACTGGAAGTTCGATCCCGATCCCCAGATCGGCGAGGCATCGGATGTCAAAAAGCTCGAAGCACTGGGCGACGAAGGCGTCATGGCACTGGTGTGTGATTCGACCAATGTGTTCTCGGAGGGCAAAACAGGCTCCGAAGGCGACGTCGCCAAGAACCTGTCCAAACTGTTCGCTGAACATCCGCAAGGCCGCATTGCCGTTGCCTGCTTTGCCACCAACGTTGCCCGTGTACAGTCGGTGATCGAGGCCGCCCACGAAAACGGCCGTTGTGTCGGGCTTGCCGGTCGGTCGCTTAACCGCGTGACAGAGGCCGCGCGTGAAGTCGGCTACCTCAAAGGCTATCCGAACCTGCTGACCGACGAAGACGCCATGGAAGTGCCCAAGGATCAGGTTCTTTTGCTCTGCACCGGGTCACAGGGCGAACCGCGTGCCGCATTGTCGCGCATTGCCAAGGGCGATCATCCGACGGTTCAACTCGATCCGGGCGATACAGTTGTGTTCTCGGCGCGTGAAATTCCGGGCAATGAAAAGTCGATTGGCTATATCCAGAACCTGCTGATCCGCCGTGGCGTCAAAGTCATCACCGCGCGTGATGAACCGATCCACGTATCGGGCCATCCGGGCCGCGAAGACCTGACCCGCATGTATCAGCTGACCCGCCCTAAAATTCTGGTGCCGGTGCATGGCGAAACCCGCCATCTGTGCGAACAGGCTGCCCTTGGTGCGGAATGCCAGATCCCCGAACAGGTGATCCCGCATGACGGCACGGTTATTCGGCTGGCGCCCGGCGATGCCCACGTTATCGGCGTGGCAGAGGCCGGTGTTCTTGCCCTTGATGGCGGTCGGTTGCTTAAACGCGATGCCGATACCTTCCGTAACCGCAATCGCATCGTTTGGAACGGCGTGATGTTCGTGACCGTGGTGCTCAACCAGTTTGGCGAAATGGTCAATGAACCGATGATCACCGCACCCAGCCTGTTTGACGAGCCCGGCGAAGAAACCCGTCTGGATCAATTTGCGGCCGAAATCGGCAATCGTATTGATCAGCTGAATGACGAAGAAGTCATGGATGATGCCACGGTAATCCTTGCCGTCCGTCAGGCTTTGCGCCGTCCGGTACGTCAACGCATGGGCAAACGCCCGCTGATCGAAGTGCATCTGGCGCGCGTGAAAGAGCAGGGATGATCCGCCAAGTAACGGGCATTCGACCAAAAGCGCAGTTGTCTCTGAACGCGCAGCTATCCTAGATTGTCGTCAATCGGGCAGTTTAAAGACGTTAGGAGAACACCATGATTGGACGGCTGAACCACGTTGCGATTGCTGTGCCGGATCTTGAGGCCGGGATTGCGCAATATCGCGATGTTCTGGGCGCAAAGGTCTCGGAGCCGCAAGACGAGCCCGATCACGGCGTGACGGTTGTGTTTGTCGAACTGCCCAATACCAAGATCGAACTGCTGTATCCGTTGGGGGACAATTCCCCGATCAAGGGTTTCCTTGAGAAGAACGCGTCGGGCGGCATTCATCATGTCTGCTACGAGGTCGATGACATTCTGGCTGCGCGTGACAAGCTGCAGGCAAGTGGTGCGCGCGTGCTAGGTGACGGTGAACCCAAGATCGGTGCCCATGGCAAACCGGTTCTGTTTTTGCATCCCAAGGATTTCAACGGAACCCTGGTCGAACTCGAACAGGTTTGATCTAACCCTGACGAGATCCGCCGCACAACGTCCGGCCTTGCAAAACAGGTCGGGCGTTTCTATCGTCTTTTAAACATTCAGATGCTGCATCCAACCCGAAGGCACCCCTATGAACTGGTTTTCCGGACTTCTCGTTTACATCGTTATCTGGTGGCTGGTTCTGTTCATGGTGCTGCCGGTCGGCGTGAAGCGGGTCGAAAATGTTGAACCGGGCCATGACAGCGGCGCACCGGAAAAGCCGCACATGTGGAAAAAGATCCTCGCTACCAGTCTGATTTCGGCAATCCTGTGGGTGGTCGCATGGTTTGTCATCACCAGCGGCATGATCGAAGTCCGACCGCCGCAATAAGGCGTTTGACCCAATCCGTAAAATATAAAACCCCGCAACATTTTGTGCGGGGTTTTGTCGTTTGGCGCGGCGCAAGCCCTGCAGAAAAATCATGGCTTGGCGCGTCGATTGGGGCAGGGGCAAAAAAAAGCAAGATCACAAGGATCTTGCTAAGACGCTATTTTTATAGCTGTTTTCCCGTAATCTTTTTATACTTCCTCCTAAGACCTGGGCTTATGCACAGGTTTTATTTCGACGTCGCGCCTGCTTCTTGTATGCTTATTGGCAACAAAGCCTCCCGCAATATTATGAGCGGCTGCGATACGCCTTCCGCAACGATCTTGCGCCGTTAGCGGACGACTAAAAAGCCACATGTTTCGTTTTTATGCAAGATGTTTTGACCAAACTTCACAAATGAATCGTTGCTGCACTGCACACAGATAGGACGAAACTAAATCATGCCCCAGTTTTCATTGGTCCAATCTATCTCAAAAGCCGAATTTGGTCATAAAATCAGACTATTGGCGCCGATCACTGCGGTGATGCTGATGGTGTCTCCACTCATCACGGCCAAGGCGCAGGACGAATCCCCATTCCCCTCTGCAACAGAACAAACGGATGGCGGTGCTGCGGATGATGCTGCAGAAACAAATGAGGCACCGGCACCAACGATCATCGTTACGCGTGCTGCCTGCAAGGAACTGGTTACCCACGTCCCCGACGACGATGTGGCGTACAAGCCGGGTGTTGATGTGCGCGGGAATGCGGTTGCCCCGGCCGATTTAAACGGGGGCAGCAACATCTTGAAGTCGCTGCCCAAGGAAATCGAATTTCCGGTCACCATCGACTTCTTTAAATATTCCGGGATCACCGTGCCGGACGGGGTCAGCGGCGAACAGAATATCGGCAAGATCACCTATCGCAACGGGCGGGTTTATTTCAATGATCAGCCGCTTGGCGATGATGCCAATAACGCTGAACTGATTGATGCCTGCCGCAAGGCGGGCTTTCGTTGATTGCCGTCGTTGTTTTGCCATCTTTGGCGCTTAACCAGCCATCGATGATATAAAGCAAGTTCCGGCTTGCGTTTCGGGCGCTGCTGTCGCATTTTCCGGGCAAGGTTATTACAGACCCAAATATTCAGATCTGATCATCACGAGGCATTGATGCGTCTTTCCCAGTTCTTTCTGCCGACCCTGAAGGAAACCCCTTCGGAAGCCCAGATTGCGTCCCATCGTTTGATGCTCCGCGCCGGTATGGTGCGTCAGCTGACCGCAGGGATCTATTCCTGGCTGCCACTCGGCCACCGTGTTCTTAAAAAGATCGAACAGATCGTTCGCGAAGAACAGGACAAGATCGGCTTTAACGAGCTTCTGATGCCAACCATTCAGCCGGCCGAGCTGTGGCAGGAAAGTGGTCGTTATGATGATTACGGTCTTGAGATGCTGCGCATCACCGACCGTCATGATCGCAAGATGCTGTTTGGTCCGACCAACGAAGAAGCGATCACCGACATTTTCCGCAAGGATGTGCGCTCTTATAAACAGCTGCCGCAGCTGCTCTATCATATCCAGTGGAAATTCCGCGACGAAATCCGCCCGCGCTTTGGCGTGATGCGAGGGCGCGAATTCTACATGAAAGACGCTTATTCGTTCGATATCGATTACGAAAGCGCGCGTCACACCTATAACAAGATCTTCCTGGCTTATTGCCGGACCTTCACCCGTCTGGGCGTCAAGGCGATCCCGATGGTGGCCGATACCGGCCCGATCGGTGGTGACCTTAGCCACGAATTCATCATTCTGGCCGATACCGGCGAAAGTGAAGTCTTCTGCGACAAGAAGTGGCTCGACAAGGACCTGACGGGCAAAGGTGTCGATCTGAATGATCGTACCGGCCTTGAAAACTGGGTGCAGGGCACGCTTGAAGATTACGCCGCGACCGAAGAAATGCACGATGCTGCCAACGAGGCGGTTACCGCACTTGGTGATGATCTCGTCACCACGCGCGGCATCGAAGTCGGTCACATCTTCCACTTCGGCACCAAATATTCCGAACCGATGGGCGCAACCGTCCTTGGTCCGGATGGCACCGAAGTTCCGGTTCAGATGGGCTCATACGGCATTGGCGTATCGCGCCTTGTCGGTGCATTGATCGAAGCATCCCACGATGAAAACGGCATCATCTGGCCGGAATCTGTCGCGCCGTACAAGGTTGGTCTGATCAATCTGCGTACCGGTGACGATGAATGCGATGCGGCCTGCGAAGATGCCTATGCCAAGCTGACCAATGCCGGGATCGAGGTCCTTTATGATGACCGTGACATTCGTGCCGGTGGCAAGTTTGCCGATATGGATTTGATCGGTCTGCCCTGGCAGATCGTTATTGGCCCCAAAGGCCTCAAGAACGGTGTTGTCGAGCTCAAGAACCGCAAATCGGGTGAGAAAACCGAAGTCACCTTCGAAGCGGCGCTTAATCAGCTCAGCGCCTGATAAAATATGCTTTCGGACGGGGCAGCTTGTGCTGCCCCGTTGCCATTTTCGGTTTGAACGCTAAGTTCTTTGTTCATACCTTTTTCCTGACCCGCTTCCACAAGGATCGATTGCCCATGTTCAGTCCGTTCGAACGTATGGTGGCCTTTCGCTACCTGCGTCCACGTCGGCAGGAAGGCTTTGTTTCCGTCATCGCCATCTTCTCTTTGCTCGGCATCATGTTGGGTGTTGCGACACTCATCATTGTCATGTCGGTGATGAATGGTTTCAGGGCGGAACTGCTTGGCCGAATTCTCGGGCTGAACGGCCATATCTCGGTCTATGCACAGGGTAATGGCGGCCTTGGTGACTACACCAAGATCGAAGACGAGATTGCCAAAAACGGCAATGTGGTTCTGACCGTGCCCGTGGTCGAAGGGCAGGTGATGGCATCGAAAAATGGCCGCGCGTCCGGTGCCATTGTGCGCGGCATGCGCCCCGAAGATGTCAAGAAACGCGAAACCATCGCCGATAATATCGTTTTTGGATCCTTGGATGACTTCAAGGGCGAAGACACCGTAATCATGGGCGCACGTTTGGCCATGAAGCTTGGCGTGGGCGTTGGCGATACGGTCAACCTGATCTCGCCCAAGGGCAATGTCACCGCGTTCGGTTCCGTGCCGCGTGTGCGCGGCTATACCGTGGCGGGCTTGTTTGACATTGGCATGTATGAGTATGACAGCGGCTTTATCTTTATGCCGCTTGAGGCCGCTCAGGTCTATTTCCGCTTGCCGGAAAAAATCACCCATTTTGAAGTGATGCTTGAAGATATCGGCGCACTTGATGACACGATGGATGAATTGCTGACAAGCTTGTCCGGGCAATCCTTGCGTCTGGTCAATTGGCAACAATCCAATGCCGGGTTCTTTAACGCGCTTCAGGTTGAACGCAATGTTATGTTCCTGATCCTGACCCTGATCATCCTTGTTGCGGCGTTTAACATCATTTCCGGCATGGTCATGCTGGTAAAGGACAAGGGCCGCGATATCGCCATCCTGCGCACCATGGGCGCGACCCGCCAATCGATCATGAAGGTGTTCTTCCTGGCTGGGGCCTCAATTGGCGTGCTGGGTACGATTTCGGGTCTGGTCATTGGGGTTCTGTTCTGCCTGAACATCGAAAATATCCGTCAGTTTATTCAAAGCCTGACCGGGACTGACCTTTTCAATGCCGAGATTTACTTCCTGTCGCAGCTCCCTGCCGACATGGATGTCGGCGAGGTCGTTATGGTTTGCATCATGTCGCTGACATTGTCCTTCCTTGCCACGGTCTATCCGGCATGGCGGGCATCGCGCCTCGATCCGGTGGAGGCCCTGCGTTATGAGTGATCTGTTGAAAACAACCGCCGAACAGCGCGCGCGCAAAGTCGTGCTGCGCCTAGAAAAGATTGATCGCATTTTCAATCAGGGCCCCGATCAGCTTGAAATTCTGAAATCGGTTGATCTCGAAATCCATCAGGGCGAAATCGTTGCCCTTGTCGGGCCGTCAGGGGCGGGTAAATCAACCCTGCTTCAGATTGCCGGTCTTTTGGAAAAGCCCGATGGCGGACTGGTTTCCATCGGGGGCAAGCGCAGCACGGATCTGTCTGATCTGGCGCGCACTGAAATGCGCCGCAGCCACATCGGCTTTGTTTATCAGTACCATCATTTGCTGCCGGAATTTTCAGCCCTTGAAAATGTCGTCATGCCGCAAATGATCAAAGGCCTGAAACGGGCCGAGGCCGAAGAACGCGGGCTGGAATTGCTGCGTTGTCTTGGCCTTGAAAAACGTGCTGATCATCGTCCTGCGCGTCTTTCAGGTGGTGAGCAACAGCGCGTTGCGATTGCCCGCGCGCTGGCCAATGTGCCTGATGTGCTGTTTGCCGATGAACCCACCGGCAACCTTGATCCGCAAACCGCCGAAACGGTGTTTGGCATGTTGATGACTTTGGTGCGTGAAACCGGTCTGGCGTCGTTGATTGCGACCCACAACCCGGAACTGGCACGCCAGATGGATCGGGTTGTGACTTTGCGCGACGGTCATTTGATCGAACTCGATCCCGCTGATCTTCCCTAAGCGATCAAAATTCTTTAAGCTGGTTTTGCCGCGCCTGTGATGGGCGCGGCACTCCTGCATTTTTCTTATATTTCAGAGGTCTGGCTCCGATGGAAAATGGTTTCGTCCATCTTCGTGTACACACCAACTATTCGCTGGCCGAAGGTGCGATCACGACCAAGGAGCTTGCCAAACTCTGTGCTGCGGACGGCCAACCGGCTGTGGCGATGACCGATACCGACAATATGTTCGGCGCGCTTGATTTTGCCGGTGCGCTCAGCGGTGCCGGCATTCAGCCGATCCTTGGCGTGCAGATGGGCGTGGAACGTTATGGCGACAAACCCGCTGTCGGCAAAATCGCCCGCGAACCGATGCCAGATCGCCTTGTTCTGATTGCCCAGAACAAGGAAGGCTATTTCAACCTGCTGAAAATCGTCTCGCGCGCCCACATGACGTCCGAAGCCGGCAGCGAGCCAAAAGCCCTTTACGAACATATCCGCAAATATGCCGACCACATCATCTGCCTGACCGGTGGCCCGACCGGGCCACTTGCGCGGTTGCTGGGTGAAGAACAGCTCGAAAAGGCCGAAAGCTGCTTATCCGAGCTTAAGGACATCTTTGGTGACCGCCTTTACATCGAATTGCAGCGCCATGGCGAACCGCTTGAAGAACAGGTCGAACCCGGCCTGATCAAGCTGGCCTATGATCATGATGTGCCGCTGGTCGCGACCAATAACTGCTATTTCCCGACGGTCGATATGTACGAAGCCCATGACGTGTTTATTTGCGTCGGGCAGGGGGCGGTTGTTGGTCAGGAAGATCGCTGGAAACTGACCCCGGATCACCGCTTCAAGTCGGCGGCTGAAATGCGCGATCTGTTCGCCGATATTCCCGAGGCCTGCGACAATACGGTTTTGATCGCCAAACGTTGCTCCTGGCATGTGGAAAAGATCGACCCGATCTTGCCGCCTTTTGATTGCGGCGAGGGCCGCACCGAGGTCGACGAACTCCGCCATATGTCCGAAGAAGGCCTTAAAGGCCGTCTGGAAAAATACGTCTTCACCGATGAAATGTCGGATGCGGAAAAGGAAGAAATCGCCAAGCCTTATTGGGAACGCCTTGATTACGAACTGGGCATCATCAATCAGATGGGCTTCCCGGGCTACTTCCTGATCGTTGCCGACTTCATCCAGTGGGCAAAGGATCACGAAATTCCGGTTGGACCGGGCCGTGGGTCGGGTGCGGGCTCGCTCGTGGCCTATGCGCTTTTAATTACCGACCTTGATCCGCTGCGCTTTTCGCTTCTGTTCGAACGTTTCCTGAACCCGGAACGTGTATCGATGCCTGACTTTGACGTCGACTTCTGTCAGGACCGGCGCGGCGAGGTGATCGAATACGTTCAGAAAAAATACGGCCATGACCGCGTTGCCCAGATCATTACCTTTGGTAAGTTGCAGGCAAAGGCCGCTGTGCGTGACGTCGGGCGCGTTTTGTCGATCCCGTATGGTTATGTCGACAAGATCTGTAAAATGATCCCGGGCGATCCGGCCAAGCCGATCCCGCTGAAAGAAGCCATTGATATGGAACCGGACCTTCGCCGCATCGCGCGCGAGGACCCGGATATTGATCGTCTGCTGTCGATCGCCATGCAGATCGAAGGCCTTTATCGTAACTCATCGACCCACGCGGCAGGTGTGGTGATCGGTGACCGTGACCTTGATGAACTGGTCCCGATCTATCGCGATCCGCGTTCGGACATGCCGGTTACCCAGTTCAACATGAAGTATGTTGAAAATGCGGGTCTGGTGAAGTTTGACTTCCTTGGTCTTAAGACCCTGACGGTGATTATCGAGGCCGTCAATTTGATGCGTCTTCGAAAAGACGTCCCGCAAGACTTTGATATCAGTGCAATTCCGCTTGATGATCGCCCGGCCTTTAAGCTCCTGTCAGCCGCCGAAACCGTTGGCGTGTTCCAGCTTGAATCTCAGGGTATGCAGGACGTCTTGCGCGGGCTAAAGCCCGATACGCTTGAGGACATTATCGCTGTCGTGGCGCTGTATCGTCCGGGGCCGATGGATAACATTCCGCATTACATCGCGCGTAAGCACGGTCAGGAAGAACCTGATTACATGCACCCGATGTTGCAGCCGATCCTCGAAGAAACCTATGGCATCATGATCTATCAGGAGCAAGTCATGGAACTTGCCCAGATCATGGCGGGCTACTCACTTGGCGGCGCTGACCTGTTGCGCCGTGCAATGGGTAAGAAAATCGCCGAGGAAATGGAAAAACAGCGCAGCCTGTTTGTCGATGGCGCGGAAAAGAACGGCGTTGATCGCGGGCAGGCGTCTGACATCTTTGATCAGGTCGCCAAATTCGCATCCTACGGCTTTAACAAATCCCACGCGGCGGCCTATGCGCTGGTGGCCTATCAGACGGCATATCTCAAGGCGAACTACCCGGTCGAATTTATGGCCGCGTTGATGACGCTTGATATGCACAACACCGAAAAGCTGGCGATTTTCAAACAGGAAGTCGAACGGCTTGAAATTGAAATCCTGCCGCCTTGTGTCAACAATTCCCAAGTCGCGTTTTCGGTCGAAAACCACGATGGCGTGCGCAAGATCCGTTATGCACTGGCCGCGGTTCGAAATGTCGGCGATGCCGCGATGGAAAGCCTGGTGGCCGAACGCGAAGCCAACGGACCGTTCAAGGACATCACCGATTTCGCATCGCGCATTGATAGCCGCGCGGTCAATAAACGCCTGCTTGAAAACCTTGTACGCGCCGGGGCGCTGGATTGCCTCGCGTCCAACCGCAAGGTCATGTTTGAAAATGTCGATAAGGTCATCGCCGTTGCCCAGCGTGAAATGCATGCGCGTAACGATGATCAGATTTCGATGTTTGGTGACAGTAGCGGCTTTGGCAAGGATCAGATCCGTCTGCCTGATGAACGCGACTGGGTGCCGATGGAAAAGCTGACCGAGGAATTCTCGGCCATTGGGTTCTATCTGTCGGCCCATCCGCTTGATACATTTGGCAAAAGCATCCAGCGCATCGGCATCGCCCCGATCAAGGAATTACCGGCCCGCATGCGTGCATCCAACAAGGGCACCATCCGCTTGGCCGGAACCCTGATCAATGCACGCGAAATGATCTCGAAAAAGAACGGCTCGAAATTCGCCTTTGTCATGTTCTCTGACCCGACCGGCAGTTTCGAAGTCGCCTTCTGGGCCGAGGCATGGGCGGCCTACAAGGAAATCATTAATGCCGGACGCCCGGTATTGCTTAACGTTTCTGCTGAAATGCGCGAAGGCCAACTGCGCATTCAGGGGCAGCGCGTCGAAGACCTCGAACAGGCAGTCGCCGGTGCTGCCGAAGGCATTCGCATTCGTCTGAACCGCCCTGATCCCGTCGCGGAAATCCGTCAATTGCTTGAACAGGCGGGCCGGGGGCGTGGTCTTGTCAGCCTGTCAACGGTCTGTGATGACGGTCGCATGGCCGAGATCGAGCTTGAAGAAAACTACAAGGTCGGGCCATCCCTGATCGGTGCAATTGGCGCGATTCCCGGTGTGGAATTTGCCGAGGAAATCTAGGGGCCAAGGCAAACAGTTCTTCAAAGCAAAACAGCCCGCCGCCGTGTATTTGGCGCCGGGCTGTTTTTGCTTGTTTGATGCTCAGGCGAGCACGACTTTCTGGCCGGTGCGGGCCAACCCGGCTGAAAGGCCAAGCACAGCAAAGGAAAGCACCGCATATGTCGGCCCAAACGTATCCATGATCAGCCCGAAAATCGGCGCACCGGCGGTCTGACCGACCGCAATCATCAGGAAGCCGATCATCAACCCTGTGGCAGGACGGTCGGGCAGGGCATTGACACCCCAAATCAGATACACCCCGGTCAAAAGAACGTAAGCCCCGCCAAACAGTGCACCACCGATAAATGTGATGGGGGCACTGGTTCCCTCAAATCCGACGGCAAACATACCGACCGACATCAACCCCAAAAATAACCAGTGTGTGCGACCTAGGCCAAAGCGCGCAACAAGGTTGCCCGAAAACGCCCCGGCGATGCCCGCCGATCCGATGGCAATCCACAGAATGCCAACATCACTGTTCTGCCAGCCAAGCCTGAAGCTCGCAAGTTTTCCGCCAAAAGACCAAAGCGCCGTGCTTGCAGCCCCCATCAGAAAGGCTGCAATGATCAAACGCCAGATATTCCCATCAAGTTGCGGCCATCGATGATGCTGACGCGGTTTCGTTTGTGTGGCTGGAAGGCTAAAGCCGGCGATCATTGCCATCACAACGGCAACAAAGGCAAACCCGGCAAAGGCCAAACGCCATTCCCCTGTCATCAGAAGTGCAATAGGGCCAGATAGGGCAACACCCACGCTGGTTCCGGCATTGATTGTTGCGTTTGTTTTATTCTGTTGATTTTTCTGTACTGCGGCTGCAACAGCGGCGGCCATAGGGGGGGATGCCAGACCCGTACTTGATCCGGCAATCAATACCGCCGACGCCAGCCAGATGGCATTTGGGGCTGTGGCAATTCCAATCATGCCAATGGCGGCGACCAAAGATGCGCCAACGGCGACAAGGCGCGCTCCAATCCGCTCTGTCAGAACGGCTGACGCAATAATCGCAATGCAATAGCCCAGAAAAGATCCACCTGAAATCACCCCGGAAACAGTCGCGCCTAATGATAGCTGCTGGTCAATGTCGGGCAAAAACAACCCAAACGCAAACCGTGCAAAGCCATAACAAACCGCGATCAGGCCAAACCCGGTTGCACCAATGCTGAATGCTTTTGTCATTTTATGGCCTGCGCAATCAGTGCCGATGCAGCTTTATGTGCGGATTTGAAGGCTTCTGCGCCGCGATAAATGGCGGCCGCCGTGCTGCCCTCGATCAGGATAAGGATTTGCTCTGTCAGCAGCTCAAGGTTTGGATCATTGGCACCAAGCTCGGTTTTCAGGATCCCTGCTATTTGCGCATGGAAGGCCGCCTTATGTGCCATCACGGTTTTGGCAATTTCGGGCGTCTCACCGCCGGTTTCACCATATGCACGCAGGAACAGGCAGCCGCGCGTCCCCTCGGTCTCCGCCCAGCTTTGCAGTGCCTCAAACAGATCATCAATGCTTTTAACGTCAATGATCTGCAAGAAACGCCGGTCGCGCTCCATAAGAACCGCTTGGATCAGCCCGTTTTTGTCACCGGCATGCTTATAAAGAGTCCGGCTCGACATTTCGGCGGCCTTGGTCAGCTGATCCATGCTGGTGGCCATAAAGCCATGTTGATCAAACAGCTGTTCTGCGGATGTAAGAAGTTTGGTTTTCATGTTCATGCGCACAGATGTAAAACGATCGTTTTACATCTGTCAAAGGTTTTTGTCCTTTGGCCATGTTTTGTTATGTTATCGGCTGTTGGTCCGAAGGTGCAGAGAGCAGCGCTTTTTGGGCTTGCATTCTGTTTCCGGGGGGGCTAAAAGCCGCCTCGAACATCGCACGCGGAAGAGCGGCGACTGCCGTCATATGGCAACTCGTCCATCCGGTGTTTCATACATGGTGTATGGAATTCCCTTCCGCGGAGGTATTAACCGGAAAAAGGTAGGAATTATCATGGCTTTGCCAACCTTTACCATGCGCCAGCTCATGGAAGCTGGTGTCCACTTTGGTCACCACACCCGCCGTTGGAACCCGAAGATGAAACCGTACATCTTTGGTGCCCGCAACGACATTCACATCCTGAACCTGCAGGAAACCGTTCCGATGCTGCATCGCGCGATGCAGGCTGTTCGTGACGTAACCGCTTCGGGTGGTCGTGTTCTCTTCGTCGGTACCAAGCGTCAGGCTTCCCCGATCATCGCAGACGCTGCAAAGCGTTGCGGCCAGTACTATGTGAACCATCGCTGGCTCGGCGGCATGCTGACCAACTGGAACACCGTTTCCAACTCGATCAAGCGCCTCAAAGAACAGGACGAGATCCTGAACGCTGGTGCAGAAGGTCTGACCAAAAAAGAAATCCTGAACCTGACCCGTTCGCGCGACAAGCTTGAGCGCGCTCTTGGCGGCATTAAGGACATGGGTGGTCTTCCCGACATTATCGTCGTGGTCGACACCAACAAAGAATCGCTTGCTATTCAGGATGCCAAAAACCTGAACATCCCGGTTGTTGCGATCCTCGACTCCAACTCTGATCCGGCAAACGTTCAGTTCCCGGTTCCGGGCAACGACGACGCGATCCGCGCAATCCAGCTGTATTGCGATCTGTTCGTTGGTTCCGTTCTGGACGGCATCCAGGAAGAAATGACTGCTTCTGGTGCAGACCTTGGCGAAGCGGAAGAAGTTCCGGCCGAGGCAGCTGCTGCTTCCGAAGCTGCAGAAGAAGCTTCCGCATAAGTTTCATTTTGTACCTGATGAAACGGCGGCTAGCATGCCGCCGTTTTGTTAGGTGTTAACCTGATCGCGTACTTAGGGGCTTTAAAAATGGCTATTACCGCTGCTCTCGTTAAAGAGCTTCGCGAAACCACCGGCGCTGGCATGATGGATTGCAAAAAAGCGCTGTCCGAAACCGATGGTAACCTTGAAGCAGCTGTTGACTGGCTGCGCACCAAAGGTCTTGCTGCTGCTGCCAAGAAAGCTGGCCGTGTTGCTGCCGAAGGTCTGGTTGCTGTTGCAGTTGATGGCACCAAAGGTGCAGTTGTCGAGCTGAACTCCGAGACCGACTTCGTTTCGCGTAACGAAGACTTCCAGAAATTTGTTGGCGAAATCGCAAATCAGGCGGTTGCTGCTAACGGCGATATCGATGCCCTCAAAGCTGCTGCTTACCCGGGTACCTCGCGTAACGTCGAAGAGCAGGTCACCCACATGATCGCCACCATCGGCGAAAACATGTCGCTGCGCCGCTCGGCTGGTCTGGCTGTCGACAAAGGTGTTGTTGCTTCCTACGTTCACTCCGCTGTTGCCACTGATCTGGGTAAGATCGGTGTTCTGGTTGCGCTTGAATCCGAAGCAGACGCTGGCGTTCTCGAAGGCCTTGGCAAACAGATCGCGATGCACATTGCTGCAACCAACCCGGCATCGGCAACCGTCGATGATCTTGATCCGGAACTGGTAGAGCGTGAAAAAGCTGTTCTGACCGAACAGGCCAAAGAATCCGGCCGTCCGGCAGAAATCATCGAAAAGATGATCGAAGGTCGTATCCGTAAATATTACGAGCAGGTTGTTCTGGTTGAGCAGACCTTCGTGATTGACGGTGAAAACAAAGTCAAAACCGTGATTGAGAACGCTGCCAAAGAAGCTGGCAAGCCGATCACCCTTAAGGGCTTTGTTCGCTTCGAACTCGGTGAAGGCATCGAACGCGAAGAAAAAGACTTTGCTGCCGAAGTTGCTGAGCAGCTGAACAAATAAAACATCTGTTCGGAATGGTGCGTTTGCCACCATTTCGTGTATGATCCAGACCGGCGAGGTCGGCAGCGCATATCCGCCCTGTTACTCGCCGGTCTTTTTATATCTGAATTCTGCATTTCCCGCGTTCGGGCAATGCGTTACATCGGCATTTAAGAGGCAATCCGACATGGCAGAAAACGGCCCATTGAAGTTTCGTCGCGTCCTTTTGAAGCTCTCGGGCGAGGGGCTTTTGGGTAAACAGCAATACGGTATCGATCCAGAAACTGTTGACCGGATTGCCAGCGAAATCAAAGCCGTTCATGACATGGGTGCTGAAGTCTGCATGGTGATCGGCGGCGGGAACATTTTCCGCGGTGTGAAAGGTGCCTCCCAGGGCATGGAACGTGCAACCGCCGACTATATGGGCATGCTCGCCACCATCATGAACGCCCTTGCTGTTCAGAACGCGCTGGAACGCCATGGCGTTCAGACCCGCGTACAATCCGCCATCCCGATGTCTTCTGTCTGTGAGCCCTATGTGCGCCGCCGCGCGGTCCGTCACATGGAAAAGGGCCGGGTTGTGATCTTTGCTGCGGGCACTGGTAACCCGTTCTTCACCACCGATACTGCTGCTGCCTTGCGCGCGGTTGAAATGGGCTGTGATGCGTTGCTCAAGGGCACCCAGGTTGACGGTGTCTACACTGCGGATCCGAAAACCGACCCGACGGCAGAACGCTATGACTCTCTGACCTATATGGAAGTTCTGTCCAAAGATTTGCGTGTTATGGACGCATCGGCTATTTCTTTGGCACGCGAAAATGATATTCCGGTTATTGTATTTTCTTTGCATAATCCGGGTGCCTTCGCAGACGTTGTTTCTGCGAAGGGGACGTTTACGATTATTTCGAATGGAGACTGAACGTGTCTGACGTTGCTGGCCTAAAAAAGGACCTGTCCCGCCGTATGGAAGGGGCTGTGGAAGTATTGCACAAGGAGTTCACCGGTCTGCGTACCGGGCGCGCCAGTGTGAGCCTTCTGGAACCGGTCATGGTTGAAGCCTATGGCGTTCCGACCCCGCTTAATCAGGTGGCATCGGTCAGTGTTCCAGAATCCCGTATGCTTTCGGTTCAGGTTTGGGACAAGTCGATGGTCAAGGCCGTCGAAAAAGCCATCCGTGATTCGGGCCTTGGCCTGAACCCGGCTGCTGATGGCACGCTTGTTCGCGTTCCGATCCCGGCACTTAACGAAGAACGTCGTACCGAACTTTCCAAGGTTGCCGGCAAATATGCCGAGCAGGCCAAGATTTCGGTTCGTAACGTCCGTCGCGATGGCATGGATCAGCTGAAAAAATGGGAAAAGGACGGAGACATCTCCAAGGACGAGATGCACGACGAAGAAAAAGAAGTCCAGAAGCTGACCGACAAGGTCATCGGCGAGATCGACGAAGCACTCGCCCACAAAGAACAGGAAATCATGCAAGTCTGATTATGGCTGTGCTTTCTTCGCAAACTCAACCTTCAGATGCGCTTTGTGTGCCGCGTCATGTTGCCATCATCATGGATGGCAACGGGCGCTGGGCGCGCGGGCGTGGCCGACCGCGGACGATGGGGCATCGCGCCGGTGTCGATGCCGTCCGTCGCACCATCGAAGCCGCAGGCGAACTTGGGATCGAGTATCTGACGCTTTATGGCTTCTCGACCGAGAACTGGAAGCGTCCGGAAAGCGAAGTCAGCGATCTGATGGGGTTGCTGCGCCTGTTTGTGAAGCGCGAATTATCCACTTTGCACAAAAATGGTATCAAAATTCGCATCATCGGTGATCGTTCGCGTTTTGCTGATGATATCCGTGAACTTCTGGCCAAGGCCGAAGATCAAACACGCGACAATACGCGCCTGAACCTGACCATCGCACTGAGCTATGGCGCGCGTGCTGAAATCACGCAGGCTGTGCGCGATATTGCCGCCAAGGTTGCAGCCGGTGAACTGTCCGCCGACGAGATTACCGAAGACCTGATCGAACAAAACTTGTCGACAGCCGGTATTCCGGACCCGGATCTTCTGATCCGAACCAGTGGCGAACAGCGGATCAGCAACTTCCTGCTCTGGCAGTCGGCCTATACTGAATTCGTCTTTGAAGATGTGCTTTGGCCGGACTTTGATCGCAGCCATCTCGAAAAAGCTATCGATAATTTTGCCGGGCGGGAGCGGCGTTTTGGTGCCGTCATCTGAGACACAAGATCAAAAAGATACCAATTCCGGCCTGTTACCACGCGTTCTTTCCGCGATGGTTATGGCACCAGTGGCCGTTGCGGCGGTCTGGTTCGGATCTCCCTATTTTGACATATTACTGTTTGTGTTTTCTGCAGGGATGATGTGGGAATGGTCGCGGATGTGCGCCCCGAACCACCATAACGGCATATCGGTTGTTACCGCCGTTGCGCTTGCGGTTGCGATGATAATGTATGTCGCTGGTCAGGAAGAATATATTGTCATGCCGATTGCTATCGGTGTGATTATTGCTGCGGCCCGCTCGGGCGCAAACTGGTTGCTTGCCGGGTTTGGCGTTTTGTACATCTCGGTTGCTGCATTGTCAGCGCTTTGGCTGCGTACCCAGGATGGCGACGGTCTTCTGATCATTATGTGGCTGTTCTTCCTTGTCTGGGCGACCGACACAGGCGGTTATGCCTTTGGCAAGACCATCGGCGGACCAAAACTCGCACCACGCTTCAGCCCGAAGAAAACGTGGGCGGGGCTGATCGGTGGCATGGTCTGTGCCGGTTTGATTGGTGGATTGGTCACCTATTTCAGTTCCGGTGCGATTAATTGGGCGATTGTCGCGGTCAGTATGGTTTTGGCGATCATTGCCCAAATCGGTGATCTTGGTGAATCCGCACTCAAACGTCGTTTCAAGGTCAAGGACAGCAGTCACTTGATCCCGGGCCATGGCGGATTGCTTGATCGTGCTGACGGGATGTTGTCGGTGTTTCCTGTGGCCTTTGCTATTATCTGTTTCGCAGGGCTTTCTCTGCGTTAAGGCGGCCAATCCTCGGGCTGCTGTCTTTACAGGTGTTTGATGACTTTGAAGAAATCCGTCAGTGTCTTTGGTGTTACCGGTTCCATCGGGGCCAGCACCGTTGATGTTTTGAAGTCCCACACTGACAAATATGTTGTCGAAGCTGTAACGGCGCATCGCAATGTCGATGCATTGGCCAAGGCCGCCATCGAACTTGGTGCCAAATGCGCCGTGATCGGCGATTCTTCCTGTTTTGCTGACCTTCGTGATGCCCTGGCGGGGAGGGGTATTGAAATCGCGGCCGGCGAAGACGCGCTGATCGAGGCTGCTGAACGTTCCTCTGACATCGTCATTGCCGCAATTGTTGGGGCAGCTGGCCTGAAACCGACGCTGGCTGCCATTCGCCGCGGTGCGCGCATCGGACTTGCCAATAAGGAAACGCTGGTTTGTGCTGGCGCCCTGATGACGGCGGAAATTTCCAGGCATGGTGCGACATTGATCCCGGTTGATTCCGAACATAGTGCAATTTTCCAGGTTCTCGAGGATCGCGAAGAAACGCGCATCGACCGTATCCTTCTAACCGCGTCGGGCGGTCCATTCCGGGAATGGTCGTTAAAGGACATGCAATCTGTCACCCGGGTACAGGCTTTGGCGCATCCGAATTGGGAAATGGGCGCAAAGATTTCTATCGATTCTGCGACCATGATGAACAAAGGGTTGGAGCTGATAGAGGCTTGGCATCTGTTCCCGGTGGCCGAGGAACAGATTGAAATTGTTGTTCATCCGCAGTCAGTTGTTCACAGTATGGTGGAATATCCTGATGGTTCCGTGCTCGCACAGCTGGGATCTCCCGATATGCGCACACCGATCGCTTATGCGCTTTCATGGCCGGATCGGATCAAAGTGGACGCACCGCGTCTTGATTTTGCCACGATCGGGCGTTTGAACTTCGAGGCGCCGGATACAAATCGTTTCCCGGCTCTTCGTCTGGCACGACAGGCCTTGCAGGAAGGTGGCACGCTGCCTACTGTTCTGAACGCTGCCAACGAAGTCGCCGTCGAAGCGTTCCTTAACGACAGAATCGGCTTCCTTGATATTGCCGGGACTGTCGAAAAGGTCATGACAAGGCTTGGAAGCGAACCGCTGACCAGTCTTGAACAGGTATTTGAAACAGACGCAATGGTGCGCCGGGAAACCTCGGCGTGCCTTGTGTCGGCTTCTTAGATTGAAACTGCCGGTTTCACCGGCTTAGGGAATTCTTGATGGAAACCTTACTTGCTTTTCTTTTTGTGCTCTCGGTACTCGTGTTCGTTCACGAATATGGTCACTACTGGGTGGCAATCAAAAACGGCGTGAAGGTCGAAGCCTTTTCAATCGGGTTTGGCCCCGAACTTTTTGGTTGGCAGGATAAAAAAGGCACGCGCTGGAAAGTCAGCCTGATCCCGCTTGGTGGTTACGTCAAAATGTTTGGCGATATGAACCCTGCCAGTGCCGGTGGTCGCGATGACCTTGACGCCGAAGAAGCAAAACACGCCTTCCATCACAAAGGGGTCGCCGCACGCGCGGCCATCGTTTTTGCCGGACCTTTGGCCAACTTCATCTTTGCCATTATCGTCTTTACCTTCCTGTTTGCCGCTGTCGGACAACAGCGTGCCTTGCCGGTTGTGGGCGAAGTTCTTGAAAACAGCCCGGCATCTAGCGCGGGCCTCATGGCTGATGACCGTATCACGGCGATCAACGGTCAGTCGGTTGAATGGTTTTCTGAGCTTTCTGACATTGTGCGTGCAAATCCCGGGCAACCGATTTCCGTGACGGTCCAACGCGACAGCGAAATCGTTGATCTTGCCGTAACGCCCGAAGCCGTCGAAGTCGACGAGGGTGGTATGACTGCGACGGTCGGACGCCTCGGCATCACCGCTGGTGACTTTGAGACGAGCCGTACCGGGGTTGTTGAATCGGTCGGTCGCGCGTTTGAGACGACCTATTCACTGACGACGCAGACCTTCTCGGCGCTCGGTGAAATGATCAGTGGTGATCGTGATAGCTCTGAACTGGGCGGGCCGATCCGGATCGCGCAGATGTCAGGACAGGTGGCCGAAGGGGGCATCGCGCCGCTTCTGTTCTTTATGGGCTATCTTTCCATCAGCCTTGGGTTGATCAACCTGATGCCTGTTCCGGTCCTGGATGGTGGTCATCTTGTGTTCTACGCGATTGAGGCAATTCGCGGTAAGCCATTGGGGGCAAAAGCACAAGAATATGGTTTCCGTATCGGCGCGGGTTTGGTATTCAGCTTAATAATTTTCGCAACGTGGAACGATTTGACGCAATTGGGTGTCTTTAGTTTCCTCAAAGGACTTGCTGGCTAATGCATGACAGCAACAGGGGGGTTAACTTGCTGCGTAAGGTAAAAGCGGCCGTTGTCATTACGGCCTTGCTTGGCGGAACGGCGCCATTGATTGTTCCTGTGGCCGTGCATGCCCAATCGGGTCTGATTCGCGACATTGAAGTCGAAGGCAATAATCGTATCGAAACGGCGACGGTGAATGCCTACCTCACCGTCTCACCGGGCGATTCCTACGACATCCAGAAAATAAACAGTTCGCTCAAGGCGCTTTTCTCAACCGGCCTGTTTGCCGACGTGTCCTTCTCCTTCAATCGGGGAATTTTGCGGGTAAATGTCGTTGAAAACCCGATCATCAACCGCATTGCGTTTGAAGGAAACCAGCGTCTTAAAGACGATACCCTGAGTGCAGAATTACAGTTGCGCCCGCGCGTTGTTTACACCCGAACCAAGGTTCAGGCCGACGTTCAACGTATTCTGGAGCTTTATCGCCGCAGCGGACGTTTCGCCGCAACGGTTGAGCCCAAGGTCATCCAGCTTGACCAGAACCGTGTCGATCTGGCGTTCGAGATTGATGAAGGGGATGCCACCGGGATCCGCAAGATCAACTTTGTCGGCAACAAGGCTTTTGATGACGGTGAACTGTCTGACGTAATCCGCACGACTGAAAGTGCGTGGTGGAAGATCCTGACGGCCGACGATAACTACGATCCCGACCGTGTGACCTTTGACCGCGAACTTTTGCGCCGGTTTTACCTTTCTGCCGGCTATGCCGATTTTCAGGTTCTCTCTTCGGTTGCCGAGTTGACGCCTGATCGCTCCGACTTCTTTGTCACCTATACAGTGAGCGAGGGGCAGCGCTATCAGTTTGGCGAGATCAATGTCGTCTCACAGATCGACAAGATTGATCCTGAAACCCTGATGCCGCTGATCGAAATTGAAAGCGGCGAATGGTATAACGCCAACCTCGTGGACGATGCGGTTGACGCTTTGACCGACAGTGTCGGGGACCAAGGTTACGCCTTCATTGATATTCGTCCAAATGTGCAGCGCAACCGCGAAACCGGCACAATTGACATCACCTTCAATATCTCCGAAGGACCAAAGGTCTATGTCGAACGCATCAACGTTGTCGGCAACGTCAGGACGTTGGATGAGGTGATCCGTCGCGAATTCCGCTTGGTCGAAGGCGATGCTTTCAGCAGTTCCAAGATGCAGCGCTCCAAACAACGCATCGAAAACCTCAACTTCTTTAAATCTGTCGACGTCAAAACTCTGCCGGGTGCCTCGCCTGATCAGACCGTGATCGAGGTCGATGTCGAAGAAAAATCCACTGGTGAGTTTTCCATTGGTGCAGGTTACGGAACCGATGACGGCGCGTTTGGACAACTCGGTATTCGAGAACGCAACCTGCTTGGCAAAGGCCAGGATTTGCGCCTGAACTTCACGCTTGGTTCTTCTGATCAGCAGATCGACCTGTCCTTCACTGAGCCGTATTTCCTCGATCGGGAAATTGCGGCAGGGTTTGATGTCTACCGCCGTGAAGAGGATAATCAGGACGAAAGCTCTTATGATGAAGAGCAGACCGGTGGTCGTCTGCGTGCAGGCTTCCGCTACAGCGAGGAACTGTCCCACGCCTTCCGCTATACCCTGGAGCAAAACAGCTATTCCAACATTAATCGTAATAGTGCATCACGCCTCCTGTTGGCTGAAGAGACCGAATTTGTTGAGTCTGCCATTGGTCATACTTTGACCTATGATGAACGTGACAGCTCGATTTCGCCGACAGAGGGTTATTTTGCTCGTCTGTCAAATGATTTGGCCGGTCTTGGCGGTGATGAGCAATATTTGCGGTCGCGTGTTGAGGGTGGGTATTACTACCCGCTGGATCGCGAGCATGAGTGGGTGCTCTCAACCCGTGGCTCAACAGGCTATATCTTCGGGTTCGATGATGATACCCGTATTTCTCAACGTTTTTCTGTCGGTGGTTCAAACCTGCGTGGTTTCGAAGCTGCTGGTGTCGGCCCGCGTGACATCGCGACCGGGGATGCTTTGGGTTCCAAACTGTACTACACTGGAACCGTTCAGCTGGACTTCCCGCTCGGGCTGCCCTCCGAGTTTGCTTTGACCGGTCGCGTGTTTAGTGATTTCGGTTCCGGGCAGGACGTCGACGGTGCCCGTCCTGGCGAAATATATGATACGGGCTCTCTAAGAAGCTCTGTTGGTGTCGGTGTAGGTTGGGAATCGCCGTTTGGCCCGATTGGTGTGGACATCTCTCAGGCCGTCACAAAAGAAGATCACGACAAAGAGGAAATGTTCCGACTTAACTTCGGAACGAGATTCTAAATGAAAATGATCAAATCGCTCCGTAATTTGCTGGTTCTCTCCGCTCTTATCGGTTTCACTGCGCATGCCAATGTTGCGCAGGCGCAAGAACCGAACCCGGATAACTTTGCCTCCGTTATGATTGTCGATGTCGCAGGTATCATGCGTGAAGCATCTGCCATGCAGGATGCCCGCAAACAAATCCGCGATCGACAGGTTGCCTATCAAAAGGAAATCGAAACCCGCGAACAGGGATTGCGCGAGGAAGAAAAACAACTGGCTCAGCAACGCACGCTGCTGGCTGCTGACGTGTTCCAGGGCAAACAGAAGGAATTTCAGCAAAAAGTTGCTGATTTCCAGAAATTTGCCCAAGCCCGCAGCCGTGTTCTCGATCAAGCCCTAGCGGAAGCTCAGTCCAAATTCTCGCAAGCCCTGAATGAAATCATCGGAAGCATTGCTGAAGAACGTGGTGCGAACCTTGTCCTGCATCGTGGTCAAGCCGTTCTGTTTGCAACCACCATGGATGCGACCAAGGAAGTTTTCGATCGCGCAAATGCCGAGGTTCCAACCATCACGGTTGAATTCAAGGAAGGCTCCTGATGGCGGATGCCCGTTTTTTCAGCCGCAAGGGCCCCTTCAGTGTTGCTGAAATCGCCGCACTGACGGAAACAACGCCGGTCAATGCGCCCGACGAAACACGGGTCTTTCAGGACGTCTCGCCACTGCAAAACGCAGGTGGCGATATCCTGAGCTTCTTTGACAATCGCAAATATCTTGATGCGTTTGTCAGCAGCAAGGCAGGGGCGTGCTTTGTGCGCCCTGAGTTTGTCGAGCGCGCACCCGAAGGCATGGTGTTGTTCGTAACCAAGGACCCGTACCGTGCGTATGCCAAAGCCGCGACCGCGTTCTATCCGTTCGAAACCGGTACTGGCATCATTTCCGATCATGCGGTGATCGACCCGTCTGCCAAACTTGGCAAAGGTGTTCAGGTCGATGCCGGTGCCGTCATCGGTGCCAATTGCGAAATCGGCGATGGGACCATAATCGCATCCAATGCTGTCATTGGTGACGGGGTTGTCATCGGTGCGGGTTGTAAGGTGGGTGCGAATGCCTCCATCAGCCACAGCCTGATTGGCAACCTGTGCCTGATCTATCCCGGTGCCCGCATCGGGCAGGACGGCTTTGGCTTTGCCATGGGGCCGCAAGGGCACGCCAAGGTTCCGCAATTGGGCCGGGTTGTCATTGGCAATGACGTCGAAGTCGGTTCAAACAGCACGATTGACCGTGGGGCAGGGCCCGATACTGTTATTGGTAACGGCTGTCGTATCGACAATCTGGTGCAAATCGGCCATAACGTTGAACTTGGCATGGGCTGTGTTGTTGTCTCGCAAGTCGGGATCTCGGGCTCGACCAAGATTGGCAATTTTGTCGTGCTTGCCGGTCAGGCAGGCATTACAGGACACCTCGAAATCGGCGATGGCGCGAAAGTCGCAGCCCAGTCGGGTGTCATGAAAAATGTGGGGCCGGGGGAAACTGTGGGCGGAAGTCCCGCCGTTCCGGTCATGGAATATCATAAACAGACGGTCGCCTTGTCGCGTCTGATACGAAAAAAGAAATAAGGGCTACACACATGACCGAACTGGTAAGTGTCGATATCCAGCGCATTCTGGAAATGATTCCGCATCGCTATCCGTTCCTTCTGATTGACAAGGTCATCGACATCGAAACCGATGTCCGTGCCACCGGCATCAAGAACGTGACGATGAATGAGCCGCAATTTACTGGTCATTTCCCGCAGCAGCCAATCATGCCGGGCGTTCTGATCATCGAAAGCATGGCGCAGACCGCAGCCATCCTGGTCGTTCAGACCCTTGGCGCGGATGCCGAAGGCAAGCTGGTCTATTTCATGAGCATCGATAACGCCCGTTTCCGTAAACCGGTAACCCCGGGTGACGTCATGCACATCCACGTGACCAAAAAACAAAGCCGCGGCCCGGTCTGGAAGTTCGAAAGCCAGGTCAAGGTCGACGGCCAAGTCGTTGCCGAGGCAACCATCGCCGCGATGATCCGGGATAACTGATAATGTCAAAAGTACATCCAACCGCCGTTGTCGAAGATGGCGCGCAGATTGGTCAGGATGTCGAAATCGGACCCTATAGCGTGGTCGGTCCGAATGTTGTCTTGGGTGATGGTGTCAAACTGCACAGCCACGTGGCGGTCGCAGGTCACACCACCCTTGGAGATCAGTGCGAAGTTTATCCCTTTGCCTCTGTGGGGCATGCCCCGCAGGACTTGAAATTCAAGGGCGAAAACAGCCGCCTGATCGTTGGCAAACGCACCAAAATCCGCGAGGGCGCAACTCTTAATCCGGGCACCGAAGGTGGCGGTATGGAAACCACCATCGGTGACGATTGCCTTCTGATGACCGGGGCTCATGTCGGCCATGATTGCCATGTCGGCAACCACTGCATTCTGGTCAATAACGGCACGCTTGCGGGCCACGTGGTGGTCGAAGACTTCGCAATCGTTGGCGGTCTCTCGGCTGTTCACCAGTTCGTCCGTATCGGCAAGCACGCCATGATCGGCGGCATGACCGGGGTCGAAAGCGACGTCATCCCTTATGGTTCTGTCATCGGCAACCGTGCCTATCTTTCAGGCCTGAATATCATCGGCCTGAAACGCCGCGGTTTTGACCGTGAAACCATCCATTCGCTCCGCAAAGCCTATCGTCTTCTGTTTGCACAGGAAGGCACGCTTGCCGAACGTGTCGAAGAAGTCGCCAAGGATTTTGAGGGCGTCGGCCCGGTGATGGAAATCATCAATTTCCTCAAAGCGGAAAGCATGCGGTCCGTATGCACGCCAAAATATGACAGCTCCGCAGGATAATCCGCAGCCGAAATTGGGGATTATCGCCGGGGGCGGGGCGCTTCCCGCCCGTCTGGCGTCCGCGGCCATTTCAATGGGCCGCGATGTCTGCATCGTCAAGCTTGATGGCTATGCCGATGATGCCGACCTTGATCAATACCCGAATGTAACGGCCCGCCTTGGCGCAGCATCGAAAATCCTTGATGCCATGCGCAAGGAAAACTGTCAGGACGTGGTTCTGGCAGGCAAGGTCGCACGTCCAAGCTTTTCCTCCATCCGCCCGGATTGGAGGGCAGCAAAGCTTTTGATGAAAGTAGGCACCAACGCGCTTGGCGATGACGGATTGCTTCGCCTTGTCGGCAAGGAACTCGAACGCGAGGGCTTCCGGCTTTTGGGCGCCCATGAAATTCTTGGCGATCTCGCGGTTGAGGAAGGCGTTCTTGGGGCCGTCAAACCCGATGAACAGGCAATGACCGATGCCCGCCATGGCCTGGCAGTCGCCCGAACACTGGGGCAGGCTGATGTCGGGCAGGGATGTGTCGTGCAACAGGGGCTGGTTCTGGCCCTTGAGGCGATCGAAGGCACGGACGAAATGGTGCGCCGTTCCGCCAAATACCGCCGTGATGGTGTTGGCGGGGTGCTGGTAAAGTCTGCCAAGCCGCAACAGGACAAACGCCTTGATCTGCCGGCCATCGGCATGAAAACCGTCGAAGAGGCCCATAAAGCTGGCCTGCGTGGCATTGCATTGCTTGCCGGTGGGACCATGATCATTGACCGCGCCGCGGTGATTGCGCGCGCTGATGCGCTGGGCCTGTTTGTCGTTGGTCTGTCCCTCCCGGACGAGGAACGCCAAAATGGCGGATGAAACCGCGCCGCTTGGCCCAAAAATCATGCTTGTGGCTGGCGAGGCATCCGGGGATCAACTGGGTGGACGCCTGATGGCGGCCCTTAAGGCCAAACAGGATCATATTCGCTTTATCGGTGTTGGCGGTCCACGCATGGAGCGTGAAGGCCTCAAAAGCCTGTTTCCGATGAACGAAATGTCGGTCATGGGCCTGACAGAGGTCGTGCCGCATATTCCACATCTGCTCAAACGCATTTCCCAAACCGCAGACTTTGCCAAATCCGAGAAACCCGATGTCGTGATTACCATTGATGCCCCGGATTTCAGCTTTCGGGTCGGCAAGAAGCTGAAAGGCAAGGGCATCCCGCTGGTGCACTATGTTGCCCCCTCGGTCTGGGCGTGGCGCGAAGGCCGGGCAAAGAAGATTGCGGGTTTCCTCGATCATCTTCTCGCACTTTTGCCGTTTGAACCGCCCTATTTCGAGAAAGAAGGCCTGCCAACCACCTTTATCGGCCACTCAGCGGTCGAAGAACGCCATGACGGCGATGGTGAGCGGTTCCGCGCTCAACATGGCCTGAACCCGAACCAAAAGCTTCTGGCCGTTCTGCCCGGAAGCCGTAATTCCGAAGTCAAACGCCTCCTGCCGGTGTTTCGCAAGGTCATTGATGATGTTGCCTCGAAATACCCCGATGCACGCATCGTCGTGCCAACGGTCAGCAAGGTCGTCGACACCGTCACCGAAGAAATGAAATCCTGGCCACTCGATCCAATTATTGTCGCAACCGATCAGGAACGCCATGACGCGTTTTCGGCGGCCGACTGTGCGCTGGCGGCATCAGGCACCGTCTCGCTGGAGCTCGCAATTGCCGGTGTGCCGCATGTCATTGCCTATCAGGTCAATGCAGTGACGGGCTGGATTGCAAAACGCCTGATCAAGATCGATACGGTCACCATTGTTAATCTGGTCCTTGGCAAAAAACTGATCCCGGAATTCCTGCAAGACAAATGCAAGGCCAAAAAGATCATTCCGGTTCTTGAAACCCTGATGGCTGATAGCCCTGAACGGGCCGCACAGATCGACGGATTTGATAAAGCCTGCACCTTGCTGGGATTTGGTGACAGACCGCCCAGCGAAAAGGCCGCCGAGCAGATTTTGAAAATCATCGCCAAAAAATAACCTGTTACGGGTGGCATCAAACCCGCATTGCAATTAGTTTCTTCGCATTGATTAATTGAAAACGGAGACAGTGTTATGCGCTACCTGCACACGATGGTACGTGTCGAGAATGTCGATGAGTCGATGAAATTCTATTGCGACCTTCTTGGCATGAAAGAGACCCGCCGGATCGAGAGCGAGCAGGGCCGTTTCACCCTGATCTATCTTGCACCGCCGGCGGACGTCGAAAGTGCCAAATCCGTCAAGGCCCCGGAACTTGAACTGACCTACAACTGGGACCCGGAAAGCTATTCCGGTGGTCGTAACTTCGGGCACCTGGCCTATGAAGTCGACGATATTTATGCGCTTTGTCAGAAACTGATGGATGCGGGTGTCACCATCAACCGTCCGCCGCGTGATGGGCGCATGGCGTTTGTTCGTTCCCCGGACGGCATTTCCATCGAGTTCCTGCAAAAAGGCGAAAGCCTCGCCCCGGCTGAACCGTGGGCCAGCATGGAAAACACCGGAAGCTGGTAAGCCCGGAAAATATCGTGGGGCAGGTTAAAGCTGCCTCACAAATACAAAAAGGCCCGGAAAATTCCGGGCCTTTTCCTTGATCTGTCGATGTCGACGCGGCTTAGCGCTTGTCGACCGGAACGAACGGACGTTCTGCAACACCGGTAAACAGCTGACGCGGACGACCGATTTTCTGAGACGGATCTTCGATCATCTCTTTCCACTGGGAAATCCAGCCAACGGTACGTGCAACAGCGAACAGCACGGTGAACATGCTGACCGGGATGCCCATCGCCTTGAAGATGATGCCCGAATAGAAGTCAACGTTCGGATAGAGTTTCTTCTCGATGAAGTACTCGTCTTCACGTGCGATACGTTCCAGTTCCTGGGCAACGTCAAGCAGCGGGTCGCTGATGTTGAGTTCTTTAAGAACCTCGTGGCAGGTTTCCTGCATGACCTTGGCGCGCGGATCGTAGTTTTTGTAAACGCGGTGACCAAAGCCCATCAGACGGAACGGATCGTTCTTGTCTTTTGCTTTTGCAACGTATTCCGGGATGTTTTTCACATCGCCGATTTCGTTGAGCATGACCAGAACGGCTTCGTTTGCGCCACCATGTGCCGGACCCCAGAGGGATGCGATACCAGCCGCAATACATGCAAACGGGTTGGCACCCGAAGAACCGGCCAGACGAACGGTCGAGGTCGACGCATTCTGTTCGTGGTCGGCATGCAGGATCAGGATGCGATCCATTGCCTTGGCCAGAACCGGATTGACTTCATAGTCTTCACACGGGTTGCCAAACATCATCTGCAGGAAGTTTTCTGCATAACCGAGCTTGTTGTTCGGATAACGGAACGGCTGACCGATGGAATATTTATACGCCATCGCCGCAATGGTCGGCATTTTCGCAATCAGGCGATAGGCCGAAATCATCCGCTGCTTCGGATCGTTGATGTCGGTGCTGTCATGATAGAACGCGGACAATGCGCCAACAACGCCACACATGATCGCCATCGGATGTGCATCACGGCGGAAACCGTTATAGAAATTGCGCATCTGTTCGTGGACCATGGTGTGCATGGTAATATCATTCTCGAACTTGGCTTTGTCGGTGGCATTCGGCAGCTCACCATAAAGCAGCAGATGGCAGACTTCGAGGAAGTCGGCATTTTCTGCAAGTTCATCAATTGCATAACCGCGGTGACGCAGAATACCAACGTCGCCATCAATATAGGTCAGTTCCGACTGGCAAGAGCCGGTCGAAGTGAAGCCCGGATCATAGGTGAAATATCCGGTTTCAGCATACAGCTTGCGGATGTCAATCACAGACGGGCCTACACTGCCCTCAATCACCGGCATATCGAACGACTTGCCAGTGGCATTGTCGGTCATTGTCACGGTGTGGGAAGTCTTGGGATTAGATGCCATGACTATTTTTCCTTCCCTGTTTGAACGAACACGGTTTCAAGTTGTGTGCAGCATAATGCTGCGGCGCACAAAGCGCAAACGGGTTATTAGTTTTTCTTAATTCGCTGTTGTTATGCATCAAAATGGCGAATGCGTTTCAGCGTTTGGGTTTTGCCAAGCACAATCATTACTTCGAAAATGCCTGGTGAAGAGTTGGAGCCTGTAAGCACCGCCCGCAAGGGCTGCGCAACTTTGCCAAGCTTTAACTCAAACTTATCGGCAATGGCGCGAACACTTGCGTCAACGTCCTCTTCGGTCCAGCTATCAAGCGCTTCAAGACTGTTGGCCAGTTCCTTGAACAGACCTTCAGGTGCACCATCAATCAGGGACTGGGCTTTCTCGTTAACGGACGTAATGCCATCGGTAACGTAGAAAGCCGAAGAGTCGGCGAGCTCGATAAGAGTCTTGGCCCTTTCTTTAAGGCCTGCCATGCCGTTGATCAAGATTTCTTTTTGCGATGCATCAAGCGCATCGACGCCAATTTGCTTGGCAATCAGCGGCGAAACCTCGTCTGCAAGGCGTTTGTCATCGGCCTGACGCAGGTAGATGCCATTAAGGTTGGTCAGCTTTGCAAAATCAAAGCGCGCAGCCCCTTTGCCGACATCGGTGATGTCAAACCATTCAATCGCCTGCTCGGTCGAAATGACCTCATCATCACCATGGCCCCAGCCAAGACGCAGAAGATAGTTGTTCAATGCCTCGGGCAAGAAGCCCATTTCATCGCGATAAGCATCAACACCCAGCGCACCATGGCGTTTTGACAGCTTGGCGCCATCCGGACCATGGATCAGCGGGATATGCGCAAAGGTCGGAACGTCCCAACCCATGGCATCATAAATGACTTTCTGACGGAATGCGTTGGTCAGGTGGTCGTCACCACGAATGACGTTGGTAACACCCATGTCATGGTCATCAACCACGACGGAAAGCATGTAGGTGGGCGTTCCGTCGCCGCGCAGGATGACATAATCGTCAAGCTGCTCGTTGCCGACGCGAACTTCGCCCTGCACCTGATCATTGATCACGGCATCGCCTTCCTGCGGGGCCTTGACGCGGACCACCGGTTTGACACCTTCCGGTGCCTCGGACGGATCGCGATCGCGCCAGGTACCGTCATATTTCATTGGACGGCCTTCTGCGCGGGCTTTCTCGCGCATGGCGGTCAGCTCCTCGGGGGAGCAATAGCAATAATACGCTTTCCCGGCATCAAGAAGCTGTTGGGCGACTTCTGCATGGCGGTCGCGACGGGCAAACTGGAAAGTCGGCTCTTCGTCTGCGGTCAGGCCAAGCCAGTTCAAGCCGTCAAAAATGGCGTCTACGGCCTCGGGCGTTGAACGTTCACGGTCGGTATCCTCGATCCGGAGCAAGAACTTGCCACCGGTATGTTTGGCATATAGCCAGTTATAAAGTGCGGTGCGTGCGCCGCCGATATGCAGAAACCCGGTCGGAGACGGGGCAAAACGGGTAACAACCGTCATTCAATCTATCCGTTATTTGGATGTTGTCGCTTGTCCTGAGGACTTTTGGCGTGCAGGCTATAGCACAAATGACACGCTGTTGCACCACAGCGGATGTTAGATAGAAACTATGCGGCAGGCGGGCTATTGGACATTCGTCGTACGGCGACAGGTAAAGTTAAATTAAAACAATTATTTGTGGGTGTTTTCTCACAAATTAATTTTGTTGTAACAAGCCAAAGAAATAAATGGTTTCTGTCCTCGGTTATCTTCTTTGGGTTGGGCTGCGCCGGGTATTTCTTGCTCCCTGCGCGTATCGGGCTTGGTCAAATTGCTCTGGCGGTGATTCTGCTGGGCTGCGGTTTCTGGATGTCGCGGCGGCTTGCCACTCTGGCCTTCGCATTTCAACTGCTTGCCAGTTTGGCGTTCGGGGCTTTGACAAGTGCCATCCATACCGAACTTGGCCCGGATAATATCCCGACAAAAACGCTCTACACGACCGAGGTTACCGGCACCATCATTGCGCTGGAACCGCGGAATGGACGCATCCGCGCCACCGTGCAGCCGTCCGAGATTGTCGGCATTGCCCAAGACCAACTGGACTGGAATGTAAGGCTCAGCTTTCTGGGCGATAGTGCGCTTTCAATTGGCGACCAGATCCGTGCGAACGCACGTCTCTTTCCCTTGCGCGCACCTGCTGTTCCCGGCGACCCGGATTTTGCACGTAATCTCTATTTCAGCGATATTGCCGCTTCCGGATTTGTCTTTGGACGACAGTTCGAAGTTCTGGAAAATCAAAAAGACATAAACAACAACGCATTGCTGGTCGGTATTGAAACAGCGCGTCAATATATCTCAAACGTCATCAGCGATGAAATGACAGGCCCCGAAACCGGCATTGCCAAGGCGCTGATCATCGGCGAACGCGGCGAAGTGACCCCGGATATTGCCGATAACCTCCGCAAATCCGGCCTTGCGCATTTGTTGGCGATTTCCGGTCTGCATATGGGATTGCTGTGCGGGACGGTGTTTTTCCTGATCCGGTTCGGGTTGGCGGCCATTCCATCAATTGCCTTGCGTTATTCGATCAAGAAATGGGCGGCGATGGCGGCCATGCTGGCGGGGCTTGTCTATCTCGGATTATCCGGGGCGACCATTCCGACCCAGCGCGCCTTTGTCATGTTGCTTGTGGTTTGGCTGGCACTCCTGCTGGATCGCCGTGCCATATCGCTGCGCCTTGTGGGCGTGGCCGCGATCATTGTTTTGATCCTGCGGCCCGATGCGGCGCTTGGCGCCAGTTTCCAACTCTCCTTTGCCGCCGTTGGCGCACTTGTTGCGTTTTATGACGGGCCGGGGCGGCGCTGGCTGGATCGGCAAGGGATGCTGTCCTGGTACGAGCGTACTGGCCTTTATCTTGCCGGTTTGCTGCTGACCAGTCTGATCGTGACGGCGGTGACTGCGCCCATCATCGGCTATCATTTTGGCCGGATTTCGATGCTCGGTGTCTTCGCCAATCTGGTCGCCATTCCGGTCATGGCATTCTGGGTGATGCCCTGGATCGTCGTGACGCTGGCGCTGATCCCGATTGGGTTATCGGGGCTCTCACTGGCCGCGATGAAGCCCGGATTGACGGTATTGTTGGAAACCGCCGAACTGGTTGCCGCACAGGACTGGGGGCTTTGGTATGTCTCGGGCCTTGATATGCTGGCGGTTGCCTTGGGGCTGTTTGCCTTGGCCTGGATCGTTATCTGGCGCGACAAGGTGATGATCGTGCCGGTCCTTCCGCTGATTTTTGCCGCCATCATCTTTCAGGCACTGCACAAAGAGCCCGAAATCCTGATATCGGGCGACCGCGAAAGCTGGGCTGTCTATGATCCTGATGCCGGTATCTTGCACACATCCGAACGGCTGAATGACTTTCAAAAAGGCATCTGGATGAGCCGCTTTGGCATTCGCCCCGAACAGGAACAAAGCCGCGTACAGGCCTGCCAGAACGACCCGTGCTCCCTTGGTGTTAGCGCTAACATCGTTCGGTCACGGATCATCGTCGCAAGCCGGATTGCCAATCCGTTTTATGCCTGCCGCAACGCTGATATCATTGTCAGCCTGAAAACCGATTTGCCCACCACCTGTCAGGCCTCTGGCGCGCGCGTGATAATCGATGATGATGTTCTCTGGTGGCAGGGCGGTGTTGCGATCAAGCTGCCGTCTGAGGCTGGCGAAAAGCCTGCAATCAACACCGTCCGTGCGGAAACCGGCAATTGGCCCTGGATCATCATCGGCGGCAGAGCAGGGCGCTAAGAACCTGATCTCACTCAAAATAGCAGAAAACAAAAACGCCCGGGCGTGTGCACCGGGCGTTTTTGTTTGTAACGTCGCGCAATCAATCAGTACTGACGCAGCAACCCGACCAGACGGCCCTGAATGCGCACACGATCTGGCGACAGGGCGCGGGTTTCATAGCGCGCATTGGCCGGTTCCAGCAGAACTTCACCACGCCCACGTTTCAGGCGTTTCAGGGTGGCTTCGCTGTCATCGACGAGTGCCACCACGATGGTACCGTCATGGGCCTGTTCGCAGCGCTGGATCAGGACCGTGTCACCATCAAGAATGCCAGCATCAATCATCGAATCCCCCGATACTTCAAGGGCATAGTGATCACCGGCACCAAGCAGGGCGGCCGGGACCTGTACCATGGTCGTTTGATCGCGAAGGGCCTCGATCGGTGTACCGGCCGCAATCCGGCCATAGAGCGGCAAACCAACGGATTCTCCGGCTTCCGAGAAGGCGGTTGGCACCGTGGTTGGCCGATGCGCGGCCTTTCGCACACTGGCAAGCGAGGTCACATTGTTTGGCGTTTCCGGGGCGTCATCATCGCTGTTTTCCGGAAGTCTGACGACCTCAAGCGCGCGTGCACGGTGCGCAAGGCGGCGGATAAAGCCGCGTTCCTCAAGGCCTGTGATCAGGCGGTGAATGCCGGATTTGGATTTAAGGTTCAGGGCCTCTTTCATTTCATCGAAAGAGGGCGAAATCCCGTGATCGCGAAGGTAATTGTCTATATAGACCAGCAACTCATATTGCTTGCGCGTCAGCATGATATTTCCCGAACCTGTAAAAAGAACAAAAAGGATACATAGATGTTCTACTTTAGTTCTTTTCGCGGGTCAAGCGGCTCTGTGCGATTTGACGGAAAAACCGAATAATCACCGTGATCCTTCAAAAAATATGAATAGTAGGCGACCTGAAGGGACAGGAAGCTAGTCCGCGATGAAGGTGCCCGACTTGCCACCTTCTTTTCGGGTGACCCGCAAATCGGTAATCCTCATACTTTTATCAACCGCCTTACACATGTCAAAAACCGTCAGTGCTGCGACCGAGGCAGCAGTCAGGGCTTCCATCTCGACACCGGTCTTGCCGGTTGTCTTGCAGGTGGCGGTGATATCGACCGCATCGACACCCTCGGCCAGTTCCAGATCGACGGTGACCGAGGTCAGGGGCAGGGGATGACAGAGCGGGATCAGATCGGGGGTCTTTTTCGCCCCCATGATCCCGGCAAGCTGGGCAATGCCAAGAACATCACCCTTTTTATGGCCGCGTGCGGCAATCAGCTTTGCCGTTTCGGAAGACATCAGAACCCGTGCCTTGGCAATCGCGGTGCGCGCAGTTTCTGCCTTGGCCGAAATATCGACCATCACCGCGTTGCCACCGGCATCAATATGGGAAAGCTTGTCTGCCATTGGTTCTGTCCAGTATTGATCAGGCCGCAAGGCCGAGCAGGTTGCGGGTGGCGGTTGCGACGTCGTCCTGGCGCATCAGGCTTTCGCCGATCAGGAAGCATTGCGCACCGACCTTTGCCATACGGGCAAGGTCATCAGGGGTAAACAGGCCGCTTTCAGCCACCAGCAACCGATCATCGCCGACCATGCTTGCCAGTTCCTCGGTCGTGGTGAGCGAGATTTCCATGGTTTTGAGGTTGCGGTTATTAATCCCCAGCAAACGCGATTTGAGCTTGAGCGCACGTTCGAGTTCCGGGGCGTTGTGCACCTCGATCAGGACATCCATGCCAAGGCTGTGCGCGGCATCTTCAAGCTCAGAAGCCAAGCTGTCTTCAAGGGCTGCCATGATCAGAAGGATGCAATCCGCGCCAAGCGCACGTGCCTCGGTAATCTGATAAGGATCGACCATGAAGTCCTTGCGAAGGGCCGGAAGATCGACTGCGGCCCGGGCCGCGACCAGATAGCTGTCATCGCCCTGGAAATAGGGGATGTCGGTCAGAACCGACAGGCAGCTTGCCCCGCCGGCCTTGTAGGCCTTGGCAAGTTCCGGCGGATTGAAGTCCGGGCGGATCAGTCCCTTCGAGGGGGATGCCTTTTTGATTTCAGCAATCAGACCATAACGGCCATCGGCAACACTGGTTTCAAGTGCTCTGATAAAACCACGCGGGGCGGATTGTGCCTTTGCCTCGGCCTCGAGGGTGGCAAGCGTCTTGCGCGCCTTGCAGGCCGCAACGTGATCGCGTTTGTCGTTGCAGATTTTGGCTAGTACGTCGCTCACGCCGGGGTTCCTTCGTTGGTAATCTTCACAAGCCCTTGCAGGGTTTCGGCAGCCTTGCCGCTATCAATGGCGTCTGCAGCCTTTTTGATGCCGTCGGCCAGATCGCTGGCAATGCCGGTGACCACTAGTGCCGCACCCGCATTCATCAGAACGATGTCGCGGTACGGGCTTTTCTTGGCCGCCAGAAGGTCGGTAATCGCCCTGGCATTGACATCGGCATCACCACCCTTGAGGTCATCAAGCGTTACGGTTTCGAGCCCAAAATCACTTGGGCTGATTTCAAATGTGGTGACCTTGCCGTTCTTGACCTCGGCAACATAGGTCGGGCCGGTGGTCGAGATTTCATCAAGACCGCTGTGGCCATGAACAACCCATGCATGCACCGATCCCAGACGGTTGAGCACATTGGCAATCGGTTCGACCCACTGTTTGGCAAAAACGCCAAGAACCTGACGTTTGGTCTTGGCCGGGTTGGCCAGCGGTCCCAGCAGGTTAAAGATGGTGCGCGTGCCCATTTCAACGCGGGTCGGCATGACGTGACGCATCGCGGAATGGTGACGGGTCGCCATCATGAAGCAAAGATTGATGTCACGAAGCGCCTTTTCCAGAAGCTTCATATCGGCGTCAAGATTAACACCAAGCGCCATCAAAACATCGGCAGACCCGGATTTGGACGAAGCGGCGCGGTTGCCGTGCTTGGCAACGGTGGCACCCGCGGCGGCCGCCACAATCGCAGCCCCGGTCGAGATATTATAGGTGCCACTGCCATCACCACCGGTGCCGCAGGTATCGACCGCATTTTCCGGGGCAATGATGCCGGTTGCCTTTTCGCGCATGACACGGGCGGCACCGGTGATTTCATCAACGGTTTCGCCACGAATGCGCAAGCCCATCAGAAAAGCCCCCATCTGCGATGGTGTCGCCTGACCCGACATCAGCACATTAAAGGCCGCCTCCGCCGCGCTTTCGGTCAGTTTTTCGCCATCTGCGACTTTGGCCAGAATTGGCTTCAGATCATGATCAGTCGACATCGGGTCTTCCTTGGTTTGCGGTCCGGTGCGGGTTCGGCATGGGCCTAAGCACCGGTATAGTCGATAAAGTTTTTAAGCAGGGCGTGGCCATGTTCCGAAGCGATGCTTTCGGGATGGAACTGGACACCATGAATTTGATGGGTTTTGTGACGCACGCCCATAATAAGACCATCTCCGCTTTCGGCCGTTATTTCAAGGCTGTCGGGCAAAGTTTCGCGTTCAATCACCAGCGAGTGATAGCGGGTGGCTTCGAACGGGCTGGGAAGGCCTTTAAAAACGCTGGTGCCGGAATGCTTCATCGCATCGGTCTTGCCATGCATGCATTCGGGCGCACGGATCACCTTGCCGCCAAAGGCCTGACCGATAGATTGATGACCAAGACAGACGCCAAGCAATTTGACCTTGCCTGCGGCGGCCTTGATCAGATCAAGGCAGATACCGGCCCGTTCCGGATCGCAAGGACCGGGCGAAATCACAATGCCTTCGGGATTGAGCGCCATGGCCGCATCCACGGTAATCTCATCATTGCGGCGCACTTCGACCTCCGGGCCGAGTTCGCGCAGATAGTGCCACAGATTGAATGTGAAACTGTCGTAATTGTCGATGAGGAGATACATCGGAGGAAAGGCCTGTGCACATTAAAGTTGCCAGAGAATAAACGCCCTTGTCGCTACGTCAAGCAGAAGCAGAGCAAGGCTTTTTTCGCTATTTGATGGCATTGGTGAAGATGGTTACGATCTTTTAACCGTGCGCTAACCAGAACCGTTTTAAAAACGTGAAAACACAAACCGACTTGATCGGTGTATAATCACAACATGGGAAGCGGTCGTTCAGTGAACGAAACAGCCGCTACGAGCATCCCAACAAACGAATACTGGAGACCACAGCGTGGCACGCCGGGCAACCCGGGCACCGACCGCCAAACGTAAGAAGGCGGCACCCAAGAAATCCACTCGTAAAAAGACCGCCCCGAAAAAGAAATCGGGTGGCATTGGTCGCCTGATGCTGGGCGGGGCCTTTGTTGCGGGTACGCTGTCGGCCATTATTGCGGTTGGCAGCATGCTTGAACTTGATCGTGCGTCGGATGAATTTGGCCGCGCAGCGGATCAAGGCGCACCGAATTATGCCCTGGCCGAGCCGGAACCGACCCCGAAGCTTCGCAAGGATTACAAGCTTTCGGAAAATGCCAACGTATCCGAGCGTGGACGCACCGGATATCTGGTCGGCGAAAACAATGAAACCACCCGATCCACCGGGCAAGGCGGGCAGGGACTGACGGACTTTGTGCCGGCACCGGCCGCACGCAAACCGGACCAGGGTGGGGATATCCTTCCTGGCGACAGTGGCAATGATGTTCCGGTTGCAACCGTTGGCCCGACAAATCAGCCGTGGCAGAAATATGCCGCGCTGACACAGGACACTGGTGACAAACCGGTGATTGCGATTGTGATTGATGATGCCGGCCTTGATCAGCCGCGCACCGCCAAGACGGTCGATCTGCCGGGGCCAATCACGATTTCCTATCTGCCCTATGCCCGTGATTTGCAGGCGCAGGTCAATGCCGCGCGTAAGGCCGGTCATGAAGTGATGTTGCATATGCCGATGGAGCCGTCATCCGCATCGGTTGATCCGGGGCCGCATGCGTTGCTGGCAAGCTATGACCGCCAGACTATCCTGAACGAGATGTCCTGGATGCTGGATCGGTTTGATGGCTATGTCGGTGTGAACAATCACATGGGCAGCAAATTTACCGCCGATCCCGAACGCATGCGTGTTGTCATGGAAGTCATGAAGTCACGCGGCCTGATGTTCCTTGATAGCCGGACCAGCGCAGACTCGGTCGGCTATTCAACGGCCAGCAGCTTTGGCGTCCCGGCAATTACGCGTGATATCTTTATTGATGATGCCGATGATGCGGCCAAGATCGCCGATATGTTGGCCCGTACCGAAAATGTCGCCCGCAAACAGGGCTTTGCCATTGCAATCGGGCATCCGCGCGATCTTACAATCGGGGCGCTTCACAAATGGATCCCCGAAATTCAGGCCAAGGGCTTTGTGCTGGTGCCGATTACCGATGTCCTGCGCCGGTCGATGCGGAGTGTGACAGGTTAGGGGTAATGTGAATTGAAGCATAAAGCTGGAAACGCGACACATAACTTTAGACTCTGTGACGCATAAATCGAGAAAGGTCCGGTTAAACGGGCCTTTTTTGCTTTTGGAGCGTTGGTTCTTAGTTGATGTTTCTCGATGAGATGGGGCACAAGTTTAGTTAGGTTCGCTCATGCTGCCGATCACACGCTATAGCGCGAATGGAAGTGTGTTCATCCGACCTGCCACAAACAATCACGGTGCAATGGTTTTCTTGCGTGTGATAGCCTTTCATTGCGTGAGGGTGGATGACCGGTGGTTGCAGACAGAGCTATGCTTTTGCCATAGCCCTGTCCGAGAATAGTCGGATGTGCCTCTCAGGTTGACTGCTTCAAATTGACTCGAACCGTAATACACAGAGGAGAGTCTAGGTAGCGCCAACATGATCACGCGAATATTGGAATTAAATGATAGGTTGCTGAGAAGTCCTCGTTTTTTTAGTTAGAGTTCTCCAAAATGAGAAAGAAAAAGAGAAATAGGAAAAAGAAACAGAAGTCATTGTCAAGGAGCTCAGCCGCCCGTGGTTTTGATTTCGGCTTTCTTCAGCGCGTAATGTACGCCAGCACCTCAAGTGTTGACCTGAATAATCACATGACGACGGCCAACGTCGTTGGCTGTGCGTATGGATTTGATAGAGCCGGGGGTTATCCGGCTCCGATCCCGCGCCTAACTTTCGTGGCCGAGCTGGAGGGTGAGCTGCGTGCCGCTACCAAATGTCTGGAATCGTGGGGCTGCGCCGACGACGGCGACTCCGTGGACATCGACATCGTCCTAAAAAATGATGGCGGCTACCTACTGGGTATGCAGCCCAACTACGCCCGCATGATGATGCGTATGGTCAAGGATAGTGCCTTGGTCGAACCAATTTTTTCAGGTGCGACCTGGATCAAGAGTATTGACACGACCAACCCCATGCTTTTCGAATGGAAAGACAACCTGAAGTCCAAAATTGCTCCGATTAAGGTAGGGTTTGCGACAGCAAAATTCGTCGCTGGCGTGCCGCAGTTCGACACTATCAAGCCGCTCGAGGGTGCTCTTAGCTTTGTCAAATTTGGGCTGACGATTCAGACCGAGGAGGAGAACCCGGATCACTGGTTTTTCGATATCGTTCGGCATACAAAACGAAAGAGCGGCCCTTTCGGGCCTCGAAAGGGAACGCCGAAGGATGTGGCAGCCGCGAGAGCCAACGTCATAAATAGCGCTTTTCCGGTATCACGCACGCGCATCCACAGGCAGGGTCTGACGGAAAAGATTGAAGCACTTACATCTACACCGATTTCCAAGAGTCAGGTTGAGCAAGCAGCAATCAACATTCTTCTTAGTAGGGAATGGACCGATAGTCAGGACCACTATGTTGGCGTCGCCAACTTAGATGAGGAGTGGTGGAAGCGTGTTGGCCACCGAGTTGAAATCGCAGAACCTCCCGACACGATTAGCGGATTAGATTTAACGGCCGTTTTTCGCCAGCTGACGCTCGATGTGGAGTACACTTTGCGGCACCACGGCGCAAACGTGTCGGCCAAGTTTGCGACCAACCAGAAATTGTTCATGAGGCTTGGATATGGGTAAGCCTGAGGCTTGGTCAAAGGAGTTAACGCAAGACAAGCTCGACGTGTTCGTCAGTTCACGTCTGCAGGAGTGTAAGGCAGAACGCGCAGCCGCACGCAGAGCAATCCAGAGCATCAATCACAATCCGGTTCTATTTGAGCACCTTGGTGCGCGCAGTATCAAGCCGCGCAATCTTTACCTGCCTCGGCTTCGAGACTCACAGCTCATGATTGCTATTTACCGGGACGGCTACGGGTACATCGATTCAGTCGGCGGGATGGGCATCTCTGGGCTCGAGGACGAATACCAGTTTGCTAAGGAGCACGGAATCCCGCTCCTCCTTTATGTCTTTGCAGACGCTAGTGGCCGTGACGAGAGACTGACGCGTCTAATTGACGCTGCTTCGTCTAACGTGACGGTCTGGTACTACAACACCCCGGAAGAGTTAGAAGGTCGGATTAAGGACGACGTCACATCGGAGATTACCCGCTTCGTCATCCGTCCCGAAGTGGCGAGAGGCGTGCTCGCAAACTCCCCGCGAGACCTTCTGGATCGTGCGGTGAGACGGCAGGGAGAACTAGTGGATCGCCCTGAGGCGCTGTCGGCCCTCAAGGCCGAATCAGAGAAGAACCCAATTCTCTGCGTCTATGGGCGGGCGGGTATCGGTAAAACAACACTAGTGGCGCAGCATGCAGAGCAAGAGCAGGCGATTTACGTTCGGGTAAATGGTCTTTCTCCCCTCGACCTGTTTTCGGTTTGTGCAGGAGCAGTAGGCAACCTCCTGAATGGCCTTGTTTATTCTACTTTGCAAGGAGCCATTCTCGGCTTCGCTACCGCTTGGGCGGAGGCGAAACAAATCACACTCGTCGTGGATGAGTGTGAGTTTATTCCTGAGCTTTTGAAGGCCGTAGAACAAGGGGGCGGTGCGACGCTAGCAAAGCGGATTATCCTCACAGTACGCGAGCCGGTCGAAGGGCTTCCTATCTTCGCAGTTCCTGCGCTGGAGGCGAGCGAGATTTCGCGGATGCTTGGCGGGGATATCGCTAAGAGCGGAGAGATAGCAGCAAGCACGCCACTCGAAATTCAACGTCTCTTGCAAGCACGCGAAGAGCACGGCGCTCCAATGACAACCTTAACGCGAGAGCTTCTGTCTTATCTTGCGCTTAGCCCCGCGCCGTTGGGAGCTGACGAGCTTCTAAGCCTCGTCGGTAATGAAAGCCTAAGCATCGAGGGACTTTACCAACAGCTCCAAGGTGTGAAGCGTCTTATTGACGATAGCCCGACAGGTTTCCGGCTCTCGCATGATGATATTGCCGCGTCGATGCGAGAAGAGATCTCCCAGACTCCTCAGCGCCTGCGGTTTTACGTCGGACGGCTGCAAGCGGTCTTTGAGGAACGGGGGGATTTCCGGCTCCTGTACCGAGTTGTGTCGCTCCTGCCTGACAATTCAGCTGATGAGTATGCGACTGCCGCCCTGCACCAATCCTCGAGAGTTGGCGATTTCCGGCTCGGCCGCGATATCGCGGAGAAACTGCTTGTTCAGGCGCTTGATACGGAACGGCGCACGGATGCACTCGAACTCATGTTGTCGCTTGTTTATCCAATGGAGCTTCTGGGCGAGGTTTCGCGCGCCGCTGAATTGCTCGATGAAGCCGACAAGCTTGCGGCCAATTTAGGGCCAGAAGAACAGGCTCGCGTCGCAGAAGTAAGCCTTTCATCGCGTGCCCGCAGAACGCTGGCTGAGGATGATGTTCTCGGACTTGAAGAGACGCGAGGGCGATACCGAACGTCCGGCGCAATCTGGGATGCTGCGCGGATAGGTCTGGAGCTCAGCGCCATCTTTATCAGTGCAAAGGATTTTGAGCGCGCGGTTGAAGTTCTCAGGCCTACGCTTGCCGAATTTCAAGAGGTAGGTGACGAATACGGCGTAGATCTCACCGAGCGCAATCTCGCCGCGGCGCTTGCCAGCCTTTCCGGACACGATGCTGAGGTCGATGAGCTCGCCCATCGTATAGAACAACGCTCAAATGAAAGTGTCGATCCTCGTCGCCAGCGAGCTTGGTACAATAACATCCTTAGCCGTCGCTACCGAATATCCGGCCGCCTCAATGATGCTGAGAAGGTTACCAAAGAGACGATCGCACTATCTATTGAACTTGGTGACGAATCTCTAACCGCTCTGACCTACGTCAACCTCGGCAATGTCTATCGCGACAAGAAGGACGTTCAGTCTGCACTTGATGCCTATGACAACGGCGGAAAGCATGCGCAGCGTTGCGGGCGCCGGGATATTGAAGCAGACAGCTCGCGGCTTCGGGCTGGAATGCTCAATGATCTTTACGAAAGCGCAGCGGTTGTTCCCGACAGATTTGAGCAAGCAAAGTTATTTGCCTTGCATGCGATAGGCCTCTTGAAAGGCACGATTTATCAGGAAGCGATCGCCAGAGCCTATGTTGAGCTTGGAGAGGCAGAGATGGAACTTGGCAACCGCCGGGCCGCAGCGAGCGCTTACTTTTCAGCAGCTGAGCATTTTCGCCTGGTGCCAGATGGCCCAGGATACGATCACGCCATCATACGAGGCGCAGAATATTCTCTTGATGAGGACGTGCGGTTTTATCTCAACAAGGTGGCAAATGCCTTTGGCGCTACACTCGACACTGAGGCATCGATCGGAGATCAGTTCATTGCATTGATCAGCCCGTTGCTTGAAGGTGCGCCGAAAGAATTCTCAGTTCGCATGATGGGCCGCCACTTGCAAACCGTTCGGACGCAACTTCCTCCTTTGTTGCGCCCGGTGCTCTTAGAGGCTTACGTAGATGCTCTTGAAAGCCTGCCGCAGGATGAACCCGCTGACAACTGGCGGCCATTGTACGCCGGCTTCTTGTTACCATTCCTATTGCAGGACAGCCGCAGTTTTGACATCCATCAAAGGCTCTCGAAAGCGCTGACCAGGTTGGTCGATGGGTTTGACGTTCGCTACACCGCACATGGTGATAGCGTTTGGACGGTCGTGCTGGAATTCGAGACACCCGTGACCCTAAGTATCATGCCGCTAGGTGACTCAGCGGCAGAGGCTGCGGCGGCGCAAGCCCTTGCCCTGTTTCTTAAGGCCTTCGAGAATGAATTCGGTGAAATCGTTGGTAGACCTGACGTCGTCGAATTAAGTGTACAAATCGCCAGCTATGACGAGATGCCACGAGATATTCAAAAGATGGCGAACGAAATGTTCGATCTTGAGAAGCGCGTAGCTGAAGATGATGTGGTCGTCAGCCGGACAGAAGACTTCGGCAGGACGCCGACAATGATTTTCCTCGGGAGCAATTTCCTGCAGAGAGCCGTGGCCGGCGAAGGCGTCAGTGGCTCAATGCAACGTCTCTTCGGCCTGACGCTGGTGGAATTGATCTATCAATTCCTTCGTAGCCAGGTGAATGAGGACGAGATCAGACCGAAGATTGTCTCACTGGTCCGGGAGACAATCTCCTGAGTCCAGCGGCCGACTGACTAGTGATGGTGCTCTTTCGCGGATTTGAATGCGACTTGGGTCAAGTCCTGTGATCCTAAGCTTTCTGCAGGATGTTTTCATGAGAAAAGGGCTGCAGGATGACTGCAGCCCTTTTTGTTTGTAAGGTCGCGAACTATGCGAAGCGATGGGCTTCGCGGGCGGCGGCCATGAGCGCACCGGCCTTGTTCTGGCATTCCTTGTGTTCAAGTTCCGGTTTGCTGTCGACGACGACACCGGCACCGGCCTGAATGTGGATTTTCTCGTCCTTGATGACGGCGGTGCGGAGCGCAATGCAGGTATCCATCGAACCGTCGGCAGAGATATAGCCGATACAGCCGGCATAGATGCCACGCCGGACCGATTCCAGTTCATCAATGATTTCCATGGCACGGACTTTTGGCGCACCCGAAACGGTGCCGGCGGGGAAGCCGGCCTTGAGCGCGTCCATGGCGTCATATTTGGTTTCGTCAATCTGGCCGACGACGTTTGAGACGATATGCATGACGTGGGAATAATATTCGATCTGTTCGCGGTCGGTGACCCGAACCGTGCTCGGTTTGGAGACGCGCCCGACATCATTGCGGCCAAGATCGAGCAGCATCAGGTGTTCTGAGCGTTCCTTGGGATCGTCGAGCAGGTCTTGGGCCATGACTTTGTCGTCATCGGGCGTTTTGCCGCGACGACGGGTTCCGGCAATCGGGCGAATGGTGACTTCGCCGTCGCGGAGCCGCACCAGGATTTCCGGGCTGGCACCGACGACCTGAAAGCCGCCGATATCGAGATAGAACATGAAGGGCGACGGGTTGATGCGACGCAAAGCCCGGTAAAAGGCAAAGGGCGGGAGCTGATAGGGCAGTGTGTAGCGTTGCGACAGCACGACCTGAAAGATGTCGCCCGCACGGATATAATCCTTGGCCTTTTCGACCATGTCGTGGAATCCGGCCTCGGTGACGCTGACCTTTGGGTCGGGCAGGGTGTCTGGCACGGATTTGGAGCGGCGGTCGATAAACAGGTTGCGCTGGAACTGCTGGACCACGTCATTAAGCCGCGCGCAGGCCAGATCATAGGCCGCATCAGCCGAAATGCCGCTTTCCGGGCGCACGGGCGTTACCACGGTTACCGTGTCTTCGATGGTGTCAAAACTTGCCGTGACGGTCGGGCGGATGAAGATGCCATCGGGCACATCAAGCTCGTCCTTGTTGCTGTCGGGCAGCTTTTCCATCAGACGCACAGTGTCATAGCCCATATAACCGACCAGACCGGCACTCATGGGGGGCAAGTTGTCAGGCAGTTCGATATGGCTTTCGGCGATCAGTTTCTTGAGGCTGTCAAGCGGGGCGTCATCCTCGGCCACAAAGGCATCGGCATCGGCCATCGCACGGCGATTGAGTTCGGCCTTGGTACCAAAGCAGCGCCAGATCAGGTCGGGTTTGAGCCCGAGGAAGGAATAACGCCCGCGGACTGATCCGCCTTCAACAGATTCAAGCAAATAGGTGTTTGGCATGCCTTCGGCGATCTTGAGAAAGGCCGAGACTGGCGTATCAAGATCGGCGGTCAGCGCGGTCCAGAGAACCTGCGAAATGCCGTTATCGTAGTTTTGCTTGAAACTGGTGAAATCCGGTTTGATTTCCATGATCTGTCCGATGGTTGGGCATGGTCGGTTTGGCGATGGCGTCTTTGAGATAGAAAAAGGGCGACCGGATTTTCCGGTCGCCCCTGGATGCGTATCAGTTTGCAGCGGTCGGCTGATAAAGCTCGTTGATCACGCTGTTATTGACGCTGACCGAGATTTCCTCGTTCAGGTAGTTGAGATACTGCGCAAGGATGTCTTCGTTCAGCGCTTCCTTGAGTTCGTCATTTACCGGTGCGGCATCGGCGGTGTTGATGTCGGCGGCCTGAATTTCATCAAGCTTGACGATCATGACGTCTTCGCCGGTCTGGACGGCTTTGGCCTTGCCGTCTTCAAGGGTAAAGAGGGCAGCGGCAACCGCCGGGTTGACGTCATCTGAAAGACCGCGACCGGTACGGCGGGTCAGGCCGGTTTCACGAACGTCTGCGCCGTCTTCGGAGGCGAGGGTTGCGAGATCAGCACCGGACGTGTTGATGTTGCCAGCCAGTTCTTCGGCCTTTTCCATCATCAGGCGTTGGCGTTCTTCGGCGGTCCATGCGGCAACAACTTCGTCGCGGACTTCGTCAAACGGACGCAGGGCCGACGGGGTTACGTTTTCAACACGAACGACATAACGCGTGCCCGAAGCGGTTTCTTCAAGGAAGCTTTCCTCGCCGTTTTCGAGCTCGAAGATTTTGGCGTTGATTTCGTCTGCGCCGTCAACGTTCTGACCTGCAAGGCCTTCGCCACGGACGATGCCGTCAAGCTTGTAGGTCTTTGCGCCAACATCGCGTGCGGCGTCTTCGATCGGGGTGCCGGCACCGAGTTCTTCGTCAAAGGTGGCCGCCAGATCATAAATGGCGTCTTCGGCTTTGAACTGTTTGAGGCCGTCAACAATGATGTCGCGGACTTCATCGAGGCTTTGGGTGCTGCCCGGGGTGATCGACGGAACACGGATGATGTGCCAACCAAGGGCGGTTTCGACCGGCTCGGAGATGCCGCCTTCGTCAAGCGAGAAGGTCGCATCGCGGAGATCGGGCAGGATGTCATTCGCGGTGAACTGGCCAAGTTTGACCATGGCTTCGTCCATGTTGGCGTCTTCTTTGGCGACCGTCATGAAGTCTGCACCTTCGGTCAGGCGCTTATAGGCTTCGCGGGCGGTCTGTTCTTCGTTCGGCGAAAACAGGATTTGTTCGACGGTGCGTTTTTCCGGGGTCTGGAATTCCGGTTCACGCTGCGCATAGGCGTCGGTGATTTCTTCGTCGGTTACGGTGACGGTCGAAATCAGGTCAGCGGCACTCAGCGTTGCAAGGGTGACATTGCGGCTTTCCGGTGCGGTGAACTGGGCCGCGTTTTCTTCGTGATAGGCACGAAGGGTCGCGTCATCAGCCGGTGCGATGTCAGCAAAGGCGTCCTTGTTAAGTGTAAAGAACGAACCGCTGCGCTGTTCATTGCGGTAAGCGACGATCTGACGTGCCATGATGTCTGGTACCGTTGCCGGGTTGGTCAGGCTGCTTACAACCTGCTGGCTCATCATGTCGCCACGGACACCGTTGATGAATTCGTTTTCGGTGTAGCCAGCCTGATACAGGGCCTGCAGGAAGCGGTCACGGCTGAACTGGCCGGTGGTCGGGTCCTTGAAGCTGTCAGACGAGAAGATCTGATCACGGACGGCTTCGTCGCTGATGCCGATACCGATGTTTTTGGCATCTTCACGCAGGATCTTCTGGGATACGAGCGACTGCACCGTATTGTTCAGAAGGCCCATCTGAATGGCCTGCTGCTGGTTGAAGTTCGGTCCGAACATGTTTTGCATATTCTGCACGCTACGCTGGAAGGCGCGATCCAGTTCGACCGGGGTGATCCGTTGGCTGCCGATTTCGGCAACTTCACGCGAGGTGCCCAGATTGAGCATCGATGCGTTCAGGCCCCAGATCACGAAGCTCAGTGCAATCACGCCGAAGATGATCTTGGCGAAGATTGATTTCGAAAATGTGCGAATGCCAGCAAGCATATGATAAGCCTAACAATCCGTGGTTTGACGCCAAAAACGTGCTTTGACGTCGTTTCATTATTGATCGCTCAGGCGGCGCGCCAGATGACACGGGCCGAGCAAATTTGCCGCGCATCTTAATGGCGAGTGTTATCAGCGGCAACAGGCGATTGTATAGAAGATGACTGCAATCACATCACAAATCCCGTCAGGGACGTTTTCGGGTACTTGGCCCCGGTGGCATGGCATGCTAAAACCCGCGTCGAAACAGGTCCTGTAACAAATCGTATCAGCCGTAAACTGGCTGTTATGGCCTTGATACACGGACAGAATGTGAACCAGATCAGCACGAGGTAGCTCCCATGACCCAACGCCGTCCCCTGATTGCCGGAAACTGGAAAATGAACTGTTTGCGTGCAGACGGTCTTGCGCTGGCGTCAAGCCTGGCGGCAAAGGCGAAAGAAAAAGGGGCGCTTGGCTGTGACGTTCTGGTCTGCCCGCCGGCAACACTTCTTTCGGACGTGGTGGGCGTTACCCACGGGAGTGCCGTTGCTGTTGGCGGGCAGGATTGCCATGCTGCGGTATCGGGGGCACATACCGGTGATGTTGCAGCGACGATGCTTGCCGACATTGGTGCACAATATGTTCTGGTCGGCCATTCCGAGCGCCGCGCGGATCATGGTGAAAGCTCTACCGATATTCGTAAAAAAGCGATTGCCGCCCATGATGCCGGTTTGATCGCCGTTGTTTGTGTCGGTGAAACCGAAGAAGAACGTGATCTTGGCGCGACGCTTGCGGTTGTGAACGGGCAGGTGGCTGTATCGCTTCCCGAAGGGGCAACCGCGAAAAACACTGTTGTTGCCTATGAGCCGGTCTGGGCGATTGGCACGGGGCGCACTGCAAGTGTTGCCGAAGTTGCCGAGGTGCATGCGGCGATCCGTGCTGAACTGGTCAAGCGGTTCGAGGATGGCAATGAGTTCCGAATTCTGTATGGTGGTTCGGTCAAGCCGTCGAATGCCAAGGAATTGATGGCTGTCGAAGATGTCGATGGTGCACTTGTCGGCGGGGCCAGCCTTAAGGTTGAAGATTTCTGGCAGATTATTGAATCTTGTGCCTGACCGACTGCGGTGCAGATTTTGTTTAATATGGTCTAGCCAACAGCCATAAAACGCGTTAAATACGCATCAAATTTATGCCCGATCCGGGCCGAATTGCGTTTGGATCGGTTGATTAGGACAAGAGTTTCGACACCATGCAAACAGTCATTCTGGTAATCCACCTTCTTCTTGCGCTCGGCCTGATCGCTGTGATTCTCGTGCAGCGCAGCGAGGGCGGTGGGCTTGGTATCGGCGGTAACAGCGGCGGCGGAGGCGGCGGCGGTGGTTTCGGCGTGATGAGCTCACGCGGCGCTGCGAACCTGCTGACCCGTACTACTGCTATCCTGGCAGGCGCATTCATGATCACCAGCATCATTCTTGCCCTTCAGTCGAATACCCACACCCAGCCGGCTTCGATCCTTGATCAGGCGCCGGAACCGGCCCCTGCGGTCACCGAGCCCGCCGAGGACACCGGTCCCGCGGCCCCGACCCGATAAACAAATTAACCGACGACCTGAGGCGGCAAACTTGCCGCCTCAATTTTTGATTGTTGAATTCCCCGGTTCGTGATGCACTGAATGGCATCGAACCGAGGCTTTGTGCTTTGAGATGAGGCCAAGATAATGACTCGTTTTATCTTTATTACCGGTGGCGTGGTTTCCTCGCTGGGCAAAGGTCTGGCTTCCGCTGCTTTGGGGGCATCCCTGCAGGCACGCGGCTTTACAGTTCGTCTGCGTAAACTTGATCCGTATATCAACGTCGATCCGGGCACCATGAGCCCGTACCAGCATGGCGAATGCTATGTGACCGAAGACGGTGCGGAGACCGACCTTGATCTTGGCCACTACGAACGTTTCACCGGCGTGTCATCGCGCCGGTCCGACAACGTCACCACCGGTCGTATCTATTCCAACGTGATCGCGCGTGAACGTCGCGGCGATTACCTTGGCGGGACTGTGCAGGTCATTCCGCACATCACCGACGCGATCAAGGAATTCGTGATGTCGGATGCGACCGAGGATTTTGTCCTGGTCGAAATCGGCGGCACGGTTGGTGACATCGAAAGTCTTCCGTTCCTTGAAGCCATCCGTCAGATGGGCAACGACCTTGGCGATGGCCGGGCACTGTTCATGCATCTGACGCTTGTTCCTTATATTTCGTCTGCCGGGGAGCTTAAGACCAAGCCGACCCAGCACTCGGTCAAGGAACTTCAGAGTGTCGGTATTCAGCCAGATATTCTTCTGTGCCGTTGTGATCGTGAAATTCCGATCAATGAACGCCGCAAGATTGCGCGTTTCTGTAACGTCCGTGAAGCGGCGGTTATTCCGGCCTATGACGTTGACAACATCTATCAGGTGCCGATCAGCTATCACCAGTATGGTCTGGATAACGAAGTGCTGTATCACTTCGGCCTGCAGGCGCAGGAACCCGATCTGCAGCCGTGGGAAGATATCTGCAACACCATCCGCAACCCGGAAGGTGAGGTTACCATCGGTATTGTTGGTAAATACATCCAGCTTCCCGATGCCTATAAGTCGCTGACCGAAGCACTGACCCATGGCGGTATTGCCAACAAGGTACGCGTCAAACTGGAATGGATTGCGTCTGACGAGCTGGAAAAAGAAGGCAACGTCAACGAAATCCTGTCCAAGCTTGATGCGATCATGGTGCCGGGCGGCTTTGGCGAGCGTGGCACCGAAGGCAAGATTGCTGCGGCCCGCTATGCGCGTGAAAACAAGGTGCCGTATTTCGGGATTTGCTTTGGCATGCAGATGGCGGTTCTGGAAGCGGCGCGTAACCTTGCCGGGCTTAAGGATGCGTCCTCGTCCGAATTTGGTCCGACCAAAACCCCGCTTGTCGGTCTGATGACCGAATGGGCGAAAGATGGTGGCTCGGTCGAGCGTCGTTCTGATGACGATGACCTTGGCGGCACCATGCGTCTGGGCAACTACGAGTGCAAGCTTGTTGATGGCACCCGTGCGCGTGAGATTTATGGCAGCGAAACCGTTCTTGAACGTCACCGCCATCGTTATGAGGTGAACGTCAACTTCATGGGCCAGCTTGAAGAGAAGGGTCTTAAGTTCTCTGGGCTGTCGCCGGATGGTCGTTTGCCGGAAATCGTCGAATATCCGGATCATCCGTGGTTCATCGGTGTTCAGTTCCACCCGGAACTGCGTTCGCGTCCGCTGGATCCGCATCCGCTGTTTGTTTCCTATATCAAGGCCGCCAAAGAGCGCAGCCGTCTGGTATAAGCCTGGTATCTGATTGCCAGAACAAACAGCCACAAGTGATCGACAGAAAGTCAGTGCAATGACCGAAATTAAAACCGTCAAAGTCGGCAATATCGAAATCGCCAACGACAAGCCGTTTGCCGTTCTGGCAGGCCCGTGCGCGATCGAAAGCCGTCAGCACGCGCTCGAGATGGCCACAGCCCTTAAGGAACTGTCCGAAGGGCTTGGCATCGGGCTTGTTTATAAAAGCTCGTTTGACAAGGCCAACCGGACCAGCACCACGTCCAAACGCGGTGTCGGCCTTAAGGAAGGTCTCGATATCCTGGCCGAGGTCAAGGAAGTCACCGGGCTTCCGATCGTGACCGACGTGCATTTGCCTGATCAGTGTGCGGCGGTGGCCGAGGTTGCCGATATCCTGCAGATCCCGGCATTCCTGTGCCGTCAGGCCGATCTGTTGCAGGCGGCTGGCAAAACGGGCCGTGCGGTCAATGTCAAAAAGGGTCAGTTCCTGGCCCCTTGGGACATGGTCAATGTGGCCAATAACCTGGCTGCGACCGGCAATGAAAACATCATGCTCTGTGATCGTGGCACCAGCTTTGGCTATAACACGCTTGTCACGGACTTCCGCGGACTTCCCACCATGGCCCGTCAGGGCTATCCGGTTGTCTTCGATGCCACCCATTCGGTTCAGCAGCCGGGCGGACAGGGCACCTCGTCAGGTGGCCAGCGCGAATTCGCGCCAGTTCTTGCCCGTGCGGCCGTTGCGGTGGGTATCGCAGCACTGTTTATCGAAACCCACGATAACCCGGCGACGGCCATTTCCGATGGCCCGAACCAAATCCCGTTGAACAAGCTTCCCGAAGTTCTTTCGGTTCTGATGGAACTGGACAAGGTGGCAAAAGCCAATCCGGTTCGTCTGGATATGTTTGACGCGTAAATAACAAATGCCGCCAGCACGTGATTGGCGGCATTCTTTTTTGCTGTAACCTGCATGCCTGATGGTCAGGTATGGTTCCTACCAGTGAGGAGAACGTTTCTGTCATGACCGCTATTATCGATATTCGCGGCCGCGAAATCCTTGACAGCCGTGGTAACCCGACGGTCGAAGTTGATGTCACCCTGGAAAATGGCGCCTTTGGTCGTGCTGCCGTTCCTTCGGGCGCATCCACCGGTGCACACGAAGCCGTCGAACTGCGCGACAAGGAAGACCGTTACCTTGGCAAAGGTGTGACCAAGGCGGTTGCATCCGTAAACGGTGAAATCTTTGAAGCGCTGGCTGGCATGGATGCTGAAGACCAGCTTGCCGTCGACAATGTCATGATCGACCTTGATGGCACCGAAAACAAAGGCCGTCTGGGCGCAAACGCCATTCTGGGCGTGTCGCTGGCAACGGCCAAGGCTGCTGCCGAAGACGCCGGTCTTCCGCTTTATCGTTATGTCGGTGGGTCGTTTGCCCGCACTTTGCCGGTGCCGATGATGAACATCATCAATGGCGGCGAGCATGCCGACAACCCGATCGACGTTCAGGAATTCATGATCATGCCGGTTTCGGCCGAGACCTGTTCGGACGCGATCCGCATGGGTGCGGAAATCTTCCACAACCTGAAAAAGGCATTGTCGGCAGATGGCCTGAACACCAACGTGGGTGACGAGGGCGGCTTTGCGCCGAACATCGCATCGACCGAGGCTGCCATCAGCTATGTCATGAAATCCATCGAGGCTGCTGGCTATCGCCCGGAAGAAGACGTTGTCCTGGCGCTTGACGCGGCATCGACCGAATTCTTCAAGGACGGCAAATACGTTCTGGCCGGCGAGGGCAAATCGCTTGATCCGAGCCAGATGGTCAAATACTGGGCCGACCTTGTGGGTAAATACCCGATCTTCTCCATCGAAGACGGCATGGCCGAAGACGATTGGGATGGCTGGGCTGAACTGACGGCCGCCATCGGTGCCAAGACCCAGCTTGTCGGTGATGACCTGTTTGTCACCAATCCGAAACGTCTGGCAGATGGCATCAAGAAGGGCGTTGCCAACTCGATCCTGGTCAAGGTGAACCAGATCGGCACGCTTTCGGAAACGCTGGAAGCGGTCGAGATGGCACACCGTGCCGGTTACACCGCTGTGATGTCGCACCGTTCGGGCGAAACCGAAGATGCGACCATTGCCGATCTTGCGGTTGCCACCAACTGTGGTCAGATCAAAACCGGTTCGCTGTCGCGTTCGGACCGTATGGCAAAATACAATCAGCTGATCCGCATCGAGGAACTTCTTGATGCCGGTGCACACTTCCCGGGTCGTTCGATCCTGAAGTAAGGGCTGCTGATATTTCGACTGCGTAACAGGCCGCTTCCTTATCCGGAGGCGGCCTGTTTTGTATGTGCGACAAGCGATAAATTCGAATATCAGGATTAGTGAATTGAGCGTAATCGCGCAGCTTTGCGCAGATTGCTTAACTCTATTTTTACCCGAATATGCGCATGGTTGCGGGTAATCTTGCCGGTTTTCCCGACTTGTCCGATGGTAAATCTTTGTCAGACAAGCGAAATAACGTATGTGGTTTTTACGTTATGTAGCCGGAACGAGATATTTGGTCATCACGTCGCACAGATGTGCAAGGGGCATAAGGTAAATGTCGTCCAGTTCACCGGTCATTCTTCGCCTGAAACAGGCTGTCGCACCGGTAATCGCATTTACCGTTATGGCGTATTTCATCTTCCATAGCGTCGAAGGCGAACGCGGGCTTTTGAATTACTGGTCGATGCAAGACCGCGTCAGCCAGATCACCCAGGTTCTTGAAGAAACGACCGAGCGACGCAAGTTGCTTGAACAGCATGTGCTTTCGCTGCGTGCCAGCCACCTTGATCCGGATCTGCTTGATGAGCGGGCACGTGCGATGCTGAATGCCGCCCATCCAGACGATGTGATCATCTTCCACCATGATGGCTATAGCGATGTCATCACGGCAGCAGCCGCAGCCGACGCCAACTGAGCCTGATGCCTGCTTTGAGTGGGTGAGGGATTTGGTGCGAAAGAATCCGCTGGCGGCACAATCGTATTTCCCTGCGTAAAATGGCTCTGTACTGTTGACCAGATCACAGTTTGACAGAAATTTTGGGTTGTGAATTGTGTTCAGCAATAATCGCAAACGGGTAAGTCGTTGTTTAAACTGACTTCTGGTTTAGGGCGCTATTTTGCCAAACCAAGTAGAGGTCATTGATATACAATGCATTCTTTCGGTTGTTTTCCGTTTTGCGCTGCTATGCGGTATTATCCCCGCGAAAGCATAGCATTTGTGACGCAGGGGAATGAACGAGTTTTAAAGCAGGCGTCCAAGGTGCTGAAAATCCTGCAACTCTGTAAAAACGCGTAAACTCAAAGATTAACTGAAATCAGGTTTATTTGTGATTGTGCGTTGCAAAACAACAGTTTAATCGAGGTTAGATTGCTTGCCCTTGTGGTCTGTTTTCGGTAGTCATTTCGGTGGTCCAGTACCGAATTAAGCACTCATACATGATGCTTAAGCGATAGCCATCCACCGGGAGGAAACATGGCGACCACACCAAAACGCAAACGCGGCACGACGCGCGCCGACAATCAGGCGAGCAGTGACGATCTCCTCAAATATTACCGTGAAATGCTTCTGATCCGTCGCTTTGAAGAAAAAGCCGGTCAGCTGTATGGCATGGGTCTCATTGGCGGTTTCTGCCACCTTTATATCGGGCAGGAAGCCGTTGTTGTCGGCATGCAGGCCGCCGCATCGAACGAAGATGGTGTTATCACCAGTTATCGCGATCACGGACATATGCTTGCAACCGGCATGGATGCCGCCGGTGTGATGGCCGAACTGACGGGCCGCGAAGGCGGGTATTCCCGCGGTAAAGGCGGCTCGATGCACATGTTCTCCAAGGAAAAGAATTTCTATGGTGGTCATGGTATCGTGGGTGCGCAGGTTCCGCTCGGAACCGGTATTGCCTTTAGCTACAAATACCGTGGCGAAAACAAGGTTTGCATGACCTATCTGGGTGACGGTGCCGTCAACCAGGGCCAGGTCTATGAAGCATTCAACATGGCAGCCCTTTGGCAGCTTCCGGTGATTTATTGCATCGAGAACAACCAGTATGCGATGGGCACCTCGACCCAGCGCCACTCGTCGAGCCCGGATCTGTATGAACGCGGTAAGGCCTATGGCATTCCCGGTGAGCAGGTTGATGGCATGGACGTTCTGGCGGTCAAGGCTGCTGGTGAGCGCGCTGTGGAACATTGCCGTTCAGGCAAGGGCCCTTATATCCTTGAGCTGAAAACCTATCGCTATCGCGGGCATTCCATGTCCGACCCGGCGAAATACCGTACCAAGGACGAGCTCGACAAAATGCGTAAAGAGCACGATCCGATTGATATGGTCAAAAAACTCCTGATCGACGGCGACATCATTGATGAAGCCGGTCTGAAAGACATCGACAAGGAAGTTAAAGCCGAAGTCGCAAAAGCGGCCGAGTTCGCGCAGAACAGCCCGGAACCGGATGTTTCCGAACTGTTTACCGACATTCTGATCGACGCGTGATCGCAAGCTCTGCGAACCGCTTTTGAACGATATTTCCCGGGAGAGAGGGAACAATGCCGATTGAAGTTTTGATGCCGGCCCTGTCGCCGACCATGACCGAAGGCACACTTGCCAAATGGAACGTCAAGGAAGGCGACACTGTCGCATCCGGTGACGTGATCGCAGAAATCGAAACCGACAAAGCCACGATGGAAGTCGAGGCCGTAGACGAGGGCACCATTGGTAAGCTCGTTATCGAAGCCGGTACCGAGAATGTCGCGGTCAATCAGGTGATTGCCTATATCCTTGAAGAAGACGAAGACGCGTCCGCACTTGATAACGTTTCTGCGTCCTCTGAACCCAAGAAAGACGCCGCACCGGCAAAAGAAGAAGAGTCTTCCAAGGAAGAATCATCTGACAAAGCCCCGGCATCGGCATCTTCGAATGCCGCACCGGTTTCTGCCAGTGGTGCGATTGAACGTTCTGACGCTGAGCCGCGCGCAATGAGCGTGATGAACGCGACCCAGGACGAAAAGACTTATACCAGCTTTAAAACCCAGACCGTTCGTGAAGCCCTGCGCGATGCAATGGCCGAAGAAATGCGTTCTGACGAAAACGTCTTCGTCATGGGTGAAGAAGTTGCGCAGTATCAGGGTGCCTACAAGGTTACCCAGGGACTGCTTGATGAATTCGGTGACAAGCGCGTGATCGACACCCCGATCACCGAGCATGGGTTCACCGGCCTTGCAACCGGTTCGGCCTTTATGGGCCTTAAGCCGGTTCTGGAATTCATGACCTTTAACTTCGCAATGCAGGCGATTGACCAGATCATCAACTCTGCTGCGAAGACGCTGTACATGTCCGGTGGCCAGCTTGGTTGCCCGATCGTGTTCCGTGGCCCGAACGGTGCCGCATCGCGCGTCGGTGCCCAGCACTCGCAGTGCTATGCATCCTGGTATGCACATTGCCCGGGTCTCAAGGTTGTTGCACCGTGGTCGGCAGCAGATGCCAAAGGCCTTCTGAAGGCGGCTATTCGTGACCCGAACCCGATTGTCTTCCTTGAAAACGAAATCATGTACGGTCAGAGCTTTGAAGTGCCTGACGACGAAGATTTCGTCCTGCCGATTGGTCAGGCCAAGATCGAACGCGAAGGGACCGATGTTACCATCGTTGCTTTCTCGATCATGGTGGGCAAGGCGCTTAAGGCGGCCGAGCAACTGGCTGAGCAGGGCATCTCGGCAGAGGTCATCAACCTGCGCACCATCCGTCCGCTGGATGTGAACACCATCGTGCGTTCGGTCATGAAGACCAACCGTCTGGTGACTGTTGAGGAAGGCTGGCACTTCTCGGGTATTGGTGCGGAAATCGCGTCTGTCGCGATGGAACATGCATTTGATTACCTCGATGCACCGGTTGCCCGTGTAACCGGCGAAGACGTTCCGATGCCGTATGCTGCCAACCTGGAGGCGCTTGCGCTTCCGCAGGACAGCCACATCGTCGCCGCGGCCAAGGCCGTTTGCTATCGCTAAGTAAGACGGACAGGGGCTGGTCGCGGGTTATACCGCGCCGCCCCGTTACCGGGAGAATGCGTTCATGCCTGTAAAAGTATTGATGCCGGCCTTGTCGCCGACCATGACCGAAGGCACCTTGGCGAAATGGCACGTCAAGGAAGGCGACACCGTTGAATCGGGTGACGTCATCGCCGAAATCGAAACCGACAAAGCCACGATGGAAGTCGAAGCCGTCGACGAAGGCAAGATCGGTAAAATCCTTGTTTCTGAAGGCAGCGAAAACGTTGCGGTAAATGAAGTTATCGCGTTGCTGCTTGAGGAAGACGAAGACGAAAGCGCGCTTGAAGGTGCAGACACGTCTGCTGCCAGCACGTCTGGTGGCGGTGAAAGTGCGCCGGCCAAGGACGACGCCAAAGCGGAAAAGGCACCAGCAACAGCCGAAAAATCGGCTTCTGGTGACGACAAACCGGCACCGGCTGCCCCGGTTTCCGGTGGCAAGCGCATCAAGGCAAGCCCGCTTGCGCGGCGTATTGCAGCCAACGAAGGTGTCGAGCTTTCGGATGTTTCCGGTTCGGGCCCGCGTGGTCGTATCGTGAAACGCGATATTGAGGCGGCTCTGTCGTCGAAACCGGCCGAAAAATCCGCCGCATCCGAAGACAAGAAATCGGCAGATGCACCGGCAGCGGCAAGTGCACCGTCCGCATCTGGCTGGAACCCGGATCTTACCGGTCTTCCGGAATACGAAGAAATTCCGAACAGCGGCATGCGCAAAACCATCGCGCGTCGCCTGACCGAATCCAAGCAGCAGGTTCCGCACTTCTACCTGACGGTGGATTGCGAACTCGACAATCTGTTGGCCACCCGCAAGCAGCTGAATGAAAAGGCGGGCGAGGGTGTCAAGATTTCGGTCAATGACTTCGTCATCCGTGCGGTGTCGCTGGCGCTGAAAAAGGTTCCGGCTGCGAACTCCATCTGGACCGACAAAGCGACCCTGCAGTGCAAGAAACAGGACATCTCGGTGGCGGTTGCCATTGAAGGTGGCCTGATCACGCCGGTTGTTCGTGATGCCGGTTCGAAAGGCCTTGCTGAAATCTCAGGCGAGATGAAGGCTCTGGCTGGCAAGGCACGTGACGGCAAACTGAAGCCGGAAGATTATCAGGGCGGGACTTTCTCGGTCTCCAACCTGGGTATGTTCGGCATCAAGGACTTCTCGGCGATTATCAATCCGCCGCAGGGCTGCATCCTTGCAGTTGGTGCGGGTGAACAGCGCCCGGTCGTCAAGGACGGTGCACTGGCAATCGCCACTGTCATGACCTGCACCCTTTCTGTTGACCATCGCGCGGTCGATGGCGCAGTCGGTGCGGAATTCATGGCCGAATTCAAAAAGCTTATTGAAGATCCGCTGAGCATGTTGCTCTAGGGTCCAAAGTTGTGCGGGGGCTTTAATAAGTCCCCGCAAGCATTTGAATTTAAAAGACCTGTAACCATTAGTGGGCAGGCGAAGGAGATCCTACGATGGCGGATAACAATTTCGACGTAATCGTGATTGGCGCAGGCCCGGGTGGTTATGTAACCGCAATCCGTGCGGCCCAGCTTGGCCTGAAAACGGCTGTTGTCGAACGTGAACATGTTGGCGGTATTTGCCTGAACTGGGGCTGCATCCCGACCAAGGCGCTGCTGCGTTCGGCCGAAGTTTATCGCAACATGCACCACGCAAAGGATTATGGCCTTTCATGTGAAAAGCCGTCCTTTGATCTGGATGCGGTTATCCAGCGTTCGCGCGGTGTGTCCAAGCAGCTTGCCGGTGGTGTTGGTCATTTGCTGAAAAAGAACAAGGTGACCGTGATCAACGGTGAAGCCAAGTTCGACGGCCCGAAAAAGATCGTGGTCGAAGGCAAGGACAAGGGCACCTATACCGCGAAGAATTATATCATCGCGACCGGTGCGCGCGCCCGTTCATTGCCGGGTCTTGAGGCCGACGGCAAGGTTGTCTGGGATTACAAAAAGGCGATGACGCCTGACAAGATGCCCAAAAGCCTTGTTGTGGTGGGGTCCGGTGCCATCGGGATCGAGTTTGCCAGCTTCTATCACACCATGGGTGCGGATGTGACCGTGGTGGAAATCATGCCGCAGATCATGCCGGTTGAAGACAAGGAAGTCGCAGGCCTGGCACAGAAGATGATGACCAAGGACGGGATGAAGATCCTGACCGAAGCCAAGGTCGCGAACCTTAAGCGCAATTCCGATAACGTTGTTGTCACGGTTGAAACCAAGGACGGCAAGAAACAGGAATTGACCGTTGATCGCGTGATTTCGGCCGTTGGTGTGATCGGCAATACCGAAGGTCTTGGTCTTGAAACCACCAAGGTCAAGGTTGATCGCAACGTGATTGATACCGACGAATATTCGGCAACCGCGGAACCGGGCATCTATGCCATTGGTGACGTTGCCGGTCCGCCGATGCTCGCACACAAGGCAGAGCATGAAGGTGTCATCTGCATTGAAAAGATTGCCGGCGTCAAAGGCGTTCATCCGCTTGATCCGCGCAAGATCCCGGGTTGCACCTATTGCCATCCGCAGGTCGCAAGTGTCGGCCTGACCGAAGCCAAGGCCAAAGACGCCGGTTATGAAGTCAAGGTTGGCAAGTTCCCGTTCATTGGCAATGGCAAGGCGGTCGCCCTTGGCGAGGCAGAAGGTCTGGTCAAGACCGTGTTTGATGCCAAGACCGGTGAACTGCTTGGTGCGCACATGGTTGGTGCCGAAGTGACCGAGCTGATCCAGGGCTTTGTGGTTGCGATGGGTCTTGAAACGACCGAGGAAGATCTGATGCATACGGTCTTCCCGCATCCGACGCTTTCGGAAATGATGCATGAGTCGGTCCTTGACGCCTATGGCCGTGCGATCCACTTCTAGAGCTTGAGATATTTTGTCGTGCCGGGCGGACATGCCCGGTATGATCACCTTTTACGAATGTCGGTTTGACAAATGCGCGGCGTGGCGGCAAATTGCCGCCCGTCCAATCCTTCGGAGGTAACTCTATGTCGACGGCGCCCAGCGAACAGAAACCCGTTCGTCACCCGGAAAAACAGAAACGGCCAGATCGCCCGTCGGGGCGCAAACCGTCCTGGATCAGGGTCAAGGCTCCGACCTCCAAGGGGTATCAGGAAACCCGCGACCTTGCGCGTGGCCTGAACCTTCATACTGTATGTGAAGAAGCCGCATGCCCGAATATCGGCGAATGCTGGCAGAAGAAACACGCATCCTTCATGATCATGGGCGATACCTGCACGCGTGCATGTTCGTTCTGTAACGTCAAAACCGGGATGCCGAACGCGCTTGACCCGTTCGAGCCGGAAAACCTGGCGATGGCGGTTGCCGACATGCAGCTTAAGCATGTTGTGATCACGTCTGTTGACCGTGATGATCTCGCCGATGGCGGGGCAGCGCATTTTGCCCGCGTGATTGAGGCGATCCGTCACAAGTCGCCGGAAACCACGATTGAAATCCTGACCCCGGACTTCCGTGACAAGCCTGGTGCAGTTGAAATCGTTGCCAAGGCCCGTCCGGACGTGTTCAACCACAATCTTGAAACCGTTCCGCGGCTCTATACCAATATCCGTCCGGGGGCGCGCTATTACCAGTCGCTGCGTATTCTTGATCGCGTCAAACAGATTGACCCGACGATCTTTACCAAATCCGGCCTGATGGTTGGTCTGGGTGAAGAGCGCAAGGAACTGGCACAGGTAATGGATGACCTGCGTGTGGCCGATGTCGACTTCCTGACGATTGGCCAGTATCTGCAGCCGACGCTCAAGCACGAGCCGGTCCACAAGTTTGTGACACCTGATGAATTCAACGAATATGCATCGATGGCACGTGGCAAGGGCTTCTTGATGGTGTCGGCAACGCCGCTAACACGGTCGAGCTATCACGCGGACCGCGACTTCGAGCAGCTTCGTGAAGCGCGCGAGAAGAAGCTGGCTGCTGCCGATGCTGCCAAAGCCAAGGCGGAACAGACCGTAACGGCGGCACAGTAATCCTTTCACCCGTTTAGCCACAGACCACGACGATCAAGGGAGATATCGCGTGCCGACGCATGCAGAGCGCAGGAAACTGCCCTATACGCCGGAACAACTCTTTGATCTTGTCGCGGATATCGATTCCTATTCGGAGTTCCTTCCGTGGTGTGTCGCATCGCGGGTGCGCAAGCGTGAAGGCAATGTGCTTAAGGCGGATCTTGTGATCGGCTTTAAGATGTTTCGCGAAAAATACACATCGAAAGTCACCCTGCAGCGCCCGGACCGGGTCGATGTCGAATATCTGCAGGGGCCGTTCAAGTACCTTAACAATCACTGGGTGTTTGAAGAGGATGAAGACGGCGGCACGTCGCTTGATTTCTTTGTTGATTTCGAGTTTCGATCAGCACTTCTACAGAAAATGATCGGCGTCGTGTTTAACGAAGCCGTCAAGATGATGGTCGGTGCGTTTGAAACCCGTGCGCGCGAAGTGTATGGCGAGCCGAACTTGCCGACATCGGAAAATCAGGCCTGATTCCTATTCCTTGCGATCCAGCATTTCTTCGATCAGGGCAAAGGCCTTAATGACCGTTGCCTTGCGCACGGTATGGCGATCACCCGGAAAGACCGTGTGGGTCGTGATGGTTTCACGCCCCTTGGCCGCACAGCCAAAATGAATAAGCCCGACCGGTTTGGTGTCTGTTCCGCCGCCCGGACCGGCAATGCCGGTAACCGAAACGGCGATGGTGGCATTGGGGGCGCGATCAAGCGCACCTTCGCACATGGCACGTGCAACCTGTTCCGATACCGCGCCATGGTCGGCCAGAAGATCATTGCCAACGCCGATCAGGCTGTGTTTGGCCTCGTTCGAATAGGTGACAAAGCCACAATCGACCACCGATGAGCTGCCATCAACGCCGGTCAGGGTGCCGGTGATCAGACCACCAGTACAGGATTCGGCCGTGGCGATCATTTCGCCCTTGGCCTTGCAGCGCGCGATCAGGGCACTTGCCGCATTCAGAAGATCAGGGTCATTCATCATCACGATCTTTCGTCCATCAGGTGCCAGTCAGGAGCCTGTCAGGTCGCCAGTCAGGTAAACAACGCCGACAAGCGCAATCATGGCAAAAACGCCGGCCAGGACATCATCAAACATGATGCCAAACCCGCCGCCCACACGCCGGTCAACCCAGCGTATCGGCCAAGGCTTGATGACGTCAAATATGCGGAATGCCAAAAAGGCAATCAACAGCCACACAGCATCCATCCAGACCGCACCAAGCGGCACGACAAGCAGACACATCCATTGACCGACCACTTCGTCAATGACGATCTCGCCGGCGTCATGGATACCCAGCATGTTGCTGTACAGATGGGCGACCCAGATACCGATGGCAAAAACGGCGATGCTGGCGATGATCAATGCCGTGTTTCCGCCGTAAACCCAGATCAGCCAGCCAAAGGGCAGGGCTGCAAACGATCCGGCCGTGCCGGGTGCCTTTGGGCTTTTGCCGCTATAAAACCAGGTTGCGGCAAAGGTGATCATAAATCGGGAAAACGCCATTCTCAGCAAACGCATATGATGTGGAAGATGGCCATAGGTAACACAGCATATGAGCAGAAGGTGAAAATTTTGCGATTAAGGATGTGTTAACGGGCTTGCTTGCAGGCCGAGTTACAGGTAGCGTAAAGAAAAGGCGAAAATGTCTCAGGTGGGGTCAAAGAAACTCTGCATAACCGGGGTAACCGGACGTGCATACGGGCAACTAGGGGTTAGACACTGAATATGTCGGCGTTTGAACGCATTCGTCGGTTGGTGGATAAATGGTTTCCGGATCGGCAGTTGCTTATCCGTTCCAATGATTCCGTTTACCAGCTTCGGCTTGGAAAATACGCGCAGGTCGCACTGGCCTCATTCGGGGCAGCAGCCATCACCTGGACGGTCGGCGTTACAGGTTATAGCTGGTACCTTGATCAGCGCCTTACAATGCGTGAAGAGCAGCTTTTCAGAAGCGAGCTGTCGTACAACCGTCTGATCGCCCGGGTTACCGAAAGTCAGCGCCGTTTTGGCGAGATTACATCCCAGATGGAAGATACCCATCGTAATCTGTTGTCGATGGCGGAAAAGAACCTGCAGCTTCAGGCGCGGGTACAGGATTATACCTCCAAGCTTGCCGATAGCGAGAAGGAGAAAGTCCGGATTTCATCGCTTCGCACGTCGATGGATAACCAGATGAACGCGTTGCAGGGGCAGATTGACGGGATCACCAACCGCAACCTTGCGCTGCGCGATGAGTTGGAAACGGTTGAAACCGTCATGTCGCGTGTAATGCGCGAACGTGATCAGGCTTTGCAGCGGTCCAAAAAGCTTCAGGGTGAACTGAGCGAAGCGCGTCAGCGTATTGCTGATTTGCACTCGATCCAGCAGCAAGCCATGCAGCGGGTGGCCCAGACGGCAGATACCACCATTCTCGAGCTTGAGAATGTGCTTGAAATGACCGGCCTGCAGCCGGAAACATTTGTTCTGCCGCCGATGAAGCCGCAGCAGCCCGGTGTTGGTGGCCCGTTCGTGGCGTTTGAGCCTGAACACCCGCAGGACGAGGAATTTGTCAATACGGCGTTGGCGCTGAATGATCGTATGGATCACCTTGCCAACCTGCATGACAGGATCAAGAAGACGCCAATCGGGGAACCGGCGGCGAAATACTATCTATCGAGCTCGTTCGGTAAACGAAAAGACCCGATCAATGGTCGCTGGGCTTTTCATTCCGGTGTTGATCTTGCCGGACCGATCAAGACACCAATTCTTGCAACCGCACCGGGCAAAGTGGTGCATGCGGGATGGAGTGGCAAATACGGGAAGATGGTCGAAGTTGATCACGGAAACGGTATTCGAACCCGTTATGGCCACCTATACAAGGTCCTCGTAAAGAAGGGCGACGAAGTGCAGTACCAGGACCATATCGCCTTGATGGGAAGCACGGGCCGCAGTACCGGTAGCCATGTGCATTATGAAGTTCTGGTCAATAATAAGCCGGTCAATCCTGTAAAATTTATTGAGGCGGGACGTTATGTTTTCAAAAGCGAGCAAGACGACACAAACAACGAATAAAAGTGGTTCACACGGCGCCGAGAAAAAGGGTGGCCTGTCGGTCATCAATGCCGATCTTCGTGTGACGGGTGATCTGATTTCGGAATCCGATGTTCAGGTTGATGGTTCGGTCAATGGCGATATTCGCACACGAACCCTGACCATCGGTCAAAGCGGCGAAGTCCGCGGCGAAATCGTTGCCGACAAAATCCGCATTTGCGGCACTGTTATCGGTCAGGTCCGGGCAAAGGACGTTTCCCTTTCCGATACCGCCCGCATGATCGGTGATATTCTTCACGAAAGCCTTTCCATCGAGCCGGGTGCCCATATCGAGGGCCATTGCCGCCGCATCGAAAGCGCTGCCGACGAAGGCGGCCTGACGGTGATCCAGGCGGGGCAGGTGGTTGCTGCCAACGTGAAGAAAGAAAACAAATAATCACTTAAGTGATTTGTGTTGCGGTTTTTAGGTGGCGGGTCCGGCCATAGGAAAAACCGACAGCAAAGCAAAAAAGGCAGGCACCGGTTTCGGGCCTGCCTTTTTCATGTTTGGGCGTGATTGGAGCTGCCCGGCGTTATGCCTTTTGCGGTTCGCCAACCAGTGGCAGCAACTCATCAAGGCCGTTCAGCACCACATCGGCGGTATGCGACAGGCGTTCGGCCGGGCTATGCGCGCGATTGATCCAGGCGGTGCGGAACCCGAAATGCCCGGCTCCGGCAATGTCCCAGCCGTTTGACGACTGGAACGAAATCTCCGCCGGTTCGACTTCAAGCTTGTCGACGGCAAGCTGATAGACATCCGGGTGCGGTTTGTAGGTTTTAAGATCATCGACACAGATGATCTGATCAAACAGCGACAGAATGCCTGACGATTTGGCCGCCGAGATCAGCATATGCTTGGCACCATTGGACAGGATCGCAAGCTTGTGACCCTGACTTTTAAGTGTTTTCAGCGTTTCGACGACTTCGGGGAAGGTATCAAGCGACAGATAGGTTTCCATCAGCTTGGCGCGCAGCACCGGATCCTTCTTGCCAATCTGATCAAGCGCGTAATCGAGCGCATCACCGGTCACAGTCCAGAAATCGGCAAAGTCCCCCATCAGACTGCGCAGCCAGGTGTATTCAAGTTGCTTTTGTCGCCAGAGGGATGAAAGGTGGTCTGCCTCGTCGCCGACGCTGTCGCGCAATTTGGCGACGGCAGAGCCGACATCAAACAGGGTGCCATAGGCATCGAAAACAAAAGCACGGCAGGAAGACAGTGCGTTATCGGACATATTGCTGACCTCTTCTGACAAGCAGTGTTGATCAAATATGGGGCAATTGCGCGCAGGCGCAAATCAGGACAGGCGGAAGATACCCCCAACTGTCCTTATTCGGTATCTTGTGCTGCGTCGCTTTGGCCCATTGCGATCTCGTCCCGGGCAAAACGCCGGCGATAGACATAAGTTCCTTCCATCACACGCTGAACATAGTTTCGGGTTTCGCTATAGGGGATCATTTCGATCCAGTCGACCAGATCGACATCCGGGTCGCGCGGATCGCCATATTCGTTGATCCATTGGCGCACACGGGTCGGCCCGGCATTGTAACTGGCAATCGTCAGGACTTCCTGACCATCCCAACGATCAAGAAGGCGGCTTAGATAAGCGCGGCCGACCGCGATGTTGAAGGACGGATCCTCGATCAGGCGATCGGTGTCGTAATCAAGCTTGAGCGACTGTGCCATGCGCTTTGCCGTGGCGGGCATCAGCTGCATCAATCCACGTGCGCCAGCAGACGAGACCGCCTGCGGATTAAACAGGCTTTCCTGACGCATGATGGCATGGACCAGTGCCGGATCGGGGGCACGGCCAAGCGGGACCTGTTCATGGATCGGGTAGGCGGCGTCAAGATAGCCGCTGCCAGTCCGGATGCTGCGTTTGGCGGCCAGAATGCCCAGATCGGTGCGGCCATATTCGCGCGCCAGATCGGTCGCCATGGCGAGGTATTCCGGTTCATCATGTTCGTAAACCAGGGCCATGATGAACGGACGGATGATATTGCCAAGCCCCATCGCGCCGAGCTTGCGAACGACCTGGGTCAGTTCCTGTGCTTCGAATTCGGCGCGTTGTTCGGCGGTCGGGACGGGTTGTTCAACCGAATAGGATGGCTTGCTTCCTAGTTTGTCGATGGCGAGCTGTCCATAGAAGGTATGGGCATGTTCGGCCGCGATTGCGTACCATTCCTTGGCGCGTTTCTGATCGCCAAGCGCCTCGTTGGCGCGTCCGGCCCAGTAAGAACCACGCGACAGGCTGATCGGATATTGAACGACATCATAAAGGTTCTGGAAATGGGTCAGCGCGATGTCGGCATCGCCCAAAAATTCAAGCGCGATCCAGCCGGCATACCATTCGGCCTCGGCGATATCGCCCGGATCAACCTGCCCATGGTTGGCGACAAGGCGATAGGCATCGGTGATGTGCCCCTTTTGCAGGGCGCGGCGGGCCAGAATGGCCTTTTCCAGCCACCAATATTGCGGCCGGATCGAGATATAGGCGAGATCATTGGCCTGCGAGAGCAGAAGATCACGCGCATCCTGATCGCGGTCCTTCTTGCGGCGCCAGCGCACGCGTTCGTAAATCAGGCCGGGATCATCGCGGTATTTTTCAGGAACACGATTGATCGCACCGTCAACACCGCCACTCATGGCGCGCAGGGCGGCGCGGGCCTCGGCCAGGCGACGGTAATCGTCGCTGACATATTTCATCATGCGCGCGGCCGTCGTCAGGCGACCTTCCCATAACAGGCGATCAAGGCGCTGTTGATGGGTTTCCTGATCAATATATTCGCCGTAGCGATCAAGGAAGCGACGTTCCTGACCGCTGCCGAAATTCTCGTTAATCCAGCTGTGACGGACCAGTGCGATGGCCGCCGATTCCTGTCCGGCACCCAGCAACGCCTTGATCTGGCGGGTTGCGCCGTCGGCAGTCACGGGGGCGGATCGTTTGAACCAGGCCAGGATTTCGTCATCGGGCACGGCATCGGTCATGGCTTCTTCGGCGCGCTGTCGCAGCAGCGCCTGATTGGGCCATTTCGGATGGGCATCGATGAAGGCGGTGATTTCTTCGAAGCTGTGCCCGGAATTGGGGGCGGTCAGCAGCATCCATTCCGCCGCCTTTTGCAGCAGGGGATCATCGAAGTTGGTCAGGAGTTGTTCGAAAATGTCGGTCTTGCCATCTTCAACCGCGTCCAGAAAGGCGTTCAGGCGCGCCCGGCTGACAGCAGAATACAGCGGCGAGGGCGGCTGCGTCTGAAGAACGTTGTCTTCATTCGTTGCGGCCTGCACCTGATAACTGCCTGGTATCAAGATCGAAAAGCCCAGTGCCAATGCGCAGATCGAAATCTTGCGGAAAGACGCTTGCGCCATGTGATGTTCCCCTTGTGCCTTGCGGCAACGAATGCTCTCTCGAGCCGGGCATTATGGCAGCGAATTTGATAAAAGCCAAACAGTCCTGACGGGAATTTTCAGACCCGATCCCGGATCGCCCGGATTATTGGATACAGTGCTTGCGGGAAACCCCAACAGCGGCTATTTTCGCGACCGCTTTCAATATATCCCGAATTTGGAGATCTCTATGTTTAAGGGTTCAATCACAGCTTTGATCACACCATTCACGCAAGATGGTGCGATTGATGAAAAGGCGTTCCAGTCTTTTGTGGATTGGCAGCTTAAACAGGGCACGACAGGTGTTGTGCCTGTCGGAACCACTGGTGAATCTCCGACGCTTAGCCATGCCGAGCATCATCGCGTTGTCGAACTGGCACTTGAAGTTGCCAAAGGCCGCGGTCCTGTGATTGCGGGCACGGGTTCGAATTCGACCGCAGAAGCGGTGTCGCTGACCCGTCATGCGCAGAATGCCGGTGCGGATGCCGCACTTGTGGTAACGCCGTATTACAACAAGCCGACCCAGAAAGGCCTGTATGCGCATTACAAGGCAATTCATGACGCGACCGATATCCCGATTGTGATTTACAACATTCCGGGCCGTTCGATCGTCGATATGCATGTTGATACCATGGCGCAGCTGGCCAAATTGCCGCGCATTGTCGGTGTTAAGGATGCGACCAGCGATCTGGAACGTCCGGCATTGACCCGCCTGGCGGCGGGTGCCGATTTCTGCCAGCTGTCGGGTGAAGACGGCACGATTGTGCCGTTCCTGGCACAGGGTGGTCATGGCTGCATTTCCGTCACATCGAACATCGCGCCGAAATTGTGTGCTGATCTGCATGCGGCCTGGGCTGCGGGGAACATTTCGAAAGTTCAGGAGTTGAACTATCGACTGATGCCGGTTCACAAGGCGATGTTCTGTGAATCCAGCCCCGGACCGGTGAAATACGCAGCAGAGCTTCTTGGCCTGTGTGGCAGCCATATGCGTTTGCCGATGGTCGAGATTGCCGAAGAATCCAAACGCAAGGTCGAAGCCGCACTTAAGAATGCTGGTATTCTCGGCCAGTAAGCGATAACAAGCGTCTTATGGCACCCAAGAAAGAAACAAGTAACAACAAGATTGTCGCGCAGAACCGGCGGGCCCGCTTTGACTTTTTCCTGACGGAAACGTTTGAAGCCGGCATCGCCCTGCGCGGTACCGAAGTTAAATCGCTGCGCGATGGCAAAGGGAATATTCAGGAATCTTATGCCGAAGCGAAGAACGGCGAAGTGTGGCTGATCAACGCTTATATCCCTGAATATCAAAGCAAAATGCCGTTCGGCCACGAAGAACGCCGACCGCGCAAGCTGCTTTTGCATAAGCGTGAAATCACCAAGATGCATGATGCCCTGAACAAGAAGGGCTTCACCCTTGTTCCGGTCAAACTGTATTTCAATGAACGCGGTATTGCGAAACTTGAACTCGCCATCGCCGAGGGCAAGAAAAAGGCTGACAAGCGTGAAGCGGTCAAAGAACGTGACTGGCAGCGCGACAAGGCGCGTTTGATGCGCGACTTTGGCTGATTGCCATATCCGTCGCGGCTAAGTGACTTGCCGAGAGCATGTGAAGAAAGATTAAATGGCGCTGACATGGTGAACATGTTGGCGCCATTTTTTTGTGGCGAGTGTTTTTTTTGTTGGCTGTTGCTCGTGCCAGCACACTAACCAATAAACGGGGTCTTAGAGCAGTATATTTCTATGTCAGCCTCATTAATCATGTGACGGATTGCGTTGGCGTGCTTCTCTTGATTTCTATGTGGCCCAACTATTATCCGCTTTATAGGCAGACAGTCGTCTTCGTCTGTTTGTTGGAATAAAGTAATGTATGGGATCAAAAATCCGTCTTTGACCCGGTATTGTTCGCCTTTGCTCTTCCCTTCGTCCCAGTAGATTGACGATGCTATTCTAACCTCTTTTTCCTCTTCAAAGCCTTGGTGTTTGAATCTACATGCACATTTTATGTAACCCTCAAATACAGAAGCTAGTTTGCGGGTAGGATCTGTTTCCTTGAAATTCAAGTTCTTGAGGAGGCGGTACAAACCATTGATGTCTTTTCCTAGAAGTTTTTCAGCTCGCTCGTCTTGTCCCTGATAAATAACACTGTTAAGCCTGATATAGTTAAACTTGTCCCTGTTTTTCCGTATTAGTTTTTCTATGTCTTTTGCTAGAAATTCGACTGCATAACCACCGTCGCGGCCATATCCTCTCCATTGGCTTAGAAGGCCATTTTCTTGTGAATACGGGTCCATTCTAGATGAGAGGCAAAAAGAAGTGATATACGTATTTAAGAATGATCGGTTTAATCCATTCCTGAGTCCAAAAAATCTTTCGTGAATGCGTTCGCACATTTCTCGAATTTTATACTTTCGCCACTTTTCTTTTTTTTCTTTGGATAATTTATATAGTTTCTCTGAGAGGTATTCAGTGAAGCAGACGATTTCTTGTTCATCGTTTAAGAACCGGAAGTGCGTAGCCCATAATGTGTTTGTTTCAAGGATACCCTTGATACCTGTGGCGTTTGTGTAGTGTACTAGCCGCGTATCGTCTTGCCATTTTGCCATTAGTAAGCAGCCCCAAACGGAAAATATATTCTTTATGGTAAGTGGTTTTCCTGGGGTGGGTAAAGGACGATGAGGAACGTGATGTTAGCTAAGCTTACTGGCATGGGGGAAATCTCTTGGACAGTCGCTTTTCAGGCAAGATCAAGGACAAGCTGATTGCGGCCAAACGCAAGTGGGCCGAAGACGGACGCTTGATGACCGGCGCGCCGGATACCGAGCGTGCGAACCGTTTGCCGCCGGGGCAGCGCCTTGTCACGGATTGGCCGGTTCTGGATATTGGTATCACGCCGCATGTGTCAGCGGATGACTATCAGCTTGAAATCAACGGGCAGGTCAGAAAGCCGGTGACACTGAGCTTTTCCGATCTGCTTGATTTGCCGCATGTGACGGCCAAAAACGACATTCACTGTGTGACCAGTTGGTCGCGATACGAAAATCACTGGCAGGGCGTGTTGGCCACAACGCTGGCAGAGCTTGTCGATCCATTACCCGCTGCGCGTCACGTCCTGTTTACCGCCCATGACGGCTATACGACCAATGTCCGGATCGAGCAGTTTCTGGATGATGACGTGCTGTTGGCCCATCACTGGGAAGGTGAGCCGCTGAGTGAAGAGCATGGCGGGCCGCTGCGTGTTGTGATCCCGAAGCTTTATTTCTGGAAAAGTGCCAAATGGGTGAAAAAGATCACCTTTGCCCGCGATGACAAGCCGGGCTTCTGGGAAGAACGCGGATATCACAACAATGCCGACCCATGGACGGAGCAGCGCTATGAATAGGCGGCAATTCGTTGTATTCTTTGTCTTTACTATTGTTGTCGTGAGTTTGTCCTGGAGGGAGACAATGGCATCGGATGATGCGCCATCTGCATACGACTTTTCTTTCCCGGCGATTGATGCCGGTGAAATCCATCTTTCAGAGTATAACGACAAAGTCGTTTTGCTGGTAAATACCGCCTCGATGTGCGGGTTTACGCCACAATATACCGGCCTGCAGAAACTGTGGGAAGACTACCGTGACGAGGGGCTTGTTGTCCTTGGCGTACCGTCGGCCGATTTTGGCGGGCAGGAATATAGCGAGGATGCCGATATCCTTGATTTCTGTGAGGTCAATTTTGATGTCGACTTCCCGCTGACATCAAAAACCACGGTCAAGGGCCCGGATGCGCACCCGTTCTATAAGTGGGCGGAGCAGGAATTGGGGGCGGAAAACGCCCCGCAATGGAATTTCCACAAATATCTGATTGGCCGCGATGGCAAGCTTATTCAAAGCTTTGACAGCCGGACCAAGCCGGAAGATGAGGAAATTGTCAGCGCCATTCGCGCAAGCCTTTAGGGCAAAACTGCCAAAAGATGATTTGATGACGGGACGGCGGATTACCGCCGTCCGTCCATGACATCAAGAAATGCCAATCCGTACTGATCAAGCTTTTTGACGCCGACACCGTTGATAGATGCCATATCTTCAAGGGTGCGGGGCTTGAAACGCACCATTTCCCAAAGTGTCCGGTCACTGAAGATCACATAGGGCGGCACATTCTGGCTGGTTGCCAGTTCGCGGCGCAGCGTGCGCAGCCGTTCCCAAAGATCGCGGTCTTGCTCGTTTTCGAATTCGGTATCAAAATCGCGCAGACGTTTGGTCATGGCGCGTTTGCTTTCGCCCGGGTCCTTGCGCATTTCGACGACTTTTTCGCCGCGCAGAACCGGTCGGGACTCCTCGGTCAGATAGACGCCACCATGTCCTTCGACATCGACTTCGAGATATCCCATGGCAAGGAGCTGTCGGAAGACCGAGCGCCATTGCGGCTGGGCGATATCCTTGCCAATGGCATAGACCGAAAGCTTGTCATGGCCGTTTTGGCGAATTTTTTCGGTCTTGCGGCCCATCAGGACTTCAATCACATGCGCCGGGCCAAAGCGTTGGCCGGTGCGATACACCGCCGACAGCGCCTTGCGCGAGGCCTGGGTTGCGTCCCAGGTATCAACAGGTTCAAGGCAGGTATCGCAGTTGCCGCACGGTTCGTGCCGGTCTTCACCAAAATAGGACAGGATCACCTGACGGCGGCAACGGGTGGTTTCCGCAAGCCCAACCAGCGCATCGAGTTTACGCGATTCAATGCGTTTCTGGGCTTCGGGCGCGTCGGAACCGGCCACCATGCTTCGGATCGAAACGATATCGGACAGATCGTAATTCATCCACGCATTGGCCGGCAGTCCATCACGCCCGGCACGCCCGGTTTCCTGATAATAAGCTTCCATGCTTTTGGGCAGATTGAGATGGGCGACAAAGCGGACATTGGGTTTGTCGATCCCCATACCAAACGCCACAGTGGCACAGATGATCAGCCCGTCTTCACGCAGGAAGCGATCCTGATGAAGTTGGCGTGTTTCCTGTGCCAGACCCGCATGATACGGCAGGGCTGGACGACCATTTTCCGAAAGCCATTGCGCGACGTCTTCGGTTTTGCGTCGTGACAGGCAATAGACAATCCCGGCATCTTCGGCATGTTCGCGATTAAGGAACGACAGCAGGCGTTGCTTGGCATTGCCCTTGGTTTCAATGCGATAGGTGATGTTCGGGCGGTCAAAGCCGGTGATAAAGCACTGTGCATCGGTCAGATGCAGGTTTTCGGCAATGTCTTTGCGGGTGGGGGTATCGGCCGTTGCGGTAAGTGCAATGCGCGGCACATGGGCAAAGCGGGTTGGCAGCAAATCAAGGCGGCGATATTCCGGGCGGAAATCATGGCCCCATTGCGATACGCAGTGGGCTTCATCAATCGCAAACAGGGAAATGCTGATGCGGTCGAGCAGGTTTAAAAACCGGTCAGAGGCAAAGCGTTCCGGCGCCACATAGAGAAGATCGATATCACCATCGACGGCACGCGTTTCAATTTCGCGCGCGGCATCGGGGGCAAGGGTCGAATTGATAAAGGCCGCCTTGACGCCCAACTGATTAAGCGCATCGACCTGATCCTTCATCAGGGCGATCAGCGGGGATACGACAACAGCCGTTCCCGGACGGCAGAGGGCGGGCACCTGATAGCAAAGCGACTTGCCGCCGCCGGTTGGCATCAGGACAAGTGCATCATTACCCGCGATAACATGATCAATGATTTCAGCCTGTTGACCGCGAAAGCTGTCATAGCCGAACACTTCTTGCAGAACGTCAATCGGCTGACGTTGTACAGGTCGGTCGAGAAGGTCGGGCATGGGCAATGTATCGGGCAAATTAACCGTCCAGATGTGCGCGAATTCCGGCAAAGACGTTTTCAAACATCTCTGGCGTCAGGCGATAGGTCTGGGTGTTGTAGCGCGAACAGTGATAGCTATCAAACAATGTGATGCCATTTTCCATTTTATGCGACGCGCCATGGCCAAATTTCAGCGATGAAAGCTTGAGCCCGAAGGTGCGCAGCATCGCCTGATGGGCCACCTGACCAAGGCAAAGGATGGCCGACAGGTTCTTCATGGCATCAAATTCGCTGATCAGGAACGGGCGGCATGTATTGGCCTCTGGCCCGGTGGGCTTGTTTTCCGGGGGCACGCATTTCACCGCATTGGTGATGCGGCAATCAAGCAGTTCAAGGCCATCATCCGGGCGTTTGTCATAGGTTCCCTTGGCAAAACCGAACTTTTTAAGCGTGTCATACAAAAGATCACCAGCGTAATCGCCGGTGAAGGGACGGCCAGTGGCATTGGCCCCCTTAAGCCCGGGGGCAAGGCCGACGATCAGAAGACGCGCATCAAGCGGCCCGAACGGACGCACCGGCCCGTTGTAGAATTCGGGAAATTTTTCCTGATTCTTGCGGCGGAATTCAACAAGGCGCGGGCAAAGCTGACAGTCGATATCGGGTTGCTGATAGGCGGTCATGGCAAGTCTGACGTTTTGCCGGTTACAGTGCGGGCTGTAACCGGTGGTGATCAGGGCAGGGTGACGTGCGACGCAGTGTCGCGATCAATCGTAATCGAATTCTTCGAGATCGGGATGTTCAGGATGATCGTCGATATCGGGGTGATCGTCGTCGCGGCGTTGCTGAACCTTACGCGCAATCGTGCCTTCAAGGGCGGTCAGTTCGATAAAGTTATCGGCCTGACGGCGCAATTCGTCGGCAACCATCGGCGGGTTTGATTTGACGGTCGAAACAACAGTGACGCGCACACCTTTGCGCTGCACGGCGTCAACCAGACGGCGGAAATCGCCATCGCCCGAGAAAATAACAACATGATCAAGGTGTTGCGCCATTTCCATGACGTCAATTGCCAACTCGATATCCATGTTGCCCTTGATCTTGCGGCGACCGGCGGCATCGGTGAATTCCTTGGTCGGTTTGGTGACCATGGTGTAGCCGTTATAGTCCAGCCAATCGACAAGCGGGCGGATCGGGGAATATTCCTGATCTTCAATCAGGGCGGTGTAGTAGAAGGCCCGGATCAGCTGACCTTTCTGGGCGAAAAGATCCAGAAGGCGTTTGTAATCAATGTCAAAACCAAGGGCACGGGCAGCGGCATAAAGATTGGAGCCGTCGATAAATAACCCGATGCGTTCTTGCGGGTAAAAAATCATCGTTAAATTCCTCAAACATCAAATTTAATTATTAGAGTTCCTAAAATCCGGAACTTTTAAAAACAGACCTTCAATCTTTACCGTGGCCTGCGGGACAAAGAAAGGCGAAAATATCGTGGACAGAGCAGGGTGGCTCCCTTAGATATGCCGTCTTTCCGAACCTTGTCATACGCCCAATCACCGAACCGAAGGTCTTCTTTGTGCGCAATTCTTCACCGTCAGACACCAGCATGATCGCGGATGACGCTATCCTGATTGCTTTCGGTGCAAATTTGCCTACCGAAGAATATGGTGCGCCTGCACAAACATTGAAAGCCGCACTGCGTCGATTGGCCGAAAATGGCGACATTTCGATTGATCAGGTATCATCGTTTTATGAAACCGCACCGGTGCCGATTTCTGATCAGCCTTGGTATGTAAACGGTGTTGCACGCATTTCGACGGAACTGTCTGCGCACGATCTGCTTGAACGTTTGCACGAAGTTGAGGCCGAATTCGGGCGTGTCCGGCGGGAACGCAATGCCGCGCGTGTCATTGACCTTGACCTGATTGCCTATGGCCGGGAACTGGTGCGCGAGGAGGGCGGCATTCAGGTGCCGCACCCGCGCATGGCGGAGCGGGCGTTCGTCTTGCTGCCTTTGCGGGATGTGGTTGCCGACTGGGTTCACCCGGTTTTGAGCCGCACAGTAGACGATCTGATTTCGGATCTGCCGGCCGATCAGCAGATTCGCAAACAAACGAATGGCTGATAAAGCATGCGAAAACCTGATCGAAAGAGTGGTTTCGCTGTTGCAACACACGTGATCCGACGCTATAAAGCTCGGTCTGGACACCCCAAAAGTATTTCTGGAGACATTTATGGCGCGCGTTACCGTCGAAGATTGCGTTGACAAGATTCCGAACCGCTTTGAGCTTGTAATGCTTGCAGCTCAGCGTGCACGCAACATCTCGGCCGGTGCAGAACTGACCATTGATCGTGACAACGACAAGAACCCGGTTGTTGCGCTGCGTGAAATCGCCGAAGTAACGGTTGATTTTGACGATCTGCGCAATGGCATGGTGCAGGGTCTGCAGCGGCATGTTGAAGCCGATGAGCCGGAAGAAACCGAAGACGATTTCGGTCCGAAACTGGTTGCTGAAGCTGTTGAAGAAGCTTCCGCTGGCGTTGTTGCTCCGTCGGAAGAAGAATAAGGTCAGACTGGTTTTGATCTGAACCTTTCCAAAAGAAGAGCCACGGTGTTTATCTTCCGTGGCTTTTTTTTGTCCAGATCGTACTATCTTATGAAAGGGGATGGATTATATCCCCTTGAGAAACTGCGGAGACGCCCCTGAATGATGCGGCAATACGAACTTGTTGAACGGGTTAAGGCATACGACCCCGATGCGTGCGAAACCACGCTGAACCGGGCCTATGTCTATGCGACCCAGAAGCACGGTTCGCAAAAGCGCGCATCCGGTGACCCGTATTTTTCCCATCCGATTGAAGTCGCAGGCATTCTGACCAATTACAAGCTTGATTGCGACACGATCATCACGGCGCTTCTGCACGACACCATCGAAGATACCGATGCGACCCCTGAAGAGATCACCAAGCTTTTCGGGACCAACATCATGAAGCTGGTCGATGGTGTGACCAAGCTGACCCAGATCGAGCTTAAATCAGCAGATTCCAAGCAGGCGGAAAACTTCCGCAAGTTGCTTTTGGCGATGTCTGAAGACATTCGCGTGTTGCTGGTCAAACTTGCAGACCGACTGCACAATATGCGGACGTTGCATTATATCTCCAAGCCGGAAAAGCGCGTGCGGATCGCTGCTGAAACGCTTGAGATTTATGCTCCGCTTGCCGAACGCATCGGTATGCATGACATCAAGGAAGAGCTTGAAGATCTGGCCTTCCAGCATATCAATCCCGAAGCACGGGACTCGATCCTGGCACGTCTGGAATTCCTGCGTGAGAAGGATGACAATGTCGTCAGCCGGATTGTATCCGAACTGACCGAAGTCATTTCGCGCCAGGGGCTTAAGGTCGACATTTACGGGCGCGAAAAGCGGCCCTATTCGATCTGGCAGAAGATGCAGCGCAAGAACATCACCTTTGGTGAGCTGTCTGACATCATGGCGTTTCGCGTTCTTGTCGATGACATGCCCAATTGCTATGAAGTGCTGGGCTATCTGCACGCCAATTACAAAGTGGTTCCGGGCCGGTTCAAGGATTATATCTCGACGCCCAAACCCAACGGATATCGTTCGATCCATACCACGGTGCTGGGCCCGGAAAATCACCGGATCGAGGTGCAGATCCGTACCCGCCAGATGCACGAGGTCAACGAAAACGGTGTGGCCGCACACTGGGCCTATAAGCAGGAAGCACCGACCGGGCAGCAGAAGGAAGGGGTGCAGTATCGTTGGCTGCGTGACCTTCTTGATATTCTGGAACATGCGTCCGAGCCCGAAGAATTCCTTGAACATACCAAGCTTGCGATGTTCCAGGATCAGGTGTTCTGCTTTAGCCCGAAGGGCGATGTCATTGCCCTTCCGGCCCGCGCGACCCCGGTCGATTTCGCCTATATGATCCACACCCACATCGGCGATACCTGTGTCGGGGCCAAGGTCAATGGGGCGATGGTGCCGTTGCGCACGGTGCTTAATAACGGTGATCAGGTCGAGATTGTCACTTCCAAGGCGCAAACGCCGAATCCGACCTGGGAACGGTTTGTTGTTACCGGCAAGGCGCGGGCGCGAATTCGTCGCTTTATCCGCCAGCAGCAAGAAGACCAGTACAAGGATCTTGGCAAGGCGATCCTGCAAAAGGCGTTCCGCCAGGAAGGCTATGACTATTCCGACAAGGCGCTTGAAGGGGTTCTTAAAATCTTCAAGCAGCCATCGGTTGATGCGCTTTTGACCCTTGTCGGGGCCGGGCATCATACCGGGCGTGAAGTTGTTCATGCCGTGTTCCCGGGCACCAAGGACAAGGAAACGGTGCGCAAGGTTGTGCCACTTGATAAGGTGCGCGCCCGCAAACACGATCACGCCATCCCGATCAAGGGCCTTATTCCCGGTATGGCCGTGCATTATGCTGGCTGTTGCCATCCGCTGCCGGGGGACCGGATTGTCGGGATTGTCACAACCGGCAAGGGTGTGACGATCCATACGATTGACTGCGATACGCTGGAAACCTTTACCGAGCAGCCGGAACGCTGGCTTGATGTCGGGTGGGATAACGAGGGCGAACCGGAACACTTCATCGGCCGCCTTGGATTGACCGTGGGGCATGAGCAGGGCGCGCTTAGTTCTATTACCAGTGTGATTGCCAAGAACCATGGCAATATCACCAATCTGCGCTTTACCAATCGCACGACAGACTTCTTTGAAATGCTGATTGATATCGATGTGGTCGATGTCAAACACCTGACCAATATCATTGCCGCATTGCGTGCCACACCGGTGGTCAATGCCGTTGAACGCGCGCGCGGGTGACGGCGAACTGTAAACGCCTTCACCTTTTAGGCGAATTTGGCGCAAAAGCCTTGCCAATCGCGCAGTCAGCACTTACGCATATGCTTCAAGATTTTACAGCATTACGTGATTAGATCCAGAACTGACCCCGCATGTTTCGGCGCCGCAGCAAACCTTCATCCTTTCAGCGTGTACGCAACGTGGTATGGCCGCGCGGCGGATGGCGTCGTTCGTCACAGTATTTTGCCCATCGCGTCGCCCGTTTGCCCGGATCGCCCTATAGCATCGCATCGGGATTTGCGATTGGGGCGGCGGTGTCTTTCACGCCGTTTATCGGGTTCCACTTTGTCATCTCGACACTGCTGAGCCTTTTGACGCGCAGTAACGTGGTGGCGTCGCTTTTGGGCACAGTGGTTGGCAATCCCTGGACGTTTCCGTTTATCTGGTTATGGCTTTATACCTGTGGCAACTGGATCCTTGGCGCGCATTCGGCAAGTTCGACAGTGCATTTCGATATGGCGGTGCTGTGGGAATTTGTTGTTTTGGGCCTGAACTATGTCGGCGGCGGGCTTATTTTCGGCAATTGGGATGTCAGTGATCAGCAGGCACTGGGGCAACTTTGGGCCAGCATTGTTGATATCATCTGGCCGATGGTGGTTGGCTGTATTCCGACAACGATTGTTATCTGGATACTGTTTTATTTCCCGATCCGCCGTGCGGTTGTGATTTATCGCCATAACCGCATCTTGCGCCGGATGAAAAAGACCGAGCGTCATGGCCTTGGCCCGATGCTTGAAAGTGCCAAGGAAAAGATCGGAACCGCCGCAAAGCACGCCACCAAAAAGCAGGATGAAACATCATGAATGCGAAGCTGCGCCTCGGGGTCAATATTGACCATGTTGCGACCATTCGAAACGCCCGCGGCGGCGATTTGCCCGACCCGGTGCGGGCAGCAGAGCTTGCAAAGGCGGCTGGTGCGGATGGGATTACGGCACACTTGCGCGAAGACCGTCGCCATATCCGTGATGCGGATATGCAGCGCCTGCGCGAAGAAGTTGACTTGCCGCTTAATTTCGAGATGGCGGCAACCGATGAAATGCTGGCCATCGCAATTCAGACCAAGCCGCATGCCGTGTGCCTGGTGCCGGAAAAACGCGAAGAACGCACCACCGAAGGCGGGCTGGATGTAGCAGGTGGGCATAATCATCTGAAACGTTTTGTCTCGGACCTTGGTGATGCCGGCATTCGCGTTTCACTGTTTATCGAGGCATCCGAAGCACAGCTTGACGCGGCCAAAAGCCTTGGCGCGCCGGTGGTGGAAATCCATACCGGGGCCTATTGCGATGCGAAGACCGACGAAGAACGTGCCCGCGAACTGGACCGTATCCGCCATGCTGTGCAATATGGGGCAGGGATCGGACTTGAAATTCACGCCGGTCACGGTTTGAATTTCGAAACCGTCAAGCCGATTGCCGCCATGCCGGAAATTGCCGAGCTTAATATCGGGCATTTCCTGATTGGTGAGGCGGTGTTTGTCGGGCTTGAAGCGGCGATTGCCGAAATGCGCCGTTTGATGGATGAAGCACGCACGCAGGCAGGTTATGCGTAAATGATCATTGGGATTGGCACAGATTTATGCGATATCCGTCGGATAGAGGCTACTCTTGAACGCCATGGTGAGCGTTTCATGAAGCGTGTCTTTACCGATATCGAGATTGCGCGTGCCAAACGAAAGCCGCACCGGACTGCCTCGTCGCTTGCCATGGCGTTTGCCGCCAAGGAAGCCTGTTCAAAGGCGCTTGGAACCGGTTTTCGTCGCGGTGTTTATCATAACACCATGGGTGTGGTACATCAGCCCAGCGGCAAGCCCGATATGGTTTTGATTCAAGGTGCGCAAGCACGACTTGAAGAATTGACCCCGGATGGGAAAACTGCCTCTGTGTATGTGACCCTGACGGACGAATATCCGATGGCCAATGCGGTCGTTGTGATTTCGGCAGATTGACAAAAATTGATTGGTTGAACACGGAATGGAAAAGCTTGTGCATAAGAAGAAAACGGGTGGTTTGCTAGACACCTTGAAGACCGTTTTCTGGGCCATTGTCATTGCACTTATGGTTCGGACCTTTGCTTTCGAACCGTTCAATATTCCGTCTGGCTCGATGATCCCGACCTTGCTGGTGGGGGATTACCTGTTTGTGTCGAAATTCTCTTATGGGTATTCGAAGCACAGCATGCCGTTCAGCCTGCCGATCATTCCGGGCCGTGTATTTGAAAGTGAGCCGGAACGTGGCGATGTGGTTGTCTTTAAACTGCCGTCTGATACCTCGCAGGATTACATCAAGCGTGTGATCGGCCTGCCGGGCGATACGGTTCAGGTCAAGGAAGGCCGTCTTTACATCAACAACAAGATGATCGAGCGCGAGCGTATCGAGGATTACATCCTGACCGATGGTGGCGGGCGATCAGCCGCAGTACCGCAATATATCGAAACCCTGCCAAATGGCCGTGTGCATCGCATTCTTGAGATGTTTGGCGATCAGGGACCGAGCGACAACACCGAAGCTTTCACCGTTCCCGAAGGTCATTTCTTCATGATGGGTGATAACCGCGACAATTCGGCAGACAGCCGTGCCTTCCCGTCGCGCTTCCGGTTTGTTCCGATTGAAAACCTGGTTGGTCGCGCAGAATTCCTGTTCTATTCCAAGGACAGCTCCCAGCCGGTTTATGACCTTGGCAGCATCCGTTTTGATCGCCTGTTCCAGGGGGTTAACTGATGAGCGACGGCCTGCCGGTGATCGCCGAGATTGATCACGGTTTTTCCGATCCCGACCTTTTGCGTGTGGCGCTGACCCATCGTAGTGCCGCCAAGGGCAAGGATATGCTAAGCGGCGGCAACGAGCGCCTTGAGTTCCTTGGCGATCGTGTGCTGGGTCTTGTCGTGGCCGAGATGCTGTACACCCGGTTCGGGCGCGAGCGCGAAGGTGCGATGGCCAAACGTTTTGTCGCACTGGTGCGCCGCGAGACTTTGGCGCGCGTGGCAGAACAGATCAAACTGGGTGAACACATCCAGATGGCCAAGGGTGAACGCGCAGCAGGGGCTGATACCAATCCGGCGATTTTATCTGATTGCATGGAGGCGGTGATTGCCGCACTCTATCTTGATGGTGGTCTTGAACCGGCGCGGCGTTTCATTGAAAAGCTGTGGACGCCGCTTTTGGATGAAGCCAACAAGCCGCCGCAGGATGCCAAAACGCAATTGCAGGAATGGCTGCAAGGGCGGGGCAAGCCGTTACCGAAATACGAGATGGTCGGCCGTGAAGGCCCGGCCCACGCGCCGTTATTTACCATCGAACTGACGACCGGCGACGGTGACAGTGTCAGTGCCGAAGGCAAATCGAAACGCGAAGCGGAACAACTCGCCGCGAAATTGATGTTGGATAAACTTAGTGATGAATGAGGTTCCCACACCGGTGGCCGAAGACAGATTACCTTATCAGCAACGTTGTGGCTTTGTGGCCCTCGTTGGTGCGCCGAATGCCGGCAAATCGACACTTTTGAACCAGTTGGTTGGTACGAAAGTGTCCATCGTCTCGCCGAAGGTCCAGACGACACGAACGCGCGTGCGCGGTATCGTCATGACCGAAGACGCGCAGATTGTTTTCATTGATACACCGGGCATCTTTGCGCCCAAACGCCGTCTTGACCGTGCGATGGTCAAGGCCGCCTGGAATGGGGCAGATGACGCGGACCTTGTTGTTCTGGTGATTGATGCCGGAAGCGGCATCACGGACGAAGACCTGGCCATCATCAAGACGCTTAAGGAACAGAACCGCAAGGCGATCCTTGCGTTGAACAAGGTCGACAAGGTATCGGACAAGGAAAAGCTTCTGCGTTTGTCGCAGGACCTGTTTGCCCATGAAGTCTTTACCGACGTCTTCATGATTTCGGCCAAAAAGGGTGCGGGCACGCAGGATCTGGTGAATTTCCTTGCCGCCAAGATGCCCGATGGCCCTTGGATGTTCCCGGAAGACGATGTTTCGGATATGCCGCTGCGACTGCTTGCGGCCGAAATTACCCGTGAAAAGCTTTATTACCAGCTTCAGCAGGAACTTCCTTATTCAGCAACGGTCGAGACCGAGCTTTGGGAAGAGCGCAAGGATGGATCGGTCAAGCTTGAGCAGACCATCTTTGTCGAGCGTGAGGGCCAGAAGGCAATCATCCTTGGCAAGGGCGGGAAACGTATCAAGGCGCTTGGCAGCGATGCCCGCAAGGAACTTGAAGCCATTTTCGAACGCCGGGTACATTTGTTCCTGTTCGTGAAGGTGCGTGAAAACTGGGGCGATGATCCCAACCGCTTTGCCATGTGGGGTCTTGATCACAACGCCTGATCGCGTTGACTGGTCCCATATCGAGTGACCACAAATTGCCGGGTAAGTAATGGAAATCGGATCCGTCTGGGGAATTGTCATGATCATTGTTGGCGCTGCTGCCGCAATGATTGTTGCGCGCGTCGCCAGACGTCCGTTCCGCAACCGCAATTCCAGTGCGTCTGTGCAACGTGAAAAATCGTTCCTGCACAAACCACTTAACCTGATTGCACTTCTGATTGCGATCGCCGTCTTTGTGCTGGGCCTGTTCTGGCGCATGACGGGTGGAGGCCCGACCTAATGCGTAATGACTCATCTGATCCACTGTCTGATGCCATCGAAGAAATCCCGAACCGCCCGATCCTGCGCAAGGTTGTGTTCGGTTTGGCGTTGTTTAGTCTTGCGTCCTGCCTGCTCGGGTTCTTTTTCCTTGTCACCCGCCTCATTGTACCTAGTGGCTTTTTCTAAGGTACGCGGATGGATTGGCGGGATGACGGTATCGTTCTTTCGACACGCAAGCTGGGTGAAAATTCAGTCCGTCTTTCTGTCCTGACCCGTGATTATGGCCGCCATGCCGGTCTGGTGCGCGGCGCGACCAGCAAATCCATGCGTGGCACCCTTGAGCCCGGTAATGAAATTCGGGTGGGGTGGTCCGCCCGATTGGCCGAACATCTTGGGCAATTTCGCTGTGAACTGACCGGCGCGCATGCTGCAGATCTTTTGTTGCATGCTGGCCCCTTGATGGCGATGAGTTCGGCCTGTGCGATGTTGGACGCGACGCTTCCGGAACGCGAAGCCCATCCGGATCTGTATCGCGGAACCGTCGCGTTGATTTCGGCCCTTAAGTCCGAGCAATGGTTGCCTGCCTATATCCGTTGGGAAGTCGGGTTACTGGAAGAGCTCGGTTACGGCTTGGCACTGGATCGATGTGCCGCAACCAACGAGACTGAAAACCTTGCCTTTGTATCCCCCAAAAGCGGCCGCGCCGTTGGCGAGGCATCAGGGCAGGCGTATCGTGACCGGATGTTGCCATTGCCGGCCTTTCTTGCTTCTGGGCGGGCGTCTCAATCGTGCAAGGAAATGTCTTTATTAGAACAACTGCGCGATGGTCTGAAACTGACCGGATTTTTCATTCACCGCGATATTTTCGAGGCAAAAGGTATCAAACCTGTTGCTGCGCGGGACCGTCTTGTCAGCCATGTCTGGCGCACGGATATCGGAGCAGAAAAATAAATTAGGCAATTTGCGCGCCATATGTTGACCAAGACCATGCCCGGCGTAGTATGTTGCCAATAACGTAAGGTGTTCGGGTCCGAACGCACTTGCACATGTCCATTTTGACAAGCAACAAGAAAAATCGTTCATGAGCACCAAGACTTCCGATCCGGCCAGTGCCGGACAAATCCGGGAAACCCGGCTTGCAGACGCGCTGAGCGAACGATATCTCGCCTACGCGATGTCGACAATCATGTCGCGTTCCCTGCCTGATGTGCGTGATGGCCTTAAGCCAGTGCATCGTCGTCTTCTTTACGCCATGCGTCAGCTTAAACTGAACCCGGAACAGGGGTTCAAGAAATGTGCGCGTGTTGTCGGTGACGTGATCGGTAAATATCACCCGCATGGTGATCAGTCGGTCTATGACGCGCTGGTACGTCTGGCACAGGATTTTGCGGTTCGTTATCCGCTTGTTGATGGTCAGGGCAACTTCGGCAACATTGACGGCGATAATGCTGCGGCAATGCGTTACACCGAGGCCCGCATGACAGCGGTTGCCGCGGCGTTGATGGATGGCCTTGACGAAGATGCTGTTGATTTTCGCCCGACCTATGACGGCGAGGAAAAAGAACCGGTTGTGATGCCGGCTGCTTTCCCGAACCTTTTGGCCAACGGGGCCTCGGGCATTGCTGTGGGTATGGCGACCAACATTCCGCCGCACAATGCCGGTGAACTGTGCACGGCCCTGATCAAACTGATTGATGATCCGGAAACTTCGATTGCGCAGCTTGTGCGTTGTGTGCCGGGTCCGGATTTCCCGACCGGTGGCGTTCTGGTCGAGCCGCGTGAAAACATTCTCGAAGCCTATGCGACCGGGCGTGGATCATTCCGCCTGCGTGCGAAATGGGAAGTCGAAAAGCTTAGCCACGGTCTTTATCAGGTCGTGATTACCGAGATTCCCTATCAGGTTCAGAAAGCCAAGCTGGTTGAACGGATCGCCGATCTGATGGTGGCAAAGAAATTGCCGCTTTTGAACGATGTGCGCGATGAGTCGACCGATATCATTCGTCTGGTTCTGGAACCACGTACCCGTGCGGTTGAGCCGGAACACCTGATGGAAATGCTGTTCAAGAATACCGAACTGGAAATCCGGTTTGGCTTGAACATGAACGTTCTGGACGGCGATAACACGCCACGGGTGATGAACTTGCGCGAAGTTCTGCGCGCATTCCTGGCGCATCGTCAGGATGTTCTGATCCGTCGTTCCAACCATCGCTTGGCCAAGATCAATCACCGTCTTGAGGTGTTGGAAGGCTATCTTGTTGCCTATCTGAACCTTGATGAAGTGATCCGGATCATCCGTTATGAGGATGAGCCGAAAAACGCCCTGATGAAGGCGTTTGACCTGACCGAAGTGCAGGCCGATGCGATCCTTAACATGCGTCTGCGGTCGTTGCGCAAGCTCGAAGAGATGGAAATCAAGAACGAGCATGCCAAACTGACCGAGGAAAAGCAGGGCCTTGAAGCGCTGCTGGCCAGCGAGAGCCTGCGTTGGGAGAAAATCCGCGACGAGATCGAGGTGATGCGTGAAAACTTTGGCAAGAAGACTGCCATTGGAAAGCGCCGCACCGAGATTGGCGATGCACCGGAAGAAATCGAAGTTCCGCTGGAAGCACTGATCGAACGTGAACCGATTACGGTCATCTGTTCGAAAATGGGCTGGGTGCGTGCGCTTAAGGGCCATGTCGCCGATATCAGCGACCTGAAGTTCAAGGATGGTGACGAGCATCGCTTTGCGCTGAAGGCATTTACCACTGACAAGCTTCTGATCTTGTCGACGGCCGGGCGTTGTTACACCATGTCGTGTGACAAACTGCCAGGCGGGCGCGGCCATGGGGAGCCGATCCGTCTTTCCATCGATCTGCCGCAGGAACATGACATTGTTTCGATGGTGGTGCACAAGGAAGGTCGTAACCTTCTGGTGGCAAGTTCCGGTGGACGTGGCTTCCTGGTTGCCGAGAAAGAAGTGGTTGCGCAGACCAAAAACGGCAAACAGGTGCTTAACCTTGGAACTGGCGAAGTTGCCAAGATCTTCCTGCCGGTTGAGCAAGACCATGTTGCCGTTCTGGGGGATAACCGCAAATTGCTGATTTATCCGGTTTCGGAAATTCCGGAAATGACCCGTGGCCGCGGTGTGATCTTGCAGAAATACCGTCAGGGCGGTCTTTCGGACCTCATCCTGTTTAACCTTGAAGAGGGTCTCAGCTGGACGATGGGTGGCAGCGAAGGTCGTACCCGCACAGTCACCGAACTGGCCGAATGGATTGGCAAACGGGCCGGGGCAGGGCGCCTGCCGCCAAATGGCTTCCCGCGGTCCAACAAGTTTGAATAACGGGTGTTAAAACGCCTTGATAAAAGCCGGTTGGTGCCAAGCCATCCGGCTTTTTCTTTGCCTGAATGACGAAAATTGATGCACTGCCTGTGATTTGTTGCATTTCCCGGCAGAAATGGCCGAAATTCGGTGCAAAAGATATAGCGTTTTCGGTGGTTAATCTGTAACTTCCCAACCTGTTTAACAGGAAGCCCGCAATTTTCCTGTGAGATTCAAAAAAGGGCTTGGGAGTGAAAAGTGAGATTTCTGGGAAATTTCGTCCACGCCGTTGACAGTCTTAATGACTGGATCGGACGCGGAGTAGCCTGGCTGGTGATCCCCATGGTGGTGATCACGTTTTTGGTGGCAACGTTGCGTTATGGCTTTGCGGTCGGCTGGGTGTCGATGCAGGAAAGCTATATGTGGCTTTACGGCATCATGTTCATGGTCGGCGCGGGTTACACGCTGCTGCATGGGGGGCATGTGCGTGTTGACGTTTTCTATCGTCCGGCATCTGCGCGCTACAAGGCATGGGTAGACCTTTTTGGTTCCCTGTTCCTGCTTGCACCCGTCGTCATCATGATCCTGATGTACAGCTATCCTTACGTTGTCACGAGCTGGCACCGTCTGGAAGGATCGCATGAAACCGGCGGGCTTCCGGGACTGTTCCTTTATAAGTCTGTGATTTTGGTCTTTGGTGTCCTGATGCTGCTGCAGGGGCTGTCTTTGGCAGCGCGCAGTGTTCTGGTCCTGACCGGTCACAAAGAGTTTGAAATCAAAGAAGAAGAGCACGAGGGCGTCTGATGACGGGGGAAATTCTTAGCCTGGTGATGTTCGCCGTAGCTTGCGGCGTGCTTCTTCTTGGTTTTCCGGTTGCTTTCTCACTTGCGGGCACCGGTCTTGCTTTTGCGCTTATTGGCAACGCCATGGGCACATTCGATATGCCGCTTCTGGGCTCTTTGCCGTCACGCTATTTCGGTGTGATGACCAACGAGCTTTATGTTGCGATCCCGTTGTTCGTGTTCATGGGCGTGATGCTTGAACGCGCACGGATCGCCGAGAAGCTTCTGACCACGATGGGCATGCTGTTTGGCACCATGCGTGGCGGCCTTGGCATTTCGGTCGTGATCGTCGGTATGTTGCTTGCGGCATCCACCGGTATTGTCGGTGCGACGGTTGTGACCATGGGCTTGCTCAGCCTGCCGGCGATGCAAAAAGCCGGTTATGATCCGAAACTGTCGACCGGTGTGATCTGTGCATCGGGTACGCTGGGTCAGATCATTCCGCCGTCGATCGTTCTGGTTCTGCTGGGTGATATCTTGCAGGGGGCCTATGCCGAAGCGCAGCGCGCGCTGGGCAACTGGGCACCGGAACCGATTTCGGTGATGGATCTGTTCGCCGGTGCCTTCATTCCGGGAATTATGCTGGTTGGGCTTTATATCGGCTGGATCATCATCAAATCCCTGATTGATCCGGAATCAGCACCAGCACTGGTCGAAGGCAAACGCCCGGCAGGCCTTTGGGGTGAAGTGCTGCGCGCATTGCTGCCACCGGCATTGCTGATTGTGGCGGTTCTGGGCTCAATCCTGACCGGGATTGCAACGCCGACGGAATCTGCCGCATTCGGCTCGGTCGGTGCGACCATTCTGGCTGCGTTCTATCGCCGTCTTGATATGCCTGTGCTGCGCCATGTGGTGCGCCAGACGGTTCAGGTCAGCGCGATGGTGTTTGTCATCCTTCTGGGTGCGTCGGTGTTCTCGCTGGTGTTCCGTGGTCTGGGTGGTGATCATCTGGTTGAAGAACTGCTGCACAACCTTCCGGGTGGTGTGTTCAGTGCGATGCTGGTCGTGATGTTGCTGATGTTCGTCATGGGCTTCTTCCTCGACTTCATCGAGATCGTGTTTGTTGTGATCCCGATTGTCGGCCCGATCCTGCTTAAGCTTGATGTCGATCCGGTCTGGCTGGGTGTGATGATTGCAATCAATCTTCAGACCAGCTTCCTGACACCGCCATTCGGCTTTGCGCTGTTCTATCTGCGCGGTGTGGCCCCGGCGGCGATCAAGACGTGGGATATCTATCGCGGGATTGTACCATTCGTGGTTATCCAGATGCTTGGCCTGTGCCTTGTGGCTGCCTTCCCGTGGTTGGCAACCTGGCTTCCAAGCGTTCTGTTCTAAGAACGACGGCGACATATCATCAAAGAAAAAGGCACCCGTTCTGGGTGCCTTTTTTGTTTCAGTGGCCGGCTCTGATAAGTTTGGAGCAGGCCAAATAAAAAGGGCTGGCAAATGCCAGCCCTTTGTCGTTTTCCGAATTCGGAAAACTTAGTATTTGAACGGCAGGACACGTGCCTGTGCGAATGCCGCTTCCGAGAATTTCGACCATGCGATCGACTGGGTACGGAAGGCGATAAGGCTTTCGAAGACTTCCTGTGACAGCGGGTTCGACGAAACCAGGTCACGCAGAACTTCACCCGACAGTTTGCCAAGGCCGGTCAGAATGTCGTCAGAGAACGGACGAACATCAACGCCGTGCTTGTTGCGCAGGGTGTCGAGTGCCTGAACGTTACGTGCGGTGAATTCCGACAGAACCATCTGGTTCACAGCGCGGTTTGCCTGCTCGACAATGGCTTTCAGATCATCAGGGAGTGCATTCCATGCATCCAGGTTGATGAAGTTGTCGAGAACGGTCGCCGGCTCGTGCCAGCCCGGATAGTAGTAGTATTTGGCCGATTTATAGAGACCAAAGGCCAGATCGTTATACGGACCCACCCATTCGGTTGCGTCAATCGCGCCCGACTGAAGTGCCGGCGGAATTTCCCCGCCTGGAAGGTTCACAACGTTGGCACCAGCGGCTTTGACAACTTCGCCACCAAGGCCCGGAATACGCATTTTCAGACCTTTATAGTCGTCAATGGTGTTCATTTCCTTGTTGAACCAGCCGCCCATCTGGGTGCCGGTGTTGCCCGACGGGAAGAACTTACAGTTCAGTTCCGCATAGACCTTATCAGCCAGTTCCTGACCGCCACCCCACTGGAACCACGCATTCTGTTCCTGTGCGTTCAGACCGAACGGCATTGCTGCGATATACTGGGTCGCGTCGACTTTGCCTTTCCAGTAGTAAGGCGCGCCGTGGCCCATTTCGACGGTGCCGTTGCCAACAGCGTCGATGGCTTCGAATGCCGGAACAATTTCACCTGCGCCAAAAACGGTAACTTTCAGGCGACCTTCGGATGCCTTGGTGATGTATTCAGCAAGAAGGTTTGCGCCGGTGCCAAGGCCCGGAAAGTTTTTCGGCCAGGTGGTGACCATCCGCCATTCGCGGACGTCCTGGGCAATTGCCGGTTTGGCGAAAGTTGACGCGGCAGCAGCAGTCGCACCTGCTACGGCAGCGCCGGAAAGAAATTGGCGACGTTTCATTGGTTACAACCTCCCAAAGATGCAAGCTCATGATTTATCTGTAAAAGCTGGATGATCAGCTTTGAGACGAAGCTTATATGCGTCTTTACGGGCAGGCAACCGAGGATCGAGTTGTTGTATGGTACTTTAGTCTAATCGGGGAAAGTGGTTCGCGCAATTGGTGCAGAATGCGAACTTTTACAGCTTAGTCCGCGTCACTATCAGCGTCTTCCATCGAGACCCATTGACCATCGCGGAATCCTTCAAGGGGCTGGAAGCGCATCTTATACGACATCTTGCGGCAATCGCCGATCCAGTAGCCAAGATACACATGCGGAAGGGAGAGCATTCTGGCTTCGTCGATCAGATCAAGCACGATGTAAGTGCCCAGTCCGCGACGGTCTTCTTGCGGGTCAAAGAAGCTGTAAACAGCAGACAGTCCATCGGCCAGAATATCAACCAGCGCCACAGCAATCAGGCTGTCATCCGCGCGACGATATTCAAAGATCGAGGTTTCCACTGTGCTGTCTTCGATCATTGCGCGGTAATCACGGGCATCCATGCGCGCCATGTCACCATTGCCATGCCGGGCGTCCTGATAGGTGCTAAACAGCTGGTATTGTTCTTGTGTCGCGGACGGCGGCATCACCTTGCGGACAAGATCGCTGTTTCTGTTCTTGATGCGGCGGAAAGACCGGCTGGGTTCGAACCCGTCACAGCGGACCCTCACCGGAACACAGGCATTGCAATCACTGCAGGCCGGCAGATAGGCGATTGAGTGGCTGCGGCGAAAGCCTGCACGTGACAACAGATCATGGACGTTGTTGGCCTCGGGCCCGCGCAACTCCGTGACCAGTTTACGTTCGAACCGGCCGGGCAGGTATGGGCACGGCATCGGTGCGGTCATAAAATAGTGCTGGGTCAGGCGCCGCTGATTAACTGTCATTTGATCCGATCAGTCCCGGTCACATCAAAGAGAACTATTCTATGAGATTAGGTGTTGTTTATGACAGTTTAAAGGCCTGACGGTCAAAAGGGCACCGATTTCTGTTGCCGGATTTCAAATCACCGTTGTGATGGAACCGAGAAGGTCGGGCGGCGCTGGTTTTCACCCTGTGCCGGTTGTTGTGCAGGCGATGGTGCCGGGCCAGCGGGTGCTGCACCTGTCGGTGCAGTTTGTCCGTTTTGGCCAGCTTCGCCGGTGCCTTCAAGTTCGGAACGTTCGCCGGTGCCACGCAGCAAGGTGATGCTGATGCGACGGTTGCTTTCATTTTCCGGTGCCTCGGGCAGGAGCGGGTCGGTGTCCGACAGACCGGCAACCTTGGCAAAGCGTCCCGTTTCAAGCCCCATGTCTTCAAGTGCACGACGGGTGGCCAGCGCACGATCGGCTGACAGTTCCCAGTTGGAATAGCCATCTGTCCGGTTGAACGGCACGGCATCGGTATGGCCTTCGATCGAGACATCCTGTGGCATGTTTTCAATCACGCCTGCGACCTGTTGCAGCAGAAGGCGGGTATGATCGGCCATGGCGGCACTACCGCTCGGGAACATGGCGGTGCCGTCTTCGTCAAGGATCTGGATGCGAAGTCCCTCATCGGTGTTTTCGATGCGGATGTTCTTTTCAAGGCCCTGAAGTTCCTCGTTGGCTTCGATTGCCTTAAGGAGTTCTTCCTGGGCCTCGTTGAATTCCTGTTCTTCCATCTGGGCCACACGGATGGCTTCGCGTTCTTCCGGTGTTTCGACCGGCGGGATTTCCATGCTGATCGACGGTGATCCGAATTCGGAACGCAGTGCACCTTCTTCGGCCAGGCTGGTGCCGCCCAGCAAGCCACCAGAACCCGATTCATTTTGCGAGATGGTCTCGGGCGTGAAATACATCGACACGCCTTGCAGCTGTTCCTCGGTCGCGCTGGAAAGCAGCCACAGCAACAGGAAGAATGCCATCATCGCCGTCACAAAGTCGGCATAGGCAACTTTCCAGGCACCACCATGATGCCCGTGCCCACCTTTTTTGATCTTTTTTATGACGATATCGGGCATTTGCTGCGTTGTCCTCTAAACCAGATCTTTTATCGCAAAATCAAGCCGTGGGCGCGTCTTGCAGCGCTTCGTCAAGCTCTTTGAAGCTGGGTCGAAGATTATGCGGGAGGGTTTTACGTGCGAACTCCACCGAGACCTGCGGGGCATATCCCTGCATGTGACCAACCAGGGCGGCTTTGATGCAGCTGTAATATTTGCCGTCTGCGTCCACGGTGTTTTTGATGATCGATGCGGTCGGGCCGACAAAGCCATAGGCACCGAGAATACCAAGGAAGGTACCGACAAGGGCCGCAGCAATCAGGCCACCAAGAATTTCAGGCGGTTCAGTCACCGAGCTCATGGTGACGATAACGCCAAGAACAGCCGCAACAATGCCAAGTGCCGGAAGGCCGTCACCAGCCGTTTGCACAGCAGACGCAACTGCGTGTTCTTCTTCGTGATGGGTTTCAAGTTCCTGATCCATCACGGCTTCGAGTTCATAGGCGTTGGTCGTGCCAAGGGTAAGCAGGCGCAGATAGTCACACATGAATTCCATCGCATGATGATCTTTCATCAGCATCGGAAAATTGGAAAACAGACTGGAGCTTTCCGGGTTTTCAACGTGGCTTTCAAGCGCAAGATCGCCTTTGGATTTCGCAAGGCGGAAAATCGCATAAAGGCAGATCAGAAGTTCCAGATAGGCGGCCTTTTTCTTTGGGCCTTTCATGGCGCGAATGGTGTAGGTGAAGGATTTCTTCACGATGCCAAGCGGGTTGGCAGTCAAATAGGCACCAAACGCAGCCCCGAAAATGATCAGAACTTCAAGCGGTTGTACAAGAATGCCAAAGTCGCCATGCGGCAGATAGCCACCCAAGACAGAGCCGACTACGACGATATAACCAATGATCAAGAACATTCTTTTTTCTTCTCCGCTACCCCAAGCCAGATACCTGAACGATCAACCCCGAGTTCATCGAAACATCTGCCTTCTGCGGCAGTGCAGAACGTGTTTCTGATATCTATATGCTCTTATTAAGTTTTAATCTTATTAACATCGCGTTTAAATTAGCTGCGAGTTAGGTTTGACAGCGCGGTGAATAGACGCCATTTTCCCCAAGCTCCATTCGGGACGCGTCACCCATCCATATTGGTATACGAGAGCTTCCTTCAATATGTCTTTCTCTGCGCGCGATTTTCGCGATTGCCTTGGTCAATTCACAACCGGCGTTGCCGTTGTAACCACCCGCGCCCAAGACGGTGCAAAAGCGGGCATTACTATCAACAGCTTTGCCTCGGTGTCGCTTGATCCAGCGCTGGTTTTGTTTTCGGTTGATCACCGTGCGGCGACTCACGCGCTGTTCACGGGGGATGCCAAACGGTTTTGCATCAATATCCTGAGCCAGAGCCAAAAGCAGGTGTCCGAGCTGTTTTCAGCCCCCGGGCAGGATGGGTGGGACAAGGTCGCATATGAAGATGACAGCCTTGGCATGCCGCGCCTTAAAGGCAGTGTTGCAGCGCTGACCTGCGAACGTCACGCCCTTCATGAAGGCGGTGATCACAGCATCATCGTTGGTCATGTTCAGGAACTGGTGATGGGCGAAACCGGTGCGCCGTTGCTGTATTATGGTGGGCGGTATCGCACGCTGGGTGAATAACTTTGTCACTTGCGATGTGATGTAGTTCACAAAAGAAAAGGGCCGTGGTGACACACCAACGGCCCTTTGTCGTTTCTGGATACAGGGGTTCCTAGTCGAGCGACGTGTTACCAAGCAGGCGGCCACCGAATCCTTCCTTGATCAGGCGGTCGATCACCTGTTGCCCGTGCTGGGTGTCGCGCACTTCAAGCACCATGTCGACATCGGTCTGTTTTGCCGGCACGTCATAGAAATGACGCTGGTGATAGACTTCAATGATGTTAGCGTCTTCTTCGCCGATCAAGGCACTGATCGTTGAAAGTGCGCCCGGCACATCCGGAATTTCGATCCGGACACGAACAAGGCGGCCTTCACGGGCCATGCCGCGCATCAGAACTTGGGCCAGCAGGCGGGTATCGATGTTGCCACCACTGATAATCAGGCAGACTTTCTTGCCCTTGAAGCGATCCGGATGATCGAGCAGGGCGGCCAGCGGGGCCGCACCGGCACCTTCGACAACGCTTTTTTCGATCTCGATCATCATCTGGATGGAGCGTTCGATCGAGCTTTCTTCGACCAGAACGACGTCATCGAGTTTTTCCTTGCAGATTTCAAGCGTCAGGCCACCGGGCTGTTTGACAGCAATGCCTTCGGCAATGGTGACGCCACCGCCGGTGAATTCCTTGCCGTGTATGCCTTCATACATGGACGGGTAAAGCTTGGTCTCAACCCCGATCACTTCGATGTCGGGGCGGCGCGACTTGATCGCGGTGACAACGCCCGATGCCAGACCGCCACCGCCAATCGGCACGACAACCGTGTCGATGTCTTTGTTTTCATCAAGGATTTCGAGCCCGACAGTGCCCTGGCCTGCGATGATATGTGGATCATCAAACGGATGGACGAAGGTCAGACCACGATCTTGCTGGATGCGGCCGGCGGCCTCAAGGCTTTCGGCAAATACGTTGCCGGTCAGAACGACTTCTGCACCGTGCGAGCGCGTATGGTGAACCTTGGTGTAGGGGGTGTTTTTGGGCATCACGATGGTGGCGGGAATACCAAGTCGTTTGGCGTTATAGGCAACACCCTGCGCGTGGTTGCCAGCCGATACGGCGATAACACCTTTTTCGCGTTCTTCCGGAGTCAGGCTTGCCAGTTTTACATAGGCGCCACGTTCCTTGAACGACGCGGTATATTGCTGATTTTCAAGTTTCAGATAAACATCCGCTTGGCAAATGTTTGAAAGCGTTAGGGATTTCACCAGTGGTGTTTTCGCAACGATGCCTTCGAGCAAGCCCGAGGCGCGAACAATATCGTGATAGGAAACAGTCATGATTTCCGTACTCCTGCGGCCATCCGCAATCTGATGCGATGGCTATAGTAATATTTTATGGCGTGAATAGCGGTATTAAACCGGTCCTGTCATCCGCAGATGACAGGGATCACATTCGCAGGTCGGAAATACCCATAATCATGGCGATCACACCGGCACGAAGAGGCGGGCAAGAGTGTGATGCGAGGATGTCAGTAGCTGCAGACATAGCCATGTACTTTCCGGGTTTCGATGTGTTTGAGAAAGGCACCTTTGCGGATTGCGCGCCCAAGGTCAAGCATCGGAAAAGAAAAACCGGGTTGCGTCACGTGCAACCCGGTTTTTTGAAATCAATCGTTTCAAGCGACAGACAGGTTATTCCATGTTCAGGATAATCGTCTTCTTGTAGGTGAAGTGTTCAAGCATGCTTTCAAGCGATGCTTCCTTGCCCAGACCGGAAAGCTTGATGCCGCCATAAGACAGGTTCGGCTGGACAACAAGGTTCTGGTTGACCTGAACAAAGCCCGCTTCGAGGCGCTTGGTAGCAACAAGTGCGGTTTTAAGGTCCGTCGTCCAGACGGTCGCAGCCAGACCGAAGTCGCTGTCATTGGCAAGTTCAAGGGCCTCTTCAAAGGTATTGAACTTGAACACACAGGCAACAGGGCCAAAGATTTCTTCGCGGGCAATACGCGCGTTCGGATCGACATTGGTGAAGATCACCGGACGGACAAACAGGCCATCGGAAAGGGCGCTGTCGGTGGGAAGGGCGCTTAGTTCGTTTTTGGTCGCACCTTCCTTTTCGCCGACTTCGATATAGCCACAAACCTTGTCGAACTGTTTGCGGTTGATGATCGTGCCGATGTCGGTTTCTTCATCCAGCGGATCACCCATTTTAAGGGTGTTGACCTTATCAATCAGGCGTTTGACGAATTCGTCATGCAGGCTTTCATGCACCAGCATGCGTGATGCCGCCGTGCAGCTTTGTCCCTGACGGGTGAAACGCATGCCGCCAATCGCACCGGCAATCGCCTTATCAAGGTCGGCATCACCCATGACGATCATCGGGGATTTGCCACCCAGTTCAAGGGTGACCGGAATGAGTTTTTCGGCAGCGGCGCGATACACCGTGCGGCCGGTTTCAACCGATCCGGTGAAGGAAACCTTTTTGACATCCTTGTGTTCAACCAGCGGGCCGCCACAAGACGGGCCAAAGCCCGACAGGATGTTAAAGACGCCAGCCGGGAGAACTTCCTGCATGATCTGACACACGCGCAGAACCGCAAGCGGGGTGTCTTCGGCGGATTTGACGACGACTGCGTTACCGGCAACCAGTGCCGGGGCAACCTTGATCGCCATCAGCATCATCGGAACGTTCCACGGAATGATCGCACCGACAACGCCAACGGCCTCGCGGGTGGTCAGGGTCATCATGTTCGGGTTAAACGGAACTGTTTCACCTTTAAGCTCTGACGCAAGTCCGCCGAAAAAGACGAACATATCGGCCAGAACCGATGCCTCAACCCGGCTTTCGGTGCGAAGGGCCTTGCCCGATTCAAGGGCGACCAGACGGCCCAATTCCTCGGCATGGGACATCAGGATGCGGCCGCATTCGGCCAACAGTTTGCCGCGTTCACGCGCCGGGCGTTCGGCCCAGTCCTTCTGGGCGGCCTTGGCGGCGGCAACCGCAATCGCGACATCGTCGGCGTCACCGTCGGCTGCCTGACCGATAACCTTGCCCGTGGCAGGATTAAGAACATCAAAGGTCTTGCCGTTTTTCGGGGCGACAAGTTTACCGTTGATCAGATGATAACCGGACAGCTCCTTGGCCAGAACGGACGGATCAAGGATCGGATCGATGGGCATTTCAGGCTCCCTGTGGGTTGGCGTGCATCTGCGGTAAACCGCGCGGGGCGCACGATATTGGTTATTTGGTATTGGTTTACCAAATTATCGACAGGGCGATGCAATATCAAGCGCAATTAGTACGCTAATCGGTGTGGTCCACAAGCAAGTCGCATGACAGGCGGCAAGAGGGCTGTTACCCTAACTCAAAGGCCAGCCCGGCGGCGGTACGTGTCTGGGCGCCTGATATTGGTAAACGATGGAGTATATTGTGCCACGTCATTTCGATACGACGTTCGATGTTGTTAAGGAACTCAAGCCTTCCTATCCGGTGTATTGCCTTAGACCCAATATTCTTCGAGAAACAGCGCAGCGCTTTGTCGAAATGTTCCCGGGAGACGTCCTGTATGCGGTGAAATGCAATCCGCATCCGGAGGTCATGCGATATCTTCATGAAGGCGGGGTGCGTCATTTTGACACGGCTTCGCCTGAGGAAATCTCGATCGTGCGGCGGCAATTCCCGGGGATGAAGGCCTATTTCATGCATCCGGTCAAAAGCCGCGATGCCATCCGCAATGCCTATCGGGTATTCGGGATTGATCACTATGTGATTGATACCGCCGAAGAGCTTGAGAAAATCCGCGAGGAAACCGAGGGCGACACGAACCTGGTGATCCATGTGCGCCTTGCAACACCGCCAGCCGGTGCGGCCTATAACCTTTCGGCCAAGTTCGGTGCACGTCCGATGGTGGCAGCCGAGCTTTTGAAAAAGGTTGATGAATATGGCTATCATGCCGGGCTTTGCTTCCATATTGGTTCACAATGCACGACACCGACCGGATACCGGATTGCGGTTGAGCTTATCCGTCAAGTCGTTGATTTTTCAGGCGTGAAGGTCAAACATATCGACGTTGGCGGCGGTTTTCCCGGCCAGTATATGAACCAGCGCGGTGCCAGCCTTGACGAGTTCATGGACGAGATCAAGGATTGTATCCGCTGGCTTGATATGCCCGATACCACCTTTATGTGCGAGCCGGGCAGGGCGCTGGTATCGAGCGGTATTTCCCTGATCACGCAGGTTCACCTGCGCAAGGAAGATACGCTGTTTATCAATGACGGTGTTTACGGCAGCCTGTCGGAAACCGTGACCGGGCAATTGCGTTATCCGGTGCGTCCGTTGCGCATTGAAGGTGATTTCGATCCGGAAGAAACGCTCGATTTCACGATCTATGGGCCTACTTGTGATAATATGGATGTCTTGCCGGCGACCGTGACCTTGCCTGCCGATATCCGCGAAGGGGACTGGATCGAGTTTGGTCACATCGGGGCGTATAGCAATGCGCTGGCCACCCATTTCAACGGCTTCCATCCCGAGGTGCAGGTGACGGTCAGTGAGGCGTTCCCGTATATTGACGGGGAGTTCCCGTCGGTTGCGCTGGACTAGCGTCACAAGGCCAGAGCAGTCTGATTGACAGACAAAATCGATCATTGCGGTAAAAAGGTACTTGTTTACCTATAATGGTTGATTGCACTATGCTGCCCGCAGAAAAGACCGGCAGGGGGAAACCTGCCGGTCAAAACGAATTCTCGGGGAAGCAGTACAGTGACCAACAGCCTTTTTATGCGCATACGCGACCGGTTTCCGGCCGATCTGTCATCAGTTCTGATTGAGACGCCTGATGGCAAAACCTATAGCTATGGCGATGCCGACACAGCATCGGCCCAGATTGCCGGTCTTCTGACGTCGCTTGGTGCGAAAAAGGGCGACAGGGTTGCCGTTCAGGTCGATAAATCCCCCGAAGCACTGTTTCTTTATCTTGGCTGCATTCGTGCGGGCCTTGTTTATTTGCCGCTCAATACCGCCTATCAGGCGGGCGAGCTTGCCTATTTCATGGATAACGCATCGCCGGTGATCTTTGTTTGTCAGCCCCATCGCGAAGATGAGGTCAAGGCCATCGCGGACCAGCAGGGTGTTGCGCATGTTCTGACACTGGGCATGCAGTCTGAGGGCAGCCTTATGGACGGGGCGGCATCGCAACCCTCTGACTTTGCGCCGGTTGCGTGCGAAGACGATGAATTGGCGGCCATTCTTTATACGTCGGGCACGACGGGCAAGCCCAAGGGTGCGATGATGACCCAGATGAACCTGTGGTCGAACGCATCAACGCTTGAAAAGCTTTGGGGCTTTAAGGGGGACGATACCCTGCTTCATGCCTTGCCGATCTTCCATACCCATGGGCTTTTCATTGCATGTCATTGTGTGATGCTGTCGGGATCGAAGATGTTCTTCCTGCCGAAGTTTGATCGTGACCAGGTGATGGCGCTTTTGCCGCGCAGTACGGTGATGATGGGGGTTCCGACTTTTTATGTGCGTCTGTTGTCGGGCGATGATTTCATCAAGGATGTCACTGCAAACATGCGTCTGTTCATTTCCGGGTCTGCGCCGCTTCTGCCAGAGACCTTTACAGCCTTCAGGGAACGAACAGGCAAGGCGCTTTTGGAGCGCTATGGCATGACGGAAATGGGTATGGCGACATCCAATCCGCTCGATGGCGAGCGCATCGTTCATACCGTTGGCCCGGCACTGCCAGATGTCGAAGTGCGCGTGTGTGATGAAGACGGCAATGTTCTTGGTACGGATGAGATTGGCGTGCTGGAAGCACGGGGCCCGAACGTTTTTGCCGGTTACTGGCAGATGCCCGAAAAAACCGCCGAGGAATTCCGCAAAGACGGGTTCTTTATCACTGGTGATATCGCCAAGATCGACGCCAAGGGATATGTCCATATTGTCGGGCGCGCCAAGGATCTGGTCATTTCCGGCGGGTTTAACGTTTATCCCAAGGAAATCGAAACCCTGATAGACAAAATGGAGGGTGTTGTTGAAAGTGCCGTGATCGGCGTTCAACATCCCGATTTTGGCGAGGCGGTTGTTGCCGTGATCGTGCCGGAAGCAAAAGGCGGCTTAAGCGAAGAGGGCGTGATTGGCGCGATCAAGTCCGAGCTTGCCAACTTCAAGGTGCCCAAGCGCGTGTTCTTTGTCGATGAACTGCCGCGTAATGCGATGGGCAAGGTGCAGAAGAATGTCCTGCGTGAAGAGCACAAGGCCCTGTTTGCCAACTAAGACAAAGCAGGCAAAGCGGATCTTTTAGCGGCCATCCCAAAATCCGGACAAAGAAAAACCCCGACAGATGCTCTGTCGGGGTCTTCCTCATGGACGCTACGGTCGTGGCTTAGCGACCGAAAGCAACACGGTGTGCTACATCATCGATCATGTCGCGGTTCAGACCGATGTCTGCCAGTTCGCGCGGGTCAAGCTTACGCAGCGCAGTCTGGGTCTGGTACTGAACGCGCAGAGCGCGAAGGAAAGCAAAAATCTTGGTTACGATCATTTCATCACCTATTTCAAACCGGCCGATTATTCGGCGTCTGTTCAGTTAACCGGCATGTTCTCACCGAGATATTCCGCACAGGAATAGTTAGCTGGTTTGACGTGTCGGTTTGCATGGGATGTATCGAATGATCAACTGCTTGGTGGCGCATTCATCAGTCGATACGTCCTATTCATTTCGTGAGGGCAATCTAAGGGTGATTGCGGATATAATCCAATGCGTTTTTTGCATGTCTGCGGATTGAAAAGCGCAGAAATCCCTGAAACCTCTCGTTAACTGCTCTAAAGTGGATGGCTGATGCAGATTTGATGCTTTTTATTGCTATGCGTATGGTGCATGGGTAATGAAGTTGCGTGATGCCTTGAGGTTGATTATCCGCGTTTGTGGTGTTGCGAATAATTTTGGGTGTAATTAACGCGCTAATCGGTTTGAATACGCCGGAATTTTAATAACGTGCCGTTCGTGTGGGAGAAATGACGATGAGTGCCAATCGGTTGCAACTGGATTTTGCGCAGGCCCTGGATGCCTATTTGCGCTATGCACCGCGTCTGCCACAGGTCGCACCCGATGCGGTGCCCGCAGCAACCGATTACGTCGATAACCTTCTGGCGATTGCCGATCAGTTTGATCTGATCGTGTTTGATGCCTTTGGCGTGCTCAATAGTGGACAAAGTGCCATTCCCGGTGCGGTCAAGACGGTCGCGACCTTGCAGGAAATGGGCAAGAAGATTGCGGTTGTCACCAATGATGCCTCAAGCTCCGGCGAGGCCATTCTGGCGCGTCATCGCAAACGCGGCTTTGATTTTGACAATAACAGCCTGATCAGCAGCCAGCAGTTCGTCGCCCCGCTGATGGGCGAATATGCCGACATCTCCCATTGGGGGGCAATGGCGCCGACCGACTGGCCGTTTGATATTCTGCCCGGCCGGGTCGAGCCGCTTGGCAGTGATCCTGCGCTTTATGATGCGGTTGGCGGCTTCCTGTTGATTGATTCTGATAGTTGGACCGATACCCAGCAAGCCCTTCTGGAGCAGAGCCTTAAGGATAATCCGCGGCCGGTTCTGGTCGGTAATCCCGACATTTGTGCACCGATGGGCGATTTCCTTTCGGTTGAGTCGGGATACTTCGCGCATCTGGCAGGCGATGCATCCGGTGTCATGCCGCAATGCGTTGGCAAACCGTATCACCACGTGTTTGAGGAAGTCCTGAAACGCCATCCCGGTGTTGATCGCAGCCGTGTGTTGATGGTTGGCGATACGGTGCATACCGATGTGCTGGGTGGACTGGCGTCAGGCATCAAAACCCTTTTGGTCCATCAGGGCGGGTTCCTTGATGGGCAGGATATTGAAGGCGTGTTTGCCCGATCCGGCCTGCGTCCGCATTTCTGTGCGCGGGCGATTGGCCATGGCATTGAAGATGATGCGGATGGCATTGCGGCAAAGTCCGCATGATTTGATGTTCGCATCCCAAAACAAAAGGGCCTCGATTGAGGCCCTTTTTTTATTGCTTGTCTTGGCGGCGCAGAAATCAGCCTTCCAGTGCCTCGGCGACTTCAATCGCGCTATAGGTCAGAACACCGGATGCGCCGGCACGCTTGAAGCAGGACAGGGTTTCAATCGCACAGCCAATATAATCAAGCCAGCCATTCTGACCGGCCGCACGCATCATCGCGTATTCGCCCGAGACCTGATAGGCAAAGACCGGCACGCCGAATTCCTGTTTGACGCGATAAAGCACATCAAGATAGGGCAGGCCCGGTTTGACGATAACCGAGTCTGCACCTTCATCAAGGTCATAGGCGACTTCGCGCATGGCCTCATCGCTGTTGGCGGGATCAAGCTGATAGGTTTTCTTGTCAGCCTTGCCAAGTGCACTGGCCGAGCCGATTGCATCGCGGAACGGGCCGTAGAAAGCGGATGCGTATTTTGCCGAATAGGCCATGATCTGAACGTTTTTGAGGTTTGCTTCCTCAAGAATCTTGCGGATCGCACCGATGCGACCATCCATCATGTCCGACGGTGCAACCACGTCACAGCCTGCCTGCGCCTGAACAAGGGCCTGACGCACAAGGGCCTCGGTCGTTTCGTCATTAAGGATCTGACCGTCGACAACAATGCCGTCCTGTCCGTCGGCATTGAAAGGATCCAGCGCGACATCGGTGATGACGCCCAGATTGGGGCAGGCATCCTTGATCGCCTTGACCGCGCGGCATACGACGTTGTCTGGGTTATAGGCTTCGCGGGCGTCCTTGGTTTTCAGGCTGGCATCGATATAGGGAAACAGGGCAAGGGCCGGAATGCCAAGCTTTTCGGCATGTTTGGCGGTTTCCACCAAAATATCTACCGACTGGCGTTCAACGCCGGGCATTGACGGGATCGGGGTGCGTTCGTTTTTGCCGTCGATCACAAAGACAGGCAGGATCAGATCATGGGAGGTCAACCGCGTTTCGGCGACCATGCGGCGCGACCAGTCGGTCATGCGGTTGCGGCGCTGCCGGGTGCTTGGGAAGGTGCCATAGGCGAATTTGTTGACCATGATCTAATCTCTATAATGTGAGGCTGGGCAATTTATGGGACAGATTGCGCCGTTGATCAACCATTGGCCGCAATTTGCAAACGCCTGCGCATGGTTAACAGGTAAACCGGGATAATCATGGCAAGGAATGCGGATGTCAGGGCAAAGGCCGTGACCAGTCCGAGGGCTTCACCAACCGCACCGATCACCGGTGGCCCGGCCATGATCGCGGAATAGCCGGTTGCGGCAATGATCGAAACAACCGCACCACCACCTTTGCCGGTTGTCTGGGATGCCGCAGAAAGCAACAGCGGCAGAATGACCGCAAGCCCCATGCCGGCAATCCCGCAGCCGATCCAGGCGACAACGATATTGGGAGACAGGGTCAAAACAAGGGTGCCAAGGGATGCCAGCACCGAACTTGTCAACAATACCGGCACGCGACCATATCGGGTGACCAGTGCATCACCGGACAATCGCGTGGCGGCCATGGCAAAGGAATAGATGGCAAAGCCGACGGCAGCCAAGGTTGGGCCCGATGACAGTTCGGAATTCATAAACACCGTTGCCCAGTCTGTCAGGACACCTTCACCAAACTGGCCGATAAAGGCGCAGACCCCGAATGGCAACAGCATCAGGAACAGATTGCGATCCTTGGTCTTTGTCACCGTTGTTTGGCTGGCATCCTTTGGGCCAGACAGATGTTCTGATGCGGCGTGATCCGAAAGAAGTCCCGCTTGTGCGATGATGTGCGCGATCAGGAAAAGAGAAAGCACGATTGGCAGATGGAATTCATTGCCAATTGGCAGGGCGAACCATGCGGCGGCAATCCCCGCGCCGACAAAACCACCGAGACTCCAGAAACCATGTAACCCGGACATGATGCTGCGGCCCTTAACACGTTCGACCTGCAGGCCATTGGCATTCATCGCGACATCCAGAAAGGCACCGGAAAAGCCAAGCGCGAACATCGCGATCGAAATGCTGAGATAATCGGGCATGAAGGCGGGCACGCCAACCGCGATGAAATAAAACAGCCCCGAATAGCGCACCACGCGTTCGCTGCCAAACCGGTCTGCCAGTCTTCCGGCGATTGGCATCACGGCAAGCACCCCGATGGCCGCCGCCAGCAAAATGCCGCCAAGTTCGTCATGGCCAAGGCCAAGACTTTCCTGCACCAGTGGGATATGCGGCACCCAGCTTGAAAAAGCGGCGCCATGTAAAAAGAAGATGGCGCGCACCCGGTTATGGGCAGTGGCGTGGGTTTGCATTTAACAAGTTTCTCCGCAAGGCGAGGGAAGGCGATCAGGCCTGAATGACGTTCAAACCACGCCGGGTGTAATTGGCAAGATAACCGTTTGAAAGTTTGCGCCCGGTGACCAGATGGGAAATCGCATCAATGTCGCAGACCCGGTGCGGTAGGCTGGTTTCAAGTTTGTCGGCGGTGGTGATGGCAATGACTTCGGCCGATTGGGCGATCATGGCCGCCTTGGTCGCGCGTTCTTCGGTGCTGCTGGTCGACAGGCCTGCCTCGGGGTGAAGTGCGCAGGTGCCAAGGAGTGCGATATCGGCATTAAAGTTTCTGAGTTGATCAAGGGTCGTCGGGCCGCACACCACCATATCTGTTTTGCGAAGCGTGCCGCCCAACATGATGACTTCGGCATTCGGATGACTGGCGAGTTCGACCGCGATCATCGGATTGACTGTAATCACCGTGCCGCGAAAGGATGGTTTGAGGTTGCGTGCAACTTCACACACGGTGGTACCGCTATCGAAAAACGCCACGCAATCATCGGGGATCAATTCGCGTGCGGCCTTTTGGGCAATCGCAGTCCGTTCGGGTTGCAGTTCCTGCGCCCGTTCCGCGTAACTTTCCTGTGCCAAATTGGGTAGGACGGCACCCCCATGAATGCGGCGCAAGTAACCCTCTTCCTCCATCTGGCGCAGATCGCGGCGGATGGTATCAAGGGATGCGTGAAACAGGGTGGCCAGATCGTGGATATGAACGGTGCCCTGGCTGCGCAGAAGTTTCTGGATTTCGTCCTGGCGGCTTGAAACGCTCGACATCTGTATGCCTGTTTTGCATGTTGTGCATGTATTGCCGATATGAGTTAGCCCGGACATGCAAAAGCGTCAATAGAAAAACCGGCCAGACGAGGATCTGACCGGTTTTGCAGCAAAGCAGCATTCGGTGGTTTATCAGGCTTTATCAAGTGCCTGTGTCAAATCCGCCAGAATGTCGTCAATATGTTCGATGCCAATTGACAGGCGGACATAGCCATCGGTCACACCCGATGACAGGCGATCTTCCTCTGAGAGCTGGCTGTGAGTCGTGGTGGCCGGGTGAATGGCAAGCGACCGCGTGTCACCGATATTGGCCACGTGGTAGAACAGCTCCAGCGAGTTGATGAATTTCTCGCCGACATCTTTGCCACCGGCCAGTTCAAAGCCCATCAAAGAGCCCAAACCACCCTTAAGATATTTGTCCGCGCGACGGCGGGCTTCGCCATCCTGTTTGCTGGGGTGGATGACCTTGGTGACCTTCGGGTGGGATGCCAGGAAGTCGGCAACCTTAAGCGCATTTTCGCAATGGCGTTCCATCCGAAGCGGCAAGGTTTCCATGCCCTGAATGGTCTGGAAGGAATTGAACGGCGAAGCTGCCGCACCAACATCGCGCAGCAACGTGCAGCGCAGTTTGATCGCGTATGCCACCGGTCCAATCGGTTTGACGGCCTCGGTCCAGACGGCACCGTGATAGCTGGGATCCGGTTCATTGAGAAGCGGGAAGCGCTTGGCATGCTTTTCCCAATCAAACTTGCCCGAATCAACAACGATGCCGCCAACCGAGGTGCCATGACCGGCAATGAATTTGGTGGTCGAATACATCACAATGCTTGCACCGTGGTCGATCGGTTTACAGATCACTGGCGCGGCAGTGTTATCGACGATCAACGGAATGCCCAGATCATCACCGATATCGGCAACTTCGCGGATCGGGAAGACCTGCAGTTTCGGGTTGGGCAGGGTTTCGGCATAGAACGCACGCGTTTTGTCATCGGCAAGGCGACGGAAGTTTTCCGGATCGGCCGGATCGGCAAAGCGGACTTCGATGCCCATCTGTTTGAAGGTGTTGGCAAACAGGTTCCAGGTGCCACCATAAAGATCGGTGGAACTGACGATGTTGTCACCCGCCTGTGCGATGTTCAGCACCGCAAAGGTCGAGGCCGCCTGGCCCGATGCCAGTGCGACCGCCGCAGCACCGCCATCAAGGGCAGCGACGCGCTGTTCAAGCACATCATTGGTCGGGTTCATCAGGCGGGTATAGATGTTGCCCAGTTCCTTAAGCGCAAAAAGGTCTGCGGCATGCTGGGTGTCGCGGAACTGATAACTGGTGGTTTGATAGAGCGGGACGGCGACAGAACCGGTTGTCGGTTCGGCACGATAGCCTGCATGAAGGACAATTGTTTCCGGCTTGGTCGAAGACATGATGACTGTTTCCCTGATTTATTGTGATTCCTGAGGCGAGGAGGGTATGCGCAGCGGCCCTGTATTCGCAAGGAAGATTTGGCGAAATGCCAGAGTGCTTTGCACGTGATGGGCGTTCAGGATGAGAATTGTGATAATTCGGTACGATTATACCGAATGAATTGACAAGCAGCAGATTTCACGTTTACGTAAAGGGAAAATAGAAAATCAAAAGAGGCGGCGATCCAATGGAATTCAACCTGTCTGAAGATCAGCAGGCATTTGCCCAAGCTGCGCGTGATTTCGCGCAGAATGAAATGGCGCCATATGCGGGCGACTGGGATGCCAATCATACATTTCCCGAAGAAACCCTGCGCAAGGCAGCCGAACTTGGTTTTGCCGCGATCTATACCGGTGAGGAACATGGTGGTACGGGGCTTGGGCGCCTTGATGCTGCGGTTATTTTCGAAGAGCTGGCCGCAGCTTGCCCGTCAACCGCTGCCTATATTTCGATCCATAATATGGCCTGCTGGATGATTGATACGTTTGGCAATGACGCGCAGCGGGCGAAATATCTGCCCAAACTCGTCACCATGGAACATTTCGCAAGTTATTGCCTGACCGAACCGGGGGCGGGATCGGATGCCGGGTCGCTTCGCAGCCGGGCCGAACGCGATGGCGATCATTATATCCTGAATGGCGAGAAGGCGTTTATTTCCGGCGGATCGCGCAGTGATATCTATGTCGTCATGGCGCGCACCGGCGATGACAGCCCGAAAGGCATTTCGACGTTTATCGTGCCCAAAGACGCCGAGGGGCTATCATTTGGCAAGCTTGAAGAAAAAATGGGCTGGAACAGTCAGCCGACCGCCGCCGTTATATTTAGTAATTGCAAGGTGCCGGTCGAAAACCGTCTGGGTGACGAGGGCGAAGGTTTCAAATTCGCCATGAAGGGCCTTGATGGTGGGCGGTTAAATATCGCGGCCTGTTCGATCGGTGGTGCGCGTGCGGCAATGGAACATGCCCGCGAACACATGAAAGTCCGCAAGCAGTTTGGCAAAAGCCTGGATCAGTTTCAGGCATTGCAGTTCAAATTTGCTGATATGGTGACCGAACTCGAAGCCGCCCGGCTGATGCTTCATAAAGGGGCATGGAAGCTCGATCACAAGACCGATGATGCCACGCAGTTCTGTGCGATGGCCAAACGGTTTGCCACCGATATCGGCTTTAATGTCTGTAACGAAGCGCTGCAGCTTCATGGCGGATATGGTTATATTCGCGAATACCCCATCGAGCGGCTTTTGCGTGACTTGCGCGTGCACCAGATCCTTGAAGGTACCAACGAAATCATGCGCCTGATCATCGCGCGTGCAGCCCTGAAAGACTAGGTTATGAGCACAGTTTCAAATTCGCCGACTGAAACCGCAGACGCACCGGTTCTGTTTTCGCAGGACGGGCCGGTTGGGCGTATCCTGTTGAACCGTCCCAAGGCGCTAAACGCGCTTGATCTGGTGATGGTCGATATGATGATGGCGCAGCTGAAATCCTGGGAACAGGATCCATCGGTCAAGGTCGTCATCATTGAAGGGATGGGGGAGAAGGCATTCTGCGCGGGTGGTGATATCCGCGGCCTTTATGATGCCCGCAAGGTTGATGACGAAGAGATGCTTGATGCGTTCTATCGTCGGGAATATCACCTGAACCACTATATTGCGACCTATCCAAAGCCCTATATCGCACTAATGGACGGGATCACCATGGGCGGTGGTGTCGGGGTTTCAATCCATGGCCGGTTCCGGGTCGTGACAGAACGCACGTTGTTTGCCATGCCTGAAACCGGCATTGGATTTTTCCCGGATGTCGGCGGGGGATACTTCCTGCCGCGGTGTCCTGGCAAAATCGGGATGTATCTTGGTTTGACCGGAGCGCGGATCAAGGCCGCAGATTGCCTTTATGCCGGACTTGCAACCCATGGGGCGGAAAGTGCGAAACTGGATGCCGTCAAGAATGCACTGGCAAGTGCGGCTTGGGACGGTGATGGCTTTGCGACTGTCGAGGATATCCTCAATAAGCATGAAACACCGTTCGGTTCAGCGCCACTTTCAGAAATTCGCAGCGAGATCGATCATTGCTTTTCTGGCGACAGTGTCGCGGCGATCTTTGAAGCCTTGCGGACTGCGGCCAGTGCATTTGGCACAGAGACGCTTGAGACGTTGCTGGGCAAGTCGCCGACATCCCTTTGCGTCAGTTTCGAGCAAATCCGTCAGGGTGGCGATATGTCGCTGGCAGAGGTCCTGAACATGGAATATCGCCTATCGCAGCGCATGGTATGCAAGCCGGACCTGTTTGAAGGTGTGCGGGCGGTGATTATTGATAAGGATCACGCGCCGAAATGGCAGCATGGCGATATCGGTCAGGTCGATCCACGCGAAGTGGCGGAATATTTCGAGAAACTGCCAAAAGACAAAGAGCTTAATCTTTAGACTATTGGGCAGGGAACATCACCCTGCCAGATCAACATAAATCAGAACAAAACACCCAGATAGGGTGTCAGAGGAGACTTCAAATGGCGAATATCGGTTTTATCGGTCTGGGCAATATGGGCGGCCCGATGGCGGCCAACCTTGTGAAGGCCGGACATGCGGTCAAGGTCTTTGATCTGTCGGCAGATGCGGTGGCAAAGGCCGTGGAGGCCGGTGCCTCAAAGGCGGCATCGGTGGGCGCAGCGGCCAGTGATGTCGAAGTTGTTGTTACGGTATTGCCCGCGGGCAAGCACGTTCTGGGCGTTTATGATGGACCGGACGGTGTCATTGCACATGCCAAGCCGGGCACCGTTCTGATCGATAGTTCGACAATTGATGTGGACTCGGCCCGCAAGGCAGCCGAACTGGCCCGTGCGGCAGGTCTTGGTGTTGTTGATGCCCCGATCTCTGGCGGGACGGCCGGTGCGGCGGCAGGTACGCTAACATTCATGGTGGGTGGATCTGAGGCGGACTTTGCCAGTGCACAACCCATTTTGGCGGGCATGGGCAGCAATATCATCCATGCCGGTGACAGCGGTGCAGGGCAGGCGGCAAAGATCTGCAACAACATGGTGCTTGGTGTCAGCATGATTGCAGTTTCCGAGGCCTTCATGCTGGCAAAGCGCCTTGGCCTGGATGCCCAGAAGCTGTTTGAGGTGTCTTCAAAGGCATCAGGTCAGTGCTGGGCTTTGACAAGTTATTGCCCGGTCCCGGGGCCGGTTCCGACGTCCCCGGCCAACCGCGATTATCAGCCGGGCTTTGCGGTGGATATGATGCTCAAAGATTTGAAACTTGCCCAGCAGGCATCAGCGGCATCTGGCGCAACAACCCCGATGGGGGCGTTGGCCGAAAGCCTTTATGCGCTTTATTCCAATGGCGGTAACGGTGGCATGGATTTTTCGGCCATCGTTAAAATGCTGGATGGCGAGAAATAGAAGTACCCAGAAGGGGCGCCAAACGAGCGGGTCCGGATTTCCGGGCCCGTTTTGTTATATGTTGCGTTGTCTGAAAATGGGAGCACAATAGACAAGTCCATTTTTGATAACAGCAGTGCATCAATGACCTCACGCTATAACACCTCGAACGAGATTTATTTTGAGCTTCGGCAAGTCGGCACCTATCTGCGGTGTACGGCCATTGACGGCAAAACAGGCGTGGAAGTGACTGTTGCCGGACCTGTCAGCCGGAATCCGGAACAACTGAAGCGCGTTGCTGCACAAAAACTTGAATACGTTCTCAAAAAGGGATAATTTATACAATATAAAGCGCAGGTGACTTTCGAAGTCAGTGTTTTATGCCAATTTCAAATCCTGTTTTGGTGATTTTCACTAAAATGTCAAAGCGGCTTGCAGGGTTTGAAATCGTGTGTCTAATGTCCTCGCTCTAATCGCGCTCTTTATGTAATGGTCGCAAAAAGAATGACCGGCATAGAGGGTTAAAACCGGGGGTTACCCGATAACAATAAGACGGAGGCTTTGCGGGTTTGCCAGGGGCTATGGGGAGACAGTGTCTCATCCAATCATTACATCTGTGTGTGAATTGATACCTTCTGCTGATCTGGCGAAGTCCTTGTATGTCTGTGCCAAATCTAAGGTTGTGCAATGGATTGGGCTTATTTCCTACAACAATTGATCAATGGTCTGACGCTGGGGGCCATTTATGGTCTGATCGCCATCGGTTACACGATGGTTTATGGCATTATTGGCATGATCAACTTTGCGCACGGTGAGATCTATATGATCGGTGCGTTCCATTCCCTGATTACCTTCCTGATCTGTCAGGCTGCCGGTATCAGTGGAATTCTACCTCTCACTCTTCTTTTGATGCTGTTCGTTTCAATGGTTCTGACCTCTGTGTACGGTTGGGGCGTGGAACGGGTTGCATATCGGCCGCTGCGCGGCTCATTCCGTCTGGCAGCTTTGATTTCTGCCATCGGCATGTCCATTTTCCTGCAGAACTTCGTTCAGATTTCGCAGGGCGCGCGCGTGAAACCGATGCAGCCGCTTGTTGAGGGCGGCATTACCCTGATGGAAAGCGCGAATTTCGACGTTCAGCTTAGCTATATGCAGATCGTGATTATCGTTCTGACATTTGTGCTGATGGTTGTCTTCTCGCTGCTGATTGCCAAAACGTCCCTGGGCCGCGCACAGCGTGCCTGTGAGCAGGACCGTACAATGGCAGGCCTTCTGGGGGTTAACGTTGACCGCACCATCTCGACCACGTTTGTCATGGGTGCTGCCCTGGCATCGGTCGCGGGGATGATGGTGACGTTGTATTACGGCGTGATCGACTTCTATATCGGCTTCCTTGCCGGTGTTAAGGCCTTCACCGCAGCCGTTCTTGGCGGTATCGGATCTTTGCCGGGCGCAATGCTTGGTGGTCTTCTGATCGGCCTGATCGAGGCCTTCTGGTCGGGGTATCTCACGATTGAATACAAGGATGTCGCAACGTTTGGCATTCTGGTTCTTGTGCTGATCTTCCGTCCGTGGGGTCTGCTCGGCAAGCCGGAGGTGGAGAAAGTCTGATGTCTGCTGCATTTGCTTCTTCTCGTACCAATGGCTCGGAAGTGGTCAAGGAACTTGCGTTCTTTGCCGTGATCGCGCTGTTGATGTCGGTCATGCTCCTTGGTGTCGAGACGGTTGACCGTCCGACCGGTCTGGAACTGGCCGTGCGTTGGGATCTTGTCCTGATTGCAATCGGGGCTACGGTGATCGGGCGTCTTGGCCTGATTTTCCGCCGCGAGAACATTTCACGTCTCGGCCAGGCCGTTCTGATTACGCTTTCTGCCGTTGCCGTTTTTGAAATGTTCGTACGTTTCCGCGAACTTGATGACCGCTGGGTTTCGCCGGTCTTCCTCGACATGGTGTTTTCAAGTGTCGTCAGCACCATCGTTGGTATCGCGTTTGTGGCGATCATTTTTGCCACGGCCTATTTCACGATGAAAGACAAGACCTCGGCTGATGTCGAAGAAAGCGCCAAACTGTCGTCCAAAATCCAGTTGGCGTATCGTTCGAACACCAAGAAAATCGGTCTGATCGGGATTATCTTCTTTATCATTTTCCCGTTCATCTTTGGCGAAGACCGTTCCGCAATCGACCTTGCGACCCTTGTGATGATTTACATCATGCTGGGGTGGGGCCTGAACATTGTGGTTGGTCTGGCGGGTCTTCTGGATCTGGGCTATGTGGCGTTTTATGCGGTCGGGGCGTACTCCTATGCATTGCTGTCACAGAACTTCGATCTGAGCTTCTGGCTTTGCCTGCCATTGGCCGGTATCTTTGCGGCAAGCTTCGGGATTATCCTTGGCTTCCCGGTTCTGCGTCTGCGCGGTGACTATCTTGCAATCGTGACCCTCGGGTTCGGTGAGATTATCCGCGTTGTTCTGATCAACTGGTATGACCTTACCGGTGGTCCGGACGGAATTTCATCGATTGAACGTCCGAGCTTCTTTGGACTGGCCGATTTTTCGCGGCGTGTTCCGGAAGGGACGATTGGCTTTAACGAGCTGTTTGGCATGGAATACTCGTCCATGCATCGCCTGATCTTCCTGTACTACCTGATCCTTGTGCTGGCACTGGTGACGAACTTCGTGACCCTGCGTCTGCGCAAATTGCCGATCGGGCGTGCCTGGGAAGCGTTGCGCGAAGACGAGATCGCCTGCCGTTCGCTTGGCATCAACCCGACCAACACCAAGCTGTCGGCATTTGCCATCGGCGCGATGTTTGGTGGTTTTGCCGGTGCGTTCTTTGCAACCCGTCAGGGCTTTATCAGCCCGGAAAGCTTCACCTTCCTTGAATCGGCTGTGATTCTTGCGATTGTGGTTCTGGGCGGCATGGGCAGCCAGATCGGCGTCGTGTTGGCAGCAATTGTCATGATCGGTTTCCCGGAAATGTTCCGTGAACTGGCCGAATATCGCATGCTGATCTTCGGGGCAGGTATTGTTGCCATCATGCTCTGGCGTCCGCGCGGTCTGTTGTCCTTCCGTGATCCGACCATTCTGCTCAATATGAGCCAGAAAGAAAAAGTTGCCGGAGAAATTAAATGACCGACAACAAACTGCTTGAAGTCGAACATCTGACCATGCGTTTCGGCGGATTGGTCGCGATTGATGATCTGTCTTTCAACGCCAACAAGCGTGAAATTACAGCCATCATCGGCCCGAACGGCGCAGGTAAAACCACTGTGTTTAACTGCCTGACCGGGTTCTACGTTCCGACCGAGGGTCGCCTGACCCTTCATGCCGAAGATGGGCCGCGGTTGCTGGAACGGACCGAAGGGTTCCGCATTCCACGTAACAAAGGTGTTGCCCGCACGTTCCAGAACATCCGCCTGTTTACCGGGATGACGGTTCTGGAAAACCTGATCGTTGCCCAGCATAACCGACTGATGGAGGCCTCTGCGTTCTCTCTTGCCGGTTTGTTCAACCTTGGCAAATATGCCAAGGCGGAAAAGGAAGCGGTCGAAAAGGCGGAGTTCTGGCTGGAGAAGGTTGGTCTGTATGCACAGGCTGACTGGAATGCCGGTAACCTGCCATATGGTTCCCAGCGTCGCCTGGAAATCGCACGTGCCATGTGCACCGACCCGTCACTGCTTTGTCTGGACGAACCGGCTGCGGGCCTTAACCCGCGTGAGTCGGCGGAACTGAACGTTCTGTTGCAGAGCATCCGTGATGATCAGGGCGTTGGCTGCCTTCTGATCGAGCATGATATGAGCGTTGTCATGCAGATTTCCGACCATGTGATCGTTCTTGATTACGGTAAAAAGATTGCCGATGGCAATCCAGAAGCCGTCAAGAATGATCCGGCTGTTATCCGCGCCTATCTTGGCGAAGAAGAGGATGACGAGCTTCCGCCGGAAGTTGCTGCCGACCTTCATCTTGATCCGAAAGCGCAGTGAGGGAGTCCATCGATATGTCCATGCTTAAAATCGAAGGTGTTCATACCTTCTATGGCAATATCGAAGCCCTCAAGGGCATTGATATGGAAGTCAATGAAGGTGAAATCGTCACCCTGATCGGTGCCAACGGTGCCGGCAAAACCACGTTGCTTATGACCTGCTGCGGTTCGCCGCAGGCCAGCAAGGGACGCATTCTGTTTGAAGGCCAGGATATCAGTCGCATGCCAATGCATGAGATCTGCCAGCTTGGTATTCAGCAGTCCCCGGAAGGGCGTCGTATTTTTCCGCGCATGTCGGTTTATGAAAACCTTCAGATGGGCGCGATCACCCAGGATCCGAAATATTTCAATTCGGATATCGAAATGGTGTTTGATCTGTTCCCGCGTCTGAAGGAACGCATCAACCAGCGTGCCGGTACGATGTCTGGTGGTGAACAGCAGATGTTGGCAATCGGCCGTGCCCTGATGGGCCGTCCGCGTCTTCTTCTGCTTGATGAGCCGTCACTTGGTCTGGCGCCACTGATCGTGAAGCAGATTTTCGAAACGGTTGAGAAGATCAACCGCGAGAAAAAGATGACGGTCTTCCTCGTTGAGCAGAACGCATTCCATGCGCTTAAACTGGCTCATCGTGGATATGTGATGGTCAATGGCAATATCACGCTCTCGGGGACGGGTGCGGAACTTCTGGCAAACCCGGAAGTCCGCGCAGCCTACCTCGAGGGTGGCCACTAGGGAGTTCTGAGATGGAAGCGATTACGGGTACCAGCATTGGTGTCACAATCGGAATGACCATCATCCTGATGGGGTTCTGCGGTTTTATGACCGGTCAGGCCATCGCAAACACCTGGCGTCCGGCCTGGCAGCTAGTGCCTTATGCACTGCTGCTTGGCTGCGTTGACCGCTTCATGGTTTTTGCCCTGTTTGAAGGTGAGCTTCTTTCACTTTCCGGCTACATTTTTGATACGGTAATCCTGTTTGCTATCACCTTCGCGGCTTTCCGCCTGACGCAGGTGAACAAGATGCTGTCGCAATATCCGTGGCTGTATGAACGGGTTGGTCCGTTTGCGTATCGCGCCCGCGAAGGTGCTGATGTTCGCTGATATTTGCGGGGACGTAACGCGTCCCCGCATGGTTGCCCGATAACGGGCAATCATCTGGTTTGTACTCATGCGTCCCGAATACGGAGCGCTATGGTGCGAGGGAACTGAAACCGGTAATCGGCGATAAACACGGGCCGGTTTCAGATCCAAAAAGATGATTCTGTCATGGTGATGGAATCAACCTTTGGAACAGGGAGACTTCTCTTATGTCGAAAACCAAGCTCGGCCTTCTTGCCACTGCTTCCGCGCTTGTTCTTTCAATGGGTGTAGCAAAAGCTGACATCGTTGTCGCGACCGTTGGTCCGATGACCGGTCCGTATGCTGCATTTGGCGAACAGATGACCCAGGGTGCAGAGAAAGCAGTTGCTGACATCAACGCAGCTGGTGGCGTGAACGGCGAAATGCTCGTTCTCGAAATCGGCGATGACGCTTGCGATCCGAAACAGGCTGTTGCTGTTGCCAACCAGTTGGTTAGCAAAGACGTTGCACTTGTTGCTGGTCACTTCTGCTCTGGTTCCTCGATCCCGGCTTCGGAAGTTTACTTCGAAGAGGGCATCATCCAGATTTCCCCGGCTTCGACCAACCCGCAGCTGACCGAACGTGACATGGACAACGTATTCCGTGTTTGCGGTCGTGACGATCAGCAGGGTGAAGTTGCTGGTAAATACTTGGCTGCAAACTATGGCGACAAGAAAATCGCCATCGTTCACGACAAACAGGCTTATTCCAAAGGTCTGGCTGACGAAACCAAGAAAAACCTCAATGCGAACGGCGTAACCGAAGCCCTTTACGAAGCAATCACCCCGGCTGAGAAAGACTACTCGGCTCTGGTGACCAAGCTGAAATCCGAAGGCATCGAAGTTCTGTATTATGGTGGTTACCACACCGAACTCGGTCTGATCGTTCGTCAGATGCGCGCACAGGGCATGGACACCATGGTCATGTCTGGTGACGCGATCAACACCCTTGAATATTGGGCAATTACCGGTGATTCCGGCGAAGGCACCATCTTCACCGCATCGCCTGCAATTGAAACCGATCCGCGCAACGCCGACCTCGTCAAATACTTCGACGAAATCGGTTACAAGCCGGAAGGTTACACCCTGTTCACCTATGGTGCGATCCAGGCTTGGGCACAGGCTGCCAACAAAGCTGGTTCGACCGACTTCGAGCCGGTTGTAGATGCCCTGCATTCCGAGAAATTCGACACCGTTCTTGGCGAAATCTCGTTTGACGCCAAAGGCGACGTCGATGCTCCGGGTTACTGGATCTACACCTGGAAAGACGGTCAGTACACCGACGGTGCTATCCAGAATCCGTGATCAACTGCGAACGGTCAGTCCGGCCTAGAGCTGGGCTGACCCGACTTTTGCAGTCGGATACGAAAAACGCCGCCCTGAATGAGGGCGGCGTTTTTTCTTTCGGTATTTGACTGGGGAAGGCGTTATTTCGCCTTGCGACCCAAACCGATTTTCTTGGCAAACTGCGAACGCTGCTTGGCGTAATTCGGTGCGACCATCGGGTAATCTGCCGGCAGGCCCCATTTCGCACGGTATTCTTCCGGGGTGAGGTTATAGGTCGTGCGCAGGTGACGTTTCAGCATTTTCAGCTTTTTGCCGTCTTCGAGGCAGACAATATAATCATCGCCAATAGATTTTTTGATCGGAACAGCCGGTTTCAACGGTTCCTGTTCCGGTTCTTTTTCAACACCGTGTATATCATCAAGAGAAGCAAAGACAGTCGAAATCAGTTCCGGAATCTGTGCCGCGGCAAGCGCATTGTTGCTGACATAGGCAGATACAATGTCGACGGTCATCTGTAAAAGTTCGTCGCGATCAAGCACGCTGTTCTCGGTTTCAGCCATAATTGAAGTAATCCTTCATTTGATAAATCACATTAAACTTAATGCACTATTCAATCGGTATAGTCAAACCACAGAAAAACACAAGGTTATTTGTTTAATAGAGCATGTTTTGGTTTATAGGGATGCTATATTAAAGTTTATGCTTTGGTGACGATGATTAAACCCTCTTAAATTTCAGATCGCACAGGAAATACAACCAGACAGATTGCGCAATAATACTGTTTATATGGCTGGATCGTACTTTACGGCCATGGCGGCATTCTGATACCTGCATGGACCTTGTTGACGGCGTTAAAGCTGACATATGTGTTCAATATACGGAGCGTTTGAACCATAACGGTTTTACTGCGTCAGTTCTGTTTGGAAAACTTGCTGTTTTGCATGAGCTGCGCGTTGGCAGCCCCGACGCTATATGCTACAAGGCGCTCAAATTTTAACTTTTGCTTTTGAATAAAGGCACGCCTATGACCGTCAAAACCCTTGCGATTGCCTCCGACCACGGTGGTGTGGAACTGAAATCAACCATTGCTGAAACCTTGAAAAAGCGCGGGATTGAAGTGCTTGATCTGGGCACAGATGGTTCGGCTTCGGTTGATTACCCGGATTATGCGCAGGCAGTGGCCAAGGCCCTTATCGATGGCAAGGCCGAGGCGGGTATTCTCGTCTGTGGATCTGGCATCGGTATGAGCATGGCAGCCAACCGCTATCCGCAAATCCGTGCAGCGCTGGTTCATGACCGTCTTTCCACGGAACTTTGCCGTCAACATAACAACGCAAATGTTCTTTGCCTTGGTGCCCGCCTGATTGGTGAAGCCACGGCACTTGATTGTGTTGATACCTTCTTGTCGACCGAATTCGAAGGCGGTCGTCACGAAGGCCGCGTCGCAAAAATGTCCTGCTCCGTCTGATTTTCTCGCCATCTGGCATCAACCGGAACGGGCAGGCGGTTCCTTAAGGGATCGCTCCCCGTCACATCGCATCGAAAGAGGCCCCCGCATGTCGTTCAAAGGCTTTTTCACCACCAGCTTGGCCGAAGCTGATCCGGCACTGTACAAATCTGTCACCGACGAGCTTGATCGTCAGCAGAACCAGATCGAGATGATTGCTTCGGAAAACATCGTTTCCAAAGCGGTTATCGAGGCACAGGGCACTGTCCTGACCAACAAATACGCCGAAGGTTATCCTTCGCGCCGTTATTATGGTGGTTGTGAATATGTTGACGTTGCCGAACAGCTGGCAATTGATCGCGCCAAGGAAATCTTCGGCTGCGAGTTTATCAACGTTCAGCCCCATTCCGGTGCGCAGGCAAACGGTGCGGTGATGCTGGCCCTTTGCAAGCCGGGCGATACCATTCTGGGTATGTCGCTTGATGCTGGTGGCCACCTGACGCACGGCGCGCGTCCTGCACTGTCGGGCAAGTGGTTCAATGCGATTCAGTATGGTGTTCGTGAAGACGACCTGACCCTTGATTACGATCAGGTCGAAGCCCTTGCGGTTGAACACAAACCGGCGCTGATCATTGCCGGTGGTTCGGCCATTCCGCGTCAGATCGATTTCAAACGTTTCCGCGAAATCGCTGACAAGGTTGGCGCTTTGCTGATGGTTGATATGGCGCACTTTGCAGGCCTGGTTGCCGGTGGCGTTCATCCGAGCCCGCTTCCTTATGCAGATGTCGTAACCACTACCACGCATAAAACCCTTCGTGGTCCGCGTGGCGGCATGATCCTGTCAAACAACCTCGAGATCGGCAAAAAGATCAATTCCGCCGTCTTCCCGGGTCTGCAGGGTGGTCCGCTGATGCATGTGATTGCGGCCAAGGCTGTTGCCTTTGGCGAAGCCCTGCGTCCGGAATTCAAGGCATATGCACAGCAGGTTGTTGATAACGCCAAGGCACTGGCCGAAGTCCTCGTCAAACGTGGCTTTGACATCGTGACTGGCGGTACCGATACGCACCTGATGCTGGTGGACTTGCGTCCGAAGGGCCTGAAAGGCAACACGGCGGAAGTCGCACTGGAACGTGCAGGCATTACGTGCAACAAAAACGGTATTCCGTTTGACACCGAAAAGCCGACCATTACGTCTGGTGTGCGTCTTGGTACGCCGGCTGGTACCACACGTGGTTTCGGTGTTGCCGAATTCCAGCAGATCGGTGAACTGATCGGTGACGTTCTGGATGCCATGGTCGACAACCCGGAAGGCAATGCCGAAGTCGAGGCCGCCGTCCGTGCGAAGGTTGAAGACCTCTGCAAGCGTTTCCCGATCTATTCCTGATCGATTTGAGGCTTAGATAAAAATATGCGTTGCCCGTTTTGCGGACATACCGATACCCAGGTTAAGGACTCCCGTCCGACCGAAGAGCATCATGCCATTCGCCGTCGCCGGTTCTGTCCTGCCTGTGGTTCACGCTTCACGACATTTGAACGTGTCCAGTTGCGTGAATTGATGGTTGTGAAGACAGACGGGCAACGCGAATTGTTCGACCGCGACAAACTGGCGCGGTCGATCTTTCTTGCGTGTCGCAAACGCCCGATTGAAGACGAGCGTGTTGAAAAGGCCCTTAATGGCATTCAGCGTCGTCTTGAAAGCAGTGGCGAAAGCGATATTTCCACCGATACCATTGGCGAAATGGTGATGGAGGCGCTGAATGCCCTCGATCAGGTGGCTTATGTACGCTACGCTTCGGTGTACAAGAATTTCCGTGAAGCCCGCGATTTCGAACAATTCGTCGAAAAAATGCATGATGGGGAAGAAGAGGCGGACGCAGAGTAATGACAGCCCCCGCGTTTAGCGAAGACGACCGGCATTTCATGCAGGTCGCATTGAGCCTGTCAAAACGCGGTTTGGGAAATGTCTGGCCGAACCCGTCGGTTGGCTGTGTCCTTGTTTCTTCTGATGGCACCATCGTTGGTCGTGGTCACACACAACCCGGTGGCCGCCCGCATGCCGAACGTGTTGCCCTTGATATGGCCGGTCCCTTGGCCCGTGGTGCAACTGCCTATGTCACCCTTGAACCGTGCAGCCATGTTGGCAAAACGCCGCCCTGTGCAACCGGCCTGATTGAAGCCGGGGTGTCGCGCGTTGTCAGCGCGCTGACCGATCCGGATCCGCGCGTGTCGGGCAGGGGGCACAAAATGCTGGGTGATGCCGGCATTCAGGTTGATGTCGGGCTTTATGCCGATGAGGCCCGCCGTGTGAATGAAGGGTTTCTGTGCAAGGCCGAGCGTTCCCGTCCGTTTGTCACTCTTAAACTGGCATCGACCCTTGATGCGCGATCTGCGACGGCCAGTGGCGAAAGCCAGTGGATTACGGGTGCTTGCGCACGCGAAGCCGGTCACATGCTGCGCGCGAATCATGACGCCATTCTGGTCGGTGCCAAGACGGTCATCGCCGATGATCCAAGTTTGACCTGTCGCCTTTCCGGGCGCGATCACCAGTCGCCGGTGCGTGTCATTCTGGACCGCGCAGGTGACGTGCCGTTTGCTGCCAGGCTTGTCCAGACGGCCGACGACGTGCCGACATGGCTGGTGACAGCCGACAAGAATTTCGCCGAACTATCGGAAAAATTTGAAAAAACTGCGGTAAAAGTGATTTCTGCCGGATGCGCAGGCGATCATTTGGACCTACATGATGTCCTGCGTAAGCTGGCAGATGAAGGTCTGACGCGTGTCCTTGTTGAAAGTGGCGGAAATCTTGCCGCCGGTTTGATCAGGGCGGGTGTTGTCGATCGTATCATTCATTTCGTCGCGCCATCGGTGATCGGTGGTGACGGCAAGGCAATGATTGCAGATCTTGGTTTAAATCAGCTTGCCGACGCACCGCATTTCAAACGTACTTCAGTTCGTGAAGTGGGTGCAGATATTGCGGTAACCTACGATAAAATAACGGAATAAATGAATGTTCACTGGCATCATCACCGATATCGCAACCGTGCGTGCAATCAAGAAAACCGGCGACACCCGGTTTGAGTTCACCACATCATTTGATACCTCAAAGATCGTTCTGGGGGCATCAATCGCGTGTAATGGTGCCTGCATGACCGTGATCGAAACCGGGGGTGACTGGTTTGCCATCGAGGCATCGGCAGAGAGCCTGTCGCGGACGACGCTGGGTGACCTTGTTGTCGGTTCCAAGGTCAATCTCGAGCAGGCGACGCGTGTCGGGGATGAGTTGGGTGGCCACATCGTATCCGGACATGTCGACGGGGTCGCAACGCTGACCAAACGCGTACCTGAAGGCGACTCTTTGCGCCTGACATTCGAAGTGCCCGAAGCCTTTGCAAAATATATAGCATCCAAGGGATCGGTGACACTTGAAGGTGTGTCATTGACCGTCAACGAGGTTGACGGAAACACATTTGGTATCAATCTGATACCGCATACCCAAAACGAAACCACATTGGGTTCAAAGCAACCGGGCGACCGGATCAACTTTGAAATTGATATGCTGGCACGCTACGTCGCGCGCATGCTGGGCAAGGATTGATCAACAATGCCGCATAATTATCTTTCGCCAATCGAAGACGTCATCGAAGAGGCCCGCAATGGCCGGATGTTCATTCTTGTCGATGACGAGGACCGCGAAAACGAGGGCGATCTGGTTATTCCGGCCCAGATGGCAACGCCCGATGCCATCAATTTCATGGCAACGCATGGTCGCGGCCTGATCTGTCTGACGCTTGAATCTGAGCGGTGCGACGAGCTTGGCCTGACCATGATGAGTGCGCATAACGGCACGCGCCATGAAACAGCCTTTACCGTATCGATCGAAGCCAAGACTGGTGTTACCACGGGTATTTCCGCACCTGACCGTGCGCGGACTGTGGCCGTTGCGATCGATCCCAATGCCGGTCGCCACGACATCGTGACACCGGGCCATGTATTCCCGCTCCGCGCCCGTCCGGGTGGGGTTTTGGTGCGGGCCGGTCACACAGAGGCCTCTGTTGATATCGCACGCCTTGCGGGCCTGAACCCGTCGGGTGTCATTTGTGAAATCATGAGTGATTCGGGTGAAATGGCGCGTTTGCCTGAACTGGTCGAGTTTGCCAAGAAACACAATCTCAAGATCGCACAGATCGCCGATCTGATCCGCTATCGCCGCAAACATGAAAAAGTCGTTCAGCGCAAAGCCACCACCAAGATCAAAAGTGTGAATGGCGGCGAGTTTGACATGCATCTTTATGTCAACAATGTCACCTATGCCGAACATATTGCGCTGGTTAAAGGCGATATTTCTGATGATGCGCCGGTTCTGACCCGTGTGCATGCCCTAAATGTGATAGAAGATGTTTTGGGCGATACCCAAACGGGCCATCAGGGCCAACTTTCGGCCGCCATGCGCCAGATCGGCGAGGAGGGGCGTGGTGTGGTTGTCCTGATCCGTGAACCGCGCCCGAACACGCTTTCTGCTTCGATTGCCAAACTGATCGAGATGAATGGCGGTGATGGCGATGCCCTGCGTCAGGAACTGGCGAATGAAAACGGTGATGGTGATTTGCGCGACTATGGTGTCGGTGCGCAAATCTTGCATGATCTTGGCATTCGCGACATGATTCTGCTTTCAAATACCAAACGCCACATTGTAGGACTTGACGGCTTCGGTCTAAATCTGGTTGATCAGCGTCCGCTTGTCGTCTCGGAGGAATAAAATCATGAGCAACGCCCCCCACATTCTGATTGTGGATGCGCCGTATTACACGCATATCGTCGAAGACCTTGTCAAAGGGGCCGCTTCGACGCTGCAAGCTGGTGGCGCGACATGGGACCGTATTTCGGTCGCGGGTGCGTTTGAAGTGCCGATTACCATCCGTTATGCTGTGCAGTCGATGGAAGAACTGGCCACCGGTCCGCGCTATGACGGTTATCTTGCGCTGGGGTGTGTTATCCGTGGCGAAACCACGCATTACGATCACATTTGCGAAGAAGCCAATCGTGCGCTGATGCAGCTTTGCCTTGACTACAACCTGGCAATCGGCAATGGCATCCTGACTGTCGAGAACGAGGCGCAGGCACTTGCACGGGCCAAGGCTGACGAAAAGAACAAGGGCGGCGAGGCTGCCAAAGCTGTTCTGCGTCAGATTGAAGTTCAAAACCACTTTGGAATACATCACAAGTAATGACCGAGAAATCAAAGGCATCAGCCGCACAACGGCGCAGCGCGGCGCGTTTTGCCGCTATTCAGGCGCTTTATCAGGCAGAGCTTTCGCAGCTGCCTGCCGCTGATATCGTGCGCGAATATTCCGACTTCCGCCTTGATGGTGCGGGTGGTCGCGATCTTGATGTGCCAAACGAAGACCTGATCGATCCGGATCGCGGCTTTTTCGCCGATCTGGTTCAGGGTGTTGCCGCGCGCATGGTCGATCTTGATGCGCTGATCAATGGTGCGCTTGAAAAGGGCTGGACCACGCAGCGTCTTGAGACGGTTCTGCGCAGCATTTTGCGTGCGGGCACGTATGAACTGATCGCACGTGAAGACGTGCCGATGCGGGTTGTCATCACGGAATATGTCGACGCAGCACATTCGTTCTTTGACGAGAACGAACCGAAGCTGGTCAATGCCGTGCTGGACCGCATTGGGAAAACCTTGCGTCCCGGTGAAGCCGGACAGAATTGATATGGCAGCGCGGTCCGGCGAATTTGAACTGATCGCGCGCCATTTTGCGCCCATTGCGCAAAGTGATCCGGCCGCATTGTCTTTGAAGGATGATGCGGCCGTATTTTCTCCTCCAGCCGGGCACGAGGTTGTTGTCACAACCGATGCGCTGGTGGCAGATGTCCATTTCCGAAGCATTGATGAACCCGAACTGATCGCAAAGAAAGTTCTGCGCGTGAACCTGTCGGACTTGGCGGCCATGGGTGCCCGACCGGGCGGTGTCGTCTTGAGTTCAGGTTATAATCGCGATCTTCCTGATGACTGGGTGGCGCGATTTGCCATGGGGTTTGGCGAAGACTGTGCGGCTTATGATGTTTCGCTTTGGGGCGGGGATACGGTTGCAACCCCGGGTCCGACATTCTTCAGTCTGACGGCATTTGGCTATGTTCCAACGGGCAGGGCCCTGCGACGTGATCTGGCAAAGCCGGGCGATGTTTTGGCAGTCACCGGAACGTTGGGCGATGCGGCCTTGGGGCTGGCGCTACTGAACGGCGAATTTCCCGATCTTGCACCGGATTTGGCCGCGTTTCTGAAAGACCGTTATTGGTTGCCGCAGCCGCGAATGACGGAAAGTGCGGCCTGTATCGCATCGAAACGACGCCTGGCTGCCATGGATATTTCCGACGGGCTTGCAGGCGATTGTCGCAAAATTTGCTCTGCTTCGGGTGTCGGTCTTGTGATCAACCGCGATGCTGTTCCGCTATCCAAGGCGGCGCGCGCGGTGTTGGATGGTGACGAAGACCAGTGGTCGCGCATTCTTGCGGGCGGTGATGATTACGAACTTCTGATTGCGGGCGCACCCGACGATGTTGCTGCCTTGGGCGATACTTTCACCGTCATCGGTGGGGTGACGGATGAGGTTGGTGTTGTATCACTGATCGGGACGGATGGAAAAATGGCCGAACTCGCAGATGGCGGGTTCGACCATTTTAAATAACGACAGATCTCTTGATCGGCTCAGGCGGCTTATTTCTGCTCGCTGAAGCGGCCGAGGTTGCCGAAGAGCTGTTGCAGGATCGTGATTTCACGACCGGCAGTCGGTGTGACGCGGTCCGTCGGGATAACCGGCTTGCCGTCTTCGAGGTCATATTCACTCAGGATTTCCACGCGGTTGGCCGCATCGAAGCTGATCAGAATGACTTTCTGCTGGACGGTTTCGGGTTCGAAGAATGCGACGGTCTCGGTCACACTGGAAATATAAAGCCAGACATTCTCGTCAAAGGCGGCAACCGATGATGGCGATCCCAGAATATTGGTGACATCACCCTTGGTCGATTCTCCGACAGAGATCTGTTCAAGCTGTTCTGGGTCCGGCGCGTGGCCGCGGGTCGCAATTCTGGGGCTGCAGGCAGCGACAAAGGCAATAGCCAGCCCTGCCAGCATGATCAGGGGAATGCGGGTAGTTTTGTTATCCATGAAGCTCACCTGAGCGACCCTCTTCTTGAAGCGAAACCGGAATTGCCTTGAGTTTCTGCGCGAGGCGCATGATATTGCCGGGCAATGCATGGGGCAGACATACCCCAATGAGATTTACGGCATTCTGCGTGCCACGACAGGAATGTCAACGAAGGAGTGTTACTGTTGTTTGGATGGCTTAAGAAAAAAGACCGCAAGCAAACTGCTGCGTTCGAGCTTTACACGGCAATGGTAACCCAGGCGCGCCAACCGGACTTCTACGCAAAGCTTGGCGTTCCCGATAAGATGGAAGGGCGCTTTGACCTTATTCTCGTTCATGCATTCATCCTGTTTCGCCGTCTGAAGGCCGATGATGGTGACCGTGATCTTGCACAGCGCATCTTTGATGTGATGTTTTCTGATCTTGATCAGAACATGCGTGAAATGGGGATCGGCGATGTCGGTATCCTGAAACGGATCCGCAAGATGTCTGAATCCTACCATGGGCGCATTGTTGCCTATGAAGAAGGTGTTCAGTCTGGCGCAGCCGAGCTTGCCGCCGCACTGGACCGTAATCTTTACGCTGATTGTAATGTCAGCAATGAACAACTTATGGCGATGGTCGGCTATATCCACGACGCGCTGACCAGCCTTGAAAATCAAACCATTTTGCAAATGCAGAACGGCGCGGTTCATTTTCCCGATGTCCCGGCTGTTGCTGTATCTGACTCGCACGAGAAAGAACGACCTGATGCCTGATAATTTTACCCCCGAGTTTTCCCGTATTGTCAAAACCGATGAAATGGTCAGTGGCAAAGAGAAACTTGTTATTGAAGCCAATGAAAAGGAACGTGCCGAACTGGCCAAACGGTTCGAGCTGGTTTCAATTGATAGCTTGCGCGCCGAGCTCGAAGTTAAAACCGCGTCAAACGGCGAAGTTACCGTGCGTGGCCCGATGAGTGCCGAAATCGTTCAGCGCTGTGTCGCAACACTCGAGCCCGTGCCGGAAACCGTTGAAGATACGGTTGAAGTTCTTTTCTCGCCGCATGTTTCCGAAGAAGACATGCCGTCAAACCCGGACGATCTTGAAAATCTTTCGGAAGCCGAATTGATGGCGCTGCTTGAACAGCCCGAGCCGCTTGTCGATGGCATGATTGATCTGGGCGAGGTTGTTGCACAGTTCCTTGCCGTTGCGATGGACCCGTATCCGCGCAAGGATGATGCGGAGCTGCCGGACTCGATCCAGACCGAAGAAGAGGCCGACGCCGACAAACCCAACCCGTTTGCGCAGCTTGCAGGCCTTAAAGAACAGCTTGAAAAGAAAAAATAGTGGTCATCCGGGCGGGAACGTCTGATGATTAGGCTTGTTGAATATGCCGGTATTTACCGGCATTTCACATTTTGACTGCACTATGATCGTGTTCACACTGTTATGGTGTGGGCAGCCGGAATGTGCTTTACCTTGTATCTGGTGGAGAATTCCGGTAATTACGGGCGTTCCGGCCCATTGATGACAAGCTTTGCCTATTGGCTTGCCTGCCGGATACCCGGTTCAGAGATTTTAGAACAACCATAAGAGAATACGTTGCCTGAACAGGTTTGCATATCACTTGACGCGATGGGAGGAGACCACGCGCCTGAGATGGTTTTGGCTGGTGCCGAAATTGCGCTCAAGCGTTTGCCCCATCTCAAGTTTCTGATGTTTGGTGATGAAGCGAAACTCAAACCGCTTTTGGCCAAATATCCATCACTGGAAGCTGTCAGCGACATCCGCCACGCTTCGCAGGAAGTCATGATGGAAGACAAACCTTCCGTCGCGCTTCGCCAGCGCCGTGATTCCAGCATGCGTCTTGCCATCAACGCCGTTAAAGAGGGCGACGCACAGGGTGTCGTGTCTGCCGGGAATACCGGTGCGCTGATGGCAATGGCCAAGTTCGTTTTGAAAACTGTCCGCGGCATCGATCGCCCGGCAATCGCCACCTATATGCCGACACAGCGCGGCGAGACGGTGATGCTTGACCTTGGCGCAAACATCGAATGTGACGAACACAACCTTGTGCAGTTTGCCCTGATGGGGGAAGTGTTCACACGGATCCTGTTTGGTCTTGAAAAACCGTCTGTCGGTTTGCTCAACGTTGGTATCGAAGAACTCAAGGGGAATGAGTCGGTCAAGAAAGCCGCAGCGATTTTGCGCGACATTGATCTGCCGATCCGTTTTGAGGGCTTTGTTGAAGGGGATGACCTGGCCAAGGGTACGGTCGATGTGATCGTGACTGATGGGTTTACCGGCAACGTCGCGCTTAAAACCGCAGAAGGTACTGCGCGTCTGCTGGTGCATTTCCTGCGCGAGACGTTCAAAAGTTCGTTCTTTGCCAAGATCGGTTATCTTCTTGCCCGTCGTTCGCTTCAGCGTTTCCGTGATCGCATGGATCCGCGCCGTTACAACGGGGCCATGTTGCTTGGCCTGAATGGCATTGCGGTCAAAAGCCATGGCGGCACCGACGCGCTTGGTTTTTCCAACGCCATCGGGGTTTGCCACGATCTGATCGTTAACAACCTCAATGACAGCATCAAGCACGAGCTTGCACTATTTGAAGAGGCCATGAGCGGCCTTGAAAATGCGGAGCAAGAAGACGTTGCCGTTCCTGTTGGTCAAGCCAACTGATTAACCCACCAGAAAAACAGAAAACCGGCGGTCCCCAAATCATGACAACTCGTTCTCGCATTATTGGTTGCGGTTCATATTTGCCTGCAAACGTTGTAACCAATGATGATCTGGCCAAGCGCGTTGACACGTCAGATGAATGGATTGTTGCCCGTACGGGCATTCGTCAGCGCCACATCGCGGCCGAAGGTGAAACCACCAGTGATCTTGCCTTTGCTGCTGCCAAAAGCGCGATGGAACATGCCGGTGTCACATGTGATGACATCGATCTGATCATTGTTGCGACCGCGACCCCGGACAACACATTCCCGGCCACAGCCACAAAGGTGCAAAATCGCCTTGGGGTCAAAGGGTTCGCCTTTGATGTGCAGGCTGTTTGTTCTGGCTTTATCTATGCGCTGACGACGGCGGATATGTATATCCGTAACGGTCAGGCCAAAACCGCGCTTGTTATCGGGGCGGAGACTTTTTCGCGGATCCTTGATTGGGAAGATCGCCGGACTTGCGTGCTGTTTGGCGATGGTGCGGGGGCTGTCGTCGTGCAGGCCGTTGAAGGCCAGGGCACGATCGAAGACGTTGGTATTCTTGCCAACCGTCTGCATTCTGACGGCAGCAAGTATGAGCTTCTTTATGTCGATGGTGGACCGTCCGCGACCCAGACCGTCGGGCATTTGCGCATGGAAGGTCAGGAAGTGTTCCGCCACGCTGTGACAAACCTTGCCAGTGTTATCCGCGAAGTTCTGGCCGATACCGGCCTTGAGCCGGGCGATATTGACTGGCTGGTGCCGCATCAGGCCAACCAGCGCATTCTCGATAGTACGGCGCGCAAGTTTGGTATTTCCAAGGATAAGGTGGTTGTGACGGTTGATCGTCACGCCAACACGTCTGCGGCGTCAATCCCATTGGCACTGGCCGAGGCGGTCCATGATGGACGTGTCAAACGCGGTGATATTGTCGTGCTCGAAGCCATGGGCGGCGGTTTTACTTGGGGCGCATCGTTAATGCGTTGGTAAAGCCGGACCATTTGTACGGAATGACACAAATTCACGTGAAATTCTTAATTTTCACAACATTCCGTCAAAAAGCATTGTATCCTGTTGATATTGAGTGATTTCGCTACCAGATATAGCCTTGTAAATTAAGTCCCGTAATTAGGAGGCGGCCTGTCATGTCGGAAACAACGATTACCCGTGCGGATCTCGCGGAAGCCGTTTATCAGGAAGTTGGTCTGTCGCGGAATGAATCCGCCCAGCTGCTTGAAACTGTTCTCGATGAAATTTCATCGGCACTGATCAAGGACGAAGTTGTAAAAATTTCCTCTTTCGGAAGTTTCTCTGTTCGTCAGAAAGGTCAGCGTATCGGACGAAACCCGAAAACGGGTGAAGAAGTACCGATCCTTCCGCGTAAGGTGCTTGTCTTCCGGCCTTCACAGGTCCTGAAAGCCCGAATTAACGCTTAAGAAAAAGAAGTCATGAAAACGAACTTGGGGGCTGCGGCGGGAACTTCCCGCCGGACAGCAAAGTCTGACTCTGCTTTTCGCACAATTAGCGAGGCTGCAAAGGAGCTTGGTCTTCAGCAGCACGTCCTGCGGTTCTGGGAATCCAAGTTTCCCCAGATCCAGCCGATGAAACGGGCAGGGGGCAGACGTTATTATCGTCCAGAAGACATTGATTTCCTTGCCCATATTCGCACGCTGCTGCACGACCAGGGCTTTACGATCAAGGGGGTGCAAAAGCTCCTTGATCAGAACAAGGGCAAGTTGCCATCGGAAATCGCTGTAACCGGCCAGGACACAGAAACAGGCGCATCGGATATGGCGCCTGGTTCCACTATGTCTGGAATGACCAGTGTCTCCGGTCCGGACAAAACAGCGCTGAAAGCTGTTTTGGGCGAACTCGAAGAACTTCAGGCGATCCTGCGCACAGGCCTGCAGGACGTTAAAAAAAATCCATAAAAACCATTTGCGTCTTTGGCGTGGCGCCGCTATTTATCGAGCCGCGCCAAACGGCGCAACTCTACGGTCGGAGCGTGGCGCAGCCTGGTAGCGCACCTGCATGGGGTGCAGGGGGTCGGAGGTTCGAATCCTCTCGCTCCGACCAATTATCTCCCCTTTGATATTATTGCGAAAAATCGCATCTCGGTATGCTACGGCATCAGACGCGCAAGTACGTCTATGTCCGTGCCGTTATCCGCCATCCTGAACAGAATGATTTCACCCGACCGCGGGAAAATGTCGGTCAGGGCGGTGATGTTCACCTGATGGGTCACCAGTAACAGCTTTTCATCACCGGAAAGGCTGGCAAGCTTTGCTTTGATTTCGGCGGTCTGTGCCGCTTCTGTGCTGCGATTGCGGAAAAAGGAATTCAGTGCTGGCTCCTCGGTCACCGGACCAAGATCAAGCAACTGCGCGGTATCAACGCAGCGACACCACTGGCTTGTCAGGATTGAGGTTAGTTCAATCCCCATCTCGCGGATGCGATCACCGGTTTGACGTGCTTGTTGGCGGCCGGTGTCGTCCAGATTACGCTGTGTCGTGCAATCGCCCAGGGTGAAGTTCGCCGGATCGCCGGTGCCCGGCGCAATGGCATGGCGCATCAAGGCATGAACACCGTCAGACTGCCAGATCTGCCATGCTTCGTCGGATGCGGCAGCCGCCTGCGGAAGGCTCAGTAATGCCCCCAGAACAGTAACCACCCGGAACATGTTTCGCAGCAATATCGGCATGATCTTTACCCATCTGTTGCCGTCAGCAAGATGAGTCTGATACCCGCAATCATCGGGATCGGATCAGATCGGTCAGGATTTTACGGCATTTGCAGGCCAAGCTTAGGGGGAGCGTGCGTTAACTGCCTGCGCTGGCGACCCGACGCCCTTCATCAGTCAGCTTGCAGATCAGCCAATCGGGCTTGACAGGGTTGTCAAACCACGGTGCCGCCCAGCCATGATCAATACAGCTTCGAACCGTTTTTTCGCTGATCTGTTTGCCATTGCCGTCAAAAAGCGGCAATTTGCCACCGGGCTGGCTAAGACCACGGCGCAGCCATTCAAGCTGCACATCGGTCGGTTTCGAATGTTTTTTCCCCGTCATCGGTACTCCTCGCACCGTTATGATATGATTGGTGATACAAACATCGGATGTTAGGTCCTGACCCTGATCAGTGTGACGGATTATCAACCATGGAGCAATCGCAATGACGCCAGAAGAGTTCCAACCAAGTGAGATGTCATTTCTGTATGTTACGGTGCCGGACATGGATATGGCGCGTGTGATTGCGGGTGGTGCTATTCGCGAAAAACTGGCGGCCTGTGCCAATGTCTTGCCTCATATGACGGCGATCTATGAATGGGATGGCGATGTCGAGGAAGAAACCGAGGTGGTGGTTATCCTTAAAACATCAAAAACAAAGGCGCTTGAATTGGCGCAATGGGTCGAAGATCACCACCCTTATGAGGTCCCCTGTATTCTTGAACTCCCGTTGGGGCGTGGCAATCACGATTATGTTTCATGGCTGCAAACCCAATTGGGATCCGGATCACGGCTGATGTGATTGCATATGGCGGGCATGCCCCCTAGGATGGCGCAAATTTATTCCATGGGATGATACGAGTTAATGAACCAGCTTACCAAAATGGCCCTCGAAATGGGGCCGTTGGTCCTGTTTTTTGCGGTGAATGCAACGACCAACCTGATGACAGCAACGGCAGTGTTTGTCGCCGCCACCGTCGTCGCACTCGCGACGTCATATGCGCTGGCGCGAACCATCCCGGTGATGCCGCTGATCGGTGGGGTGTTTGTCATCGTGTTTGGTGGTCTGACGCTGTATCTCGATGACGAATTGTTCATCAAGATCAAGCCGACCATTGTGAACTTGCTGTTTGCCAGCATCCTGTTTGGCGGACTGGCAGCAAGAAAACTGTTCCTGAAGCTGGTTCTGGAAAGCGCGTTCAAGGCAACCGATGAAGGTTGGCGCATTCTGACCTGGCGTTGGGCATTCTTCTTTGTGTTCTTGGCCGTGGTCAATGAAATCGTCTGGCGCAATTTCTCCACCGATACCTGGGTGGCCTTCAAGGTATGGGGCATTATGCCGATCACCATGGTGTTTGGCATGGCGCAGGTGCCGGTGCTGATGAAACACCAGTTGCCAGAAGAAGGCGACAAGGCCGCGTCCTAAGCTGCCGTTGAGCGCATATATCCTTTAAATGCAAAAGGGCAGGATTTTGATCCTGCCCTTTGTTTGTTGGTCTTCGCGGTTGATCAGTTGATCGGAAGGGCAACACTGACGGCCGCCTGTGCGGCAATGCCTTCTTCGCGCCCGGTAAAGCCAAGTCGTTCGGTCGTGGTGGCCTTGACGTTGACGCGGTCCACATCAATCCCAAGAATTTCCGAGACTTTCTGGCACATTGCCGGGGTGTGTGGCCCGATTTTCGGACGTTCACAGATGAGCGTCACATCGACATTTACAATCCGCCCGCCACGCTTGCGCACAAGGTCTGCCGCGTGTCTGAGGAAGATGTCAGACGCTGCACCTTTCCATTGCATGTCGCTTGGCGGGAAGTGTTGGCCAATGTCACCTGCGCCAATCGCACCCAAAATGGCATCGGTCAGGGTGTGCAGGCCGACATCGGCATCGGAATGGCCTTCAAGGCGCGCGCTGTGCGGGACTTTTACCCCGCAAAGGATGCAATGATCCCCCGGTGCGAAGCGGTGAACATCAAATCCGGTGCCAGCCCGATATTCTTCTTGCGACATGTGCGCTGTTTCCTTGTCTGTCGTATTTGCCCAGCTTTGTGCCCGGCCAAAATCATCGCGATGGGTGATCTTGTCATTGTTGGTGGTGCCGGCAACGCAGATCACATCAAGCCCGGTGGCCTCAAGCAAGGCTGCATCGTCGGTGAATTCCTGGCCTTCGAATTTCTGATGCGCATCGAGAATCGTTTTGAAATCAAACCCCTGTGGGGTCTGGGCACGTTGCAGGGTTTCGCGTGCAATCGTTTTGGTGATGACGCCATCCCGATCTGTCTGCTTGATGGTATCCGCCACGGGCAGGGTGGGTATCGCCCCCGGATGGGTCTGAAGTGCTGTCATAACCCGATCAATCACATCATCGGATATCCCCGGGCGTGCTGCGTCGTGGATCAGAACGATATCCGGACCCTTGGCCTCAAGGGCGCGCAATCCGTTCAGAACCGATTGCTGCCGGGTGTCACCACCTGGCACCGGCGCGGGGAGCGACCCGGTTGCATTCAAGGTCGCAGTTGCGCTTTCATACCAGTCCTGATGGGCTGGATTATAGACCACCTGAATAAGGTCGGGATCGGCATGTCGTGCAAAGCATTCGATGCAATGTGCAAGAATGCTTTTGCCGCCAAGCATGTGATATTGTTTTGGTATCGGGTCGCCAAATCTGCTACCGCTGCCGGCAGCGACGATGACAACGCCTGTTTTTTGGGTCATAAACATAAAGCCATGGCTTGTCGTGAGTGCGCCGCAGGCTATCTTTCTGCGGAGGTTTTGCCAAGTCGGCAAATGCAATATCGGGGTCGCGATTGATCCCGGAGACTGAAACGGGTTTCAAGATGCTTGCAGCATATATCCATATCCTTGCCCTGTTGCCCCTGACCGGACAGATCATGCGCCCTGAACCACAGCGCGATATCTGGCTTTATGCATCCATTTGTCTGGCGGCTGTCGGCACGATGGTGTTGCTGGGGGTTACCGGTGAGGAAGTTCAGTCGCGTGGATTTGCCGCGGCCCTGCATTGGTCGGAACTAACCGTAATCCTGATTTTTGGTGGGCTGGTAATTTGCAAAGGCCCGCATCAGGTCTGGCGATTGGCCGGGTATATCGGCGGCTATCTGCTTCTTTTCGCGGTTTTGGCGGCGGTCTTCCGGGTATTTGGTAACAACGTTGCCGAAACCGTGGATGGGCCGGCACTTTATTCCGGTTGGCTTTGGGCGCATATCGGTAGCTCCCTGATCACCTATGCGCTTGTGACTTTGGCAGCGATTGCCGCGATGGCTTATGTCGTTCAAGAATACGCCCTGAAAAAACGCAAGCCGACCCGCTGGAGCCGACGTCTGCCGCCGCTGCGCGACAGTGAATACATGTTGGTCGGGTTTTTGAAATGGTCGGCCTGGATCCTGATCATCGGAATCATTTCAGGCTTTGCGCTTCGGTATGTTGAAGGCCAGAGCCTGTGGGAAATCGACCACAAGATGCTGCTGACCTTGCTGGGTTTTGCGACCATTTGTGTGCTGATCTTTATCCATGAACGCTCCACCTTGCGCGGGCGCATGGCTGTACGCTTTGTTCTTGGCGCCTGGTTGCTTCTGACTTTGGCGTTTCCGGGCGTTCGGTTGGTAACCGGCTATATTATCGGCTAGCCCCAAAACAGGGCGACCAGATAGCCCTGCCAGATTGTGGCTTGCTCAATTTTTACGATCATCCTTTTGATGTATGCATAATTGCTAGTCATTATTGGGGCATGGGCAGGCATTCCTGATCGGATGGTTAGTCCCGACAATGTTGAACTTTCGTCGGATTTTCCTAGAGTTTTCAGGTTTGAAACAACGATAATTGCAACAACAGGCTGAGAGTTGTTGCATGTCGTGGCCAGTTTTATTAATCTGCCCAAGTTTTAGGCAATTGGAATTCCTTCATGTCATTGCAGATCAGTTCTGTACATGTGCCAGAGAATGTTGTGCTGGCACCGATGTCAGGTGTGACTGACCTTCCGTTTCGGCAACAGGTCCGCCAGTTTGGCGGACATCTTGTTGTGTCCGAAATGATTGCGTCGGATGCCATGACCCGCATCCAGCGGCATGAAAAAGAAGTCCGTAAAATGCATGGTGATTGTGCTGCTGAAAGCCCGCTTTCGGTTCAGCTTGCAGGCACCGAACCCGAAGAAATGGCCGAAGCGGCCAAGATGAACGAAGCCCGCGGGGCCATGATCATCGATATCAATATGGGGTGCCCGGCCAAAAAGGTGACCAAGGGCTATGCCGGCTCGGCACTCATGCGTGATGAAAAGCTGGCTGCCGATATTATCAAGGCGACGGTGGATGCGGTGTCGGTTCCGGTGACGTTGAAAATGCGTCTTGGCTGGGATGATGATAACCGCAATGCCCCCAAGCTTGCCCGCATTGCAGAGGATCTGGGGATTGCGATGCTGACCATTCATGGGCGCACGCGCTGCCAGTTCTACAAGGGTGATGCCGACTGGGATGCGATTGCACTGGTCAAAGACGCGGTGTCGATCCCGGTACTTGGCAACGGTGATGTAAACAGCGAAGAAGATGCCAAGGAACTTTTGGAGCGGTCCGGTGCAGACGGGGTCATGATCGGACGTGGGGCGCAGGGGCGTCCATGGTTCCTTGCACAGGTGTCGCACTATCTTGCGACGGGGAAAAAGCTTCCGGCGCCAACACTTGAAATTCAGCTCCAGACCATCCTGCGTCACTATGATGCGATGATTGATCATCATGGCCGTCAGGGTGTGCGCATCGCCCGCAAGCATCTGGCGTGGTATTGCAACAGCCTGAGAAATGCGACGGAATTTCGTCGCATTGTCAATGTGTTGGATGACCCAGCCGAAGTCAAAAATCAAATCCGGTCGTTCTACGAACCGTTGATCGAAAACGAAATCAAACTGGATCAGGCAGCCGCCTGATTACCTCATAACAATAATATGGCGACGGTCAAAAACTGTTGTCGGGGAAGATATGCATGAGACTGGGATTTGGAAAAGGCAATGGGGTCGACCCGACCGGCGTTCTGAACGCGATTGCGAGTGCTGTTGTCGTGGCCAACCGGGATGGCAAAATCAAGTTTGTCAATCAGGCCACCGAGCAACTGTTTAACACCAGTGCCGCCGTGTTGTGCCGCAGTGACCTGACGGATTTCATCCCGCAGGACAGCCCGGTTTTTTCCCTGATCAGACAGGCCGTTGATGAGGCAACCCTGGTTGCCGATCATAATCTTCTGATCGAAAGCCCCAAAATCGGTAAGCACACGGTTAATCTGACGGTTGGCTCAATGCCTGATGACAGCGATTGTGCGGTTCTGACCTTTGAGCCACGCTCGATCGCGCAAAAGATCGACAACCAGTTGCTGAGCCGAAATTCAGCACGCTCTGTCAGTGCCATGGCGGCCATTCTGGCGCATGAAATCAAGAACCCGCTTTCGGGTATTCGTGGTGCCGCGCAATTGCTTGAGCAAACCAGCAACGAAGATGATCGTGTGCTGACACGCCTGATTTGTGATGAAGCCGACCGCATTGTCGAACTCGTTGACCGGATGGAGATTTTCTCTGACAAGCCGCTGGAACGCGGGGCTGTCAATATCCATACGGTTCTTGAGCATGTGCGTCGTCTGGCGGAAAACGGCTTTGCCAAGAACCTGACATTCGAAGAAATTTACGATCCGTCCTTGCCGCCGGTATTTGGCAATCGTGATCAGCTTGTTCAGGTGTTCTTGAACCTGATCAAGAATGCCGGTGAGGCCGTCGATCCGAAGGACGGTGTTATTACAATTTCGACCCGCTATCAGCATGGTATCCGCCTTGCCGTGGCCGGTGGTGACGCGCGCGTTCACCTGCCGCTGGTGGTGTCGGTGCGTGATAACGGGCCGGGTATTCCGCAAGACATGCGTGAAAGCCTGTTTGACCCGTTTGTGACGACAAAACCGACCGGATCGGGACTTGGCCTTGCGCTGGTTGCGAAAATTATCAATGACCATGGCGGTGTGATTGAAGTGAAAGATGTACCCGGGGGAGGTGCAGAGTTTCAAATCATGCTACCGATTTACAATCGGGCATTGGCCGAGGGGGCCGCTGATCCGATCATAATCAATAACAGGGAAGAAACCGCATGAGTACGAGCCCTGCGAGAATTCTGGTTGCCGACGATGATCGGGCCATTCGCACTGTCCTGACGCAGGCATTGTCGCGTCAGGGACACGAAGTCCGCAGTACTGGCCATGGCCGCACACTTTGGGACTGGATCGCCGATGGGGATGGCGATCTGGTGATTACCGATGTGATGATGCCTGACGAGAACGGGCTGGATATGGTGCCGCGCATTCGCAAGCTGCGCCCGGACCTTCGCGTTATTGTCATGAGTGCTCAGAATACGCTGATGACGGCGGTGAAGGCCGCCCAGCGCGGTGCGTTTGAATATCTTCCAAAACCATTTGATCTTAATGAGTTGATGGGGATTGTTGATCGCGCACTTGAGACGCCGCAGGCCAATGAAACCGGTAAGTCCGAGGATGAGGAGGGCGATGATCGCCTGCCACTGATCGGTCGTTCGCCGGCGATGCAGGAAATTTATCGTGCGCTGGCGCGTTTGATGAATACCGACCTGACGGTGATGGTGACCGGCGAAAGCGGTACGGGCAAGGAACTGGTTGCGCGCGCACTGCATGAATATGGCGGACGCCGTCATGGTCCGTTTGTTGCCATCAACATGGCCGCCATCCCGCGCGAACTGATCGAAAGCGAGCTGTTCGGTCACGAAAAAGGCGCCTTTACCGGTGCAAACGAACGCAAAGTCGGCCGGTTTGAACAGGCCGAGGGCGGCACGCTGTTTCTTGATGAAATCGGCGACATGCCGCTTGAAGCCCAGACCCGTTTGCTGCGTGTTTTGCAGGAAGGTGAGTACACCCGCGTTGGCGGGCGTACACCCATTCGGGTCAATGTGCGCATTGTTGCAGCCACGCACCGTGATTTGCGCAAGCTGATCCGTGAAGGCACGTTCCGTGAAGATTTGTTCTATCGCCTGAATGTCGTGCCGATCCGTCTGCCGTCGCTGCGTGAACGGCTGGAAGACATTCCGGAACTGGTCAACCACTTCCTGATGCAGGCCAGCGAAGAAGGTCTTCCGCGCAAGACGCTGTCGTCCGAAGCGATGGCGCGCCTAAAAGCGCACCGCTGGCCGGGGAACATCCGCGAACTTGAAAACATGGTGCGTCGCCTGACGGCACTTTATTCGCATGATGTCATCGGTGTCGATGTCATCGAGACCGAGTTTTCCGAGAATAATATCAGCGAAGCCGCACCGACTGCGGAACCACAGTCGCTTTCAGAATCCATCGAACGCCATGTTCGCGAATATTTTGATGCCCATGATGACGATCTGCCTGCCAATGGTCTTTATGATCGCATTTTGCGGGAAATGGAGCGTCCGCTTTTGAATGTGACGCTGGAAGCAACACGGGGCAATCAGGTCAAGGCCGCAGAGGTTCTTGGCCTTAACCGCAATACGCTGCGCAAGAAAATCCGTGATCTTGGACTGGAAGTCGTCAGGGGCACGAAATGAACAATACCGACCGTTCGATCTCCAACCGGTTCTTGCGGTCGGGCTTTGTACGGTTTCTGGGGCGGCTGGGACAGTCACGGCGCTTTGCGTTCGGATTGGTAACGGCTGCCCTTGTTTCGGTAACGGCGACCTATCTGGCGATGACGGGGACAGCGCCATTCCGGCCTGACCCGCGCCTGATTTTGTTGCTGCTAAACATCGACCTTGTGTTGGTGTTGCTGTTGGCGACCCTTGTGGCGCGCAAGCTTGTCCAGATTTGGGTGGAACGTCGGCGCGGGGTTGCCGGGGCCAAGCTTCATACCCGTATGGTTCTTATGTTCTCGCTGGTGGCGGTGACGCCAGCGATTGTGGTTGCGATATTCTCGGCACTTTTCCTGCATTTCGGTATTCAGGGCTGGTTTAGCGACCGCATCAGAACCGCCGTTGAAGAAAGTATGGTCATCGCCGATGCCTATTTGCGCGAACACCAGGAACTGATCCGCGCGGATGCCTTGGCAACCACCAGTGACTTGCAGCGTTTCGGGGTCAATTTTTCGACCAGTCCGGACCGCATTTCGAACTTTCTGACCGATCAGGCGCTGGCGCGCGGGTTGCCGGAAGTGATGATGGTCGACGGATCGGGTCAGATTATCGCCCAATCCGAATACAGTTTTTCCTACGATACCAATCAGGTTTCGGTGCCACCGGAAGTCTTTGACGAAGCACGGCAGAAAGACGTCGTTCTGATGATCGGTTCAAGCGATAACCGCATCCGCGCAATCGCCAAGATCCCAAGCTTTATTGACGCCTTCTTGCTGGTCGGTCGTTTTGTCGACCCCAACGTTCTGGATCGCATCGACAAGGCACGGCGTGCAGTTGATGCCTATGAAAGTCTTGAGGGTGAACGTTCGGGGATTGTGATTACCTTTGTCATGATCTTTGTTCTGATTTCTGTTGTGCTGCTTTTGGCGGCTGTGACGTTGGGGCTTATGGTGGCAACCCGTTTGGTCCAGCCTGTGTCGCAGTTGATTACCGGTGCGGAACGCGTGCGCGACGGGGATTTGTCTTTCCGTGTGCCGCTTGACGGGCAGGGGGATGAACTTGAAGCGCTTAGCCGGGCGTTTAACCGGATGACAGCCCAGCTTGAAACCCAGCGCAATGAATTGATTGCAGCCAACCGGCTGAATGATGAACGGCGGCGCTTTACCGAGGCCATCCTTGGCGGGGTTACCGCCGGCGTGATTGGCCTTGATCCGGCACGCAAGATTGATCTTCCAAACCGCAGTGCATCGGATCTTCTTGGTGTTGATCTTGAGGATTATCTGGCACAGGAACTGACCGACGTTATTCCGGAGTTTCAGCCACTGTTTGACGATTTTGCCCGCGATGGGGATCGCAGCAAGCCACGCCAGATCGAAATCCGCCGTGATGGTGTCAACCTGACACTGATGGCGCGTGTGACAGCGGAATGGGCCGATGATGGCACGGTGTTTGGCTATGTCGTGACCTTTGACGATGTCACGGAACTTCAGACCGCACAGCGTATGGCGGCCTGGGCTGATGTCGCGCGCCGTATCGCCCATGAAATCAAAAACCCGCTGACACCGATCCAGCTTTCAGCAGAACGTTTGAAGCGCCGGTATCTAAAGCAAATCACCGATGATCAGGAAGTCTTTACGACCTGTACGGACACCATCATCCGACAGGTGTCCGATATCGGGCGGATGGTCGACGAGTTTTCCAGCTTTGCCCGCATGCCATCACCAACCATGCGATTGGAAAACATCGGAGAGCTGGTGAAAAGTGCGGTCTTCCTGCAAAAACAGGCGCACAGCAATATCACTTATGATTTTGACCGCAGTGGTATCGAAGATCTGCAAATTTCGTGTGATGCGCATCAGGTCAATCAATGTCTGACAAATACGCTTAAGAATGCGGCAGAAGCGATTGAAGGCCGTGAAAAGCCGGCAGAGGGTGAACTGCCACCTGGCAAGATCGAGATTTCAGTCGCGGTGTCGCCCGATAATCAACGCGTTTTCGTTGCGGTGTCGGATAACGGCAAAGGTCTTCCGGCAGAGCATCGCGAGCGCCTGACCGAGCCTTATGTCACCACCCGATCGAAGGGAACCGGGCTTGGATTGGCGATCGTAAAGAAAATCATGGAAGACCATGGTGGAGAGCTTATACTCTCCGACGGCGTTGAAAGCGGAGCTACGATTACGCTATCTTTCCCAAAGGTTGTAGAAGCCGAAATTGATAGTGTGGCTTCGGACGCACATTCCTCAGGCAATTGATTTAGTTGTCAAAATCGAAACAAGAAAAAGATTGATTTGGTCACGACATGGCGCACGACATTCTTATTGTCGACGATGAAGAAGATATCCGGGCTCTGATATCAGGCATCCTCGAGGACGAGGGTTATACAACCCGTCAGGCAGGATCAAGCCAAGGCGCGCTGTCAGAGGTTGCAGCACGTCGACCAAGCCTTGTGGTGCTTGATATCTGGATGGATGAAAGTGATCACGATGGCATCGAGACGCTTAAGCTGATCAAGCGCGAACACAGCGAAGTTCCGGTGGTGATGATTTCCGGTCACGGAAATATTGAAACCGCGCTCGAGGCATCGCGCATTGGTGCCTATGACTTCATCGAAAAACCGTTCAATACTGACCGCCTGTTAATGGTGGTCGAACGCGCCATTGACGATGCGCGCCTGCGTCGTGAAAACCGCGAACTGACTTTGCGGGCCGGTGGTGATACCGAACTTGTTGGCAAATCGTCGGTTTTGAACAACTTGCGCCAGTCCGCCGAACGGGTTGCGCGTACCGGCAGCCGCATTCTGATCCATGGCCCGGCCGGATCGGGCAAGGAAGTTGTCGCGCGCCTGATCCATCAGAAATCCGCCCGTGCGGAAGCACCGTTTGTCGTGCTGAACTGTGCCAATATTTCGCCCGACACCATGGAAGAATCGCTGTTTGGGGCGGTTGCGACTTCGGATCGTGAGGCGCGCACAGGTGTGCTTGAATTGGCCCATGGCGGGACCTTGTTGCTTGATGAAGTGGCAGATATGCCGCTCGAAACCCAGGGCAAGATTGTCCGGGTTTTGCAGGATCAGACGTTTGAACGCGTTGGCGGATCGGTTCCGGTCAATGTTGATGTGCGCGTTATCGCAACGACTGCACGCGATCTTGAACAACGCATCGCCGAGCAGAAATTCCGCCAGGACCTTTATTACCGCCTCAATGTTGTGCCGCTTGAAGTGCCATCCTTGCAGCAGCGTCGGGAAGATATTCCGATGTTGGCGGAAATGTTCCTTGATCGGTATGCCGATGCGACCGGTCTTCCGAAACGGAAACTCTCGCCCGAAGCAATGGCAACCCTGCATGCCTATGATTGGCCGGGCAATGTCCGCCAGTTGCGCAATGTCATCGAAAGATTGATGATCATGGCGCCCGATGATGATGACAAGGTTGATCTGATCAGTGGTAAAATGCTGCCATCAGAGCTGTTTTCTGACGTGCCGACGTCGCTAAGTTTTGACAAGACCAGTGAAATCATGGCATTGCCGCTCCGCGAAGCGCGGGAGATGTTTGAAAAAGAATATCTCCAGACACAGATCGACCGTTTTGGCGGGAACATCTCCAAAACGGCAAGCTTTGTCGGCATGGAACGCTCAGCCTTGCATCGCAAGCTGAAAAGCCTTGGTGTGAACGGGCAATAAGCCCAAACTCATCATGGACTGTTGTGAACGGGAGAATTCGAAATGAAGGTCATCATTTGCGGCGCCGGGCAGGTGGGGTTCCACATTGCCAAATATCTGGCTGCGGAAAACAATGATGTAACCGTGATCGACCAGTCCGAAGAACTGGTGCGCAAGATTTCCGACACGCTTGAGGTCAAGGGTATCATTGGTTTTGGCTCGCACCCGGATGTGTTGCAACAGGCCGGTGCCGAAGAGGCAGATATGCTGATCGCAGTGACCTTTGCCGATGAAGTCAATATGACAGCCTGTCAAGTGGCGCATTCGCTGTTTAACGTGCCAACCAAAATTGCCCGTATCCGCAGCCAGACTTATCTGCAGCCGGAATGGGCCAGCCTGTTTGGCCGTGAAAAGCTTCCGATTGATGTGGTGATTTCGCCCGAGATGGAAGTCGCGCGCGCGGTTGCACGCCGCCTTCAGGCACCCGGTGCGTTCGACATGATCCCGTTTGCCGATGATAAGGTGAAAATCCTTGGCATTCGGTGTAGCGACGATTGCCCGGTGATCAACACGCCGTTGCGTCAGCTTCATCAGCTTTTCCCGGATCTCAACATCTCGATCCTTGGCATGATCCGCGGTGACAAGGCGGTCTATCCCAAGGGCGACGATCAAATGCTGGCGGGCGACCTTGTGTATCTTGCTGTATCGAGCGATCAGGTGGATCGCGCAATGTCGGCCTTTGGTCATGAAGATCCCGAAGCACGCCGAATTGTGATCTTTGGCGGCGGGAACATCGCATTGTTCCTGGCCGAGGAAATCAACAAGAACTTCCCGGGTGTGACCACCCGACTGGTCGAAGCCGATCCGGAACGTGCGCGCTATGTCGCGCAGAAATTGCCAAAGAAAAGCGTTGTTCTGCGCGGGGACGTTCTTGATCCTGAACTGCTTGAAGAAGCCAATGTCGGCAATGCCGAGGCTGTTGTTGCGCTGACCAATGATGATGAAACCAACATTCTGGCATCACTTCTGGCCAAGCGGTATGGCTGCCCGCGTGCGCTGACGCTGATTAACAAAAGTACCTACAACTCGCTGGTTTCCGAACTTGGCGTGGATGTGGTGATTAGTCCGCGTATGACGACGGTGTCGACCATCCTGCATCATGTGCGCCGCGGCCGTATTCGTGCCGTGCACAGCTTGTCAGAGGGCTTTGGCGAGGTTCTTGAGGCAGAAGCCCTTGAAACGGCACCAATCGTTGGCAAGGCGATCAAGGATATCGCAATGCCGGCAAGCGTGGTCTTTGGGGCCATTTTGCGCGATGGCGAAGTTGTGATGCCGCGCGCCGCCACCGTGATCGAGGCCAACGACCGGATTGTCGTATTTGCCGGGTCAGAACAGATCAAGAAGGTCGAAAAGATGTTCGCTGTTCGTCTGGAATACTTCTGATAAATCAAATCGTTGCTGTAATCCTCATACAATATATTCCCGATCTTGCCACCGGAAGTTCAAATGTCTGATCAATTGCCCCATCCGCCAAAGGCCGTCATTTTTGACTGGGATAACACCCTTGTCGATAGCTGGGGGACGATCCAGGCGGCCCTTAACATGACATTTGACGATTTCGGGCTTGAGACATGGACGCTTGACCAAACCAAGCAGCGTGTCGCGCGCTCGATGCGTGACAGTTTTCCGATCTTGTTTGGTGAAGATCGCTGGGAGCAGGCCAAAGACAGCTTTTATGGTCATTTCCAGTCTATTCACCTTGAAACCCTGATGCCGCTGGCCGGGGCGCATGATTTGTTATGTGCACTGCGTGATAACGGCACCTATATCGGGGTGGTCAGCAACAAGAACGGGGATTTCTTGCGCAAGGAAGCCGATCACCTTGGGTGGACACCATTTTTTGGCAAGATTGTCGGTGCAACCGATGCCGCCAAGGACAAACCGGCACCCGATCCGGTGCATCTGGCAATGGGCGACTCTTCGGCGCCGCAATATGAGAATCTGTGGTTTGTTGGCGACAGCGTGGTCGATATTCAGTGCGCGCGCAACGTCGGGGCGACTGCAATTCTGATTGGTGATGAAATTACCGGTCACGGCGATACGCAGAATTCCGCGACTCTTAGCCCTGATTGGCATTTCGCTGATTGCGGGGCGCTTGTAGGGGTTGTAAAAGGCTTCTCGAAAGTCTTATAGTTCATAGAGGTCATTAAAAATGGGGCCGGAATCGTGACAGACCTTTAAGTCGACGGTTCCACATTTTCCTTGACCGCCCGAAACCAAAAAAACGCTCATAAAAGAAGGCTAGGTCTAACCGATGGCGGAAAAATCACAGAATGTTCAGGACGTCTTCCTGAATTATTGCCGTAAAAACAAAACGCCGGTTACCGTGTTTCTGGTCAACGGAGTCAAATTGCAGGGCATTATCACCTGGTTTGACAATTTCTCTGTTTTGCTGCGGCGCGATGCTCATACCCAGCTCGTATACAAACATGCGATTTCGACGGTAATGCCGACGACGCCGATCAAACTGTTTGATCCGAGCCAGCCTGCGACGGAAGAAGAAAATAGCTGAAGAATCTCTGACTTCGGGGGGCGGCGATACGCCAGAAGCTCCCCGGGTCCTAGTTTTCCACCCGGAACTAAAACGCGCAGACCAGACCGGTGCTTGGCGCGACGCATCGTCGCGTCTCGAAGAAGCGGTCAGTCTTACGGGTGCACTTGATTTTGAAGTGGTGGGCGCGGAAATTGTGCCCATCGCGAAATTGCGGCCTTCAACACTGTTTGGCAAAGGCGTTACCGAACGTCTTGGTCTGCAGATCAAGGCCATTGAGGCCGACATTGTGATGATCAACGGCCAGCTTTCCCCGATCCAGCAACGTAACCTGGAGCGCGAGTGGAAATGCAAGGTCATTGACCGGACCGGCCTGATCCTTGAAATCTTTGCTGATCGCGCGCGGACGCGTGAAGGTCGTTTGCAGGTTCAACTGGCACTGCTGAGCTATCAGCGCTCGCGCCTTGTCCGGACCTGGACCCACCTTGAACGTCAACGTGGTGGGCGTGGATTCCTTGCCGGTCCCGGTGAACGTCAGATCGAGATCGACCGTCGTTTGATCGGTGACAAGCTTGCCAAGCTCCGTCGTGAGCTTGAGGAAGTCAAACGGACGCGTGAACTTCATCGCGAAGCACGCCGTCGGGTACCGTATCCGATTGTGGCCCTTGTCGGTTACACCAACGCCGGTAAATCGACGTTGTTTAACCAGCTGACTGTGTCCGAGGTGTTTGCCGAGGATATGCTGTTTGCGACGCTTGATCCAACCATGCGTGGTTTGATCCTGCCAAGTGGTCGGAAGGTTATTCTTTCTGATACCGTGGGATTTGTGTCCGATCTGCCGCACGATCTCGTCGCGGCGTTCCGTGCAACGCTTGAAGAAGTTCTTGAAGCCGACCTGATTGTCCATGTTCGCGATGTGGCATCGCCGGAAACCGAAGAGCAAAAGCTTGATGTGCTTGAAGTTCTTAAGGAGCTTGGGCTTCAGAAGGCGATTGACGGCGAGGAACTTGTCGAAGCGCTGAATAAGATTGATCAGCTCAAAGGCGAAGAACTGCAAGCCGTTTCGGAATATTCTGCGCGCCACGACAACACGATCGCGATTTCAGCCATCAAAGGGACCAATTGCGACGCATTGCTGGGCCTGATTGAAGACCGGCTGACCGAAGATATGCCGGTATTTGAGCTTTGCGTGCCGTATTCGGATGGCAAATCATTGGCGCGGCTTTATGAGCAGGGCGAGGTTTTGAAACGCAACGAAGGTGCCGACGGCATTTCGGTTCAGGTGCGCGTCGATACGACCCGCGTTGGCCGTTTCGAAGACTGGTGTGCAAAGGCCGGGCTCGATGTTCATCTGGTTTGATAGGGAGAGAGCGCGTGGCGATTAAAGTCGATATGGACAAAGTGACCGAAATCATTCGGGAAGTGTCGGCTGCTGAAATTGCCCCGCGTTTTGGCCAGTTGGACGATGCCGATATCGATACCAAGACCCATGCAATGGATCTGGTGACGATTGCTGATACCGAAGCCGAACGCGTTCTGACCCGCCGTTTGACCGATCTTTTGCCGGGCAGCCGCGCACTTGGCGAAGAAGCCGCCCATGAAGACCCGACTTTACAGCAACGGATTTTTGCCGGGGATGATCCATTCTGGATCATTGATCCGGTAGATGGCACCAAGAACTTCGCCCATCACAAACAACCGTTCCGTTGCATGGTCGGCCTTTATGCGGGCGGTGAAACCGTTGCTGCCTGGATTGTTGATCCGATTGAAGGTGCAGCAACCGTTGCAGAATTGGGGTCGGGCACGCGTTACAAGGATCAGCCTGTTTCGGTGCGTTCAAACATTACCAAGGCCTCTGATGCCAAAGGTTTTCTGATTTCATACGCCCGGGACCGCATTCGCAAGCATTACGGACATCTCGATTTCTTTGCCGATGTTGCGCATTATTCCTGCTGTGGTGCCGAGTATGAGGAAACAGCGCGTGGGGCGTTTGATTTCTGTGCCTATCGGACACTTAAACCCTGGGATCATGCCCCCGGTACATTGCTGGTGCGTGAGGCCGGTGGCTATGCGCGTTACATTACATCGGATGCAGACAACGAATATAATGCCAATGCGACCGCTGCCGGGCTTTTGTGCGCCAGTTCCGAAGAACTTTGGACCGAGATCAACGAAATCCTGAAGCCGTTATTCCCTGCATAACGACGTTGCAAGACCGCAAGATTTGTCAAATCAACGCGTGCTAGCGTTTTCGAACTGCACAACAAACTGCATGAGAGAACGATGAATAAATTGCATGCCCGGAAATCCTACCAGGAACGTCTTGCCCGCGTGCAGGGCTATATTCATGATCATCTTGATGAAGAGCTTGATCTGAACAAGTTGGCGGAAATCGCCTGCATGTCGCCGACCCATTGGCATCGCATTTATCACGGTGTTTTTGATGAGACCATTGCGGCAACGGTAAAGCGTGTGCGTCTTCACACAGCGGCTGGAATGTTGGCCAACAGTGCAATTGCAATCGAAGATGTCGGCAAGAGATGCGGGTATCCTAACCTGCAATCCTTTACGCGCATCTTTTCGGATTGCTATGGCATGCCACCAGCGCGATATCGCAAGGAAGGCAGCCATGCGAAGTTCCTGAACGCCCTTGAGGACCAAGGTGCTGTCATCAGCGGCCCTTGGGATGTTGAGATTCGGAACGTCCCGGAATTGTCGCTTCTGACGATCGATCATCATGGATCCTTCATGCAGATCGGCGAGGCGTTCGACCGGTTGTTTGGATGGCTGGCGGTACGGAACCTGATCACACCGGATGCTAGATTGATTGGGGTTTATCACACAGATCCGGGCAGTTACCGCGAAGAAGACCTGTTTTCGAAAGCAGGAGCATTGCTTTCAAGCGCAACGGCAATCGAACTGGAAGCGCCGGTGGAACAAACAACCGTTGCGGCGGGACGATATGCCTGCCTGCATTACAAGGGGCCATATGCCGATATGATGGCAGCCTATTTGTGGTTGTTTGGCAAGTGGTTGCCACAGTCTGGTGAGGAAGCGCGCGAAGGCCCGGTTTTTGAGGAATATCTCAATAATCCGCGCGAAGTGGCACCAACGGAATTGCGAACCGAAATCTATATGCCGCTGGAAGATTAGATCGAAAAACTTTGACGGGACAGGTGTGGGATCACACCTGTCCGCGTTCGGTCTTTTTCGCCAAATCCCAGAGACTATCCATTTCAGCCAGATCTGAGTCCGCAGCCGTGCGGCCGTCGCGCGCGAGTTCGTCTTCGATGAAGTGGAAGCGTTTGGTGAACTTATGGTTCGCTCCGCGAAGCGCCACTTCGGGATCAACACCGATTTTGCGCGCCAGATTGGCCATCACAAACAGCATATCGCCAAGTTCATCCTGCAGGCGGGTCGGATCCGGGTTTTCGGTCATTTCGGCTTTGAGTTCGTCGATTTCTTCGTGAAGCTTGTCAAAGACTTCTTCGGTGCTGGGCCAGTCGAACCCGACACGCGCGGCACGTTTGGTCAATTTTTCTGCCCGCATTAACGCGGGCAGGGCGCTTGCGACCCCATCAAGGGCGCTGTGGCGTTCGTGGCCTTTGTCTTCTGCCTTTCGGGCGCGTTCGGCGGCCTTGATCTTTTCCCAAGTCTGATTGACGCTATCGGTCGTCGTGGCATCCCCGTCGCCAAATACATGCGGATGGCGGCTGATCATTTTTGAAACGATGCTATTGGCGACGTCTTCGAACTCGAAATGACCGGCTTCCTTCGCCATCTGGGCATGGAACACCACCTGCAACAGCAAATCTCCCAACTCGTTGCAAAGCTCTGGCATGTCATTGTCTGCAATCGCATCAGCCACTTCGTAGGCTTCTTCGATGGTGTAGGGGGCAATGGTGGAGAAATCCTGTCCCAGATCCCACGGGCAGCCACCATCGGGGTTGCGCAGCTTTGCCATGACGTCGAGGAGTTCGTTGATGGCTTTGCTGTTATGCGTGGTCATGGTCGATGTCCCGTCTGTTTTGCTGGTGTGCCCCGTTTATCCTTTAAGTCCTATCGCGCTGCATCAAAACTGACAAGCATATGATCAAGGCAAAACAAAACCCGCAAGGCCAATGCGGCACTTGCGGGTTTTGCTGTGATGTTCGGATGCCCTTTTGGCTTATGCAGCCTTGAGCTTTTCCTGTTTTTCGGTTCTGTCATCCTTGGTTTTCTTGGATGACGCACTTTCTTCTTTTTTGCCTTCGACGAGGCCGCGATGCAGCGCAACAATCGCTTTGTTGAAGTCGCCTTCGGCAACAACAAACTGCAGATCAACGCGGCGGCTCGGATAGTGGGATGCCACCAGCTCAACACCGGCATCATCAAGGATCGATACCGCGCGGGCGAACAGACCCGGCTGTTCGATGTTGGCACCAATCACTGAGACAATCGCGACCTTACGGGTCTGAACGGTTGCCTCTGGCTGATTTGCCTCGATCTCGTCAACGCAGCGGCGGATCTGCTTAAGCGGTGCCGACACGTAATGCGTAATCGTATTGGCGTTCAGGTTCTTGGTAACGGTCGGGACCTTGTAACGTTTCAGAACGTTCAGGATCGCTTCCTCGCCACCTGGAACACCAACCATATCCTGATTGAAGACTTCAATCTCGAACGCGGTCGGAACGCCAGTCACGATTTCAACACGGCTGTTTTCCGGCTCCCAATGATCGTCAATAACCGTGCCCGGATGTTCCGGTTCAAAGGTATTGGCAATCCGCAGCGGAATATCGTTCTGACGAAGGCCTTTGGCCGCACGCGGGTGGATGGCTTCCATGCCCATGTTCGACAACTGATCGGCCACGTCATAGCTGGTGCGGCCAATCGGGCGCACAGCGTCTTCGCCGACGATGCGCGGATCGGCGCTCGACAGGTGGAATTCCTTGTGAATGATCGCTTCGCGCGCCTGGGTCAGGCAGGCAATGCGCGAGAACGTCACTTCACTATAGCCACGGCCATAGATGCTCATGAGGCCTTCGCTGCACTGGGCATAGCCAGTCGCAATGGCAAGCTGCTTGGAAAGGTCGATGTCATCAAACACCTTTCCAATGCGACCATCAAGGGTAGAGGCCTCTGGCTCACGCCAGCCCGAAAGATCGGCAAAGACCGCATTCACACCCTTGGCGCGCAGGAGAAGCATGGTGTTGTGCGCACTATGGGCTTCACCAATGGCTGAGAGCATTTCACGTACGGTCAGAAGATGCTTTTCAAGCTTGAAGTGACCGAAGCTGCATAGACGATGAAGATCCATCAGGCAGCTGCGGGTGCCTTCAATGCGTTCCTGCACAAAGGCATTGGCAAGCTTCTGTTCCGGCGCGTCGCCAAAAATTTCTTCGTTAATGGCGCACATCTTTTCGGAGACCTTGGTCAAGGCATCGCCCCAGGCCCAATCGGTTTCCGAGCCGGCGTAAAGCTGATAGACGCCCGGTTCACCGGTCTTTTTGTTTTCCAGCAAAAGGTCGGTAAAACCGCCATATGCCGAAACAACAAAGACACGGTTGTAAAGTTCGTCTTCCTTACGGTTGCCGACAAGAATGTTGTCCATGACCGCATCAACCTGGGTCATCGACGTACCGCCGATCTTGTGAACGCTATGCCCTGCGTCCTTGTTTTTCTGGGCTGAAAGCATGTTGCCTCCTTTAGGGGCGTTTCCTTTAAAGAATATGCTTTAAATGGTCGGGCAGTCGTTAGGTGCCGCCCGACCAGAAATTGTTAGCTTGCGAGTGCTTCGCCATCGAGCGGATAAACACCGTTCTCGTCATGCACTTCACGGCCATTCAGCGGCGGGTTGAAGGCACAGGCAACTACCATGTCCTCGGTGCCGCCGCGCAGATAGTGGCGGTCATGCTTGTCGAGGATGTAAACCGTGCCCGGCTCGATCTTGTATTTCTTGCCGTCAGCAATGGTTTCAACTTCGCCGTTGCCCGAGATGCAGTAAACCGTCTCGAAATGGTTGGCGTAGCAGATCTCGGTTTCGGTGCCGGCATAAATGGTGGTGATGTGGAACGAGAAACCCATGCCATCTTCGGCAAGCGACAGACGGGTGCTTTCCCAGTTGTCCGAAACCACGCGGCGACCGGATGCTTCACATTCTTTCAGAGTACGAACAATCATTTTTAACTCTTTGATATAATTAAGTTGTGGGGTCGGGCGACGCAGTTAAGCGTCGCCCAAACTATGTTACTCAGCGGCTGCTTTGGACGGGGAAACGTCCTTGCCCATGGCTTTGGCGGTTGCCAGTTCAAGGATTTCCAGTCCATGTGCCAGATCCTGCTTGGAGATGATCAGCGGCACAAGGCATTTGACCACTTCATCTTCCGGACCACTGGTTTCGATCACAAGGTTATGCTTGAAGCATTCCTTGGTGACCTTGGATGCCAGTTCGCCACTTTCAAAGCAGATACCCTGCATCAGGCCGCGGCCCTTGCGATAGAGTTTGCCATCGCCATAGCGATCAATGATTTCATCGAGGCGCGCTTCAAGGAACGCGGCCTTGTCGCGTACATCAGCAGCAAACTTGTCATCCGACCAGAAATGGTCAAGCGCAGCAGCAGCAGTCACAAACGCGTGGTTGTTACCACGGAAGGTGCCGTTATGTTCGCCCGGATGCCAGACATCGAGTTCCGGCTTCATCAGAACCACGGCAAGCGGAAGACCATACGCCGAAAGGGATTTCGACAGCGTGATGATGTCCGGCTTGATGCCAGCAGGTTCGAAGCTAAAGAACGTACCGGTACGACCACAGCCCGCCTGAATGTCATCGACAATCAGAAGTATGTCATGCTTGCGGCAAACCTTTTCCAGGTTCTTGAGCCAGCCGAAGTCAGCGGCATTCAGGCCACCTTCGCCCTGAAGGGTTTCGACGATCACGGCTGCGGGCAGGGCGATACCGCTGGAGTTGTCCGAAAGGACACGGTCCAGATACTCGGTGGTATCAGCACCGTCACCCATATAACCGTCAAACGGCACGGCAACAGCATTATCAAGCGAGACGCCAGCAGCGCCACGATGATGTTCGTTACCCGTGATGGCAAGCGAACCAAGCGTGCAACCATGGAAGCCGTTGGTAAACGAAATCACGGTTTCGCGGCCCTTGACGCGACGGGCCAGTTTAAGAGCAGCTTCGACGGCGTTGGTGCCGGTCGGGCCAGTAAACTGGACTTTGTATTCCATGTCGCGCGGCTTGAAGATTTTCTCTTCGAGCGCTTCAAGAAACGCTGCCTTTGCCTTGGTGTGCATGTCCAGACCATGGGTTACGCCGTTTGATTTGATATAATCAATCAGCTTTTCCTGCAGGACAGGATGGTTATGGCCATAGTTCAGCGTGCCGGCACCGGCAAGGAAATCAAGATAGCGGTTGCCATCGACATCGGTCAGCCAAGCGCCTTCAGCACTTTCAAAGGTTACGGGGAAGGAGCGTGCATAGCTCTGAACTTCCGATTCAAGGCGATCAAATACAGTCATAGTTCCCTCTTTCAGATTGGGAAAATCAAGTCCACCTGTCATACCGAACGTTCCGGCGTGCCGGATGTTCCAGAAATGGTCGATGCCATTTCGAGTATGACAAGTGGGAAAATTAGGTCAGCCGGATTAGGCGGCGACGCGTTCGACGTCTTCGCGCTCGAACGGACCGATCTGCCAAAGAATTTCGCTGGCAGCGGCGCCTTCGAAGTGTGTTTCGCGTTCAAACTGGACCTTGCGCTTAACATCAGCACCCAGTTCGCGCGCAACGGAACGGAAGACACCCTGCGACGGTGCGTTCGTCGAGGTGATCGTTGTGTTCAGCTGCGAGACGTTGTGGCAGGACGGACGATCCAGAATATCAAGGATCAGACGCTTCGCCAGACGCAGGCCACGGGCCTTGGGCGAAACTGCCACCTGCCAAATGAAAAGCTGTTCAGGCTGGTCGGGGACGATGTAGCCCGAAACGAAACCGACGGCTTCGCCGTTCAGTTCGGCAATCGCGCACGTGCCTGAGAAGTGCGAGCACTGCAGCAGATTGCAATACATCGAGTTTTCATCCAGCGGCTTGCAGTCGGCAATGAGGTTATTCACCGCAGCGCCGTCTGTGGCCTTGGGTTTACGGATAATCAGGTTGGCTTTCTGGCCGGTATTGCCGTTTGTGTTGGCAATTTTCATCGGTCTGCCTGCTCTGTTATTTCGATACACGATCATTTATGTCGCGAGAGATGTATAGAACAACGATACAAATTGATCAACCCCTTCTCTGTGACTTTCCTGTGAAACTCCGTAAGTTTCTGATAATAAGCCAAACATTGATGTATCGCCCTTCGATAAGGATAATATTCTTTCGATGAAATATTGTTTCCTGAATAGAGCGATAATCGATGGAATAAATGATCGAAATTCGATATAAAAGTGTCTTAAAGCGTTGCGCAGCCGCGGGTCCGGGGCTAAAACAACGCTTGCTATAGAAACGAAAAACGTCCGGAAAATAACAATGGATAAATTGCATGAAGCGTTGATCTCCATCCGCCGCATTTTGCGGGCGAGTGATATCCACGCCAAAAAGCTTGGTAAGGTGACCGGGCTTAAAACATCCCAGCTTCTTGTTTTGCAATCGCTTGAGGAATTCGGCGAGATGACGGTTGGCCAGATCGCGGCCAAGGTTAATCTGGCCCAGGCATCGACCACGGCGCTTGTCGATAAGTTGCAGGCGATGCGGCTTGTGACACGCGAGCGCGGAGACACCGACAAGCGCAAGGTGTTCGTCAGGCTTACCGATCAGGGCAGGGCTATTCTGGACCGCGCGCCGATGGCGCTTCATGACCGTTTTTCGGACAAGTTCAACAATCTAGAGGAATGGGAACAGACGTTTCTCATCGCAGCCCTGCAACGTGTTTCAGGGATGATGGATGCCAGTGACATCGACGTCGCACCCGTTCTGGACCACGACGAGATTGTCGAAAGGGCGGTAGATCGTCACTGAATGCAGTGAGATCAATGTTTTCTTTAGTTCCTTGCAAATAAAGAACAAATCACATGGCGTTGGCTAGGTATCGTACCCGCGGTTTGGTGCGGTATCCTGGGCTATTGGCGCGTGGAAAACTCCGCGTGGTATGTTTTTAGGTTGACCAAATCAACCATGAGTGCATTCATTCAAAAAAACATATATGTGGAGGATGCAATGGCTGGAAACAATTCCTGGTCTCGTCGTGATGTTCTGAAATCGTCGTTGGCACTGGCGGGTATGGGGGCGGCCGGTTTGTTTCCCGGGGCTGCGTCAGCGCTTGGTTCCTTGAAACTTGGTGCGTCAGACATCGCGGTCATATCGGATGGTAATCTGATGTTGCCGTTATCTTTTGCCTTTCCCGACGTTTCACAGGATGAACTGGTAGCGTTGCTTAAGGCTGAGGGGCAGCCAACGGATGCGCTGCTGCCCGATTGCAACATCACCGTTTTGCGCCGTGGTGATCGGGTGGTGATGTTTGATGTCGGCGCAGGCCCGAATTTCATGCCGTCAGCCGGCAAGCTTATGGACAACCTTGAAGAAGCTGGTGTCAGTCCCGATCAGGTGACCGATATTGTGTTCACCCACGCGCATCCTGACCATCTGTGGGGGCTGATTGATGATTTCGACGAATTGATCTTTGCCGACGCGCGCTATCACATGAACCGGATCGAGTGGGAATACTGGCAGGTCGAGGATACGCTTGAAAAAACGCCCGACGCGCGCAAAAGCTTCGTGGTTGGGGCGCGCAACCGTATGGCCTTCCTTGAGGACCGTATCGAGTTGTTCGATTATGGTGCAGAGGTGGTACCCGGTGTCGAGGCGGTCGATACCGCCGGTCACACACCCGGGCATACGTCGTTTATGATCCATGACGGATCAAACAGTGCGCTTGTGGTGGGTGATGCCATTACCAATATTGCGGTATCCCTGATCCATCCAGAATGGCCAAGCGGATCTGATCAGGATGCCGAAAAGGGCATTGCCACGCGCAAGATGTTGCTGGATCGGCTTGCTGTTGATGGATCGCGGATTATCGGCTTCCACATGCCGCATCCAGGCCTTGGCGTGATCGAGCGGGCCGGTCCGGCATATCGGTTTGTTGTGGCGCAATAATCGCTGCTTGGGGCTTGGTTTAACCGTGCTTGCGCAGCGATATTGCGCGCAGGAACCCGAACGGTGATCCTTCAAGAAGGACGCCAAGACCCACCCGCGCCCCAATGGCAATCGAGATCATCACAATCGGCGAAGAGATTGCCAGCGTGGAGAACGCGCTGACACCTTGGCCGATGGTGCAGCCAAGGGCAAAAACGCCGCCAGTTCCCATCAAGAATGCACCCAGCAGGTGGCGACCAAGTTCGCGGGCATCATCGCAGGCTTCCCAGCGCATGTCGTTGCTTTTCCAAGCTGCCAGTGCAGCGCCCAGAAACACCCCGATCACCAATCCAACCCCGTAATCGGGCAGGGCCCCGGTAACGGTGATGATCTGCATGATCGTGTCGCCCACCGGGGTGACAAAGGATCCTGCCTCGATCTGGGTTTCAACAAAGCGATATTGTGCAAAGCTTGTCGTCCATACCCAACCGAGCGAAATGCAGGCACCAATTGTGATGGCGCCAAGCGCCTTGGCGCGCTCCGCACGGAACTCAGAACTGCGAAAGACCCACCAAAGCCCGATGGCGCTGATCAGCAGGGCAATCGGAAAGTGCAGATCAAATCCGCTGGCGTTTGATGCTATCGCGCCAATCGATTGCGATCCGGCTGAGGTGAATTCAATCGACAGCGGATCAAGAAACCAGACGCGAAAATGGCCCGTTACGCCGCGAAGGGCAGCAATGGCCGCCAGTCCGATACCGGTCAGGACAACCAGCGCACGCAGATTGCCACCGCCCAAGCGAATGATGGCACCAAATCCGCAGGTGCCGACAAAGGCCATGCCAAAGCCAAACATCAGCCCGCCCAGAATGCTGCCTGCAATCGGCAGGGTCGGGGTGATGTAGAAACTGTTTGAAAGATCAATAACGCCAAGCGCGACCAACGTTTGGGTGCAGAATAGTGCAGTGATGGCCGCCAGCACCCAGGCGCGCAGACCGATGCTGTTGGCAGCAAACCAATAGCGTTCGAGGGCTGCCATCGTGCAGAAATGTTGTCGACGTGCGACAATTCCCACCACGATGCCGGTCAAAACACCGACAAGCGGCAGGGCCCAGGGATTATCCAAACCCAGCATGACGTTTTCCTCCCGCCTTGTTGATTGTAATTTTTTGCCAAGGCGTCGGCGGAATCGTGACGTTTTTTCTGTTCTAATTCAAGGAAGCTTTTTCGATCAGCAGTTGTCGCCTATTCGGCAGCGGCTTTTTCTTCATCGCGGACCGGGGCACAGAACAGGTCATAAAGCGTACCAATGATGGTCGCCATTTCCGTATCGACAATGCGGTAATAGATCATGCGGCCTTCGCGGCGGGCCGAGACCAGGCCATCAATGCGAAGCCGTGCCAGTTGCTGGGATACAACGGCCTGGGGCATGGACAGAATTTCTTCGAGATCGGATACCGACTTTTCGCCTTCCTGCAGGATGCAAAGGATCAGCAAGCGTGTCTCATGCGACAGCGCCTTGAGCATCTCGCTGGCCTTGCGCGCCTGCTTGAGGAGAGCTTCGGCTTCGGTCGAGTCCATGTTTTGCTTGAAACGTGGTAGGGCCATCGTTTGCTGTGCTCGTCGGTTAAAGGGCCAAAGCCATTAGATGTCCGATTATACCAGACATCAAGGTCAATACACGATTGGATACTGTGCTTCAAACCGAATATACAGTTTTCCTAATCGTTCGGCAATTGCGAGAGCATCTCGTCAAGCATCGGCCAGAAAAAATGATCGCCGGGATAACCGCGCAGACGGGCGACTTCCCGGTTGTTTTTGATTAACACGAATGTCGGTGTAACACGTTCACGCGCGATGTGATCAAGGTCTTCGGGCCATTTATGAATATCAACACGGCGAAGAGGGGCCAGTTTGCCCTGATCGGTGTTGGGGTAGGCTTCGCCGATTTCCTGATGCCAGCGCACACACCATGCGCATCCCTTCTGTTCAAGCATCAGCAATTCGGTCGCCAATGCAGAGCCAATCCACATCTGTGATGCGAAAATCATGGCCAGAGTGAGCCGGAAAACCCGGGAAATGTGCGGTTTTTTCATATGTCTGAATTCTACATAAAGTTATGATTGAATTATATATGAAAAATACTATTCTTTGAAGAGGCGCTGATAAACAAATTCCAAAATCAGATACCCACAGCGCCGGGAGGAACATGAATTGCTCGATATTGGTTTCGGCGCAGCCTTCCTTGCGGGGGTGTTGTCGTTCTTTACGCCATGTGTTTTGCCGATTGTGCCGCCATACCTTGCCTATCTGGCAGGGGTCAGTGTTACGGATCTTGATGATCGCGCGGTCGCAAGTGCGAAGTCACGCCAGGTGTTCTTTACGGCATTGGCCTTTGTCGCTGGTTTCAGCACAATTTTCATCGCACTCGGTGCGACGGCGAGCGTCATTGGCCAGTCACTGGCGAGTTATTTCGACATTTTATCGATCATTGCCGGGATCATGATTGCGATCATGGGCCTCCATTTCATGGGGGTTTTCCGGATATCGCTTTTGTATCGCGATGCGCGGGTCAATGTGCCGAAAAAGCCGGCGGGTCTTGTCGGGGCCTATGTGATGGGGCTTGCCTTTGCCTTTGGCTGGACACCGTGTGTGGGCCCCGCACTGGCCGCGATCCTGTTTGTTGCCGGGGCGGAAAGCACGGCATTGCGCGGGGCAGGGTTGCTTGCGGTTTATTCGCTGGGAATCGGTTTGCCCTTTGCGCTGGCGGGGCTTTTCGCCGGGCAATTCGTTGGCTGGTCCCGAAAATTCAAACGACACATGCACACTGTTGAGCGGGCGATGGGGATCTTGTTGGTGTTGACCGGTATCTTGTTTATGACCGGGCAAATGTCGGCCATCGCCCAATGGTTGCTTGAGACTTTCCCCTCGCTTTCGACCCTCGGATAGGAGTTGCGTCATGAATATGCGTCATCTGCTGCGTGGAGTGCCTTTGGCGAAATATCTGGTCGCCGGTTTGCTGGTAATGAGTTGGTCACACGGATCGCACGCGGAAACCGTGGGCGAAGATGGTCTTCACAAGCAAGACTGGTTTTCCATCACATTTCGCGATATTGCCGACGATATTGCGGCTGCCCGGGATGAAAACAAGCGTCTGGTGATGATCTTTGAACAGCGCGGCTGCATCTATTGCGCCAAGATGCATACCGAACTGCTGAGCGATCCAGAGGTATCCGACTACATCAAGGAGAACTTCAAGGTCGTCCAGTACAACATGTTTGGCGACGAAGAGGTGATTGATCTCGATGGCGACGTGCTGAGCGAGAAAACCGCCGCCCGCAAGTGGGGCTATGTCTTTACCCCGACCATCGTTTTTTTGCCTGAAGAAGCACCGGAAGACGGCAAGAATGCCGCCGAGGCCGCGGTTGCGACCATGCCGGGCGCGTTTGGCAAATGGACGTTCCTGAATATGTTTCGCTGGGTGAACGAGAAGGGCTACGAAACCGACGAGCACTTCCAGAAATATCATGCCCGCATCATTCAGAAGCTTCAGGAAGAGGGTCGTTTGGGGCAGTAGCAACCCCTTGCAATGCATGCATAATTGATAGTTCAGCACATGAAACATTAAAAATATCATATTTATGTGTTGAATTAAAAGTTGAGTTTGAATAACTTCAACTAAAGGCGCCGTCAGAGCCGCCAGATGTCAGACCGGGGATGTTCATATGCCACACAGAGGGCAGGGGCATCGTCACAGGAGGAACCACAACGCCATGTCTTGGAAACCAAGAACCTTTCTTGCGTGCCTGATCGTTGGCCTTCCGGCCCTTGCCGCAGCTGATGCACTTGCACCTGCCGATGTCAAATTCGATGACATGTCCGTATCCCAGTCATTGACCAGCCAGCCGGGAGACCCGGAAAACGGGCGTAAGGTCTTTGCCAATCGCAGCCTTGGCAACTGTCTGGCATGTCACGCTGTCAAAGATCAAAGCGACCAGCTGTTCCACGGCGAAGTCGGGCCGCCGCTTGACGGTGCTGCCGACCGCTGGAGCGAGGGCGAACTTCGCGCCATCGTGGCTGATGCCAAAGAAGTTTTCTCCGAGCAGACGGTTATGCCGGGTTTCTATTCGCTGAATGTCGGCATCAATGTCCGTGAAGATCTGGTCGGCAAAACAATCCTGACCGCGCAGGAAGTTGAAGATGTCGTGGCCTATTTGGCGACGCTCAAAGAATAACAACCACCGAGGAACCAAGATGAATCTCACACGACGCCAAATGCTTTGTGCATCGGTCGGTGCAGCTGCAGCCGGAGTGTTCGGCTTCTCGCTGTCCGCCTCTGCCACGCCGGAAGCCACAGCCGAAAGCATCAAAAACTTTGCCGGTGGTAAAGAGCCTGCGATGGGTGGTGACCTGACCCTGACGACGCCGGAAATTGCCGAAAACGGCAACACCGTGCCGATCGAAGTGTCTGTGGCAAGCCCGATGACGGATGACGATTACGTTGAGTCGGTTGTCATCTATGCCGAAGGCAACCCAAATCCGGATGTCGCTGTATTCCACTTCACGCCGATGAGCGGTGCAGCCGAAGCGAAAACCCGCATGCGTCTAGCGAAAACCCAGAATGTGGTTGCGGTTGCAAAGACCAGCAAGGGGCAGGTTTTCATGGATAAAAAAGAAGTCAAAGTGACCATCGGTGGTTGCGGCGGCTGATCGGATCGGGAGAAAGTCAAATGGACAATATCAAGCCGCGTGTAAAAGTGCCGAAATCCGCATCGGCTGGTGAGATCATCACCATCAAGACCCTGATCAACCATCCGATGGAATCAGGGTTGCGCAAGGGCAAGGATGGCAATCTCATCCCGCGCCAGATCATCAACAAGTTCACCTGTGAATTCAACGGCAAGTCTGTGTTTTCCTGTGAACTCGAGCCGGCAATTTCCGCCAACCCCTATATCGAGTTTTCCGCCAAGGTTACCGAGGCTGGAACATTCAAGTTCAGCTGGTTGGATGATGACGGTTCTGTCTACGAGACTGAAAACAAGATCGCCATAAAATGATTCGGGACGGGTCCTTGATCCAGGTGATCACGGGCCCGCCACTGTATCGGGAGGGAATGTCTTGAGAAACCAAATCATAGCCAAAGCTGCTGCGGTTGCCATGACCGCACTTGTCCCGGGGATTGCGTTTGCCGGTGGGCCGGTTGACGATGAACTCGTCATTGACGGCGAAATCCAGATGATCACCCGGGCGGCACCGCCAGAGGGGCACCCGCTTGACGAGGTGCTGTCAGGTTGGCTGTATCGAACCGAAGAAACGCGTCTTTTGGAAACCGATACCTTTGAAAACCCCGGAATGCTTGAAGTGCAGGACGGTGCGGATCTTTGGAATACGGTTGACGGAAGTGCCGGTAAATCCTGCGCATCCTGTCATGGCGATGCCGAGGAAAGCATGGCTGGTGTCGGGGCAAGCTTCCCGAAGTGGGATGAAGCATCCAACCGCCCGATCAATGTGGAACTTCAGATCAACAAGTGCCGCACCGAAGAGATGGGGGCAGAGGCCTATAAGTTTGATGCCCCTGAACAGAAGGCGTTGACCGCCTATGTCAAACATCAGTCTTTGGGTACGCCTGTTGCCATCGATCTTGCCGAAGGGCACATGCAGAGCTGGTGGGAGAAGGGCAACGAGCTTTATTACACCCGGACCGGGCAGCTCAATCTTTCCTGTGCATCCTGTCATGAGCAGAACAATGGCAACTACATTCGCGCCGACCATCTTAGTCAGGGCAATGTGAACGGGTTCCCGACCTATCGCCTGAAGCAGGCCAGTCTGGTGTCACTGCACAACCGTTTCCGCGGTTGCATCCGTGATACCCGTGCGGAATTCCCGGCTGCATTTTCTGACGAACTGATGGCGCTTGAGGTCTATGTGACCTGGCGTGGGACTGGCTTGTCCGTCGAGACACCGGCAGTTCGTCAATAAGACTCAAAAGTTACTACAGGGGTGATTGGATTATCCTCCCGGTTGCCCCGCCTTTCTTCCTTTAAATGCCTCGGCCGCGTTGCCGAACAGGTGAATATTGCCCGGAGGCCACCAATAAATGTTTTCGCGCCGTGAATTTTTGCAATGGGCTGCTGTGACCACCGCAGCGACAGGCTATATGGGCAGTTTGACCCGTGTGGCTGCCCAACAGCGTCTGACCCAGGACGACCTTTTGAAGTTTGACAGCAAAGGCAGCATTACGCTTTTGCACTTCACTGATGTTCATGCCCAGCTAAAGCCTGTCTATTTCCGCCCGCCATCAGAAAATTATGGCGTCGGAGCATTTGAAGGCATTCCGCCACATCTGGTCGGTGAGGAATTCCTGTCCCACTTCGGGATTAAACGCGGCAGTCCGCTCGCCTATGCTCACACCATGGTCGATTATGTCGATATGGCGCGGACTTATGGACGCCTTGGCGGCCTTGATCGCACCGCGACGCTGGTCAAGGCGATCCGTGCGGAACGCGGGGATAACAACGTTCTGTTCCTTGATGGTGGTGACACCTGGCAGGGGTCCTATACGTCACTCAAGACCAATGGGCAGGACATGGTTGATTGCATGAAGCTGCTCAAGCCGGATGCGATGGTCGGTCACTGGGAATTCACCTTTGGCGAAGACCGGGTCAAGGAGATCGTTGATGATCTCGGTTATCCATTTTTGGCTAGCAACGTTTTTGACACAGAATGGGATGAACCGGTTTTCGAGCATACCGCGTTCTATGAAGCCGGCGGACATAAGGTCGCGGTGATCGGGCAGGCCATGCCATATACCCCGATTGCCAATCCGCGCTGGATGATCCCGAACTGGTCGTTTGGTATTCGCCCGGAAGTCATTCAGGCCAATGTCGATGCTGCGCGCGAGGCCGGGGCCGCTGTTGTCGTCTTGTTATCGCATAACGGATTTGACGTGGACCAGAAACTGGCGACCGTTGTGAATGGCATTGATGTCATCCTGACAGGCCACACCCATGATGCCGTGCCAGAGGCGATCAAGATCGGCAATACATTGCTTTTGTCATCGGGTTCACACGGCAAATATCTGGGGCGCGTTGATCTGGAAGTTAAAGATGGGCGCGTAACCGATTATCATTCCGCACTTATTCCGGTGTTCTCGGATGTAATCGATCCGGATCCAGAAATGGCCGCCAAGATTGACGAGGTCCGTGCACCTTATGAGGCGGAGTGCAATCGCGTCATCGGCAAGACATCTGGTTTGCTGTACCGCCGCGGTAATTTCAACGGCACCTGGGATGACCTGATTTGTCAGGGCATCATGGAAGAACGGGATGCCGAACTGGCATTCAGCCCGGGCTTCCGTTGGGGCACGACATTGCTTCCGGGTGACGATATCACTATCGATGATCTTTATAACCAGACCAGTATGAATTACCCGTCGGTTTATCGTCTGGAATTCACAGGCACGCAGATCAAGGAAATCCTCGAGGACGTTTGTGACAACCTGTTTAATAAGGATCCGTTCTTCCAACAGGGGGGGGACATGGTCCGTGTCGGTGGCATGGCCTATAGCTGCGCACCCAAGGAAAGCATCGGCAACCGCATCTCGAACATGACAATGATCAAGACTGGCGAGCCGATTGAAGCGGATCGCAGTTATGTCGTCGCCGGTTGGGCATCCGTCAACGAAGGCGTTGAAGGACCCGCTGTCTACGATCTGATGGAAAACTACATCACCCGCCACAAGGTCATTGATATTCCACGCAATGACACCGTGAAAGTGATTGGAATGAACTAGGCGAAATCACCTTGCCGGTTCCAATCACCGGGCAGGGCATTTTTCGCCTCAATATATATAAAATATCGAATGTGTAGGGAGGGCACCAAGAGCCATGTCCAAACAACCTCAGAAAGATAAGAATTTTGTGCCAAGTCGGCGCAGCTTTCTTCAGGGTGGTCTAACAGCCGCCGGTGGGGCGGCGGTTGCCGCAATTGGTGGCGGTGCTGCGTTGGCGGCCGGAACCCCGGATCCGGCGATTACGGAACTCAAGGACTGGAACCAGTATTCCGGTCCGGGCGTGGATGCCGCACCTTATGGTGTGCCGTCACCGTTTGAAGCACATGTCGTACGTCGCGATGTGCCATGGCTGACCGCCGATCCGATATCGTCGATCAACTTCACACCGTTGCATGAACTTGACGGCATCATCACGCCCAATGGTCTTTGCTTTGAGCGTCATCACAGCGGGGTCGCCGAAGTGGACCCGGCCGAGCATCGCCTGATGATCAATGGTCTGGTCGACAAGCCGCTTGTCTTTACCATGCAGGATCTGATGCGTTTTCCGCGTGAAAACCGGGTCTACTTCCTTGAATGTGCGGCGAACTCTGGCATGGAGTGGCGTGGCGCGCAGCTTAACGGCTGCCAGTTTACCCACGGTATGCTGCACAATGTGATGTATACCGGTGTCCGCCTGCGGACACTTCTGGAAGAAGCCGGCGTTAAACCAGCCGGGAAATGGATCCTGGCCGAAGGTGCCGATGCATCGGGTATGGGGCGTTCGATCCCGATTGAAAAGGCGCTTGATGACTGCCTTGTTGCTTTCAAAATGAATGGTGAGGCCCTGCGCCCCGAACAAGGATATCCGGTCCGCCTGTGCGTTCCGGGATGGGAAGGCAATATGTGGGTGAAATGGCTGCGCCGGATCGAGGTCGGCGATAAGCCATGGCAGCTCCGCGAAGAGACGTCGAAATATACCGATCTTATGCCGGATGGCCGTGCCCGGCGCTTTACCTGGGCGATGGATGTCAAATCCGTCATCACCAATCCAAGCCCGCAGGCGCCGATCACCCATGGCCGCGGCCATACGATCATTACCGGCGTTGCATGGTCTGGCCATGGTAAGATCAAGCGCGTTGATGTGTCGATTGACGGTGGCCGCAACTGGCAGCATGCCCGGATTGACGGGCCGAGCCTTAGCCGGTCGCTGCATCGCTTCTATTACGAGTTCAACTGGGACGGATCGCCGCTTTATCTGCAATCGCGTGCCATTGACGAACAGGGGTACGTCCAGCCGACCAAGGACGCCCTGCGCGCGGCGCGTGGCGATAACTCCATCTATCACAATAATGGCATCCAGACCTGGTATCTGAAGTCGAACGGAGAGGCGGAAAATGTCGAAGTTTCTTAAGTTTACCGCAAGCATCGTTCTGCTTGGCGCAGCATGGGCAACCAATGCCAACGCGCAAGATGCAGATGCCGGCGAAAAGGTTTTCCACAAATGTGCTGCCTGTCACGCCGTGGGTGAAGGAGCCAAAAACAAGGTCGGACCGGAACTCAATGAAATCTTTGGACGTGTCGCAGGATCGCTTGAGGATTTCAAATATTCCAAGGCGATGACCAAGGCCGGTGAAGAAGGTTTGGTCTGGGACCACGACAGTCTGACCGAATATCTGGCGAAACCGCGCGACTATGTCAAAGGTACGAAGATGGCCTTTACCGGCCTGAAAAAGGACGACGAGATCGCCAATGTGATCGCCTATCTGGCAACCTTCTCGGAAAGTGCAGAGCAAGCCGCAGCGGAACCTGAGTCTGCACCGGCAGCAGCAGCTGTTGAAACCGCATCTACGGCGGAACCTGCTGTGAATGCAGCGGATGCAGTGATCCCTGAGCATGGTGTTCATCATCTTGGCCGCGAAGCACTGCCCGAAGAAATCGCAGCATGGGATATTGATGTTCGTCCGGACGGTGTCGGGCTACCTGTTGGCAGCGGTACTGTTGCCGATGGTGGCGTGCTCTATGATGAAAACTGCGCGGTGTGTCACGGCGTGTTTGGTGAAGGTGAGGGACGCTGGCCGGTATTATCGGGGGGCTTTGATACCCTGACGGCGGATCGTCCGGTTAAAACCATCGGGTCTTATTGGCCGTTCGCTTCGACGATTTTTGACTATGTCCATCGGGCAATGCCGTTTGGTAATGCCCGGTCGTTGAGTGCGGATCAGACCTACGCAATTACAGCTTACCTGTTGTATTTGAACGACATTGTCACAGAAGAAGACTTTGAGTTATCCAATGAAACCTTTAGCGAGATTTCGTTGCCTAACAAAGAGAACTTCTATCCCGATGATCGTCTGGAAGAGCCAAATTTCGCGACCAATGTTGAACCCTGCATGGAAAACTGTGGTGACGGTCCGGCTGAGATCGTGATGCGCGCGCGTATTCTTGATGTTACGCCGGACGGCGATGAAGAAAACGGTGCCGGGGGGATCGATTAATGCGTGACTGTCACCGGAAACATCATGAAGCGGATGGTGGCAGGGTTTTGACAGCGCGCGTGTTTCGGGTGTTGGGCATTGATAGGATCTGGTTGTGTGTTGCGTTCGGGATCTTCTTGATCCCGAACTTTTCGTTTGCTGAGGCCGGTGCGGAAAAACCGATACCGTCTATGCCATTGGGTGAGGCCATCGGGCAGGTATTGGCAATGCCCGGTGATGCGGATTACGGCGCTTATCTCGCGACAGAATGTGTGATGTGTCATCAGCGACAAGCTGCCAATCATGCGATCCCGGTGATCGACGGCTTGCCGCGCGAGTATTTTGTCGAGGCGATGCTGGAATACAAATACCGCCTGCGCGACAATTCAGTGATGCAGGCAATCATGGTAAGCCTTGGTATGGAAGAATTGGCGGCACTGGCGATTTATTTCTCGACGAAGGACTAAAGGTTGGAGTTTGTGAAACGTCGTTAATCAACGGATCAGGAACAAGAAAATGAGCAATGTCACAAGGCGAACGTTCAACAAGTTTCTCGGTGCCGGTGCAGGTGTCATGGCAATGCCGGGCATTTTGCGCGCGCAAGGCCGCAAGAATGTCGTGATTGTTGGCGGCGGTGCCGGTGGGGCGACGGTGGCCCGTCATTTGGCGGAAAAGGCCGGTGGGGCAATCAACATCACCCTGATTGAGGATTCCGAGAAATACACGACCTGCTTCTTTTCCAACCTGTATCTGGGTGGCTATCGCGATTTTGCGTCGATCACACATGGATATGATCGGTTGGTCAATGATTACGGCATTCGCAAAGTGACAGCCCGGGCAGAGGAAATTGATCGCACAGCCCAGCAGGTGCGCACATCGACCGGGGAAACCATCCCCTATGACCGGCTGGTCCTGTCACCGGGTATTGATCTGATATTTGATAGTGTTCCGGGATATTCGGCGGAGCTGGCGGAAATTGCCCCCCATGCATGGCAGGCGGGGCCACAGACACAGTTGCTTAAATCAAAAATTGATGGCCTTAAAAACGGTGATCAGGTGGTGATGGTAGCGCCACCCAATCCGTATCGCTGTCCGCCGGGCCCGTATGAACGTGTTTCCATGATTGCCCATACGATTAAGGCACGCGGGCTCACTGACTGCACGATTGTAGTTCTTGATCCGAAGGAGAAATTCTCCAAACAGGGACTGTTTGCGGAAGGGTGGGAGAAATACTATCCGGGCATGGTGGAATGGTATGGACCCAATATCCATGGGGGTATCAAAGGTGTCGATGTAGAAGCCGGATCGGTTGAGACCGACTTTGATACGTTTAGCGGTGCGTTGCTCAACATCATTCCAGCACAGCAGGCCGGGAGTATTGCCATCAGTACGGGGCTGTCGGATGACAGCGGCTTCTGCCCGGTGGATGCCGAAAGCATGCGGTCCAAACGCGATCAGAACATCTTTGTCATCGGTGATGCGTCCATCGCAGGCGCCATGCCAAAGTCAGGATCCGCTGCCAACAGTCAGGCGAAAGTGGTGGTGATGCATCTGATGGCGGATCTGATGGATGCGCGGGTCTTTCCGGCGCGTTATCTCAATACGTGCTGGAGCCTTGTCGAAACCAATGACGGGATCAAGGTCGGGGCGCAATATGGCAATGTTGATGGCGCGATCGCCAGCACGTCATCCTTTATCAGCCAACCCGATGAGAGTGCCGATGTTCGCCGGCATACATTTGAGGAATCTGTTGCCTGGTATGACGGGATCACCAAGGACATGTTTGGCTAATCACACGTACGCAGTGGCAGAAACAGATTAATCTTGCCGTGCGGCTTTCTTTTGCATGTGGCGCTGAAACCACTTGGCAAGGAGTGGCGCCAGCAACACGATTTCGAAAATGCGCACGATATGGTGAAAGGCGACAAAGCTCGGTTCGACATTGAGTGCGAGCGCAATCAATGACATCTCCGCAACGCCACCCGGTGCAAAGGCCAGCAATACGGCAATGAAATCAAGATCCAGCCATTGCGATACGAACCACGCAACCCCGCCTGTAAAGGCCAGGACAACGAAGGTTGCCAGCACCGAATAGCCCGCAAGACGGACAAGGACAGCGATCTTGACGCCCGAGAACCGACTGCCGATGGCGGAGCCAAGGATCAACAGGCTTCCAGCAAGCAACCAATCGGGCAGGTTACCCTCGACGATGCCCGATACGTGCAACACCATGCTGGCCGCCATCGCACCGGTCATATAGGCCGCCGGGATGCGCAGCTTGCGAAAGACCAGCACTGTGATGATCGCGCAACCGGCGGTCAAAAGGCCTTCGTTGAGTGTCATTTGAACCGATTGGCTATCGCCATGGCCATTTGCCACAACGCCCGTGATCATCAAAACAATCAGTGGTGCGGACATCACCAGCAGCAAAACACGCAAACCCTGCGTCAGGGCGATTTCCTGTTCATTGCCACCAGCCGCGGCCCCAAGAACGACCATTGGTGTCAGGCCACCCGGGGTTGCGGAAAACAGCGCTGTAGCCGGATCCAGACGGGCAATGCGCGAATAGAACCAGGTGATCACGAATGTGATGATCGGAACATACAGCAGAACCGCGATCATGCTGATCGGCCACTTTGCGGCCTGATCAAGCGTATCGGGGGTAAAGGATGCGCCGAGGAAAATACCAATAACGCCAAGGATGCCAGAGCGAAACTGCATCGGGACACCCATTGGCACGCGCAGCAGGCTAGCGACAAACGTGGCCAGCATCGGGCCCATCATCCATGCCAGAGGCATATTGATGAAATGGGCGATCAAGCCGCCAATAAGGCCAATCCCCAAAGCAATCGACAGTTTTTTGAAAAACTGGGGTGTCAAAACACCGGAAAGTCGGTTGATCCAATGGGCGCCGGAGCGACCATCCGGTGTTTTCGTCATTATGCTTCGGCCTTGTTTTTCTCGATTTGTTCAAGGAAGCCATCGATTGCGTTGCGCAGTTTGGTCGCTTCGTCATTCAATGTGCTGGTGGCGCGCGTTACGTTTGCAGAACCGTTATGTACGCGGGCTGTTTCGTTATCCAACGCACCAACCGCCTCGGCCACGGTCCGCATACCACCATTGGCATCCTGAATGCTGTCGGAAATACCGGCCGTTGAGGCCTGCTGTTCTTCAACGGCGGCGGCGATGGCAGCGGCCGACTGATCAACCTCGCCTATAACATCGGCAACACCGTGCAAGGCATTGACCACGTTGTCGGTAAGGCCGCGGATTTCTTCGACCTGACTTGCGATATCTTCGGTCGCGCGTGCAGTCTGGGAGGCGAGGTTTTTAACTTCCCCCGCAACAACCGCAAACCCCTTGCCGGCGTCACCGGCGCGTGCTGCCTCGATGGTGGCGTTCAGGGCAAGCAGGTTGGTCTGGTTTGCGATGTCTTCGATCAGGCTGACGATATCACCGATCCGCTGGGTGGCGTTGGTCAACTGTTCAAACAGGGCGCGAGACTGTTCACTTTCGGAACGTGCACGTCCGGCAACCTCGGCCGAGTTCTGGGCCTGTTGGCCGATTTCAGCAATGGCTTCAGACAAGCTTGCGGTCGTCTGGGAAACAGCTTCGATGTGATGAAGAACTTGTTCTGAATGCTGGTTCGCATCGGCGGACCGCGCGCTGGCAAGGGTTGCGATCTGTTCCATGTCGCTGGCAGATCCGTTGAGCGAGCTGAATTCCTGATCAAAGCCGGAAAGGGCTTCCTGAACGACGCGCTGGAAATGATTGGTGGCGTCGATCAGGTTTTGCTGGCGCTGTCTTTCAAGGCCACGCACGCGTTCGCGTTCCTGACGCAGGACTTCTGCTTCCTTCGACTGATCACGCAGCACCATGACAGAGCGCGCGACCTTGCCGATCTCGTCAGCGCGTTGTCCGCCGCGAACACTCACATCAAGATCGCCATTTGAAATTTGTTCGATCAATTCGGCAAGGTCGGTCATTGGTCGTGAAATGCGCCGGGAGACAAAGACCGACACAACAACCGCAACAACCACAACAATCAGTGCGACGATGACAAAGACACGCTGCAGGGCTTCGGCCTGCGCATAGGCATCGGCAAACGACGTGGTGGCAATTTCATGCGATTGGGCAAGGATATCGTTAAGCGGCGCCTGAAGGGCCTGGAAGGTTTCATCCGCCTGGGCAATGACTTCCAGCGCGCCATAGATGTTCATTTCGCTTTCAACAAGGAACTGGTTCACCTGTTCCATGTATTTCGCATAGTTCTCGGTAAAGGCATCACCACCCACAGCGGCAAGACGCTGGGCAAGGGGGGCGAGTTCTTCTTCGAGTTTGGCGACCTGTTCGCGAAGATCCGGGACAACAGCAGCATTAATGCCGTTGGAGTCCCAGGTCAGGATACGAAACAGCGATCCGTGCGCCTCGTTCAGGGCGTTGCTGAGTGTCAACGCATCGGATCGCCGTTCATAGGCTTCAACGCGAAGGCTGGTAAGGGTGTCTTTCTCGCTTTCAAGGGTTGCCACCGTGGCAATCCCCATCGCGACAATGACGATCATCAGGAAGACCGGAACCAAAAGGGTTTTGGGACCAATCGACAGATTATCAAGAAACCGCATTACCAAATATCCTTCACGTCGCTCAGAGGCAGATCTTAGAGTTCACCATCATTGGGAAGCGCTGACTTGCGGTTTGCCAACCAGCTGCGCAGATTGCCGATCAACGGGGCTGCAAGGAACAGAATGCTGATCAACAGGATCACAAGCGTGATCGGGCGTTCCCAAAGGAACGAAATGGAACCGTCGCTAATGGCCAGTGCACGACGGAGGTTTTCCTCCATCATCTTGCCCAGAATGAAGCCAAGCAGCATCGGCGCCATCGGATAGTTCAAAAGACGCAGGCCGATCGCGATTGCAGCTGCAATCACCATCATGTGGATGTCCATGGTGTTAAAGGTCACCAGATAGACACCAACCAGCGAGAAGAACAGAACGAACGGAACAAGAAGCTGCTGGGGCAGGGCCAGAAGACGCGAGATATACGGGATCAGCGGCAGGTTCAGAACCAGCAACACGATATTGCCGATATACATCGAAATGATCACCGACCAGAACACGTCAGGCTGTTCAACAAACAGACGCGGACCTGGCTGAACACCATAGGAAATCAGAGCACCCATCATCACAGCCGTGGTGCCCGAACCCGGAATACCAAGGGTCAGAAGCGGTACGAAGGAACCAGAACACGCAGCGTTGTTTGCGGTTTCAGGCGCCGCAAGACCACGGATAGAACCCTTGCCAAAGCCGAGTTTTTCCTTGGCCGAGGCAATATTGCGTTCCATGCCGTATGCAAGGAAGGATGCAATCGTTGCACCGGCACCCGGCAGAACGCCGGTAAAGAAGCCAAGAACCGACGAACGGCCGATGACCGGGATCATGATCTTGACTTCTTCCTTCGACAGCTTCATCGAGCCCAGGCTTTTAAGCGCCTTTTCTTCCTCGGAACGGGTGTCCTTGGTCGGACGCAGGATCGAGAGCAGGGCCTCTGAAAGGGCAAAGGTCGACATGGCGAGCAAAAGGAAGCTGATGCCATCGACAAGGTCCATGCTGCCAAAGGTAAAGCGGGCGACGCCAGCGGCCGGGTCGGTACCGATGGTCGAAAGCATGATCCCGAACAGGGTCATGGTAATCGCCTTGAGAACCTGTCCCTTGCCGGCAAAGGCAGACACAGCCGTCAGGCCAAGCACCATCAGTGCGAAATAGTCACCCGACTGGAACGACAACGATACTGACGCCAGTGCCGGTGCGGCAACCAGCAGGAAGATCGCAGCAATCGTACCACCAGAGAAAGACGAGTAGGCGGCAATGGCCAGTGCCTTGCCAGCCTGACCCTTTTGGGCCATCGGGTAACCGTCAAAGGCGGTCGCAACCGTTCCGGCAACACCCGGTGCGTTGATCAGAATAGAAGAGGTCGAGCCACCAAAGATTGCCCCGTAATACACGCCCGCCATCAGAATAAGGCCGGTGGACGGATCAAACCCGTAGGTGATCGGGATCATCAGGGCAATGGCAGTGATTGGGCCAAGACCGGGAAGCATCCCGATAAAGGTGCCTGCGAAACAGCCGACCGCAACCATCAACAGGTTGATCGGCATGACAGCGGTCGAAAGACCGGAGAAAATTCCCTCAAGCATCGTTTGACATCCAACCGAGATAATAGAAGAAATCGCCCGGGGTCAGGTAGATGCCCATGGCATAGAGCAAACCCCAGAAAGCAAGCGTGACACCGACAGCCGTCAGAATCAGAACCAGCGGACGTCGTTCGCCAAGCGTATAAAAACCGCCCATCAGGAAGAGCGATGTTGAAATCGGGAAGCCCAACTGGCGGATGGTCAGGCCATAGAAGACCATCAGTGCCGCCAGGATAACAACGCGTTTCCACTTAAGACCTCGGAAAGCGTGTTCGAGGCTGCCGGCCTCTTTGTTGGTCGGCAGCACCAGTTGGATGAAGGAAACCACACCAAGCAACCATGCAAGGGCGTTAGGGAGGGTTCTGGCATTGAACGGGGCATCCTCGTCGCCAAACAGCAGCGGGATGTCATCGACATAGAAGCCATATATCAGCGCAAGGCAAAGAAATAGCAGCGCGCCGAATTTGTCGCGATTGATGGACATGGCGAGGTTTCCTTCGGAGGTCTTTTTACTTGTGTATTAACGGCTTATTTCAGGAAGCCAAGGTCGCGCATCAGGTCGCCAACGACCTTTTCCTGGTTTTCCATGAAGGCAGAAAACTCAGCACGCGGCTTGTAGATTTTTTCCCAGCCATTGCGGGTACGAACGGTTTCCCATTCCGGGGTTGCCTGAACGTCCTTGAGGATCGCGGCATAGGCATCCGCTTTTTCAGCCGACAGAGACGGCGAACCGAAGTAACCGCGCCAGTTGACGAATTCAGCATCAATGCCGAGTTCACCGAGCGACGGAACGTCCGGAGCAGCTTCAACGCGTTCTTTCGAGGTTACAGCCAGAATGCGAACCTGACCTGCCTTGGCAAGTTCAAGCAGCTCACCCAGACCGGTCGACAGAACTTCGGTTTCACCCGACAGAAGGCCAGCAATTGCTTTGCCGCCTGCGTCATACGGAATGTATTTTACCTGTTTGGCATCGCCGCCGCCCTGCTGAACGGCATAGGCTGCAACGATGTGGTCCATACCGCCACGGACCGAACCGCCACCGAACTTGACCGAAGACGGATCAGCTTTGACCGCGTCAACAACGTCGGTGAAGGACTGATACGGGCTGTCGGCCGGAACAGCGAATGCTGCATATTCGGCAACAACGGCTGCGATCGGGGTCAGGTCGCGGAACGACTGCGGGAAGACGCCGGTCAGCGAACGCACGATGATCGGGGTGGAGTTGACCATCAGGGTGTTATCAAGACGATCAGCAGCTTCGATCATGTAGGCAATGGCTTTACCGCCGCCGCCGCCAGACATGTTTTCGTAGGACGCGGTGCCAACAAGACCCGATTTGGTCAGGGCTTCACCGGTACCACGTGCCGTACCATCCCAGCCGCCGCCTGCGCCGCCCGGAATGACGAAGTGAATTTCGTCCATTTCTGCAGCTTTGGCATCCATTGCACCAAATGCAGCAGTCGAAACAGCAACAGCCGTGGCTGCTGCGATAAATCCGCGACGCGAGAACATCGACAGTTTGTTCATCAGGGTCTCCTCCAGACACTAAAGCAATTTCCCAGCCACCCGAATAGTGGCAAGCCGATCAATGGAACAAAGCGCCAGCAAGGGGAGTCCGAACACCGCTTTCAGAGGCATGAATGCCCACCTGACCCCGGAAATTGACCTGACCTCCCTTGCCGAATTTTCTTCTTGTTTGTTCCGGGGCCAATTTATGACTCACGGATCGGCAGTGGCGGGACGGTAACAGCCAAACCTGTCACCAACCTGTCATTGGCAAAAAATGGGTGAAAAAAGTTCACATGATTTATGCGTTAACGGCAAAGATAGGCGGCCGTTTGTGATCATGAAGACATGCGTTTACCGCAATCCGCTGCACGTGATTGCAGCGAAGCCAGGCATTTAAGTCGCTTTTCCGGGGTGAACCGACTGATCGGACCAGAAAGGGCAAGAGCACCAAGCAGGTGGTTCTGCCGATCCAGTACCGGTACGGCAATCGCCGAAATATCCGGATCACGTTCACCTTCGCTCAGGGCAAATCTGTCCTCGAGAACCTGTAACGAACGGTCATCGACGCCATCGCCCCATGCACGGATGACGTGGCCAGCGGCCCCGAATTCACAAGGAAGAATAGCGCCTTCTTCAAGATGGTGTCGCAGGCTGCTTGGGGAGTTTTCGCGAAACAGGCACAGGCGATTGGTACCTTCCGGCACGTAAAAGGATGCGGTTTCACCGCTTTCCGAAACAAGGATCGAAAGGTGTGGGCGAACGATATCGTCCATGCCGTATGATCGCCGGTAAATGGAGCCAAGACGCCAAAGTGCCGGGCCAAGGCGATAGCGGCCACGGCCGGAAATCATCAAAAAACCACAAGACTCCAACGTTCCCGCCAGTCTCGAGATGGTGCTTTTATACATTCCGGTACGCTCGGACAGGTCCTTGAGCGACAGGTCATGGTCCTGATCGGTGAAGGCATCAAGAATTCCCAAAGCCCGTTCGACTGCCGTAACGTTCTGTTCTGACATGGTTAAATCCGTTTCGTGCTCTGATTTGGCGCAGTGAGAGCGCCAAGATCATTTTGTCCAAGCTCAAAATTCTATATAATAGAACATAATTCTACCAGACAGAATTTAGGAAATATCCATGAGCGGACCAAAATCTCTTTCCGGAATCACGGTTCTTGACCTGACGAATGTGTTGGCCGGACCGTTTTGCTGTCACCAGCTGGCCCATATGGGGGCGGATGTCATCAAGGTTGAAGCGCCGGGGCGTGGCGATCTTGCCCGCCAGCTTGGCGCCGACATGGAGCTCAATGAAAAGCTTATGGGCGTTTCATTCATGGCACAGAACGCCGGTAAACGTTCGATCACGCTGAACCTTAAGGATCAGCGCGGGAAGGAAATCCTCAAAAAGCTCGTGGCCAAGGCCGATGTTCTGGTCGAGAACTTCCGTCCGGGCGTGATGGACCGTCTTGAGCTTGGCTATGATGTGCTTTCAAAGGTTAATCCGGGGCTTGTTTATTGTGCGATTTCCGGCTTTGGCCAGAGTGGCCCGATGAAGAAACTTCCCGCCTATGACCAGATTGTTCAGGGCCTGTCGGGCATCATGACCATCACCGGCGAGCAGGATAAAGGGACCTATCGCGTCGGTTATCCGATGGCCGATACCATTGGCGGCATGACTGCGGCCTTTGCCATCAGTTCAGCGTTGGCGGGGCGGGCCATGGGCAACAAGGATGCCAAGGGCAGCTTCATTGATATTTCGATGCTGGAATCGGTGATTGCCACGATGGGTTGGGTGGTCTCGAACTATCTGATTGCCGGCAAGGAGCCGACCGCCAATGGCAATGACAACTTCACGTCATCACCGTCTGGCGCCTTTGCCACGGCCGATGGCCAGATCAATATCGCCGCAAACAAGCAGGAACAATTCGAAGCCCTGTGCGGTGTTCTTGGTCTTGAGGCGCTTATCAAGGATCCGCGGTTTGTGTCGCGCAAGGAACGGCTCGAAAACAGATCGGCTTTGACCGATCTGCTTGAAGACGTGCTGGTCACACAACAAACCGATTACTGGGTTGAAAAGCTTAACACCGTTGGTGTTCCGGCCGGTGCGGTCCTGACCGTGCCACAGGCGCTTTCGCTGCCACAGATTGCTGATCGCGGGATGCTGGCGTCGTTTGAGAATGTGCCGGGTGCTGATCGGGATATCCGCATCCTTCGGACCGGAATCAAAATGGATGGTGATGCACCGTCGGTGAGTGCACCGCCGCCGGAACTTGGACAAGACAATCAGGATATTCTGTCGTCGCTGGGCTTTTCCAATGATGAAATCGATAACTTTGCCAAGGAGGGCGTGCTGTGAGCTCGAAAACTGTTGAAGACGTTGAAAACGAAGTACGCGACTGGTGGCAGACCGGCATCATCGATATGGAGCCGGGCAAAATCCATTATGGTGGTTACGCGATTGAGGATCTGATTGGCAATATCAGCTTTCCGACCATGATCTGGTTGATGACACGCGGCGAATTGCCATCAGCACCGCAGGCCAAGCTGCTTGAGGCAGCGCTTGTTTCGGCCATCGATCATGGGCCGCAAGCCCCCAGCATCGCCATTGCCCGTATGGCGGCAACGTGTGGCGTTGGTCTGAACAATGCCATGGCCAGTGCGGTTAATGTCCTGGGTGATGTGCATGGCGGGGCGGGCGAGCAGGCAGTTGCCCTTTATCATGATATCGCAGCACGCATGGATGCCGGACAGGACATGACAGCGGCAGTTTCAGACGGCCTTGATCATCAAATCGCTGAGCATGGCAAACATGTGCCGGGCTTTGGCCATCGGTTCCACCCGGTTGACCCGCGTGCACCACGGCTTTTGGTACTCGTAAGCGCTGCAGCACAGGACGGTCATGTGTCGGGGCGGTATGGCGAAATTGCCAGCGCGATCGAGGCAGAGCTTTTGGCGCGTAAAGGCAAGCGGATCCCGATGAATATCGATGGTGCAACGGCAGTTATTTATGCCGAACTTGGATTTGCGCCGGAACTGGCGCGTGGGCTGTTTTGTCTTTCGCGGTCGGTGGGCATTCTTGCCCATGCATGGGAACAAACCCAACAGGGTGGCCGCAACAAGGGACCGATCCCGCGCCGGATGATATGGAACTATACCGGTCCGGATCGTCGTCCAGTACCCGATAGTGCGAAGTCTTAAAAGGCACTTGATTGGCAGGTTGCTTTATCTGCGGTTCAGTAGCGCATCCTGCCAGCGGCGCAGGAAGCGCTGACGCTTGGCCTGATCAAGGTAAACCAGCAATCCCGGCCCAACCGGGAAGGAACGTACGCGTTCGCCATACCGGTCAAAGATCAGCGACGAGAATGTGCTGGGCGGAACGTCGGCGCGCACCGGGTTGAAGTTTCCTTCATTTTGCAGAACGCTTTGTCCCTTGATCGACAACATGAAATCAAGGAACCGACCGCCAAGGTCGGGGTTGCGTGCACCACGCGGGATGATGGCGATCCTCGAATAAACGACAATAAAGTCGTCAGGCAGGATGACGCCAAGGTTCGGGTTTCGTTGGGTAAAGGTTTCCGCATACGATCCCAGCAGGTTATAGCCCAGCACAACCTGACCGGATGCGATTTTTTCAAGCATCGGAGAGGTATTGGAATAAAGCTTTACCTTTGCCTGACCCAGAATGCGGACAAAGTCCCATATACCGGGGAAAAATCGTTCATCGCGCGCCAGAAACAGGAAGCCGACACCGCTGCGTTCAATGTCATAGGTCGTGACTTTTTCACTCAGCAACTCGTCATGTTTGACAAGCAGCCCGATAAAGTCTTCACGGGTTCTGGGCGGTTCAAGTTCGTTTTCGCGGAAAAACTCGCGATTATAGGCGATGACGGCCGGTTCTTGCGTTACGGCAAAGGCTTCGTTGCGCCAGCGTGCCCAATGGGGCAAAGCGTCTGTTTCACTGCTTTGATAGGAGGTGGCATATCCGTCATTGGCCAGTTTCATCTGGAGATCCATCGAGGAGCTGATGATCAGGTCCGCCGTTGGTTCACCGTTAGCGCGCTGGCTTTGGGTGATGTCATACATCTCAAGCGTTTGCAGCTGATGGTATTCAACGCCAATAAACGGGTTGTCTTGCTGAAACGCTTCGATCACCGGGACAAAGGCACCGATATCGGCAGAGCCATAGATAACGGCCATTGGTTGTGTGCTGGTCAGCAATGATTGTTCTGGATCGGACGCCTGGGACGAACGCAATGCTGGATAGGTGAAAACTTCGGCCATCGCAGAAGAAACTTGCATCGCGAGGGCGATGAAACATAAACCAATACAGATACGGCCCGAAATCATGCTGCAATACTCTGTGTCGCGGATGGTCATTGGCATATGGTGCCGGGGCGAGGATATCGCTTGTTCTTGAATGCCTTTGCCGGGAAAATGGCAGAACAGAAATTACCTCTGTCGAGGTTTATCAGGGAAAAGTCACGCAAACAATGAGAGTCCTTGTTGTCGAAGATCATGCAGCACTGGCAGATGGAATTGCAGGATCCCTGCGACAATCTGGCTATGCGGTCGATGTGATTGCCGATGGCGAGGAAGCTGACGACGTTTTGCGCACCCAGGAATATGGCCTGGTGGTACTGGATCTGAACCTTCCGAAACTTGACGGGCTCGAGATATTGAAACGCCTGCGTCATCGCGGAGCCGAAAGTGCCGTCCTGATCCTGACCGCGCGCGGTGACATCGAAGACAGGGTCAAGGGACTTGATCTTGGTGCGGATGACTATCTGGCCAAACCGTTCGAGCTGGTCGAGCTTGAAGCACGGGTGAGGGCGCTTATGCGGCGCAATGCCGGGACGCATAACACCCAGCTTAAATGCGGGAAACTCAGTTTCGATACTGTGGCGCGACGGGTAACGGTTGATGGCACGGATGTCGATATTCCAAAGCGTGAGCTTAATATCCTTGAAATCTTGTTGATGCGTGTCGGCCATGTTCTGAGCAAGGAACAAATCGTTGATCAGTTGGCCGGGTTTGAAGACGATATCAGTGCCAACGCGGTCGAGCTTTATATCAGTCGATTGCGCAAACGGGTCGAGGCGGCCGATGTAAAAATCCAGACCGTTCGCGGTCTTGGCTATCTGTTGAAAAAAACATGAAATGGCGTAATCGATCGCTTCGGCGCAGGCTTGTCATATCGCTGCTGATCCCGCTTTTGGTGGTCAGTTCCCTGATGCTGCTTGAAGTCCGCAGTAACGCAGTTAATTCGACAAACCAAGCATTTGACCGTGCACTTTTAAGTTCTGCACTAGCCATTGCGGACCGTGTTGTCCTGATCGGTGGCAAGATCGAGGTGGACGTGCCCTATGTCGCGCTTGAGATGCTGACAAGTGCGGCGGAAGACAGGGTTTTCTATCAGGTTAGTACCGCACAGGGCGAATTCATTACGGGCTACGAAGATCTGCCACCGGTGCCCGAAAAGTTCCTGCCATTACGCGAAGAACCGGTTTTCTATGATGCGGTTTATAACGGCGAAACGGTGCGGATTGGCGCGCTTTCACGCTATGTGGCCAGTGTTCGCAAAGCGACCCGTTTTCATGTGCTGGTTGCCGAAACCATGGGAACCCGCACAAGGCTTAGCGAGGATATTCTTGCCAGTGCCGCGGCGCGCCAGATCTTGCTGATTGTCATTGCCGCCATGATCGTCTGGTTCGGGATTGGTCAGGGCCTCAAACCGCTGGCCCGCTTGGAGGAGGCGCTTAATCGCCGTTCTCCGAGTGATCTCAGACCGATTTTGCACGATGTGCCAATCGAGGTGCGCCATCTGGTGGGCGCCATCAACCAGCTTTTCGGGCGGCTGGAAAACAGCCTGAAGACCATGCAACGCTTTACCGCAGATGCTGCGCATCAGCTTAGAACACCCTTGGCCGCCCTTCGAACCCAGGCCGAACTTGGTCAGCGTGAAAAGGATCCTGAGAAAATCCACCAGATCATGGATACCATCGCGGCCTCGACCCGGCAGACATCACATCTGGCCAATCAGTTGCTGGCATCCGCACGTGCCGCACCCGAAGGCCTTGCCGGCCGACCATTTGACAAGATCGATCTGTGTGAGATTACCCGTGCGGTAACCGGATCAAAAGTGCCGGTCGCGATCGAGCGTGGTATTGATCTTGGATATGAAGGGATCACTGAGCCTACGTGGATTATGGGTGATGCGACCTTGATTGAAGAGTTGCTTAAAAACCTTGTCCATAACGCACTGACTTACTGCCCAAGTGGCAGTGCAGTGACCGTTCGGCTTGAACAGAATACTGGCAAAAACAAGGTGACATTGACCGTCGAAGATAACGGCCCGGGTATTCCGGTCGAACATCGCAAGGATGTCTTCAAGCGGTTCTATCGGATCAATGATGCCGGATATGACGAGGGATGCGGCCTGGGACTTTCCATCGTCAAGGAAATCGCCGCCCGGCATGAAACCAAGGTAAAACTGACGCAACCCAAAGAGCATAGTGGGTGCATCTTCAGTATCAGTTTCGATATGGCGCCTTTGGACGAGCGCAAAGAACACTGATTGCCCAGTCCTGCTGATTGGTGGTGCCGAACAAGAACCTAGTCCAGCGGTATTTTACCCAACTTGGTGTTGATATTCCTGCCGATACCTTCCCACAGGTTGTGTTCGGGGTCGTGATCATCGGGATGTTGTTGATTTATGGACGGCAACAGTTGGCGCGTTAAGGGCCTTTGCGCCTATGCGCGTAAGCATTCGGACATCAGATACATTTAGCAAAGGACGTTCAATTGGCAAACTGTGCCGCAGACAAGCATCAAGATGCATTCGGAATGGTGGAACCCTATCAGGTTCTTGACCGTCGGTTCCGCGACCTTGTATTGCCAAATGTCAGGCTGAGAAAAATTTCTGGCGGGCATTTGTGGACAGAGGGACCTGTTTGGTTTCCAGCACATCAGTGCCTGTTGTTTTCTGACATTCCAAATCAGAAGATTTTCCGCTGGATGTGTGATGGTTCGGTCAACGTGTTCCGGGGGAATTCCGACTTTGCCAACGGCAATACGATGGACGTGAACGGTCGTCTAATTACCTGTCAGCACGGCACGCGATCTGTAACACGAACCGAACATAATGGCGCAATCACGATACTTGCCGATGGATTTGAGGGCAGGCGGCTTAATTCGCCAAACGACGTTGTCGTCAAATCCGATGGGTCTATCTGGTTTACCGACCCGACCTACGGAATATTGTCGAATTATGAGGGCTACAAGGCCGCACCGGAGCAGAAATACAACAATGTATTTCGCCTTGATCCCGAAACGGGCACTTTAGCCAGCGTGACACCCGAGTTTCATAAACCAAACGATTTGGCATTCTCGAATGATGAGACGCTGCTTTATATCGCGGAATCAGGCAGCAGCCACGACGAGGCTATACCGGCGGTCATTCGGGTTTACGACATTGTTGACGGAAACAGACTTGAAAACGGTCGTGACTTTGCCGAGATCGACAACGGATTGCCTGACGGGATCAGAGTTGATTGCTATGGCAATGTCTGGAGTTCTGCGGCGGACGGCGTGCATTGCTTTGATCCGACAGGTGTTCTGCTTGGCAAGATACTGGTGCCCGAAACGGTATCGAATATAACGTTCGGCGGTGCACGGGGGAACGAGCTTTTGATTACGGCAACGACTAGCGTCTATGCCATACATGTCAACAGCGAAGCATTAGTTCGATAGTCCGGAAAAGCACTGGCCGTAATTTGTCATAATATATATTATAGAACTATTATAGAACTATTCGGTGTGGTGTCGAGTTAGGACATTTCGACCTCACCTCTGAAGTCTTTTGTCCTTAGTTCACCTCAATAACCAAGCCATCATAAGCTGGTTCAACATGGTCTGGCGTGTCTGCCATCGCCTGTGCGTAGTCAAACTGGATGCTCATGTGCGTCATATAGACTTGCTTGGGTTTGAATTCCTCGACCCAACCAAGAAGTTTCTCTAGATGTGCGTGCGTGTTGTGCGGACGATGCCGCAAGCAATCCACGACCCAGACATCCAGATCATAGAGATGTTGTTTGGATTCTTCGGGGAACTCAACCACATCCGTTGAATAGGCAAACTTCCCTATTTTGAAACCCAGGGTCTCGCCATAGCCGTGGTCTTGGCTGAAAACCGTGATTGGGACCCCTGCTGGCGTGATCGGCCCTGTGATGACATGCGGGATCAATACCGGTTTGAAATAGAACTCAACGCCTTCTGGCAGCGGCGTGAAGACATAATTGAAACGATGATCGATGTCCGAGATGGTCTGTGCATTCGCATATATATCAATCGGACGTTCCATGGCGACATTCAACCAGCGAACATCATCAATGCCATGCACATGATCGGCATGCGAATGGGTAAACAGGATCGCATCGACATGGTCGATACCGTGCGTCAGCGCCTGCTGGCGAAAATCCGGTGTCACGTCGACAAGGATCTTTTTCCCAGCTTCTTCGATCAGGATCGAGCTGCGTAAACGTTGGTTTTTCGGATTGTTCGGGTCGCACTTTCCCCATCCAAGGCCAACCGATGGCACACCATTTGAGGAGCCGCAGCCAAGGATGGTTACCTTCGTCACTGTTATTCTGCTCCCAGCGCAAGCAGGTTGTTCCGATCAGCTTTTGTGAACAGTTTGAAGAAGTTATCCGTCGTTATTTGCGTGATTTCTTCAATTGTAACACCCTTGATTTCGGCTAGCTTCGCCGCCGTATGGGCAACGTAGCTCGGTTCGTTTGGTTTGCCGCGCTTGGGCACTGGTGCGAGATACGGCGCGTCGGTTTCCACCAACAGTCGATCTAGCGGTACGTCTTCAACAGCGGCACGAATTTCCTTGGCGGAATTAAAGGTGATGATGCCCGAACAAGAAATATAAAATCCGATCTTCAACGCACGCTGTGCCAGCGTTGCCGAACTGGAAAAGCAATGAATAACGCCGGTAAACCGCCCCTTTTCATATTCTTCTTCCAGAATATCCATGGTGTCGTCATCGGCATCACGGGTATGGACGATCAAGGGTAAACCCGTTTCGCGGCAAGCCGCGATATGGGCACGAAAGCTTTGCTGCTGCGCATCACGCGGGGCATTGTCATAGAAATAATCAAGACCACTTTCGCCGATGCCGATGACTTTCGGGTCGGATGCCTTTTCGATCAGGGCATCGGGGCTTGAAAGCCCCTCCTCGCCGGCTTCGTGTGGATGAACGCCAATCGTGCAATAGATATGATCAGATTGTTCGGCAACCGCGCGGACCTTGTCAAAGGTCGTCAGTTTAACGCCGATGCTGACCATCATGCCAACGCCGGCGTTTTTGGCCCGCGCAAGGGTTCCGCTCAGATCGTCGGAAAACTGCGGGTAGTCCAGATGGCAGTGGCTGTCGACAAGGGCGACATTCATGCCTTCTCTCCTTCATCCTCGGTCTCGACATAGCGCGGGAAAACGCCAGCCGGTTTCGGAATGCCCGACCCCGGTTTCAGGGCATTGTTCGGACCAAGCGCATCAAACCCGCGCTGATCATCGGCCAGCACCAGCTGATCAAGGATTTTGGCCGCTGAGTCCGGCATGATTGGTTGAACAAGGATACCGACGTGGCGAATGACCTCGGCCAGCACATACAAAACCGTCTCCATACGTGCCGGATCCGTCTTTTTCAGGCCCCAAGGCGCCATTTCATCGACATACCGGTTGGCATCACCCACAAGGCTCCAGATCGCTTCCAGCCCCTTGTTGAACGCCTGCTCGTCAAAGAGCGGACGCACGGTATCAAGCATGCCGTGCGCCTTGGTGAGGATTTCCTTGTCTGCGTCGGTGAACTCGCCCGGGGTCGGGATCGCAGCGTTGCAGTTCTTGTGGATCATCGACAGAACACGCTGGCACATATTGCCCAGATCGTTGGCCAGTTCGCTGTTCATGCGGTTGACCATGGAACGATGAGAAAAGTCACCATCATTGCCAAACGGCACTTCACGCATCAGGAAGTAACGCGTCTGATCCAGACCGTATTTATCGGTCAGGTCATACGGATCAATCACATTACCGATCGATTTGGAGATCTTCTGGCCTTCGTTGGTCCACCAGCCGTGGGCAAAGACGCGCTTGGGCGGTGTGATACCGGCCGCCAGAAGGAAGGCAGGCCAGTAAACCGCATGGAAACGCAGGATGTCCTTACCGACCATATGTAGGTCAGCAGGCCAATATTTTTCAAGTTTGGCCGGATCTGCATCCGGGTAACCGATCGCGGTCAGATAGTTGGTCAGGGCATCGAGCCAGACATACATGACGTGGTCTTCGTCACCTGGCACCGGAACACCCCATTTGAAGCTGGTGCGCGATACGGAAAGATCATGCATGCCACCCTTCACAAAGCTGATCACTTCGTTACGGCGTGACTGGGGTGCGATGAAGTCCGGGTTCTGTTCGTAGAATTCCAGCAGGCGGTCGCCCCAAGCAGACAACTTGAAAAAATAACTTGGCTCAGACACCCACTCCACCGGTGCGCCGGTTGGAGCAAGTTTTTCGCCGTCTTTTTCGATCAGTTCCTTCTCGCCGTAGAACGCCTCGTCACGGACCGAATACCAGCCATCATAGGAGCCCAGATAAATCTCGCCCTTTTCAAGCAACGTATTCCAAAGCGCCTGACACGCCTTTATGTGACGTTCTTCAGTGGTGCGGATGAAGTCATCGTTGGAATAGTTCATGTGAACGGCAAGATCGCGGAAGTTCTGCGATACCTGGTCTGTAAACGCCTGCGGAGCAATGCCCTTGGCCGCGGCCGACTTGTCGACCTTTTGACCGTGTTCATCGGTTCCGGTCAGGAACATCACGTCATAACCGTCCAGGCGCTTGAAGCGGGCCAGAACGTCACAGGCAAGCGTGGTATAGGCATGGCCGATATGGGGCTTGTCGTTGACGTAATAGATCGGTGTCGTGATGTAATAGGGCTGTTTGTGCCCGGTCATGGTCGCAAATCCTTCGCGCAAGTCGTGAAACAAAACGGCCCGAAATGGGCCGTGATGGTCAAAATTTCGGTATGTGGGCAGTGATGTCAGGTTCGCATGGTTTCTTCAAGCATGAAGAATGCATTCAGCAAGGCTTGCTTGCGATCAAGATGCAAACCGCGGGTCGCGCCCATCAATTCGTTGATCTTTTCCCATACCTCCAGCCATTGATCAAGCGGTTGCGCGGCTGCCATGCGCTGCATGGCGGGCAATTCACCGTCTACGACTTCGCGGGGCGCCTGCCCTGTGGCGGCAAACCGGATCATTCGCGCAAGCCACCAATGCATCAATTCGGTGATTGTTGCAAAGGCCGCGTCCTTGTCTGCCGGTGAAAATCGCTCTGCAAACTTGTGTTGGGTTGCGACATCGGCATTGGGGAGTGCGGCGATGATATCGACAAGTTCGGTATAAAGCTCAAGCCCGCCCACTTCATGGAGTTGAAGTGCACGACCGATGCTGCCTTCTGCGAGACCCGAAAGTGCGTCACGTGCGCCAAGATCCATATCCGGGCAATAACGCCCCAGAAGATCGACAACCTGATGATCTTGCAGCGGGCCAAGATTGAGACGACGACAGCGCGACCGAATGGTCGGTAGCAACCGTCCCGGATGATGGGCAACCAGGATCATCATAGCGTTGGCTGGCGGTTCTTCGAGAACCTTGAGGATCGCGTTGGCAGCATTGCGGTTCAGTTCATCGGCGGCATCAACAATAACGATCCGCCATCCGCCCTCTGCCGATGTCTTCGACATGAAATTGCCAACCGTGCGCACGCTGGCTACGGTGATTTCGCCCTGCAGGCGCTTCTTCTTGTCGTCGTACTGACGCTCGATAACCTTAAGATCACCATGACCGCCGCCGGCAATTCGTCGCGCTACCGGGTCTTCCGGATCGACGTAAAGACCGTCATTCTGGTCGCCAAACAGCCCTGCACCGGCATTGTTTCCGCCGCCAGAAAGGATAAAACGTGCCATACGATAGGCAAGCGTTGCCTTGCCGACGCCCTTGGGGCCACAGAGCAGCCAAGCGTGATGCATGCGTTTGCTGTTCCATGCATCAAGAATAACTTTCTCGGCCTCTTCGTGGCCAAGAAGGGCATCATTGCGTCGTGGGTCAAAGGGGTTTTCTTCTTCGGGAAGGTCGTCCTTGGCCATGATCAGATCCCCTGCCCGGCAATGCGCCCCTGAACAGCGGCGATGACACGTTCACCTACGGTTTCGATGTCTCCACTGGCGTCAATGACGACACACCGGTCTTTTTCAGTTGCTGCAATTTCACGGTAACCGTCACGTATGCGCTCGTGAAATGCAAGTCCCATGCGTTCATAGCGGTCCTCAGCGGCACTGACATTGGCAAAGCGTGCTCCAGCTCGGTCAAGACCAACTTCAAGCGGCAGATCAAAAATTACGGTCAGATCAGGTTTGAAATCGCCGATCGCCAGTTTCCAAAGATTGCGGATATAGTCTGCACCAAGGCCATGGCCGTAGCCCTGATAGACAACTGATGAGTCCGCGAACCGGTCACAAAGAACGACTTTTCCCTCGGCAAGGGCCGGACGAATTGTGCGTTCAACATGATCGCGACGCGAAGCAAACATCAGAAGCGCTTCGGTTACGGCGTCCCAGCGACCGGGATCGCCCGTCAGAATAAGGTTGCGGATTTCCTCGGCACCCGGCGAGCCGCCAGGTTCACGCGTGACCAGAACATCCCGGCCCTGCTCGCGGAACCAGGTTGCCAAATGGTGGATCTGGGTGGACTTTCCGCTGCCTTCACCGCCTTCGAAACTGATGAACAAACCGGGCTTCGACTTCACCCGTTTGCCCCCCAGAGAAGATATTTGAAGGCTGCGCCAATACGGCCAACAAATCCAAGGCGTCCGACATCATGGGCGGCATAAAGCGGGAACTCGATGATGTCCCGGTCCGGGACTTCGACCTTAAGTGTTGCGATCTGATCGCCTTGGCTGATCGGGGCCGGCACCGGGCCATCATAGACGACGGTGACCTTCATATCGCGGCTCGCACTGCGCGGCAGTGTCAAAAGGATTTCTTTGTCAGCGACAAGATCAACCTTGGTTTCGGAACCCAACCAAACATTGGCGGAACTCACGGTTTCGCCCTCGGCAAACAAATCGTAGTTGTCAAATTCGCGGAAGCCCCAATCCAGAAGCTTTTGGGACTCCGTGCGACGTTCACGTACAGAATCCAAACCGTTAACCACAAGGATCAACCGACGCCCGTCACGCTCGGCTGACGCCGTAAGACCGTATCCGGCCGCTTCGGTGTGACCGGTTTTAAGGCCGTCAACACCGGCACTCGTGCCCAATAGCGGGTTACGGTTGGGTTGACGGATACCGTTATAGGTGAATTCCTTGACGGAATAGAGCTCGTAAAGGTCCGGGAAATTGCGAATGGTGTCGCGCGCAAGAATGGCAAGATCATGAACCGTCACAAGGTGGCCGTCCGCTGGCCAGCCAGTGGCGTTCTTAAAGACAGACTTGGTCATGCCGATTGCGCGGGCTTCCTCGGTCATTGCCTCGGCAAAGGCTTCTTCGGATCCACCAATTCCCTCTGCGACGACGATTGCCGCGTCATTTCCCGACTGAACGATAATGCCGTGCAGCAGATCCGAGACCGAAACGTTGGAGTTCACCTCTACAAACATTTTCGATCCGCCCTTGCGCCAGGCTTTCTCACTTACGTGGAAGGTGTCGTCCATCGAAACGCGACCGTCCTTGATATACTTGAACAGCATATGAACGGTCATCATTTTGGTCATCGAAGCCGGCTCAGTCAGGGTGTCCCCTTCTTTATCAAGCAGCACAGCGCCGGTATCGAAGTCCATCATGAAAGCTTCACGTGCGCTGGTCTCTATTGCCTGCGCGCTTGCAAAGCTCATCGACATTGCCATGACTGAGCCAAAAATAAAGGCTCCGGCCACTACCCGGTTCAGAGTGTTTTTGAACGGAACTGGCGGCATCAAAGTCATGGCATTCTAACCCTGTAAAATAATTTCTCTATGCACCGGGAAACGGTGTATCCGCTGATTTGCTTATGTCGCAAATTCGGCAGAATTGTGCAACACCAACAAACCCGGCATTTTAAAGCGGTAGCATAACCGGCTTTTTTCAATCAACAGACTGATGTCGCCGAGCCGCCATCAGCACACTCAACGACAACTTTTGCCCCGTTTTGGCCGGTTGCAATCACCCGTTCAAGCAGGATGTCCGCTTCCGGGACTGTTTCCAACGGACCAAGCCGCACGCGGTAAAAGGTCGTGCCCTTGACATCGATTGACTCAATCTTGCTGGGGGCAAGATCATAAAGGCGATTGCGCAGGTTTAAGGCATTGTCATAAATGGAAAAGGCACCCGCCTGGACATAGATCGAAGACGATGCAACAGGTGCAACTTCAACCACGGCGGCCTCTTCGACCACGCCATCAAGCGGTGCAGATTGAACACTGGCGCTGGAAGACGGCGGTGTCAGTTTGATACTCGATGTCGTCGGTTCGCCTGCATCGGTAATCGGCCCGTCATCGAGACGGACTGTTTCAACAACATCGCGCGGTGCTGCCGTAACGGTGCTTTGTTCGGCCGAGGTAACTTGCGGGGCAGCTTTGCCTTGCGCGATTGCTGCGATTTGACGGCTTTCGGCTTCAACCACTTCAACGAGAACCTTCGCCGTACCTTTTCGCTCAAACCCGAGGAGCTGGGCTGCGCGGCGCGACATATCGATGATCCGCCCATGCGCGAATGGTCCACGGTCATTGACCCGTACCTTGATCGACTTGCCGTTTTCAAGGTTTGTCACCCGAACGATGCTCGGCAGTGGCAAGGTTCGATGGGCGGCCGAAACTTCATACTGATCAAAAATCTCGCCGTTGGCGGTCTTCTTGCCATGGAATTTGGGGCCATACCAGGATGCAATACCGGTTTCTGTGTATTCGTAATCTACGGCCGGATAATACCACTGTCCGGCAATCTCATATGGATTGCCGATCTTGTAGTTGCCGATTTGGGAAGGTTGTTGTGACTGACCGCCAAGCCGTTTGACGCCATGGACGGCCAGTTGCGTTTCAGCACAGCCCGCCAGCAATACGCCAAATGCTGCAACCGTCAGGGTAATGCGGCATTTGGTTCGCAGATGTGCGAAGGCACTTTTTCGTGGTTTGGGCATCAAGGTGTCCCCGCTTGTAGATGCTCTGTCCATGCTCGTTCAGACAAGGTGTCCGTTTTTTTCCGGACGTTGTTTTTAACGACCGGCAATCGCATCGGCCAATGTGCCAACCGCAATCGCAAAGTAAGTCGAACGGTTCCAATGCATGATGGTATGGAAGTTGTTATAAACCATATATGCGGGACCTTCACCGTCATTTACGATGACAATTGATGCTTCCATGTCAGCCGCAGGCAAATCTGCGCCGTTTGGCATGCGAACGCCAAGCTCCTGCCATTCAGAAATTGGTTTGCGGATATCGCGACCTTCAAACTCGGTGTTGAAGTTTTCCGGCAGCGAAATCTTGCGGCCCCAGCGCTCGTCTGCGTGCCATCCGACAGAAGACAGATAGTTTGCTGCAGAGGCAAAGACGTCTTCCTTGGCTCCCCAAAGATCAATCTTGCCATCACCGTTGCCGTCGCGTGCGTAATTCAGGAAAGTAGATGGCATAAACTGCGCCTGCCCCATGGCCCCGGCCCAAGAGCCCGACATCTTTTCCGGCGCGATATGGCCGGCATCAATGATGGTCAACGCGTTCATCAATTCTTTGCGGAAATATTCGGCGCGTCGTCCCTCAAATGCCAAGGTCGCAAGTGAATCAACAACTGAATAACCGCCGGTGAAACGGCCAAATCCGGTTTCAATGCCCCAGAACGCTGTCAGATAGTGGCCTGGCACACCGTATTTCTTGGCCGCGGCGTCAATGATGTCGCGGTTTTCGGCGTACTTCTTGCGACCTTCATTGATGCGGGATTGCGGCACAACCCGATCAAGATATTGTTCAAAGGTCAGTTTGAATTCTGGCTGGCTGCGATCATATTCGATCACTTTGGGGATCGGTTTGGTATTGGCAAAGGCAACGTTAAGTGTGGCATCGGAAATGCCTTTGCTTGCAGCTTCCTTTTTGAATTCAACGAGCCATTCGTCAAATCCCTCGGTGGTGAATTCTGGAAGTTTCTCATCGGTCTGTGCAAAGGCCGGTGCATTTGCCGCCATTACAGCAACGACGGAGGCGGCAGTCAGTAGTTTCCAGAATTTCATCTAAGCCTCATCCAATCATGTAATCAGTTTTCCGCCCCAGGATTTTGCGGCCCAGGGAACCATGCATCTGTGCGGCCGGTCCAGTAATAGGCGGTCAAACCAACCCATTCCCGCAAAGCACGGCCCAACGATTTGATACCGCCAGAGACGTTAAGACTTGCTAAATGGATGTCATCTGAGGTGAATCTGTCGACCGGATACGGGATCACATTCCAGCCGGCCTGACGGAATACACCTGCCGCCCTTGGCATATGTTGCGCCGAAGTGATTAGCACCCAAGGCTTTTTGGCAAGTTCTGGCCAATCGCGATAAACCATCTCCAGAGATTTCGTCGCGTTCTCGTGCGTGTTCCGAGATTTTTTTTCAAAATACATGTTCGACGTCTTGAGGCCCGATTCGTCCAACCAGTTTTCAAGGACGAATGCTTCGCTAAATCCACGTTCTGTCAGATTGCCATCCCCACCAGTAAACAAGACAGGTTTGTCAGGATACAAGCCGGCAACCCGCAGCATCGCGAATATCCGGTCTGCGGACTGCCCTACGTTCATTTCGCCGCGCTCAAGGTAACTGTCTGGGTCAAGGCTCCCAGCCAATGTGACGGTTCCAGCAAACTCGATCTGTGAGAGTTTTGGTTTCTCGAACCGGGTTTCAAGAGGATGTGAGAGCATATCTCCAACCGGGATAACCGTGATTAGCAACGAGGCTCCGCTCACAATAATCAATCCAACAACTGCAAATTTGCGTGTTCTTTTGAGGAGCATGAACCCCAACAAAACCGTGAGGAGGAAACCGTGCATGAATACAGCGTCGCTCAGGATGCTTACCGTTTTGGACAGGAAGTAGAACACGTTAGAGAATTCCAAAAAGAATTGGTTTGTTGGCTTCCATTACCATACTGAAATCAGGATAAATCACCAGCTTTCGCTGCAATATTGGATTGCCCTATTGACAGGTCATTCTCCCCAATTTATTGAAAGCGCCCAGAGCGAAACGCTCCAACCAGTTTTGCGGAGAGGTGGCAGAGCGGTTGAATGCAGCGGTCTTGAAAACCGCCGTGCCTTTACGGGTACCGTGGGTTCGAATCCCACCCTCTCCGCCACTTACTCCAAGACAGTGCAAAAGCCAGTACAGTAATCGCACGGTGATGTTCTCTGCGTGCTGCCAAGCCGTATCTGTCAGGACGTCATAATCGTCGAAAGGTCACTGATATGAGCGAACTGCCACCCTGCCCCAAATGTGAATCCCCCTACACCTACGAAGACGGTGACTTGTTGATCTGTCCTGAATGCGCCCATGAATGGTCGCTTGCGACAGGTCAGGCGGATGCAAATGTTGTTCGCGATTCCAATGGCACCCCACTTGCCGATGGCGATACGGTTTCAGTAATCAAGGACCTTAAGGTCAAAGGTTCGTCAGCTGTTGTTAAAGTCGGGACCAAGGTTAAGGGCATTCGCCTTGTTGACGGTGATCACGATATCGATTGCAAAATCCCGGGGATCGGTCAGATGGGGCTGAAATCGGAGTTCGTAAAGAAGGTTGTTGACTAGGCAACTGAATACGAGTTCAACCAAAAGCGAAAAAGCGCACCAAATGTGGTGCGCTTTTTCTTTTTATATGTATTTGCGTCGTAGGGCTTAGTCAGCCCCGCCAGTCCGGAATGTCGTTCCTGGTTTCGGCTTCAAAATTCGCTGGATGAAGAGCGTCCCGATTGCCATCCCCACCCCGATCAGATCCGTAATCAGACCGCCGGAGATCATGAACAACGCTGCGATAACGAGCAGAACGCGCAAGAACCAAACCGCCGAACGGCCAAGGAACCAGCCCTGAACGCCAGACGATAGAAGGAATACGCCCACAACGGCCGTAATCAGCGCCTGACCTATCTGAAGATAGGTTCCGTCCATGAGGACGGCAGAGTTATAGAAGAACATGAACGGTACGATGAAGGCGGCAATACCGATCTTGAATGACGCAACCGATGTTTCCATCGGGTTGGCCCCCGATATCCCGGCCGCAGCATAGGATGCCAGCGCCACCGGCGGTGTGATCGCCGAAACCACAGCAAAGTAAAACACGAAGAAGTGTGCCGTAAGTGGTTCAATTCCAAGCTCAATCAGGCCTGGCGCCACCACAGATGCGGCAACCGCATAGGCCGCCGTTGTCGGCATTCCCATACCAAGCAAAATGGCAATCAGCATGGCAAAGACCAGTGCCAGAAGCTGGGAGGCTTCGGCCAAACCCAGCAGCAGATTGGAGAAGCGTGCACCAACCCCGGTAAGTGCAATCACACCGACGATGATACCTGCGCAGGCACAGACCGCGATGATCTGGATCGACATGCCACCTGCCAGCTCAAAGGCCTTGGCCACTGACCGTGCCCCCACGCGATTTGGCGTTAACCAACTGACAACGACAGCCGCAACGGTGGCAAGGGTCCCTGCCCTGATCACGGAATAGCCTAGGAACAGTGCAATGATCAGAATGACGATCGGAAGGAACAGGAATACCTTTTTGATCATTACATCAAAGCGCGGCAATTCATCTTCGCGCATGCCGCGCATACCAAGTTTCGCGGCCTCAAAATCGACCATGAAATAGATCGATACGAAGTAAAGGATGGCCGGAATGACGGCTGCAATCGCGATCTCGGTATATGGAATGCCAGTGATCTCGGCCATGATGAAGGCACCTGCCCCCATAATCGGCGGCATGATCTGACCACCGGTTGAGGCTGCAGCCTCAATCGCGCCAGCGGTCTTTTTGTGATAGCCGACCTTTTTCATCAGCGGAATGGTGAGCGAACCGGTCGCCACAACGTTCCCGGCAGACGTACCATTAATCATGCCCATCAAACCGGATGCAAAGATCGCAACCTTTGCCGGGCCACCACGGGCACGACCTGCGACCGAGAAGGCAAAGTTCACGAAATAGTCGCCAACCTTGGACGCCTGCAGGAAGGCTGCAAAAATGATGAAGAGAATGATGTAGGTCGACGAAACGGCCGTCGTCGGGCCGAGGATCCCTGCGTCAGTGTAAACTTGGCTAAAGAAACGCTGCCATGTAACAGATGGCGACTGCAGGAACCCTGGCAGGAATTCACCAACGAAAACGTATATCAGGAAGATGGTCGCGATGACCACCAGTGCCAAACCGGCAACCCTTCGGGTCAATTCCATGATCAGCAATGTGCCAGCAACAGCAGCGATTGAAATCCCGATTGGCGCAAAGGGTGTCCCCGTCGAGTTGCGCATCAATGTGCCATAAATCGTGATCAGATAAACAGCGACTGCGAAGGCACAGACGCAGAGCACAAAGTCGGGGGCCGAATATTTTTCGCGCGATGTTTTGTGGAACCAAGACAAAACAATACCGCCGACCGTCGCCACCAGAAGCGGTGTTCCGAAAAGCCAAGTTTCATTAAACTTGATTGTCGCATCAATGCCGTTCCACATCACGCCGTTCTGGATGTCGAGCGCGAAGCTAAACGCCATACCGGTGGCCATGAATGCCGGCACGAGAAGAACATATGACAGATACCCCAAAAGCGGTGTGCCTGTGCCCGGGCTGTCATTAAAACTGTTGGCCGAGTACCATAGAAAACCAAGCGCAAGTGCGCCCGCAACGTGAACGATACGGAAGTTCCATGTCTCAAGCGGAAAGTCAGGAAGAAATGGCAAATTAACAATCCCGCCCGTCATACCCGAGAGCGAAACACCATTCAGTGCAAGCATGTGGAAGGCTGCATAGATTGCAGCGGAAATCGTGATAAAGGTCAGGCCAGTGCCTTCGAAAAGACGTCGATTATGTTCGACCGGCTCTTCGTCAACACCATCGGCAATAAGGTGTTCGTCTTCCACCTGGCTTTTGTTTGTCATCTGTTCCCCCGCTCTCACGCAAGTTTGTTTTTGGCCACAGGCAAGCTGATAATTGAAAGATGGCGGACCGTCCGCCCGGACAGTCCGCCTTCAAGATGTTTAACAGACAAAAATTAGTGGATCATGTCTGCCGGAATGGATGCACCATTCTCATTGAACCACTTGGCAGCACCCGGGTGCCACTTCATGACCTTGTTCTTGTCCCAGTTTGCCGCAACAGTCGAACGGGCCGCACGGTGGATTGATACCATCCGCTCGTTGTCAGACATCACAACGTCGGTGGCGGCGTAAACAAAGCTTTCCGGAAGCTCGCAGTTGGCGATCGCGAAGTTCCACATCGAAACCGAACGCGCCGGTTCCGTCAGTGTGGTGTAGGTGTCGGCTGCGATGTCGAACTCGGATACCGGGAAGGCATCCATGATCTGTTTCTGTTCAGCTTCGGTGAATTCGATGATATTCACGTCAGTCTGGACTTCAAGCTGGCTGACAGCCGGAACCGGAACACCTGCGGCAAACGCAATAACGTCAAGCAGGCCATCCTGCAGCTGGCCACCAAGGTCGGCCCAGCCGCCATTACGACGTTCGAAGTCAACACCGAGTTCTTCTAGCATACGCGGGAAATATGTATCCGAGGTTGAACCTGCCGGACCAAAGCCGATTTTGGCACCCGCCGGAATTTCCGCAACCGAGGTAATTCCCGAAGAAGAGAGAGCCGTGATCGAGAACGGTGTCTGATACATCGGGAACATTGCACAGGCATTGGTCATCTGAAGACCCGGTGCAATCGGGTTGGTACCTGCGAGTGATTCCGCTGCCGGACCCATCGTTGTCATACCAAAGGCGGCTTCGCCGGTATGGACAAGTGCCATGTTCTGCATCGGGCCGCCGGTGACTTCACCGCCACCCGAGATGCCGAGTTCTTCCGCGACAAGGTTCGCCCAGCCAGAACCATACGCGAAATAGGTCCCGCCCTGTGAAGCTGTGCCGACGGTAAAGCTTTCCGGCCAGTCAGAACGATCCTGAGCAACGGCAGCAGTGCTCCCGAACGCGAACGCGACCGCCATCCCTGCAAATAATGCGCGTTTCATTAATTTCCTCCGTTTATCGGTATTTTGTGAGAGTTCGCTACAAGTCATTTCCTCATATGGGGAAACTCAAAGTTGATAGCAATGTGGTTATTAATCAATACCGAAAACAAAGAGATTTCATAGTGATGTCGATCTCTTGTCGGGTGCTACTTTAGTTGCATCCCGCAATGAGAAGACGTTCTGATGTATCAGCTTTTCAAAAGCCTGAATGTTCGCGGCGCCAAGTGCTTGTAATCGCGTTACGCAACCACATTTGTTTAATGTAATGTACTTCTTCCGGAGGATTGCTGCATGTCGCTCAATATTGGTAGCCGGATATTGCTTGCTGCGGCAATGATCGTTGTAGCGACGTTCACGGCATTCATCCTTTATTTTGACTATCAGCAACGAACATACATCCAGAATGCGCTTGTGGCTAAATTGACCGAGAGTGGTTCGTTGGCCACTGCCGGCATTTCAAACTGGCTTGATGGCCGGCGCCTGTTGGTTGAGAGCCTTGCTAACAATATTGCCCGTGACAGTTCCCCCGCCAATGTCTCTGAAGTCGCAAGCGGTGAGGCATTTGCCGAGTCATTTATCTATTCCTATTTCGGCAGTGCTGATGGTGTGATGACAATGTATCCACCCGATGATCTGCCGCCCGACTACGACCCGCGCCAACGCCCATGGTATGCAGATGCAGTTTCTGTCGGTGACAGTACGCTTACCGAACCCTACACCGATGCATCCACCGGTCAGCTCATTGTTACGGCAACCACACCTGTTTTTGATGGATCAGATCTTCTTGGCGTTGTTGGCGGCGATATCGATATTGGTATTCTTGGTGATCTGGTTCGCAGCATCGATTTGGGCGGGATCGGATATGGCTTTCTGGTTAATGATCAGGGAACGGTGCTGATCCACCCGGGTGCGGAATTCACCCTTAAACCCCTGCCTGAAGTGTTTCCTGACGACACACCAACGGTAAAGGAAGGCATGGAGAACATCATTGATGGCACAGGCGATCAGTTGTTCACCTTTTTCCGCGTCAATGGCTTGCCTTCTGTGAACTGGTATCTCGGCTTTGCACTTGATCGCGATGCCGCATATGCGTCGCTTACCGAGTTTCGATATACCGCGATTATTACCGCGATCATCGCCATTCTGGCCATAATGGGCCTGATGGGGCTGCTGGTACGTATTTGGGTTTCGCGGCCGGTTATGAGTATGACGTCGGCCATGACCCGCCTCGCCAATGGTCAGAGGGATGTCGATGTTCCGGGAACGGAACTCAAGGACGAAATTGGCGCAATGGCCGCAGCTGTTCTGGTGTTTAAAAACAACGCTGCAGAAGTGGACCGTCTGGCGAGCGAGAACGAGGCCGCGACGAGACACGCGGCTGAGGCGCGCAGGCGCGCCATGGAACAAATGGCGGACAATTTTGAGAAGAGTGTTCTTTCCATAGTGGAAACAGTGGCTGACGCGGCCGAAAAAACGCAGTCGGTCGCAACTCAGTTATCTGCCAATGCAGAGGAATCGACGGCCCGTGCGGCTGCTGTTTCGAGTGCTGCAAACATAACAACAGAAAACGTGCAGGCCGTGGCGTCCGCAACCGAAGAGCTTTCGGCTGCCATTCGCGAAATTGGTGCACAGGTTACGCAATCAATCGAAGTTGCGACCGAGGCAGTTTCTGGTGTCAACAGTACTTCTGCAACAGTCACGGAGCTTGCCGAGGCCGCTGAGCGGATCGGCAAAGTCGTTGGTCTCATTCAAGATATTGCCGGGCAAACAAACCTTCTGGCGCTAAACGCAACCATCGAAGCAGCTCGTGCAGGTGATGCTGGCAAGGGCTTTGCCGTCGTTGCCGGTGAGGTAAAATCGCTTGCCAATCAGACGGACAAGGCTACTGGCGATATTCAGGTTCAGGTAGATGGTATTCAGGGGTCGTCGAACCGTTCGGTGTCGGAGATCAGGTCTATTTCCGGAACCATCGAGCGGATCAACGAATTCTGCAATGCCATTGCAGCCGCGGTTGAGCAGCAAGGGGCTGCGACACAAGAGATTGCAGACAGCGTTCAACGTGCAGCATCGGGCACACAGGAAGTCTCGCAAAATGTGTCGGCCGTCTCTGATACCGCCAACATGGTAAGTGAGGAAGCCAACTCGCTCCTCTCGTCTTCCCAGGAATTGCGAAAACTCGCCCAGCGTCTCAGGGAAGAAGTTATCGGCTTCCTGAAATCTGTGCGCGACAACGACTAGGTTATAAACGGTCACTGGTTTGCATGGTTTGAGACCGTGGTCTTTGCCAACCACCGGCCGGATTCCGTCTTGGGTGCATCTTCTCCCTAAAATCCATGTAGTTTTTTATTGCGTAAAATCCCTTACTGCTGCACGATTTGTGCAATGCGGTCGTTAATGGTGATGTGTAACCGTCTGAAACCGCAGTTTTCTTCATAAAACTGCAAAATATCAGTGGAAATGCTCTCGTTGGACAGGCAATTATTGACGGAATGAGAGGCGCTTTGGCGTGTCTTGTGGGGGAGCATCCGATTTGGGATGCTAAGACGAACGAAGAATGAAGACTCTCAACAGGGATAATTTAAACTCGTTATGAGCAAAGACATACCCGCCCTACAGGTCGAAGGGATGTTCAAAAGCTTTGGGGACCATGAAGTTCTTAAAGGAATTGATCTTACGGCCAATACCGGGGACGTGATTTCGATTATTGGCTCGTCCGGTTCGGGCAAAAGTACGTTTCTGAGATGTATCAACCTGCTTGAAACGCCCAATGCTGGCGCTGTTCACGTCAAAGGTGAACTGATCCGCATGAAGAGGCTCAAGGATGGCTCACAGGAAGCAGCCGATAAGAAGCAGCTTCAGCGTATTCGTACCAAGCTTGCGATGGTTTTTCAAAGCTTCAATCTTTGGAGCCACCTGACCATTCTCGAGAATGTCATCGAAGCACCTATCCACGTGCTTGGAGTTCCGAGAAAAGAAGCAATCGAAAACGCAGACGCGTTGCTGCAAAAGGTCGGGATGTATGAACGTCGGGATTATTATCCCGGTCATGTCTCTGGCGGCCAGCAACAACGTGCAGCCATTGCGCGCGCGCTTGCGATTTCACCTGACGTCTTGCTGTTTGACGAGCCGACATCGGCACTTGATCCGGAACTCGTCGGTGAAGTTCTCAGGGTAATGACCGATCTTGCCGAAGAAGGCCGCACGATGCTTGTCGTGACCCACGAGATGGGCTTTGCGCGCGGTGTATCAAGTCATGTGATGTATTTGCATCAGGGACGGGTTGAGGAATTCGGCAATCCGACCGAAGTATTCGAGAATCCAAAATCGGAACGCATGAAGCAGTTTCTTCAGCGCGATTTCTGATTTGGGCAGACCAGGGCCTGGTTGGCTCTGGCCGCGAGAATGGGAGCACGTCGTTGCGCGCCATTCCAATCAACAAGGGAGACTATGAATGAAAAACTGGATCAAGGTTGCATCTGCCGCAGCAATTGGCATTGCACTGAGTGCTTCGGCAGCAAGTGCTGCCTGGGAAAAAGTCGTTATCGCGACCGAGGGTGCCTACCCTCCGTTCAACATGATGGACGACAATGGCAACCTCATCGGTTTCGACGTTGATTTCGCCAACAAGCTTTGCGAAACCGCAAAGATCGAATGCGAAATCGTTGCTCAGGACTGGGACGGCATGATCCCGGGTCTTTTGGCCAAGAAATATGACGCGATCATCGCTCAGATGTCGATCACCGAAGAACGCAAGCGTTCCATCGATTTCTCCGACTATTATAGCAACACTCCGGCAGTGTTCGTTGGTAAGGACGGCATGAGCATCACCGCGTACAAAGACGGCGAAGTCATTGAAGACGCGCTTGATGGCATGGTGATCGGTGTTCAGCGTTCGACCACGCACGCAAACTTCCTTGAAGACAACTTCCCGGGTATCGAAATCCGCATGTACGGCACCCAGGACGAAGCCCTGCTTGACCTGACCGCAGGCCGTGTCGACGCGACCCTTGCTGACTCGGGCACGCTTGACGCTTGGGTAAGCTCCGAAGAAGGCAACGGTTACGGCTTCGTATCCAACCAGTTCGCACCGAGCGAATGGTTCGGCGAAGGTGCCGGTATCGGTATTCGCAAGGAAGACCAGGACCTGAAGGAAATCTTCAACAAAGCCCTGGCTGAAATGCTTGAAAACGGTTCTTACGAAGAACTGAACAAGAAATACTTCCCGGCGATCGATCTGCATCCGAATTGATCTGCCTGATCTATCCGGGGCGGCGAATTGTTCGCCGCCCCTCCCTTATTGTTGGTTGTTGCTTTTAATCAGGGGTGAAAAGCACGTTCAGCATCAAGGAAAGCTGGAGATACCATGCTTGATTTATACGGTCGCGGCTGGCAGATGCTTGAAGGGGGACTGGTCACAGTTCAGCTTTGCCTAACCGTTTTGCCATTCATGATTGTTATTGGTTTATTGGGCGCCTCAGCAAAGCTGTCGCGCTATCGCACGCTACGTGTGATCGGGGAAAGCTATACCGTTCTTATTCGCGGCATTCCCGAGCTGCTTGTTATTTTGTTGATTTATTTCGGCGGCACCATCGCTGTCCAAAGCCTTGCCGAAGCGATTTCCGGCGAGGAAACCCGCGTGGATATCCCTGCATTCTGGTCAGGTGTTGCTGCCTTGGCCCTGGTTCAGGGCGCATTCGCATCCGAAGTTTTCCGTGCAGCCATGCAATCGATCCCCATTGGTCAGATCGAGGCCGCGACAGCGTGCGGCATGACGCCGATGCAGATTTTCATGCGCATCAAGCTACCGCAACTTTGGCGTTTCGCCCTGCCCGGGCTTAACAACCTGTTTCAGGTCCTGATCAAGGACACCGCGCTTATTTCGGTTGTCGGTGTCGAGGAAATCATGCGAAAGGCCGCCATTGGCGCCGGAACAGAGAAGGCACCGTTCACTTTCTATCTGGTGGCGATGCTTATGTTCCTTTCATTTACAACGGTTTCGCTGCTGGTCTTCAACTATCTTGAAAAGCGGGCTGCCCGCGGTGTGGCGAGGGCGTAGCAGATGTTTGAAGATTTCATATACGTTCTTGGCAAATACGACACCTGGTTATGGCGCGGCTTTTTGCTGACCATCGAGCTGCTGGTGATTTCGGTGACGCTTGGCACGCTTTTGGCCATTCCGTTGGCTGTGGCGCGTGTTTCGAAAAAGGTCTGGATACAGGCCCTGCCCTTTGCCTTCATCTATGTGTTCCGTGGAACGCCGCTGATCGGGCAGTTGTTCATGATGTATTATGGCGTCGGGCAGCTGATTGCCAACATCGACGGCATTCAGGATCACTGGACCTGGACTTATCTGCGCGACCCGTATTGGTATTGTCTGCTGACCTTCGTTCTGAACACGGCGGCCTATGTTGCCGAAATCATGCGCGGTGGCATCCAGAACGTGCCCAATGGTGAACTCGAAGCCGCCCGTGCATGCGGCATGTCGCCGTGGATTACCTATCGGCGCATTATCTTTCCCCGCATGTGGCAGATGATCTGGCCTGCCTACACCAACGATGTGATCTTTACCCTCAAGGCGACGTCGCTGGCATCGACTGTGACCATGATGGAATTGACCGGTGCTGCGCGTAAAATCGTTGCGCGTACCGCCCTTCCCTATGAGGCGTTCATATCGGCCGGTGTGATCTATTTGATTATCGTTTACTCGCTGACTTTTGGTTTCAAGGGGATCGAACGCTATCTGCGTCGCAGTGAGCAGCGCAACGAACCCAAAACAGGCAGAGCAAAAGCAGCAACCTCGGCCTAAACAAATACCCGATCAAACCCGGTATTCGGAGGCAGGTACCTGTCGGCATGGCGTCGAAGGTGCCTTGATCCGGCCGGGTTGATTTGCCCCACGCCACCACCTTTCAGGATATCGAAATGCAAGAAGAACGCATTGAACTCGTCCGCCCGCAAATGGGCACCTCACGCGCTTTGACCGTGCGGCGCTTTGGCAAACCGGGCCAAGGTCCAAAGGCCTATTTTCAGGCTGCCTTGCATGCTGATGAATTGCCCGGCGTCATTACGCTGCACCATCTTGAGGCACTTCTGAAGGAAGCCGACGCCAAGGGCGACATCACCGGTGAAATCGTTGTTGTTCCCTTCGCCAATCCGATCGGTTTTACCCAGTATGTTGATATGAAGCCTCTTGGCCGGTTTGAAATGCGCAGTGGTCAGAACTTTAACCGTCACTATCCGGATCTGAGTGCAGCACTTATTGATGCTGTTGCCGGCAAACTTGGCCAGGTTGCGGAGGCCAACGTCGCATTGATCCGGACCGAGTTGCGCCGCCTTATCAAGGAACACCGCAAGGGTGTCAGCCCACTGACAGATCTGCAGGATTTGCGTCTGACCTTGGCGGAGCTTGCGATTGATGCTGATTACGTCATGGATCTGCATTGCGACTGGGAAGCGCCGATGCATCTTTACATCAGCGACCATAATTGGCCGGATGCCGCGGATCTTTCGGCACAGATTGGATCAGAATGCAGCCTGATCGCAGAAATCAGTGGCGACAACCCGTTTGACGAGGCATTCAGCCGCCCTTGGGTCGAACTTCGCCGTGCCTATGGCGACAAATTCCCGATCCCGATGGCGACACTGGCCACCACGATCGAGCTGCGCGGTGATCGCGATGTCTATGATGAGTACGCAATCGCAGACGCCGCCAATCTGTTCAAGTTCCTGCAGCGCCGTGGTCTGATTGCCGGCGACCCAGGACAGCTGCCGGACGCCAAATGTGATGCTACCCCGCTTGCCGGTGTGGATCGCGTAATGGCGTCACATGGTGGCATGGTTGTTTTCGCGGTTGAGGCTGGCGCAAAAGTCAAAGCCGGTCAGGAGCTGGGCTATGTTCTTGATTGTGAAACCGGCGAGAAAACCCCGTTCACCAGCCGAACCGACGGGGTGCTGTATTCCCGTATTGGTATTCGGCTTGTCGTTCCGGGCGGATATCTGTGCTCGGTCGCGGGTGAGAAACCGCTTGAGGGACGTGAAGGTCAGCTTCTGCTGTCGAAATAGCGCGCCTTTGACGTTTCTGCGTTCTGGTTGAAACTGTATTTTGAGACGGATCGATTGATTGCCGAATGAAGGTTGGATACCCTTCAGGCCCTCGTTGATCCGTCTTTCTCATTCGGGCCAGATGGTCACCGATTTTGCCGATATTGACGAACCGCGCAGTGCGCGTTGCAAGGAATGTTTGATGTTCGATCCGAAAACTGTTTCAGAAGTCATTTCAGTAGCCAAGAACAAGGCCGTGCCAGATGCCGAGACGGCACGCCGTGCGATTTCTGTTCTGGATTTGACCAGCCTGAATGATGATGACAATGAACAGGTCATCGAAGCCCTGTGCAAACGCGCGCAAACGCCTGAGGGAAACACAGCAGCTGTTTGCGTCTATGCCCCGTTTATTGAAACCTCGTGGCGGGCACTGGGCCAGTCAGGTGTGAAAACCGCAACCGTGGTGAACTTCCCCGAAGGCGGCACCAATGCCCAGCGTGTCGCCGACGAGACCGCAAATTGCGTTTCCAAGGGCGCAGACGAGATCGATCTTGTCTTCCCCTACAAAGCGTTTCTTGAGGGCGATGTCGCGACCGCAACGGACGTTGTCGATGCCACGCGCACGGCCTGCGGAACGATGACCACCATGAAGGTGATCCTTGAAAGCGGCGAGTTTGACGACCTTGGCAAGCTTTACGACGCCGCACGGCTTGCCATCAAGCATGGTGCGAATTTCGTCAAGACATCGACCGGCAAGGTGTCTGCCGGCGCAACGCCCGAAGCCGCGGTTGCAATGCTTACGGCCATTCGCGATGCCCGCGACGAGGATGGTATTGATGCCGGCTTCAAGGCATCGGGCGGAGTTAAGTCCACCGAGGACGCCGCCCTTTATCTTGCGATTGCCGATCACATCATGGGCGAAGGCTGGGCAAAGCCGGAAACCTTCCGTTTCGGGGCAAGTGGCGTTTTGACCGCGTTGCTTGAAACCTGTGGCACGAAACCGGGTGATGCACCGGCTGCGACTGGCAACTACTAGAATTTATGACTATCTGCTGGGCATCGCATTGCCCGGATAAGGTTTGAAGGAAGACATCAATGGCACGTGCCATCATTATCGTGGCGGATAGCTTCGGGATCGGTTCGGCACCAGACGCGGCAAAATTCGGTGATCAGGGTTCTGATACCCTTGGCCACATCGCAGAACAATGCGCCAAAGGTCTTGCCGATAGCGACAAGCGCAGTGGCCCACTGAATGTGCCGAACATGGTCGCACTCGGTCTTGGCGAGGCCGCCAAGGATGCGACTGGTCGTGTCCCACCCGGGCTTGATCATGGCGGTGCAATGATCGGCGCATTCGGCCATGCCAAGGAACTATCACGCGGCAAGGATACGCCAAGCGGCCATTGGGAAATTGCCGGTGTGCCGGTGGATTTTGATTGGGGTTATTTTCCCCTGACCGTCCCGACCTTCCCGGCGGAACTGACCGACGCCCTGATTGAACAGGCCAAATTGCCAGGCATTCTTGGCAACTGCCATGCATCGGGCACGACCATCATCGCAGAGCTTGGTGAAGAGCATATCAAAACCGGCAAGCCGATTTGTTATACCTCGGCCGACAGCGTGTTTCAGATTGCCGCCCACGAGGAACATTTTGGTCTGGAACGCCTGTATGAAGTCTGTGAAATCGCCTTCAAACTGGTTGAACCATACAATATCGGCCGTGTGATCGCCCGCCCGTTTGTTGGTGAAACGCCTGCTGATTTCAAGCGGACGTCAAACCGTCGTGATCTTGCCGTTCCGCCTCATAAACCAACCCTGCTTGATCTGTTCAGCAAATCGGGTGGCACGGTGATTTCGGTTGGTAAAATCGCCGATATCTATGCCCACCGTGGGATTGCCAAAAAGGTCAAGGCGTCGGGGAACATGGCGCTGTTTGATGCCATGATGAAAGAAATCGACGAAGCCCCGGATAACAGCATTGTGTTCACCAACCTGGTGGACTTCGACATGGAATTCGGTCACCGTCGTGATGTCGCCGGGTATGCAAACGCGCTTGAGGAATTTGATCAACGAATTCCGGAACTGCGCGCCGCGTTAAAGCCCGGTGATCTGGTGATCATTACGGCCGATCACGGGTGTGACCCGACCTGGCGCGGCAATGACCATACACGCGAATTTGTCCCGATCCTTGCCTTTGGACCGGCAATTGCCCCCGGGCCGTTCGGGATGCGCGAAACCTTTGCCGATATCGGGCAAACGGTTGCCGACCATCTTGGGATTGCGCCGCTGGCGACGGGAACGTCTTTCTTGAATGGATAAAGTGGAATGAATTGGCAGTTCGGACAAAGTGAAGCATCAAATTCGCCGATCAGGATCGAGGCGATTGTCGATACGATTTGTCCGTGGTGCTATATCGGCAAGAAGCGCCTTGAAAAAGCGTTGTCACGCGAAAAGCTTGATAACCTGATCATTCATTGGCGCCCTTTCCTGCTTAACCCGGATATGCCGAGCGGCGGCATTGACCGCAAACTTTATCTATCCGCAAAGTTCGGCGGAAGCGAAAGTGCCGAACGGGTTTACAAGGCGATCGAGGATGCCGGGGCTGCGGTCGGTATCCCTTTCAGGTTTGATCTGATCAACGTAACGCCGGATTCAACGGACTCTCATCGCCTGATCTACAAGGTGTGTGCAGAACGGCCAGCGGTTGGTAATGATTTGGTCGAAGATCTGTTTGTGGCCTATTTTCTTCAAGGTCAGGATATCGGCAATCATGAACTCCTGGCCGATATTGCAGTTCGCCATGGCGAAGACAGAAACGAAATTCTTGAATATCTTGCCGGCGATATGGACCGGGAATTTGTCAGTCAGGAAAACCGGGTCGCGCATCAGATGGGCGTGACCGGTGTACCGTGCTTCCTGTTTAACAGCCGCCATGCCCTGTCCGGCGCACAGGAACCCGATATCCTTCAACGTATGATCCGACTAGCGCGACAGGAAGAAATTCCGGTCTAAACAAGAGCCCATTGAGAATTAAAAAGGCGGGATAACAATCTTTTACCCGCCTTTTCTTTATGCGTTTCCTGCAATATCCGAAAGCCGTTTCATCAATCGTTTGAGGCCTTCAAGCCGGTCAGTTGGGCCATCCCAGCCAGCGGAATAGACGATCTTGTGATCCGGGCGCAGGCGGGCGACGCCAACCTGTTGCTGGATAAAGCCGATCAAACCGGCCGGGTTCGGAAACTCGTTGTTTCGTAGCGTGATGAGTGCCCCTTTCGGGCCCGCATCAAGCTTCTCGATATTGGCAACCCGACACCATTGTTTGATGGTCACCACATCCAGAAGGTTTTCGACTTCCTTGGGCAATTTGCCAAACCGGTCAATCATTTCGGCGGCAAACTGGTCGACCTCTTCACGCGATCGCAGTTCAGAAATACGGCGATAAAGACCAAGCCGCACACCAAGATCCGGCACATAACGATCCGGGATCAGAACCGGCATACCGATATTGATCTGCGGAACGAAGCTTGCCTCTTCGGATGCATCGATCTCGCCCTTGGCTTCTGCCACGGCTTCTTCGATCATCTGCTGATAAAGCTCGATCCCGACTTCCTTGATATGGCCGGATTGCTCTTCACCAAGCAGGTTCCCTGCCCCGCGAATATCAAGATCGTGGCTCGCCAGATTGAACCCGGCACCCAAACTGTCAAGTGTCTGCATGACTTCGAGACGCTTGAGTGCTGTTGCCGTCAGTTTCTTGCCATTGGGCAAGGTCAGATAGGCATAGGCACGCTGCTTGGAGCGACCAATACGACCACGCAACTGATAAAGCTGCGCCAAGCCGAACATATCAGATCGGTGAATGATCATCGTGTTGGCGTTCGGAACATCAATGCCCGACTCAATAATGTTGGTCGCGAGTAACAGGTCAAACTTGCGGTCGGTGAAATCGGTCATGACCTGTTCAAGGTCACGCGCACCCATCTGGCCGTGCGCCACGTCAAACTTGATTTCCGGCACAAGGTTTTGAAGTTCCTTGGCTACCCGGTCGAGTTCATTGACCCGTGGGCAAACATAGAAAATCTGACCGCCACGGTGGCGTTCGCGCAAGATGGCCTCGCGCACGACAACCGGGTCATAAGGGGTGATATAGGTGCGCACCGCCAAACGGTCTACCGGCGGTGTGGCAATGATCGAAAGTTCCTTCACCCCGGTCAGGGCCAGTTGCAAGGTGCGCGGGATCGGTGTGGCGGTCAGGGTCAGGACATGTACATCGGATTTCAGTTCCTTGAGGCGTTCCTTGTGCTTGACGCCGAAATGCTGTTCCTCGTCAACGATCAGAAGGCCAAGGTCCTTGAAATGCACACCCGTCCCCAAAAGCGCATGGGTGCCACAGACGATATCGACATGGCCGCTTTCTAGGTTCTCCTTGACCAGTTTGGCGTTCTTGCCGGTGACAAGGCGCGACAGCTGTTCCACCCGCACTGGCAGGCCTTCAAAGCGTTCCTTGAAATTCAGGTAATGCTGACGACACAAAAGGGTCGTCGGCGCCACCACAGCCACCTGTTTGCCCGACATCACGGCAGCAAAGGCCGCACGCATGGCGACTTCTGTCTTGCCAAAGCCAACATCGCCGCAGACAAGACGATCCATCGGCTTGCCAGCCGACAGGTCATCAAGGGTATCGCGGATCGCGCGTGCCTGATCCTCGGTCTCGGCAAACGGGAAGCCGGCGCAGAATTCGTCATAGGCGCCTTCAGGTGCCTGAAGCATGGCGCCCTTGCGCAGATGACGTTCGGCGGCAACCTTGATCAGCTTGCCTGCCATGTCATGGATGCGTTCGCGCAGCTTGGCCTTACGGGCCTGCCAGGCAACACCGCCCAGCTTATCAAGGATCGAGATGCCCTCGTCCGAACCATATCGCGACAGGACCTCGATATTTTCGACCGGCACAAAGAGTTTGTCGCCGCCGTCATATTCAAGTTCAAGACAGTCATGCGGAGCGCCACCTGCCGTCACGGTTTTCAGGCCCAGGTAACGTCCGATACCGTGTTCAAGGTGGACAACAAGGTCGCCTTCGGAAATCTCGGACGCTTCGCGCAGGAAGTTGTCTGCCTTGCGACGGCGTCCACCCGGGCGGCTCATGCGGTCGCCGAGGATATCCTGTTCGGTAACAAACCAAAGGCCTTTGCGCCGGAAACCACGTTCGATATCAAGAATGACGACGCCGACATGCTCAAAGGTCAGATCGTCAGTAACGTCTTCCCAGCATTCGCAGGTAACGACTTTGCCCACGCCATGTTCACGCAGCAATGACACGATGCGATCACGCGATCCATCGGAATAGGCCGCGATAACAACCTGATTTTCCTTGCCGCGCTGTGTGGTTATGAAATCACGCAGTTCGTCATACAGATTGACGTCCGCACGCGCACGCACATCACCAAAATCACGCCCTGCCCGTGCGCCAAGATCGTAAATGCCGCGTTCGGGATTTTCATCATCGTAATAGGGCGAGAACTCCAAGACCGGACGGTCTGACAGCATGCGGTCAAACTCTGCCTGGTCAAGATACAGCCGTTCTGGCGGCACCGGTTTATAGACATTGTCGCCTGATAGCCCGCCGCCCTTGATATTGAGACGTGCCTGATAATAATCATCGATCATCTCAAGGCGGTTTTCGATGACCTCGCCGTACTGATAATCAAGGCTGATGATGGTTTCGGGCACATAGGCGAATATCGTATCCAACCCGTCATGAAACAGCGGCAGCCAATGTTCCATCCCGCCATATTTCAGGCCATTGGAAATCGATTCATAGAGCGGATCGGTCTGCGATACCGCGCCAAACAGCTCGCGGTAGCTGCTTCGGAACCGCGAAATGCTATCCGGGTCTAGATAGACCTCGCCGACGGGTAACAGGGAAATTTCCTTAACCTTGCCGACGGTGCGCTGGGTTTCGACATCAAAGCGACGGATGCTTTCGATCTCGTCACCAAAGAAATCAAGCCGAACCGGTTCCTTCATGCCCGGGGCAAAGATATCAACAATATCACCACGGACGGCGTAGTCGCCCGGTTCCATCACCTGTTCTGCGCGGTTATAGCCCATGCGCTCGAAATAGGCGGTCAGCTCGGCGCGGTCGTATTCACTACCAGCCTTGAACGCCAGCTTTCCCTTGCGCATGACATCGACGGTCGGGACACGCTGCATTACCGCGGCGGCGGTTGTCAGGACGATGCGGCCGTTGCCAGCTGCGGATTCCTTGCTGTCGGCAAGGGTTGTCAGCGTTTCGACGCGCCGTGCGGTGACTTCCGAAATCGGTGAAACACGGTCATAAGGCAGGCAATCCCACGCCGGCAGCGTCAGGACTTCGATTTCACCGGCGAAGAATTGCAATGCTTCGGCCAGTTGGGCCATGCGCTTGTCATCGCGTGCGACGTGAAGAACGGTCTTGTTCTTGCCCGCACTATCAAGCAGTTCACGCAGGATCAGGGCGTCTGCGCCTTCCGGCACACCGCCTACCCGTTTGCGACCATTGGTCGATATGATTTCTTTGAGTTTGTTCAATGTCTTGTCAGGCGTTGCTCAGGTCCCGGATCATGCGCAGGACATCCGTGTCATACTGTGCAGGTGCCGCTTCCTTGCCGGTTGCCCATTTGAAGAAATCGGCATCCGGTACTTCGTTGATCAGGATTTCAAATCTATCAAGTTGTTCTGCCGTCAGGGACGCCAGATGCTTGTCCATGAAACGCCCCATCAGGATATCGTTCTCCTTGGTGCCACGGTGGCTTCCACGGAACAGCAGCTTTTTACGGCGCATTTCAAGGTCCGATACGGTGTCGGTCATTCTTCGATCTCCTGACTTCCTGTGCAGCGCCTCGCGGGCGGCCACTGCAGCCTGTTCTGTGGCATGGTTTGTACGGCAAAATCTCCTACGGGTCCATGCCGTGATCGGGTCATTTTGTATCAAATGATGACTTGATGGTTGTGGCGGGATAGTTTTGTTGTATACCCGTGCCATAAACACAATTGTTCTATTAACGTTCTCATCGAAAGTTTCAACGAAAACCGACATGCGCCCGGAAATTCTGTTCCCGCTTTTTGCTGAAATCGACACGCTGGCCGGTATCGGTCCGCGCTTAAAGCCGTTGGTAGCGCGCCTGATTGGCGGGGAACATGTCGCAGATCTGCTTTGGCATTTGCCATCGGGCATTATTGATCGCCGGTTTTCGCCCGACCTTTCGGACACCATCGACGGGTCGGTCGTCACCATGGATGTCTGGGTCGAACGCCACGAGCCCGCACCCAATCGTCGCCGCCCCTATCGGGTGATCTGTAAAACGCAAAGCGGTACGATTGTTCTGGCGTTTTTCAATGCGCGGGCCAAATACCTCAACGACGTTTTGCCAGTTGGTGAAAAACGGATTGTTTCGGGCAAGATCGATCATTATCGCGGGGAATATCAGATCACCCATCCCGACCGGATTGGTACAGAGGCAGAACGTGCTGAAATCCAGACGGTCGAGCCGATCTATCCGATGTCGGCCGGTGTTACGGGCAAGACACTGACCAAGGCGGTGCGCGGTGCACTTGAAACGCTTCCTGATTTGCCCGAATGGCATGACCCGGCACTGGTCGCGCGCCACAAATGGCCCGATTTGAAAACCGCACTCTATACCATCCACAATCCGCAGGACGAAACCGACCTGTCACCCGATCATGCAGCCCGCAAGCGGCTTGCCTATGACGAATTGCTGGCCAATCAACTGGCCCTGACATTGATCCGGGCAAAGATGCGCAAGCTTGGCGGGCGTGTGACCAAGGGTGATGGACGCCTGCGTGCAGCACTTGGTGATCACCTGCCCTTTGCCATGACCGGTGCGCAGCAACGCGCACTTGGCGATATCTATGACGATATGGCAAGCGAAGGCCGCATGCTCCGCCTGCTGCAAGGCGACGTTGGATCAGGCAAGACCGTGGTCGCCTTGATGGCAATGCTGAATGCGGTTGAATGTGGACGTCAGGCCGCCCTCATGGCGCCGACTGAAATTCTGGCGCGCCAGCATTTTGAAACGATTTCGCCGCTTCTGGAGAAAATCGGCATCAAATGCGCCATTCTGACAGGCCGCGATAAGGGCAAGTCACGCAAGGCTGCGCTTGAAGGCTTTGCCAATGGCGAAGTCCAGATTGCGGTCGGAACGCACGCCTTGTTTCAGGATGACGTGATGTTCCACGATCTTGCCTTCGCGGTTGTCGATGAACAGCATCGCTTTGGCGTGCACCAACGCCTTATGCTGGCTGGCAAAGGTCAGGCGGTTGATGTGTTGGTCATGACGGCGACACCTATTCCACGTACGCTGACCCTGACCGCCTTTGGCGATATGGAAGTTTCCAGGCTGGATGAAAAACCACCGGGGCGCAAGCCGGTTGATACCCGCGTTTTGCCGAGCGACAAGGTGGATGATGTCATTTCCGGTATTGGACGTGCGATGCGCAGCGGCACCAAGATTTACTGGGTGTGTCCACTGGTCGAGGATTCCGAGGTTCTGGACCTGCAAGCTGCCGATGAACGGTACCGGGTGCTGTCCGAGCTGTTTGGTCAGGATCATGTCGGCCTTGTCCATGGCAAGATGAAAGGCAAGGAAAAGGATGAAGTGATGGAAAAGTTCGCCCATGGCGATACGTCCATCCTTGTCGCCACCACGGTAATCGAGGTCGGCGTGAATGTGCCCGAAGCAACGATCATGGTGATTGAACATGCTGAACGCTTTGGCCTTGCCCAGCTTCATCAGCTTCGCGGGCGGATTGGCCGTGGGGATGCGGCATCGACCTGTTTGCTGCTGTATGGTAGCCCGCTTGGACAGGTTTCCAAGGCGCGCCTCAAGATTATGCGTGAAACCGAGGACGGGTTCATCATCGCCGAAGAAGACCTGAAACTCCGCGGTGCAGGCGAGGTTCTTGGCACGCGCCAAAGCGGCCTTCAGGAATACCGGCTGGCCAATCTTGAGCTGCATGGTGATTTGCTGGCGATTGCGCGCGATGATGCCCGCCTGATCGTCGATCGCGACCCCGACCTGCAGAAGGCGCGCGGCGATGCGTTGCGTCTTCTGTTGTATCTGTTTGAACGCGACGAAGCGGTTCGATATTTCCGTTCAGGATAACAAAGGACAAAGGGCGCACCGGTTGGATGCGCCCTTTTAAGTTTCAAGCCATTAGAGGCAGCGGTATCACGCGTCTTCGGGCGTTTTACCGTCTTTTGACTTCGGCTCGGACGTTTTGGATGTTTCCATCCGGGCCGGAATGTCGCGCGACACCAGAATCGGAACGTTTTCCTTTTCACGCAACGTATCGACATCCTCGTAGGTCTTGGCGGCGACCTGCGGATGATTGCGTTGTTCGGCCGGGCGACGATCCGGCGGGGTTACGATACCGCCTGACATCACCATTTTAATGGCCTCTTCGACCGTCATATCAAGGATGACAACATCCCGGCGCGGAACGAACAGCAAAAAGCCCGATGTCGGGTTTGGCGTGGTCGGCAGGAAGATGTTGATGACCTTGTCTTCGGTCAGGTTTTGCACCTCACCTGTGGTCTCGCCGGTGATAAAGCCAATCGCCCACATCCCGCGGCGCGGATATTCCAGAAGAACCGCCTGACGAAAAGCATTCGACTGGTTGGCCAGAACCGTTTCGAGGATCTGTTTAACAGCACCATAAATGCTGCGTACCGCCGGAATACGGCCAAGAATCCGTTCGTAAAGCTTAATTAACGCCCGACCGGCAAAGTTGGTCGTGAACCAGCCAACCACGGTGATGAAAACGATAATAACCAACAGGCCAAATCCGGGGATCCCGTATTCCTGATACCCGACAGGAAGATAGGATTCCGGATTGTAGTGCGCCGGGATCAGCGGGATGACTTTGCTGTCGACGAATTCGATAAACCACCAGGCAAGCCCGAAGGTAATCGCAAGAGGTGCGCTGACCAGCACACCAGTAAGGAAATAGGCTCTTATCCGGGCAAACATACCTGGGCTTGGGAGGACGTGCTCCGAACCTTTGTTTTCCGGATCATCGTTGTCGTCGCGCTTGGCGTTCATTGAGCACCTGTGCAGAAGAGCCAAATGTCAAAAGCCGAAACTTGAGATTAGTCTTTGGCTTTTGGTCATTGTACGTGAGAATATGGCAAAGCTGGGACTTAAAGCCGGGTTATTCCCGCTTATTAAAGTGATAGCAGTATTCAAGTTTGCGGTGCAACCAACAAACCGTAATTTGCAGATCAGAATTGTTGTGGAGACGTTTTGCAGGTCTGGATTGTTGAATATATTTACGATGATGACGGTTCGGTCGGGATAAAGACGGCGAAGGTACGTGCTCCTGATTACGATACCGCACGGCAGTTCGCCATCGGTGACGCACCATCGAAAGATTTTGTGATGTCACTCCATCCGGAGTCAGAAGAACAGTTTCTTGGAACACCCGGTATTCGTGCGCGAGAAATGACCGGCAAGGTCGTACATGAGGTCCCTGACCCGGACGATGATTTGGAAGAAGACGATGACGATTACTGAACTTGATCAGCGAACCTTTTTGCCGCGTCCTCTTGTAGGTGTTGGTGCCGTTGTCTGGCACAAGGATCATGTTCTTTTGATCCAGCGGGGCAAGGAACCGCATGCAGGCACCTGGAGCCTTCCGGGCGGTGCGCAGGAACTGGGTGAAACGGTGCGTGATGCCGTTTGCCGCGAAGTTCTGGAAGAAACCGGGGTCAAAATTTCCAGCCCGATCCTGGTCGATGCCGTGGACATGATTTCCACCAATGATGACGACAAGGTCGAATATCACTACACGCTGATTGATTTTGTCGCGGTGGCGCTTAACCCCGATATCACGCTTGGCGGTGATGCGGCTGATGCCAAGTGGGTCAGTGTCAAGGACGTGACCAAATACGCACTTTGGAACAAGACCATTGAAGTTATTGCGAAATCACGTGATGTGCTCTCATCCGGATGACCCACTGATAACCTGAGTAAGATCAACGGAATTAGAAAAAGGCGGCACCCATTAGGATGCCGCCTTTTGATTTGGTCTATTTAAGCTTTGTTACGCTGCTGAATGCTGCGTCAGGACGCTTTCCTGAATTTTCTTGAAGGCGCGTGCTTCAAGCTGACGGACGCGTTCACGGCTGACGCCGAAACGTTCACCAAGCTTTTCCAGCGTGATCGGATCATCGCTGAGGAAACGGGCCTTGATGATTTCCTGTTCACGTTCAGGCAATTCGCCAAGTGCGTTTTTCAGCATGCCGTTATGAAGAACACGTTCTTCGGCATCGGCAACCAGTGCTTCCGGGCTCGGTGCGTCAGACGACAGGGTATCGAGATATTCCATCCCCTCGTCTTTCGGCATCGGCGTGTTGAGCGAGAAATCCCGTGCTGCAAGACGGCGGTTCATTTCAAGCGCTTCACGACCGGTCACACCAAGTTTTTCGGCAACCTGATCAGCTTCCTCTGGCGAAAGTTCGCCATTGTCATAAATGTTAAGCTGACGCTTGGCTTTACGCAGGCTGAAGAACAGTTTCTTCTGCGCTGCCATGGTGCCGAGTTTAACCATCGACCAGCTTTGCAGGATGTATTCAGTCACCGCAGCACGGATCCACCACATCGCATAGGTCGACAGGCGGAAACCACGTTCCGGATCGAACTTCTGCACGGCACGCATCAGGCCGGTATTGCCCTCTGCGACAAGGTCTGCCATCGGCAAGCCGTAACCGCGATAACCAAATGCGATCTTGGCAACAAGACGCAGGTGACTGGTAACAAGTTTGTGGGCGGCCTCAGTGTCATCATGGTCCTGATAACGGTGGGCCAACATGTATTCTTCATCCGCCGTAAGCATCGGGAATTTCCAGACTTCACGGAGATAGCCCGAGAAACCCTCTTCCTGGGAAACAGCAGGTAATTTAATGGCGCTCATTCTATGTCCTCCTGAGAGGTTTACACGTCGGCATCTATTCTTAGTACGGAGTCCGTCAGAAGCTAGATGACGTGCAAACACTATCGGTTGTGAATTAATTCACGTGGACGACCGGATTTTGTCAGAAAAGAAGCGTGGTCCGGTCGTAACTCATTCCAAGGTCACCTATGGAAGAGGACAGTAGACGCAAATAAGAAGTTCATTCATCGTGTCTCATCCTTACTCGAAGCAAATCGACAATTTACATGTCCGCCAATTGGCCGGACGTTGATCCGGCGGTGCCTTTGGGCCCCCACCCGCATTTATTAATATATCTAAACCCGACCAAATTCGTCAAGAACTTCTGACCAGTGTTTCAGTTATATTAATCACTCAATATCAGCATCCTAGCAATTATAACCGACAAAAACAGTCGGGTAAGTAAAATGCTGATCCTTCACGCTAGGATCGATATACGGCGAAACAAAGGCAATTTGCGCATCTGTGAAAGTTCAAGGTGAAATTCCGGGGCTTGGCAAAGTGGCGCGCAAATCGCCCCTGCTGTATGGTGACTTCAAAATGCTATTTGACCGGAGTTCATCATGCCAACCTTGCCAGCAGACACTTTATGCCCCTGTGGTAGCCTGAAAGATTACGGCGTCTGCTGTGGGAAGTATCATTCCGGGACCGCAAGTGCCGAAACGGCCGAAAAATTGATGCGATCACGCTACTCTGCCTTCGTGCTGCGCAATGGGGACTATCTATTATCAACGCTGGCAGAGGAAAATCGTTCCGGCTTTGATGCAGAAAGTATTGCGCAGGACACAACGCACTGGACAGGATTGGACATCATAGAATGCGTTGCTGGCGGTATTCTTGATCAAACCGGAATCGTGGAATTCGTTGCCCATTTTGATGAGAACGGCAAACACCACCAACTGCACGAACGATCCAATTTCGAACGTCGTGACGGCAAGTGGTTCTATGTTGACGGGCTATTTCCGGGCGTGAGCCAAAACAACGCGTCACCTGTCAAAGCCGGTCGAAATGATCCCTGCCCGTGTGGATCGGGCAAAAAATTCAAGAAATGCTGTGGTTAGCCCACAAATTCCAGTGCCCATTGATGAAATGGCCGAAGTAAGCTTTCATGGGCTTCTTTATATGGCATCCAGACCAGTTCGTGATCCTGATCCACAGGCGGGCCAAGCTGTTCAGTTAATTCGCACAGGAAAAAGGTAGCACGCTTAAGGCGGTATCGATCCTTGGCCGGGTTATTGACATACTGTGACGCAAAACCGAGCCGCGAGATGATACGCGCCCGATAACCCGATTCTTCATAAGCCTCACGACAAAGCGCGTCCTGTTCGCTTTCACCGTTTTCAACACCGCCGCCAAGAAGAACAATACCCTTGGGGGTGCGCGCAACGGCAACGTCGCCGTTTTCGCGTTTGATCACGGCATAGACACAGTCCTGTACGTTATAGCTTTGCCCCACACGCGGGGTTCCAAATATTGGACCGGTCAACAGGTCTTCCTTGTTTCACGATTGGCCGAGTTTTCGTTCTTAAATCAGATTTTATCGCTTGGTTATAGTCTTGTAGACCAACTTCGGATGATTTTGTGATGGATGCTTCAGGATGGTTGCACGAAAAATCGCACAAAAACAAATCCCCCCAAAACAACCAGCGTTTCGGAGGGATTTAGATCGATATCATTAAGCGATTGCTTAGAACGGGATCTCGTCATCGAGGTCCGGGGCACCAGCCGGTGCGGATCCACCACCGGAAGAACCACCATTGCCCCAACCAGCGTCAGAACCGCCACCGTAGCCGCCACCACTATCCTGGCCACCGCCATAACCACCACCAGAGGATGAACCGCCACCCATGCCGCCGCCTTCACCGCGGTTATCAAGCATGGTCAGGTTGGAGTTGAAGCCTTCAAGAACAACTTCAGTGGTGTAGTTGTCTTTGCCATCCTGCCCCTGCCATTTGCGGGTGCGGAGCTGGCCTTCGATATAAAGCTTGCTGCCTTTTTTCACAAAGCGCTCAACGACATCAGCAAGGCCTTCGTTGAAAACAACGATGCGATGCCATTCGGTGCGCTCGCGGCGCTCACCGGACTGACGGTCACGCCACTGTTCGGAGGTTGCGATGCTGAAATTGGCGATCTTTTTGCCAGCCTGGGTAAACCGGATTTCAGGATCGCGGCCAAGGTTCCCGACGAGAATGACTTTATTGACACTGCCAGCCATGGGTTATCTTCCAAAGTTTGTGTTGTCCGCTGTCCCGATTGGTCGGGACTTGTGGGTTATCATTGCGCAAAAATGCGCTGCATTAAAGTTTCAAGTGCAATGCGATCCGTTTCATCGAACGAATTGTGCTCGACACTATCGACGTCAAGCACGGCGATCAACTGTCCATCCGCATTGATCACCGGCACAACGATCTCGGAATTGGTCCGGCTGTCGCACGCAATATGACCAGGAAAAGCGTGAACGTCCGCGACCACCTGCGTTTCGCGGGTTGATGCGGCTGCACCACAAACACCGCGACCAAACGGGATACGAAGACAGCCAAGCGTGCCCTGATAAGGCCCGACGACAAGTTCGTTTTCCTTTTCCGGATCAACATTATAGAAGCCGGTCCAGAAGTAATAGTCGAACTTTTGCGATAAGACGCACGATACGGTCGCCATCAGGGCGGGAACGTTGGTTTCGCCTTCGGTGATGCTTATCAGCTCTTTTTGCGCTTCTTCGTAAAGCGCCTTTTTCTGGTCGGTCTGCACATCGAACTCCCTTAACTTTCGCGCATAGGAACTACCCCGTTCACCCTGTGTGAGACAAGGGTAAAGTGCCCCAATCCGAAAACAAAAACGCCTCTGACAGTCTGAATCTGTCAGAGGCGTTTGGTGTTAGCTGATCTGGTTTAATCAGATGCGCTGACCGCTTTCGATATCAAACAGATGGATTTTCGACGCCGGAACCGAAAGGCTTAATTTCTCGCCCTTTTCGAACTTGTGTGTTCCCTGCAAACGCAACGTGACATTGTCTGCATTGGCACCGAAATCGAGATAAGCCAGCGTTTCTGCGCCAAGAGACTCCACCATGCGCACACCGGCATTAATCTGCCCTTCCCCGTCTTTAAGAAGTTCCAGATGTTCGGGACGAATGCCAACCGTGACGTCGCGACCGGCCTCGACGACATGATCAAGATCAAGCATCACACCGTCGCCCACCGTGACGTGTTTCTTGTCATCAGACACCTTGCCCTTCAGGAAGTTCATCGCGGGCGAGCCGATGAAACCTGCGACAAACTGGCTGGCAGGCTTTTCGTAGATATCAATCGGGGTTCCGATCTGCTCCGCAACGCCGCCATTCATGACGATCAGACGATCTGCAAGGGTCATGGCTTCGACCTGGTCGTGGGTGACATAGACCGACGTGATGCCAAGACGCTGTTGCAGGTTCTTGATTTCAAGGCGCATATCGACACGCAATTTGGCATCAAGGTTTGAAAGCGGCTCGTCAAACAGGAAGACTTTGGGTTGACGAACAATCGCACGGCCCATGGCGACGCGCTGGCGCTGACCACCAGATAGTTGGCGCGGTTTGCGCTCAAGATGATCTTCCAGCTGAAGAATGCGGGCGGCTTCGCGGACCTTGGCATCGATTTCCGCCTTACTGTATCCGCGGTTTTTCAGGCCATAGGCCATGTTGTCGTAGTTGTTCATGTGCGGATAAAGCGCGTAGTTCTGGAACACCATGGCGATATCTCGATCTGCGGGTGCGACCGTGTTGACGACCTTGTCATCAATGATGATTTCGCCATCCGAAATCCCTTCCAGACCGGCGATCATGCGCAGCAATGTCGATTTGCCACAGCCAGACGGCCCTACAAGAACCGTGAACTCGCCATGCTCGATTTTAAGGTCAATGCCGTGAATGGCCTTGAAGCCGTTCGGGTAGGTTTTCTGGGCCTGATTAAGCGTAACAGTTGCCATCTTGATTATCCTGTATTCGGATCAATTATTTTCAACTCAGAGATCAGGGAAGACCGGGTTATTTTTCCGTCTCAACCAGACCCTTGACGAACATGCGCTGGAAGATCACCACCACCAGTACGGGCGGAACCGATGCCATGATTGTCAGTGCGAATGCCTTGGGGAATTGAGGTATCTGTCCGCCCTCATAGAGCGAATTGTAGACCTGCTTGATCCCGATCACGATGGTATAGAGCTGATCATCGGTGGTCATCAGCAGCGGCCAAAGATACTGGTTCCAGCCAACCACAAACATGATGATGAAGATCGCAGCAATCATGGTCACCGACAGGGGAACCAGAATGTCGATGAAGAACCTTATCGGCCCTGCCCCGTCCAGCCTTGCTGCTTCAAGAAGTTCGTCCGGGACCGACCGATAGAACTGCCGGAAGAAGAAGGTTCCAGTGGCTGACGCAATCAGCGGCAGGATCAGACCGGTATAGGTGTTGAGCAAGCCAAGGTTTGCCACGACCTCATAGGACGGCACGATGCGCACTTCGAGTGGCAACAGAAGGGTCGAGAAAATGATCCAGAACAGCGGCACCGCCAGCTTGAAGCGGAAATAAACAATCGCATAGGCCGCCATCATCGAAATGATGACCTTTCCGATCGCAAAGCCAAGACCAAGCACCATGCTGTTAAACAGCATCTCAAGCGCAGTCACCCTGCCCTTTGTCGCCTCTGCATCAAACAGGATCGCGCCATAGTTGGTGAAGAACTCCCCACCTGGCAAGAATTGCAGGCCATTCTGGAAGATATACTCGCGAGTGTGGGTTGATGACGCAAAGGCGATCCAGACCGGAAGGATCATGAAAAGTGAGCCAAGCACCAGAATGGTGTGGTTAGTAAAAATACGCCATTTGGACTGATACATGATGACGTCCCCCCTTAATAATGCACTTTGCGTTCGATGAAGCGGAACTGGAACACGGTCAGGACACTGACCATGATCATCAGCAAGACTGACTGCGCGGCACTGCCGCCCATATCCGCACCAAGGAAGCCATCGACATACACCTTGTAAACAAGGGTCGCGGTCGAACCACCCGGGGCACCTTTGGTCGAAACATCGATAATGCCGAACGTCTCGAAAAAGGCGTAAGTCAGGTTGATCACAAGCAGGAAGAAGGTTGTCGGTGCCAAAAGCGGGAATGTGATGGTCCAGAAGCGACGCTCAGGACTCTTGCAGTCAAGGGTTGCTGCTTCCTGAACCGACTTCGGAATCCCCTGCAGCCCTGAGAGGAAGAAGATGAAGTTTACGCTGACCTGCTTCCAGACCGCGATCAGAATGACGATGAAGGCTGCGTCATTGGCGTTTTCGATGTGGTTGAACTCAAACCCGAAACTGTTGAAGGCCTTATAGAGGTCCCCCATCAGCGGGTTGAACATCATGATGCCAAGAAGGCCCGCCACCGGCGGCGCAATGGCATAGCCCCACATCAGAAGCGTTTTATAGGATTTTGCCCCGCGGATGACCTCATCGGCGCGAACCGCGAGAAACAGTGAAATCGCGATCGAAAGCACGGAGACAAGAACGGAAAATACGACGGTAAAGATGGCAGATCGCGTCCACGAGCTGCTTGTCAGCACATCTTCAAAATTGCGGAACCAGACGAACTGCGAAGACATGCCAAAGGCGTCTTCAAGCAGAAACGACTGGTACAGCGCCTGGGCCGCAGGCCACAGGAAAAATATGGAAATAATAAGAATTTGGGGTGCGATAAATAGGTATGGCACCGCGCTGTGTTCAAATTGTACGCGCTTCATTGGGAACGCAACCTCAGAGCAAAATCAGAAAATGCAAAACAGGGCGGCCAAATCATCGGCCGCCCCGCTTTGGCGAAAAGCAGATTAGTTCGAGTAGGTATCGTTGAAGCGCTTCAGCAGACCGTTTGCTTCTTCTTCGATGGTCGCAAAGGCAGCATCAACGGTTTCTTCGCCGTTCATGATCTTGTCGACTTCACGATAAATCACTTCGCGGATCTGAACATAGAAGCCAAGACGGTAACCCTTGGTCCACTCGCCACCTTCTTCAGAAAGCTGGGTGATGCCGACTTCTGCATCCGGGCTTTCCTTGTAGTAGCCATCTTCTTTGGCCAGCTCATAGGCGGCATTGGTGATCGGGACATAACCGGTTTCTTTGTGCCAGTAGTACTGGGTTTCCGGCTTGGTCAGGAATTTGAAGAATTCGGCAACGCCGGCATCCTGCGCGGCATCATGACCGGAGAATGCGAACAGTGCTGCACCACCGATAAAGGTCGATTTCGGTGCATCGCCGGTACCTTCCCAATACGGAAGGGTTGATGCGCCAAAGTCAAACTGTGCGGACTTGCGAAGGCCACCAAACGAACCGGAAGAACCGATCCACATTGCGACCTGCTGCTGGACGAATGCGTCCTGGTTCGCACCCCATGCGCGGCCATAATAGCCATAGTAACCCGCGTCTTTCCAATCCTTGACGTGCTGCCAGTGATCTTTCAGAGCGTCGTTGTTATAGAGGATTTCAACGTCGGTGCTGTCATAGCCGTTGTTGGCGGTTGCCATCTGCAGGTTGTGACGCGACATGAAGTTTTCGAAGAAGATCCACGGGCTGTGCGACTGCGCAAGCGCGGTGTAACCAGCTTCTTTCAGCTTCGGAGCAGCAGCTTCGAATTCCTGCCAGGTTTTCGGAACGTCGACACCGGCTTTGTCCAGCGCTTCTTTGTTGTAATACAGAAGCGGGGTCGAGCTGTTGAACGGCATGCCGATCATCTTGCCGTCTGAATCGGCATAGAAGTAACGAACACCCGGGATGTAATCATTGATGTCGAAATTGACGTTGTTTGCTTCAAGCAAATCCTGAACCGGCTTAACAGCGCCTTTGGCGTTGATGATGGTTGCAGCACCTGCGTCGAAGATCTGGATGATGTTCGGCTGGTTCTTCGCGCGAAACGCTGCGATGCCGGCCGTCATGGTGTCTTCGTAGCCGCCCTTGTTGATGGATACGAGTTTGTATTCATCCTGGCTTGCGTTGAAGTCTTCGGTGATCTGGTTGACAACGTCGCCAAGTGCGCCGTCCATTGCATGCCACCAGGTGATTTCGGTTGCAGCCTGTGCGGTGTTGCCAATGGCAAACACGGCAGCAGCAGCCATCAGTGTTTTGCGGAACATGGTCAAGTAACTCCCTATTGAAAACTTGGCACGGAACGCCGCCCGTAATTCGGCGACCGGCTAGGCGTTCGTTTTGTTCTTGAGGGGCATTTCGCTCAAGTGACAGTTTTCGGAAACTTACTTTTGATGTGCGAATGGGCGGCAAAATGACACAAAACTCGCCAATAAATGATCAAGTGAACATCCAATAAGTTCACTATGAATCTCCTCGCGGGCGCAGTTTTGAAAGGATCAAAGATCCAGTGTTTGCCTAGTGTTTCGGCAATCAGGCAGCAGAAGTGCCGTGAAACGGAGACATGCGGCAGACGCCAAGTGTTTCAGACAAGTGAAAGTTTTGCGACCAAATCATGAAGATCGTCCCGCGACGCGTATGGTTAACCTTGTTGAATGAAATGTTCGTGTTCGAATATTTCGGCCGTCCGCTAAAATGGGCGGTGCAGACGACTTCTTCACAATTGTTCGTTAAGGTCGTTGCCGCTATCAAATCATCCAATTACGATGCCCGACCGTCCACGACCGCAGGGCTGATCCTGCGACCACCGAACTTGGACGCGTAACAACCGGAGACCAAGGCGTGAGTGACTTTGCCATATTAAATGCCCGACTCTTTGATGGAACACGCTTCCTGTCCGGGCATTCCGTTTTGGTCACGGATGACAAGATCGACGCCGTTGTTGCGGATAAGGATCTACCATCTGGTATCAAAACAATAGATGGCAGTGGCCAAATCCTCGCCCCCGGTCTGGTTGATGTGCAGGTTAATGGTGGTGGCGGCGTCTTGCTGAATGATGCACCGGATATTGAGACCATTAAAACCATGGTCGCTGCGCATCGCCGGTTTGGCACGACATCCATGCTGCCAACCCTGATTACCGATTCACGGGCCAAGATGGAGGCGGCGATTGCCGCCGTTCAGGACGCGCTGGATAGCGGCATTACCGGTGTCGTGGGTATTCACCTTGAGGGACCGTATCTCAATCTCAAGCGCCGTGGCGTACATCCAGCGGACCAGATCAGGCCGATGGAACCTGATGCAATCGAACTCGTCTGCCGGCTTCCCAACGGCTGCACTTTGGTAACCCTTGCGCCGGAATTGCTTGATAAAGGTGTGATCGCAAAGCTCGTTGCCCGCAATGTCCGTGTTTGCGCCGGACATACAGCGGGCACCTACGACGATATCATGTCGGCAATCGATGAGGGCATGCAGGGCTTTACGCATCTGTTTAATGCCATGAGCCCCCTTACCCATCGGGAGCCGGGGGTCGTCGGAGCCGCACTTTCTGATGATCGTACATGGTGTGGCCTGATTGCGGATGGGTTTCACGTCCATCCAGCTGTGATCAAAACCGCCGTACGTGCCAAAGCCAAGGGCAAGATGATGTTGGTCACCGACGCCATGCCAACAGTTGGTGCCACCGATAAACGCTTCAAGCTGGGCGATGAGGAAATCATTGCGGTTAATGGGCGCTGCGCGCTTGCCGATGGGACGTTGGCGGGTTCGGATCTGGATATGATTTCAGCTGTGCGCAATTGCATGGAAATGGCCGAAATCGGGCTCGGTGAAGCACTTCGCATGGCGTCGCTTTATCCAGCGGAGTTCCTGGGGCTTGGAGATGTTCTTGGTCGCTTGGCACCGGGCTATCAGGCCGATATGATTTTGTTTGATGATCAGTTCAATGTGACGCGAAGCTGGATAAAGGGCGTGCAAGAGAGTTACGCCTGAGCAAACGCAATATTTTCCGAAAGTCTATGACGGAAAGCCTTGACCTGAGACAGCATTTCGAAGATGCATTGGGCTCTGTAACAGTTTGTATGCAGGGTCTTCAGGTGATTTTGCTGCTGATCTGTTTTTACTCTGACCCCCAGGAGGAGTACCCACATGCCTTCCGTTAAACCCGGTGTTGTAACCGGTGCTGCCTATCGCGAACTCGTTTCTGCCTGCAAGCAGGACGGTTACGCCCTTCCCGCCGTCAATATTACGTCTTCAAGCACGATGAACGCAGCCCTTGAAGCTGCTGCAAATGCTGGTTCTGACATTATCATTCAGCTTTCGAATGGTGGTGCACAGTTCTTTGCCGGCAAGGGCATCAAGGACGCTGCTGCGGCCCGTGTTCTCGGCGCTGTATCTGCTGCGCGTCATGCACAGCTTCTGGCCGAACATTATGGTGTTGCTGTTGTCATGCATACCGACCACGCAAACCGCAAGTTTGTGCCATGGGTCGATGAAATGCTGAAATGGAGCGAAAAGGCCTATGCCGAAACCGGCAAGGCGCTTTACAGCTCTCATATGCTGGATCTGTCCGAAGAATCCGTTGAAGACAACCTCGCGACCTGCGAGACCTTCCTGAAACGGATGTCCGCCATCGAAATGAGCCTTGAGATCGAACTGGGCGTCACCGGTGGTGAAGAAGACGGTATCGGTCATGAGCTTGATACCTCGGTTGAGGAAATCGATCCGCGTCTTTACACCCGGCCGGAAGAAGTCGAAGAAGCTTATCGTCGTCTTTCGCCGCTTGGTCACTTCTCGGTCGCGGCCGCATTCGGCAACGTGCATGGTGTTTACAAGCCCGGCAACGTGAAGCTCCGCCCGGAGATCCTTCTGGAAAGCCAGAAATACGTGGCCGAAAAGCACGGTCTGGGTGATCGCCCGCTCGACTTCGTGTTCCATGGCGGTTCCGGTTCGGAAAAAGAGAAAATCGAAGAAGCTGTCAGCTACGGCTGCTTCAAGATGAATATCGATACCGATACCCAGTTCGCCTATGCCCGCCCGGTTGGCGAGTATGTCGAAACCAACGCACGTGCGTTCAAGTATCAGGTCGATCCGGAAACCGATCAGCCTTACAAAAAGCAGTATGACCCGCGTGTCTGGATCCGCGAAGCCGAACTGTCGATGGCAGCACGCCTCGAAGAAGCTTTCAAGGATCTCGGTGCAACCGGCCGTACAGTTACCAAAGGCTGAGCCTGATCAAACATCTGACCGTTCCGGTCACAGGATTTATGAAGCCCGCCGGTCTTGTTCGGCGGGCTTTTTCGTGGCTCTGTCATGCATCGGGTTGTTAATTGCGGACCTGACAAATACTGACAGGAACTGTCAGGGGTGCGCTTGCGTATAGCTTACGGCTCCTCTATACACTTTCCGAACAATTCAGGAACAAAAGGCCCGACATGCTGACGAAAATTTCGGTTCGCGGTGCGAAAGAACACAACCTCCAGAACATTGATGTTGAACTGCCGCGCGATTCCCTTGTGGTGATTACCGGTCTGTCGGGATCAGGCAAAAGTTCTCTGGCCTTTGATACGATCTATGCCGAAGGTCAGCGCCGCTATGTCGAGAGCCTGTCGGCTTATGCCCGCCAGTTCCTTGAACTGATGCAAAAGCCCGATGTCGAATATATCGACGGGCTGTCACCAGCCATTTCCATCGAACAAAAGACGACCTCGAAAAACCCGCGTTCGACCGTGGGCACCGTGACGGAGATTTATGACTATATGCGTCTGTTGTGGGCGCGTGTCGGTATCCCCTATTCGCCTGCCACAGGTCTTCCGATTGTCAGTCAGACCGTTTCGCAAATGGTCGACCGCGTGATGGAGATGGAGGAAGGTACGCGTCTTTACCTTCTGGCTCCGATCGTGCGTGGCCGTAAAGGTGAATACAAAAAAGAACTGCGTGAACTTCGTGCGCGCGGCTTCCAGCGTGTCAAGATCGATGGCGAAATGTATGACATCGACGCAGCACCGGAACTGAACAAGAAGCTCAAACACGATATTTCAGTCGTGGTCGATCGCCTGATCGTCAAGGATGGCATTTCTACCCGTCTGGCGGACAGTTTCGAAACAGCGCTTGAGCTTACCGATGGCATCGTTTTGACCGAAGATGCCAAAACCGGCGAAACCACGGTATTTTCGGCAAAGTTCGCCTGCCCGGTTTCCGGCTTCACCATCGAGGAAATCGAACCGCGCCTGTTTTCATTCAACAACCCGTTTGGTGCCTGCCCGGCCTGTGATGGCCTCGGAACCCAAATGGAATTCGACCCGATGCTGGTCGTCCCGGATGAAAGCAAAACACTTGAAGCCGGCGCCGTCGCCCCATGGGCAAGCACAACCTCGAAATACTATCTCCAGACTCTGAAATCGGTCGCCAAGCACTTCGACTTCAAAACCAATGTTCCGTGGGAAAAACTGCCCAAGAAAGCACAGGACATCATCCTGCATGGATCAGGCGACGAAGAAGTCACGGTGACCTATGATGACGGATCACGTAGCTATAAGGTTTCGCGTCCGTTTGAAGGTGTCATTCCCAATATGTCGCGCCGCTGGCGTGAAACCGACAGCCAGTGGGCCCGTGATGAACTGTCCAAATACCAGATGGTATCGCACTGCCCGACCTGTGCGGGCAAACGCCTGAAACCCGAAGCATTGGCGGTAAAGGTTGATGGCTGCGACATTTCACAGGTCACCGATCTTTCGATTGCCAAGGCCGCCGACTGGTTCTTGGCACTGGAAGATAAGCTGAATGCAAAAGAAACCGAGATTGCCCGTCGCATCCTTCGCGAAATCAATGATCGTCTGCGGTTCCTGCGCGATGTCGGTCTGGATTACTTATCGATGTCGCGCACATCGGGCACCCTTTCCGGCGGCGAAAGCCAGCGTATCCGGCTGGCGTCCCAGATTGGTTCGGGTCTGACAGGTGTTTTGTATGTGCTTGATGAACCATCCATCGGCCTGCATCAACGCGACAACGACCGCTTGCTTGAAACGCTAAAACGTCTGCGCGACCTTGGCAATACGGTGCTCGTGGTAGAACATGATGAAGACGCCATTCGGGCGGCCGACTATGTTGTTGATATGGGCCCGGGTGCCGGTATTCATGGCGGCCGTATCGTTGCCGAAGGAACCCCTGAACAGATCCAGCAAAACCCAGACAGCCTGACGGGCAAATACCTTGTCGGCGTTGAACAGATTGCGGTTCCAAAAGAACGCCGCAAGGGCAATGGCAAGGCGATTACCATCAAAGGGGCAACTGCCAACAACCTGCAGGGCATTGATGTCGATTTCCCACTCGGCAAGTTCATCTGTGTGACCGGGGTTTCGGGCGGCGGTAAATCAAGCCTTGTGATTGAGACGCTGTATAAGGCGCTGGCCAAGCGGATGCATAATGCCCGCCATCACCCCGGCGCACATGACGAGATCACGGGTGTCGAGCTGATCGACAAGATCATTGATATCGACCAGAGCCCGATTGGCCGAACGCCGCGCTCCAACCCGGTGACCTATACCGGTGCGTTCACACCCATCCGTGAATGGTTCGCCCAATTGCCAGAGGCAAAAACACGCGGCTACAAGCCCGGTCGTTTTTCCTTCAACGTCAAGGGCGGACGCTGTGAAGCATGCCAGGGCGATGGCGTCATCAAAATTGAAATGCACTTCCTGCCCGACGTTTATGTTGAATGTGACCAATGCAAAGGCCATCGCTATAACCGCGAGACATTGGAAATATCGTTTAAAGGCAAGTCGATATCCGACGTCCTTGATATGACAGTCGAAGAAGGTGCTGATTTCTTCAAGGCTGTTCCGTCCATTCGCGACAAAATGGAAACCCTTAAACAGGTCGGGCTTTCCTATATCCATCTGGGGCAGCAGGCCACCACCCTGTCGGGTGGCGAAGCCCAACGTGTAAAGCTTGCCAAGGAACTGTCCAAACGGGCGACTGGCCGGACGATCTATATCCTTGATGAGCCGACAACAGGGCTTCATTTCCACGATATCCGCAAACTTCTGGAAGTGCTGCATACGCTTGTCGATCAGGGCAATACGGTTGTCGTGATCGAACACAACCTTGATGTTATCAAGACCGCAGACTGGATCATTGATATCGGCCCCGAGGGGGGTGATGGCGGCGGCCAGTTGGTCGGTGCCGGAACACCGGAAGACATTATGGGCAATGAACGCAGTTACACAGGACGCTACCTGAAACGCCATCTCGGACTGGAATAAGACATAAGGGCAGCATGAAGCTGCCCTTTTTGTTTTGGCTTATCCGGAATTCGTGACCCTGTCTTCAACCCGCTTGACCAGCGCAGTACTCAGCCGTTCGCTAAATCCGGACAGGAAGGCGAAGACAAGCACGATAGAAATCTGCTGACCAGCGTCGGCTGACTGGCTGATTTGGTCAAGATCGTCAATCTTGTGCAGCTCATCAAGGGGGATTGGCAACATCCCAGCCCTGAGAGCCAATAGGACGATGATCGCAAAGCAGAATCCCATGCACGGTCGGAACAAGAAATTAAAGAATACCGAAGCCGGTTCCATTTCCCCCCACGGCACATCCTTGCCAAGTCGCATCATCATGCTGGTCAGGGCACCGATGGCACCGAAACTGCCGACCACGAACAACAGGTCGTAGCTGAAACCAAACAGTTTTCCGTTGCCGGTGCTGATAAGGTTGTCGACCTGCACAAAAAACAGGACCGCGAAGACAAGGACAATCGGCGAAAGTGCCAAGGCAAGGGCGGCGATACGCAGACTTTTGTTAAAGGCCACCTCAACCGGATTTGCCGGTGGCACCAACCTGGGCCGATCAAGCTGTTCGTGTTTGAGATCGTTTAGATATCCCTGCACGAAACCATCTCGGCCCTGGTTCAATGCCAAAAGCATGATGATGGCATCTGATTGCTTTCTATCCTGTGCGGCCCTGGTATCGGCATCATCATCTTCGCGCCACCAACGCAGGAAAGACCGGATCACCATCGAGGATCGCCATCCCTGACGGGTTGCAACCACATATTCGATCATGCCTTCGATATCGGCGGGGCCAAATGCGCCCTCGCCCGCGCCGCCGAATGGAAATCCAAGACGTCTTTCCTTGTGATCGCTGTGCGCGTCACCATCGCTGCTCTCGGGCTCTTTTGTGCCCTCGACAAACTCTGCATCCATGACGTGCCGCCGACGCGGCACAAGGCCGATCACCGGACAATGGGTAGGTTCGTAGCCATAGGGATGATGCGGGTAGCTCATGGAATGCCATCTTCACGTTATCGGGACAGAACGGCTCTGTCCTGTAAGACGGTTGGGATGTGGTGGTGTGAAAATTTCGGTTATGCAGAACAATGTGAACAGGTTTGCTCTGCTTGCGGTGCAATTGACTTGAAATCTGCCCCCATGCACCGCTATGTGTGTGCCACGTTATCAAAACCCACTCTGGCAAGGAGTTCGCACACGTGAATACGGTCAAGCCTGTTCATATTATTGGCGCCGGTCTGGCGGGCAGCGAAGCCGCCTGGCAGTTGGCAGAAGCCGGTGTGCCCGTCATCCTGCATGAAATGCGCCCGACGCGCCCGACCGACGCACACCATACCGACAAATGTGCTGAGCTGGTCTGTTCGAATTCATTCCGGTCCGATGACAAGGAATACAATGCTGTCGGCCTGATCCATGATGAAATGCGCCGTGCCGGTTCGATCATCATGCGGTGCGCTGATCAGCACAAGGTACCCGCCGGTGGTGCACTGGCCGTTGACCGCGAAGGTTTTTCCGAGGCCGTCACAAACGCGCTTGAAAACCATCCTTTGATTACGATGGAGCGCGGTGAAATTGATGGTCTGCCACCAGAAGAATGGGAACATACCATCATTGCGACCGGGCCGCTGACATCCGGTGCGCTTGCCGATGCCATTCGCAAGGCAACTGGCGAGGAAAGCCTTGCCTTCTTTGATGCGATCGCACCGATTGTCTATAAGGACAGCATTGATTTCGATAAGGCATGGTTCCAGTCGCGGTATGACAAGGGCGACGGCAAGGATTACATCAACTGCCCGATGTATGAAGATGAGTATAACCGCTTTATCGATGCCCTGATCGAAGGCGAAAAAACCGAATTCAAGGACTGGGAAAAAGACACCCCCTATTTCGATGGATGCCTTCCGATCGAAGTCATGGCGGAACGTGGGCGCGAAACGCTGCGTCACGGCCCGATGAAACCGGTTGGCCTGACCAACCCGCATAATCCGAAAGAAAAGCCGCGCGCAATTGTTCAGCTGCGTCAGGATAATGCGCTTGGCACGCTTTACAATATGGTTGGGTTCCAGACCAAACTGAAATACGGCGCGCAGGTCGAAGTGTTCCGCACCATTCCGGGGCTGGAAAATGCCGAATTCGCCCGTCTTGGCGGCATTCACCGCAATACCTTCCTGAACTCGCCACGACTTTTGGATGGGAATCTGCGTCTTAAATCACGTCCTGATCTTCGCTTTGCCGGTCAGATTACAGGCTGCGAAGGATATGTTGAAAGTGCAGCCGTCGGTCTGATGGTTGGGCGGTTTACCGCAGCCGAAAAAGCAGGGAAAACCATCCCGACGCCGCCGCTTGCAACCGCCATGGGGGCCCTATTGAACCACATCACCGGCGGTGCCGATGAAAGCACCTTCCAGCCGATGAATGTGAATTTCGGTCTCTTCCCGGATCTTGATCTCAAGAAACGGGTCAAGGGCCGTGATCGTAAAAAGCTTTATAGCGATCGTGCCATTCCGCTTTTTGATGAGTGGCTCAGCACCGTGAACGCAGCCTGAAAAATCAAAAGCCGCATCACTTTCGATGCGGCTTTTTTCTTTGACCAGACAGGCGCGCGATCAATAGCGATCAGGTTGGCGCGTCAGCTTGCCCGTAACATCGCGGATTTGTTCCCCGTCGCGGAACCGGCGAAAGATCAGATCAAGATTGCCGTCGTCGTCGAGCGTGCGCTTGTACACCTGCATTTCATACCCGCCTTCATCATTGATATAAAGCGCGTGAATGGTAAGGGTCTTATCAACAATCCGTGCCCAGAAAAATGGTTCGCCTTTGAGCGGGTCATTGGGAATACGTTTCCCGAACAGCCCCGAACGCATGGCGCTGCCATAGATGTCTGCGCGCTCGGTAGCGTAAAACTCGACATCCAGAGAGACGGTTTTTTCACGTCCGTCTGGCTTGTGGATGACCGTTGACCAATCGACGATAAAGCCGCGTTCGGTCTCCTTGATGACTACATCAAGATCACGGGCTTGAAGCTCGTTTTCGGCATGCTCGATGGTTGTGCCATGATAGGAACCCACGAACGGTTCAATGCTTGCAGCACGGGCCTGCGAAAGAGTCACGACCGACAGGCACAGCATCCCGACAAACATCAGGCCGCTAAACCACCGTTCCCGGGTCTTTTTTATCAAATGTGCCATCTTGGTCCTCATGTCGGGCATGCCCGCATCTTGCGCCAGATATCAAAGGGTTACCAACGCTACCACGTAGAGTTCAGTGCTGTCCTGACCTTTGTTGTCACTCTAAGAGATATTTATACAATGGTCATGTGACAAGCCATAACGGATCAATATCTCTTGAACATCCCGTTAAGGGTCAACCGCAGACTGGCCGGTCGTGCCAAACCGAATTCGGCAGAAAACGGATCATATCCGGACTTGGCAAGCTTGCGGAGGTATCCGTCGGCTAGAACAACCGGCAATGCGGCGGCGTGGGCCTGTTTTGGCAACGCGCTGCGATGTTTGCGGGCTTCGGCAATGCGGGCACGCGCCAATTCAGCCAGTTCGCGAATGAACTCACGAATTTCCTGTTTTTTACGGAACTCGAAAACGTCACCTTGCGCGACTTCGTGATGTTCCATCCGATCCTTGGGCAGATAAAGGCGCTTTGACCGGCCATGGAAAACGATGGCCCGCATAATGCCGACCAGGCCATACGCATTGCCGGCAAGGCGTGCCGCATGGTCTGCATCGTCGCTACCTGCCCCAAGCAGCCTTGACGCCAGAACACTGATCTGCCCGGACGTTTGATCAATATAGCGATCGAGTTCCTGCTGCGTGGCAGGTTGGCGGTCTTCAAGATCAAACTCGCGTGCGGCAACAATCGCCTCAAGGTCGGCAATCGCAAGATGCCCGTCCCTCACCAGATCAGCCAGTGGCTCGACAACTTCGTGCTTGCGCACCTGCCCGTCGCCCAGTTCGGTCAGGGTGTCACGCCACCATTGCAAGCGGATATGGCCCAGCATGACTTCACTGACCATCTCGCGCGTTTTGGAGACTTCCTGATTAAAGGCATACAGGGTGAACAGCGATTCACGTTTTTCCGGTGTAGCAAACAGCGCACACAGGAAACGGTCCCGGTCATGGCGCCTGACATAGTCGGCACAGTGGGAAAGCTTTGGCGTATCGGGCATTTGTCCTATCCGATCTTACGTTCTGAACGCTGATCGTCTTTTGGGCTGTTGATGATTTCCGGCATGCTTTCGACATATAGCGATTGCGAGGGGAATGCGAAAGCTGCGTCCTCTTCCTCGACAATACGTTTGAAAGCGATGATGTGACGATTGCGGATATCTCGCCACGTCACCCAGTCAGTGGTTGTGGTGAAGTAATAAAGATCAATATTGATCGAACTGGCACCAAAGTCAGACAAATGCACCATTTGGGCGACATCGGTCTGGGCGACATCTTCATCGTTTTTCAGAAAATCGCGCAGCTTGTCGACGATCGCCTCCATTTGTTTGGCGGTCGTTCGGTATTCCAGACCAATCACCATCTTGATCCGACGGTGGGTCATGCGCGACCAGTTGATCACGGGCGAATCAACGATCTGGGCGTTCGGCATCGTTACCAATGCCTTGGCAAAGGTCCGTACCTTGGTCGCCCGCAGGCCCACAACCTCGACCGTTCCTTCGAAGTGCGGTGTTTCGATCCAGTCGCCGCGCTTATACAGATTGTCGGCGAAAATCGTCAGGCCACCAAAGATATTGGCCACGGAATCCTTTGCCGCCAACGCAACTGCCATCCCGGCAAGACCAAGACCACCCAGGAACGCTGAAACATCAATACCCCAGTTTTCCAGAATGATAACGCCGCCAATAACGACGATCAGAGTCTTTACACCACGAATGAAGAATTGCCTGAGATCATCGCCAAGGCCGGCACCAAACCGGCCGACCAGCCGATTTAACGATACACCCAACGGTTCAACAGCGCGAAACAGCGCCCAAAAGACACAGAAACCAGCCGCAATGGAAATAGCCTCAACGGCAAAGGCATCAATTTCTTCGGGGAGTGTCAGCACCTCGGTTGCGAAATAAACCCCAAGCAGCATGAACAAAGCCTGCAAAGGCAAGGCAAAGGCATCAAGCACATTGCCCATCATGCTTTCTGAGCGCTGCTGTGCGATCCGACGCAAGATAGCAAGTGCACCACGCACCAGGACCCGCTTGAAGATAAAGAAAACAAGCAGCACCAAAGCAGCACCGACAAGCCTTCCGATCTCTCCGCCGCCAAGCATATCGACCCACGAATTCATGTGGCCGATCACCTCTTCGTTCAGGTTGTCCAGTTCGGTCGTGATTTCATCCATGGCTTGTAAGCTGTTCTGATGTTAAGGTTATTACGACTTCTGACTTGGTACGACTATGTAGCACATCGTTCTCTGGCCTCTGTATAACAACTAAATTGGCTCAGGCATATGGCATCATTCGCGTCCGGAAGCTTACACATTATTGGCGGCGGTCTGGCCGGTTCGGCACTTGCCACCTGCATGGCCGAGGACGGCTTTGACGTAACGCTGTATGACGAAGCCGAACCATTTGAAAGCCGCTGGACGCGCGGCATGCATACAGCACCCGAAAGCCACAAAACAGCAGAACCAGAGATCTTTTATGATCCGTCGGGGCTGGTTGCCGACTTCTTTGCGGGCTACCCGGAAATCCCCGCAAAACTGATCAGACCTGCCCATTGTGTGATGGGATTGAAACGCGGGCGTCGCAAACCCGCCATTGTGTCGCTTGATCAAGGTATATCGCGGGCACTGATTTCGAGGCGGATAAGCATTGCGGCGCGTGCCTACACCGCACTGACACTTTGGCAACAACGATCTGCCAGTGAAGAAAACCGGCTCGACAGCTCGTTCTCATCGGGTGCATTTGAGTCTGACGACAACGCCCATCAGCCCGGCACCTATCATCGTGATGCGCTTACTGTTCTGGCCGAAGTGCTGTTTTCCATGCCTGCCCACCGATGTTCAAAGTCCCTGTTGGCACGGGTTCTGGTGCCAAGGTTACGCGGGATGCTGGCGCGCCATCATGAACCGGTGTTTGTGGCGATTGATCCGATTATCCTCAACGATATCGCCCTGCCTGCCCTGCGTGAACGGTTCCTTGCTGCGGGCGGGACCATCAAAAGTCGAACAAAACTCGGCGATATCGACAGCACTTCCGACTACGCGACCGATTTGCTGTTCGAAGATGACAGCCAGATTGTTCTTAAGCCTGATGATGCCGTTGTTCTGGCCCTGCACCCCAAACCATTATGCGATGCGGTGCCCGATATCGGGATATCACCCGCACCCGCACATCGGCGCTGCATGACGTTTGAAATGCGCAAACCATTTGCAGAGCCACAAGCCCTGTTGGTCAGTGATGATATCGTCCGTGCGATCTACTGTAATCGTCGTCATCTTCAGGTAAGCCTGAACAGCAGCTTGCAGCTGCAAGATACCCAGAACGCCGATCAATTTGCACAGCTTGTCTGGCAACGTTGTGTTTGGCTCTGTGACCAGTACCTTAATCTTGATTTGCAAACGCGATCGGACAATGCGGAAAATGCACTGCATCCCAACCACTTGTTCATCAACGCCGAAGCTCCGTTTCCTGAAATGACGCCGGGAATGGCTGCCAGCCGACAGCAACTACGAGCACCATGGAAGAACGTATTTCTGTGTGGTGATGTGTTCCCGATTGATCAGGCCCCAGGACCGGCGGCACTTTTTTCAAGCGTGCTTGATATCCGCCATGAACTTCAAAAGTTCTTTGCGTAATCGTCAGACAGCAATCATCGCCGCGGCGACGCGGCGTGCCTCGGACACCAGCACATTGTATGTCCGGCAAGCGGCACCAGTATCCATTGGCTCGATGACAATACCGTGCGGCTTAAGCGCCTGGCGCCACTCAAGCGGGACAGGTGTTAGACGTGTCCCCATGCCAAGCAACAGGATCTCGATTTCGTCGGCCTTTTCGATCACCCGTGAAAAAGAGTCCGGCGTGATGTCGTCTTTTGTCGTAACGTTCCATGAATAGACGGCTTCAGGAAACAGCAGGATCGATCCTGTAACCGTTTCTTCGCCAAATCGAAAAATGCCGTCGCCATAACTGGTGACCATTTTACTGCCTTCGGCGACCAAGGTACTTACTTCAAGAGACATGTTGGCCCCATTTGCGGTTGTTCGATTAATATGAATTGGACTTAGTCTGGATTTCACGGAGTGTCGAGGTGCTCTTCGGTAATTTTTCTGCGCCAAAGAATGAACAACCCGGATAAAACGACGATACCGCAACCGATCATCATCAACATGTCGGGCTCCTCGCCAAACAGGATCATGCCCAATGCAATACCAAACAACAAGCGGGTGTACCTAAATGGCGTAACTGCGGAAACATCGCCACTGCGCATCGCTTTCATTAAGGCGGCATAGGCAAACGCCCCCATCAGGATTGCGCCGACGAAATACAAAACGCTTTGCGTATTCATCCACGTGAACGCTTTTCCATCCCACAATGAAAACACGATGCCCGCCACGATAATGGCCACAAAGCCATAGAAACCCAGGATGGACGTGCTTAGTGATACCGGCGCGGCACGGCTGGCAAGATCACGCCCGGCAAAGCCAATCGTCCCAATCACGGCAAGCAGGGATAACGCAGAAAAGCTGTCAGCGGTCGGACGTAAAATAATCAAAACGCCAATCAATCCGACGATGATTGCCGTCCATCTTCTCCAGCCCACCTTTTCGCCAAACAGTATGGCGGCTCCAAGAACGACAATAATCGGCGTTGCCTGAAGAATGGCGGTCGTTGATGAAAGCGGGGTTAATGCCAGTGCAAGGACATAAAACAACCGGCCAATAACTTCAAAAATGATCCGTATGCCCATCGCACGCGACAGTACATCAGGATTAAGCAAGCGCTGTTTGTTGATCCGCGCGACAACTGCAAACAGGAGAGCCCCACCGACCCCAAATACAATCAGAACCTGACCGACAGCATGGGTTTCTGAGACAGCCTTAACAAACGCATCCTCAAAAGAAAACGCCACCATCGCAGCCATCATCCAGATGCTGCCGATCAGATTTGCGCGATGTTCGGGGTTAGACGCGATATGGGGTTTCATCGGTTGCAGCCAGTTTTTAATGGACTTTTTATCGGCTCTCTAGGCACGGAAACCAAAGACCGCAAACGATCAAATCCCGCAAAGAAATCGCCGGGTCTGTTTTCTCACAAACCCGGCCATAGTGTAAATGTCTATAAATCCAACCCAGCTGATCAGGCGCCAGCTTCCTGACCTTCCTCTGCCTCGGGAATTTTACGTTTGAGGCGAAGGACAATCAGCAACGGCGACGCGACACAGATCGAGGAATAGGTCCCGATCACGATGCCAAAGATCAAAGCCATGGTGAAACCACGGATTGCTTCGCCGCCAAACACGAACAAGGCAATGAGTGCCAGCAACGTCGTAAACGACGTCATGGTCGTGCGTGAAAGCGTCGAGTTGATCGACAGGTCCAGCAAATCCGGAATTTCCATCTTACGGAACTTGCGCAGATATTCACGGATACGGTCAAACACAACAACCGTATCGTTGATGGAATAACCCGCCACCGTCAGAACCGCTGCCAAGGTCGCCAGATCAAACTGGACACCGGTAATCACAAAGAAACCGATGGTGATCAGGACGTCATGCAGCAAGGCTGCGACCGATGCGACAGCAAACTGCCATTCGAACCGAACCCAGATATAGACCATGATCAGGAACAACGAGATCACGACGGAATAGAATCCGGCTTCCTTAAGCTCGCCACCGACCTTCGGACCGACAAGTTCGCTTCGGCGAATGGTGACGTCATCACCAAGTGCGTTGGTGACAGCCGCAAGGGCCGCCATCTGGGCTTCTTCATCGCCATCCTGACGCTGCAACTGGATCAGGACATCATCCGGCTCGCCGAATTCCTGAATGGAAACATCGCCAAGGCCGAGACTGCCAAGATTGTCACGCAGTGCATTGATATCGGCCGGGCCGTTGGTCTTGATTTCGACCAGAATGCCACCCCGGAAATCGATCCCGAAGTTAAGGCCCTTGGTGAAGAACAAACCGACCGAGGCCAGCACCATCAGCAAAGACGCGATATAGAATATCTTCCGGAATTTAAGGAACGGGATATTCACGTCATCCGGGATAAGATGTAAAGGTTTCATATCTTCCCTGTTCCCTTCCTTAAATGACCAACTCGGTCGGACGGCTGCGTTTTACCCATGCTGCAATCAGCAGTCGGGTCAGCCAGATCGCCGAGAACATTGAGGTGATAATGCCGATGGCCAGTGTCACGGCGAAGCCCTTGATCGGACCAGACCCGAAGCTAAACAGCACAAGGGCTGCAATCAGGGTCGTGATGTTGGCATCAAGAATGGTCGACATGGCGCTGCGATAACCGGCATCGATCGCATTGATGATTGTACGGCCGTTGCGGCGTTCCTCGCGGATTCGTTCAAAGATCAGCACGTTGGCATCAACCGCCATACCGACAGTCAGAACGATACCCGCAATCCCCGGCAGGGTCAGCGTCGCCTGAAGAACAGACATCACTGCCAGAACAAGGATGAGGTTCATCATAAGCGCGATGTCGGCATAGACGCCAAACCGGCCATAACTGATCACCATGAAGGCAATGACAAAGACCAGACCAAGAACGGCAGCAAATTCGCCGGCCTCGACCGAATCCTGACCAAGGCCCGGACCAACAGAACGTTCTTCGAGAATCTGCATTGGAGCAGGCAATGCTCCGGCACGCAGAAGCAGCGAAAGATCGTTTGCTTCCTGCACGCTGAACTGGCCGGTAATGATACCATTACCGCCAAGGATCGGTTCGTTGATACGCGGTGCGGAAATCACTTCACCATCAAGAACGATGGCAAGACCGCGACCGGCATTTTTGCTGGTGATATCGCCAAATCGCGCACCGCCTGCCGCATCAAAGCGGAAGGAAACAACCGGACGACCGTCACTGAAGGTCGGCTGAGAGTCGACAAGGTTGTCACCTGAGACAACGATACGACGATCAATCAGATATTCGCGGATACCATCGCCTTCATCTGCCGACGGCAGGATCATGGTTCCCGGCGGAAGGCCGGTCGCACGTGCATCGGCGGCCGTTTTTTCGTTATTCACAAGATGGAAGTTCATCTTTGCCGTACGGCCCAGGATATCACGCAGGCGCGACGGATCATCAAGACCTGGCACCTGAACAACAATGCGGTTTTCGCCCTGGCGCTGGATGGATGGTTCGGTGGTGCCCAGTTCGTCAACACGACGACGAACAACTTCCAGCGACTGTGCAATCGCACGGTCAATCAGTTCGCGATAAGCGACTTCGTTATAGGTCACAACGATGTTGTTCCCCTCGCCGCTCAGTTCGGTATTCGGTTCCGCGGTGCGCGCGATTTCACGCGCCTTTTCAACGTCATCGGCCCGCAGAATGGTAATCTCGGCACCGTTGGCCGTGGCTTCACGCGGACGGTTACGGATTTGTTCCTGACGCAGTTCAGTGCGGATCGCATCGGCAAGCGCGTCATAACGTTCGCGCAGGACGCTGTCGGTGTCGACTTCAAGCAGCATGTGCGAGCCGCCACGAAGATCGAGGCCGAGATTGATCTGCTTGCCCGGCAGGTAACTGGATTCAGTCGCCAGAGTGCCCGCCGGCAGGAAGTTTGGCGCAGCGTAGATTACGCCCAAAGCACACACCAGAAGGACCAGTGCTGCTTTCCATTTGGTAAAATAAAGCATGTGTTTGTGACCGGATCTGTCAGGGTCAACCTTGGTCTGGTTCCAAGGTTCTTGGAACAACGGGTATTTGGTACCGCTTCAGGCCACCGGCAAAATGCAAGAAGGCGGAGCCAACTGCCCCGCCTCACTTGATACGAAGAGATTAGTCTTTCTTGGTCTCTTCTGCTTTTTCTTCTTTTTCGTCTTTGGCATCGCCTTTGGCCGGTTCGGTTTTTGAAAGAACCGTTGAAACCATGCCACGTGCGACTTTGACTTTCACACCTTCGGCGATCTCGACCGACAGTTCATCGTCGCCAACAACCTTGGCAACGGTACCAATCAGGCCACCGGCGGTGACGATCTTGTCGCCACGACGGATCGCCTCAAGCATTGCCTTATGTTCTTTCTGCTTCTTCTGCTGAGGACGAATAAGCAGGAAATAGAAAACAACAAAAATCAGGATCAGCGGCGCAAACTGCATCAGTGCACCAGCACCATCTGCACCACCAGCGGCCTGAGCGTAAGCCGTCGAAATAAACATTAGGAACTCCTAATTCCTCAGAACAAAAAATATCAACTGCCGGAATATAACGGGGTGTTACGCCAAAGCAAGGGAGAACCGGTTTCAAAGCGGTAAAATCGGCACTTGTGTGCTTTTGTTCACCTTGTGTTGCACGAAGGCCCTTAGAACAAACACTTCCATTGGCATCCTAATGTGCTAGCTTTCCGGCCAACAAAAAACGTCACCGGAAAAAAGAAACACCCAAGAGGCCCCGATGAGTAGCGATTTCGATAAAATTTTGCCCACACTCGAACGAATTGCCACAGCACTTGAACGCATGGCACCGCCTGCGCGCGCCAAAAATGATCTGAGCGCTGCCGACGCCTTTGTCTGGCAGGCACGCACAGGCTACTTGCAACCGGTTCGGAACGTGAACCGCGTCGATATCGGGCTTCTTCAGGGTATCGGGCAGCAAAAGGAAATCCTGTATAACAACACCAAGCGCTTTGCCGATGGCCTGCCGGCTAACAACGCATTGCTTTGGGGCGCGCGTGGTACCGGCAAAAGCTCGATCGTCAAGGCAATGCATGCCAAAATCAATGCCGAAAGCCCGGCATCGCTGGCACTGGTCGAAATTCATCGTGAAGATATTCCGACCCTGCCCGACCTTTTGCACATCCTGCAAGAAGGCGGTCGCCGCACGATTTTGTTCTGCGATGACCTGTCTTTTGACATGCATGACGAAAGCTACAAGTCGCTCAAGGCGGTTCTGGATGGCGGCATTGAAGGCCGTCCAAAGAATGTGATTTTCTATGCGACCTCTAACCGCCGTCATCTTATGGCGCGTGACATGATTGAAAATGAACGCTCCACGGCGATCAACCCGTCCGAGGCGGTTGAAGAAAAAGTATCCCTATCAGACAGGTTCGGTCTTTGGCTTGGCTTCCACAATATTTCGCAAGACGTCTATTTCGAGATCATCGAAGGCTATGCCAAGGAATTCGGGATCGATATCCCGACCGACGAACTGCATGCCCGTGCCAAGGAGTGGACCGTTACACGCGGCAGCCGTTCGGGCCGTGTTGCCTGGCAGTTTATTCAGGAAGTTGCAGGCGAACTTGGCAAATCGATCGATTAGCCAACACTGAAACAGCGCAAAAACGGAAAACACCCGGGCCGATTGTCCGGGTGTTTTTGTTAGCGAGATACCATGACGCTTGGCAGGAACTTGATCGGGTCTGATGATTTGCGACCCTGGCGGACTTCAAAGTGAAGCTGCGGGAACGTCACGGCCCCGGTCGTGCCAACCGTCGAAATCTTTTGACCACGCGTCACAACATCACCACGGGCGACCAGCGGGCTTTCGGTGTGTGCATAGGCGGTCACAAAGTTATCGGCATGCTTGATCAGGATCAAGTTACCAAAACCGCGCAACTCGTTGCCGACATAGGTCACAACACCGTTGTCGGCGGCAAGAATCGGCGTGCCACGGTTGGCCTGAATGTTGATGCCGTCATTAAACAGCCCACCGGTCCCAGCACCGTATTTCAGAACAACCTTGCCCTGAACCGGCCAGATGAACCCTTTACGTGCAGATGGATCTGCCAAGGTGACATTCTGACGCACAGAGCTGCCCTGCCCGGCAATCGGTGTCGATTTGCTATCCGTCTGCCAACTGCGGGCGGAGGCCATCTGACGTTCGGCAGCGGCGGCATAGTCCTGTGGCTTCAATCCGGGCGTCGGAATGCTTCCGCCATTGCGCGGTGAAACCCGTGCGACCGCTGTCGTGGGCCGCGCAGCCTGTACTGGTGCGCTGGTCGATTTCGCCGGAACACTTACCACCTGACGCTTGCCGCCAATCGTGACGGTCTTGGTCGGCGTGCTAGATCTCGACGCAACTGCTGTATCTGGTGGCAGGCTGTCGTAATTGGGTGTCCACGGCGGCAGGACAAGTCGCTGCCCCGGATAGATCACATAAGGCTCGCGAAGGTCATTGCGGCGGGTGAACTGCATAAAGTCCATGTGATAGCGCACGGCAAGCTGCGAAACTGTGTCGCCCGGCTCGACCGTGATCACCCGTTCCCCGTTCTTGAGCTTTGGCATGCTATAGGGGCTGTAGCTCGCCCCATCGCCATAAACCACCGGCACCGGCACGGAATTGAGCAAACAGCCGCCAAGCGCCGCACTTGCTGCACAGACAAGCAACAGGCGTTTTCCGTGATAAACAGCGCTTTTGACACAATTTTCCATCATGTTTCTGATTGTCTCCGATCAGCGGTTAACAATCAGTAAGCATCAAAGGACTCAGGATGGATTTAAATGGCCTGACGGGTGTCAGAATTCCTCGGTACCCGGAAGCATGGGAACGAACCGGACAGGCATAAGTTCGGTAACATCGACACCACTGGGCGTCCGCAAGACGCGCAGTAAAAGCTGTGTGTGGGATACTTCCCCCACCGGCACGACCATGATGCCACCGACTGCAAGCTGATCGACAAGCACCGGTGGAACGTCCTGTGCTGCGGCCGTGACAATAATGCGATCAAACGGTGCCTGTGCTTTCCACCCAAGGCCGCCATCGGCATGCAATGTCGAAATGGTATGCAGGCCCAACTCGCGAAACTTGTCCTCTGCCTCGCGCAGGAGCGGCTTGTGACGTTCCAAGGTATAAACACGCCGGGCGAGCTTGGCCAGGATCGCTGCCTGATAACCAGAACCGGTGCCGACCTCGAGCACCTTCATACGATCATTAAGCTCAAGCGCCTGTGTCATCAGGGCCACGATATAAGGCTGTGAAATCGTTTGACCCTTGCTGATCGGCAACGCGACGTTTTCCCAGGCCCGACTGACGAACGGATCGGCGACAAAAATCTCGCGCGGGATGTCGGCCAGTGCAGACAGCACGGCTTCATCGTGAATGCCATCATCACGAAGGATCTGCAACAGATTGGCTATGGCGGTTTCGCGCGTAATCACCGGCTCGTTCACGGAAGGGCCTTCGTCAGTTTTTCAAACGTATCGTAGTGGGTAAAATCAAGGCTGATCGGGGTGACAGAAACATTGCCCTGCTCGATCACGCGCAGATCAGACTTTTTGTCTTCTGGCAGTTCAGACTGAATAGCGCCGATCCAGTAATAGGGCTCGCCGCGCGGATCAAGACGTTCGGCGATGTGATCACCGATCTTGCGCTGCCCTTGTCTTGAGATTTTTATCTCTGCACCGCCATTGGCCTCATGATCCGGGAAATTGACGTTGATCAGAACGCCTTTGGGCCAAGTTGTCGTGACCAAAGTTGCCAGAACATCCTTGAGGTATTTCTCGGCAATCGTCCAGTCAATCATGTCACCAGAGAAATACTGTGAAAACGCGACCGCAGGCACATTAAGCAATGTTGCCTCCATGGCGGCGGCAACCGTCCCTGAATAGGTCACGTCTTCGCCAAGGTTTCCACCCCGGTTGATCCCCGAAAGTACGATATCTGGCGGGTTGTCGCGCATGACCTGCTGCAAGCCAAGCAGAATGCAATCGGTTGGCGTACCATCCACAGCAAAGTGCCGTTCATCGCGTTTATGAATACGCAATGGACGGCGCAGGGTCAGGGAATGCCCCGCCCCGCTTTGTTCCATCGACGGTGCAATCACCCACACATCATCGGAAAACTCGCGTGCGAGCTGTTCCAATATCTTGATCCCGGGCGCGTCAATGCCATCATCATTACTGATCAGGATGCGTGCTTTGGTGAGATCCATCATGTCAGTATCGTCCTAGCCCGCCGAGATTACCTCTAACCCGCCCATATAGGGTTTGAGCGCATCAGGAACACGGATCGAGCCATCCGCCTGCTGATAGTTTTCCATCACGGCAATCAGGCAACGACCAACGGCAAGGCCTGACCCATTCAGGGTGTGAACAAACTGGGTCTTTTTGTCACCGGCAGCACGATACCGTGCATTCATGCGGCGCGCCTGGAAATCACGCGTGTTCGAGCAAGACGAGATTTCGCGATACTTGTCCTGCCCCGGTAACCAGACTTCGATGTCATAGGTTTTTGCTGCCGAAAACCCGATATCGCCGGTGCAAAGAATAACCGTGCGATACGGCAGGCCAAGACGTTCAAGGACTGTTTCCGCACAGCGCGTCTTGCGGGTCAGCTCCTCGTCAGATTTCTCTGCTTCGACCACCGAAACCATTTCCACCTTGGAAAACTGGTGCTGGCGGATCATGCCGCGTGTATCACGCCCTGCCGAACCGGCTTCGGAGCGGAAGCACTGGGTCAGTGCTGTATAGCGCAGTGGCAGTTTTGCCTGATCGATAATGTCACCGGCAACCTGGTTGGTCAGGGTCACTTCTGACGTCGGGATCAGCCAATAGTCATTGGTGGTTTTAAACGAATCCTCGGCGAATTTCGGCAACTGGCCGGTACCAAACATGGCATCATCGCGGACCAGCATCGGCGTGATGGTTTCCTGATAACCATGTTCGCCAGTGTGCAGATCCAGCATGAACTGAGCAAGCGCACGTTCGAGCTTCGCCAGGCCGCCACGCAGAATGACGAACCGCGAACCAGACAGTTTGGCTGCTGTTTCGAAATCCATCATGCCAAGTTTCTCGCCGATCTCGAAATGTTCGAGCGGCTGGAAATCAAACTCACCCGGCGTCCCCCAACGATTGACTTCGACATTGTCGTTTTCGTCTTCGCCAACCGGGACTTCGGGATCAAGAATGTTCGGGAAAGACGACAGCAAAAGATCAAGCTGGTCATTCAGGGATGCCTGACCGTCTTCTGCTTCCTTGATCTTGTCCTTGAGTGTGCCCATTTCGGCCATCAGGTCGTCGGCATTCTCGCCGTTCTTGCGCAATTTGCCGATTTCACCTGAGATCGTCTTGCGGCGGGCAAGCATTTCCTGATGTTCGGTCATCAGTTTACGGCGTTCAACGTCGATATCGATCAGACGCTGTGCGGTAACGTCCTGTTTGCGCGCAGTCATCGCTGCGTCAAAAGCCTCGGGATTGTCCCGAATCCATTTAATGTCGTGCATCGAAGAGCACCCTGTCAGTCTATCTGTTTGTGCTTTATACGATGGGGTGGACACAAGGTCCACCCCGTCAAATCGGACGGTTTAGGCGGGGGATTTCAATCAACGGGCGTTGTTGAAATCATCCTCGCCGTCATCATTGTTCGACGGTCCGGACAGCTTGGGCGCATCCCCCTCGTCGTCAGAGGATCGGGTCAAGGAAGTCTGACCGTCATCATAGGATGCAGCCGCCTCACCTTGTGCGTCGACATCGTCTTGCGCCGTTGCAACTGCGGTTCCGGTTGCGGCCTCTACCTCACCGTCGTCATCATCTGAGTCCGTCTCGTCATCCTCATCCGCGTCATCGTCCGCTGCGGCTTTCGCACGCTTGCGCTCGGAAATGCGCGCCATGATGATCGAGATTTCATAAAGAATGATAATCGGAATGCCCAACCCGATCTGGGAAATCAGATCCGGCGGGGTCAGAACGGCGGCAAACCCGAATGCAATGACGATTGCGTATTTCCGGCGACGTGCAAGGCCATCCGCGGTGACGATGCCGGCACGCGCCATCAACGTCAGCAGCACCGGCAACTGGAAGCACAGCCCGAACGCGAAGATCAGCTTCATGACCAGCGACAGGTATTCACCCACCTTGGCTTCAAGCTGGATCGCAAGGTTTGAAGCGCCACCGGCTTGCTCGAAACTGAGGAAGAACTTCCAGGCCAACGGCATGATCAGGTAATAGACCAGCGCACCGCCCATCAGGAACAGGATCGGGGTCGCAAAGATGAATGGCATGAATGCCGAACGTTCGTTCTTATAAAGACCCGGCGCGACGAACGCCCAAAACTGTCCGAGGAACACTGGTGCAGAGACAAAACAGGCCGCAAAGAACGATACCTTGACGTAAGTGAAAAACACTTCGGTCAGGGCGGTATAAATCATGCGCCTGTCGGGCCCCATGATTTCTGCAAGTGGCTGGACGAGGAAACCGTAGATATCCTCGACAAAGTAATAGCAGACACCAAAGGTAATAAACAAAGCAAGAACCGCCCAAGTCAGGCGGTTTCTCAGCTCGATCAGATGCTCCATGATCGGCATCTGTTTGTCATGCGATTGCATGTTCACGCCTGGCTCTCCGGCTGATCTTTTTTCTTGCTGTCATCTGCGGGCGCACCCGTTGTCGTTGCCGGTTTTGCAGCAGGAGTATCAACCTTTTCGGCCGGTTTCTCTGCTTTCGGCTTGGACTCGGTCTTTTTGCCGTCGCTTTTGGGACTTGAGATTTTGTTTTCCAGAAAATCGGTCGGATTGCTATGCGAACTGTTGACCTGCTTGCGCAGATCATCAAGTTCCGCTTCGCGGATGATGTCATCAATTCCGCTCTGGAATTCACGCGCCATACCGCGCACTTTTTTCCAGTAGCCCGCCAATTTGTACAGCAGATGCGGTAACTCTTTGGGGCCGACGACAAACAGTGCGACGACGGCCACAAGAGCCATTTCGGTCCAGCCGATATCAAACATATGACACGCCTATCTGAAGGAAATCCGACAGACGATCAGGATTTCACAGAATCCTTTTCATTGTCCTTCCTCTCGGATGAAACCGAAGCAGAGGTCGTGTTTTCGATGGTCTTGGCCGAAGCGCCTGCATCTTCTTCTTTTTCGTTGATGCCCGCTTTGAAGCTCTTGATGCCTTTGCCCATGTCACCCATCACTTTCGGAAGCTTACCTGCGCCGAAGATGATCAGGACAATCGCAAGAATCAGAACGATTTGCCAAACGCCAATACCCATAATTTAAATCTCCAAAGATCCATTCTGCCTGCCGGCGACTTGCCCGGATAATGGCAGAAAGCCCCCCACTGTGCAATGCGACGGTTGGTTAATAACCATGCAGTGCAAAATACCTGTTTAATGTGCGCCTTTCTGTCTGTTGAACCAGGCCAAAACCCGGTCCGCGACGACGCATCAGGTCATAGGAAACACGAAGGCCATGTCGGGATCAAGCGTAATAGCGACAGATGGCTGATTAATCGGTGAAAAGCGTCGTGGGACACGCGCGTGGATGTGCGCACCGGCCTCAAGTGTCAGGTGAACAAGATTGACTTCACCAAGGACACGCACCGCATCGACATGCGCCAGAACGTCATGCCCGTTCATCGCATCGCCGATATGCAGGCCTTCTGGCCTGATCAGGACTTCCACCTCAGTGCCATTTTCGATGCTTTGGCTATCGACATCGCCAAACGGTGTTGCAACCTTGCCATCCACAACTGTCCCCGGGAAACGGTTAACCTCGCCAAAGAACGAAGCAACAAACCGGTTTTCAGGCCGGAAATACAGTGTTTCCGGCGATCCGTCCTGCATGATCTGCCCTTCATTCATGATGATGATCCTATCGGCCATATACATGGCTTCCTGCGGATCGTGGGTGACCATCACAGTGGCGATCCCGGCATCCTTAAGAACGTGCAAGGTGGTATCGCGCAAATCTGCACGTCGTGCGACATCAAGACCGGAAAACGGTTCATCAAGCAGCATGATCCGCGGCTTCGGCGCAAGCGCGCGCGCCAAGGCAATACGCTGCTGCTGACCGCCAGAAAGTTCGTGCGGATAAGCATTCAGGTATTCGGACATGCCGACCTGTTCGAGTGCGGCCTTGATTGCACTCATGCGATCGGTTTCGCTGAAATGACGCAGGCCAAAGCCGATATTCTTCGCCACATTCAAATGCGGGAACAGGGCATAGTCCTGAAAGACCATGCCAACACCGCGCTTTTCGGGCTCTACATAGCCACCCGGCTGGGCGACAATCTGATCATCGACGGAAATCGCACCAACCTGAAGCTTTTCAAGGCCCGCAGCCAAACGAAGTGCTGTGGTCTTGCCGCAACCCGACGGGCCAAGCAAACACACCAACTCGCCGGGGGCGACATCAAAGCTGATATCGCGCAAAACGCGGTTCTCGCCGAAAAGGTGAGAAACATGCGACATCTTCAGGCCGTCGGTCATCGAAAACTCTTCTTACAACAGGGATCGGGCACCCGCAGGTGCAAATGATTTGCGAAATCTTTCGTGGAACTTAAGGTCAGCGCCCGTGTGATGCAAGAAGATGGATCAACTGGTTTCAGAATCGTGATCGCTCATTGGCGTGTCTGCGTCGTCCTCGAAGTCCTCAGCGTCGCTTTCGCGTGCCCTGCCCGGTACCTGTTCATCATCGTCATACAGGTTCGGGTTGTCTGAATAGATGGTTTCATCCAGATCGTCGAGATTGCGGGTCGTCAGGGCCTCTTCGACGACAGAATCGGTGACCTCGCCATCATCAATCAGATCCGGCAAGGCTTCATCATCCGAACTTGCACCATAACGGCCCATACCCGGTCGACTATCAAGCAGCCCTGCCGCCTTGAGATCCGCCAGCCCCGGCAGGTCGTCACGGTTTTCAAGACCAAAGTGATCAAGGAAGTTATCTGTTGTCGCCCAGAGAACCGGTCGCCCCGGCACCCGTTTGCGCCCGCGCGGACGGATCCATTTGGATTCAAGCAGGATATCAAGTGTCCCCTTGGACAGCGCAACACCACGGATTTCCTCGATCTCAGATCTTGTGACCGGTTCGTGATAGGCAATGATGGCAAGGGTTTCCAGTGTCGCACGCGTCAGTTTCTTGGCCTTTTCGACCTCGATATGAAGGTCCCCGGCCAAGTCCATGGCGGTGCGAAACGCCCACTTGTCGCCAATCTGTTTAAGGTTCACGCCACGCGGCTCATAGGTCTCGGCAAGCGCGTGCATGATGGCGCTGACATCAGTGCCCTCGGGCAAGCGTGCAGCGATCACCCGTTCACTGACCGGTTCGGCAGAGGCGAACAAAACGGCCTCAACAATACGAATATGTTGAAAGTCAATCTCCGGACCGGATTCGACGCCTTCGATTTCAAGTTGCGTTTCTTCGCTCATTGAGTGCCCCTGCTCAACTTATTTCTTAAACGTGTCTGCGTCGTAGTCATAATTGCGCGGCAGATCCCCTTCCCGCACAGTCTGTGGTGATCGCAGCAGAATCGGCCCAAAGGTCTCTTCTTGTGAAATTTCCAGTTCGCCATCGCGGCACATTTCAAGGCTGGCAACAAAATGCGCCGCCAATGCCGAGCGCGCCTTAAGCGGCGTTCCAAGCCCGCGCGGCATGAATTCAAGCAGCCTTGTCCATGTCGGCACCACGCGACGACCAAACAAATCGCGCAATCGTTGGATGGCATCATCCATCGCGTAAAGATCAAATGCCTCGATCTCAAGCGTTTTGCTTTCCGATGTAAGCATGATCCGCGCATAAGCCTTCAGCAGGTCATAAAGCGATGCGTCATAGACAGACGCCGTTGTAACCCGGACTTCCTCAGGATCGCCGCGACCAAAGAAATCACGTCCCAAATTGGGGCGTTCCAGAAGTTTCTCACCGGCCGCTTTCATCGCCTCAAGGCGTTTCAGCTGGAAGGCAAGAAGTTCTGCCATTTCCTCGGCACTGAGTTCTTCCTCGTCACTTTCCTGTTTTGGAAGCAACAGGCGCGATTTAAGGTAGGCGAGCCAGGCTGCCATCACCAGATAATCAGCCGCCAGTTCAAGGCGCAAACCCTGTGCGGTATTAATGAACTCAAGATATTGTTCGGCAAGATCGAGAATGGAAATCTTGATGATATCGACCTTTTGGTCGCGTGCCAGTTCAAGCAACACATCAAGTGGCCCCTCGAACCCGTCCAGATCAAGAATCAGGCGTTCGGCAAGGCTCGGTTCTTCGTCGACCGGTTTCTTGTCAAACACATCATCTGGAATTTCGAATTCGAACTGGTCTGCCATCTATCCCCGACTATCCCCCGCGTCTGTCGGCGTTCAGGCAAAGATATCTGCCAGAAGCCTGACCAGTGCATTGGCCGGTTCAAGCACCAACCACTGGAACACCGGCAGGTCTATACCAAGTTGCGTCGTGACATAGGGCAACAGAAAGACCAATCCGATCAATATGATCATGCCGGTTTTTTCCATACGCGCCAAGACCCGTGCAATCGGCATCGGTGAAATTGCGGTCAGAACCCGCCCACCGTCAAGTGGCGGGATGGGCAACATGTTAAACACCGCCAGAATGCAATTCAGCCAAAGTGACTGATTAAGCATGGTCGCAAGCCAGTCATTTACCGCTGGCGAGAAGCTTGGCAGCCACACCAGAAGCAGGATTGATACAATGGCGAGTGCCACGTTGGTCGCCGGACCTGCAATCGCAACACCAATCACGCCCAAACGCTGCGGATGCAGGCGATGAAACGCCACGGGCACCGGCTTGGCATAGCCAAACAGAAACGGTGCGGCTGTTATCAAAAGTAATCCCGGGATCAGGATGGTACCAACCGGATCAATATGGCGGATCGGGTTAAGGCTCAGCCGCCCCATGCGTTGGGCCGTATCATCACCAAACAGCTTGGCGGCGAAACCGTGTGCAGCCTCATGTAACGTCACGGCCAGCAGCACCGGAATGATCCAGGTTGTCGCCGAAACGATCAGGTCAATGGTGTCATTCACTTCTGATCATCTCCTGCTGACCAAACCGGTGCCAGAAGATCGGCAAGCCGGGCCTGCCAATCGGTAATCTGGGTGCTGCTTGGCGCGTCGTGTTTGAACGTGGCAATTTGATTGGTAAAGCTCTGTGCGCGCTGCAAGGACGTACCGGTCAAAAGCGTTGCCATTGAGACCACCTCTTCCATTTCGGTGCGTTTGCCATTGCAATGAAGCGCAATATCACACCCGGCACGCAGACATTCATGCGTCCGGCTGGCGATAGAGCCACCCAGCGCCTCCATGGACAGATCATCACTGATCAGCAGGTTCTCAAAGCCGATCTCGCCACGAATAATGTCCTGAATAACAGTCGAGGAAACTGTGCCGGGCCGTTGATCATCGATGGCGGTAAACAGCAGGTGGGCCGACATTGCCGCCAGCACGTCCTTCATTTGGGCAAAGGGTGCAAAATCGAACTCGGACAGTGTCTCGTGCGAGACGGTGACAATCGGCAGGTCCTTGTGACTGTCTACCGTCGCGCGGCCATGTCCCGGGATATGCTTGATGATCGGTGCAATACCGCCATCCAGAAGGCCTGCGGCCACGGCACTGGCCAGCATCACGACCTTGCCGACCTCTGCCCCGTATGACCGGTCACCGATCACGTCACTCATACCCGGCAGACGAAGATCAAGAACAGGGGCGCAGGTTGTATTAAAACCGGCTTCGCGCAGGTCCATCGCCATCAACCGCGCACTGGTATAGGCCGCCTCGCGTGCATCATCCGGGTTTCGATCAAACAGATCACCAAACACACCTGCCGGCGCAATGCTGCGCCAATGTGGCGGTTTTAAACGCATCACGCGGCCGCCTTCCTGATCGACCAGAATCGGCACATTGGTGTTGCCAACGGTTTCGCGCAGTGCGTTGGTCAGGGCACGGACCTGATTACGGTTTTCGATGTTGCGGGCAAACAGGATAAACCCGAACGGATCGGCTTCACGCAAGAAGCCCTTTTCCCAATTGCTGAGTTCCGTTCCCGAGATACCAAGAATGCAGGCACGTGGCTTTTTGACTTCAAGGCCGGACAATGAGGCACCCCACATTGCGTTCTTTCAAATCCGCACAAAGCTTTTCGGCAGCCCCGGCGTCACCAAGGGGACCAGCTTGCAACCGATAGAAGACACCTTTGTCTTCGATCTCAATACGTTGCACAAACATCTCAAGATTGCCAAGCAAGTCTTTGTTTCTCGAAGATAACCGTTTCCATTCGGCAGCCGCGCCGCTTTCTTCGCGGACCGAGGCCAGTTGCACACGGAATGCGCCAGACGCGGCTGGTGCGGTCGTCGCTTGCGGTGCTGGCGCCGGTTCTGCTGATGCTTGCTCCTTGGCCGGGGCTTCGGCCGTGCGGTTTTCAGCGGCGGCAACCGCTTTCTCGGCGTCCGTCAATTCAGGAGCTGCAATTTCCGGTGCTTTAACAGCAGGCTCTGCATTGCTTTCAGCTTCGGTCGCTTGCGGTGCATCCGCTGTTTCGGTTGCGCCCGCACCTGCCGGTGCCTCGGCCGTTGGATTTGGCTGGGCTGCCTTGGGCGTTGCCGAGACTTCCGGTGCACGCGGCATATCGGGAAGTTCCTGCAACACGACATTTGCATCCGGATCAACGTCGCTTAGCTGGTCGTAGACTGTCGTCTCACGGTGGGGAACTTCCATCCCCCCCGGATCTTCCGGGCGAATTTTGATTGGTGATGGATCAGGAAGCAGGATCGGCAAATTGCCATCGTCCTGAATGGGTTGGCCCTGATTATAAAACCAGTAACCTGCCCCGCCCAACGCGCCACCAACAACGACAACGCCAAGAAACACGGTAGCCAGCCCTTTGATCATGCTCTTGCTGGCGGGCTTTTCTGATCCATAGTGATCTGCACGCTCTGCATGAAGGTCGGCACCGTGTTCTTCGCTCATCTCTTACATCTCCTCGACAGGCTTAACGCCCACAACCTCAAGACCGGACGCAATGACCGTGGCAACGGCACGGATCATCGCAAGACGTGCCAGAGTCGCAGGCAAATCATCGGCAATGATGAAGCGCAGCGCGGTGTTGTCACGTCCCTTGTTCCACAATGCATGGAATTCTGCGGCAATTTCTGTCAGGAAAAAGGCAATGCGATGCGGCTCATGGGCAACGGCCGCCTGTTCGATAATCCGCGGCCATTCAGCCATGCGGCGCACCAGAAGCTTTTCATCTTCCGAACTCAGCAGTGACAGGTCCGCGGTCGCCAGCGTCTTCTCCGACAGGTCCTGTCCCGGGAAGGCTTCTGCCGCCTGACGGAAGACTGAATTCACGCGTGCATGCGCATACTGAACATAGAAAACCGGGTTGTCCTTGGACTGTTCGGTCACCTTGGCGAAATCGAATTCAAGTGCTGCGTCATTCTTGCGGGTCAGCATGATGAAACGCACGACATCCTTGCCAACGCGTTCAACCACGTCACGCAATGTCACGAACGTTCCGGCACGTTTCGACATTTTGACCGGCTCGCCATTGTCAAACAGGCTGACCAGCTGGCAAAGCTTGACATCAAGGTCGCCCTCGCCGTGTGTGATCGCTTTGGTTGCGGCCTTCATGCGTTTGACATAGCCACCATGGTCGGCGCCAAAGATGTCGATCATCAGGTTAAAGCCGCGTTCATACTTATCAAAGTGATAGGCGATGTCGGACGCAAAATAGGTCCAGCTGCCATCCGACTTCTTCAAAGGCCGATCGACATCATCGCCAAATTCTGTTGCACGGAACAAGGTTTGCGGGCGCGGTTCCCAGTCATCAGGCTTCTTGCCTTTTGGCGGCTCTAGAACGCCGACATAGATGTCACCTTTTTTCTCAAGATGTTCAAAGGCCGACTGGACCTTGCCCGCCTTTACCAAGCCGTCTTCGGAGGTGAAGACATCATGGGAAACGCCAAGAAGACGAAGGTCTTCCTTGATCAGGGCCATCATCTCGACGATGGCGAAAGCACGAAACTCTTCAAGCCATTCATCTTCCGGGGCATTCTGCCACTTGTCACCATCGCGTTCCGCAAGCTTTTTGCCCGGCGCGACAAGATAATCCCCTGGATACAGGCCTTGCGGAATTTCGCTGATCTCTTCGCCAAGAGCTTCGCGATAGCGCAAATGAAGCGACCGTGCGAGGACATCTACCTGCGCACCGGCATCATTGGTGTAATATTCCTTGGTAACGGCGTAGCCCGCCTTTGCAAGCAAGTTGGCAAGCACGTCACCAACAACCGCACCACGGCAATGGCCGACATGCATCGGGCCGGTCGGGTTTGCCGAAACATATTCGACGTTGATCTTTTCGCCTTTGCCAAGGTCGCTATTGCCATAGGCAGTGCCGACTTCAAGGATCTGGCTGATCTGTGAAAGCCAGAACCGCTCGGCCATACGCAGATTGATGAAACCCGGACCAGCAATTTCGACTTCTTCGATGTGATCAAGGCCACGCAGTTTTTCAGCGAGCTTTTCCGCCAGATCACGTGGCTTCATGCCAGCAGCCTTTGAAAGCAACATCGCCGCATTTGTTGCGGCATCCCCATGAGACGCATCGCGCGGCGGCTCCACCGCGACACGCGAAGTGTCGGTTCCCGCAGGGAGAACACCGTCTTTTTCAAGGGCGAGAATCTGGTTCTCGATGTCGCTTTTCAACAGGCTGAAAACATTCATGACTTGGAACTTTGTAATTTCTGGTTCTGACCGGACCGGTCAATTGACTGGCGCCTGTTTTGAGCCATTTCACCTCAAAACGCAAGTCACCCGTATTTAGAGACATTACAGGTTTTGACATTTCAGCCATGCGCGCTAAATACTGACTCAAATACTGCGTTCGGATCATGCTATGATGTGATCAAGGATCGCAAACACACCTGCCCCGGCAGGACAAGACCAAGGAGTGTTGAATGACCGATTCTTCTCGGCAAGTTCAAATGACTGAAAGTGCTGCAAAACGCATTCAGGAACTGATTGCCAGCGAAGGTGCTGCGAACACCATGCTGCGTTTGCAGGTGTCTGGCGGCGGTTGCAGTGGGTTCCAGTATGAGTTCTCGCTCGATTCAGACACCACTGACGAAGATCGTATCTTTGAAAACCACGGTGCGAAAATGGTGATCGACGAAGTATCGCTGGATCTTCTCGGCGGTGCAGAGATCGATTTCGTGCGTGAGTTGGTTGGCTCGGCCTTTCGTGTAAACAATCCGAATGCCACCTCTTCATGTGGCTGCGGATCAAGTTTCTCGATTTGATCCGGATCGACAAACCGATTTATAAAACGGGGTTCGTTATTGGCGAACCCCGTTTTGTTTGACCAAACACCCCAAAAAGCCGAGGCCCGAATGAAAATCGCCACCTGGAATGTCAACTCGATCAAGGCACGCCTGCCAAACATTCTTGACTGGCTGCAGGACGGGAAACCCGATGTGGTCCTGTTACAGGAAACCAAGACGGTTGATGATGCGTTTCCGGCAATGGAGATCGAGGACCTTGGCTACAACATCGCCATTCACGGGCAAAAGACCTATAACGGCGTTGCGATCCTTTCCAAATTCCCGATCGAAGATGTCGAACGCGGCCTGCCCGGCAATGATGATGACGAACAAGCCCGCTATATCGAGGCAACCATCGGCTCAAATCGTCCAGTCCGGGTTGCATCGATCTATGTTCCAATGGGAACAGCCGTTGGCGACGAAAAGTTTGATTACAAACTGAACTTCCTGGATCGCCTGATCACCCGGTTTGAGAAAATTCGTGCCAGTGGTGACGCCGCTGTCATGGGCGGGGATTACAACATCGCGCCCGACGACATGGACGTTTATGACCCGGTGAAACTGCGTGAAACGGTGCTGTGCACGACGGTTGAACGCAAACGTTTGCGCACCATGATGAATATGGGCTTTACCGACGCGTTCCGGACCTTCAACCCGAAAGGTCATCAATATAGCTGGTGGGACTATCGTGCCGGTGCGTGGAACAAGGATAACGGTCTTCGTATTGACCACCTCCTTCTGACCCCGGCGGCGGCAGACCGGCTGAGCGCATCGGATATCGACCGTGAGCCACGCGGCAAGGAAAAGGCATCTGATCACACACCGGTCTGGTGCATGATTGACGACTGATCGCGTTCGATCACCAAAACAGCAAAAGGGCCGCACCTATCAGGATGCGGCCCTTTTCTTTTATCAATGGCAACAGATTGGCTTTATTCTGCCGCCTGCTTCATCGCCATGCGATAGGCGACGATATCTTCGATGCTGGTCACGACCATATCATGGGTCTTGGCATATTCGATCAGTTCCGGCAGCCGCGCCATTGTGCCATCCGGATTGGTGACTTCACACAGCACACCAGCGGGCTTGAACCCTGCCAGGCGCATCAGATCAACCGTGCCTTCGGTATGGCCACGACGTTCAAGAACACCGCCCGGGCGAGCGCGCAGCGGGAAGACATGGCCCGGACGCGCCAGATCGTCCGGTTTTGCATCATCGGCGATGGCCGTTTTTACCGTGGTGACACGATCTGCGGCCGATACACCGGTTGTGACACCAACCTTGGCTTCGATGGTGACGGTGAACCCCGTTCCCATGCTGGATGTGTTGTCAGCAACCATGGGCGGCAGTTCAAGTTCAGTTGCCTTCTCGTCGGTCAGGCAAAGGCAGACGATACCGCTACAATCGCGGATGAGCATCGCCATTTGTTCATTGGTCAGATTTTCTGCTGAAAAGATCAGATCGCCTTCATTTTCGCGATCTTCATCGTCAACAACCAGAACGCCTTTTCCCTGGCGCAGATCATCAAGCGCACGTTCCATGCGCGCATGCGGATCGCCAAAGATCGAAAGATCGGATTGTTTTTCAATACTCTGATTCATAACCGTCCTCTACGGATGGGGCTTACGAACCAGGGCAACAAAGAAAGGCCCGCTTTGCGACAAATGTCACAATGCGGTCGCAGGCAGACGGCATACCAGTCACGCCAAGGCGTTCCTGTCACGACCGTCACGCTTTATCCTCTCCCATCCGGACTGTCACCGTCGGCTCCGGAATCTCACCGGATCTGCTGACCCCAAAAGTCTTGCGACCTATGGGCGCTCGCGGGCTTACCAAAACTGGTTTACCGCCGGTCGGGATTTTCACCCTGCCCTGAGAATAAGCGCCGTGTTTCAACGACAAACGTTAACCACAAATGATCAACACGCGCACTTTATGAAAGCGCGCCAGTGTTGTCAAACGCCATAAAACCTTTAAAACCTTGTGGTTTAAATATCCGAAAGAAGTTTGCCTGCACGGAAATGGAAGTCACATCCGTTATTGCGGGCTTCGCGCGGCGCCCATTGGCAAACGGCACATTTTTTGTCCGATGATCTGCTTTTGGATTTGCATTCCCGATGAAGATAGCCCCCAAGCATCGCGTCAATATAGCTGCCTTCAAAGACATCCACCCCCAAACTGCGGCCCATGCGTAACGCCGTTCTGCTGTCGCACCGTGTAAGGATCAGGCTGCGGTCGGCAAACAAGACAGCAAACTCCCGCAGTCTTTCGGCTACTTCCGCCCGACGCGATCCGACAATGTTCTGGTCCCATATGACCTTGATGAAATCGACATTCATCTTGCGCGGCGACAAAAATTCGAGTGCTGGCAACGTGATACGGTCCAGACCAACCTGTATTCCCAAGGAATGCAGGAATTCGCACGCGTCTTCAAATTCCCACCAGTTTGCGATCGCGTTCTCCATGGAAAACTCGATGGCCATGTTTTCGATCAGCTTGCCGTCATGTTCGGCGATGAAATCGGTAAACTTGTCGCTGTGAACTGTCTGGATTTGCATGTTCAAATGCAGTCGGTCTGGCAAAATGGACGGTGCCAATGCTGCCGTAACATCCATGACTTTTTCATCGAGAACACGCGACAGGATCTCAATCTCGCCCGGCCCTTCCAACAGGAAACTGGCAAGATGGTTTTGGCGCAGGTAATCAAGCGAACAATAGATCTCGTGGCCTAACACCTCGCGTCGGGTGTCATCAAAACAGACGATGGCCTGGCGCCGGCAAGAGTCAAACACAGCCTCTGTGGTGATCGCGCCACGCAGCATATCAGCCATATCAAAGCGCACGGAAACGTCACTGCTTGGTCTTTCTGCAAGTGTGATGCCGAGTAAATCGGCCAACTTCTCCTGATCTTTGGGCCATTCAAAGCGGTTCCAGAGATTGGTTGGAATATGGCCAAGACCCTGACGGTCCAGCACGTCGGTCAAAATTTCTCGGATGTGCTCGACAAAGGTGTTGTCGTCGTTTGTCCACGATCCTGCATGCACAAAAGCCACCATGCCGTTTTCCAGGCGATGGACCTTGGTGTTCTCGGGGAGATTGTGGAAAGCATCCCGGGTAATGGCCTGATAGTCATCAGTACCAAGACGCAAGTCGGCCGGAATATTCAGGATTCCAAACGAAATCGCTTTGCCTTTGGCCGCGTTTTTACGCAGGCTTTCGACAAAGCGATTGATCGTGACAGGTGGTTTGGTGGTGTGCGCGTTCATATGCATTCCAGTTTGAATTGCAGCTGAACATACGTCACTAAAGTGGTGAATTCAACCTAAATTACTATACCATCGCATAGTTCCGCCTCCACCCTTAGAGCAAGGTCGGTAAAGAAGGTTTTTGCCGGCACACCCACAACATAGCCATCAATTCGGTCAACAACACGCAATCCCTGCAGCGCATTGGCGGTAAACACGGCATCGAACTCTTTGAGCTCTTCTGGTGCCTTCGGCTCGAAAGTCACTTCAATCTCGGATTCTTCGGCAACTTGCAGAACGTAATCGCGGGCAAGCCCACAAAGGATCCCGCTATCCTCATCCGGCGTCCACAGGGTTTCCCCGGTGATCCCAAACAGATTGGCAACCGTCGTTTCCGCCACATGGCCATCAGCCGACAGAATAAGCGCGTCTTGAGCACCGTATTTCTGTACTTCCTGTTTAGCCGCGATGTTGTCCATATAGTTGGTGCTTTTGATGCTGCCCGCGACCGAATGCGGGTTTCGGCGCACTTTCTGCGACGTCGCCAGGGTCAGCCCGATATTCGGGTCAAGCGGATCAAAGGGCTCTGCCGTAATCAGGATGGTTGGATCCGGCGACCCCGGTGGCAGCAATCCACGTTCGCCCGGGCCGCGTGACACCGTCATACGGACAACCGCATCCTTGCGGTGAATTTGCTCAAACAGCTTGGCAACGATTTCTGCGACTTCTTCTGTCTCGGGCAACAGGTCAAGCGGGAACTCGATCAGCTCGGCATGATGGTCAAGCCGTCCCATATGGGCTTCCAGCCAGGCAATTTTCCCTTCGTGCGCACGCATGGTTTCAAAGAAACCATCACCCAGCAGGAAGCCACGATCCGTTACCGGAATGGACGCTTCATCAAGGTCACGAAAACTGCCATTCATCCAAACCTGCATAGCCTGGTCCCTTTTAATCGTTATCGGCTCCCTGCCCGGAAGCACGTTTCAGAAAATTCGCCAACAGCGCGTGGCCCTGTTCCGTAAGCACGGCCTCGGGATGGAACTGAACACCGTAAATCGGCAAGGTCGCATGGGCAAATGCCATGACTTCTCCGTCGGGGCCTGTTGCTGTTTCGATCAAAGTGCCATCATTTGGCAAATCAACGATTAACGAGTGATATCGCGTGACTTGCAAAGGATTGTTTAATCCGGCAAACAAATCCTCCCCGCTATGCCGGATCGATGATGTCATCCCGTGAACCGGCCGTTTTGCGCGCTTGACCGTTCCACCGAATGCTTGGGCGATAGACTGATGCCCAAGGCAAACGCCAAGCATCGGAAACTCGGTTTTTAGCGCGTCGATCAGTTCCAGACTGTTTCCCGCCTCATCCGGTCCGCAGGGGCCTGGCGAAAAGACTATCGCCAAAGGATTTAGGGCACGCACACCCGCAACCGTGACCTCATCGTTTCGAACAACCTTGACCACATGTCCCAGTTCCTCAAGATAGCGGGCAAGATTGAAAACGAACGAATCATAATTATCAATCAGCAGGATCATAGCAGATCCCCGGCACTTAATCCGAACAACTCAAACATCTTGGTGGCTTTAACCAGCGTTTCCTCGTATTCCGCTGCCGGGTCGCTGTCAGCAACAATCCCGCCGCCCACATTGAAGGCCATCTTGCCGCCATTTACGCTAAGCGTTCTGATGGCAATGTTTGTGTCCATCGCACCGTCAAATCCGATATAGCCAATGGCACCGCAATACGCACCGCGCGTTGTTTTTTCGAGCTCGGTAATAATCTCCATCGCGCGAATTTTGGGCGCGCCAGTGATCGACCCACCGGGGAAGCATGCGCGCAATGCATCAACAGCCGTTTTGTCTTCTCGCAGTTCGCCTGTCACGGTGGACACCAGATGATGCACATTGGCATAGCTTTCCAACGCGCAGATCACCGGTGTTTTCACGCTGTGAGGATTACTCACCTTTGACAGGTCGTTGCGCAAAAGATCAACGATCATAACGTTTTCTGCGCGATCCTTTGGCGATAACATTAATTCCTGTGCCAGTTCGGCATCGCTTAACGGTGTTTCGCCACGCGGTCTTGTGCCCTTGATCGGCTTGGTTTCGATCTGGCGGTTTCTGACCCTAAGGAACCGTTCCGGCGAATTTGACAGCACCGCCACATCCCCGAAATTCAGGAATGCGCCGAAGGGAGCGGAACTGATATCACGCAACCGGCGATAAAGGTCGAACCGCTTTGGGATGCCATCGCTTGCGTACTCTGCGCGGAAGCTTTGTGACAGGTTGGCCTGAAAGATGTCACCGGCAAATATGTAATCAATTACCCGCTGCACGGCGGCCTCGTAGCTGGCGCGATCAAAGTTTGACTGCCAGTTCGAAACGTTTGGCACATGAGGAACAACGGGCGTATCAATCAGCGGCCGCGCAAGTCTTAAATACTTGCGGATCAACGCCATACGGTCGTTTGCGCGCTGGTCGCGCTTTGGACCTTCGGTCTCTGGAATGCCGGTTGAAATAAGCCACATCCGCCGGTCAATCTGATCAAATGCGATCACCAGATCATAAATCCCGACGGCCATGTCTGGCATTGAAAGCCAGTCGTCCGGTGCTGTGGGCAACAATTCTGTCTGATGCGCCAACTCATAGCCAAAATAGCCGACAGCACCGCCCTGAAACGGCGGCAGGTCTGGCTTCGCTTCAATCTGATAGCGCGCCAACAGATCGCCAAGGACGTCAAACGGGTTTCCCGGAACTTCAAAGCCATCCAGCACCGCCTGCCCGTTCTTCACCGTCAATTTATGCAGCGGCGACACGACAATGTAGGAGAACCGGTCACGGTCACCAGAATCCAAAAAATGGCTATCGGCAAATGGCGCAAACGCGCCATAAGCATCAACGGGCTCGATATAGGGGCATTCTTCAATCAGCATGGGCCGGCGCATTCTTATCGACTGGACGCGACGAAAATCGTCATTCCATGGGGGTTCTTGTCGCTCACAGGAACGGGCGACGCCAATCTAAGCGATTCTGCATGATCGGGTGAAGATTTTTGCGACATTAAGACAGTTCAATTGAACCCAAAACAAAAAAGGCCAACCAAAGACGGCTGGCCTTTCTCGCAGATTGGTCCGAAACCCTACATCGCTGCAATGCGCGCGAAAGCTTCGTTAAGCTTGGCAAGGGTATCACGTGCTTCTTCAAGCTTGGCTTTTTCGGCTGTGACGATGTGCTCAGGTGCGCGGCTGACGAACTTCTCGTTGGAAAGCTTGCCTTCCTGGGCCTTGATGTATTTCGTCTTGTCCTGAATTTCCTTTTCAAGACGCGCCTTCTCAGCGGCAACATCAATGAAATCGGCAACCGAAACAAAGACCGTCACGCCATCAACCACAGTCTGGATCGCACCTTTGGCAATCGCCTCGACATCGCCCTGCCCCTTAAAGGAAACATCGGCAACGCGCGCGAGGCGCTTGACCTGTGCTTCCTGTGCCGTGACAGCCGCTTTCATCGCGTCGGTGGCATCAACCAGATAGATCGGAACTTCGGCCGCCGGCGGCACATTCATTTCAGAACGGACACCACGGATGTCACCAATCAGGCGGATGGCCAGATCGACCTCGGCTTCTGCTTCACGATCAATCAGGGCTTCGTCAAACTGCGGATACCCTTCGGCGATCAGCATTTTTGCACGACTATCGGCGGTCTTTTCCCAAAGTTCCTCGGTGATGAACGGCATGACCGGATGCAAGATCAACAGGATCTGATCAAGAACCCATGCGGTAACCGCGCGAATTTCCGCCTTGGCTTCCTCGTCATTACCCATCAGAACCGGTTTCGCCAGTTCCAGATACCAGTCACAGAACGAACCCCAAACGAACTGATAGGCGCTGCTGGCGGCATCGTTGAACCGATAGGTTTCAATGCCAGTGCCAACGGCCTTGGCCGCTTCGACCGTTTTGCCAACGATCCAGCGACCAAGGGTCGATTTCACGCCTGCCGGATCAAAGCCATCAACCGGTTTGCATTCATTCATTTCGGCAAAGCGGGCCGCATTCCAAAGCTTGGTCGCGAAGTTGCGGTAGCCCTCAACACGGGAGGCAGCAAGCTTGATGTCGCGCCCCTGGGCTGCCAATGCCGTCAGGGTAAAGCGCAGCGCATCACAGCCATATTCGTCAATGATCTCAAGCGGATCAATGACGTTACCCTTGGATTTTGACATCTTCTGGCCGTGTTCGTCACGCACCAGCGCATGAATATACACGTCACGGAACGGGACTTTGCCGTCCATGAAATACATGCTCATCATGATCATCCGGGCAACCCAGAAGAAGATGATGTCAAACCCGGTGACGAGAACATCGCCCGGATAGTATTTGGCAAGTTCCGGGGTCTTTTCCGGCCAGCCCAGCGTCGAATAGGGCCACAGACCGGATGAGAACCAGGTATCAAGAACGTCGGTTTCCTGGGTCAGTTCGACATCCTTGCCATAATGGGCCTTGGCGGCGGCCATGGCTTCTTCTTCGGTTTCTTCAACGAAGAATTCCCCGTCGGGGCCAAACCATGCCGGAATACGATGTCCCCACCAAAGCTGACGGGAGATACACCATGGCTGGATGTTGCGCATCCATTCGAAATAGGTGTTTTCCCAGTTCTTCGGCACAAAGCGAATGCGGCCATCTTCAACCGCCTCGGTGGCGGGTTTGGCAAGAACCTCGGCATTTACAAACCACTGATCGGTCAGATACGGCTCTATCACGACGTTCGAACGATCGCCGTATGGAACCATGTGAACGGTATCCTCGATCTTCTCAAGCAGACCAAGCTCGTCCATCTTTTCAACGATCAGTTTGCGAGCCTCAAAGCGATCAAGGCCACGGTATTCCTCGGGCGCTTCATCATTGATGCGCGCATAATCATCAAGGATGTTGATCTTTTCCAGACCAGCACGTTTGCCGACCTCAAAGTCATTGAAGTCATGGGCCGGTGTAACCTTAACTGCGCCCGTACCTTTCTCAGGGTCTGCATATTCGTCCGCTACAATTTTGATGCGGCGCCCAACGATTGGAAGAATGCAGTGCTTCCCAATCAGATGCTTGTAGCGGTCATCTTCCGGGTGAACAGCAACAGCAGTATCCCCCAGAAGCGTCTCAGGGCGCGTTGTCGCAATAATAATGAACTCACCGTCACGGCCTTCGATCGGATATTTGAAGTGCCAGTAATGGCCTTTGACTTCTTTCTGAACGACTTCAAGGTCGGAAATCGCGGTCAGAAGTTTCGGATCCCAGTTCACCAGACGCTTGTCACGGTAAATCAGGCCATCCTTGTGCAGTTTAACGAACACCTTGCGCACCGCAGCCGACAGGCCATCATCCATGGTAAAGCGTTCGCGCGGCCAATCGGGCGACGCTCCCAGACGGCGCAGCTGATTGGTGATGGTGCCACCAGACTTTTCTTTCCACTCCCAGACCTTCTCGACAAACTTTTCACGGCCAAGGTCATGGCGCGTGACATTCTGTTCGCCAAGCTGGCGTTCAACGACCATCTGGGTCGCGATGCCGGCATGGTCGGTACCAGGTTGCCAAAGGGTATCCTTGCCCTTCATCCGGTTATAGCGGACCAGGATATCCTGAAGCGTGAAGGTCAGTGCATGCCCCATGTGGAGGCTACCGGTCACGTTGGGCGGCGGCATCATGATGACATAGGGATCGGCACTGGATGCCGGATCAGCGGCAAATGCCCCTGCTTTTTCCCATTTATCGTAAAGTCTGCCTTCAACATCGGCCGGGTTGTAGGTCTTCTCCAACATGGTCTTTTGATCCGCTGCGGGTTTAATTGTTTATCCAAAGAAAAAGCGGCGCACCGTTGGCGCGCCGCTCGAATGTCAAAATCGGCTCGCCTACAGGTCTTCGGCGCGGTTCACAATCCGCTCGATTTCCTTTTTCACAAGGCGTTCGATCATATAGGGAAGGTTTTCGTCAAGCCATTCCTTAAGCAACGGACGCAGCATATCACGCACCAGATCCTCAAGGGTTGCGTGGCCCGCGTTGACGCCAAGGGCAACTGCGCGTTTCTTTGCAACAGCTTGCGCCAGTTCCGAGATGGTTCCGGTGGCCGTCGATTCCGTCAAATTCGAAATCAGCGGTTCGTCGTCTTCATCATCGTAAAGGGCTGGCATTGCCGGTTCGGGCTCTGGTTCCGGTTCCGGCTCGTCGAATTCTTCTTCCAGAGGCGTTTCATCGAAATCGAGCATATCGTCGAGTTCGAGTTCTTCCTCTTCTTCCGGCTCGTCGAGCTCCAGTTCCTCGGGTTCTTCCTCGAACTCAAGTTCCTCAGGCTCTTCGTCAAGCACAAGTTCGTCGATTTCTTCTTCAGGCTCGGGTTCTGGTTCCGGCTCGGGCTCAGGTTCTGGCTCCGGTTCCGGCGTCGGTTCGGGTTCAGGAGCAGCTTCCTGTTTTTCTTCATCCCCCTCATCGGCAAGAATCTTGCGGATGGACTGGAGGATATCCTCCATGGAAGGTTCTTGTTGCCCGTCACTCATAATTAAACTTCCGCACTAGTGTCATTTAACCAGACCGATCCGACCCAAGTTCGAAGGCAGGATGTCGCCACCCTGCCCCGACCATCAACCAATCAATCCGTTCCCCACCACTGGTCCTTGACCTTGTTATAGTTGGACTCAGTGTCATAAATTTCGACCGGCAGACCAAGGACCTGCGCATTAAGCGCCCCCATGGCAGCCTTAACCTGAAACTCGGCAACCGCAGCGTCACGGCGCGAACCCACAAGATCCACACGTGCCTGCAACAGTTCCTGTTCCTGATCAAGAACATCAAGAACGGTACGCGAACCAACCGATGCTTCACGCTGAACGCCATCAAGGGCGACTTCAGCCGATGATACCTGTGCCTGCTGCGATTCGATGCTTGCACGTGCTGTGACAAGCGTCTCCCAGGCACTGGTTGCGTTTTCGATTACTGAACGGCGCGCTTCATCAATCTGGATCCGGGCCTGACCGGCGGTCTGCTTCGCAGAACGCACGTTCGAGAACACAGCACCCTGCTGGTACAGCGGTATCGAGACTGACGCGATAATGTCCGCCGTATCAGACGTGAAATCATCGTTTGACGCTTCATGCTGACGCTCAACCCCGGCAGCAAGGCTTACTTCCGGATAAAGCGAACCTTCGCTCAGACGAATGTCAGACTGAGCAGCTTCTTCGCTGTAAATTGCCTGCAAGACGTCAGGGTGCTGACCCTGTGCAATCGTCAGAACATCGGAAATGCTTGTCGGAAGTCCCGACAGCGCATTGGGAATTTCAAGATCGCTTGGCGGATTCCCGACAAGGCGCTCGTATTGCGCCCGGGTATTGGCCAAGGCACCCTGTGCCGAGATCAAATTGGCCTTTGCACCTGCAAGGCGTGCTTCGGCCTGGGAGACGTCCGTACGGGTTACCTCGCCAACATCGAAACGATCACGGGTCGCTTCAAGCTGACGCTCCAGAACACGAACGTTGTTCTGATTAAGCTCAACAACCGCAGTATCACGCAGAACGTTGAAATACGCCGTTGCTACCTGAAGCATTACATCCTGCTCGGTCGAGCGCAGCGACGCGCGGGCAGCCTTGATGCGGGCCTCTGCACGTTCGGTTTCTGCCGTGGTACGGCCGCCACGATAAAGCGGCTGCGTGACGTTGAGGCCAACCGTATAGGGCGTCAGGCTGTTATCTGTTTTCGTACCGTTGGTTTCTGTTTCGGTATCACGAACACCTGCGCTACCAGAAAGGCTTACACTCGGCCGCCAGTTTGACAATGCCGAGGAAATTTCTTCATCGGTCGAACGAAGTGCCGCACGACCGGCTTCGAGTGTCGGGTTGCTCTGGTACGCCTTGATAAGTGCGTCTTCCAGGCTTTCTGCAGAAGCGCCGCTGGCAACAATGCCGCCGGTCGCCAGAATACTGCAGGTCAGCAAGAACCGTTTGATCATTTATCTACCCTTGTAAAATCCTACACCAAGTCCCGACCCCGGCGCAGTTTCACGTATGGTAACGACGGAAGGAAAATTTTCCAAGAAAAGAGGCATTTGCATCAAAAAAAAGTAATTTGCCCCGTTTCTCCGTCATCGCCGTTTTCAATCGTAGCGGCTCATATCGCGCTCAACTTCAAGCGCCCATGCATCTATACCGCCGCGAACATTAAAAAGCTCTTTAAATCCATGATCCTCAAGCAACAGGCCCGCATGGCGACTGCGAACGCCATGATGACAAATGATCGCCAAAGGCATATCAGGCGCCAATTCATCCAACCTTCCCGATAGTTGGGAAAGCGGAATATGGAGCGCCCGATCTATCGCGCAGATTTCAAGTTCCCAATCTTCGCGGACATCAAGCAAGGCAATCGGTGCATTCGCATCAAGCCGTGACGCAAGTTCAGCACAACTGATGTCGAGCACCGTCAAACCTCAATCAGAATACAAAGCTTTCTGCCGGCTCAAATCCCGGAAGATACGGAATGTTCGCATCAAACAGATCGCGATGCCCGATGACACCATTTTCGCGCTCGTAAAGGCGTGCAACGCCTACCTTGCCCGGTTCACGCACCACGGCGAGCAAACGACCACCTTCGGAAACCTGTTCAAGGATACCCGCCGGAACTTCTGCAACAGCACCATCGAAGACGATGACGTTGTAAGGAGCCTGTTTGGCATACCCTGATGCAAGATCACCTTCGACAACAATGACATTGTCATAGTTTAGCTTCTGGAAGGTCGCCTCGGCAGCGGCAGCCATATCCTTGTCGCTTTCGACAGATACCACGGTTTCTGCCACGCGCGAGATCAGCGCGCTGGAATAGCCGTACCCGGCACCAATCACCAGGGCAACATCCGTTTCAGCAATCTCGGCATTTTGCATAAGGCGCGCAATCACCATCGGCTCCATGGCAAAACGCCCGGCGCCCACGGCGATATCCTCGTCGATATAGGCAACGCCGCGCTTGCCTTCCGGCAGGAACAGTTCGCGCGGAACCCCTTCCATCGCTGCAATGACCAGCGGATCGGTAACCTTGTTGGTCCGAACCTGATTTTCCACCATGTTATGGCGCGCGATTTGGTAATCCATGATTATCTGACCTGAAAATTCTCGCGAGAAACAGACCACAGTCCTCTTGTTGTCCCCAAAGACGGCTGCGGCAATTGCCCTGTTTATAGTCAGCACATAAGCAACTGACAACATCGGATCAATGTGTGGCTTCGATTTTAACACATTGAGGGCACTAAAAGATTGACCTTTGCGCGCGCATGTCCGCGCAAAGCTTCTTTTGATAAGGCAACTGCGCACCTGTTTATGCCGGGAACTCAGCCCTATACGAAGTCCCCTCCTCCGTACTCACATGAAATATGTTTCTGCGTTGTCAGATCGTTACACAGCAATCCGTCCATCAAAACACAACAAAAATTATGCAACCGTCACTTGAAACGACCTCCGTCGCGCTAAACATAACCCAACGTATAGTCTTTGGCGCGCATTGCACGCAGTAACACCGACAAAACGAATTAATTTCGTACAGCGGGTTCTGCTGTCGCGCTTGGGGTGACTGACGCAAATTGTCTCGGCATGAGATTTAGGGGAAAATAATGCGTGATAATGGTCCTGTAACCAATCGTGAAGTCCTGATGAATGACGATGATATTCTCGTCTCCGGGACGGATACGGGTGGACGCATCAAGTTCGCCAACAAATCCTTTGTGGATATTAGCGGCTTTACAGACGACGAACTGATCGGGTCGCCGCACAATGTTGTACGCCACAGCGATATGCCCAAAGAAGCCTTCGCAAACCTTTGGGAAACGATCAAAGCCGGACTTCCCTGGCAAGGTCTGGTCAAGAACCGCTCCAAAAATGGTGACCATTACTGGGTTCGCGCAACCGTTACCCCAACCCTGGAAAAGGGTGAGGTCACAGGTTATGTATCGATCCGCACCAAACCGACGGACGCAGAAAAAAAGCGTGCTGAGAGCATTTATGCCGACTTGCGCAAGGGACAGGCAAAAAATGTCGGCCTTGAATATGGTGAGATTGTAGATACCAGCACCAAGGCAAAATTGGGCAACTTCCTGTCCAGTATCAAAGGCAGCCTGACCGTTGCATTTGGCACCATGGTCATTCTGATGATGCTGATCGGTGGATATGGACTGTGGGGCCAATACAACACTGAGAAGGCGCTGATAAGCCTCTATGACAATCGGGTAAAACCGCTGAACCTGCTCAAACAGATATCCGATGATTACGCTGTTTTCGTTGTTGATGCCTCTCACAAGGTTCGTAATGGCAACTTTTCGTGGCAGGAAGGTATTGAAAGCGTTGATGTGGCAAGGACACGCATCAAGGAGAACCTTGACCTTTACCTCAATCGTGAATTGGGCCGCCGGGAAACGCCAATCGTTCAGGAAGTACGTGGCATGCTGCCCGTTGCCGATGAACTGGTCGACCGCCTGCGACAGATTTTAGTCGCCGAGGATAGCGCAGCCCTTGATGCCCTGATCAGGGAAGAGCTTTACCAGAAAATCGATCCGCTGACCGAGCTCATCGGCAATCTGTCTGTTCTTCAAAACCTGATCGCTGGCGAACGGGTTGAACAGGCGCGCGCAGATTTCGTTCGGACCCTGATTATTGAACTCGTTCTCCTTGCACTCGCAATTATCTTGACAGTGATTTACGGTGGATGGTTGATCAAAAAGCTCAGACGGCCACTTGCACAGATGGAAAATCATTTCGAAGCCATCGAAACCAATGATTCTAGCTATTTGATCGAATTGCCATCCGTTTCCGATTTCAAACCGGCGATACAGCAATTGCGCGCTTTGCACGCCAAGCTTTGCTACGCCAAGCTCGAGCGCGAAGAGAATGAATCAAGGTCCAACCTGCAACGCGTTGGCGCGCTGCGTGGCCTAGCCGAGACCGTCGAGCAAGAACTGCAAAAGGTTGTTCAGTCAATTATTGATCAAACAGGGCGTTTGAATGCGGCCGCTGTTGATATGGCAGGCTCTTCAGAGCGTGTTTCCGAAAACTCTGAGAGTGTTGCTGCTGCCGCACACGAAGCCTTGGCGAACGCGGAAACCGTCTCTGGTGCATCCGAAGAGCTGGCAGCATCAATCCGCGAAATTACGCGACAAATCGAAGAAGCAACAAGCCTGACAGCAGAAGCCAACCGGGCTGGTGAAAGCGCAGAAAACACGGTCAAATCACTGAAAGATAGCGTCGATCGCATTGGCGAGGTTGCCGAACTGATCGGTGATATTGCAGCTCAAACCAACCTTCTTGCGTTGAACGCAACCATTGAGGCCGCCCGCGCCGGAGATGCGGGCAAAGGTTTCGCGGTTGTCGCCCAGGAGGTTAAAAACCTTGCCAATCAGACCGCCAAATCCACCGAGGAAATCACACGTCAACTTGGAGAAATCCAGAATGTGACCGGTTCGGTGGTTGAAACTGTCCAGCAAATGACTTCAAGCATCCGTCGCGTTGACGAAGTCGCCTCCAACGTTGCGGTCAGCGTGCGCCAGCAGGACGATGCAACCCAGGAAATCGCCCGTAACGTGGTTCAGACAGCAGAAGCATCGAACGAAGTGACCGAAAAGATCGGCCATGTTGCCTCCGAGGCGCAAGACAACCTCACCCGTGCGGCTGATATGAACAAGATCGCCGAAGAAGTTGATGAAAGCATCGCTGAACTTCGTAAAAGCCTCGTTCGAATCGTTCGTACTGCCACCCCGGAAGTAAACCGTCGTAAGGATCCCCGGTACGAAGCTCAACTCGCCGTAACAGTGAAGGTCAACGGGAAGTCCATCCGTGGTCAGACCATCGATATATCGGCGGGCGGTGTAAAGGTCTCGCTCGTTGAGGCGATCAAGGAAGGCACAAAGGGCGAGATCACCATCGAAGGCCCGAACACCACTATTCCGTTTGAGGTTGAAAACAGTCTCGATACCATCGCAAACCTCGATTTCGCACCGAGTAAGATCCGCGAGGAACGATTGAAACCGTGGCTTGAAAACCGCTTTGGCAAAGCCAAAGGTTAGCCCTTCGACCAACTGTGGGATGACATTCCCATAAGCTTTTACGACCACCCGGGACGTTTTCCCGGGTGGTTTGTTCTTTTTCTTAGCACTAATCCCCAAGCCTTCAGAAAAATGTAAAATTGGGTGCTTGACGGGGTGCGTTTGTTGAGGCTATACACCGCTCCAGCCAACGCGAAGGCGCGATGGCGGAGTGGTTACGCAGAGGACTGCAAATCCTTGCACGCCGGTTCGATTCCGGCTCGCGCCTCCACTGATCCGGCATAGCTCAGTTGGTAGAGCAA
>NZ_AMRN01000006.1 GCF_000300275.1 Thalassospira profundimaris WP0211 | reverse complement strand
CGCTCTAACCAACTGAGCTACACCCGCATGGCGTGGCGCGGTTTATATAAGGGGTGGTTCGGTCTGGCAAGGGCTTTTTTGCAAAAAAAAGACGGACCGGAATTTTACCTGGCTGATCGTCCTTGGCAGTCTCGATGCGACACCTGTTTCGCAGCGAAAAGCGGTCGATCCGGGGTGGGGCAGATGTGTAAAAAGCGAGTGAAAAACAAAAAAGCGCCAGCGAAAAGATCGCGGCGCTTATTTTGTACGTCATTCCCAATCAGGGAGGGAATGGCGCGAGGGACGAGACTTGAACTCGCGGCGTCCGGCGTGACAGGCCGGCGCTCTAACCAACTGAGCTACACCCGCATGGTGCGTGGCGCGGTTTTTAGCAGCCGGTCACAGGTGGTGCAAGCGCTTTTTGCCATGATTTTTCAATTTTTAACCGCGTTCTTCCGGCGGTAGAAACCGACCCTGCATCGGGCACGTTAAAGTTCACCTGTCGGGCTTTGGTAAGGCGGGCAGGTGAGGGGGATATGCGGGATTGCTGGGCGCGCATAAGCACTACCTGAGACTGCATTGTGAAATGCTGCCCATTGAGCGAGATCGTCTGCGGTCAAGAGGTGTGGGCTATTCGCGCGGTTCTGCGTAGCGTTCGGTCAGTTTGGTCAGGGCCGCGACAGTTGCCTGTTCGACGGTTGAGCCAAAACCGGTCACGCGGCCGGCCAGAATGACATAAAGCGAGTCGATATGGAGCTGGATCACCAGCAGCTGTTTTTCGTTGGCCGTGGTGCGGTCGGCAACGAAGATTTCCATCGATTTTGCGATCTGGGTCATCAGGGGATACTGGAAGGTGCCGCCCAAGGCCTTGACCGAATAGGCGAGGTCATTTGCCGCGATGATGGCTTCTGGCCGCTTGGGCTTGTCGCGCAGGGCGTTGATTACCAGCTTGCGGCATTCCATCAGGTCCTTGCCGATGTCACGGACAAAGGTCTCGGAGCTGCGCTGCACAACCTGTTCGAGCTCTTCAAGCTGTTCAGGTGACAGGTTGATGTCAAATCCCTTGATGAAGTTGACAGCTTTGCGTTTCAGATCGGTCTGCGCAGGGATGATCTGCACATTCTTCTTTTTCTTAGGTTCTTCCGGCTTCACGATGGCTCCGCTTCCCCAGTCATAATGGGTCATTCGTCAAGGCTCCTACGATCAGGACCATCAAACTGGACCTGTCTGCGACGTCGGTCCGGGCCAAAATACGTTCCAGTGTTAATGAAACGTCTTGGTCGGGCGATGACCGAAACCAGACGGCTGTAAAGTGCCTTGGCGTTAAAGGGTTTGGCAAGAAATTCAGTAATCCCAAGGTCACGTGCCGTCGTCACATAACGCATCTCGGAATGTGCGGTCAGCATAATCACCGGAATGAACCGGTTTGGCGAATTGGTCGAATTGCGCATGACATCGAGGAATTCAAGGCCATCCATACCGCGCAAGCGCCATTCACAAATCACGATATCAATTTTTTCGGTGCGTAGTACGTCAAAGGCATTATTCGGCGATTTTACACGCTGTATATGACTGGCTCCGAGATAGGCGAGCGTGTCATAGACCACCTGAGCTGAAATCTTGTCCCCGTCAACGATCAGAAAACTAATCTTACTAAAGTCTATTTTCGCGTTCATCCGGCCTCGGTTCCTGAGCATCATCACGAAATGCGTCGCTGTTCAGGGGGATACAGCAGCAAATCTAACCAGTTGCTGATGTATAAACCCTTATACCTTTGTCTGGTTTCCAGCAAGGCCAAACCACTCTGTGTTCGGCCCGAAAATCTGACAAATACTGACCCCAAGCCAGTTGAAAAGTTAGAACAAACGACGTTTACGTCTTTTTGTTTTTGATGCTCGCGTCCGGTTTGAACACACCCAATATTGGGCCTTTTTTTTAATAGTAAAGAGGAAGATCTTTTTTATTTCATGGGCTTGGTGACGCCGTCGTCATCAATCACCTTAACGGCAACACCGGACTCCTCGAACATTTCGGTGGATATCTTCATATCCTGTTCCCAGCGTTCAAGAAAGTCCGGGGTTAGTTTTGACTTGTCGACATAGACCTCGGCGATGCCTGCCTGGATAATGGCGCGCGCGCAATCGCAGCACGGAAAGTGCGTTACATATAGGGCGCAGCCGTCAAGTGATGTGCCGGTGTAACTGGCATTATAAATCGCATTACGTTCGGCATGTTCGGTATAGGCGTATTTTTCCGGACGCTGATGGCGGCTTTCGACTTCGTCATCGACCCCGCGCGGAAACCCGTTATAGCCGACAGCACGAATTTCTTTTTTCGGACCGATGACAACTGCACCGACCTGGGTGCTGCGGTCTTTTGACCAGTCTGCAATATGGGCTGCAAGTCCAAGAAAGCGGTGGTGCCATTTGCTCATGAAAAGGGTCCTGTCTGCGCCGTAAAATTGGTCTGTTGGGCATTCGTTTTTGACCGGCAGGTTTCACCAGTACGCGTTCTTTAAAGAAGGTGCTTCTTGTAATTGTCCAGCGAAAAATCACATTTTTGTAAAGGCATTTAATGAAAAGTCCCTGTTCAAATAGGGGCTGATTGATTATTAAGGGGTTACCCCCAGAAAAGATCAGGACGCCTTTTCGTCTCGCCGCAGATGCAGGCCGAAGCGGGAAGGCTCACGTGTAAACCGAATAACAAGAGGTAGTAGCCGATGCGCCGTCAACGTAAGGCGAAGATCATCGCGACCCTGGGGCCGGCAAGTTCAAAGCCAGAAATCCTCGAGAAAATTGTGCAGACAGGTGTGGATGTGTTCCGCCTGAACTTCTCGCATGGGGAACACTCAGAACATCTGGCCCGTTTTGAAGCGATCCGTGTCGTCGAAGAAAAACTCGGCCGCCCGATCGGTATTTTGATGGATCTTCAAGGTCCGAAAATTCGTGTTGGTACCTTTGCCGACGGTGAAGTTGAACTCACCGCCGGTGATACGTTCAAATTCGATATGGACAAGAAGCCGGGTGACAACACGCGCGTGTCGCTTCCGCATCCGGAAGTTTATGCAGCTATCAAGCCGGGTGCGAACCTGCTGCTTGATGATGGCAAGCTTCGCATGCGTGTCGAGAAATGCGACGACAAGTCGGCCGAATGTACCGTCATTACCGGTGGGCCGCTTTCCAACCGCAAGGGTGTCAACCTTCCGGATGTGATGTTGCCGCTCTCGCCGCTGACCGAGAAGGACCGTGCCGATCTGGATTACGGTCTTGAGATGGGCGTTGATTTCGTGGCGCTTTCGTTTGTGCAGCGCCCCGAAGACGTTGCCGAGGCCCGCAAGATCATTCAGGGCCGTGCAGCCATCGTTTCCAAACTGGAAAAGCCGCAGGCGATTGATCACCTTGATGAGATTGTCGATCTGTCGGACATGATCATGGTTGCCCGTGGTGACCTTGGTGTCGAATGCCCACCGGAAGATGTGCCGATCTTGCAGAAACGTATCATCAAAGCGTGCCGCGAAGCTGGCAAGCCGGTGATCGTTGCAACCCAGATGCTTGACTCGATGGTGTCCAATCCGGCACCGACCCGTGCCGAAGCATCCGACGTTGCGACTGCGATCTATGACGGTGCCGATGCCGTGATGCTGTCAGCCGAAAGTGCGGTTGGTAAATATCCGCTTGAAACCGTTTCGATCATGGACCGTATCTTGCGCCGTGTGGAGCAGGACGATCTTTATTACCGTATGCGTGACGCCAACCGTCCGGATCCGGAGCATAACGCCCCGGATGCGATCAGTGCAGCCGCCCGTCAGGTGGCGACCACCATCGGTGCGAAGGCCGTTGTTAACTATACCTCGTCCGGGTCGACGGCATTCCGTGCTGCACGTGAACGTCCGGAAGTGCCAATTCTTGGCCTGACACCGCGGATTCAGACCGCACGTCGTCTGGCCCTGTGCTGGGGTGTGCATCCGGTCTTTACCCGTGATGCGACCAACTTTGCCGAAATGGTCGGAATCGCCACCGAAGTGGCAAAGCGTGAAGAATTTGCAGGACCGGGTGATTCGCTTGTTATCACCGCCGGTGTGCCGTTCGGAACACCAGGTGCGACCAATATTCTGCGCATTGCATGGGTCGGCAATAATTAACGCAAGTGATTGCGTGAAACGATTTTCGATGACGGGCGTCCTTTTGGGGCGCCCGTTTTCATTTGCGCGGACAGCAAGAATTCCGTCGCCGTGCAGGTTTTTCGATGGCGACGGGCAGGAGGGGGCATAGACCCCTGTAACGTTAATGTTTTTTTGAGTCTTTGCGCCGATAGTCATTCTGTAATCAAGGCTCTGTCTATTGATATGTGCCCTTGAGATCGGGTTATGAAAATTAGACGCCTTGTCTGGTTGTGTAACACTGTCAGTTTGGGTTAAGCTGTTCTGACAAAACACAAAAATAAGGTATCGCAAGGCCGATACCGATACGCCGCCAGGCACGGGACCAGGGGAATTACTGCGATAATGCTGAGTTGGATGTTCAATCGGCAGAAAAATGCGGGCGATGGGGGGCTTGATGATAAAGCCTCGGCCAAGCTGCGTGATCTGGCCGACACTGTTCGCACCATCGCACCTGAAACGTTTGGATCTGATACAGGTCGCGTGCAGGGTCGCGCGATTCCCCGCAGACATGTTTCCGAAAATAACGCCGATGCATCGGCCCTTGAACACGCAGCCCGTCTTTCGTCTGAATTGGACACGCTCGACGATGCCGAGGATGTACCTGATTTTGACAGCGACGTGCGCATGGATGTGGCGCGCCGTCTGCGTCGGCATCTGACAGATTTGAGCCCGTCTGAACGACTGGAAATGGTTGACGAGTTCGTTTCGGCGATTGCAAATATGGGCGACTGTTATCGCCCGCAGGTGATTGCGCTGATCGAACAGGAACTGGGCCATACGCCTTATATGACCCGTCAGGCTGCCAACCGTTTGCGTCAGGATATTCAGGCGATTGGCCGGGTATCGATTGCCGATTATATCGAGCTTCTCAGCGATTCCGATTTCCTTGATATCATGCGTGGGCGCGGCGAATTCATTCAAACCGCAGCCGAACGTGAACGCGCCGAGCTCGAGGCCGCTGCCAAGGCCCGTCTGATCGAGCAGCAGGCGGAAAAGGAAAAGGGCGGTTTGTTGAACCGGTTGCTGTCATCTGATGACGCGCCGCGAAACGTCGTGCCGATGACGCCGCATTTTGTTGAAAAGACCACAAAGCCAAAGGCGCCGGAGAACGATATCCTCGGTGGTCAGAATCGCATTTCACGTCAGGCCCAGCGCCGCATTGCCCATTTCATCATGGCGTCCCTGTTTGACACGCTGGTCGAGCAGGGCCGGATGCGGACCGAAGTTGCCCGTGCGTTGCGCCAGTCGGTCCGTCAACGGATTGAAAAGGCCCGTTTTGAAAACCGGATGCTGATGCCGTCGCGTGATAGAGACATGGATGTCGAGATCGCAGACAATGAAATGGTCGACAACGATGTCGTCGAGGCAACAGATGCCAAGATGACGATTGACCAGTATGTGCTTGATGCCCTGTCGCGCAATGATGATGCGCTGGTGGTGCAGGCACTTGCCCATTACGCGCAAATTCGTGCCAATGCCGTTTCCAAAATCCTTGATTCCGGCAGTGCCCGGGCGATCACCGCCCTTGCATGGCGGGCAGGGATGACCGCACCTGCGGCCGTCGTTTTGCAGATCAGCAACGGCATTCCGGAATCGGCAATCGAAAGCCCGGCGGCCGGTGGTCGTTTTGCAATGGCAGCTGCGGATATGGACTGGTACATCGATTTCTTTAGCGACATGAAGCCGGTGGCTTCGCGCATGAAGGTCGAAAAAGAAAGCGAACCTGCGCCGGCGTCTTCACAGACGGCAAAGCCAACCGGCAGGACCATGTCGCGCGGTCAGGCACTTCGACCGCGCAGCGGGCGCAACAGTGGCGGGCTCGAGGGGCTCGTCTCTGACAGGCGGTCCAAAGGTCTCAAAGAGGACTGAGTGCCATGAGCAGCAATCACGGCATCTCTTATGACGGGCTGAAACATGCCCTTACCATCAAGGAAAGCTATCTGTCCGGCGAGCCGCTTACCGTGACCGGGGCGGCCAAACAGCAGCGCCTGTTGATGCCGGAACATTTGCTGAGCAACGACCTTGCCCTGATGCAATATGACGATCCGCTGGCCCTTGCCGTGATCGCAACCAGGGACCCTGAAAGCCCGATGGCCTTGGCTGCCGCGATCCGTATGGGGCCGCATGCCAAATGCAAGGAACTGATCACCGGGGTCTTTGAAGTCGTTTCCGAGGCAACCAAGCATGAACTGGTGGCCGATTGCGCCAAACTTCTGACCAAGAACGCATTCAGCCCCGAAGCATTCCATCTTGTACGTACGCGCGCCTCAAATCACGTTGTGGAGATCCGCGAAGCCTATCGCCGGGCGATGGGGGATAACCTGCGCGCATTGCTGGATGGCAAGATGGCCGCGCGCGAGTTTGTCGAGGAATTCATCGAACTGGCATCAAATGGCAACCTTAGGATTGATATTTATCGCCGTCTGGTGATGAAACTGATGCGTTCTGATGCGGTACGTCCAAGTGTGAAATTCATGCTGCTGGAACGCCTTGATCGTTTCCCGCAGATGGTAAAACTTCAGATCGTCAATGAAGTCAATTCGGCACCCGATACGCCGGAGTACCAGACCCTGAAGCAGGAATTGCGCTGGATCTACGAGGCAAAGCAGAAACAGCAGCTGCCACATGCCCAGCAAAAGCCGATCAATGCATCGGGCAATGCGGATGCATCCGGGCCGCGGATCACTGCGGCCGATCTTGTCGGGCGGTCACAGATCGATTTCGGGGCGGCTGCGGGCATGCATCGCCGCAACAGCATCATCAAACCGGTCGAGCCGACCTTGAAGCGCAATGCGACGCCCAGCATCATGACCAGCGGCGGCTTCAGCACGCGCGAACTTTCTTCCTGGCTTAACTAGGGTTCAGGCCCTGAGCTTTGCTGCCGATGCGCTTGGCGTGTGGTTAGCTCAGCATCTGTGATGTCGCGGTATTTGCCGGGACATGAACATGCAGGCCAGCCTGTTTTTCCAGATATACGGTACAAATCACGCGCACAAGCGATGCGAAATTCGGGATGTCACCACGTTGGGCGACGACCTCGTCGTGGATTTTACCGAGAAACTGCGGGGTGCTGAAACCTTCACCCGCGGCGATTTCATCAAGAATCTGCCAGAAACGCAGCTCCAGGCGCAGGCTTGTAACAACACCATTGATCCGCACAGACCGGCTGACAGACTGATAAAGTTCCGGGTCAGTTCCAGAATAAATCTGACACATTTGAACGCCCTTTCCTGTTTGTGCCGCTGTTACGAGATGTGCAGCGGTTTTCTTTTTGTTTGGCGCAATGGTCGATCAAATGGCGCCCAAACGCAATCACCGTTTGGGCGCCGATACATTACAAATTGATTTCAGTGCCAAGAACCTTGAGGAAAGCCGCCATCCATTTCGGATGTGCCGGCCAAGCCGGTGCGGTTACCAGATTACCGTCGATGCAGGCATCATCAATGGCGATGTCGGCATAGGTGCCGCCGCCAAGTTTGACTTCCGGTGCGCAGGCCGGATAGGCGGAAACCTTGCGACCCTTGATGATATCGGCGGCTGCAAGAAGTTGCGCACCATGGCAGACAGCAGCGATCGGTTTGTTGGCGGCATGGAAATCACGCACCATACGAATGACATCTTCGTTCAGGCGCAGATATTCCGGTGCACGGCCGCCGGGGATGACAAGCGCGTCATAGTTTTCGGCTCGCGCCGTTGCAAAATCGGCATTCAGCGCAAAGTTGTGGCCGCGCTTTTCGCTATAGGTCTGATCACCTTCGAAATCATGGATGGCCGTTGCAACCGTATCGCCGGCATTCTTGTCCGGGCAAACGGCGTCGACATGATGTCCAACCGCAAGCAATGTCTGAAACGGCACCATGGTTTCGTAATCTTCTGCATAGTCGCCGGTGATCATCAGAATTTTTTTCGCAGACATGTTTTATCCTCCCGCTTGTTTTCATTTGCCGCTTTTGGGCAAGGGCAGGGAACTATACGCCTGATACAAGCGGGGCGGGTAACAGCGGACTACTACGTGCGAGGAAGTTGACGTGGTGTACGTTGTGGCACTCGTCGCCCAAACAAAAAAAGAGGCCCGTCTGGGCCTCTTTCGAAATGCGGTTTTGTGAATAAGCAGATCAGCTTTTGGATGCTGTCGGCTTTTTCGCAGCCGTGGTCTTGGCCGTCGTTTTCGATGCTGTCGACCGTGAACGGGTTGCCGGTTTCTTCGCCGCGGTTTTTGCCGCAGGTTTGGTGGCCGGCTTTGCAATGGATTTTGCGGTGCTTGCGGTTTCTGCACTTTCGATGACGTGCAGGTCGCGCTGCGGGAACGGAATAGAGAAACCAGCCGCTTCGAGTTCCGTTTTCGATTTACGGGTCAGATCGAAGAAGGTCGGCCAGAATTCACTGGTCGCAACCCAGCCGCGTGCGGTCAGATCGACCGAGCTTTCGCCAAGGGTGGCGACAAAGCTCATCGGTTCCGGATCCTTCAGTACGCGTTCATCGGATGCGACAAGGTTTTTAAGAAATTCGAGGGCCGCATCAACGTCGTCATCATAGGCAATGCCAACCTTGATATCGAGGCGGCGGGTTGGGTTGCGCGAATAGTTTTTGATCGCGCTATTCCAGATTTGCGAGTTCGGCGCAGAAATAAACACACCATCCGGCGTTTTGAGCAAGGTGGTAAACAATGTTATTTCAACAACGGTGCCTGAAATCGAACCAGCTTCGATAAATTCATCAATTTTGAGCGGACGCAGGATAAGAATCATGACACCGGCGGCAATATTTGATAGTGTACCCTGCAGGGCAAGACCGATTGCCAGACCAGCGGCACCGAGAACGGCGATGATGCTGGTTGTTTCAACGCCGAAGTTCGACAGAACGGCGACGATTACGAAAATCAAAATCACGTAACGTACAATGCTTGATGCAAGCGGCTTTAAAGTCGCATCAACAAACTTTGTACTCTTTAGGGAATGGCGGACCAATGCAGCCGCCCGGCCGGCGACCCACCAGCCAACAATGAGTATCAGCACAGCGCCAAGCAAATCGAGGCCAAAGCCCAGTGCAAATCCTTTAAGCATTTCTGTGATGGTCGCTACATCGGTTTCGATCATTTGAACCTCGTCCGCTTCGTGTCATAATTGTGTTGATTGCTAACCATACTTCTGTATGAGAGGATTAACATTACAGTTTTGAGTGTGCTTGAAAAGTAGGACGCCAACACCATTTTTTACAAATGACTGGAACAAACCAGAATTCTGTTCGTTTAAGACCATAATTCCACCATCATTGGTGTAAAGTATTAGCTGAAGAACAACCTTAATGACAGGGGTAAGACATGCAGATCAATCCGAAAATTCTTTGTGCTCTTGGTGGCGTTGCGCTTCTAAGTGCATGTAGCAGTGTGGACAACAGCGGCACCGCGGTACCTTACGGCGGTAACCCGTTCACCTACAGCAGCTCGGTCTCGTCTGCGCTCTCGTCCGAAGAGCCGACCACTGACTTCGGTAAAGCGCTCAAGGCCGAATATCTTGCATACGCACAGCGCGAAGCTGACGAATGGTATGACTTCTTCGATGCCGACTTCTTTGCGAAGAAAGCCGGTCGCGTAAGCGGTAACACCATCGTTCTTCCGGAAGATCCGGCAAACTGGCGCTTCTCTGATGAGGAAATTGCACAGAAACGCGCCGTCCGTGACGAACTTCTGGCCCTGCTTGATGATGGCAAACGCGATGCGATGCCGGCCACTGCGGCCGTTGCACAGTCTCGCTTTGACTGCTGGATCGAGGAAAGCGAAGAAGGTTGGCAGACCGAGCTGATCAGCCAGTGCTGGAAAGATTTCGAAGCCGCAATGTCTGAGCTGCGTGCAGAACAACCGGCCGTTGTTGTAGCCCCGGTTGCAGCTGCTGAGCCGCGTTTGTTTACCATCTTCTTCGATTTTGACAGCGTTGCGATCACCCCGGTTTCCGAGCGTGTTCTTGATGCAGCTGCTGAGCAGTGGGCATCCTCGATGGGTGACATCACCGTCGTTGGTCACGCTGATGCCGCCGGTCCGGCAGCCTACAACCTGCGTCTGTCCGAGCGTCGTGCCGCAGCAGCCCTTAGCGAGCTGACCGGTCGCGGTGTGAAAGGCGACATGGTTTCGCAGGATGCTGTTGGTGAAGGCGATCTTCTGATCCCGACTCCGGATGGTGTTCGCGAGCCGCGTAACCGTCGTGTGACGATTTCTGTCGACTAATCACCGACATTTACCAAATCTTTGGCAACGAGGTGGCATTATGCCACCTCGTTGTTTTTCTATGTGGTTTTGACGATCTGGCGATTTTTCGCGGAAACAGGTGTTGAATTTGGGATTAATGTGAATAATCTCTGGATTGTATTCCTGATTTAAGTGAGAGGCGGGGACAAATGCTGAAGGCCATCAAGACGGTCTTTTCGCGGCGCTCGGGGGGCGTTGCTCTTGCAGTTGCCACACTGGCAGTTGCAACCATGTCGGTCTTGCCGACTGCGCGCGCGGCAGACAAAACACCGGTCGTTCCGTTTGAACGTTATTTCGCTGACTTGCGCGGCGACGGAAAGACCCTGCGTTTCAATGCGTTCTCTGGTGAAATTCCGGGCACGCGAATCAAGGAACTTCTGCGTTCAGGCCAGGTCATCGGGGATCGTATCCTGCTGGCAGAGGATGTCGCGGTTTATTTCCCGGATGGTTACATCGTCCAGTCGCAAACGAACTTTGCGAAATATGTGCCGAAATACGGTGTGAAGCCGAGTGAGGTTTCCGGTCGTGACGATCTGGTTGAAAATCCGCGTTATGCCCTGATCAATCGTTTCGATGTTATTTTGGGTCGTGAATGCGCACGCACCGAATACGCCAATGGATTTGCAGCCCTTCGCATCAAGCCGGATGGCGTGATGTCGCTGGTGCTTGAAACAGCCGGTCACTTCGACACGATTGTTGATGAGCAAACCACGGCATACACCGTGACCAGTGCCGTGCAGCCGGTCTTTATCGGCAACCAGGGCCTTGTTCCGGATCTGATTGCGCAGTGCGGGCTCAGCTAAGCTTTTCAAAGATGTTTTGAAACGACAAAGGCACCGGATGATCCGGTGCCTTTTTTGTTGTTGTAATGCGATGGCGTCCTTTCGGACCTGTGTTTTACGACAGGCGCGGCAGTTCAATTGCCGGGCAGCGATCCATGACCGCGGTCATGCCGTTTGCCTTGGCCTTCGCACAAGCCTCTGGATTGATCACGCCAAGCTGCATCCAGACCGACTTTGCACCGATTGCAATGGCGTCATCGACGACGCCAGCCGCGTCTTCGCTGTTACGGAAAATATCGACCATATCGACCGGATCGGCGATATCGGAAAGTTGTGCCACAACAGTCTGACCGTGAATGGTGCCGCCTTCCTGACCGGGATTGACCGGAATAACTCTGTATCCCTGATCAAGCAGGAACTTCATGACCCGGTTTGACGGGCGTTCCGGCTTGGGGCTGGCGCCCACAAGCGCGATGGTCTTTGTCGTTTCCAGAAGCGTTTTGATTTCCGGATCGGTGGGATTTTGAAATTCGGCCATTTGGGTTCATCCACTTCGGGTGATCACTGTGTATGAATGTTATATGAGTGGTGGCTTCCTGCAACGTTGATATGCGTCACTAAGCATATCATGGGCGTGCGAATGGCTGCCCTCGCGGAAAGTTGATGGCAATTTAAGTGACGGCGACCATCAAATGCTTTTTGACTGGGGGATCGGCGAAACCTGACAGGGTTATTTTGTATGTATCCATGGCTTGATCCATCCGGGCGGTTTTCCTTTTTCAAACTGGCTGTCTTTGTCGCACTTCTTGTACCCGGCATCGTGTTGTTGTGGCCGGTCATTGCCGAGGGCGGGGCAACCATCCCGGTCAAGGAAGCCATTCTGGAAAGCGGTGAATGGACCATCCGGATATTACTGATCACGCTTCTGGTCACACCGCTTCGCCGAATTACCCGATTTTCAAAACTGGTACAGGTGCGCCGCCAAATTGGTGTGGCTGCCTTTTGCTATGTGATGATCCATTTTGGCCTGTATGCGATCAGCCAGAACCTTGATCTTGGCCGCATTGCCAGCGAGATCGTTTTGCGGATTTATCTGACAATCGGGTTTGTTGCCCTGATTGGGTTGGCGGTTTTGACCGCGACGTCCACCAAATCAGCGATGCGCAGACTGGGGGCCAAGTGGGGGCGCCTGCATAAACTGGTCTATCCGATTGCGGTGCTGGGCGTGGTGCATTTCTTTTTGCAGTCCAAGGTCGATGTCAGTGAAGCAACCCTGATGGCCGGGATGTTTGTCGGCCTGATGCTGTATCGCTTTGCGCATTGGCGGGGATGGTCGCTTAGATCAGCTGTGACTTTGTCTGTCATTGCGGCTGTTGCCGGGTTGGCAACAGCCGGAATTGAATATGCCTGGTATGCCTTGGCGACCGGTATTCCGGCCGATCGCGTGGTTGCAGCCAATCTTGAATGGATGTGGCCGTTGCGTCCGGCATGGAATGTGGTGTTGGCTGGTGTCGCGATCAGTGTGATTTCTTTGTTCGGGCGAGATAAACCGGTACGGATCTGGATTGCCCGGCTCGTTGGCAATAACAGCGTCACCGCCGAGGCGTCATCGCGTTAAGTGGCATAACCCGCTATGTCTGCGGTTTCGTGAAATTCCGGTGCACCGTCGGCTGACTGACAGTGGACCGGCTTGGTGTGATTATTCCGAGCGAATCTTGCTCAGGAAGTTGTTGGTTTCGCGACGCAGATTGACCGAGTATTCCATCAGTTCATGGGCCGATTTCAGAACCGTATCGGCACTTTCGGTCGACCGTACAGCGGCCGCGCTGACCAAGCTGATACTTTCGGTCACACCGCTGGTCCCGACAGAAGCATTTTCAACACTGCCGGAAATCTCCTGAGTCGCAGCGCCCTGTTCTTCGACCGCCGCCGCGATGGCGGATGCGCTTTCATTAAGTTCACCGACAATATCGGTGATCTCGTTGATTGCGGTCGAGGACAGCTTCGTCGCGTTCTGGATGCTTTCGATTTGCTCGGAAATTTCCTGTGTCGCGCGACTGGTTTGGGATGCGAGGTTTTTGACCTCGTTGGCGACAACCGCAAAGCCCTTGCCAGCTTCGCCAGCACGGGCGGCCTCGATCGTGGCATTCAGGGCCAGAAGGTTGGTCTGGGCCGCGATGTCGTTGATCAGGGCGATGACATCGCCGATACGTGCAGAGGCCTCAACAAGGCCATCCACTGTTTCGCGCGTGCTGGTTGCCTTGTTCGAGACATTGGCGGCCACCTCGCTTGAATGGTTGGCCTGACGGCTGATCTCCGTGATGGAGGCAGACAGTTCCTCGGACGAGGCCGCAACGGTCGCAACGTTGTTCGAGGCATTTTGCGCGGCATCCATGCCGATCTTTGCCTGTTGGGTCGTTTCATCAGCCGTGCCGGACATGACGCGCGATGCGTCATCCATGTCGCGTGCCGCGTTTTCAAGGCCGTCGATGATGGCACCGACCGTATTTTCAAACTCGTCGGCAAGCTTGCGGCCGAGAGTCTTTTTCTCTTCCTCGTTTCTCCGACGCAGTTCTTGTTGTTCGGCCTCAAGGCTTTTCATGCGCTGTGCGTTGGTCTGGAAAATGGTGACCGCGCTGGCCATTTCGCCGATCTCGTCCTTTTGGTCTTTTGCCGGGACTTCGGTATCGAGTTCGCCGCCAGCGATCTTGTTCATGGCTGCGGTCATGGCCCGGATCGGATGAGAGATCGACCGGTTGACGCTAAAGGCGATCAGAAGTGCGACCAGAAGGGTTACAACACTTACGCCCAGTGACAGGGTGGTGGCGTCGTTGATGGCACTTGCAAAGAAACTGCGATCAATGCCCATGACGACAATGCCAAGGTTCTGGCCGCTGAAATCCGTGATCGGGCGCGCCATCAGGGCCAGTTCGGTGCCCTCGGCATCCTTAGGTGCAAGGATCTGTTCGCCGTCACGTGCCGCGGCAAGTGTGGGCGATGCGATATCAAGGAAGCCTTCGGGGAAGGTTGAGGCAAAGACTTCAAAGGTGCCGTCACGGTCAATCAGAAGGGCGGCATCGGTGTTGGAGTGTGCCTTGAAGTTTTCAAAGAAGGCCGGACCAAAGGATAATCCAAATTCGACCGAGCCGACATGCGTCCCATCGTTGAAAACAGGCGTGACACCGCGCATGCCAAGACCGGCAACACCGACTTCCAGGCCGCTGATGGGTTGTTGTTTTGTATTGGTTTCGACCACTGTCTTGCGGAACGAAGACAGATCGTCGCCGAATTTATCGAGCTTATGAACCCTAAGGAACGAGATCGCCGGAGCCTTATGGAACTGGAACTGACGCACACCATGGTTTTCTTTGAGTTCGGCGAAGCCGGGGCCGAAAATGTCAGCCAGCGTATCACGGTCATCTTCCGCCATGGCTTTCTGGGCGGCGGGGATGGTTGCGGCAAAATCCGCCATCGCGAGCGCACGGGCGGCTTCCATATCCAGCGCACTTCGCAACTTTTCGAAATTGACGCGCAGTTCGCGTTGTTCAGCACCTGCGACAATGTCACGTTCAATGGAAAGATTGATAAGCCCGATCACCAATGCCGTCGCAAAGGTTATAAAGATCATCGCGATACTTAGTCGCGGACCTATTTTCAAAGATTTCAGCATGTCCACACTTCCCCGCCTATCTATTGTTTTTCTTAGAAGAATTATAAATATTCATTCTTCTGAAGACTTGCGGAGATCATCTAAACTCAACTTTGAGTTTATGTGAATACCAAAAAATACGGGTATTTATATATCTAAAGGTTATAATATTGCGGTAAATATAGGAAAACCTCCAAACAATTGCCTGAAGCAAATTTTTGACGATTGGAGGAGGCGACGGTCTTTTGGGCGGGGAGGGCCGCTCAGCCCGCTGCGCGGCGGGTGAGGGCAGTCAGTAATCCAGCACCAATCATCACCCCGCCACCGATGCGTGTCAGGCGACGCAGGGCGGATGGGTGGCGGAACCGTTCACGCAGCGCACTTGCCATTACCGCCCAGATCGCAACGTTGATCGCAGCCAATATGACGAACGTTGCGGTCATAATCGTGAACTGAGGTAAAAGTGGATCACCGGCTGTCACGAACTGCGGCACAAACGCGATGAAGAAAACGATGCCCTTGGGGTTCAGGGCGGTGACGATATAGGCCTGCAGGAACATGCGCGACGGACGGTTGCGTTTGGCATCCGGGTTGTCATGCAGGGCTTCGGGCTTTTCGCGCCACATCTTGATGCCAAGATAGATCAAATAGGCCGCCCCAACGAGTTTTAGCACGGTAAAAGCCTCTGCTGAGGCCGCGAGTAACGCACCAGCCCCGGCGAGCGAGATCGTCATTGCGGTGAGATCGCCCAGTGCCACCCCCGGAACCGTTGCCCATGCAGTTTGTTTGCCCTTGCCCAAGGCATAGCTGACGACAAGCATGATGGTCGGGCCGGGAATGGCCAGAACCACAGCGCAAGCAAAAGCAAAGGCAAGCCAGATTTCAAACGACATGGGGCGTACTCCGAAAAAGGTACCTGTTGACAGAATGCGTCATTCCGAAGGGTTTGCAAATACCATCATAAGGTAATCTACCCGATATAGGGCAGTCTATTCGTGGCGCCAGCTCGGATGGCGCTTTTCGATAAAGGCGCCGATCCCTTCGCGGGCGTCATGTTTTTGCATATTCGCGGTCATGACGTCGGATGCATAGGAATAGGCCTGCGACAGCGGCATTTCGAGCTGTTTGTAAAATGCCTGTTTGCCAAGCCGGACCGTCATGCCCGACCGGGCGGCAATCCCGGCGGCCAGGGCATTGGTGTGTTCTTCAAGTTCCTCATCCCCGACCACGTCTGACACCAGTCCCATGGAAAAGGCGGTTTCGGCATTAATCGGATCGCCGGTCAGAAGCATCCGCATGGCATGTTTGCGGGCAATGTTGCGGCTAAGTGCGACCATCGGGGTAGAGCAGAACAAGCCGATATTGACCCCCGGGGTGGCGAACTTGGCGCTGTTGGCGGCAACAGACAGATCGCAACTGGCGACAAGCTGGCAACCGGCTGCTGTTGCCATGCCGCGCACACGCGCGATGACGGGTTGCGGCAGACTGACAATCGTCATCATCAGGTCGCTGCATTGCGTAAACAGGCTGGCATGCTGATCACATTCGGTAATGCCATTCATTTCCTTAAGGTCGTGGCCGGCACAAAAGACAGGACCCTCTGCTGCCAGAATGACACATCTGACGGTGGTCTCCTTGGCGATCTTGTCAAACGCGTCCTTAAGGGCCGTCATCATCGCACCCGACAGGGCATTACGGCGTTTGGGGTTGTTCATCGTCAGGGTGACAAAGCCGTCATTGTCTGTGCGTGTGACGAGCTCTGGCTCGGTTGTGGAAACGGTCATGGCGGGCCTCCCGGATGGCTGTATGTGTTTGACGTTTTTTGATTTTTAAAACACGGTATACCGTAGTAGAATTACACGCAAAGGGTTAGCGGCCTGTGCCAATAATAAAACCCTGGGGATGTGCCGAATGTTATTCTGTCTTTGCCTGATCAATAAAAATTAATTCGGCAAGTGGTTGTGCATGAGTAAAGATTTCCCAAATCGGCGGGGGCGGGCACCGGGGCGTTTTGTTCCGACCCGGACAGTCCGTGAGTCTGTGCGGCTGACAAAACCCGTGCGTGAAACGCCCATCAAGCGGTTTGACAGCAAGGACATGATGGAACGCGATCTTGAAAGATATCGCGCAGAGGCCCGTGCACGTCTTTTACAGAACGGTTTTGATATTCCAGCCTTTCTGATGCCCAAGCCCAAGATCAATCCTGAAGACGAGGACGCAGGTGATGCACCCGATCCTGTCATCGAGGAGGATCTGCGTCCGCCTGCCATGATCGGGCCAAAGCCAACCATGCCGGTTAAGAGTGAAAAGCTCTCCGATGTCAAAAGTTCGGTTGCTGCTGCCGCGGCAAAGGTCAAACCTAATCGCCATGTCTATGTCCCGGACAAGGCAAGCGGGCTTGTTTCGATGTTCCTGCCAGACGATAGCCAGCTGAAATCTGGTGCATCAGACGCGGCCGGCGCAGCGGGCGGACAACTCGTGCGACCGCAGGATCGTGCCGCCCATGAAGCTGCCCAAAGGGCTGCCATCGACAAGGAACGCAGCGCCTATGACGACTATGTCGATAGCCTGAATGGCGGTAAGACATTGCTTGATCGGACTCGGGAAAAGGATAGCCAGGGCAGTAATGTTGGCAATGATATTGCAGGCCGGGTAGACGACCTGAAAGAGGCCGAGGTCCGAAAGTCCCGCATCAATCTGCCAGATAGCGAAGACAACTGGGCCCTGCATGAAGACCTTGATGCCAAGCGTCAGGCGATTTTGCAAAAGCAGGGAAAGTCGGCGGGATCTGCAAAAGGGCAATCATCGAAGGGGCGTAAACAGCCGGGTGAACCCTTGGGCTTTAACAAGATGATCGCGCGGTTGGCAGCCTACATGATTGCTGCGGTGGCTGTGGGCTATGTGCTGGTTCTGACGGTCAACGAATTTTCGGCAATTCTCGGCAGATAACACAGATAACAAACTATTGCCGAACGATTGCCTTAATCCCCATGTATCAGTGAGGAATTCGGTGGTGTGACGTCAGGGCCGTCTGGGCCTTGTACGTTGCGCAACGATAAGAACAAGGTACGGGGAAGACAGAGCGAAATCATCCGAGGCGGGGCCGCCGTGATCATGGCATGATGGAAATGATGCCGGGATCAGGGCGAAATGACAGTTCACCCTGTTGCAGGAGGCAGCAATCGATGCTGTGAAGTCGCCATGATGTATGACGAAACCGGTCAGGAAGGCCGTCAGCCTGTTTACTTGCCAGAGAACCGCTTTCACTGGGCATCCAACGACGAAGTCGACAAACCGCTGCGTGATCTTTCGCGTGGGCCGGTTCACGCCCGTTTCAGGCAAAAATCTGATCCGGGGCCGGGTATGTCGCCCGGTGAGTGGATGCGTGAAAATTTGCCTGGGCTCGGCGCAACGGCGATTGCGGCAATCGTGATCCTGTGTGTCGTGGTGGCGATCTATACCGATGTGGCCGGGATTTTGACCCGCTAGTGGTTGGGGATCTGATGTCCTCTAAAAGCAGTCTGTATATGCGCAAACTGTTGACGTTAACGTAAACGTTATGTCAGGCTATCTCCCTGAAACAAAAATGCTGCGTCAAAGCAGCTCCAGAGGGAGGCCATCCAAGCCATGAACAGTTCCGTGACCCGGACCGGCGTAACGCCAGCCGACTTTGATGCCATCATGCGCGAGAAGGTGCCGTTTGTCGGCGATATGGATGTCAGGACCGAAAGCCTTTCAGGCGATACCGCAATCCTGCGCCTGCCATTCAAGGAACGCTATCTGCGTCCGGGCAATGTGGTGACCGGGCCTGCGATCTTTGCGCTGGCCGATATTGCACTGTATGCCGTGGCATGGCTTGTCGTCCCCAAGGCGGATCTGGCGGTAACAACCGAGGCGACAGTGCATTTCCTGTCCGGGGCAAAGCCCGGTGATCTGATTGCAGAGGCCAAAATCCTGAAGGCGGGCAGGCGGCTTTTGATTGCCGAATGCCATATTCGATCTGCCGTTGATGACAGCCTTTGTGCGCATGTGATCGGGACTTATGCCATGCCACCGGCCGAAAAATAGGCCAAATTGGTGTGGTAAAATAATACCGCTATAGCTAAGCCATTGATTTAATGCGAAATATTCCTGTTGTTTTCCTGTTGGATGCTGGCATAATGCGCCGACTTTCAACGAGGGAACATTCCCTCCGTGGAACCCAGTTTTCGAGTATAGAAATAATGAAAACCTTCACTGCGACACCGAGCGACATCGAGCGCAAATGGTTCGTGGTCGACGCAGAAGACGTCGTCCTTGGCCGCCTTGCAGCCGTTGTTGCCAACCGTCTTCGTGGTAAACACAAAGCGATGTTTACCCCGCACATGGATTGTGGCGATCACATCGTCATCGTCAATGCCGAAAAAGTCAAACTGACTGGCCGTAAACTTCAGAACAAGAAGTTCTACTGGCACACCGGTTACCCGGGCGGCATCAAAGAACGCACCATGGACAAGCTCCTGAACGGTGAGCATCCGGAACGCGTCATCATCAAAGCTGTTGAGCGTATGATGAGCCGTGGCCCGCTGCGCAGCCAGGTTCTTTCCAAACTGCACGTCTATGCTGGTACCGAGCATCCGCATGAAGCTCAGAAGCCGGAAGTCCTCGACGTAGCGGCTATGAACGAAAAGAATAAGCGGAGTGGCAAATAATGGCCGACACCAAAACTCTTGAAGATCTCAAGGATCTGGCACAGGGCGGCGAAGTTGCTGCTGCTGCAGAAGGCACCCTGCCGGAGCCGAAGATCGACGCACAGGGCCGTTCCTATGCAACCGGCCGTCGTAAGAACGCAATTGCACGCGTCTGGATCAAACCGGGCTCGGGTAAAGTCACCGTCAATGGCCGTGAGTTCGAAGACTACTTCGCACGCCCGGTTCTGCGCATGGTGATCAACCAGCCGTTCGGCGTAACCAATCGCAAAGATCAGTTCGACGTTGTCTGCACCGTTTCCGGTGGCGGTCTTTCCGGTCAGGCCGGTGCCGTTCGTCACGGTATCTCCCGTGCACTGACCATGTTCGAGCCGGCACTGCGTCCGTCACTTAAAGCTGGTGGGTTCCTCACCCGTGACTCGCGTGCTGTTGAACGTAAAAAATACGGTCGCGCCAAAGCTCGTCGTAGCTTCCAGTTCTCGAAACGTTAAGTCGTTTTCGGGCACAAGGCTCGCGATACTGTTTGGAAAAGCGTCACCCTCGGGTGGCGCTTTTTCTTTTTGCGTAAGCCAATAAAAAAGCGGCGTCTTCATTCAGAAAGACGCCGCTTTTTGTTTCGTATCAAGTCTGTTGCTTATTGCCAGCGGTCCGAGAAATCGCGCGGGATCATCAGGATGTCGCGATCGACTTTTGTGACGTCCGTACGTCCACACAGCGCCATCGAGACTTCAAGCTCCTTTTGGATGAGCTCAAGCGCCTTGGTCACACCGGCTTCGCCCATCGAACCAAGGCCATAGACATAAGCACGGCCGATATAGGTGCCCTTTGCACCAAGTGCCAAGGCCTTCAGCACGTCCTGGCCAGAACGGATGCCGCTATCAAGATGGACTTCGATCTTGTCACCAACCGCATCCATGATCGCCGGCAGTGCCCGAATAGAGGACAGGGCGCCATCAAGCTGGCGTCCGCCGTGGTTGGAAACGATGATGGCATCTGCGCCGACATTCAGCGCCTCGAGCGCATCGCGCGGATCAATGATCCCCTTGATGATCAGCGGCCCGTCCCACATCTTGCGGAATTCGCGAATGCGATCCCAATCAAGGGATACATCGAACGCTTCGGCGGTCCAGGTGCTCAGCGATGACGCGTCGGCAACACCCTTGGCATGGCCGACAATGTTGCCAAAGAAGCGCCGCTTGGTGCCGAGCATGCCAAGGCCCCATTGGACCTTGGTCATCATGTTGGTAACCGATTTGAAAGTCAGCTTGGGCGGGGCGGACAGGCCGTTTTTCAGATCCTTGTGGCGCTGGCCCAGCATCTGAAGATCGACCGTGATGACCGCGGCTGAGCATTTGGCGGCTTTGGCGCGGTCAAACAGGCGCTTCATGAAGTCGTCGTCTTTCAGTGTGTAAACCTGCAGCCAGAATGGCTTGGAGGTGTTTTCGGCGACATCCTCGATCGAGCAGATCGACATGGTCGACAGCGTGTAGGGCACGCCGAATTTCTCTGCCGCACGCGCAGCCTTGATCTCGCCATCAGCGCTTTGCATGCCTGTCAGTCCGACCGGGGCAAGGGCGACGGGCATGGACACATCCTGACCAATCATCTGGCTTTTGGTGGTGCGCCCGGCCATGTCGATTGCGACCCGCTGACGCAGGTGGATTTCCTGAAAATCGGTGGTGTTTTCACGGAATGTCTGCTCAGTCCAGCTTCCGGATTCTGCGTAATCGTAAAACATGCGCGGTGTGCGCCGTTTATAGATGCGTTTCAGGTCTTCGACGCAGGTAATCACTGGCATGAGGTCAACTCCGAATAAAATGTGCCTTGTATTGGTAATACCACTTTCCGAGGTTGTCGCAAACCGAATTGAAAATCAGCTTTTGAGTCATTGTTTTCGGATGTCGGATTCAGACCGATGTTGTTGTCATCAAAGAATTTTAAAAAGAGGGATCGAAAATTCGGAAGGTTGTGATATTAACAAATCTCTGACGCGATAATTTTTTGAATTTAAGGTGTGATCCGATGGTTGGAACGATGCGACGAGTTTTCAAAACATAACTGTTTGAACCTCTATTGGATAACCTTGCGATATGTGAAGGGCCGCTAATGGAGCGGTCTTTTTTTATGCCAATTTGAAAGTTTGGCACTTACCTGAAGCCCAAAGAAAGGGACCCCCGATATGCAGTACAGAAAGCTGCACGACGCCGATTTTGATGCCGCAATCGCATTCCTTGCCGACCATGCAGCGACCTGCATGGTGCTGCGCGGGAACCTGCGAACTGCCGGTATTGAACGACGTCGCCACCCGCTTTCTGGCAACTGGTTCGGGGAAGTGGCCCCGGATGGCAGCATTAGCGCGATTGTCGCGCAATTTGGCAATGGCAATGTCTTTGTCGAGGCCGGCGATCAGAAGGCAATCCCAAAGTCCCTGACGGCTGCGTTTGTTGCAGACCCGCTGAAACCGGTTGCAGGTGTGTTTGGTCAATCAGATCAGGCGCAGGATATGCTCTGCCAGCTGGGGCTTGAAGATGCGGTCTATGCGATCAATGCATCGGACGTGCTTTACGAGCTTGATCTTGCCAAACTGATCGTGCCGCAAAACGCCCGCGCCGATGATTTTCAGATGGTTGATGCGGAAAAGATTGACCGCAATACATTGCTGCGCTGGTTGCGTGCCTACGAGATCGAGGCGCTCGGCGCGGAAGACACCCCCAGCCTTGACAGCAAAATCGCCTCACGCCTTGTCCATGCGCTGGATGCCCGGACCATGTGGGGCCTGATCGTCGATGGCAAGGCGGTGTCGCTTTCAGGCTTCAACGCAACCTTGCCCGACATGGTGCAAGTAGGCCCCGTCTGGACCCCGCCCGAGGAACGCTCCAACGGTTATGCCCGTATTCTGGTGGCCAAAACACTTCTCGCGGTGCGGGCGAGGGGCGTTAAACGTGCTATTCTGTCAACCGACAGCGAAGCGGCCGCAAAGGCGTATGAAGTGCTTGGGTTTAAGAAGATTGGGCGGTATCGGCTGGCGATATTGGCGGTGCATCAAGATTGGGCAACAATCAGAACCGCCGAAATTCCTGCGTATGCCGAAATGCAATCAGAGAGTATGGTGGACTGATATAGGTTCCCCATATATACAATTAAATCTGGATCTTACGGTGTATTTAGGGGAACCGGATGTCAGTATACGTCATTTGTAATAGCGAAATGCCGCTTTACCGGTTGCCTGAAGGGGCCAAAGTCATCTGGCTGAATTCAGAGAAAGCTCCCAAGTCAGATGAGTTTGAAATCATTCATGGATATGATTTCTGTGAAAATCCCGAACATGTTCACAATTACCTCGCAGGTTCCCTTGGGGCCTATGTGATATTGCAGCTATTACTTGAGCAAGGTGAAAAAGCTCCTGAAAAGACCACCATCTGGCAATATCGAAAATTCGTGAGCCAGACAAAATATGGCGAGCCAACGAAAAACTATCCCGGCATGTACTCGGTTAACAAGGGGGAAGAAGTTGCTCCGGTTGTTTCAGATGCATCAGATTTCTTTTTCCCGTCTCTTCTTAACTTGGGTAGCATCATCAACCACTACGCTTCTGTCCACCATCTTGAGGATTTCTATAAGTATCTGATTTGTACGCTTGAAACAGGTGTGCTTAATCCCAAAGAGACGCTTCAGTTTTCCAATTTCAAGTTCCTGATACCAGGGGGAATTGAATTGGGCACTTTCAAGACCGACTGGTGGAAGGTGGCTGCTGAAAAGGTCTTCAGATGTAATTTAGCGTTTGTCGATCAGTTCAAAGTTAAAGCCCCTAACAATCCTGTGCAGAAGCGTGCTGTTGCCTTTTGTTCTGAAAGATTGGGTAGTTACTTTTTGTTGATGCATCTGAGCAATACCAACAAAGGAAACATACCGATGAGCTTTATGGGAACGATGCATACTGTCTCAGAGGGGGATATTTATCTTCCTGGGCGCTAACGCTTGAGATACGTGACTATTGTCGACCTCAGTAACTGTTTTCGCTGATCACTTGTAGCGGCTAAATATTTGGTTCGGATGGGCCTTATCTTTATCGTAACGAGTTATGTGGAGAATCCTAAAATCAGCGTTCTTTTAGGCTGGTTAAAACTGGTAACCTGATAGCTTGCCAAGCACGTCATTGTCTACGACGTCTATGATCGTAAGGAGGGGTGGTGAAAGCAGTTATACTTGCTGGTGGGTTGGGGACGCGTATTTCTGAGGAAACGCACCTTAAACCGAAGCCCATGATTGAAATAGGCGGTAAGCCGATCCTTTGGCATATAATGAAAGTGTACTCCACACACGGCGTCAATGATTTCGTTATCTGCTGTGGTTACAAAGGGTACTTGGTCAAAGAGTATTTCGCGAACTACTTCCTTCACATGTCTGATGTCACGTTTGACATGCAATCTAACAAGATGGAAGTCCATCAACGCAAGGCAGAGCCGTGGCGTGTCACCTTGGTTGATACCGGTGAGGCAACCATGACCGGGGGGCGCCTTAAACGTGTGCGAGACTATGTTCAGGACGAGGATGCATTTTGCTTCACGTATGGCGATGGTGTTTGCGATCTTGATGTCACCGCTAGCATAGATTTTCATAAGAAACATGGGAAACTAGCGTCGGTAACAGCAGTTCAGCCACCGGGACGCTACGGAGCATTGGAGCGATCCGGAACGCATGTAACAGGGTTTTCGGAAAAACCACGCGGTGATGGTGGCTATATCAATGGTGGGTTCTTCATTCTGTCGCCAAAAGTGCTTGAACGAATTGAAGGTGATGAAACCAGTTGGGAAGCGGAACCACTAGCCGGGTTGGCCAAGGACGGGCAGCTTGAAGCATTCGAACATAACGGTTTTTGGCAGCCCATGGATACCTTACGAGACAAGAACATGCTCGAGCGTTTGTGGGAAACGGGTTCCGCCCCTTGGAAGATTTGGGATTAGGCGCTCCAAAAATGCAAAATTCATCCTTTTGGAAAGGAAAGAGAGTTCTTCTAACAGGACATTCCGGCTTCAAAGGGGGCTGGCTGAGCCTCTGGTTGGCTGAAATGCAGGCTGATGTCTATGGGATTAGCCTGAGCCCCGATAGCAATCCGAACTTGTTTGATGCAGCCAATGTCGGGTCAGTGATAAACAGCAGTGTGTTTTGCGATATTTGTGACCGTGATGCTTTGGCGCAACACGTTAAGGCCATCAATCCCGAGATCGTTTTCCATTTGGCTGCTCAGCCGTTGGTAAGGGCTAGTTACCGCGATCCACTTTTGACTTTTGATACAAATTTCATGGGAACGGCGCATTTGCTAAATGCCCTCAGGGAGTGCAGCGAGCTTAAATGCGCGGTCATGATTACCACGGATAAGGTATACAAGAATCAGGAATGGCTCTGGCCGTATCGAGAGAACGAAGCGCTTGGTGGTCACGATCCATACAGTGCGAGCAAAGCTGCAAGCGAACATGTGATCTCATCGTTTCGTGATTCCTTCTTTGCAGAGAAGGGCGTGAGTATCTCATCTGCCAGGGCCGGAAATGTGATTGGCGGCGGTGACTGGTCGGAAGACAGGTTGTTGCCCGACGCCGTTCGGGCATGGTCATCAGGACGCACACTAGAGGTTCGTAACCCAAATGCTGTAAGGCCATGGCAGCATGTGGTTGAGCCACTTTACGGGTATCTGACCTTGGCTGAGCGCTCGTTTAATGAAGCTTCGCTTGCCGGGGCATATAATTTCGGTCCCAGTCATGAAGGGACTGACGACGTTCGATTTGTTGCCGAATTGGCAGCCAGCAAGTTTGGTGGTGGAAAGGTTGTTTTCGGTGCTGCGCAGGACGCTTTGCACGAAGCAAAAACGCTGCGCCTTGATAGCTCAAAAAGTCGAATTCAACTTGGAGTCAAACCGGTCTGGAGTTTGCAAGAGTCCATTGAGCGAACCATGAAGTGGTACCGCAAATTTTTGGATGGGGCTGATGCCCGTAAACTTTGCCTTGCCGATATTGATGATTTTGACAAAAGGCTTCCCCTATTATGAGCAGGTTTGAAATACATAACCTGCCTTTGGCGGGGGTCAGCAAGATTGTGCGTTCGTTCAGGGGGGACGAGCGGGGTTTTTTAAGCCGCTTATATTGCAGTGACGAGTTTGAAAAAGCTGGCTGGGATACTTCTATCGCGCAAATCAACCATACCCTGACGTCGGAAAAGGGCACAGTGCGGGGGCTCCATTTTCAACGTCCTCCATATTCCGAAAAAAAATTGGTAACTTGCCTTCACGGGGAGATTTGGGATGTGGTTGTCGATATCCGCCGAGATTCCAGCACTTTCCTTCAGTGGCACGGCGAAAAGATATCGTCAGAACGCGGGGAAGCAATACTAATCCCGGAAGGATTTGCACACGGATTTCAAACGCTGACGGATGACGTTGAATTGATATATTTGCATTCAGCCCCATACCACCCTGCGTCTGAAGATGGCCTGAGTCCGGATGATCCTGAATTAAGAATAAAATGGCCATTGCCTTGCGCGAATTTGTCTAAGCGAGACAAAGGGCATCCCATGATTGATGAACATTTTTCAGGGATCAAGCTATGAACTGTCGGCACTGCAATGCATCACTGAGGCGCGGATTTCTTGATTTAGGCTTTGCGCCGCCATCTAATAGTTATGTCATTCGTGAACATCTTTCGGATCCGGAAGTTTGCTATCCGCTGCGGGTTCAGGTTTGTGATCATTGCTGGTTGGTGCAGACAGAGGATTATACGAAGGAAACTGATCTTTTTACTTCCGACTACGCCTATTTTTCCAGTACATCGAAAAGCTGGCTCGCGCATGCTGCAAAGTATTGTGACAAGGTAACCCGTGACTTGGACCTCGACGAAGAAAGCTTTGTTGTCGAGGTTGCATCAAATGATGGATATCTCCTGAAAAATTTCGTGATGCAGCGAATTCCGTGTCTTGGTGTGGAACCGACAGATGATACCGCACGGGCGGCAGAACTATTGGGCGTTCCAGTTGTGCGTGAATTTTTCGGTCAGGCTGTTGCCGAAAAACTATCGGCCAGTCATGGGAAGGCGGATCTGGTGATCGGCAATAACGTGTTTGCCCACGTTCCCGACATCAATGATTTCGCGCGAGGTTTGGCAGTAATGCTCAAGCCTTCAGGCACCATTACGCTTGAGTTTCCGCATCTGATGCAGCTTATCAAGCTGTGTCAGTTTGATACAATTTATCACGAGCATTTCTCTTACTTGTCTCTCTACACTGTTGGAAAGATTTTTAACGATGCGGGGTTGCGAATTTATGACGTAGAGGAACTGACAACTCATGGTGGCAGTCTTCGGGTCTATGGCTGTCATAAGGATGCAGATATCGAAACAACGTCATTTGTTTCCGAAGTCCTGTCGCAAGAAGAAAAGATGGGACTTCGTAAGCCGCACACATATGAGAGTTTTCAGGCACGCGCTGATAAGATCAAAGATGACCTGCTGATGTTCTTGATCAATTGCAAAAAGCAGGGGAAGTCCGTCGCCGCTTACGGGGCCGCGGCAAAGGGCAATCCGCTTTTGAACTATGCGGGTGTCAAAAAGGATTTGTTGCCCTTGGTTTGTGATGCCGCTGCCTCAAAACAGGGGAAATATCTGCCCGGAAGCCATATCCCGATCTTTGCACCAGAAGTGCTTAAGGAAAATGCACCTGATTATGTACTTGTACTGCCTTGGAACTTGCTGCCTGAAATACGCGAACAGCTTGGTTACTTGACCAAACACAATACCAAGTTTGTAATTGCCGTTCCTGAACTGGAAATTGTATGACGCGGTCGGTCCTTGTTACAGGTGCAACGGGATTTGTCGGGCAACACGTGCTGAGATCGCTGTGTGAGAAGGATATCAAATTAAAGCTTGTTGCCCGTCAGCAGACTGATTTGACGGTCATTGACAGCAATCAGTTTGCGCCAGTTATAGTTTCCACCACCGACGTGTTTAAAGAAAGTGTCGAATGGTGGCAGCGGCATCTGGAGGGTGTTGATACCGTTATCCATTTGGCGTGGTATGCTGAACCGGGAAAATACCAAACATCAGCACGTAATCTTGATTGTTTGTCTGGGACCTTAAAGCTGGCGCAAGCTTGCGAAGCCTCGAATGTCAGTAGGTTCGTCGGAATTGGAACATGCTTTGAATATGACCTTTCCCAAAAGGTTCTGCCGGTGACCACGCCGCTTAGGCCCAATTCACCTTACGGGGCTGCCAAGGCGGCACTATACTTGGCACTGTCACAGTTTTTCCTGAATTCTTCAAACCTGAAAGGGAAAGCAGTTGAGTTTGCCTGGTGCCGTCTATTTTATCTCTACGGAGAAGGTGAAGACGAACGACGATTGGTTTCGCATATCCGAAACCAAATCCGGAAAGGAGAGCCGGTTGCACTGACATCGGGTACCCAGGTTCGGGATTTTATGGATGTCTCCGATGCAGCACGAGAAATTGTCGAGGTCGCACTGGGAGATGTTCAGGGACCGGTTAACATATGCAGCAGGAAGGCAACGACTGTTAGAGAACTTGCGGAAAAAGTTGCGGACGAGTTTGGGCGACGTGATCTTCTGCGCTTTGGCGCGCGCGAAGACAACGTGATTGATCCGCCCTATGTTGTTGGGGAGTAACGACTTTATGACTTCAAGCTCAGGTGTCAATGTGTTGTATCGGCAGAAGTCGTTTCCAGTACTTCAGAACCGTGTTTATGCAAGCCAAAGTGATGCAATAAGTTGTGTCACGGGTGATATAGAAGTTGTCGAAGACCTCCAAACGGGTTTAGTCCGCAATATCGCATTTGATCCGTCAATTATCGACTACGACGCGAACTACGATAATGAGCAGGGGCATAGCACTTTCTTCAAGGATCACCTTGAAGTTGTCTCTGAGATCATCCAGCGGACAATGCAATTGTCCGATCTTGTGGAAGTTGGTTGCGGGAAAGGCCTTTTTCTGGAGCTCCTGTCATCCAAAGGAGCGACGATTACAGGGGTTGATCCAACTTACGAAGGAAGCAACCCAAAAATTAAGAAACGATACTTCGAGCCAGGAGTTATGGCACCATCCAATGGGCTGATTCTGAGACATGTATTGGAACATATTCCTGACCCCGTTTCGTTTCTTGAACAGCTTAAGGTCGCGAACGGTGGAAAGGGGCTCATTTATATCGAAGTTCCGTGTTTTGACTGGATTTGCGAAAACAAGGTTTGGTTCGATATTTTCTATGAGCATGTTAATTATTTCCGTCTAAGCGATTTTGACCGAATATTTGGCCGCATCCTGGAGAAGGGGCGACTTTTCGGTGGGCAGTATCTTTATGTCGTTGCAGACCTGGCTTCGCTTGGAACACCTGAAATAGGTTCAGATGAGCGACTGCCCTTTCCTGAAGATTTTTTGAATATTCCAACACACCCTGAAAAAAATATCGTTATTTGGGGTGGTGCATCAAAAGGCGTTATCTTTGCATTATTGATGATGCGTGCTGGATACAATGTGAAGGCAGCGGTTGATATTAACCCGGCGAAGCAGGGAAAATACCTGCCCGTAACTGGTGTGCCGGTGATTTCTCCGGATGAAGCGATGGCGTCACTACAGCAAGGGTCTGATGTCTATGTGATGAACTCTAATTACACTGATGAAATTCGCCGGATAACATCGGATAGGTTCAACCTTATTGAAACAGATACCAGAAAATAGAGGCGGGTCCGCAAAAATGGAAAAATCCAATACGTTGAAAAATGCTGCTGATGTGTTTATGCGGGAGTCTATATCGGAACGATATTCTTATAATTTTGAATGGCTTGGAAGGCCGATCATACAGTATCCGCAGGATATATGTGCCCTGCAGGAGTTGATTTGGACGGTGAAGCCGGATTTGATCATTGAAACCGGCATTGCACACGGCGGGTCCTTGATTTTTAGCGCTTCAATGTTGGCGCTTTTGGAAATGTCGGAAGCAGTACTGAACGGTGAGATGCTTGATCCTTCCAAGCCAAAGCGAAAAGTTCTGGGCGTTGATATTGATATTCGTGCCCATAACCGTAAGGCCATCGAAGCACATCCCATGTATCCAAGGATTGAAATGCTGGAAGGATCCAGTATTTCGGATGAAATCTTCTCCAAGGTAAAGAAGGTCACTGCAAACTATTCGAAAATTCTGGTTGTGCTCGACAGCAACCATACCCATGACCATGTTTTATCAGAACTAAAACTTTACGCGCCGCTGGTTAGTGTCGAGAGTTACTGCGTCGTCTTTGATACAGTGGTTGAAGATCTCTCAAATGATGCATTTCCTGATCGCCCTTGGGGTGTTGGGGACAATCCGAAAACAGCGGTTTGGGAATATTTGAAAACTCACCCCGAGTTTGAAATCGACCAGGCCATCTCAGACAAGATTCTGATTAGTGTTGCGCCGGATGGATATCTCAAGCGCACAGCCAGCTAAAGCTAACAATTTAAACAGAAAAGATTTTTGGTTATGAATACTGAGAAACTCTACAATGTCTGCATCGTCCAGCCTCCGGGTTACATTCATTCACTGGCGTTTGCGGAGTTGGCCGAGCTTTTGATGTATTCGATCCGCGAGGCGGGGCATCCGGCGCAGATCCAGACCAATCAGTTTGTGCAAGGTGGCGTGAACGTGATTGTCGGGGCGCATTTGCTTGATGTTTCGGCTCTGCGCGCCGTGCCAGAGGGAACAATTATCCTTAATACCGAGCAGCTCACAGGTGTTGGAGAGAAATGGCGGGAGCAACTGACAGGCTGGTTTGAGTCTGGTCTTGAAATCTGGGACTACAGCCCGGCCAATATCGAGGTCATCAAGGCGCTGGGGGCTGAAAAGGTCCGCTACTTGCCGATTGGCTTCCAGAAAGAACTGCAGCGGATCGATATTACTGTCGAACAGGATATTGACGTTCTGTTCTATGGGTCGATTAATGAGCGCCGGCGCGACATCCTAAACCAGATTGAAGCCAAGGGGCTTAACCTGAAGGTCCTGATGGGGGTTTATGGCAAGGAACGTGATCAGTGGATCGCGCGGTCAAAAGTCATCCTGAACCACCACTTCTATGAGAGCCAGATTTTTGAAATCGTCCGTGTCTCCTACCTTTTGACCAATGCCAAGGCGGTCGTCGCGGAAGTAAACCCGGAAACAGTGATTGAGGATCGTTTCCGCAAAGGGGTCATCGATGTGCCCTATGCCGGTTTGGTGGATGCGGTGTGTGACTTGGTTGCCGACACGACCAAACGCAAGGCATTGCAGCGCCGCGCGTTAAACAGCCTCATCAAATATCCGCAGGTCGAATTCACCAAACCCCTTCTGGAATTCACTCACTAAGGCTTACCGACATGCTCCGAGCACACACGCGTATCAACGTTGCAGCGTGCCGTGCCGGTGCCATGTTTGCGCTTGTCTGCATCATTGCCTTTGGGGCTGTGCTTCCGGCAACAGCTGAGAACCTGTCACAGGTCCTGTACCGGTTTGAAAACCGGGCGCTGACCTTGGGGCGATATGGCGCGGCGGCGGTGTTTCAGGAACGGCTTTTTGCGCAGGCGGCAAACTGTGCGGGCAAATCGGCCGGTAGCTATGGCGCGCCGGACGGGGTTGTCGGGACGAAGACGCGGCAGGCGATCATTGATCTGCAACCTTGCCTAAATGCGGCTGTTCGGGCTGCAGTCGGGGCCGAAAGTTACGGGGCAATCACGGTCGGGGTTTGGCGGTTATTGATGCCAGCCCAGCTGCCACCACCTGATGCGATCACGCGGGCTAACCACCTGACCTTTGCGTTGGAGGGCACGGACTACGACGTCATCCAGTTCAATTTCTGTCAGTCGAGAAATCCCCGCAGCGGCAAGACCTTTCTGGAAGGTGATCCTTATTGCCATACCAATGACCCGCGCGCCTATCTGACATGGGGACCACGCGGGGCAACTGCCGGGGCAGGGGCGGAAATCCAGCAAATTCTGTTTGCCGCCGAGCGCGCCAATCCCGGATTGCTGCAAAACGTCTTTGGCCCGTTTACCGAGGATATGCATCGCCTGGCACTTGGCAACAATGACGCGGCGTTTGATATACTTTGCGCGATTTGGGTCAATGAGCGTAAGCGTACTGCCTTCGAAAAACGCTTTGCCGACTATGGCGCGCGGTATGAGGTGCAGGCGGCCTACCACCGGGTATATGACGCGGCCAATGCCGATGGGGGTAAAATAGCGCGATTTTTCAAATTGTATAACGCCCTGAAACCGGTGATAAATCGCGATCCGACCGAGATTGATCTGGCCTTTTTCATTGACCGTGCAACGCATGGATCGGTGCCACCCGGCGATATCAGCGACCTTGTTGATCGCATGACAAAATTCGTCACCCGCACGCGCAATGTGCCAAGCCCGGGTGAGCTGCGCAAACAACTGGCCGCATGGTTGCCAACGCATCACAAATACAATGACCGGCTGGCGCGCGATGCAATTTTTCTGGTTGATGACCCGGATGTCGTTGTGTCGGATGCTCATCGGCGCATGTGGCTACAACGATCCGGGCTAAAGGCCAGTGACTTTGGGCTGTCTGACGCGCGCTACGTTGCAAGCTATCCCGTTGCAAGCCCCACGGCATACGAGAAGATCGAGAAATTCTATACCGTTTTGCCCGAGGATGCGCGCGCCTGTCCCGATACCGTACGCCGTGCGCGGAAGAAATAGGGTGCAATGATTTGCAACCATGACCAAAGCGCATGGGAATATTGCAAATCGTAAAGGGGTATTTTCCTCCTAATTGCTTGCATCTGCGGGGCTTGTTTGCCAACATCCGGGCGTTATCAATGCCTGTTTTCGAGCAGGTGCTAAATATGGAGTAGGAATTGAAATGAGCGACGTTAAGGTCAAAGTCGGAATTCTCGGTGCCAGTGGCTATACCGGGGCGGAACTGGTTCGCATTCTTGCGCATCACGAAGCTTCGGAAATTACCCTGTTGACCGCAGACCGACGTGCCGGACGTCCGTTCGGGGAAGTTTTCCCCCATCTTGCCCACATCAAACTGCCGACCATGATCTCGATAGCCGAGGCTGACTGGTCGACCGTCGATCTGATTTTCTGTGCGCTGCCGCATGGCACGACACAGGAAGTCATTGCCGGTCTGCCTGAGCATGTAAAGGTCGTCGATCTGTCGGCCGACTTCCGCCTGTTTGATCCGGCGACCTACAAGGAATGGTATGGCGCGGAACATGCCGCACAGGACCTGCAGAAAGAAGTGGTTTATGGCCTGACCGAACTGCACCGTGAAAAGATCAAAAAGGCACGCGTTGTTGCCAATCCGGGCTGTTATCCGACACCGGTGCAGCTTGCACTGACGCCGCTTCTGGAAGGCAAGCTTGTCCATGCTGAAGACATCATCATTGATGCCAAATCCGGTGTGACGGGTGCCGGCCGTTCGCCCAAGGAAATGACGCTTTATGCCGAAGTCACCGAAGGCATTCATGCCTATGGCACCGGTGGGCACCGCCATGCGCCAGAGATCGAGCAGGGCCTTGCCTGGGCGTGCGGCAGTGATGTTGTGGTGAACTTTTCACCGCACCTGATGCCGATGAGCCGCGGTATCCTTGAAAGCATCTACGTCAAAATGACCAACGGCACCACGGCCGAGGACATTCAGGCCGCCCTTGAAAAGCGGTTTGCCGATGAGCCGTTTGTGCGCGTTCTGCCATTCGGTGTCACGCCGCAGACCCGACATGTGCGTGGATCCAACTATGTCCTGATGGGCGTGGTCAAGGATCGTGTGCCGGGCCGTGTGATTATTGTTGCGGTCGAAGACAACCTTGTCAAAGGCGCATCCGGTCAGGCGGTTCAGAACATGAACGTCATGCTGGGCTTGCCCGAAACCATGGGGCTTGAGATCGAGCCGCTTTTCCCGTAAGCGAACCGGCGAACAATAAGTTAAAGGCGGAGCCATCTGGTTCCGCCTTTTTCGTTATCGGCTAAGCTTATCGGGCAATGGCCGAATTTTGCCAAAGCGGGCTTTCATGTCGGCCGGATCAACTTTAAACTGAGGGCAACTCATTGAATGCCAGTTTGTGAAAGGTCCCATAGCATGCGTTTGTCCTATCGCGGGGTGAAGCCCACCATTGATGAAACCGCCTTCATTGCCCCCAATGCGACGATCATTGGTGATGTTGAAATCGGGGCTGAAACCGGCATCTGGTTTGGCTGTGTCATTCGTGGCGATGTACATGAAATCCGTATTGGATCGCGTACAAATATTCAGGACCTGACCATGGTGCATGTCGCCAAGGGCAAGTTCGGCACCTATATCGGCGATGACGTCACCATTGGCCATTCGGCGATCATTCATGCCTGCACGCTTGAAGATCGAAGCTTTGTCGGCATGGGTGCAACCGTGATGGATGGTTGCGTGATTGAGCAGGGCGGGATGCTGGGTGCCAATGCGCTTTTGGCACCGGGGAAACGCATTCCAGCCGGCGAACTTTGGGCCGGTGTTCCGGCGCGCAAGGTGCGGAATCTGACGCAGGAAGAAATCGAGTTCTTCAAGGTGTCGGCAGATCGCTATGCCGATCTGGCGCAGGAATATGTCAAATCAGTCCCCGAGGACCTGGCATAATATCCATCAGCAATGCACGCGGGTCAGCGATCATCTGGACTGATGTCCTGGGATGCCGGTTTTGGTCGATGCGCGTTTGAATAAACGAATGTGAAGGAAACCAAAGGCAGCCAGCCATTGACTTTGATCAAGGCAAGGAGCAATTGTGTGGGTGTAAATGAAAAGCGTTCGCGATTGAGCGATTGCTTGACCCTCATCCGATAATTGACCAAATCAAAGTGTTTTCGATGCCCCACAATCTTCGTTCGTCACTGCATCTAACCTCTGTTTTCGCCCTTGTGGGCTGCTTTGCGGCCAGTTCCGCCTTGGCGGAAGATGCGTCGGCGATGCTGCATCGGCTTGCCGATGCAGGACATCGCAACACGGCAAGGGTGTCGGAAGTTGCGACGGCCGCCGTGGCGCAGTCACCCTTTGACAATCTGGCCAGCCTGGGTGAGGCACTTTATTTCGATACCAACCTTTCAGCCAATCGCACCATGTCCTGCGCCACCTGTCACGATCCATCAACGGGGTTCCGTGATCCGCGGGTTGATGTTGCAAGCGGGGCGTTTTCATTGGGCGATGATGGCGAAAGCCTTGGCGATCGTAATGCGCCGACCGCAAGCTATGCCAAATTCTCCCCGCCATTTCATGTGCGCGAAGATGGTGTTGCGGTTGGGGGCCAGTTCTGGGATGGGCGGGCGATGGATCTGGCCGAGCAGGCCGGTGGCCCGCCGCTCAATCCGATTGAGATGGGGATGCCGGACAAGGCCAGTGTGGTTGCGCGTCTGCGCGAGGACGACGACTATGTCGCAGGCTTCAAGGCGTTGTTCGGTGATGATGTCTGGTCGGATGCGGATGATGCATATGGCGCGATGACAAAGGCGATTGCCGCGTTTGAAGAAGGTGATGAGTTCGCACCGTTCGATAGCAAATATGACCGCTTCCTGCGCGGCGAATACAAAATGACGCCCGAGGAAGAATTGGGCCGTGTCCTGTTCTTTTCGCAGCAATTTACCAATTGCAATACCTGCCACATGATGAAAACCAGCCCGACAGCCGAAGGCGAGACCTTCACCAATTACGAATTCCACAATATCGGCGTGCCGCGCAATGTCGTAACGCGCGATGCGGTCCGCAAGGATGTCGGATTTACCGATAACGGGTTGCTCGATAACGCCGCCATCGACGACCCGGCCTATCGCGGCAAATACAAAACCCCGTCACTGCGCAATGTCGCGGTGACAGGGCCCTATATGCATAACGGGGTCTTTGCCGATCTTGAGACGGTGGTTCGCTTCTATAACAAATATAACAGCAAGTCCGAGATCAATCAGACCAACCCGGAAACCGACAAGCCGTGGGGCGAGCCGGAAGTGGCCGAAACCATTTCACTTAAAGAGCTTGAGCAGGGCGATGCCCTTGATGAAAAGCGCATCGATGCCATTGTCGCCTTCCTCAAGACATTGACCGACACGCGCTATGAACCGCTTTTGGAACAGCAGCAGGCGGCCAAAGCAAACTAGGCTTTCAGCGTTTCAATCACCGCACTTTGCGCCAGGTCGCCAAGGCCGGACTTTGTTGCCTTTTCAAAGACGTCATACGCACTTTGGCCAACGGGTGTCGACATGCCGAGGGCCTTTACAAGCGCAAGGGCATAGGATGCGTCCTTGGCGCGCAAGGCATTGGTGAAGTGGATGTTTTCGTGATGATTGCCACTGACCATACCGGGAACGGTCATAAGGCCGGAGCCACTGGCATTTGCGCCAATGGCAAAGGTATCTGCAACTGTTTGACCATCGAGCCCTGCCTTTTGCGCGACCGCAACCAATTCGGCGGCGGCGGCAATGTGAACAGCGCCGAGCAAGTTGTGCATCAGCTTGTAAACCGTGCCGGATTCGATCGGGCCGAAATGAATGGTCTTTTTGCCGGTGTCATTGAGGATCGGGGTGATGCGGTCAAGGGTTTCAGGCGCGGCTCCGATCAAAAAGATGGTGTTGCCCGCCTCAACATCGGCGGGAATGCCCGTTACCGGGCTATCAACATATCGAACACCCGCAGCCTCGATTGTTTTTGAAAGTTCAAGCACAAAGGCGTGCGACAGGGTGGAGCATTCAATCGCAATGCTGTCTTTGCTCATGGCGGCCAGCGCACCATCATCGCCCAGCCAAACAGATCGTGCTGCTGCGTCATCAGACATAAATGAAATCACGGTATCGACATCTTTGGCGGCCATTGCCGGTGTGTCGCAGGCGACTGCGCCAAGGGTAACAAGCGGTTCAAGTTTGGTTTTATTTCTGTTCCAGACCTTGATGTCATATCCCTTTGAAAGCAGGCGTTTGATCATCGCCGATGCCATGCGGCCAGCGCCAAGAAAGCCGATTGTGTGGGCCATCATTATTCCCTTGGATCTATTCGGATAAAAGAAAACGGTCTGCCGCGATGGCAGACCGTGAAAATGTGTCAGGGTGGTCTGCGATCAGATCAGGACAAGCTCACTTTGACATATTCGCCGGGGGCCGGGCCAATGACCTTAAGTTTGCCATCGCCGGGTTTGCGGGCATCGACCTTGCCACCGGCACGACGGCCGACCCAGTTTTGCCAATCGGTCCACCAGGATCCTTCATGCTGGGCGGCCTTGGCCATCCAGTCTTCGGGATTGGCCGGATTGCGGTTATAGGTCCAATAGCAGTATTTCTTGGCCGCCGGCGGGTTGACCACACCGGCAATATGGCCCGATGCAGAGAGGACGAATTTGACCTGACCGGACATCAACTGCGTCCCGGCATAGGTTGCCTGCCACGGTGCGATATGGTCTTCGCGGGTGGAAAGGAAATAGACCGGGATTTTGATGTCACGCAGATCAATCGGTTCGCCAAAGATCTTGATGCCGCCCGGTTCACGCAACAGGTTCTTGTTATACATATTGCGCAAATAGAAGCTGTGCATTGCCTTGGGCATGCGGGTGGAATCGGAGTTCCAATACAGAAGATCAAACGGGAACGGATCCTTGCCCAGCATGTAGTTGGATACAACAAACGACCAGATCAGATCATTGGCGCGCAGCATGTTAAACGACATCGACATATCGCGCCCATCAAGGTAGCCCTCTTTGGACATCTTGTGTTCAAGGCTTTTGATCTGTTCGTCATCAACAAAGACCGAAAGTTCGCCCGACTTTTCAAAATCGGTCAGCGTGGTCAGGAAGGTCGCGGATTTAACCCGGTCATCCCCGGTTTTGGCCATATAAGCCAGTGTCGAGGCCAGAAGCGTACCGCCAAGGCAATAGCCGATGGCGTTGACTTCTTTCTCGCCGGTGGCCTGTTCGATCATGTCAAGGGCGGCAAGAACGCCTTCCTTGGCGTAGTCTTCAAACGATTTTTCGGCAAGTTCGCTGTCCGGGTTAACCCAGGACAGGACAAACACCGTGTGGCCCTGATCAACCGCCCATTTGATGAAGGAGTTTTCCGGGCGCAGATCAAGAATGTAGTATTTGTTGATCCACGGTGGAACGATCACAAGCGGGCGTTTTGCAACCTTGTCGGTGCTTGGCTTATATTGCAGAAGTTCCATTAACGGCGTTTTGCCGACCACTGATCCTTCGGTGGTGGCGACGTTTTCGCCAACCTTGAAGGCATCAAGATCGGTCATGCGGATTTGCAGTTTGCCCTTGCCGCGTTCAAGGTCTTCCAGAAGGTTTTGCAACCCCTTAAGCAGGTTTTCACCACCAGATTCGATTGTGGTCCGTATGACTTCCGGATTGGTCATCAGGAAGTTGGTCGGCGAAATCGCATCGACGAATTGGCGGGTGTAAAATTCGACTTTCTGGGCGGTTTTATCGTCAAGCCCGTCCACATCGTGGACAACATTTTGCATCCATTGAGAAGACAGCAAATATGACTGCTTGATGAAATCAAACAGTTCATTGTTTTCCCACGCCTCGTCGCGGAATCGACGATCCCCCTTTTGCGGGGAGACAACCGGTTCGGCTTCTTCGCCCATCATACGCAGGGTGGTGTTGTGCCACAGCGTATAATATTGCTGCCAAAGCTCCATCTGGGCTTCGACCAGCCTGACCGGGTTTTGCATCATGTGCGTGGTCAATTCGGCAAAGGCAGAGCCGATATTAAGCGGGTCCGGGTCGGATATTTCCGGATCTTCTGCCTGCTTTGCCAGGAATTCAGACACAAGTCGTTGACTTTTCTCAGCAATCTCTGCCATAGCGGCAGAGAGCTTTTCGGGATCCGGATGTTTGTTTTCAGTTTCGATGGCCTGTTGATCGCTCATGGGGCATTCCCTTATGATACCGCCGCGGATACAAGGTAACTTCAGAACATTTTTGCGTCTTTGCAATATCGCAAGACTTTTGACGTTCTATGTTCCGGGTATCCGATTGACGTTCCGGGTTGAAACTTTGCTTGATCCCAAGCTTATCATGGCCTTAGCCTAGCGCGTCGTTTAGGGGTAGTACAAGAATTATAAGGTGACGTTTTTGCGGATTGATTTAATGCAGACGTCGTCCAACTGAATTTGGAGCAGCGAAAAGAAATGGGCGTTCTGAAATCGACCACCGGGCAGGGGGCTTGGCAGGAGACTGCAAGGGGGAAGCTGCGGGTATTGCTGCAGACGGGCTCGGCCCTGGCTGTGGTGCTGACACTTGGCGCCTGTTCTTCGGTTCCCGATGCGATCAATCCGGTCGAGTGGGGCAAATCCGTCGGTGACATGTTTGATGGCGAAGATGAAGAGCGCGCTGTCAAATCCGACGAAGCCATTCCGGGTGAGGATGGCGAATACCCGAACCTTTCCGACACGCCCGCCAAACCGGTTGTCACCGGCGATGCAGAACGTGATGCACTGGTTGCCGGCCTGGCCGCAGACCGCCAGAATGCCCAGTATGAGCAGGGTGGCCGCCGTCAAAGCAGCCCGCCTGTGAACGCGCTGCAAGCCGCACCGGCAGCACCGGCGTCGCAACCCGCGATCAATCCGGCACCGACAACACCGGTTTCCAGCAGTTCGATGGCCGATACCGGCAGTTCCGCGGCCGCAACTGCCACCACGAGCGCGGTCACCTCTGCGCCAAGCGGCTCCAAGATTGCCGACGAATGGAATGCAAAATCACCTTCCAGTGGCCCGGTTCCGACACCGGAAGCCCCGCCTGCAGCACCGACTGCGGCACAGGGTGAAGATGCCCGGGCCCAGCAGCTCGCAGCCTATGAGGCAGCACAGGCAGCGCAAAGTGGGCAGTCTGCACAACAGACGGGTGCGGGTGCTCCTGTATCGTCTGGTGATCCGGTCATGGATCAGTATCAGCGTCGTCTGGCCGAAGGTCAGGGCGTCTTTGCCAATGAACCGGCGCCAGTGCAGACGCAGGAATTTGATTATTCGATGTATTCCGACAATGGTTCGGTGATCGTCGATGAAAGCCAGTTGGGCGGGGCGGAGCCGATGTATGGCGACTCCGCATCTTATGACATGACGGTCAGCAACGATGCGCTGGCATCGCGTCTTGGCGTGCAGTCGATTGATCAGGCTGGCCCGGCTGTCAGTGAAGTGCAGATCGCACAGATCCAGTTCGCGCACGGTTCGACCAACCTTGGTGGTGCCGATTACAACGTGCTTGAACAGGTTGCCGCAACCTGGCAGCAGACCAGCGGCTTTATCCGCGTGATTGGTCATGCGTCGATGCGTACAGGCAACATGTCGCTTGAGCAGCACCTGGCGGTTAACCGCCGCGTATCCGAGGGCCGTGCGGCGGCCGTCGTGTCGCGCCTGATTGAGCTTGGCGTCAATCCGAATGCGATCTTTGTCGGTGCGGATGGCTCGGCCGATCCGCGCTACTACGAAGGCGTTCCGGCGGGCGAAGCCGGCAACCGCCGTGTCGAGATTTATCTGGATTACTGATCACGTCGATCAGAACAGTTCAGAACCAAACAGCAAAACGCGGAGGGAGAAATCCTTCCGCGTTTTTTTTTGTGTTTGGAGCGTCGGGCGTGCCGAAATGGTCGGGTTTTTGCCGTCAGGCCGACGTCACCCGGTCCTTTCCCCGCCGTAAATCGCATTTATGCGTATTTTCCGCGCATTAATTCGTTGAGTATGATTTCAAGAAAAGGTACATCCTTCGAATTGTACGCTATTAATGGCCTAAATATCGGGTCTAAACGCAACTTTCGAGAAATCGAGGATATGCTTTTCGCATAAAATTCGAATTTCAGTGATTTGACGAGGAAACAGGATAATGTCGCAGGACTTCCACCGCATAAAACGTCTACCGCCTTATGTATTCGCAGAAGTAAATGCGATGAAGGCGGCGGCGCGGCGAGCGGGGGAGGACATTATCGATTTCGGCATGGGCAACCCGGACCCGGCGACCCCACAGCATATCGTCGACAAGCTGGTTGAGACGGTCCAGAACCCGCGCACCCATGGTTATTCGATGTCGCGCGGCATTCCCGGCCTGCGCAAGGCATTGGCGGCCTATTACGGCCGTCGCTTTGGTGTCGATATTGATCCCGAAAACGAAACCGTTGTGACCCTTGGTTCCAAGGAAGGTTTGGCAAACCTGGCTGCGGCGATCACAAGCCCCGGCGATATCTTTTTGGTGCCCAACCCGTCCTATCCGATCCATGCATTCGGCTTCATCATTGCCGGGGCCGCATTGCGCCATATCCCGATTGGTCACGATGATCAGGGGACGTTCAATACCGAAAGCTTTATGGATCAGCTTCATCGCGCGGTGAAACACTCGGTCCCGAAACCAAGTGCGGTGGTACTTAACTTCCCGGCCAACCCGACCGCCCTTGTGGTGGATCTGGCATTCTATCAGGAAGTTGTCGATTTCTGCCGCAAGCATGAAATCTATGTGCTGTCGGACATTGCCTATTCCGAGATCTATTTTGATGGCAATCCGCCGCCCTCGATCCTGCAGTGCAAGGGTGCAAAGGATATCGCCGTTGAATTCTATTCGCTGTCGAAAACCTATTCGATGGCGGGCTGGCGGATCGGGTTTGCCACCGGCAACAAAAAGCTGATCAACGCACTTACCCGCATCAAGTCATACCTTGATTACGGTGCCTTTACCCCGGTTCAGGTCGCGGCAACCGCCGCCCTTAACGGCCCGCAGGACTGTGTCGAGGAATTCCGGAACCTGTACCGCGAACGCCGCGATATCTTCATCGAAGGGGCGCAAAGTGCTGGTTGGGAAATCCCAAGCCCGGCGGCAACCATGTTTGCCTGGGCACCGATCCCCGATGCCTTTGCCGAACTGGGATCGCTTGATTTTTCCAAGCTGCTTATGCAGGAAGCAGGTGTTGCCGTGGCACCGGGTCTTGGCTTTGGCGAGTATGGTGATCGCCATGTGCGTATCGCGCTTGTGGAAAACAAGCACCGCATTCGTCAGGCCAATCGCAACATCAAACAGTTCTTTGCCAAGTGCCCCGATGCAGAATCTGCACGTGAACTGTTGAAGAAATCCGTCTGATATCTCATAAAGCATTCTGTGTTTCGCCCGGGACATGTCCCGGGCGTTCTGTTATCAGGGCGCAGTGATCTTTTTTGATCACGGGCGAAGCCAAAGATGTAACCACGCGACAAGGAGTTATCGTGAAAGACGTCGTCAAAATCGGTGTGGCAGGCCTGGGTACGGTCGGTGCCGGAACCGTTAAACTGCTGAGTGAACATCGCGACCTTCTGACAGACCGTTCGGGTCGCCAGATTGTCGTCACAGCGGTATCGGCGCGTGATCGAACTCGCGATCGTGGTTTTTCCACCGAAGGCCTGACCTGGTATGATGATGCCCGTGATCTTGCAGCGGACAAGGATATCGACATCCTTGTCGAACTGATCGGCGGATCAGATGGCATTGCCTATGACACCTGCAAGGCCGCTCTTGAAAACGGCAAGCACGTTGTGACCGCCAACAAGGCACTGATTGCGCTTAAGGGGGCGGAACTTGCACGGATTGCCGATGCCAATAATGTCACCATCGCCTATGAGGCGGCGGTTGCTGGCGGTATTCCGGTGATCAAGGCGCTGCGCGAAGGTCTGGCTGGTAACGAGATTTCGCGCGTGACCGGCATTTTGAATGGCACGTGTAACTATATCCTGACCACCATGCGTGAACAGGGCCGTGACTTTGCCGACGTTCTGGCAGAGGCACAGAAACTTGGCTATGCCGAAGCCGATCCGACCTTTGATGTCGATGGCATTGATGCCGCGCACAAGCTTGCGATCCTGGCAAGCCTCGCCTTTGGGGTCGAAGTCGACTTTGACGCGGTTGCGGTCGAAGGCATCCGAAGCGTTTCGGCCCTTGATATCCAGCTTGCCGAAGAACTTGGGTATCGCATCAAGCTGCTTGGTATCGCCAAACAGACGGCCGAGGGCATCGAGCAGCGCGTATCCCCGGTGATGGTCGATCGTGCGACCCAGATTTCCAAGGTCGAGGGCGTGTTTAACGCGGTGGCCCTTGAAGGCGACTATGTCGGTCCGGTGGTCCTGCAGGGCCGCGGGGCGGGGGAACGTCCGACCGCATCGGCGGTGGTTGCCGATATCGTCGATATCGCGGCTGGTCGTGCGGCACCGGTGTTTGGCCTGCCGGCAGATCGCCTTAAGAAAAACGTGCGTGCGTCGCTCGAAAAGCATGTTGGCGCCTATTACCTGCGCCTGATGGTTTGGGACCGCCCGGGTGTCATGGCCGAGGTGACCGCAACCCTTGCCAAGCATGGGGTGTCGATGGCGTCCATGATCCAGCATGGCCGCGCCGAAACCGAAGGCGGCGTTGTGCCGGTGGTCATCGTGGCACACGAAACGACTGAGTCCGCCATGTCGGGTGCGGTAAATGATATTGCAGCCTTTGAAAGCAATTCACAGCCGCCGGTTCTGATGCGGATTGAAAGCTTCGCATCTTAACAAAATGAACAACACATATTCGCCCCGTATCTGCCATGATGCGGGGCGATGTTGTATAGCTTGGACAGAAAACCGAGCATAAAAATAAAAAGACAACAATGAGATGGGGCCCCCAGACCCCACATCAGCAATACGAGGAAGAAGATATGGATCGAAATCTTGCGCTTGAAACGGTTCGCGTAACCGAGGCGGCGGCACTTGCGTGCTCTGGCCTGATGGGACGCGGCGACGAAAAGGCAGCCGATCAGGCCGCCGTGGACGCCATGCGCAATGCGCTTAACAGCATGGATATCAAAGGCACGGTCGTGATTGGCGAAGGCGAACGCGACGAAGCCCCGATGCTGTTTATCGGCGAAGAAGTTGGCTCCGGCGAAGGTCCGGAAATCGATATCGCGCTTGATCCGCTTGAAGGTACGACCATTTGCGCGACCGGCGGCCCGAACTCTTTGGCCGTCGTTGCCATGGCCGAAAAGGGTGGCTTCCTGAATGCGCCGGACACCTATATGGAAAAGATTGCCGTCGGCGGTGGTCTTCCGGACGATGTTGTCGACCTTGATGCCAGCCCGGCCGAAAACCTCAAAAGCCTTGCAAAAGCCAAGGGTTGCGATGTTGCCGATCTGGTCGTCTGTATTCTTGATCGTCCGCGCCATCAGGAAATCATTGCCAAAACCCGTGAAGCCGGTGCACGCATCATGCTGATCGGGGATGGTGATGTTGCCGGTGTGATCGCGACTTCTCAGAAAACTTCGGGCATCGATCTTTACATGGGTACCGGCGGCGCGCCGGAAGGTGTTCTGGCCGCGGCAGCCCTTCGTTGCATCGGTGGTCAGTTCCAGGGCCGTCTTGTTTTCCGCAACGATGACGAAATCGCGCGCGCGAAAAAATGGGGCATCGAAGACCTGACCCGCAAATACAAGCTGACCGAACTTGCCAAGGGCAATGTCATGTTTGCGGCAACCGGTGTGACCGATGGCGCGATGCTGCGCGGCGTGCGCCGCTTTGCCAATGGGGCGGAAACCGAAAGCATCGTGATGCGTTCGCAATCCGGTACTGTACGTTATGTCCGCGCCGTGCACGATTTCAGCCGGAAAATCTGGTACAAATAAGCGACCAGTTCTCAAATTTCGAAAAGGGAGTGCCTTGATGTAATTCTCGGCACTCCCTTTTTTCGTTTAATGGCTTGCAGGGGCAGGTGGACTGCGTTACATCCTCCGCCCCCTGTGACCAACACCAAATGCCGGAGCCTGCCTGATGTCGGAAATTATTGCCCTTGATTTCGGAACGACGAACTCTGTTCTTGCCGTGGCAGACAGTGCAGGAAACGTGCAATCCGCCGCGTTCGAGGTCGGCACCAAAAGCTTCGATACCTATCGGACCATTCTGTATTTCTGGGAAGATCAGGATCTGAAGGCGCCAAATGCGCCAAGCCACACCAAAAGCTGTTCCGGCCCGTTCGCGATTGAGGAATACCTTAAGGAAAGCCAAGACTGCCGCCTGATCCAGTCGATGAAATCCTATCTGGCGGCCAAGGATTTCGACGGCACGGATATCTTCGGGACCAACTATTCCATCGAAGATCTGATTGGTACGTTCCTGACGCAAATCCATCACTTCGCGCAACACAGCCTTGGCTGGCTGGGACAGCGGGTGATTTCCGGGCGGCCTGTCGCCTTTGCGGGGAATAACCCGGACAACGACTTTGCCGAAATGCGCTTGCGTGCGGCCTATGAACAGGCCGGTTTTGATGTCGAGGCCATGGTGTTCGAACCATTGGCAGCATCCTATTATTACGGGCGAGAGCTCGATAAACCCGAAACCGTTCTGGTCGCCGACTTTGGCGGTGGTACCAGTGACTTTTCGCTGATCCGCTTTACACCGGGACTGGGCATTCGCGGGGTGCAGCCGCTTTCGCACACGGGTCTTGGCGTTGCGGGTGACCGGTTTGATTATCGCATCATCCAGAAGGCCGTTTGGCCGCGTTTGGGCTTTGGATCCGAATACAAATCCATGGGCGCGACCCTGCCGGTTCCGCGGCAATATTACACGGCGTTTTCGCGCTGGCACGAACTGGCGATGATGAACCAACCCAAAACCATTAACGAAATCAAAGGTCTGATCCGATCCGCAACCAAGCCCGATGATATCGAGGATCTGGTGGCGATCATCGAAGACGAAATGGGCTTCCACCTTTATCAGTCGGTATCAAAGGCCAAGGCAGAGCTTTCTGAAAAAGACAGCACCATCTTGCAATTCGCCCACGGCGGGGTGGAGATCGAAGAAAAACTGACCCGTGCCGATTTCGAAGCCTCGATTGCACCCGACATGGCCGAGATCGAACTGGCAGCCAAAAACTGCCTTGATCAGGCTGGTGTCGATGCACGTGATGTCTCAAAGGTCTTCATGACCGGCGGCACATCCTATGTCCCCGCCGTGCGCAAGCTGTTCGAAGATCGCTTTGGCAAGGACCGCATCGAAATCGGCCAGCCGTTCCTGTCGGTGGCACACGGGTTGGCTCTGATCGCGGCGGACGAAGGCATCGTCTGATCAGCAGGCGAAGTCACCGCCGCACTGAACCGACAGCAGCACGACTGCGAGAATGACAAGCCCGATGGCAAGGCCGCTGAGCCCATAAAGCCAGATTGATTTCGGGTGGCGTTTGAATATCCACGGAAGAATGCCGCCCATCAGGCAGAGCACCGGAAATGCCAGGACGCTGAAAAACAGGAACTGGGTGTAGACATTTTCATCTGATCCCGGTGCGTCAAACATCATTGGTGAAAACATCACCATTGGCATCGACATCAGGGCAGTAAGTATGGACAGGATGGATAATCCGATCCTGAGACCTTTTTTCTGGGGCATTGCGCGTATCCATTTTTGTTATCGCACCAGTTTGCACAGCTTTGCCGCGCAGGCAAATGGTGTGATGCAGCAAAATGTTTTTCACAATACGAAATCGATGCTTCTTTTTAAGCCTTGGGTTCAGACTTATCTTGAAAGCCAAAGGGCCGAACCTTGTTCGTGATAAAAGCCCGCTCTTGTATCCTGGGAGGATCATGATGAGTTCAGAAAGCGACGCACATGTGATTGAACGCCTGACGGGGCAGATCCTGCCTGCGATGGGTTTGTCTGCAACCAATGACGCATCCGTTGATTTGTCGACACTGTCGGGCCGCACGGTTGTCTATGCCTATCCGCGCACGGCGGAGCCCGGCGTGCCGTCCCCGGAAGGTTGGAACGAAATTCCCGGTGCCAAGGGCTGTACGCCACAATCCTGTTCGTTCCGTGATCACGCAGCGGAATTGCGCGCGGTCGGTGTCGAAAGCCTGTTCGGGCTTTCAAGCCAGACAACCGATTATCAAAAAGAAGCAGCCGAGCGCCTTCATCTGCCATTTGCATTGCTGTCGGATGCTGATCATCGCTTCAAGGAAGCCATGGCGATGCCCGATTTCGAGGCCGATGGCATGCGCCTGTTCAAGCGTCTGACCATGGTCATTGACGATGGCAAGATCACCAAGGTGTTCTATCCCGTCGATGATCCGGCCGCAGATGCCGAGAACGTTTTGAAATGGTGCGGGGAAAACCCGGCCGGCTAGGGATTGCCATGTCTCGGTGCGGTTTGATCGATTGGCAAAATATCCGGTTTCAGACCGCCCGAGATTGCGCTATTCCATAGGGCATGACAGAGCATTCACAAGAAAAGACCTTTATGGGCATTGAGCGATCCGTCACCGGCAAATGGTGGCGGGAACGCGCAAATGATGAGCGACTGGCAACCACGATTGCCCAGCGTTTCGGCGTGCCCGAGATTGTTGGCCGGGTAATGGCCGCACGCGGCATTGACCTTGATGACGCCGAAAGTTTCCTGTCACCGACACTGCGTGACCTGATGCCTGACCCATCCAGCTTGCAGGATATGGACAAGGCAGCCGCGCGCATCGCCGATGCGATTGAGGCGGGCGAGGGGATTGCGGTATTTGGCGATTATGACGTTGATGGCGCGACCAGTACGGCGTTGTTGAAACGGTTTTTCCGCGCCATTGGTGTTGATGTTCCTGTCCATATTCCCGATCGCATGAAAGAGGGCTATGGCCCGAATGCGCCCGCCCTTCTGGAGCTGCAACGCAAGGGTGCCAAGCTGGTCCTGACGGTTGATTGCGGTGTGACTGCTTATGCGCCGCTGCAAGAAGCCCGCGATGCCGGGATCGAGATCATTGTTGTCGACCACCATGCAGCAGAGCCGGAATTGCCGCCTGCCGTGGCGGTCGTGAACCCCAACCGGCTTGATGATGAAAGCGGGCTTGGGCATCTTTGTGCAGCAGGTGTGGCCTTTTTGGTCTGTGTGGCGTTGCTGCGCGAATTGCGCAATCGTGGCTGGCTTGAAAAGAAGGGCGTTCGCGCACCCGATTTGCGCAACTGGCTTGATCTGGTAGCGCTTGGTACGGTGTGTGATGTGGTGCCGTTGCGCGGATTGAACCGGGCGTTTGTGACCCAGGGCCTTAAGGTGATGAAGCACCGATCCAATGTCGGCATGACATCACTTGCCGATATTGCCGGCGTCAACGAAGTGCCCAGTGCCTATCACCTGGGTTATGTCCTTGGGCCGCGTGTGAATGCCGGTGGGCGCGTTGGCGAGAGTTTTCTGGGCTCCACCCTGCTTTCGGGCGAGAACCCCGCAGAGGCGCAGGATATCGCCCGCAGACTTGATGAATATAACCGTGAGCGCAAGGCGATCGAGGATATCGTCCTTGATCAGGCCATCAGCGCGGTCGAGGGCAGGTCAAAGGTCGGCTCCATGGTGCTGGTTGGTGGCGAAGACTGGCATCCGGGCGTAATCGGTATTGTCGCAAGCAGGCTTAAGGATCGCTATCACGTGCCGTCGCTTGTGATGGGCAAGGTTGACGGCGTCTATAAGGGGTCTGCGCGTTCTGTGCGCGGGATTGATCTGGGCGATGCGATCATTGCGGCGCGTCAGGCCGGGCTTCTGATCAATGGTGGCGGGCACCATATGGCGGCGGGCTTTACACTTGATCCCGAAAAGCTTGACGCGTTCGAGGCCTTCCTTGAAGAACGCTTTGCCAAGATCATCGCCGAAAATGATATTCGCCCGACGATCACGGTCGATGGGGCGCTTCATGCCAAGGGTGCGACACTTGAGCTTATCGACTCACTTGAAAAGCTGGGGCCTTTTGGTGCGGGCAATGCCGAGCCCAGATTTGCCTTTGTCGATTGCCGGGCGGTCAAGGCCGATGTTGTCGGACAGGATCATGTGCGCTGTATCCTGACCGGGTCAAACGGGCAGGGGCGGCTTAAGGCAATTGCGTTCAGATGCCTTGATAATGATATGGGCCAGACCCTGATCAAACATGGTGGGCGCCCGTTGCATGTTCTGGGGCATTTGCGCCGTGATAGCTGGCAGGGGCGTGATGGTGTGCAACTGATTATTGATGATGTGGCCTTGCCGGTCTAGCGACGTGACCCCGGGCAGGGCAGCTATGATGCTGCAAATGCTTGCCGTTATGGTTCGATCAGACTAATCCTGAAGACACCATGACACAAAATTCGCGCCCCACACCCACCTCTGCGACGCCCAAGCATGGCCTCGGATCGTTTTTGATCGTTCTGATGCCGATCATGCTGGCCTTTTCGCTTAGTCAGTTTTTCCGTTCTGCCCAGGCGCTGCTTGCCGGGCCGCTACGTGAACAGCTTGCCGTTACGCCCGAACAGCTTGGCCTGATATCGGGTAGCTTCCATTTTGCCTTTGCTCTGATGCAGATCCCCGTCGGGGTGCTGCTCGACCGGTATGGGCCGCGCCTGACCAACGGGTTTCTGACCATGGTCACCGTTGCCGGTGTCTTTATCTTTGCCAATGCGCAAAGCGTGCTGGGCCTGATGGCGGGCCAGGCGGTGATTGGCGTTGGCTGTTCGGCGGCCTTCATGTCGGCACTGGTTCTGGCCGCGCGCTGGACCGCACCCGAAAAGTTTGCCGCTGCATCCGGTTTGATCGTTTCGTTCAGTTTGATGGGCGTTCTGGCATCGGCAACGCCGCTTGCCACACTGGTTGAGGCCTATGGCTGGCGGGCGGTTTATTACGGCCTTGCCGGTATTGCGTTGATTGCGGTTGTGCTTGATTTCATTCTGGTCCGCGACAACCCGCCGGGCCATGCAACCCATGCCCAGCGCGGCGAAAGTGTCGGTGATGTCCTGCGCGGTATGGTGTCGGTCTGGTCAAACCGGCAGGTCTGGTTGCTGTCGGGCGTGGCGTTTTTCAGCTATCCGACGATCCTGACAGTCCGAGGGCTTTGGGGCGGGCCTTATTTGCATGACGTGTTTGATCTGGGCGCTGTCGAGGTTGGTAATATCCTTCTGGTCATGACGATTGGCATGATCATTGGTCCGCCGACCTATGGGCAACTGTCGCGCATGATGCCTGACAATACCCGTGGTCTGATTGTCTTTGCCGTGCTGGTCGGGGCGGTTGCCTGCCTGATGCAGGCCTTTGTCGGGCCAATGGGGACGGGCATCGCCATGGTTTTGATGTTGCTGCACGGCTTCCTTGGCAGCAGTGCGACGCTCAATTACGCGGCATCGCGCAAGGCGGTGGCCGAACATCAGATTGGCCGGGCGCTGACCACGATCAATCTGGCGACCTTTGGCGGTCTGTTCGTCCTGCAAGGCATTGCCGGACTGATTGTCGGCCATTATGAGGCCGACCCGGATACCGGTTACAAGGCGATGTTTGTCTTTTTGGGCTGTGGTCTTGCTGTGGCGGGGATCAGTTTCTGGATTGGAACCCGACGCCATAGCCAATAAACCGTCTGGTTAAACAGTGTGCCAAGGTTTTTCAGTATTTGGTCGGGAATGGCATCATTTACGCCAAGGGATTAAAAAAAACGTCACAGGGGCGAAAAAGCCGCTTGACCTGACCCCACCCAATCGCTAAAAACCGGCCTCGTTAACGCGCTGTGTCCCCTTCGTCTAGAGGCCTAGGACACCGCCCTTTCACGGCGGCAACAGGGGTTCGAATCCCCTAGGGGACGCCACCAACCGAAAGTCACGACATTCGCACATAAATGCTTGTGCCTGTGTCCCCTTCGTCTAGAGGCCTAGGACACCGCCCTTTCACGGCGGCAACAGGGGTTCGAATCCCCTAGGGGACGCCATCTTTTCCAGATAATAAAGTTTCTCACTCAACTCCTGCAGCGTCATGATGGGGTTTGTGTGGTTTTGAGCGTACACTATGCTTGGTCGCGGGCCAACTTAGTTGGGTCGTCTTCAATGTATGTTTATGCCAGTTGATTCTTTGTCGTGCAGACCACTTGTTATATAATTGAACAGTATTGTTCTGGCGTCAATTATAGGTGGTGTGCAGGATGGCTAAACTCAGTTTGAATAAAACTGAAGAGCTTGAAGAAGTCCGAGTTCATACAAGGCATCATTTACAAAAGCACAAGTGCATTGATGGATTGTCGATTGATGCCAAAGCACCAGAACACGGGACGAAATTCGCATTCATCGCTAGTGCCCCAAAGCTAGTCAGTAAGTCCAGAGAGAACTGGTATCGATGCTCTTATTGCGAGGTCGACAACAAGTTCATGGACGGGAAAATAGTTTATTGTGAGGACAAAAAGCTAAGGTTGATTGGTGAGGATTGTTGGAAAAGGCATATTGCTGATGATGAATGGCATGGGGCGAAGGATGAGTACCGGCAATTTGAACGGAAAGAAAAATTCAAGAGTCTATCTGTCGAGTATCCTCAAGCTCTCAAAGACATAAACGATTCACTAAAGCTCGTTCTTGCAGCACCCAAAACATGGGATTTTGTGGATCGATACCCAGTGGAATTTGAGAGGCGAATGTCAAGTTTGTGGCGACAACTTCAGATTGCGCGTAGCAGAGATGGCCGCTTAAGCGTTCTAAGGCGTGTTGTCGACTATCAAGCAATTGAGAGAGGGGGCAGCGGTTCCGGAAAGAAGATTCAAGAATTTACATTGCATAGGGTAATGGGAGTGGAGGCGTTGTCGAGGTCTCCTATGAAGGCAAAACGATTTCTTGAATCTGGTCAGCAAAAACTATGGCATGCAAAGAAAATCTTGGTGGATACCAAGTGGGGAGATCTGACAAATCATTCTTTTTCTGGGAAAATAAAGGAATTTGAAGCCTTGTGCTTTGAGGGAGCTGAATTGATTGAGGATGCATGCGATTTGATCAAAGAGGTTTTAGAATTTTTCTCACAACGGAATCTCTCTGGTATTGTTCTGTGGGCTAATGACCCAGACTGTGAACTGTCAACCGAAGGGACTTATGAGTTAGTTGCGAATGGGCTACGGTTTCGAGGTCAGACTTCGGACTGCGAGATTAATGTGCCGCATGGTATTGGGATTCAAGTCGAGGGTTTGGGGCACCTAAACCGTCTATTGAGGAAAAGCTAGAACCTAAACCGCTGCTGCCGTGCTATCTTCTTTTTATGCTGCCGATAACGCCGTGTCAGGCTTTCGCGCAATTGTTCGGCAGTCGGTCGGGGCAGGTCGATGACCGTGCGCGGGGTTTCTGGTGTGATTGCGTCTGACTGCGCGGCATCATCGGTGATGGCGGCGATATCACCGGCAAACAAATCAACCGGATCGGCCATGTCGGCGTCGTAAAGGTCGGCCACTCCGACGCCAAGTAACCGATAGCGCGTGCCATCGATTTCCTTTTTAAGCAACGTCAGCGCAGCATCAAGAATGACGTCTTCACGCAATGTCGGATAGGTCAGGCGCATGTTGCGGGTGCGGAGCTTGAAGTCCGATGATTTCAGTTTGAGTATCACGGTGTGCCCGGCGATTTCCTTGCGCGCCAGATCGCTGGCGACCCTTGAGGTGAGGCGGGCGGCGATCTCGGAAAGCTCGGATAGGCTTGCGATATCTTCGTTGAAGGTGGTTTCCGAAGACAGACTTTTGCGTTCCGTGCTTTGCTCCACACGCCGATTGTCTTCACCGCGGGAAAAGTAAAAGAACCGCTTGCCGATGCTGCCATAACGGCCCTGAAGGGTATGGATGTCCATTTCCTGCAGCTGCCCGATGGTTGTAACGCCATCTGCATGCAGTTTGCGCTCCATCGCGGGGCCAACACCCCACATCATGCGCACTGGCTTGTCTGCCAGGAAATCAAGCGCCTCACGCCGCCCGATCATGGAAAAGCCAAACGGCTTGTTGAGATCGGATGAGATCTTGGCAAGAAACTTGTTATAGGAAAGCCCGATCGAGACCGTGATGCCGACTTCGCGTTTAATCGTGTTTTGCAGGTCGATCAGGCATTCTGCCGCCGATTTGCCATGGGTTTCCATGGCGTTGGTGAGGTCCATAAAGGCCTCGTCAATCGACAGCGGTTCGATATCGGGGGTGAGCGCGCGCATCATGTCGCGAATGCGATAGCCTTCGCGCTGATACTTTTTCATATCGGACTTCAAAAACACCGCATCGGGGCAGAGTTCCCGTGCCTTGAAGGCAGGCATGGCGGACCGCACGCCATATTTGCGCGCAACATAACAGCATGTCGCAACAACACCACGATGACCGCCGCCAATAATAACGGGCTGATCGACCAATTCCGGGCGGTCACGCTTTTCAATCGACGCATAAAAAGCATCGCAATCGAGATGACCAATCGCAAGCTCTGGCAGTTCCGGGTGGGCGATGGCGCGCTTGCAGGAACAGACCGGGCAGGGCACATAGGACCCGCTACCGCTTTTTGGGAGCGGTCGGTCAAGATGCAGTCGCCATTTGTGATGGCAATCCGGGCACAGCGCGTACAACATGCTTATTTGTACTGCTTTTGTTCCCGTGTTGCCAAGGGGTGAAATGAAGGTGGTTGCCGGTAAACCAAGGCTCCTGACCGGTTTGTCAGGAGGATGTCTGGCAGCGGTCGGTTATCGCGTCGGCTTGTCGTCGGTTGGTCTTGTCGGCGCAGGTCTGACGGGTTTTTTGGCGTCGCGCTTGGCGCGGCGCTGCCGGGCGATCATGTTGTCGATATAGCGCCCCTGGAACAGGGTGATGCCAAGCGACTGGCCGAACTTGATCGCGGTGGGCGAATCACAACGGCACAGGATCACGCGTTCCCGGCCGGAGTTTTTCACCAGACTGTCCATTTCCGAATATTTTTTGCGGATGACATTATCAGTCATCTCTTCGCGCCATGCGACCTTGATGAAGTCTGCCTTAAGGCGTTTACGATCAACAAAGGACAGGGCTTCGACCGTCAGGTTGTCGATCAGAATGCGATAACCGCGTTCATGAAAGTCGTCACGCACACTGAGATAGGTTTCAAGGTTTGAAAACAGATCAACCTGATTAAGCTCGATGATCACGTTGCCCTGCCAGTTGCGGCGCACGGTTTCATCAAACTTGTCAAAATCCTTCGACGTCAGGGTGCCAAGATTGAGGTTGATCGAGAACGAACTTGCATGCGTCTTGAAGGTCCGCTTGCACAGATAGTTCAGCATGCGTTTGTCGAGTGTCTCGGTCATGTGCTGGAACAGCCAACGGTTTGACGCCAGATCAATATTGGGCATCAGCGCGTTGCGCAGATCGGTGATCGAGACAAAGAACTCGTCAAATACCGGATGCAGTTCCTTGGAACTGCCATGGGCAAAGACACAGACCGGTTGCTGGCGAATATGTTCGGACAGATCGGCTGTGTGAATGGTTTCTTCGAGTTCGCCGAGGTTTTCGGCCGTGATCGGGTTCAGAACGTTGTTGTCTTTTTCACGCTGGATGGCACTACGCATGTTCAAGCTTTTCTGAAGCTTTTTGGCGCGCTCATCAAGGTGCTGACACAGCAACAGGAATTCCTGGAACTCGGTATTAAGGTTGTACCAGGTGCAAAAACCGGTTTCCTCGCTGTCGTCCTGTGACAGCGGATCATCGCGGAACAGATAGCGCAGCGTATCAACAGCCGGTTCGACATCGGCAATCGATTTGTCTTTCCAGACAAAGATCAGATCATTGTTGGTCAGAACAAAGATACGGCCGACATAGAGTTTGACATAGCTTTCAAAGGTATTGGTCGCAACGCGGATATGATAATCGCGGCGGTGGAACGGTTTTAGGCGCGACAGGTGAATATGTACAGCCCGGTGCCCGTATTTACGGGTCTCCAGCCGTTGCACATAATCCAGCAACAGGTATTCCTGAAGGGCCTGTTGGCCATATTGCTGCGGTTCAATCACGCCGAAACCCCTGAAAGAGAAAACGTTTTTTTGAGTGGTTATTTGCCGGTTGAATACACCGAAGACCGAAGTCTGATCAAATCATAATGTTCTGAAGGTCTGGTTAATGGTTGAGACACTCACTTTAGCACTATTCTATGTATAGAAACTATACGTATGGCAGGACAAGTGTCGCGTCAAAAACAGTGATTAATTTGCTTTAACGAATTGTTGGCAAGCAGGGTGCAAAATCAAGGCTGTATGGGGGAAGTCCATGCCGGGTTTTGCTGGAATATGAACCGGCACTACAGCATGATTTCCGAAACGGGTTTTATGGAATAGGGGATTGGCGCCATGCAGGTATCCGCAAAGCGGACCGGGAACTGGCTGAAAATCGGCAAGGGTATTGCTGTGATCGGTATGGTTTCATGGGTGTCGGCCTGTGCGCCGCTGCTGGATCAGGACTTCTGGGACGAGGCAACGTCCTTTGCCGATGACAACTACACGGCCCTTGGCCTGCAACAATTGGCCAGCGGTGATTATGCATCTGCGGAAAAGTATTTTGACGAGGCACTGCGCAAAAATCCCCAGGATGGCCATGCAATGTTGTGGCGGTCCGTTCTTTATCAAAATACCAACCGCCCGGATCGGGCGCGCGATGGTTATGAAACACTGATCGCGATGAACCCGCCCGGTACGGTTCTGATGTCTTCGGCAACGGGCACACAGCCGCGCCCGTTGCGGGACGCAGCTGAATTCAACCTGTCGCGGCTTCAACGTGGCCTGCCGGGGTCGCTGAGTATCAATGATCAAATCATTAGCGGGCCGTCGGGCCTTGGCAATGGTGCTGCGGCTGTTGCCGCCGGTCGTGCCACAAACGCGCCGATGACGGGCAACCCGGTTTCGTCCATGACCAGCGCGTCAACGAGGCCGATGGATGTTCCGGCCGGTGCAGCCCTGTCGGCAGGGGACGAGGCAATTGCCAAACGGTTTGCGATCTTGCGCAATCTCCAGTCCACCGGACTTGTCACGCCCGAGGAATATTCCGCCCGCCGTTCGGCAAACCTTGGTGCGTTGCTGCCCATGAGCCAACCGGCACCGTCGGCATTCTTGAATAACCCGCCGCCAGATGGCGAACAGGTCGAACAACGCCTTAATCAGCTAAACCGTGCGCTTCAGATCGGGGCGATTACCGTGCAGGAACATGTTGCAGAACGCACCGCCATTCTCGATGCGTTATTGCCAGCCCAGCCGCGCCAACGCGCAACTCCGCCGCCAGCCCCGCAAGGTCTGATGGATGCCGCACGCCAGATCGCACGCATCGAAGACCTGCAACAGATGAAACTGGTCACACCTGATGAGTTCAAGCGCGAACGTGACGCGATTGAAGCCGCCATTGTCGAACCGGCACAGGGCACGGCAATGACGCTTAATTCCGGGGAACCGGTCCGCCGTGTTGCCACGGGTGAAAGCCGCCCGGTTCAGGCGGCTGAGGAAATGGCAAGCGCGCCTGCCGCTATGGCAAGTGGCTCCAAATCCGTTCATCTGGCGTCTTATCGCAATGAGGCACAGGCTGAACGCGGCTGGCAAATCCTGAGCAGCCGTTATGGCCAGCTTGCCCCGCTTCAACATGGTGTGACGCGCGCCAGCATTCCGGGCAAGGGCACCTATTATCGCCTGATGGCAACGGGGCTAAGCGATAGTGCGGCAAGCTCGCTGTGTGCGGAGCTGAAACGACGCGGCCAGTTCTGCGAGGTTAAGTAGCACTTCGGGTCCATGGACCTTATCTTAAAAGAATAGCGACAACGCCGGTGGGATCAAAATGTTGCCACCGGCGTTGTTGTCTTCAAGCTAGGTCCTGAGCCTAACCTTATTCAACCGATATTCCGGTAACATGCCATGATCTTTGTCTTTAGCGATTTTGGTGTAAACGGCCCCTATAGCGGCACCATGCGGTCGGTCGTGATGCGCCATGCGCCGGATGTGCCGATCTGCGATCTGATGTGTGATGCGCCGGACCGGAACCCGAAAGCCGCAAGTTACCTTCTGGCGGCCTTAACCCGCGAATTTCAGGCGGGCGATGTGGTCTTGGCGGTTGTTGATCCGGGGGTAGGCAGTGCGCGTCGGGGGCTTGTTGTTACGGCCGATGGCGTTTCATATGTCGGGCCGGATAATGGTTTGTTTGAAATGATTATAAGGCGTGCCGAAAAGGTATCGATCAAGGTCATTGACTGGATGCCCGATGACGCATCGGCAAGCTTCCATGGTCGCGATATCTTTGCCCCGGTCGCCGCATGGATCGCAACCGATCAGGCTTTTGCATCGCATCCGATCGCACTTGATGCGCGGTTCGGTCCGGCACAGGATTGGCCCGATGAACTGGCCGAAGTGATCTATGTCGATCCTTATGGCAACCTGATGACGGGACTTTCTACGCGTTCACTTGATGAAAAGATCACGGTCAATGTGCATATCGTTTCCGGGGCGCGGACATTCTCCGACGTTCCGGAAGGATCGGCTTTCCATTACCGCAATTCGATCGGGCTCTGTGAAGTGGCGGTGAATTGCGGACGCGCCGATAAAATGATGGGCGCTGTGATCGGAAGCACTGTTGGCGTGAATTGAATATGTTACGCGCAATCGATGATTGGTTCGTAAGTGTGTGATGTGATCGTTTGAAGGTGTGAACTGGTGTTTGCGATATGCAATCAATCCTTGAGCAGGGCTTGGTGAATGGCGATTGAGGTTAAATTCTGGGGCGTTCGTGGAAGCATTGCATGCCCGTCACCTGACCATGTTGTTTATGGTGGCAATACCAGTTGCATTGAAATGCGTGTCGGTGACGAGGTCCTGATCTTTGATGCCGGGACCGGGATCCGCAATCTGGGCAAGGATTTGATCCGGCGCAATGTCACTCATGCCCATATCTTCCTGACCCATACACACTGGGATCATATCAACGGATTTCCGTTCTTTGTGCCGGCCTATAACCCCAACGCGTCCTTCCGGGTCATGGCGGGGCATCTGACCCATCAGGGCGGGGTGGAACGCGTGTTTTCGGCGCAAATGGCCGACCCGACATTTCCCGTGCCGCTGTCTGCCATGCAATCAAAGCTGACATTTGAGGATTTCAGTGTCGGGGATGAATTGCACCCCGCCGACGGTATCGTGATCAAGACGGCACCTTTGCGTCATCCCAACGGGGCGACGGCATTTCGTGTCGAGTATGATGGCAATGCGGTGTGTTATGTGACCGATACCGAACATGATCCGGAAACCCCGGACCCGATCATTCTTGATTTCATCGAAGATGCCGATCTGGTGATTTACGATTGCACCTACACCGACGAAGAATTTCCGCAGAAAGTCGGGTGGGGGCACTCGACATGGCAGGAAGGCATTCGCCTGTGTAGGGCTGCCAATGCTAAGCAACTGGCACTGTTCCATCACGATCCGGAACATGATGATGCGGCAATGACCGTTATCGAGCAAAAGGCTCGCGCCACCTGGTCAGGTGCCTTTGCCGCCCGCGATGAAATGGTGTTGCACATCGAATAGCGGTGCCAGTTTCCGGACCTGAACTTCGGCCTCAAAACACGCGCGAGTATTTTGGGAAGACACGGATTTCAATCCGGCGGTTGGCTTCGCGGTTCTCCGGAATCGGTTCGCCGAAATCATTGCGGTTTGGTAATTTCGGTTTGGTATCGCCGTAAGAAATGGCGCGCATGCGTTTGCTGTCGGGATCAACGCCAAGGGCGGCAAAGAACCGGACAACTGCGATGGCACGACCCGCCGCCAGATCCCAGTTTGTCGGGAACCGCGGTGAATTGATCGGGCTATCGTCGGTATGACCGGAAACTTCGACCTGAAAACCGAGATAGCGCGGTTCTTTCAGAAGATCCCCGACATCCTTGAGAAACAGGACAGCATCATTGGTCAGGTTAGCCGACCCCGGTTGGAAGAACGACGCGCTGCCCATTTCCATCAGGATGCCTTCGTCATCGGTCGACACATTGACAGCACTGTCCAGCGCCATGTTGAAAACGACATCGCGCAGATCTGTCTCAAGCACCTGTGTCGGGCGGACGACTTCGCGTTTGCCAATCTGTTCGGCAATGCCGGCCTGGACCTTTTCAAACATCGGAATTTCGACCTTGGAAAAGCTGACCAGCATGACGAAAAACGCCATCAAAAGGGTGATGGCATCGGCATAGGTCGCAAGCCAATCCTCATTGAGCGGTTCTTCTTCCTTGAATTGCAGACGCCTTTTGCCGCGGGCCATGATCGATCCCCTTACTTCGACGACTTGTCGATATTGAAATGAATGGCCGGATCAAGGAAGGAATTCATCCTGTCCTGTATGGCGCGCGGACCTTTGCGATCAGCCAGCATGATCAGGCCTTCAGCGATCAGGTAGTTGCGAAACCGCATGATTTCCTCGCGCTGCTGGATTTTGCTGGCCGCTGGCAGGAAAAAGAACCGGGCGGCAACAATGCCATACAATGTCGTAATCAGCGCAATCGCAAGACCGGCCCCCAACGAGGTTGGATCATCGGCCATTTTATCAAGCATGATGACAAGGCCGACCAGTGTCCCGATCATGCCAAAGGCCGGGGCGGCGGCGGCCATGCTCTTAAGGATAGCAACCGGTACCAGGTTGCGGCTAAAGGCGTTATCGATGGCATTGTGAAGCATCTCGGCGGTTTCCTCGCCATCATAGCCGGTGATGACGACCTCCATCGCCCAGCCAAGAAACGGTTCGTCCTTGCCGACCCGTTCGGCTTCCTGTTCAAGCGCGTTGATGCCCTTTTTCTGCAACAGATAGCCCCATTTCACCACACGGCCGACTTCGCCGGTCAGTTGGCCACGGCCCATTTGCGGGGCGCGGAAAATCTTGAAAATCAGTCTGAGCGCCAGCAGCACATAGCGCGCCTCATAGGCAATAAATGTCGCGGCCAGCGTCCCGCCAACCACCATCAGTGCACTCGAAAGGCTTAAGAATACCAGATAGTTATCGGTCGAAATAAAGATCGACCCGACAAACAGGCCAAGGCCGACCATAATGCCTAAAATCGTCGTAAACGACATTGTCCCCACAATCTCCCGGGTCGTCGACATGGCGCTTTTCTGTGTCAAAGACACCAGACATTAGAAAAAAGAATATTATTATTTTACGTAAGAATAGGCCCGCGTTTCGTTGTTTTGAAGTTAATTTTATTCAATTCAAAGTCGATAATGTCGGCCGGGGGCAGATGCAGGGGGCGTGATCAGTGCAACTTCTGGCATAAGTTCGGTGCAGCCGATGGTTGCCAAAAACAAAACCGGCGGCAAAACAACTGTCTTGCCGCCGGTCAATGGTGAACGATTTCAGCGCAGGTTTGTGCCTAGCTGCTGCGGATGTCGGCAAGGAACTGATCGACCTGCGCACGCAGATCGTTGGAAAGCGTCGCAAGTTCTTCGGCAACATCAAGAACCAGATGGGCAGCCTGATCGGTATCGGCGACCGTGTTGCTGACCCGTTCGATATTGCTGCTGACTTCCTGGGTGCCGATGGCAGCCTGTTCGACATTTTGTGCGATCTCGTCGGTGGCATCGGATTGTTCGCCAACCGCGGCCGAGATGGTGTTGACCATTTCGGTGATGCGGCTGATCACATCCGAAATATCCCCGATCGAGCTTACCGTTTTGCCGGTTTCTTCCTGAATGGCCGTGATCTGTTCGGCAATTTCGTTGGTTGCGCGGGCCGTCTGGTTGGCAAGGTTTTTGACCTCTGCCGCGACCACAGCAAAACCTTTGCCTGCTTCGCCTGCGCGGGCGGCCTCGATGGTGGCATTGAGGGCCAGAAGGTTGGTCTGGCCGGCAATGTCACTGATCAGCTCGACAATTTCACCAATGCGGTTGGCAACTTCCGACAGACCCTGAACGGTTTCGGACGACTGGGCGGCTTCGCGCGATGCCTCGGCGGCAATCTGGGTTGATTGCTGTGCCTGTTCCCCGATCTGGGAAATGGATTCAGACAGATGGTCGGCGGCATCGGCCACAGTACGGACATTGACGGTCGCTTGTTCGGAAGCGGCAGCAACTGTGGTTGCACTTTTGCTGGCCCGGTCGGCTGAGTCGACAAGGCCGCGTGCCGTGGTCTGCATGCGTTCGGCCGAGGCCGAGACTGCACCAACGATTTGCGCAATAACGCCTTCGAAACTGCCGATATGGCGTTCAAGGCTTTGCATGCGTTCTTCACGGCGGCGGGATTCTTCTTTTTGTTCGGCTTCCATCTGTTTTTTGGCAATCGCATTGGTGCGGAAGACATCAACCGATTTCGCCATTTCGCCGATTTCATCTTGGCGCGACAGGGCGTTGATTTCAAAGTTGGTGTTGCCGTCGGCAAGGGCATTCATGTCATTGCCCAGATCAGAAAGCGGACCGGTGACAATGCGCGACAGCAGCACCCGCATACCAATGATGGTGGCAATCGCGATCGCCAGACCACCCAGAACAATACCGATCAGGATACGGTTGGTTTTTTCCTGTTCGGGCGCAACGGAAAGGCTTGAGGACAGAACGGCAATTACGTCACCGGTGTCGGCCTCCATCGCGCCATGGCAGCTAAAGCAAACTTCGCGATCCGCACCCTTGGTTTTACCCAGCACAATCGGCATCGACAGGCGATAGGTGCCATTATCGGTATAGCGACCAATCATCTTGCCGGTTTCGATGGCCTCGATATCAAGCTCGTCGCGCGGGGTTTTAAGCGGCTTCTCGCCGAATTCTTCCATATAAGCCATGGTGGTCGGTCCCCATGCGGACCAGAGTTCGCCCGGATAATCACCGTTGCGGCTGTCAAACCAGTTGTTGAAAACCTGAATGCCGATATCGTCGACATCATCGGGGCGGGCGGCCATCACGTTGACAATCAGCGCATGCAGCGACGTCAGCTCGTTTTCACTAAGCTGATGAAGCTTTTCATCCATGGCTTTTTCCTCGACCACGGTCATCATCAAAAGCGCAATAATCACAGTGGTAGAGACGCCAAATGCGGACGCCCACATAAAGCGTTTGCGAATGCTCATGGCGTTGAAGGCAGACAGGATGCGCATGGTAACTCCCCGATGGCATAGGCTTCAATAAACCCGACGGAACAGGATGTTTTTTGTTCTGTTTCGCGGGCTTGTGAACCATGCATGATCGCGGAAAAAGTGCTTTGATATGCCTCAAGCGGGGCGAATTGAATTGGTATAGTTCGTAACGCCAAACGGGCTGTTTTCAACGTTGCGGGGCTTGCAAGCCCAACGACAAACAGGCATAAGCAGCCCAACAAACACATTCGGTACACAGGACAATCTGATGACGCTTTCCTATAGCGACACCCGCAAGAAGCTTGATCAGATCACCGCAGAAATGCTGGGACTGATCCGCAAATACGGTCTGGATGCGGCAAGCCCGTTTGACGTGATCGAAGTCGCGCGCGCAAAGATCACCGACCAGAACGATTACATCCGTTTTCTGGAGCTGTCGCTTGAGGGCCGGATATACGGTGAATATGGCGACGCCCTGCAAAAGCAGATCGACGAAGAAGCCAAACAGGCCGAAGCGGCCAAAAAACTGAACTAGCGTTCTGAGCCTAGCGTTCTGGGCGCGTCGTTTGCGCATTGATCGAATTTATTTCCGGCCTGTCTTCTGTTTTGAAGACGGGCCGTTTTTATATGGCTGGTAAGCCGCAAACTGGCACAAATCTTCTAACCTCAGGAAAGGCTGATTTTGCGGCATCGGAAGAATTGGGCAAACTGTCACAAATTCTTCCTGATCTTGTCACCGTGCTGCAGTTGAGCGGCCATGAAGTTAGGACTATATGGCTTCTGTAAACGCCGCATCACAAAAATCGATGCGACAAAATTCGATGGGCAAAACCGTCGAAAACCAACGAGCAACAGGATGACTGACATGAAAAAGAGTTACGTCCAGACTCTGATGGAAGTCGAAAAAGTATTCGGTCAGATCAATGACCATGATTATCGCCTTTACCGGGCCGTTTGGGGCAATCGTCAGGCGGCGCAAACGGGCTTGCCGCGTGGAACACGCGCAGAAATCAGCAAGAAGCTCGCCAATGACTTTGTTGCGGCGGTACCGTCTGTCGCACATATCAACCCGCGTCTGTCCACACCGCACGCGGCTTGACGCGCTTTAAAGCTTGGCTCTGGCAAGGTACGGGTGATGGGATGTACCTTGCCAATTCACTCTGTTTCAGGCATCAAGTGACGCCGTATGTGATCTGGCCGTGATAGTCATGGCTTTTGATCTGCGACGTCGTATTTCCTGATATCTGGCCGGAGTATCCCATGTCGATCAAGTCGTTGATTCGTACCATTCCCGATTACCCGAAAAAGGGCATCATGTTTCGGGATATCACGACGCTGTTCGAGGACCCCTATGGTCTCAGCGAAGTGATTGACAGCTTCGCCGCTGAATTCCAGGACAAGAAGATCGACATGATCGCCGGGATCGAAGCGCGTGGCTTTGTCATCGGCCCGGCGGTTGCCGTGGCCCTTGGCGTCGGCTTTGTCACCATCCGCAAGCAGGGCAAGCTTCCGGCTGAAACGGTCGGTGTCGAATATGAACTTGAATATGGCACCGACGTCATCGAAATCCACAAGGATGCCGTCAAACCGGGCAGTCGCGTTCTGATCATGGATGATCTGATTGCAACCGGTGGCACCGCCCTTGCCGCGATTGATCTGGTCGAAAAGATCGGGGCAGAGGTCGCGGGTTGCGCCTTCATCATTGATCTGCCGGATCTTGGCGGGGCGCAGAAAATCCGCGATCGTGGTATCGAAGAATTCCACTTGGTCGAATTCGAAGGCGATTAAGACGCCGAGAAACTTGGGTGAGTGGCAGGAATTGCGAATTTCCTGCCGTATCACTATATATTCATGTATAATGCATGGGTTGAATTAGGTCTTAGCCCATATTGGTCTTTCGCCAAGGCAGAGGAACATGATCGCACCGGTCCAAAACGCACAGACAGTTTCACAGGTTGGCCAGTATGGCCGACTTGCGCCTGCTGGTGCGCGCGGTGTGGCAACAGCCGACCGGGACAATCAGGTTGAGGCATCGTCTCAGAACTATACCTATGACCCCGATGATGACGGTATTCTGTTTAATGCCTATGTCGATGGCAAAAACAAACGTCAATCGGGGCAGGGCAATCCCGGCGAACAGAAAGACCAGCGCACCGAACAGCGCAACCTGTCAGCCGCGCGTCGCGCAAGTGATCGCGAGGGGGCTGTCGATATGCCCAGCGAGATTGATTTTGCCAGCCTGCTTGATCCGTCGATCCCGTTTGATCTGTCGGCCAATAGCGGTACATCGTTTTATGCGGTGGTCAATGCAGTGGCCCACGGTGTCGGCGTACGCGGCAAGCATCTGGATGCGACCGTTTAGGCAGGCCTGCCCACAGGCACTTCAAACCACGACGTTCCCCGAAAATTTATAAACCTGATCGGTGATGCTTGTTGGTATCTGCCATAGGTTTTATAATCCTTGGCAACACGTGATCGTATCCCATGACCATCGGGCACAGCATGAAGAACAAGCCGGTTCTCAATACGGTATTTGATGCCGCATTCAGGTTCATTGACCTCGCACTCAATGACAACGAATATCTGCAGCCGCAAAAACTGCATCGTTTGTTGTATCTGGCGCAGGCCTATTACGGCGCGAACTATCACGGCAACATGTTGATGCCCGCCATTTTTGTCGCCGAGGAATTCGGACCGGTCGAACCCAACCTTTATGCCGTGATGGAAGAATCCCGGCCTGATGTGCGGCTGAAATCGGTTGATCCGAAAACCATCCATTTTCTTGAAAGCATCTGGGCGCAGTTCGGTCATCACACGGTCGAACATCTCAGCGTGACCGTGCGCAATCATCCGCCCTTTACCAAGGCTTATAAGGAAGGGATCGGAACGATCATTCCGTTCGACGAACTGGTTGAATTTTATGCCTCGGTCCGCAAAACCGCGACCACGCCCGAGGCCAAGGAAGTCGTGCGCCCGCGCGTCATGCGCTCCCACAAAGGCAAACCGGTTGCGACCACCGACTGGTTGCCGCGCAAGATCAAGTAATCCGAAAAGCTTGGCTGAACGGGTTTTGGGCTATTGCCCCATCCCCAGGTTCTGACAGGGATCGCCACGCGCGATGTCATTGGTAAACCACATGAAATCGATATCGTCGGGCGCGCCAAACCGCATGGCGTAATCCTCGATGCTTGACGCGTCCGGGCCGGGATCATCGGCCTCGATCAGGCTGACGATTGCGATATCGCGTGCCTCAAGTTCCGGTTCATAGCGCTGCAAATGCCAGGGGGTGGCAATGCTGTGGCGGACATGCATGGCGCCTGCAATCAGGAAGGCACCATCAATGCCGTCAATATTTGCCGCATCGCTCATCGCACGCGCAAGCGACGCATCGCGGGCAAACTGAACGGCGGAAAAACCACCCAGCATGCTTTTGGGCAACATGTTGCAGTGCCCCTCAGCGATTTCGACATTGAAGCGATCAAGCATTTCTGTCGGCATATCGGGCAAATCAAGCTTGGCAGCCAGATCATCGGGCAGGGCATCGTTGCCATTGCTGATCATGGATTTAAGCAGATCATCCGGCAGATTGCCCGCCACCATCATCAAACCGTTATCGCGTGCAGCCTGCGCAATCGGCGCGTAGTCATGCCATGACGGCCAACCGCGATCTTCCCACGCCATCGCCGGACCGAGTTCCGAAACCGGAAGCGTCTGCCAGCTGTCTTCAAGCGATGCCTGTTGATCACGGGTAAACATTTCCCAGACAATCGCACGTTCACGCTCATCCGACTTGCTGAGTGCATTGACCAGCTGTGCCTGATGATGGTGATGGATGGGATTGTCGTGCTTTTCACCAATCAGGATATATTTGCGACCTGACAGCCGTTCGACCAGCGTATCAAACATGATGTATTCGCCAGCCACCACGTCAAAAATCAAACCTGGCGCCGGGGGCAGGGCATTGACGTCGGTCAGGCTGCCCTGGGGGGTGTTGCTGTCATGTGCAACCGTCGGGGCCATGGGAAGGATAGTCGATGCCAGCGCAACCACAGAGACACCGACAGTGCGTTTGACGGCACGTGTCCATGATCTGACTGCGATTTGGATCGGCATCGACTTGGGCATCGATCAGTTGATTCCTGATTGAAAACGGATGTGTCTTATTTGCTTAAGCGCAAGGCCGTTTCAAGGTCGTTAACAAGATCACCACAATCTTCGATCCCGACCGAAAGACGCAGAAGGTCTGCCGGTACCGGGCTGGTCGGGCCTTCGACCGAGGATCGATGTTCGATCAGGCTCTCAACCCCGCCAAGTGATGTCGCGCGTTTAAACAGTTTGCACTGGTTGTGGAAATCAACCGCACGCTTTTCACCGCCCTTGACGCGCAACGACAACATCCCGCCAAAACCGCCTGACATCTGCTTTTTGGCAATGTCATGACCAACATGGCTTTCAAGGCCTGGATACTGAACCTGTTCGATTTCCGGGTGGTTTTCGAAATGCTTGGCAATCGCCATGGCATTGGCACTGGCGCGCTCCACACGGATCGAAAGGGTGCGCATGCCACGCAGCAAAAGCCATGTTTCAAACACGCCCAGAACGGCACCGCCCGATGCGTGCTGTTTGCAAACACGCTGCCAGAACTCGCTGTCCTTGGCTGTGGTTAGGGACCCCGCCAAAACGTCACTATGACCGTTCAAATATTTGGTCGCCGAATGCATGACGATATCGGCGCCAAAATCAATCGGACGGGTCAGAAGCGGCGTGGCAACGGTGTTGTCAACAACCACAAAGGCACCAGCGGCCTTGGCCAGTTTGGCAACTGCGGCGATATCGGTGATTTGCCAATCCGGATTGGCCGGGGTTTCAAGCCAGACCAGCTTGGTCTTGCCAGCAACAATGTGCTTGTCCCAATCGGCGATGTCGGCGTTATCGACAAAATCAAAGCTCAGCCCGGCGCGCACACCACTATCAAGCATGAAGCTGCGCAGCGCCCAATACATCACCTTGGGCGCTACAACATGATCACCCGGGTTCAACGCATGCAAAACAGAAACGGCAGCCGCCATGCCCGATGCAAACAGGCGGGTTTCAGAACCGCCTTCAAGTTCGTTCAGGACCGCGCAGGCCTGATCATAGGTCGGGTTGTCCGCACGGGTATAGCAGCGCCCGTCATGATAACTCAGATCTGTGTTGCGTTCGAACGTGGTGGACGGATAAAGCGGCGGTGTGACGGATTTGGTGGCTTCATCGACCCAGCCAAGCGCCTGTGCACTTACGGTGGCGGGGGACTGTTTTTTTGCATGATCAGACATGGTGGCACCTGATTTGGTTGAGATTTGTTGGCGCGCAACATAACGTGGTTCCCGCCACACACCAAATTGAATTGCCACCAAAACCAATCTTTAGGTCCCCACATGACGAATTATCCGAAAATCACCCTGCCCAAGGAATGCGACGTCGTTGTCATCGGCGGCGGAATTCACGGGTCATCAAGCGCCTATTACCTGACCAAGGCCGGCATGAAAGTCGTGCTTCTGGAAAAGGATACCATCGCGTCACACCAGTCCGGTCGTGCCTGGGGCTTTGTCCGCCAGCAGGGGCGTGACCCGGTAGAACTGCCATTGATGATTGAATGCAACAAGATTTGGCAAGGTCTTGAAAAAGAACTAAATGCCGATCTGGAATGGCGCCAGGGCGGGGTGCTGTTTGTTGCCCGTGACGACAAGGAAATGTCGGAATTCGAAGGCTGGATCAACGACACCAAGCACTTTGGCATCGAAACCCGGGTCCTTGACCCCAAGGGGGTGGAAAAACTGACACCGGGGATCACAACACCGGGTGTTGGCGGGATCTACACGCCCTCAGACGGGCAGGCCGAACCGAAAAAGGCTGCCCCGGCAATCGCCAAACGCGCCAGTGAATTGGGTGCTGTGATCGCCGAGGGCTGCGGCGCACTTTCAATTGAAACAGAGGCCGGCGCGATCGGTTCGGTGGTGTCTGAGAAGGGCGAAATCAAATGCAAATACGTCATCTGTGCGGCCGGGGCCGCGACGCATAAGTTTGTCGCCAAGTTCGGGCGGCGTTTGCCGCAGCAAACCACGCGCGGGACGGTGATCCGCACCACACCCGTGCCCGATATCTCGGCGGCGGGCATGCTGGCGGCTGGTCTGGCGTTTCGTCAACGTGCAGATGGGTCGATGAACATCGCCGATGAATTCATGACCGACATTGATTTGACACTGGGCCGGTTCAAGTATGCCCGTGATTTCATGCCGGGACTTTTCGATAACTGGGCGACTTTCAAGTTCCACTTTAACAAGCGGTTCTTTGATGATCTGGTGGATCGTATGCCGGGATCGGATGCATCACGGCAACCCATGATCGGGCGACGCACCAATCAGGCGGAGCCGTATGAGGTGCGGGTTAAAAACGCCATGCGCAACCTGCAAAAGGTCCTGCCACAGATCAAGAAAGTCGGCATTGTCGATACCTGGGCGGGCGACATTGATGTCACCCCGGATGCCGTGCCGGTGATTGATCAGTTCGATAACCCCAAACACTTCTTTGTCGCATCCGGTTTCTCGGGCCATGGCTTTGCCATGGGGCCGGTGGTCGGCAAGGTGCTGGCAGACTGGATCACCACCGGGCAGCCATCCATCACGCTAAAGGGGATGGAGCTTGCCCGGTTCGAAGACGGCACCCGTCGTGTTCCGCGCACACGGGTCTGATCGCGTGTCCTGAAACTGATATTGGGCAGGGGTGGTTATAGGCTGCGTGCCAGACGCAGGATAATCGCCCCGCCCAGTGTCATCATGGTCGAGGACAGCTTCACAAGGTTAAGCTTCTCGCCCATGAAGAACACGCCGATCAAAAGGGCAAAGACAATACCGGTTTCGCGCAGGGCGACGACAAGTGGGATCGGCGCCTGTGTAAAGGCCCACATCACAGTGGCATAGGCCGCAAAGGACGCGGTGCCACCAATCGCAAAGACCTTTTTGCCAGATCGCGCGATATCGGCAAGGATGCGCGGGCGCATGAAGGTCACGATCACGGCAAAGATCACAACGTTGCCAATCGTCTGATAGCTGTAATAGCCAAGCGCCGTTCCGGCCAGCCTTGCACCGGTGCCATCGACCAGTGAATAGCTGCTGATAAAGCAACCGGTGATGATCGCGGCAAGGGCAGCATTGCGGTTACGCATGCCATCGGCTTGTCGCGTGATGCACATGCTGATGATGCCAACCCCGATGATTACAATCGCCAGCCACTCGCTGACATGCAGGGTAACCCCCATGATCAACACGGACACTGCCGCAACAATCAGCGGCGAAGACCCGCGTGCAATCGGATAAACTTGGCTGAGATCGCCCAAACGATACGCCAGGATCAGAAACAACTGATAGCCGATATGAAGTCCAAGCGAAGTCAGCAGATAAGGCCAGCTTTCGGGGGCAGGAAGCTCAACAAACGGCAACAGGGTCAGAACAATCGGCGTATGACCCAGCACGATTGCCGTCATGTTCATCAATTTGTCCGAGCCACCCTTGACCAGTGCATTCCACATGGCATGCATCAGGGCAGCGCCCATTACGGCAAGAAAGACAGTCAAACTCATGGCGGGGCGACCAATGTTACGGTTTTGTGACGTAATCATTGATGCTTAGCATGCAGTTTGAAAAACCACCAAACCGAACTTGAAAGGGCAGCTATGAGCCAGACTCCGTATGCTCGACCTTTTGCGTGGTTGTCGATGCGGGTGCGGCTTTGCCATCAAAGAACCGGGTCGCCCCGATTGGCGGGGCAACGAAATCGCCATCTGCAATCCCGCTATCCTTACGGGCCGCCGCTAACCGGACCGGCGGCTCATCCACCGGCTCAGCCGTCAGGACAAACGTCCCCCAATGAATGGCAAGCGCCTGTTTGACTCCCATTTTCTGCATGATTTGAATGGCTTCTTCGGGGTTGCAGTGCGCATTACGCATGAAGTCGCGCGGGTCATAGGCCCCGATGGGGATCAGGCCAAAATCGATCCCGCCATGGATCGCGCCCATTTCGGTAAACAAGGCTTCGTTCCAGCCGGTATCGCCAACAAAATAGAACCGGTAGCCGTCAGCGAACTCAAGAATATAGCCACCCCACAGCATTTCCTTGCGGTCCTTGGTGGTGCGGCTTGACCAGTGATTTGATGGCACATGGGTGATTTTCAGATCATCGTGATGATGGCTTTCATCCCAATCCAGTTCGGTATACCGATCCGCCTTAATGCCGGCCTTTTCCAGAAGTGCACCATTCTTCAGCGGCAAGACATAGCACGGCGCGTTGCCAAGCTGCGTCAGGCTGGCCAGGTCGAAATGGTCATAGTGATTATGTGACAGCAACACCAGATCAAGCTTGGGCAACTGATCGATGGCAAGGCCCGGTCGGGTATAGCGTTTTGGTCCAACACGTTTGAACGGCGACGCGCGGTCGGAAAACACCGGATCGGTCAGGATATTAAGCCCGCCATATTGCACCAGCACCGTGGCATGCCCGACCCATGTGACTTGCAGGCGTTTTGGGTCCGGGTTGTGGATGGCATTATGATCAGGTGTTTCGCTGGGGATTTTACCGATCTGATGTTTGGCCTTCGGCCAGTTATCATCACCGAAATAGCGCCGCTTTAAGAAATGCCAGAACGACCGTTTGACCGGATCGGGCAGGGGGTGACGGTTTTCAAAGCCGCTATCGGTGTGATGGGCTGGTTTTGTTTGCTGCTGCACTTTTGGGTCCTGATCCGGTTTGCTTATGATCGCCATTCTGCATTTTGCGCGGGTGACCATAAGGTAACTGGGAATTTGACCTGCGCAAGCGAAAGGCCGGAACGCGGGACACACATTCCGGCCTTTCTTGGTGGTCTGCCCATGCGGGGTGCAGACCAATGCTTTCGCAGTTGCTGGGGCGAGCGTTGCGAAAGCAGGGGGGACTGAATTTTATTCGATCACGGTCGCATAGGTCTCAAGCGCCGGGCTTTCGGTGATCAGGCCCTGTTTGACCATGTAATCGGCAAAGCGGGCATAACGCGCCTTATCAAGGGCGGCCGGACGCAGTGCAAAGCGCGGCAGGGTATCGGCCCATGCCTTGATATTGAGTTCATCATCAAGGTTCGGATAGGCGGCAATAAAGGCCTGCCAGCTGTCATCAGGATGGTTGATCAGGTACTGCACGCCTTCTTCAAGGGCGGCCAGCATGCGGGCATAACGCGGATCATCGACCTTGTCGTTGCGCACGGTCAGGATCAGCTCGTCATAAGGCGGAACGCCTTCTTCCTCGACATAAAATGCCTTGCCCGGTTTGCCTTCGATTTCCATCTGGTTGAGCTCGAAATTGCGATAGCCGCCAATGATCGCATCGACCTGGCCGGAATACAGCGACGGCGAGAGCGAGAAGTTCACATTGATCAGTTCGACATCATCGATCGAAACCCCATGATTGCCGAGCATGGTGCCCAGAAGCGCATCCTCAAATCCGGCCAGCGAATAACCGATCTTCTTGCCCTTGAGATCGGCGATTTCCTTGATCGGACCGTCCTCAAGAACGATCAGGCTGTTAAGCGGTGTGGCAACCAGCGTACCGATACGCGTCAGCGGCAGGCCTTCAGAGGCCTGAACATGAAGTTGAGGCTGATAGTTTACGGCAACATCGCCCTGACCGGCGGCAACAAGGCGCGGTGGGGCGGACGGATCGGATGGTTCGATCAGCTCGACATCCAGATCATGATTGGCAAAAAAGCCCTTTTCCTTGGCAACGATCAGCGGTGCGTGATCGGGGTTCACAAACCAGTCAAGAAGAATGACCAGCTTGTCCGCCGCAAATGCGGTTGAAGACGTTCCAAGAACAAGTGCGCCCAGTGCGGTCGCGGTGATCATGGATTTAAGGCGTGACATGGATGAACCTCCGTAAGATGCGCCAAATAAATAGTATGAGGATTTAAATCGCTGCTAAACAGGCAGGCGTGTGGGGTCTTACCGAACCGGTTTCAGACTGTCGGGTTGCCAGGGCAGGGCCGCGCGCAGCACGCGATCGACAATGAAATATTGCGTGATCGAAAACGCGCACAGGATCAGAAGACAGGCAAAAACCATATCGATCTGAACCCGCGCATTGGCATGCAGCATCAGATAACCCAGCCCGTGACTGGACCCGACCCATTCGCCAATCACCGCCCCGATCGGGGCAACGGCGGTGGCAACGCGAAAACCAGATGCAAACGCGGGCAGGGCGGCGGGCAATCGGATATGGGTCAAAAGCCGCCAACGACTGGCTCCCATGGTGCGCGCCAGATCGAGCCAGCCGGTTTCAGTCCGTGACAGGCCGTCAAAGAACGCAACCGTGACCGGGAAGAAAATGATCAGGGCGGCCATGGCGATTTTGGACGCCAGCCCAAAGCCGAGCCAAAGAACCAGAAGCGGGGCCAATGCAAAGAACGGAATGGCCTGCGAAACCAAAAGGATCGGCATCAGCCAGAAACGCACCGGCGAAAACAGCGCCATCGGAATGGCGGCCAGCGTGCCAAGGGCGGCACCGGCAAACAGGCCGATCACGGTTTCTGCGATGGTGTATTTCGCATGATCGAACAGGACGGCATGGCGGGCGATCAGCGTGTGCCAAACATCTGCGGGCGGTGGCAGCATGTATTTCGGTGCACCGGTTACAATCACCAACAATTGCCAGGTGGCAATCAGCGCAATGATAATAATCAGCGGTCGCGCAAGGATCAGCCATCGACGATCCGACAGTGCTTTTCTATTTGTATGAGGATTGTTTTGCGTGCTCATGCCGCGCCCTCCGACCGCTCGGCACCGAGTTGACCGAGCAGTTCGGCCTGCTGTGCCAGGATTTCGGGATCGGCAATGTTGCGCGGGCTTTGGCCCTTGGGCGTGATGGCGTCTTGCAATTGTGTCGGGCTACCGGTCAGGACATGAACCCGATCACCAAGGCGCAATGCCTCAAGCGGGTCGTGGGTCACAAGCAACACCGTCTTGCCCCGAAGTACCTGTGCGGCCAGTTCCTGCAAACGCAGACGATTGAGCGGATCAAGGGCTGAAAACGGCTCGTCCATCAAAACGACCGGGCGATCTTCCATCAATGTGCGGGCAAGGGCCGCACGCTGTTTCATGCCGCCAGACAGTTCAGCCGGGCGCAAGTTTGCCGCGTCACGCAATCCGACTTCGGTCAGTAAATGTGAGGCTTTCTCATAATCGGGTTTTTCGTGGCGTAAAACGGCACCGAGTACGACATTTTCGAGAACACTGCGCCATGGCAAGAGCAGGTCCTGTTGCGCCATATAGGCGACCCGACCGGTAAGCGCGATGTTGTCCGAACAGGTAATGGTACCGCTAACATCGCCTTCGACGAGGCCAGCGAAATAGCGCAAAAGCGTGCTTTTGCCGACACCACTTGGACCGAGCAGGCAGGTAAAGCTGCCCGCCTGTAAGGTCAGGTCGAGATCATGGAAAATATCGACGCCGTTGAAAGCCACGCGGGCCGCACGGAGCGCAATATCAAATCTGGTTGGATTGTCTTGCGCCATCTGGGGCGCGTGTTCTGTGCTGCGCATTCGATCCTTCCTACGCCGGTCTTAACCGGTTCAGGTTCAAAGGGTCGTTCGGCAACACCGAACCTCTCAGCCGATTTACGATCGGCCCCCCCGGAGATCAGGGGACTATGCGCAGACAAATCGCTGCCGTCAAGTTTTGTAACAGTTCTTGGACTTGATCCTGATCACAGCTTACCAGTGCGCAGCATGACGATGCAGCTTTCCCGCCGGATGATGCCAGTAATGTGGTGTTCCTGCGATGTTAACCGGAAAGGCGATGCGTCGGCCTGGGCCCCAGTCTGTGACTTCTGCATGCGGGGCAATATCAGCATCTGTTTCCGCGGCGATCATGCCAATGCAGTCAGGCGTCGCTGTCTTTCTTAACATATGTGCTGTTCGGGCCAATGAGTGGCGGGCGGTTGTGACCTCGCCACGGGTGGCGCGGCGGATCAGGGCGCGAACCGCACTGGCCGCCATCAAATATCCCGTCGCGTGATCAAGGGCCTGTACCGGAAGCGGCAGGGGCTTTTTAGAACCTGAATGTGTCATCCCCCAATCGGCAATGCCGCAGCTCATTTGCACAAGGCTGTCAAACCCGCGGCGTTTGGCCCAGGGCCCGGTCCAGCCATAGGCAGACAACGTCACATCAATCAGTGCTGGGTTAATCGCGCGCAGCGTTTTGGCGTCATACCCCAGTTCGGCCAGGGCATCAGGGCGATAGCCATGCAGCAATATGTCAGCACCGCTAATCAGGTCTTCAAACAGCTTGCGGTCTTCCCGGTCCCGCAGATCAAGTCCCGCGCACCGCTTGCCAAGTGTGACTTCGGGAATGGCCGCACCTTCGTCCCAGCCCGGCGGATCGATGCGCAACACATCCGCACCAAATGCTGCCAGAAAACGCCCGGCGACGGGGCCGGCCAAGATACGGGTCAGATCAAGAACGCGGATGCCACGCAGCGGGCGGGCCGGGTCAATTGACGCGGGGGTGACATTGGTGTTTGCGTGCTGGTCCCAGCAGATCAGTGGATCGGTAGCGATGGATATTCCTTGCGGATGTACCTGCCATTCCTCAAGGCTGTGCATGGTTGCGGCACAGCCATTGGCCGCAACAATTTGGCTTTCAAGCATATCACTTTGCCAATCCCTTACCGCCATCGCCAGATCATCGCGGGTTTCGTGATCGCCCAGAATAGAAAGTGCCGCCGCGCGGTGATGTGGCGCGTTGGTATGTAACCGGATCCAACCGTCACGGGTTGGATAGTCGCCCGCCAGCGGGTCCCAGACGTTTGGCAATGTCCAGCCCTGCGGGCGGATTGTCATATTGAACCATTTCGACGCCAGTCGCTGATCAACCGTTATCGGTGCGTCTGATCCGGTTTCAAGGGCGCGCCAGTTTGAAATCATCGCGGCGGCCATCCCGATACTTGCGCAGGCGAGTTCGGTGACTGCGAAATAGGACGGCAAGGCATCTGTGCCGATGGTCGTGATTGCAGGTGTTTCAGATAGACCAAGGGCATTGGCGATCTGGGGTGTGAACCGGTTGGGCATGATGGCGTTTCCTTTCTCAAGGGGCGGAACCAGGAATGATCAAAGCATCATGCCGGACTGGACAAACCGTCAATCTTGATCAAGATAATCAATATGAAAAAAATCGATGACGGATCATTCTGCACATTGTCGGCAGCAGATGTGTGCGCGCAGGTCGGCATATCGCGCGACACGCTTTACGCCTATGTCAGTCGGGGGATTGTGCGTGCTGTTGCCCATCCGGGTGATGCACGCAAAAGCCTGTATGACCGGCGCGACGTTGCCAAACTGCATGATCGCAAACGACGTGGACGCTCACGGCAATCTGTTGCGGCCTCGACCATTGACTGGGGGGAGCCGATCCTGGTGTCGGGCATTACCCGCATTGCCGATGGGCAATTTTACTATCGCGGTCAAAACGCCGTCGAGCTGTCCCACACCATGACGCTTGAGGATGCGGCCGGTCTTTTGGCCGGACTTCGATGCGATCCTGTGTTGAATGCCATGCCGGACTTTGTTGCGGGCAAACATGATTTGGCGCTTCCGCGTATGGTGGAGATGCTGGCAGAGCTGATGACCGGGTCGCCCCGTGGTGATGGTCGTCCGATCGCCGCACGGATTGTTCGGCTGGGTGCCTTGGCCGCTGCCGGGGTCTCAGACGACGGGAAAAGCCCGATCCATTTGGTCCTGGCAAACGCATGGTCAGACCATGAAAATGCACCGGACTTGTTGCGTCGGGCCCTGGTACTTTGTGCCGATCACGAGCTTAATGCATCGGCCTATGCGGTGCGTGTTGCTGCATCGGCCGGGGCGACCATACCGGCGTCCCTGATGGCGGGGTTGTCGACCCTGTCGGGTACGCGCCATGGCGGCCTGACACCGAGATGTCGGGCGTGGATGGATCAGGTCGAAAAAGCTGGCGGCAAGATTGATCCCGATCATGTGCCGCCGGGGTTTGGTCATCCGCTTTACCCCGATGGCGATCCGCGCACCCGTGCACTCATGCAGGCCTGTGGTCAGACTGGCGATGCGTTCTGGGCACGCATTGCAAATCTGGTCACGCAAAATACCGGGCAGCATCCCAGCCTTGATTTCGGATTGGCCTTGATTGAACGCGAACTTTGTCTGCCGAAGGGGGCGGGACTTGGTATTTTTGCCGTTGGGCGCATGGCAGGCTGGATCGCACATCTTTTTGAACAGCGCAAAAGTGGCAAGATCATTCGGCCACGCGCCAGCGTGTCCTGATGTGATCCAAATTGCGCAGCATAGGTTACATCGGTTCCTTGTGTCATCCGTACGGGATCGAAGCCTCAACCACCCTGTAGTTTGATCTCCGGGCGTCGGGTTAGGGGCGGGTAATCACCTGCTTGATCCAGCCCGCGATCTTGTCAAACGTGCCGGGCGCATAGGCATACCGGCCAAGGGCGACATAAAGCATCTGGCGGGATGTCGGCATTTCACTGCTGAGCTGGTAGTTAAACAAATTGCTTCTAAGCAGCCCGTGCGTGGCATCAGGGATGACAACTACCTCATTTTCAGGATGTCGACCGATCAGGATATCGCGATAGATGTCTGCATCGGATTTTGCATCGACATTCAGATCATCGCGCCCCCACATGGCAAGTGTCGGTGTTTCAAGCTGTGCCAGGTCTGCTATTGCGTCAGATGTGATGTTGCGTTTTACAAATTCGTACCGGTCTGACGCCATCGGCGACGGATCATTGGTGTTTGCAAGGTAGGTTTCGTAACTTGCATCGGGCGCAAAGATCACGCTGTCCCGGACGTGGTTGCGTTCAATTTGACGTTCGATAACTTCTTGTGTTGCACCATCGGCCAAGAGGCGTTGGCGTGTATAAAAATCACCCTGGTCTTGCCAGTTCACCGCCCCGCCTATGATGACATTAAAGGCATTGTCCGGGATCATTCGCGACGCTTTGGGAATCACCCAGCCCGCCTGGGAAAAACCGATAAAGCCGATTTGTTGTCCGCCGTCGGGATGGGCCGTCTTGATTGCGTCATACGCCGCAACGGCTTCGTTAGCGCGGTCATTCATGGATTGCGAAAGCCAGTTTCCCGTGCTTTCGCCCACGCCTGCCTTGTCCCAGCTGTAAATGCCGATCCCGCGATCCAGCAGGGCATTGATCAGGGGTAAATAGCCATCGCCCGCAAAGCGGTCCTGCGGACCATCGCCGTGAACCAGAAGGGCAATCGGGCCTGTATGCTGCGCATCCGGCAAGATCAGGCTGCCAGACAGAACAGCATCACCATGTGCAAAGCTGATCTGTTTGGTCGGGCGGTTGCTGATATCAAAGTCAGACAATCCGACAAGTGCAAGACTTCCGGGAACAGCAACAAGCAGCCCAAACAGAACAATCGCCACCCTGACAAGGCGGCGGTAACGAACGCGGCGGGGTGATGGCACGGCACAGCCTTTCAGGTTGGTGGCAGCAAGGACCATTTGGCAGTGTTCGCAGATTGCGAGAAGTCAGGGTGCCCGTCAATTGCCTTGCAACCGGTTATGTCGATGAAATCAGGTGTTTAGCCCAAAAGCATCCGGATCATAAGTGCAAGGCCCTAGGTCCTGAGCCTAGAATTGCACAAAACAGAACTTGAAAGAGCATCATGAAACGGTCAATGCTTTCGGCACTGCAACCAAATCTGCCTTGCGTGCCATTGTGATCCTTTCTGACGAGATACCTGACCACCGTATTTCCGATCCTGCCCCGCGCATGATCGCGGCCGAGATTTATCGTGGCTCAAGCTATGGTCCCAAACATCCGCTGGCGATCCCGCGTGTGTCGCTGGTGGTCGATATGGTGCATGCGCTGGGCTGGGTGGATGAAACCACCTATCTGACCGGGCCGGTGGCAACACCCGATCAGCTCGCACGGTTCCACGACCCGGATTATATTGCCGCCGTCATGCAGGCCGAGCGCGATCAATCGCTGCCTGATGATCTGATGGAGCGGTTCGGGCTCGGCAAGAATGGTAATCCGATCTATCCGGAAATTTTCCGGCGTCCGGCGACTGCCGCCGGATCATCGGTGATGGCCGCCAACCTGATCAAGGATGGCGGGATCATTCATCATCCGGCAGGGGGCACCCATCACGGTTTGCGCGATCGGGCATCGGGGTTCTGTTACTTCAACGATCCGGTTCTGGGCATTTATGCCTTGCTCGATAGCGGGTTGGACCGGGTGCTTTATGTTGATATCGACGCCCATCACGGCGACGGGGTGCAGATTGCCTTTGCCGAGGATGAGCGCGTTCTGACTGTTTCCATCCATCAGGAAGACCTGTGGCCCAAGACCGGCGCAATTGATGACATTGCAGGCGGTATGGCGCGCAACCTTCCGATGCCGGGCGGCATGCATGATGACGAGATGCGTTTCATCCTTTTTGAATATTTGATTCCGCTTGGATTAAGTTTTGCACCTCAAGCTATTGTTTTACAATGTGGATGTGATACTCTTGCAGAGGATCCACTGTCCAGACAGCTTTTGGGCAATCAGTCGATCTGGGAAGTCGTGTGGGCGATGACCCGATTGGCGCCCCGAAGTCTTGTTCTTGGCGGCGGAGGATATAGTCCATATGGCGTTGCACGCTGTTGGTCCGGGGTGTGGGCAACCATTAACGGGATCGAAATACCTGATGTGTTACCCATCACAGCGGAAAATATCCTGCGTGTCATAAAATGGGCGCATAGTCGTGGAAGACAGCCGGCAAGTGAGTTGTTCACAACGCTTGCGGATCCATGGCGGGGTGGCGCCATCCGGGACGAGGTCCGGGAGCGCGTCAAAAGACTAAGAGGATATGGGGTATGAAGTCGTTCTTTCAGATGGCTTTGGTTGTGTGCTTTGTCAGCGCGGCGGTTGTTGCCGGGCTGAATGCAAAGGCAACCGGTTATGAACGGTCGCGTCTTCTTGTTGATGGCGAAGTGTTCAATGTTGAACTGGCCATCACACCCGAAGAAAGGTCACGCGGCCTGATGTTCCGCACCGAAATGGCTGAAGACGCCGGGATGCTGTTTGATTTCGGCGGACCACGCGACATTTCGATGTGGATGAAAAACACCTTTATCTCGCTTGATATGCTGTTCATCGCGGCCGACGGCACGATTGTCGGCATTGAAAAGCGCACCGTACCGCAATCAGAAACCATCATTCCATCGCCAAGGCCGGTGCGCTTTGTGCTTGAACTCAATGGTGGGTCGTCTGACCGGATGGGGTTTGAGGTTGGTGAAAAGGTCGAAGGACTGCCGCGCTAGGCCACGCCATCGATACGCCACACACTCAATCAGCAATAGCAAGGCCGCAGGTGATATCTGCGGCCTTTGGTTTTTGCGTCGGTTTTTGTGTCATATTTTCGAGAAAAACACGCAATGCGGTCTTGCCCACCCCGCAAGATGGTGCTAAATCCACATCCGCGTCGGGGAGTAGCGCAGTCTGGTAGCGTACCTGCTTTGGGAGCAGGGGGTCGCGAGTTCGAATCTCGCCTTCCCGACCATTTCCCCTTTTATCGTTTTTCGGATGCCCAACGGGATTTCCAAGTCACGATAAAAGGTGTAAAAGATGAACTGATAGCAGGGGTTAGAAAGACCCGTTTAACTGCCATCATCATCTTATCCCGAAGGTCAAGACGAGGGTCCCGATGAAGGTCCGTGTTTACAAACCTGCCAAGAACGCCATGCAGTCCGGTCAGGCTGCGACCAAGCACTGGGTCATGGAATTTGAACCGGGTGCGAAAAAGGTCCCGGATCAGCTGATGGGCTGGATCGGATCGACCGATACCCGTGGTCAGGTCCGCATGTATTTCGAAACCCTCGAAGAAGCGCAGGCCTTTGCCGCCAAGCACAAGCTGATCGCGGACATCGAAATGCCGAAACCGCGCAAACTTCAGCTCAAGGCATATGCCGACAACTTCGCGTTCAAACGCGTCGTCTGATCTGGCTCTCGTCAGCGTATTTGACCAATTCTCGGGGCGGATTTCCGCCCCGTTTCGTCTAACAGGAGACGTTAAAGCCTGTGAAGACAGTCGGGCAGGCGTCCAATGCCATGCCCCGGGGTTCGTAACCACCCCACCCAGCGGTCCCTTAGCTCAACTGGATAGAGCAACAGACTTCTAATCTGTAGGTTGCAGGTTCGAGTCCTGCAGGGATCGCCATTTTTCCTAGATTTTGTGCGGATTTAAGCGTGTTCTCGTTTCGATTAGGCGCTGCCTGTATCGGTCAACCGCGTTTTCAAAGTTGGTGATGTGCATCTCAAATGTTTTCGCTATCAGGGATTCATTGGGGTGCCCAGTGAGGTCATCAAACATCCCCATATAGTCAACTAGTTCTTCAAGTTCAGTTGCGATAGAAGGTGGAACGTCAAGATTTTCATTGATGTGGTGATCGAGATGGTGTCGATACTTCTCGATGGTTCTGAGATTTTGTTTGTTCTCAATTATGCGATTAATATTCTCGCTTTCAGTGATCCCAATTTCATCTTCTTCCGATCTCACTGTGTTTATTGCGATTCTCAAAATTTCTAGGTAACGTCGACTTTCCGCAACAATATCCAAGTAAACAAATATTTCCCTGTCTATTGCCGTTTGTATTGATTGAGTGCGTTGATTTTCTATCATTATACGGGTGGAGGTTATTACAAACAATCCACCTAGCAAGCCAATTGTGCCTGCTAGCACTGTTTCCCAGTTGAATTTATTCCAAGCAAGACAGAGTTTTGTCGATATTGGGGTGCACTGTAGATCAATCCACAATGCAGCACTGACCAGTAAACCTGTTGCAAGCAGTGATACCGGAAGGGGCCACCAGTGCTTTATTTTAGCCATCAGCTTGCTGCGCGCTCCGGTGGATATGTTGTTTGCGGCTGCCAGTTTGCTTCCGCTTGTTCACCATCCCATGCGTCGACCGCTGCCTGCAGGTTGACCCAGAAGGCAGTCGTTGTTCCCAATACTTTGGCAATGCGGGCAGCGAGAGATGCATCAATACGCACATGTCCGTTGATCATGCGGCTTAGATGTTTTTCGCTGATCTCGATATCGCAGGCGAAATCTTTTTGCAGGATTTTACGTGGCATAAGGTAGTGTTCACGCAAGATCTCGCCGGGGGCGGTTGGCCTGCGGTTACGGCGAATAGGGCGGTTCGTATCCATCAGTGATAATCCTCCAAGTCAAGGATCACGATATCCTTGCCATTCCATGTAAAGGTTATGCGCCAGTTTCCCGAAACGCTCATGGCGTATTGTCCGGCCCGTTTGCCGATCAGGGGATGAAATTTCCTGACGCCCATGCAGTCTGCCAAATCTGAAATCGCATCAAGATGATCAAGGATCAGAAGGGAGTTTTTCTGAAACCGTTTGTCGACATGCCGCGATTGGCCCTGTTCAAACAGTTCACGCAATCCTTTGTGTTTAATATCCTTGATTGGCAAATCAGTTCCTTTGTAGGAAGCACTATAAGATTACCAAAATGGTAATCCAAAATGCCGATCCTGTCCAGTTTGATTTACCGATATGGTAAAGAGACTTAATTACCGTGCCGTGAAATACCGCCCCGGACGATGATTGAGAGCAATGATCAGATTGAGGATGACAGCGCCCAGGATCGAGAGCAGGACCTTGTCAAAGGGCAGGGTCAGGAAGGCGCAGACGAGGATCGCCATGTCGACCGCGAGCTGGAAATAGCCTGCGCGGATGTTGAAGTTTTCCTGAAGGTACAGGGCGAGGATATTGACCCCGCCAAGGCCGGCGCGATGGCGAAACAGCATGAGCAGGCCAATCCCCATCAACGCACCCCCGGCAACCGCGGCATAGATCGGGTTGAGCGTGTTGAATTCTACCAGCATCGGAGTCAGTTTCGAGAAGGCCGAGACCAGACCAACGGCGATGAAGGTCTTGATGGTGAAGGCCTTGCCCATGCGTTTGAAAGCCAGCCAGTAAAACGGCAGGTTGATCACAAAGAAGATCACGCCAAACGACAGCCCGGTGGCATGTTCAATCAGAAGGGCAGCGCCGGCGGTACTGCCGGTGACAAGGATGCTTTCGCTATATAGCGTGACACCAAGCGACACCACCATGGTGCCCAGCAGCAGGGCCAGCACATCCTCATACGGGCGATGGGCGATATCGTCCTTTTTGGGTGTTTCGCTGGTTGCGGCCGGGTCGGTTTTATCGTTGGTGTTTACGGTGCTCATAAGCGGTGTGCTGCCAGTTGGTTGATTAGATTGAATTAAAATACGCTTTTCGCAGGTGCGAAACAAGCGGTGGGCAAGATCGCGGCGTAAATCGCGTGTTTTTGATGTAACGGTGTCGCCAAACGCAAAAGACCGGCTTAAAGCAAGCCGGTCTTGGTAATTTTGTATGTCAGTCCGCTGTTACGCCAGATGGTGATCAGGCGGCCTTGTCCCATTCCGGGGCGAAGGACGGATCAATCAGGCGACCGTTTGGATTGGCAAGATCATGGATTGCTTCCATGTCGTTTTCAGACAGCTCGAAATCAAAGATATCGAAATTGGCCGCGGCATTTTTGGGGGAACCCGATTTCGGGATCGCCATGACGCTTTCTTGTTGCAGCAACCAGCGCAGGGTTACCTGCACGGGCGACTTGCCGTATTTTTCACCGATGGCCTTAAGTGTTGCGTCCTTCATGACATTGCCACGCGCAATCGGGCAATAGGCCGTCAGCAGCATGTTGTGTGCGCGCACACTTTCGAGCACCTTGGACTGGTCAAGATAGGGGTGATATTCGACCTGATTGACCGTCAGCGGCGCATCGGTCAGTGACACGGCCTGATCAATCAGGGCGGTCGGGAAGTTTGAAATCCCGATCAGGCGCGTCATGCCGAGGTTTTTGACCTCGTTCAAGGCAGCCATGGTTTCTTCAAGCGGCACGTCATCATTGGGCCAGTGCAGCAGCAGCAGATCAACATGGTCCAGATCAAGCTTGCGCAGGCTTTCGACCACGGAGGTCTGCAAATCACCGCTTTGGAATTTGTCGTACCAGACCTTGGTGGTCAGGAAGTAGTCATCGCGCGCGAGGCCGGAGTTTTTCAGGCCCTGACCAACGCCCTGTTCGTTGTGATACATCTGGGCGGTATCGAAATGGCGATAGCCGATCTTGGCGGCCTCAGCGATCATTTTCGACGCTTCATCGTTATTGAGCTCGTACGTCCCAAAGCCAAGGGCCGGGATTTTAGTGTCCTGCCAGTTCCGGTAAATCATACTGGTGTACCCCCTTGTTTCGTTTGATTGTTGTGATTTTGGGTCTTCGCGGTGTCATGTGCAAATGACGATCCGGTGTCAGTTTGCCCGATTTGCGCCAGATTTAGTGCGCATGTCGCCGATCGCAACCTGTACATCAGGATGGTACAGGCTGTGCAATTGGCGAGAGGCCCGGGGTTGTCCCGTGTGCGGGTGGGGATTTTCAGGCAAAGAAAAAGGGCGACCAAATTAATGGGTCGCCCGAAGTTCAGGACTTAGAGTGAGGCTGTATCAAGCCAAGGACGAGATTGCCGCAATCACGGGTAATGATCCTTGATGTGGCTCAAACGCAGTCGATTATTCTTTGACCGTATTGCCATCATTGGTTTCGCTGACCGCGGCATTCAGGTGATAAAGCGATTCACGGATCACCTGGGGCCCAAGATCCTTGGTGATGAAGACGATCTTGGACCGGTGATCATCACTTGGCCATGCGGGCAGGGATGCCGGCGGGTGGAAAACATGCTGCACGGCGTGAATGGCGACAGGCGCATCTTCACCGACCAGATTAAGGATGCCCTTTACGCGCAAAAGGCTTTCGCCGCGCATCTGGGTAAAGATTTCGGCCCAGGTGACAAAGGCATCCCAATGGATCGGTTCGTCAAAGGTAATGCAAAATGACCGGATGTGGTCATCATGGCGGTTGACGTCATGGCTGTGATCATGGTGGTCGTGCGAATGATCATGATGGTCATGATGCCCGTGATCGTCATGATGATGGTTATGCGCATCACCATGCTGTTCATAGGCTTCGTCGCGCAGCCATTTCTGCACATCCATGCTTTTGGTTGTCGGATCATACAGCCCGGCATTAAACAGCTTTGAAACCGCAATGTCGCCATTGACCACCGGATAGATCGGGGCGGCCGGGTTAAGGGCGCGCAGGCGGGTTTCAAGGGCTGTGCGCGTTGCCTCATCGGCCAGATCGGCCTTGGTCATCAGGATGCGGTCGGCAACGGCCGTCTGCTTGACGCTTTCGGGATGGTTATCAAGTTGGCCTGCGCCGTGGATGGCATCGACGGTGGTCACCACGCTATCAAGGCGGAACTTGGTGGTCAGAAGCGGGTCGGTCATCAGGGTGTGCAGGATCGGGGCCGGGTCGGCAAGGCCGGTGGTTTCAATGATCACCCGATCAAATTCCGGGATTTCACCGCGCGTGCGTTTGACAAACAAATCGCGCAGGCCCGAAATCAGATCACCGCGCACCGAGCAGCAAATGCAGCCGGAATTTAGCAATACCACATCTTCGGACACTTCGCGCACCAGAAGATGATCGAGCCCGATTTCGCCGAACTCGTTAATCAGCACGGCCGTCTTATCCATGCCATCCTGTGTCAGCAGGGCATTCAAAAGCGTGGTCTTGCCACTGCCAAGAAAGCCGGTGATGACGGTGGTGGCGATGCGGTCAAAATGTTCGTTGGAAAGGGCCATGATCAATCAGGTCTTTTGCGCTGGGCGTGGGATTTGGGGCTTATTTCTTGCCGTAAAGCTCTTCGGCCGAAACTTCCGGTTCGGAAATCACGACTTCCTTGCCATCACGTGCGGCGAAATAGAAACAGTTGCGCCGCCCGGTGTGACAGGCAACGCCAATCTGATCGACCTCGACCAGAATGGTGTCCATGTCGCAGTCATAGCGAAAATCGACAAGTTTCTGCACCTGGCCGGAGCTTTCGCCCTTGCGCCAGAGTTTCCCGCGAGAGCGCGAGAAATAACACACCCGGCCGGTTTCAAGTGTTTCAAGCACGGCATCGCGGTTCATCCACGCCATCATCAGGACTTCGCCGCTGTCATGTTGCTGGGCGATTGCCGGGATCAGGCCGTTTTCGTTGAATTTCAGTTTGTCGGCAATCAGTGCATTTGAGCCCGTCATGGGGAAGCTCCGGTCGATGGTGGTTGACTTTTGACGTTCGGCGCGTCAGAAAATGATATATTATAACATTTCATCAGATGCCACGGCTTTTTGAAATCGGTTGGGCCGAAACCGCCGAAACCAGATGGCCGTCGATACGAGATATTCAGCTATGAGCGATCTTTTCCCGAAAAAGGGCCATGATCACGACAGATGTGTGCATAGCGCACTTGCGCAGGCAGAGAAAGTCTGTGACAGCGAAAATGCGCGTTTTACCGACATGCGCCGCAAGGTCTTTACCCTTATCTGGCAATCGCATAAGGCGGTGACGGCCTATGAGCTGCTGGATGCGCTGACCGCCGAAGGGCAGCGGGTGCAGCCACCGACGGTTTATCGCGCGCTGGAATTCCTGACCGAGCTTGGTCTGGTGCACAGAATTGAGTCGCTTAATGCCTATTTCGGCTGTGACCGGCCTGATTGCGAACATTTGGGGCAGTATTTCATCTGTACTGATTGCGGGCGCGTGGCCGAGGCGGTCAACGAAGACATGAGCAACGCGGTGCGCAAGGCAGCCCGCAGTGTCGGTTTTACCATTCAGGCGACCACGGTCGAGATCAAGGGGCTGTGCCATGACTGCGCCACTCATTGAAGGCCGTGACCTTGTTCTGTCCTTTGGCAATGAGCGGGTGCTTGATCAGGTATCGCTTGCCATCCATCCGGGCGAGATCATTACCCTGATCGGGCCAAATGGTGCTGGCAAATCCACATTGGTCAAGACGCTTCTGGGCTTGCAGAAAGCCGATAGTGGCGAGGTCGTGCGCAAACGCGGGCTTACGATTGGCTATGTGCCGCAAAAGCTTGCCATTGATCAGGTTTTGCCGATGACGGTGAAGCGGTTTCTGAGCCTGACCCGGTCCGTGAGCCGGGCGGATTGCGAAGGCGTTCTGGCGCAGGTCGGGGCAGGGCATGTGATTGACGCGCAGATGAGCCAGCTTTCAGGTGGCGAGACGCAGCGTGTGATGCTGGCCCGCACCCTTTTGCTGCGCCCGCATTTGCTGGTGCTCGATGAGCCGACGCAGGGCGTCGATGTTTCCGGGCAGGCGGAGCTTTATCGCCTGATTGACGAGATCCGCCGTGAACTTGATTGCGCCGTTCTGATGATTTCACATGACCTGCATCTGGTGATGGCCAAGACCGATCAGGTGGTCTGCTTCAATCGCCATGTCTGTTGTTCAGGCATTCCCGAAACCGTGCGCCAGCATCCGGAATACCGGTCCTTGTTTGGTGTGCGCGAGGCCGATGCGATCGGCATTTATCACCACGAACATGATCACGAACATGATCTGTCGGGGCATGTTGTTGGCGGATGTGGTCACGATCATTCGCATGACCATGCGCATCACCATCACGCAGATGATCACGCGCATGATCACAATAATGCCGTCAAAGAAGGGGCGGGAACAAACCAATGATGGACGATTTCCTGTTTCGCGCCGTTTTGGGCGGTGTTTTGCTGGCCATTGTCTGTGGACCGTTTGGCGCCTTTATCGTCTGGCGACGCATGGCGTTCTTTGGCGACATGCTGGCGCATACGGCATTGCTGGGGGTGGCGCTTGGTCTTCTGATCGGGGTCGATGTGCGGATCGGCATGATCGCGACTTGTCTGGCGGCTGCCCTTATTCTGGCTTATGGGCAGCGGCAATCGCGGATTGGCAGTGATACGGTGCTGGGCATGCTGGCGCATTCCACGCTGGCACTGGGCATGGTCGCGCTTGCCTTTGTGCAAGGGGTGGCTGTTGATCTGATGGCTTATCTGTTTGGCGATATTCTGGCGGTCAATACCGGGGATATCTTGCTTTTGGCGGTTGGCGGCGCCTTTGCACTTGGCATCCTTGCATGGATGTGGCGGCCGTTGCTTGCGCTGACAGTCAGCCCGGAAATTGCCGCGGCCGAAAGCATCCCGGTCGAACGTCTGCGTTTGATCTTCATGCTTCTGATGGCGCTTGTGATCGGTATGGCGATCAAGATTGTCGGGGTTTTGCTGATTACAGCCCTTTTGATCGTGCCAGCCGCAAGTGCGCGTTTCTTTGCCCGCACACCTGAACAGATGGCGATTGGTGCGGGGCTGTTTGGCGCGGCGTCGGTTCTGGCGGGTCTTTCCCTGTCCTGGCATGTTGATACGCCAGCCGGGCCCAGCATCGTGATTTCAGCCGCGGCGATCTTTGTTGCCAGCGGCATTGTGATGAGTGCCAAGCGCCACTTTGCAGGTAGCTAAACGTTATCGCCGCAAACGCGGTGATCAGCCCGGCACCCGATTCCGTAAAGCGCAGATAGAACCGCGTGAAAGGATATCGGCGTGCCGCAGCATTCATCAATAAATCGTAATCCAGCATCCGCTTCGGGCTCGCGGGAAGGTGCGCCTTTCTTTACATCCATCCCGGTGCCCGCACGTTGGTTCGGGCTAAGTGGTGCGATCCCGTTTGTTGGCTTGTCGATTGGCGGCGCATTCTTATCGGGTGCGCATCAATCCTTGGCCTATTTCACCCTTGTCGCCTATGGCGCGGTGATTTTGTCATTTCTGGGTGGTGTGCATTGGGGAAGGGCGATCAAGGCCTTTGATCAGGGGGCCGTTGCCGACAAGTTCCTGTGGGTTGCGCTTGGCATCAGTGTGGTGCCGTCGCTTATCGGATGGTTGACACTGCTTGTGCCGCTGGCGATTGGGTTGCCTGTTCTGGCAGCAAGCTTTGCGGCCATGCTGTTGATCGATTTGCAGACCGTCAAAAGCGAGCAGTTTCCATCATGGTATGGCAACTTGCGCGTCATCCTGTCGGTGATTGTGATTGCATCGCTTTTGTTTGCGTGGCTCTAAGGCCACGAAGGTTTAAAGGTTTGAACTGAAAAGGGCGCTGAAAGTTCAGCGCCCTTTGTCATTTTCGGGTGTGCTTTTCGGATTTAGGCCGTTTTCAGCCGATCAAACCCGGCTTCAAGATCGGCGATCAGATCATCGGGGTCTTCAAGGCCGATATGGAGCCGGACCAGTTGGCCATCTTCGTCCCATTTGGTGGCAGTGCGGATTTTGGCCGGATCGGACGGCAAGATCAGGCTTTCAAAGCCGCCCCAGCTAAAGCCCATGCCAAACAGCTCCATATGATCGACCATATTGGCGAGCTGCGCCTTTTCGACCGGCTGCATGACAAAGGAAAACAGACCGCAGGCACCGGTGAAATCGCGTTTCCAGATGGCGTGTCCCGGATCATCGGGGAGGCCCGGATGTATCACGCGTTTGACTTCCGGGCGGGTTTGCAACCATTTTGCGACCTTAAGGCCGCTTTCATGATGCTGTTTAAGACGCACAGCAAGGGTGCGAAGCCCGCGCTGGGCCAAATAGCAATCATCTGGCCCAACTGCATCACCGGAAATCAGGACCTGCTTCTTGATGGTCAGAAGGTCTTCCTCAGTCGCGGTCGTGATGGTGCCCAGCATGACGTCGGAATGACCGACAATGTATTTGGTGCCCGCCTGAACCGAAACATCAACACCCAATTCAAACGGACGGCACAGGATCGGGGAAGCCCAGGTGTTATCAAGCATCACCTTTACATTGCGCGCGTGCGCGGCCTTGGCGATTGCCGGGATATCCTGCATTTCAAAGGTCAGTGACCCCGGGCTTTCGCACCAGACAAGGGCGGTGTTATCGCGAATAAGGCCGGGAATGTCGCCGCCAATCGCCGGATCATAATATTCCGTCTCGACCCCGAACTTTTTGAGGAACGTATTGCACAGGTTGCGAGTCGGGAAATAGGTGCTGTCGGTGATCAGGATGTGATCGCCGGGCTTCACAAAGGCGAGGATCGCATTGGTGATGGCCGAAACGCCCGATGAAACGCATAGCGTGCCATAGCCACCTTCAAGTTCGGCAACGGCTTCTTCCAGCAAAAAGCGCGTCGGCGTTCCGTGGCGGCCATAGGTCGTTTTTCCGGGGACCGAGGCGCCAGCCTTTTCAAGTTCTGCCAGGCTGTCAAACAGGATGGTCGAGGCATGCAGAACCGGCGGGTTGACCACGCCGTGATACTGGCTGGAACGGCGACCGGCATGGACCAGTTTGGTTGCGGTATGTTTGGGGCTTTGCGATGACATAACAGGCGGTTCTCCTTGGGCGCGACGTCTTATGCCTCAAAGACAAACCACCTTGGCGGCGGCCGTTCAAGGCTTTTTGCGTCAAAGCCATTGTTAATGCCTGATATCAGGCTATTTTTTACAGGCGATAACAGCACCGAATGACACAGAATACAGCAAGGGGGCCCCGTGATTGAACTTCAGGATTTTCGCACTGCGCGCAAGGCGATATCGGACCATATGCGCCTGACCCCGGTGTTTGAGGCCAGCAATTTTGGCGATACATCGGGCTTTGTCGCGCGTGATCGCATCCCCGAGATATTCCTGAAACTTGAAAACATGCAGGTCAGCGGGTCCTTTAAGGCACGCGGGGCGATGAATGCCGCACTGGCCCTTGAACCGGAACAACGCTCTGCCGGGCTGTGCACCGCATCGGGTGGCAACCATGGCTTGGGTGTGATCAATGCGGCCCGCACACTGGGTGTACCGGTGAAAATCTTCCTGCCGACCAATACACCACAGCCCAAAGTCAAAAAACTGCGCGCGCAGGGTGTTGATGTGGCGTTGATCGGGGCCGTTTGGGATGACGCCAACCGTGCCGCGATGGGGCACGCACATGAAAGCGGTATGGCCTATATCCACCCGTTCGCCGACCCCAAGGTGATTGCCGGGCAGGGAACCATCGCGCTTGAGCTTTTAGAACAGCAACCCGACCTTGATACGCTGGTCGTTGCGATTGGTGGTGGTGGACTGATTGCCGGTGTGGCGACAGCCGCACGCTTGTTGCGCCCATCGATCCGGGTGATCGGTGTGGAGCCGACCGGGGCGGCAACCCTGTTTGAAAGCCTTAAGGCCAACGAGGTCGCGACTTTGCCCAGCGTGAATACAGCCGCCACCAGTCTGGCACCGCGTCAGTCATCGGCACTTAATGTCGATCTGATTGGCGGGAATGTGGATCGCATCGCACTGGTCAGTGACGAGGAAATGCAAAAATCTGCCAAGTGGCTTTGGAAGGAGTTCGGCATTTCGGTCGAACTTTCGGCCGCCGCCGGTATTGCGGCTGTTATGAATGATCGCCTGGGCGATCCAAATCCTGGGCGGGTCGGGGTGATTGTGTGCGGAACCGGTATGGATGGTTTTGAGTAGGGATAAATAAAAAGGGATGAAACCAAACGGTTTCATCCCTTTTTAAACCAGACGCCAGTCCGATAGGACTGGCGCGGAAATATATAGCGTCGCAAACCGCCAAAGAGCAAAAAGCTCTCCGGTGCGGAATTACATCTTCGGCTCGACCACCTGACGACCACGGTACATACCGGTGTTCGGGTCAATGTGGTGCGGGCGATGCAGTTCGCCGGTCTCTTTGTCTTCGCGGTACGAGCCCTTGGCGAGCTTGTCATGCGAGCGACGCATGCCCTGACGGGACTTGGTCACTTTTTTCTTTGGCACTGCCATGGGTCATCATCCTCTGGCTTGGGTAAACTCAGGCGCGCTTGTTACCGTGCGCGGTCGGGAAAGTCAACGATCAAAGTGTCGGAATCTGCATTATTTGCATTTTTCGGATCACTTTCGCGATCAGGTGTATCTCTCGCGGGATGACCATCATGATCGACATGGTGATCGATATGCGGGATCAGTCCTGTGTCGCGCGGATCATCAACAATATCGGTTCGGCGATCATATATAGCAAATCCTGCCTTTTGGTAAGCCCCAAGTGCACTTGGATGATCAAGCGTGCAGGTATTGACCGTGATACGGGTGGGCTTGAAGCTCCAGGCGGTATCAATCGCCCAATCCAGCAGGTATTTGCCAAAGCCCTTGCCGATGAATTCCGGCATCAGGCCCATATAGTGCAGATCAATGACGTTATCCGATTCAAAATCCGTCAGATCAAGCTCGGCAAAGCCCGCCGGAACGCCAGCAACATAAAGCACATAAACATGTGTTTCCGGCTTGGCGAGGATCGCAGAGAGTTCTTCGTCGCTCATCAGGCGGCGTTGCCACCACAGCCATGGTTCGCCGACCGTATTATATAGGTAGCGATAAAATGACAGGGTCGGGTTTTCAGCCCGGATGATCGCGACCTTGCCGGGTGGGACGATGGCCGGTGCGCGTTCGGGCGGGCTTTGCATTTCAAGGAAGCTGACGACAACTTCCAGCTTGCGCGGATTGGATGGGGTCATTGGTCTAAACTCTTGCGCATTATCTTGTTTTGGTGCGGATCAGGATCAGCCTGATCGGTGACGCTTGCTATAAAGTCATAGCCGAGTTTGGCGTAAAAATCACCCGCTGCGGCATTTTCAATTGTGACCCGAATTTCACTTAAGCCCGAAAGACGCAGGATATCCTCGGCCAAACTTACCAGTTCGCGGCCAATGCCACTGCCTTGGGCGTGCTTGGCGATCGCCAGATAATGAATCCAGCCAAAGACAGTGTCATGGCCGGTCATCATGGTGGCAAAGATTCGCTGATCAATTGGCATGCGCGCGACAATCAGGCTGCCATTATCGGCCGCAATACAGTTTTCGATATCCTGCCTTGTATCACGGATTGCCGGGATCAGGCCGGTTGCAATCCAAAGGCGGGTGATGGCGGCAATGTCGTCGTTTGAGGGCGCTTTAAGCTGTTCAAGTCTGATGCCCGCGCCATCGGCGGTATGGTTGGTCATATCCGAACCGAACGGGGATGGGGCGGGCATCGGGTTTCTCATTTTAAATGTGTGATACGGACGGGGCCGGATTTTCAGGCCGGGCCGGTATCAACCGGGCTGTCTTCCGTGGTGGCCCATTCCGCCCAGGATCCGTCATAGACCGCGACCTGTTTGTGGCCGGAAATATAGGCCCCCATGGCAAGAACACAGGCGGTAACGCCCGAACCGCAACTTGCAACAATCGGTTTGTTAAGGTCGACACCTGCTGCGTCGAACGCGGCCTTGATTTCATCCGCCGACTTAAACGTGCCATCTGAGTTCAGAAGTTCGGTAAAGGGCAGGTTGTAGGAGCCGGGAACGTGGCCAGATTTGCCCCAAGGATCGTCAACTTCACCGCGGAAGCGTTCGCCCGCGCGGGCATCCACCAGCTGTTCGCGTTTGGTTTTGACGTTCGAGAGAACCTGATCATATTCACGCAGCAAAAAGCTGTTGGCGCGTGCGGTAAAGTGGCGTTCGCGCGGCGGGGTAGGTGCGTCGGTGACCGGGCGTCCCTCGGCGATCCATTTTGGCAGGCCGCCATCAAGCACGACGACATCATGATGGCCGAAATGGCGCAGCATCCACCATGCACGGCAGGCGGCAAGGGCGGAACCCTTCTGGCTATAGACAACCACACGGACACCATCGCCGAGGCCGAGTTTGCGGACCTTGGCGGAAAACTTGATCGCATCGGGCATCATGTGCGGCAGCGGGGCGCTGTCATCGGCGGCGATATCATCGATATCAAAGAAAACCGCGCCCGGAATGTGTTCGGCATCATAGAAGTCGCGGGCATTTTTGTTTTCGGCTGGCATGTACCAGCTGGCATCGACGACGCGTACATCCGGTGCATCAAGGTGATCCGCAAGCCATTGGGTGGACACAAGGGCGTCGGAAAGTGGGTTGGTCATGGACAAGCTCCGATTGACGGTGGTGGATTTCCGGTTGGTTCCGGGATTGTTTTAAATTTGGTCCTGAATCTATTTAAATTTGTAACGGCATAGCTTGAAGCAGGCAACTGATCGCGTGCAATCTGCCAGTGACCACTCTCTAACCTATGATGTCATTTCTAGTGATTATGATCTTTGTTTGCAGAGGCGTTCCTGTCTCCAGGTTCCAATGATTGTTATAGATAGCGCGGAGTAGCGGTTCTTTGAAAAGCTGGTATGTCACCTCATCGGGGAGCTGTGGCAACAGGCTATCTTTTGATAGTTCGAGAACAGCGTCCGGCTCAACTATCACTAAAATCGTTGTTTGTTTACGGTCTGGTTGAGGCGCGTCAGGGCTACAAAAACCCAAGTTCGGGTCTATGACGTCAAACTCAAGAAACAAGCCTTCTTCTGGTGACGCCCCTCTGAAACCGTTAAATTCTAGTGATGGCTGTTCCATGCGAACGGTCCTGTCTTAGTTGTTAAATACGATATTGATCCGGCGGTTCTGACGGCCTTTCTTTTCGATCTTGGCAACCATGACCTTGCCGATCTCGCCGGTTTTGCGCACATGGGTGCCGCCACAGGGTTGGAAATCGATCCCTTCGATGGTGACAGTCCGGATGGAATGTCCGTCCATCGGCGGCTGTACCGACATGGTGCGCACCAGTTCCGGATTGGCCTTAAGTTCGGCCACGGAGATTTCCCCGTCATAGACATCGGCATCGCGTGCGATCAGTTCGTTAAGCTTCTCGCTGATTTCATCCTTGTCGAGTGTGACCTCTGGCAGGTTGAAGTCCAGCCGCGCCTTGTGGGCGGCGATGTTGCCACCCGTGACATCACCTTCGATGACGGCACACAAAAGATGCAGGCAGGTGTGAAAGCGCATCAGCTTGTGGCGATTGTCCCAATCAAGTTCGGCTGTGATCGTATCGCCAACCGCGGGCAGGGGATGATCATCAGCAATGATGTGCAAGATACGCCCGGTTTCGCGATCCTTGACCGTGGTAACGACGGGAAGGGCCGTGCCATCGCCAAGGGTTAGTGTGCCGATATCACCCGATTGGCCGCCAGCGGTTGCGTAAAACACCGTTTGATCAAGTTCGATCCCGCGATCCGAAATGCTGGTGACGGTGGCGTTGCAATTCTTTGCATAGGCGTCTTCGCGAAACATCAGGCGTGTCATGTTTTCTGGTCTCCCGTTGGTGGCGGTTGATGGCGTTCTTGATTTTACCGCCCTGCGTTTGGTGCCGGGGCGTCCGTTCGTCACGCAGGATTGGTGCGAATGGGTTGATTGCCGGGATTATGGTGCGGTGGCGGACCGGCAATTGTCGAGGCCAAAGTTACGGCAATCCTTCGGCTTAAATGTAAGTTAGTATACATAAATGTAATATTGATGTTGAAAATTGTACGTAATGTATGGTATCGCTGCGGTGTAATTCAGGAGTGATATAGCCGTGCCAGCCATTATCCATGTCAAGCTTTCCGGCGAAGGGGACTTCGGGCCAGTCGATCTCGAATGCGCGATTCCGCCTGCGCGTTTGCCGGTGGTGATGGCTGCATTGTTCGGGCAGGCGCCGTCAGTGCCGGGAATGGCTGTTGGCGCGGTGCATGGTTCTGTACCTGGTGTTTCGGGTGGCGGTCGCCCGCACGAGAACGGCGCGGTTGATGGCTTCGCAAAGGAAGGTGCGGGGGGCAAGGCGAATGATCGCGCCCCGACCGCAGTCAGTGGCGTGCAGGGGGCAGGCGAGGCATATTTTGCCAATGGAAATACAGGCGATGCGGCATTTTCCGGCGCAGTAGATCCCGGCATGTTCATTACGGGGTTTGTTGGCAGTTTTGCCGATCTGGTCGGACGCCTGCAACCACGTGGCTTTGCCGAGATAATCTTGCTGGCGGCAATCTGGCTGCAATATCGCGATGGCAGGAGTTTTGTAACGCGCGGTGATGTGCGCCGCCTTTTGCGCCGCCAGGATCATCTGCGGATGCCGCGCAATTTTAGCCGGGATTTCCATGCAGCCGTGGCAAGAGGCTACCTTGAAGAAGTCGAGGGCGAAGACGGTTACACCGTTGCAACTGATGGCTTCCGCTGGTTTCGTGATGAGTGTATGAAATAATACAAAAAGTCGAAAAAGATATTGACGTTATGTATGTTTGTTGTATCTTTTTTAGCAGGGACAAACAAAAACGGGTGGGACCAAATCATGAGCGCGTGGGAAGTCAGAAGCAGCTGCCGGGTATGGCGGGGCCGTTATGTCATTCGTGGCGATGTTGATCGTATTGCCAACGACATTGTCGAACTTCAGCAAAACCGGTTCCCGGGGCTTGATGCGGAAAAGGTTTCGCTTCGGGTTGTGACCATGGCGGTGATGTCGGTTCTGGCCGAGGAGTGCTGCGAAGACGGGGTGACTGCAGCCGAACTTTCCTTCCTTTTGACCACCTGTCTCGGGATGCCGATTTCTCCGACCCGGATTGAACGGGAAATGGAAGGTCTTTCTGGTCTTGTCTGGACCGGACAGTGGGGTGGTGAAACCCTGTATGTCATGGAAAAACGTGGTTTGCGATTCTTTGAAAGTGCACGTGCCAGGGCGCTTTGCGAAGATGGAAATGTAAACGCCAAGGACCGCGAAGGTGTGGCCGCCAGCGAAGCACAAGACGCGGTTAATGCCATGATCGATCCCGCCATCATCAGCGAACCGGCAGTGCATGCCCGCTATCGGGTTGTCAGCTAGGATCTTCGCTTTTTGGCCAAGCCATCAATGTTTCGTTGCACCCGCCGGTTTTGCTGGCGGGTGTTTTTCTTTGGTTTGGGGTGTGATCAACAAGCGGCTTGACCAAACGAAAAAAGCGCCATATGCATAAAAGCATGGAAAACATTGTTACACATCAGAACGCCTATTTTACGTCGTGCACATAGCGCGGCGCCTGTTGATGTGTTTGTAAATTAAACCAAGACCGGCTGCCCCAGGGCGGCCTTTGTTTTTTCCATAAACCGGTTTGCCCGAGGTGGCTTCACCAACAAGGAAACCGGAAAATGACCCATATCTCTCTTGCGGATCGCATGCCGACACTTGATTTCACGCCGAACGCCCTGAAAGACGGGATTGGTGTGGTGCCGCTTATTCTGATGGCCGGTTTTGCCGAGACCAGCACGGCGGCAAGTGAACTGGTTGCACGTGGTGCTGTCACCATCGAAGGCAAACAGATCATTGATCCCGACCATCATATCCTGAGCTACGCCTTTGATGATGGCGAAGTGCTGCGCCTCACGGTTGGGGGCAAAAGCACGATGCTGATCCGGCGCGCGGACTGAACCGGATGGGGTATCTGTTGCGGGATATGGCAATGTTGCTGTTGATGTCAGAACAGCGACATTTGCCCGTTCGCGCTGGGACGTTTGAAGCCGCTGCAATCAAGGTTGAGAGACCGGTTGGTCAGGCCATGCTTTTTGCGCGCAGCGTCAAAGCGTTTGGCGATCAGATCGGCAATCGGACCCGTGCCGCGCATGCGGGTGCCGAACTCCGATTGATAGGTTTGACCATCGCGCATCTGACGGATCAGCGACATCACCTTTGCCTTGCGATCAGGGTAATGGGCCTCCAGCCATTCTTCGAACAGATCGGCGATTTCAAGCGGCAGCCGCAAGACGATGTGACCAATCGATTGCGCACCGGCGTCCTTGCAAGCCGCAACGATCTTTTCGATCTCCGTATCATTGAGGCCCGGAATAATAGGAGCACAAAGGACGGTGACCGGAATGCCGGCATCTGAAAGCTTCCGGATGGCCTCAAGCCTGCGGTGCGGGGCAGAGGCACGGGGTTCCAGAAGGTTTGACAACCTATGATCAAGACTTGTGACAGAAACGGCGACGGATGCCCGGTTTTTGGCAGCCATTGGTGCGATCAGGTCAATATCGCGGGTGACCAGTGCGCTTTTGGTAATGAGGGAAAAGGGATGCTGACAGTCTGACAGGACTTCGATGATGGATCGCGTCAGTCGCTTGTCACGGTCAACTGGCTGATAGGGATCGGTACTTGTGCCAATAACAATCGGGGCGGGTTGATAGGCCTTGGATGACAGTTGCTTGCGCAGAAGCTGGGCAGCTTCCGGCTTCCAGAAAAGCCTCGTTTCAAAATCAAGACCGGGCGACAGACCCAGATAGGCGTGGGTCGGACGGGCAAAGCAATAGACACAGCCATGCTCACACCCGCGATAGGGATTGATCGACCGATCAAACGGCACGTCCGGGCTTTGATTGCGGGTGATCACAGAACGCGCACCATCTATGCCAAGGGTGGTTTTGGTGCGTGGGGCGTCCTGATCTTCCATCAATGTGCCCAGCCATCCGTCATCAACCGCCTGATGGATATGACGTTCAAATCGCCCGTCAATATTGGACACCGCGCCGCGTCCCTTTTGTCCGCGGGAGGGCAAGATGTTCAGATCACATTTCGCGTTTGACCATCCATCATCAAAAATGGCGGCCCGGGTGTGGGCGTGGGTTTGGTTGATATTGTTCTTCATATAGTCACAATAGGGAACAAAAGAAGAACATTCAAGTCAAAGCCGATACGGCCGGATTTTTACAGTATCAAACTATCGACATTCGAGGTTGTTTACTGCGGTGCCGTCTACCGCGGTGCCGTCTACCGTGACTGAGCCAGTAACGGTGGGAAGGGTTCCGCCGCCGTCACCACATGGGTTGACGTTGTTGGTGGTATTACCTGTCCCTGACAGGTTATTTGTGGTTGATGAATTGGCGAAGAATACAAATCGCTTGTCGACGCCTGATCCGCTCACGGAAAGCTTGTTGTCATCGATGCTGATGTTGGAATTGTTGCCGATAATCGCCAGGAATCGGGCACCATTTGCATTGGAGGTAACGGATGAAACATTATTCTTGATCGTAACATCCTGGCTGTCTCTGATTATGATAGCGCCTGCGGTTGAGTTGACGTTCTGCGTTGTCAGTTTGTTGTTCCGAATGGTAACGTTCTGCTTTCCTTCGATGTGGACGATGTATGCTGACCCGGTTGTTGTGTTAACGTTCGCGGTCACACCAATCAGGCTGCTGTTATCGGCCATGTTAAAGAAACGCTTACCACCGCCGGCGCTGCCATTGCTTCCCTCGCCCGAGATTGATGCATCCGGAATGGTGACCGTAACTGACCGTCCTGTCGGGGTTTTGATGTCGAGTGCGCCACCCCCGACAATTGTTTGTCCACTCTGAACCGTTGTGACGGAATTGATCGCGGTGTAATTGCCGCTCAGGATCACGGTGGAATTGGCACCTGCATTGGCAATTTCAGTTGCAAAGTTCGTCGCCGATGTCGAGTTGCTGTTCAGAACTGTGATCGTTTCCCCGTCCGCAGTCTGGGTGATTTCACTTGCTTCTGAAAACTGTCCGGCCTGACTGACCACATCAATGTCGCGAATGATGGGATCGGTCATGCGCCGTTCCATCGCGTTCAGGCGGGGTTTCGGCGTATCGCCGAAGCCTTGCAACGGGATACGAAGACGGAAGCTGGCAAAGCCCTGCGTGCCCCGTGGGCTGTCATGCTGAATTTCCGCCCCGAGCGAAAAGCGCGACCCTTCCCACAAAAAGGGAACTTCATCAAAGGTCAGGTCCAGTCGCCCACGCGGACCCTGTACCGTATCAACACCGTCTTCCGTAAAGCGATAGCCACCGGCATAGGCACGGAGTTGCTGTCCGGCATCAGCCGCAAATAACGGAATGCGCCAGCCAATTTCCCCGTCAAAGCCACGTAGTGCGCGTTCTTCACCCTGATTGTACATCAAGGAGGTGCCGCTCACATCAACAGTACTCAGACTGTCTTCCATGTATTGTGTCGTGCCGATCGGGACATAGGCATTGGCGCGAAAATCCCAATCAAGCGACAGGGCCTCGGCGCCGAATGTCAATTGGTTGAATTTGTTGCCATAGGGGCTGTGGCGGCGGTCAAAGTAACCATAGCCGCCAATGTTCCATCCCGAATCAAGCATCTGCCGGATGCCAAGACCGAAGTTCCCTTCGTGGCTGTTGTTGTCATCCATCCGGGCGCGAAGGCTGGTGAAGGTCAATGTGTCCTCATCCTGCCAAAGCGGAATGAACAGGTCCGTCTCGCCAAGGTTACGATCCGTGCCACCTTTGCCTTCCAGGTCAATATGCGGTCCCCATTTAGGACCCGCGGTTTCGGCGTTACCAAGCGTTGAGGCAAGCAGGAGAGGGGCGCAAAGGGCGATGGAGCGGATGGATCGGGTAACGTGCATGTTTAACCTAGTCAGCAGGGCTCACATTGCGCCTGCTGGGGCAGGCACATTGCCAAGACTTCAGAAGATTTTGCTCGTGGGGAGTTTCGTGCCCCGCCGTTGCATGGCTTTTGCCATATTGATTTTTATTGCACCGACCGTAGTGCCGCCTGATCCTGGCGGCCACTTCTATTCTTTATCATTTTCCCAGAAGTTATCATTTTCCTGATCCCGGCAGGCTGACCGGACCGGGCACGGAAAATGTATGGTCACAATGATTTTCTTGTTGGTTGATCAAGGCCGGATATAGTCAATGCAAGGTGCGAAACGTCATCAGTCAATGCGCACCGTTTGATCATTTGCAAAGGATCGCCCCATGGATTGGTCACAGGTTTTGAGTTTTGCATTGGTTGCGTCACTGCTTGTCATGTCGCCGGGCCCCAATGGTGTACTGGTCGCCAAGACCGTGCCGACATCAGGACGTATGGCCGGCATGGCCAATGTGGCCGGATTTGTGACGGCCTTTTACTTGCATGGGACTTTGTCGATCCTTGGTATTTCCGTGATTCTTGTGCAATCGGCACAGGCCTTCATGGTCGTGAAGTTTTTGGGGGCGGCTTATTTGTGCTGGGTCGGGTTCAAGGCATTGCGCGATGCCTGGCGCGGGGTGAAAACGGTTGCCGAAGTATCACCGGCGAAGCGCAAGCGCACCCTGATCAAGGCCTATGGCGAGGGGTTTCTGACCAATGCGCTGAACCCGAAAGTCTCGATCTTTTATCTGGCAGCGTTTCCGCAATTCATCCCGGTGGGTGAGGGGGCGATGACCTCGGCCTTCATGCTGGTGTGCTTGCATGCGGCGATCAACGCCATCTGGTTTGCAGCCATGATCATGTTGCTGGCACGCCTGACCCGCTTTGCCGGGAGTGGTCGTTTCCAGCGTGCGCTTAAGGCAACCACCGGGGCAGTATTCATTGCCTTTGGCGTCAAGCTGGCAGCCCTTCGCCCATAAGGTTTGGCCAAGATATTCTTGTAAGCCCGTCGGTCAGGTGGATCGGCGGGCTTTTTATTTGCGCACGACAATCAGCGCCATGACAGCACAGAACAGGGCAAACAGAATGTCGCTTGCGGCGATATTGTCTGTCACCAGGGCCTCAAACGCGGCAATCGGCAGGATGATTGAGGTCAGGACCAGAAAGACGGGATTAAACAGTTTGTTTTTCATGTTACGCGCCCCCGTTCATCGTCGTGATCAGAAGGATACCCAGTGCCATGAAGCCGCATAGTGCGGTCAGGATAACACCGGTTTTAAGAACGACCGACAGCACTGGTCCTTCCTTGCCTGACAGGCCCACTGTTGAACAGCCAACCAGAATTTTTGACGGGGCCAGCATGCTGCCAAGTGATGCGCCCGTTGCTTGGGCGGCCAGAACAAGGGCAGTTGAAAGGCCGGAAAGTTCGGCGGTGTGACGCTGGAACATGCCAAAGACAACGTTGGAATTATTCGTGCTGCCGGTCATGAAGGCACCAAGGGCACCAATTGCCGGTGCAATCACCGGATAGGCGACGGCAAAGGCCCCGGAGAAGACCGCAGCGCCACCTTCGGCCAGGGCATAGGTCATGCCCGCATGGTCCATGATGATGGCAAGGCCGATCACTGGCACCATGCCGATGCTGGTCGGAAGACCGCTTTTCAGCGTGCGTTGCCAGATACGTTTGCCAATGCCGTCATCGTAATGACCGCGCAGCTTGAAGAACGTGAAGCTGATGGCAGCGGTATAAAGCAAAAGCGCGCCGGGATGGCCAAAGATCGCGATGGCCTTGGCACTTTCGGCTTCGATCACCCAACCGGTTGCCGTGGCGGTTTCCGGGAAATCAAGCGTGAAGCGGATCTTGCCAAGCAGCATCTCGACCGCTGGGACAAAGGTCGCCATGGTGACCAGCACGATGAAGACCAGATAAGGTGTGAGTGCCTCGATCAAGGGCATGTGCTGATGATCATCGGCAACCTGTTCAGCGACATCATCGGGATGCGGTTTCCAGAACCGGGTCACAATGATGGAGGCAACGAGCCCGGCAATCCCGGCTGTCAGGCCACCCAGTGTCCAGACACCATAGTTGGCCATGAAATACTGCACCACGCCCATGACGCAGGAAATCAGGACCAGCGGCACGATGCGGCGACGAATTGTGCGGAACCCGCCATCCAGCCACAAAACAGCCGCTCCGCACATAAAGCCCGACAGGCCAAGAAGGATTGCCGAATAATGGGTCAGTTCTGTTCCCGGAATGCCGGTAACACCAATCAGTGCCTCGAACGAGGTTGCCATATTGCCAAACAGAACCGACCAGCTATGCCCGATCATCGGGGCGGCAACGGCCAGTACTGGCGAGAAACCCATGCCCAGCAAAAGAGGTGCAACGACGGCAATCGGAACGCCGAAGCCTGCGACGCCCTGAAGGAAGCTTGCGAACACGTAGCCCAATATCAAAAGCTGTAAGGGCCGGTCATCGGTAAGCGATCGAATGGCGCGCCCGATGGTCTTGATCGCGCCGGCTTCTTCGGCCGCAAAATACAGGATCAATGCCGCCCAGACGATATAAAGGATGTACAGGGCCAGCATCACGCCCTTGGCCTGGGCGATGATCAGCATGTCGGTCGGCGCACCAAAGAAGAACACTGCCAGGATGACGGTAACAAACCAGGCAGCCGCACCAGCACGCGCAGCGCCCCAGTTGACCTTGATCATCAGAAACAGAATGGTCGCAATTGGCAGGGCTGCCAGCAGGAAGTTGGTCATGAAGGGCGCACCATAACCTTTTGAAACAAGGGGCTATCGTTGAAGTCTTCAACGGGACGCGCATATTGTCCGACCAATGATGCAAGCGCAAGTGGTGTGTTCTGGTATTTCGTATGATGAAAGCAAAATGCCGGATTCACTCGGGAACCCGGCATTTGCAAAAATAAGGTGTCGCTTGGTCTTAGGCGCAGTCTTTGTTCTCGGACTTTGCGTTCATTTCGCCAAACAGCTCGGCAGCGATTTCAAAGGATTTCAGGCGCGCCGTCTGATCATAGATGTTGGCGGTGACCATGATTTCGTCGGCCTTGGTCATATAGGCGAATTCGCGCAGTTTCTTGCGCACCGTATCGCGCCCGCCAATCGCGGCATAGCGCATGGCGTGATCAACGCCAGCCTTTTCGACGCGGTTCCATATTTCGCTCATGTCCTTGACCGGTTTTGGCAATTGGCCCGGTGTCCCACGGCGCAGGTTCAGGAACTGCTGCTGCATTGAGGTGGCCAGATATTCGCCTTCCTCGTCGGTGTCAGCCGCAAAGAAGCCCATCGCGGCAACCGCGTAAGGTTTATCAAGGGCTTCGCTTGGCTCAAACCGGTTGCGATAAAGGGTCAGTGCATCCATCAACATGTCGGGTGCAAAGTGCGATGCAAAGGCAAAGGGCAGGCCAAGGCGTGCGGCAAGGTCAGCTGAAAACAGGCTGCTGCCCAAAAGCCACATCGGGACCTGCGACCCATAGCCCGGTACGGCCCGGATCGGCGGATTTCCTTCAAGCGGGGCGAGGAATGCCTGAACCTGCAAGACATCCTGAATAAAACGTTCTTCGGAGCCGTGCATATCGCGGCGAAGGGCGGCGGCGGTGCGTTGATCCGTGCCCGGTGCGCGGCCAATACCCAGATCGATACGGCCCGGATGAAGCGCATCAAGGGTGCCGAACTGTTCGGCAATCACCAGCGGCGCATGGTTGGGCAGCATGACGCCACCTGATCCGACGCGGATGGTCTTGGTGCCCGCCGCGACATGGGCCATGACAACGGACGTCGCGGCACTGGCAATGCCGGGCATGTTGTGATGTTCGGCCAGCCAATAACGATGATAGCCAAGCTTTTCGGCATGTTGGGCGAGTGCCAGCGTATTGCGCAGCGCATCAGAGGGATGTTCACCCGCATTTACCGGGCAAAGATCAAGAAGGGAATATCTTAGCATAGCCAGACTTTCGGTTTGGCGCGGGCATCACAGAAACAGATTTCAGCGGCGCGCCGGATTTCACAGTTGGCATTAATCTAGCGCGAAATTGCCAGCATGCCAGCCCCGAAAGGCAGAACAGTTGATCCTGTCAGCTTTGATGGGCGGCAAGGGTGCGGCTGACGAAATTACGCAATGCGGTGGAGATATCATTGCTGCGATAGGCCAGTGACAATTGCGCAATGGGCACTTCTCCTTCGATCTCGCGATAGGCGACACCCTTTGCCTGAAGCTGTGTCATCGGTTTGGGAACCAGTGAAAAGCCAAGCTCGGCCGCCACGAAATTGATCACGGATCCCAGCTGTGGCGCGATCTGGCCCATTTGCGGCTCAAACCCGGCGTCCCGACAGGCCGTGACCACCTTGTCATAATGGGTTGGGCCAACCGCGCGCGGGGTCAGGATCAACGCCTCGTCACGGAGTTCTGACAGGGCGACTTTTTCACGTTGGGCAGCCGGATGACCGGAGGGGAGCACAAGCACCATCGGTTCGCTTGAAATCACATGCAGGCGAATGCCATCGCCCGCAATCGTATCTTGTCGCAGGAACACCGCATCAAGGCGTTCATCGCGCAGGCCGGCGACAAGTTGGGCGGAGTTGGCTTCTTCGAGTGTCATCTCAACGCCGGGGTAACTGCGCCGAAAATCACGGAACACGCGCGGAACAGACGGGCTGAATGCAGCGGACGCCGTGAAGCCAACCCGGATTGATCCGACTTCGCCGCGCCCCGCGCGTTGGGCGGCACGAATGGCGCGCTCTGCCAGATCGGGGAACTGTGCAACCACCTCAAGAAACGCCGTGCCCGCCTCCGTCAGTTCTGCGCCATGGGGGACGCGATGAAAAAGGGCCGTGCCGATTTCATTTTCCAGATCGCGGATTTGCTGACTAAGCGGTGGCTGCCCGATGCCGATGCGGGCCGCAGCACGGGTAAAATTTCCCTCGCGGGCGACGGCAAGGAAGTAGCGGATATGGCGCAGTTCCATTGGTGGTATATCCAAAAGATATCACAGAAGACAGTTCCATATATTGGACGGATAGGCGCGATAGTGCAATCATAAGCGTCACCCCACGAACCATTCCAAAAGAGGTCGCAAATGTCTGTTTCCCGGGACACTGACCCAGAACAACATTCTGATAGTGCTGCTGATACGGCGTCATCTGATGCAACGCCCCCCATACGTTCGCAAAGCCCGCTCGCGTCCACCAACGCAAATGCGTCTGCCGATCCGGTGTGGATTAAACCGGGATCGGCCGCATTTCGCCGTATCAGCATTGCACTGTTTTTGGCAGGCTACGCGACCTTTTCGCTGATTTACTGTGTGCAGCCACTGTTGCCGGAACTTGCAAACCACTTTGTGGTTGGACCGGCTGAAAGCTCGCTCGCACTCTCATTGACCACCGGGTTTCTGGCCTTTGCCATTTTGCTGGCCGGTGCTGTGTCCGAGGCCGTCGGGCGCAAGCAATTGATGCTTATTTCCATCTGTGTGGCATCGGTTTTGAACCTGATCGCGCCGTTTCTTTCCGATTGGCATGCCTTTCTTGTGGTGCGCGCGCTGGAAGGTCTGATGCTGGGCGGGGTTCCGGCCGTTGCCATGGCTTATTTGGCCGAGGAAATCGATCCCAAGGGCCTTGGGATGGCGATGGGCATCTATATCAGCGGGACCGCGATTGGTGGCTTGAGTGGCCGTGTTGTGATCGGTTTTCTGACCGATCTGTTTGGCTGGCATGTTGCCCTCGGCGCGATGGGGGCCTTGGGTCTGATTGCCGCACTTGGTTTTGCAGTTCTGTTGCCAGCATCGCGCAACTTCGTGAGACGTCCCGGCTTTCAGGTGGGCTATCACCTGCGGGCCTGGGGCGGGCATCTGAAACATGCGGGCTTGCCGTTCGTGTTCCTGATCGGGGCCTTTGCCATGGGCTGCTTCGTGACAGTGTTTAACTATGTCGGATTCCGTCTTTCCGATGCGCCCTATGGCCTATCGCAAAGTCAGATCGGGTTGATCTTTGTGGTCTATCTGTGCGGGTCGGTGACCTCATCGATAGCCGGTGCGCTATCAGACAAGATCGGGCGTGGCCCGGTGCTTGTGGTGGGGCTGTTGTTGGCGGCCCTTGGTGTCGGACTGACTGTCTCTGACAGCCTGTCGGTGATCATTGGCGGGATTGTCGTCCTGACCAGTGGCTTTTTCGTTGCCCATTCGATTGCCAGTGGCTGGGTCGGGCGGCTTGCCGAAACGGCCAAGGGCCATGCGTCGTCGCTGTATCTGCTGGCCTATTATCTGGGCTCCAGCATTATGGGGTCGGTTGGCGGCTGGTTCTGGGATCAGGGAGGATGGAACGCGGTGGTGGGCTTTGCTGGATCGTTGTTGCTGTGCGCACTGTTCTGCGGGCTTTACCTTTGGGCGCGTGCAGTGCAGGACACTCGCCAATCCCGAAACGAGGTTGCCCGCGCGACCTGATTAAAACAAAACCCCCGCCGGAAACCGGACGGGGGTTTTATCTTTCAGGATGGTTTCTGCTTAGAGCCAATCAGGGCTCGGCAGGCCTTTTTCCTTAAGGAACGCAGGGTTCCAAAGCTTGCTTTGATAGCGGGTACCAAGATCACACAGGATGGTGACGATGGTTTTGCCCGGGCCGAGTTCACGTGCAAGGCGCACCGCACCGGCAATGTTGATCCCTGTGGAGCCACCCATGCACAGACCTTCTTCTTTGAGCAGGTCAAACACGATCGGCAACATTTCCTCGTCCGAGATCTGGAACGGGTGGTCAATCTCAACGCCTTCAAGGTTGGCGGTGATGCGACCCTGACCGATACCTTCGGAGATCGAGCTTCCTTCGGATTTCAGTTCACCGAACTTGTAGTGGCTGTAAAGGGCGGCACCCATCGGATCGGCAAGGCCGATCTGGATGTTTTTATTGCGATCCTTGAGCGCCATCGAAACACCGGCCAGCGTGCCGCCAGTACCAACCGCACAGATAAAGCCGTCCACCTTGCCATCGGTCTGTTCCCAAATTTCGGGTGCGGTGGTGTCGATGTGACCCTGACGGTTGGCAACATTGTCAAATTGGTTGGCCCAGATCGCACCATTGGGTTCGGACTTTGCAAGCTCCTCGGCCAGACGGCGCGACACATGCACATAGTTGTTCTGATCGCGATAGGGGACAGCCGGAACTTCGCGCAGATCAGCACCCAGAAGCCGCAGCAGGTCTTTCTTTTCCTGACTTTGGGTTTCCGGGATGACGATCACGGTGCGATAGCCCAGCGCATTGCCGACAACGGCAAGACCGATGCCGGTGTTGCCAGCCGTACCTTCGACGATGACGCCGCCCGGCTTCAAAAGACCGCGCGCCTCGGCGTCGCGAATAATGGCAAGGGCTGCACGGTCCTTGACCGAGCCGCCCGGGTTTGCGTATTCCGCCTTGCCAAGAATGGTGCAGCCCGTCAGCTCGGAAACCTTTTTAAGCTTCACAAGCGGGGTGCGGCCAATGGCTTCGATGGTGCCATTGCGAATGTCCATGACAGACTCCAAACATGGTGATTTCAAATGTGTTTGATAGTTGATTGGTCTTTTTGCACACAAAAGTCAAGGCAGATTAAAAAATATAACGTAAAGTTTGTGTGATTACTGTTTTTCTGATTAATCACTTCGGCTTCCTCAAGCCTCTGAATTCTGCCGAAGTCGGTCGCGGTTTAGCATCAGCCACTGAACGGCGATGGTCGTCATTGCATTGCAGAGTTGTCCATTCTGCAACATGGCAAAGCATTCTTCGGCCGATACTGTGAAGACCCGGATATCTTCACCTTCCTCGGCGACACCATGCAGCCCGCCAACATTGGTGGTATCGACCTGACCGTAAAACAGGTGGACCGTTTCAGTCGAACAGCCCGGTGTGACGTAATAATGCGAAATCAGTTCGGGCGATCCGATAAGTTCGCATCCGGCTTCTTCAAACGTTTCACGGCGTGCAACATCTTCGGCCGTTTCGCCGTCTTCTATGATGCCTGCAACGATTTCGGTCAGCCAGATCGGCATTTTTGGGTCGCTGTCGTTGACAGAAATGGCACCTGGGCGGAATTGTTCAATCAGTACAACTTCATCGCGGACCGGGTCATAGGGAAGGACGGCAACAGCGTGGCCGCGTTCAAGGACTTCGCGTTGCAGGACAGGGCTTTGACCACCATCAAATCGGTCATGTTGCAACTGATAGACATCAATCTTGCAGTAACCGTCCCAGCTTCGGTTTTTGGCAATTATTTTAAATTTCATTTCTGTCACCGCGTTTCTCCCGGAAAATGTGACATTGTCGATCTATTCAGTTGATTTATCGTTGCTCTTAATATTTTGTAGTTCTTATATATTCGGGCTGATCTGCTTTTATTTGATAGCATGATGTTTCTCATCGTGACCATATTTGCTGGTGCGAGGGTGGCATCCGTCGGTTTCAATTGCATCAAAACTGATGTAATCTTTCGAATATGGTGCGCAGAGAAACAAGTCTTAGATAACTGTGCTTTCATTCAGGGTTTAGATGTGTCGGGGGATACAGGACGTTGATGCGGTTCGAACCAACAGAAATCGCACGTCTGTATGGGCGGTCACGCGTAGGCGTTGTTGTACACAAGGATCTCGAAGCTGTGTATGTCAACGATGCCTATGCGAAAATGCTGGGCCGTCGCGATGTCTCGGACTTTATGAGCGACCCGGACATGCGCCAGTATATTCCGCCAAGTTTCCATCACGAGGCGGACAAGCTTTCCAACAGTTTCCAGAAAAGCAGCGGTTTTCACGGCTGGAAGAAAGTCTACAACATCCGGACGGATGGAACGCCTGTCTGGATGGAAATCAGTGACGAGACCGTCGAATGGGAAGGCGGTAATGCGGTCCTGACCACGGCACAGATGATTGATAATGGTACGACTGCGATGCAGGTCGACCATATGCTGGGTCGATCTTTCATTGGTGTGATGGTCCATCGCAACATGACTGCATTGTACGTTAATGAGAGCTTTGCTCGCCTGATGGGGGCAAAGGACGTCAGTGCGTTTATGGAAAACCCCAATATCCTTCGCTTTATCCCCGACGAAAATCGTCCGCGCGCAATTCGCCATGTCGCGGCAATTCTGAGCGGCGAACGGCGTGGAGACCGGCACCGTGTGCGCGATATTCTCGATGATGGCAGTTCGGTCTGGCGTGATCTGACCGATGAACGCATTCTTTGGTATGACGGCAAGCCGGCGATCCTGACTACTGCCCATGATGTTCGCGACGAAGTCGAAATGCATCAGCAACTTGTTCGGGCCAAAGCAAGCCTTGAACAGGCGGTAACCGAAGTCATCCGGATGGTGCCGTCGGCTGTTGCGATGCTTGATGACAAGCTTGAGGTTATTCACTTCAATCACGAGTTTTCCCGTCTTTTCGGTGGAGAAGCACCGGATGGCTCCGAACCGATATTTGATATTTCAGCACTGCATGAATGTTGTGCCGAGATGATGCGAAACGGGCATGGCCATGCCAATATCGACGAAATGCAGACACCATCGGGCCGACTGGCTGACATCCGCATGAACATGATGGATGATGGCGGCGTCATGGTGTCGGCGACTGACATTACCGATCACAAGCGCAAGGAGCAGATGCTAGATACCCTGGCATCAACCGATGCGTTGACCCGTGCGCTTAACCGTCGCGGTTTTGAAAGCGCGGTCAGCAGATTGCGCGAAATTCGCCATCTCAAGGATAAAAGCTGGCTGTTCGGATTGATCGTTCTTGATCTTGATTACTTCAAAATTGTCAATGATACCCATGGGCATGCGGTGGGCGACCGGGTTCTTGAGAGGGTTGCCGATACCTTGCGTCAGGCGTTGCGTGACGACGATCTTGTCGTTCGTCTGGGGGGTGAGGAATTTGCGGTGTTGCTGCCATCTGCGACGGCTGCGGTCACCAAACGCATTGGCGAGCGTTTGTCGAACATGATCCGTGAAATCAGGGTGCCAATCGACAAGTCCGGTACGGAGTATGTCAATGTCACGGCCAGCTTTGGCGCAACCGTCGGCGGCGAGGGCCGGCAAAAATTCATCGAACTATCAGAAGCGATGAAGGTCGCAGACGAAGCAATGTACGCAGCCAAGGATGCCGGACGTGATCAACTTGTCTTTCGCTTCGCCGGGCAAGAACAAGATAGCTGATCACCGGATCATCGATTATCATCGCCTTCCATCATGTTTTCCTGACATTCGATGCCGCACCTGATTGGTAGTTGCGTGGCAGTTTCTGTGCGAGGCCGTAATGCGTGTTCGTTCCATGACCGTTTCTGATGGTAATCGTGTTGTTGAAATCTATGGGCAGGCCATCAAATCGGGCCATGCCACGTTTCAGGAAAATCCAGGAACCTGGGAAGATTGGGATCAGGGACATTTGCCGGAATGCCGACTGGTTGCCTGCGACGATAACGACATCGTCATTGGCTGGGCCGGGTTATCTGGCGTTTCAAATCGCTGTGTTTATCGCGGGATTGCCGAAATATCGGTCTATGTTGACCCCAATCATCACGGGAAGGGCGTTGGCAAAGCGCTGCTTTCAGCTTTGATTGCTGCCAGCGAGGAAAATGGTATCTGGTCGCTTGAAGCCGGTATTTTCCTGGAAAACGAAGCGAGCCTCGTCCTGCATAAGGCATTGGGCTTCGAGATCGTCGGCCGCAAGCGTGGTTTGGGGCGCATGGGCTATGGGCCGCTGGCCGGACAATGGCGCGATGTCATGCTTTTGCAGCGCCGCAGTCAGGTGGTTGGTGTCGACTAACTTAAAATCATATTGCGCATTTTTCCGCTTTGCGTGCGTAAATTGCGCGCGGAATGCGGTTTTTTCGAATTTGTATCTGGCTTGGTCGAAAACGTCCTTGGCACGCTTTAAATTCGCGCGGCAATAAGGTAATCAACTGGTCTGGGTAAGTGAGAACCCGTAGACGAAAATTTGCCAGGAGCGCCACCGTGAACGAGATCCGTAAAATTGCGCCTGTCGCAATCTGGGATAATTTCCAGAAACTTTGCGATACACCGCGTCCGTCCAATAAAGAAGAAGCTGTTTTAAAGCTTCTGGAAAAGATGGCCGATGACAAGGGGCTTGCGCATTTCCGCGACAGCGGTGGCAACCTTGTTGTGTCCGTTCCGGCAACAGCCGGCTTTGAAGACCGCAAAATGGTGATCTTGCAGTCCCATGTCGACATGGTGACCCAGGCCAATTCTGGATCGACCCACAATTTTGACACCGACCCGATCCGTATGGTGATGGATGGGGAATGGATTACTGCCGATAATACCACCCTTGGTGCTGATAACGGCATCGGTGCGGCGGCAATGATGGGCTTCATGACCGAAGACGGCCTTGAACACGGCCCGCTTGAACTTCTTTTCACGGTTGACGAAGAACGCGGCCTGACCGGTGCGATGAACCTGGAGCCGGGACGACTTAAGGGTGAGATCCTTCTCAACCTTGATACCGAAGACGAGTACGAGCTTTGCGTTGGTTGTGCTGGCGGCGGTGATCTGGTCGCAAGCTATGACTACAGCGAAGAAGCCGTCGGTGCAGGGCAGGTGGCCCGTGATATCGCGCTGACCGGTTTGAAAGGTGGCCATTCCGGCATCGACATCATTCTTGGTCTTGGCAATGCCAACAAACTGATGGCGCGTTTTCTGCGCTCCGCGATCCGTGATTTTGATGCGCGCATTGTTAAAATCAATGCCGGGACCGCCCGCAACGCCATCCCGCGTGAGTCGTTTGCGACCATCGTTCTGCCGGAAGGCAAGGTTTCTGATTTTGACGCGGCATTGAATGCTTTTGCCAGCGACATCAAAGATGAAATCGGCGCGATTGAGCCGAAATTTGCGATTGCCGCAACCAACGCAGATGTCCCTGCAAAGGCAATGAGCGCAAAAGACTCCAAGGCGTTCAACAATGCCTGTGTTGGTGCGCCGAACGGTGTTCAGGCCATGAGCACCTCGGTCAACGGCGTTGTTGAAACCTCGATCAATCTTGCCATCGTCAAGCTTGGCGAAGGTAAAGCCAAGGTGACGCTGTCAGCACGTAGTTCTATCAATTCTGCGCGCGATTCCCTGCGCGAGGTCGCAACAGCGGTATTTGAGAATATCGGCGCATCTGTTGCCTGGGGCGATGCCTATCCGGGCTGGAAGCCTGATGCCAACAGCGAAGTGGTCAGCCTGATGAAGGCGGTTCACAAGGACATGTTTGGCAAGGAGCCGGAAATTCGCGTCATTCACGCAGGCCTTGAGTGCGGCGTACTGGGATCGAAATACCCGCATTGGGACATGGTATCGTTCGGTCCGACCATCAAACGCGCGCACAGCCCGGATGAATGCGTCCATGTGCCAAGCGTTGCGCGCTTCTGGGATTATCTTCTGGCTGCGCTTAAGGCGATCCCGGCCAAGGGATAAGGTCTCAATCGAATTTGATGAAGTTGATGCGACTGATCGGGAAACCGGTCAGTCGCATTTGTTTTCAGCACACCACGCATCGCGGGCATCAGAACCATTTCCCGGAACCAGTGCGTCAAGGTTCACAAAGCCGTTTTCACCAATGCTGGTTTCAATTTCGATCCAGAATCCCTGACTGTCGCCGGCGACATAGACAGTTTCAAAGCGGGTCAGGCGGCGAATGATGGTGTCATTGACACTTGGACCATCGCGAAGGTTAAGAAGTTCACGATCGACATAATAGGGTTCGCGTTCTTCACCAATCAGGTCCTTGACCTGACGGGTGATTTCCGTGCCTTGTCGGGCAACCAGTTCATGGATGTCACGGGTGACAAATCCCTGGCCGGGGCCAAAGGCAATCAGGGCAGCAAAAATTAGCAAAAACAGCGGACTAAGATGGAGCAGGGCATCGAACATGCCAGCACGCTTCCATTCGTCGCGAACGCGCCGTGCGGGCTGCCCGTCATCCAGGCGGCGCTGGGTTGCGCGCACCTGTTCAGCAAGGGCAGAGCGGTTCGACCCGATAAAATCAAGCGCCTGCATCAGAACAGCGCGTGCAAGCGGCTTGTTGCCAGACCGTTCAAAGGCATTGGCCTGTGTAAACAGCATTTTGGCGTTGCCCTCCGGCGGGAAAGTGCCGCCGCGCATGTTGCCAACAATCGCCTTCCAGGCCGGTATAAAGCTCTTCCAGCCCCAAAACCCGCGCAGCCATGTCTTGAAACTGGCCTTAAGCGCCATGCGTTTTGCGCCCTTGGGGGCAAGGTTGGCGGTGATGGTTTCAATGTTGCAGGAATTCAGAAAACCACGCACGACCTTGAATTCCACCTGCCGCGGTTGGGCTGATACCACGCCAGTGACCGCGCACTGGATGAAGCCTTGTGCGTTGGGTTCGGTCTTTTTGCCTTTGTGGCGACGGGCACCGGGATGAATGTTGCTTTTGCGCGCATTGGCCTTGGCCTGCTGTTCGCGGTAGGCCTGATTGGCGCGGGCAAACTTTTCCTCGGCAGTTTCTTTGGCTTTTTCCTGTTTGCGCCCGGCGCCGGCAAAGCCCTGTTTCTGGCGGTTCGCGTTTTGCGGACCTGTTGCGTTCGGGCCATAAGCGGTCGATGTCCCGTTGGTGCCGGTGCCGGGCTTTTGGGCTCCCGAGGGCGCATTGCCTGATTGCTTGGGCGCTTTACGTTCGCCAATCAGGATTTCATAGGCCTCGGTAATGTCCTTGAATCTGTCCTCGGAGTCCGGGTCCGTGTTGCGGTCTGGATGAAATTCAAAGGCCAGCTTGCGATAGGCCAGTTTGATTTCCTTTGCGCTCGCCCCCGGCGCAATGTTCAGCATGCGATAATAAATGCCGAGGTTATCGGTGTTCATGATGAATGAAAATTCCTGTCAGGCATGCTTGTCAGCGCAGTAATCCAGCAAACGACAATTTTATCGATTGTATTTCGCGGTGCAATCATATGCTGGAAATCTTAACACGTTGTCACTTTTGGCTAATTGCAATATTTTCAGGAATCGCAAGTGCACGCGATGCGAACAAACAGGTAAACGCCTTGAAACTGAAATTTTGGCAACGCAAGTCTGATGCGGATGGTGATGCGCCCGAAAAGGGCGGAGGTTCCGTTGGCGTCGCCCAAGGCGAGGCGCCCGAATTCGAAATGCCGCCGGGACATCACCTTGATTTCGGCACGCGGTTGCGCGCGAAGTGGGAAGGGTACGACGATCCTGTTGAATACTACCTTCTGCAGCTTGAAATCGATGCCTATACCGACTGGTTGCGCAAGATGCGTGTCTGGCTTGCCCGTCCGGTCGAGCCGGAGCTGAGTGAGCTTGCGCTTGATGATGAAATCGGTCGCTGGCCGCCGGATCGTATCCGGCTCTATGACAAACTGTTTGATCACGGGATCATGATGCCGGGCGGGCATGAATACGCCCTTGAGCTTGCCAAGCCGCTGGCACTTGATGAAACACTCAGTTGTCTTGAAATCGGTGCAAAGCTTGGCGGTGTGGCCCGCTTGCTGGCAGACCGTCTTGGCGTTTGGGTGACGGCGCTGGAGCCGGACGGCGAGCTTGCACTTTTGGGCATGGAGCGATCTGTTCAGGCCGGTGTTCAAAAAAGAGTCCCGGTTCAAACGCTTGACCCGCTTCAGCCAGAGCTTCGCAAGGGCTATTTCAACGTCGTTTATTCCTATGGCGAGCTTTATAAGATCCCGGAAAAGGAAACCTTTCTCAAAGCTTTGGCCGAAACGCTGCGCGATCACGGGCAGCTTCTGGTTACGGATTATGTTTTGACGCGTGATCTTGATGAAAATGAGTTGGCGAACTGGGCCAGGCTTGAAGGTGAAGAGCTGTTTCCGTGGACAGCACAGGAGTACAAATCCCGTCTTGGTCAGCTGAAATTCGATATCCGTATTGCCAAGGATGAGTCGGAAACGCATCTGAAGCATATCAAACTGGCCTGGATGACAATGCTTTCAGACATCCAGAAAGCCGGTCTGGACCCCGATATCATGGATTATCTGGAGCCAGAGATGGAAATGTGGATGAATCGCGTAAAAATGCTTGAAAATGGCAGCCTGGCCTTTTATCGGTTCTACGCAACGATCAACTGAGTGCTCAGGTTTAAGATCCTGAGCCGAGACTGCTGCTGGCGACGCAGAGGGGATTTGTTCCACTTTCTGTCGCCGCAACCTGTTTTAGGTGTTGACAGGGGCATGTCGTACTTCTATTTTCCGGCTTCCTCGAAGGGGCCAAGTTTCTAAGGTTTAAGATTATGAAGATCCGGAACTCATTGAAATCCGCGAAGCTGCGGGAAAAAGGCTGCCGTATCGTGCGCCGCCGTGGCCGCGTATACGTGATCAATAAAAAGAACCCGCGTTTCAAGGCGCGCCAGGGTTAATTCCCGGTACCTTGTTCTAAGGTTTTACAAAACGCCGCATCGGTTTATCCAATGCGGCGTTTTGTTATTTGTATTCCTTGAATGATGAAGGGGGCAGCAAATGTCCCCTTTCTTTATTTGTCGGGCCGGGTTGTAAACAGCTCTGTCGTGGTGTGGCGCCCGCGCAAAAGCACGTCACCTGCCTTGGCAACACGATCAGGATCGGCCAGCAGGTTGCGGGTTGTCTCCGAGATCAGGATTTGTGTTCCCAGAACCTTGTTTTCCTGTTCAAGGCGTGACGCCGTATTGACAGCATCCCCGTGGACGGTGAATGACAGACGGGCTTTTGCGCCGACATTCCCGGCAACCATCGGGCCGGTATTCACACCACAGCGAACTTTTAACTCAAGGCCCTCGAACTTGCGCTTTTCGACTTCGGCTTGCAGGGCAATGGCGCTATCGACAGCGGCATCTGCGTGGTTTTTTAGATCATCAAACACGTTATAGACCGCAAGGATCGCATCGCCCTGGAACTGGGTGATGATGCCGCCATGGCGTTCGATGATCTGCGTCGCACAGTCGAAATAGTCATTAAGCATCGCAATGATCTGTTTCGGATCAAGGCTTTCGCACATCGAAGTGAAACCGACGATATCGACAAAAAGCACTGTGGCTTCGGAGATTTGCGGCGGCAGAACGCCGGAATCATTGCCCGATGCCAACAGCTTTTTGGCAATGGATTGCGGTACGAACTTACCAAACAGGCTGGTAATGCGTTCACGATCATGTACGGCCATCATCATGTGATTGAACGACCGCGCGGCATCATCATATTCACGAATGCGGCTGCCTTTAAGTTGCGGAACATCGATGGATGCGATGTCTTCGTCTTCAAAGGCGCGTGCAGCACTGGCAAACCGGCGGATCGGCTTGGTGAAGTGTCGCGACAGGACAATGGCAACGATCACCGACAGGATAAAGACGGCACCGCCAAGAACAGAGGCCAGAACCAGTCTGTCCCATTCGTCGTCAAACAATTCCTGGTCAAAATACATGCCGATTACGACCGGTGAAATTGGTGCGGTTTGAACCTGGCGCGTGACGATCAGGTGATAGCGATCATTGTACTCAAGCCCCGAAAGGCGAATGCCGCTGTTGTGGCGTTCGTCATCGGGATCAAGCCGGATGCTTTCGGATTTTCCGATATTGGCAAGAACAGGGTCACCAATGTCATGAATGGTGGGCAGGGGAATCGGGCTGCGTGCGATGTTGTCGCCATTAACCAGCTCGGTTGTTGTTTTTTCCCCCCAGTTGCGCAATCCCGGATGGGCCATGACCCGATTGCCGCCAATCAGGACAAAGGGCGTGCCCGGCAAATCTTCGCGCCCGCGGATCAGGCTTTCTGACAAATTGGACAGCGAAAGATACTGAATGAACGTTCCAAGATACTGCCCGTCATAAAAAAGCGGTACCCAGCTTGTCAGGACGGTGCGGTCAAAATAGGGGTCCCAACGCGGATAGCCCGTGCGGTTGCTGATAGGACCGCGGATATGCGCAAGCTCGGAAAACAGCATATCGTCTTCGGGCAGGGTTCTTCGGATGTCGCTCATGTCTTCGGGATTAAAGCCGATAAATTCGCGTTCGCCGGTCACAAGCCCATAGGCCATGACACCCATGTCTGCGGCTGCAAGGGCGCGCATCGTGCTGGTCCAGCCATATTGAAAACTTGGATCAAGTGCGCCACTGGCAACCTGTTCTGCGACCCAGTCAGAACGTTGTTCGACCTCGTCCATGCGTTCATGCATGGTGCGCTGCACCGATGTCAGGTCAATATCAGCCAGCATCACCCACAGATTGCGGGTGTTTTCATAGGCCGTTCCAAGACCGACATAAAGGGATAGTCCGACGCCAAAAACACTGGTGGCGATAAAACCGGCAAGCAGTACAGAAAGGACTGAATATCTGCGTTTTGATTTCAATCGGTTTTCTTCCAGAAAAGAGGTTTTCCCCAACCCCGCGCCGATCTTAGCGGCGATCGAACTTTGTTGAAAGGATGATTGAGCTTGATGTGCGTTTTATGCCTGACATTTCCCCGATCCGGTCAAGCACGCCATCAAGTTCTTCAGGCGTGTTTGCGGCGACCTCGGCAATCAGGTCATATTCGCCTGAAACCGCAAGGCACCGAATGCAGTGCGGGACTTTCTGAAGCGCGCCAACCACGCCTGCTGACTGCTTTTGTTCAAGCTGTATCAGGACTTCTGCCAGCAAGACGGGCTTTGCGACATCGCCAAGCTGAACGGTGTAACCCTTGATAACTTCTGCCTTTTCAAGGCGCTCCAACCTTTCCTGAACGGCACTGCGTGACAGACCGACTTCGCGTGCCAAGGCAGCGGTAGGAATGCGGGCATTTTCCTGCAGGCGTGCGATCAGCTGGCGGTCAACTTCATCAATCTGACGTTTCATCGGTTTTACCCATTAAAATGACGGGGTTTTATTGTGTTTTGACAGTATTGCCGGGTTGAAAGCGTTCGTCCAGCGGCGGAACATAATCGGGCAAAAACAAAACATGATCAGGGCAGGTACGACATCGACGGTGAAGGTGTCTGCTCGTTCGGGAGTTAGAGAAAATGAAAAAGATTTTGATCCTCGGCGCCGGGAAAATTGGTCGTATTGCTGCGGTGATGCTCAATGAAAGTGGCGATTATGCGGTGACGCTGGCCGATGCCAGTGGCGAAATGCTGGAAATCTGTGCCGAAGACAACGCAGCCACCTTGGTAAAAGTAGATGTCACGGATGAGACCGCACTCACCGACGTTGCCAAAGGGCATGATGCGATCCTGTCGACATGCCCGTTCTTTTTGAACGTGGCGATTGCACGTGTCGCACGCGCGGTTGGGGCATCCTATTTTGACGTTACCGAAGATGTCGAAACCACCCGCGCCATTCGCGAAATTTCCAGGGGTGCGCAATGTGCCTTTGTCCCGCAATGTGGTCTGGCGCCGGGATTTATTTCCATTGCGGCACATGACTTGTTCAAGCGATTTGATCATGTGAACAAGCTTCGTTTGCGTGTCGGGGCTTTGCCGCAAAACCCGACCAACCGTTTGAAATATAACCTGACCTGGTCGACTGACGGGCTGATCAACGAGTATCTGAACCCGTGTGAAGCGATCCTGAATGGCAAACGTGTCGAAGTGCTGCCCCTCGAAGGCTATGAGCGCTTTACCATCGACGGTACGGAGTATGAGGCCTTCAATACATCGGGTGGCGTGGGCGCGCTGTGTGACATGCTTGAAGGCAAGGTTGATAACCTTGACTACAAGACGGTGCGATATCCGGGGCATCAGGAAATTCTTAAAATCCTGATCGAGGACCTCCGACTTGGGGAACGTCCCGAGATGATGAAGGAAATCTTCGAAAATGCCCTGCCAGTCACCAAGCAGGACGTGATCGTGATCTTTGCCGATGCCGTCGGCACGCGGCGCGGAGAGCTTTGTGAAGAGAGCTTTATTCGCAAGGTCCATGGCACGCGCGTTGGTGATATGGACTGGTCCGCGATCCAGATTACGACATCGGCCGGTTTATGTGCCGTTATGGATATGGTTTTGACCGGTAAATTGCCCGCAACCGGTTACGTGCGACAAGAAGAAGTCAGGCTGGAAGATTTTCTGGCAAACCGGTTTGGTCGATACTACAGCCACGCTGGTTGAGTGGGCCTAGCGACCTGCATTTGATATTTTGTACCGAAACCCTCCGGAGGAAATTCCGGAGGGTTTCTTTGCTTTTCAATGCTGTATCTGGGGAAGTTTTCCTGATGTCTTAGAAAAATGTGTTCTTACAATCGGTTAGAGAAGCGATGACTTCGCCGTCATGAATTGTTTTGAAAAATTCCATCAAGGACGTGGTTTGTTAACGGTTGGACCTTATAGTGGGACGAAATCTGCTTTCTCTTGGGTAATAGGTATTCCTTGTCTGATTTTGCCGACATCTACCGTTCTGCATTGAACCTGTATGAGGCAGGCCGATACGCAGAGGCAGAAGAATCCTGTCAGCGAATGATCCGATCATTCCCACAGGCCGCAGAGGCAATGCACCTGGCCGGTCTCGTTGCGATGCGCCACGGTAATCAGTCCCTGGCCGCGGAACGTATGGGGCGTGCCGCCATTGCCGATGCCAATAATGCAGAAATTCAGCATGACCACGCGCAGGCCCTTAAGGCCATCGGCAAATTGCGCGACGCCGTTGGTGCGTTCAAGCGGGCCATTCGTCTGTGCCCGGATGCCCCGGCACTTTATTGCAATATCGCCAATACCTATCGCCAGCTTGATGAACTTGAAGACGCGCGGGAAAATTATGAACGCGCGCTCGAACTGGCCCCGGATGTCGCCGAAATTCATGCCAATTATGCCGCCTGCCAATATGCAATGGGCGATATCGAAGGCGCTGAAACGTCTTGTTTGACCGCGCTTAAGATGCGCGACGACATCGTCAATGCATTGGTTCTGATCGGCCAAATTCGCCTGGATCAGGGGCGCACAGTTTCCGCAAGCGAACCGTTGCGCCGTGCGCTATCGCTTGAACCCGGACATCCGCGCGCATTGACCGCCTATGGCGATGCACTTTTCCAACTGGGTCAGTTTGCCGGTGCGCAACATTGCCTTCGGCAGGTTCTGGCCCTTGATCCGGATGACACCAGGGCGCGCAGGACCCTTGCGTTGCTTAATTTGCGTGTCGGGCAGGGGCTTGAGGCGATTGGTGCGCTTGAGCCGCTATTGGCACACAGTCCGGAAGATCCGCAATTACTGCTGATGATGGGCGAGGCGCTTAGCCTTGTTGGCCGTCATGGCGAGGCCGTTGAACAGTTTGGCGCAGCCATCGGGGCCGGTGGTGGTGATGACGCGGTTTTCCGTCTTGCCGTCGAACTGGCCGAAGAAGGCGATACAGGCTCTGCGCAATCGGTCCTGCAAAGTGGGATAGATCGCAAAATTGCCGCGGGCGAGAATACCGCGCTGTTCCGCACAGCACGCCGTTTGTTGTTTGCCCCCGTGCCGACCGATCTTGCGGCCCAGAATGATGAAGTCGTGCGTGATCTTCTTGATGATACGCTTGATGAAGACGCACTTGAGCCAGACCTTGAATTTGTTGGTTCTGACCGGATCGATCCCATTGTTCTGACCCGTTTTCCACCGGTGTGGCGCGCCGCATTGCGCCCGGAGGGGGACAAGCAGTTACGCGCGGTTGGTCATTACTGGGAACGCCTGGTGTCAGGCTATGATGTGCCGGAAGTCAGTGCATCCTCCACGCGGCTCGGTGGGAAAATCCGCATCGGCATCGTTTCGGCCAATATGTGTGACAATGGCGTGGGGCGTTGGATCGAAGGCCTTGCCGAGGCGATTGATCGCGACCGGTTTGATGTGACAATCATCCGTCCGCCGACGGGCGAGGACGACATTACCGCCCGCATTGACGAACATGCCGACCTTGTCGTGCCATTGCCGCTTGATCCGTTGCATTCGGCACGGGTGATTGCAGGGCTTGGTCTTGATGTTCTGCACTATGTCGATCCACAGGCCGATGCCTATACGATGTTGCTGGCAAGCTGGCGTTTGGCGCCGCTTCAGATTTCAGGGGGCGGGATTGCCGCGACCAGCGGTCTTTCCAACATTGATTATCATCTGATCGCTGAAGATTGGGAAACAGCCGGCGGTGAAAAGCGATTCAGCGAGAAGCTGGTGCGTCTTCCGGGTCTGTTTGTGAATGCCACCCCGCCAGAACCTGTCGAGATGTCGACAACGGACTTGCAGCGGCGCTGGCGATTGGCGCAGGACCGCAACACCTATTTGTGCCCGCAGCCGCTTGATGTTCTGACGGCAGAGTTTGATCCGCTGATTGCCGAAATCTTGCGGCTGGATGAAACCGCAGAACTTCTGTTGATTGCGCCAGAACGCGATAGCTGGGATGCGGCATGGGGGCGCCGGTTTGCCATTAATCACGCGGATGTTGCCGGCCGGATGCGGTTTGTGAATGTGCGCAACCGGTCCGATTTGCTGACACTTCTATGTGCTGTGGATGTCGTGCTTGAAAGTCCGGCATGGAATGATGCGATGCTGGCCTTTGATTGTCTCGGACTTGGTGTGCCGCTTGTTACCTTGCCGGGGAATGCGGCGCGATCCCGGCGCAGTCATACCTGCTATCGTCAGATATCGGTCTTTGATTGCGTTGCCTATCATTCGGCCGATTTTGTCGACACGGCCCTGACGCTTGCGACCGACAAACGCCGTCGCTCGGTCGTTTCGCATGCCATCAAGAGCCGGTCACACATTCTGTTTGGCCAGAAATCATCCTTTGATGCCTATATGCAGTTTCTTGACCGATCAATCGCATTGCCAGCCGATAAAGTGATTTAATTTCCGATAGATAACCTTGAAACTACCCAATCGACTCACAAATTCTAAGGTGATGTTTGTATATGGCAGTGATGCCAGACCCGGTTGAGGTAGTTTTATGGCCTTGCGTTTTTCCAAGGGGCAGATCGTCCGTCTGACTGTCGCCTTGGCTATTGTCGTTATTGCGATCTGGCAACTCGCACCACTTACCGTTTCTGATATTCGCCCGAACGGCGTTGTGAATGCCAAATTGGTGACCATTCAGGCACCGATCAGTGGTCAGCTTGTTCGCGCAATCCCCGATGTCGGAGAACCCGTTTCGGCCGGGTCGATTGTGACAAGAATAACCGATGACACCGAACCCCAGGCGCTGCTTGCCCAGCTTGATGGTGAATACCAATTGCTGCGGTCGCGAAAAACGGCGTTGGTTGAAAAGCTGTCGACCCTGAATGGCCTGCGCCGCGAACTGGGCGAGCGTGTCCGTGAAATGGTGACCGGCTCAATGGAAAGCCTGCATTACAAAATGCTTGAGGCAGCGGCGCGCCAGAAAGGCTGGATGTCGGTCGTCAAGGAACGTGATCTGAGCCTTGCACGGCAGAAAACCCTGTTGGCTGATGGTCATGTCGCCAAGGCGCGCGTGGAAGAAGCCGAAAGCCTGCTTGAACAGGCCCAGCAAGAGGTCGAGCGTGCACGCGCCGATGAAGAACGTTACCGCAAGGAATCCGTGGCGCTTGAAAAAGGTGTCTTTGTCGGGGATGGGCAAAATGATGTGCCATACTCCCAGCAGCGCCTTGACGAAGTCGTTCTTGCGATTGCCGATCTGAATGTGCAACTGACCGAAACCAATGGTCGCATGGCATCACTTGAAAAGCAGCTCCGTGATGAAAGCGCGCGTGCGGGGCGGCGTGAATCCATGCTGGTACGCAGCCCGATTGACGGGCTGATATGGCGGCGCATGGCGACCGAACTTGCGACGGTTACCAAAAACAATGACTTGGCAAAAATTCTGGATTGTTCGGACATTCGCATCGAAGTGCCGGTGGATGAAAGCCTGTCTGATCGTATGGAAATTGGGGCGGTTGTTTCGGTTCGCCTGCAAGGATCACCCGAAACGTTTGAAGGGATCATCAGCGGCGTGATCGGCACCCGTGCGGTATCGCCGGAACTTGAATATGCAGCCTTGCCACCGTTGCTTAAGAAGGATGAAGTCCTTCTGGTCGTCAACATTCCCGATTCCGGCTTTGAAGATCGCCCGGAGACCTTCTGTAATGTCGGTCGTCGCGCCGAAGTCAGCATTCCAAGCCGACTTCATAGCTGGTTTGGCGAGAGCGACCCGTCATAATGAACGCGATGGCGCAATTCGCACCGCTGGCACTCGTTGTCGGTGTCATGATGCTGGCGTCACCGTTTCTGCGCCGTGACCGGTTATGGGCGCGTTGGCTGGTTGTGTTTTTCCTGATCGCGCTGATTGCACGGTATTTGCCGTGGCGGATCACCGAAACAGTTTTGCCAGCCGACCTCACCACGTTTCAGGGCTGGTGGATTGTTTTCCTGTTTGCGATCGAAATCGTTTTTTTGTGCGACATGCTGCGTCAGTCGCTTATTCACTGCAAAATTGTCAATCGCAGTGCCGAAGCCGATCAGGCCTATGCCAGACTGTCCGCCCGACCAGTCGAAAGCTGGCCAAGCGTCGATGTCTTCATTCCAAGTTACAACGAACCGCTTGATGTGCTTGAACGCAGCATTGTCGGTGCCTTGGCGATTGATTACCCGAACAAAACCGTTTGGGTGCTTGATGACGGTAAGCGGGACTGGTTGCGTGATTTCTGTAAGGAAAAGGGGGCCAAGTACCTTACGCGCAAGGACGGGACCCATGCCAAGGCCGGTAATGTAAACAATGGGCTGGCACATTCCAGTGGTGACTTGGTTTGTATTTTTGACGCAGATTTCGTGGCGTATCGCCACTTCCTGAAACGCGTGGTCGGATTTTTCGAAGACCCGACAATTGGTATCGTCCAGACGCCACAGCATTTCTTCAACAAGGACCCGATGCAGCGCAATCTTTGGATTGCCGATCGGTGGCCGGACGAGCAAAGGCTGTTCTTTGATCATATTGCGCCGTCCGTGGATGCTTGGGACTCAATGTTTTGTTGTGGATCTTGCATGGTCATGCGGCGCAAGGCGCTGGATGCCATCGGTGGTGTGCCGACCGCGTCCATCACCGAAGATATTCTGACCTCACTTGAGATGCTGCGCGAAGGCTATCGCACCCGTTACCTCAATGAAAAACTGTCTATCGGTCTTGCCGCTGAAAGCCTTCTTGCATTCCACACCCAGCGTGAACGCTGGTGTCAGGGTGGTATTCAAACATTGTTTTTAAAGGCGGGGCCGTTGGGGCCGGGGCTTTCGCTTTGGCAGCGGATATTGCTGTTTCCAATCTATTGGGTGTTTCATATCCCGGCGCGCCTGCTGGTGATCATGATCCCGATCTTTTATTTCTGGTTTGGCCTGCAACCGCTTGAAAATGCGCGAAGTTGGGAAATTTTCTATTGGCAATTGCCGGTTTTGATCGGCGGCTGGGCAACGGCGATGTGGCACAATGGCCGGCAAGCCTATCCCATCGTCAATGAAGGGCCCGCAGTGCTGGTATCCCTCAGGCTGTTTCCAATTGTTGTGTCATCTTTGATCCGGCCATTCGGGCGTCCGTTTAAGGTGACACCCAAGGGATCCCAGTCCGGGGTGGGGAACTCCAGGACCGAGGCAATCATTCTCGGCGTACTGTTCGTTTTGACGATTGGCGGGTTCTTTTACAACATCAACACCGACATCCGGATCATCGATAACGCCGATTTTCTGCTCGTTGGGGGATTATGGGCTGCAATCAATTCGCTGACATTGCTTGTTGCGATACTGATTTGCTTTGAAAGTCCGGTGCAGCGCCAACAGGAACGTTTCCCGACCAGCTTGCGGGCAAGGATTACGGCAAACAGTGATGATGACCCGCTTGATATGACGATCACCGATATGTCATTGGGCGGCGCACGCGCGATTTGCCCTGCAACGGATATTGATCGCGACAGGTTCCAGAAGGGGGCATTAATCAAGCTCGATGCCGAAGAACTGCCGCCGCTAGACGCCAAACTGGCGCGGGCCTTTGTGAATGATCAGAAACAGCTTGTCCTGACACTCGACTTCACGCCGGAGCCCGCCGGCGACGTACGCGATGCGTTGATCCGTGTGCTTTACACAACCGGGATCGATAACGCATCAAAACCGGCAGGCAGTTTTGCGCTTTGGGGCGCGTTGTTGCGCCGGATTTTTGGACGTGGTCCTGTCAAAAGCTAGGACGCCAACGACGGGTTGAGGTTAGCTCAACGCGTCAATGTCGGCTTCGGAAAGGGCAGCTGGCACAATGGTCAGTGGCAGGCGCAACTGACCTACGGTATCGCTTTTGGTCAATGCCGTGATCAGCGGGCCGGGGCCTTCACTTGTCGTGCCTGCGGCAAGGACCAGAATGGAAATCTGTTCTTCTTCGTCAAGAAGGTTCAGCAATTCGTCCTTGAGACGTCCTTCGCGGATGAACAGAAGCGGCATGCTGCCGGTTTGTTCATGGACATATGCGGCCAGCTCGTTCACACGGGATTCTGCCTCGTCACGGGCTTCTTCCTTCATCAGATCGCCAACCGCCATCCAGTGCTGGAACTCGGCCGGTTCAATGACGCTGAGAAGGGCGACACGACCGCCGGTATGTTGTGCGCGACGGCAGGCATAACGCAATGCCTTGGTCATCTCATCGCTGTCATCCACGACAACAAGAAATGTCCTGTTCGAAGTCGCACGAAGTTCCTGATCGGCATCAAAAGAAGGCATATGGGTTCTCTGAACAGTTGCACTCAACCGCTGCGACACTGAACAGATGTGGGACTGTTGTTACGAGCGGACAGTCAAATTGTGCCGCAACTCAATGCCGGTTTCCAAGTGATTTTTGGTAATAGCGACAAAGATTTATGCGTTGCGTTATTGATTGAGGTAATGCTGCAGTCGCGAAGCAGCAAGGACCCAGAATGCGCGTTTTGAGGGTGAGCAGGCCCGCACGCTGTTAGCGTTTGCGGAATACGACACTGGCAACCCAGCCCGCAACCACGGCGATGATCACGGCAATAATGCCATAAAGGGCCGAGTAACGATGGGCGAATTCATAAACCTCGGCACTGATGCCGGTTTTTGAAACAACCAGTGGCGTGGTTTTGACGCTGGCAACACGGCCATCCCGGATCAGATACACATTGATGGTGTAGGTTCCCGTCGGCGTATTGGCCGGAAAATGGATATCCGTTCGAAACAGCTGATTGGACAGAAAACTGATCTTGGCCGGGCGTTCCCCAAACAGACCCGCACCTTGCATATTGCGAACCAGCGCCTCGCGATAGACTTTCTGATCATCATCGCTCAGCTTGCTTTCGCCGATAAAACGCTGATTTTGAAGGCCAATGCGGTAATCGAGCAAGACTTCCGGGGATGCGATGATATCCATCGGGCGGTTTGATGCGCTGGCATAATAGGCTGGCACGTTCTTATAGCGCGCGCTTTCGCTGTTAACCCAAATGCCGACTTTACGCTCTTTTTTTCGGACCACCATGTCCTGGTCCGGGCCGCGTACCGTGACGACGACGTCACCTTCTTCCTCGACCGCGCCAAACAACAATACGTTGGTGCCGGTAAAGCCGGTGGTGATGGCCACAAGATGGTTCGACAAATCGACAACCAGCGGATCAGCCGATGCCTTTTTGGGGCCAGCCCCAATGGTCAAGAACGGCAGCGCCAAGGCAATCAAAAATGCGGCTCGAATGGCTGAGGGTACTGGCATCACAGATCCCCCGGCATGACGGAATAAAGGTCGCTTGGTGTTATCACCAGATCAAACAGAAGCTTCAGGCAGACCGACAAAACCAAAAGGCCAAGCAGGGCACGAAGATGTTCTGCCTTGAGGCGGGAGCCAAACTGCGCACCAAACTGTGCGCCGATAACCCCGCCAATCAGCAACAGGATGGCAAGTGCGACATCAACCGTCTGGGTTTGCACCGATTGCAGGAAGGTGACGTTGGCCGTGACAAAGATGATCTGAAACAGCGATGTGCCAATGACAACCCCGGTCGGCATGCCCAACAGATAGATCATGGCCGGCACCATCACAAAGCCGCCACCAACCCCCATCAATGCGGTCAGCATGCCAACAAAGAAGCCAACGGCAAGCGGCAGCAGGGCGCTGATATAAAGCCCGGAGCGATAAAACCGCATCTTCAAGGGTAGGCCGTGGATAAAGCTGTGTTGATGTTTCTTGGATCGGCGGATTTGGCCGCCGCGACGCCGGGTACGGAAAATCGCGCGCGTGGCTTCAAACAGCATCATGCCGCCAATGATACCAAGGAAGATGACGTAGCAGAGCGAAATGACAAGATCGATCTGACCAAGTGACCGCAACCAGGCAAACACCCAGACACCGACGGTCGACCCGACAATACCGCCTGCCAGAAGAACCAGACCCATTTTAAGGTCGACATTGCCGCGCTTCCAATGGGCGAACACACCCGATACAGAAGATGCCACAATCTGGTTTGCAGCAGTTGCCACGGACACGGCCGGGGGAATACCATAGAAAATCAAAAGCGGCGTAATCAGAAAGCCGCCGCCAACGCCAAAAAGACCCGACAAGAAGCCGACCCCGCCGCCCAGTCCCAAGATCAGAAATATATTTACCGATATCTCGGCAATCGGGAGATAGATTTGCATCGCGGGCGGGCTAACAGCGTTTGATTGATTGTTGTGGTTCAGTCTAACATATTGTGCAAATGCAACAATCGCCAATTGCCGCTATATCGGACCGGGTTCGTATTTTTTATAAGGTTTCTTATGTCGACATCTTCAAGTGGTCCCCATGATGCAGTTCTCGACGCGCGCGGGCTGATGTGCCCAATGCCCGTTCTGAAGGCAAAAAAAGCACTGCGCGACATCAAGGATGGCGAGATTCTGCAAGTCCTTGCAACAGATCCCGGTTCTGTCGCCGATATGAAAGCCTTTTGCGAGATGACGGGCAATCGCCTGATTTCGTCTGAACAGGACGAAGATGTTTTTATCTATCACATTGAAAAATCCGGTACCTGAAACCGGCTTCTAAAGCGCCCCACACGATGAAAGTTCCCTGAATGTCGCCAACCCCACCTAATCTGACTTGGCTGGATTGTGATTTTGATGATCTGTCCGCGCGCCACGTGCACAGCCTTTTGAAGCTCCGCCAGCAGATTTTCATTATCGAGCAGACCTGCATATTTCCCGACATAGACGGGCTTGACCCACGATGCAGGCATATTGTTGCCTATGAGGGGGACGATGTTCTGGCTGCGGCCCGTATCGTTGCACCGGGCATTGATCCCGACCATGCAGAACAAGGTGACCGTCCTGCGATTGGACGCGTTGTCACCAGCGATCGTTTGCGCGGGCAGGGCATTGGCCGCGAAGTGATGCGCCGTGCGATTGAGGTTTGTGAAAAGCAGTTTGCAGGCAAACCGATCTATCTGAACGGGCAGCTATATCTACGAGGTTTTTATGAAAGCCTCGGCTTCGTGCAATTTGGCGATGAATATGACGAGGATGGTATCGCCCATATCAGCATGGAACGCCCGGCGAACCTGAAATAGGTCCAGCAGGTGGAATGACCAGTAGCGGTGCACCTTAGCGTGCGCCGCTGGTCGCCATGCCGGTAAAGAATTCAAGCTGCCAATTCATGTCATCCTCGCTTAGCGGATATTGATTGCCGCTGCGGGGATTAAGTGTCTGGCTCGGTGGAACATGACCAAGCTTGACCTGAATTTTCACCGCAAGGTCGGCCGGAAGGCCAGCCTTCCATGCAAGCGACACAACACCCTTTGCCGAATGGGTGTTAAGCACCTTTGATACGGCGTCGGGCGAAATTCCGGCCAGAACTGCCAGCGATGCACGGGCGAATTTGACATCGTTTGCGGCCAGCGCCTTTGCCACTTCCTGATCGGTCAGCTTTTTCTTGGCATGCATGGCAAGTGCCTTTTCAAAGGCAGGCTCGCCTTCCTCTTCGTCGCCGTCTTCTGCGACCACGCCTTTTTTGTCAGACTTCGGTTCCGCCTTGTCCGACGGTTTGGCCTTGTCCTTGTCAGCCTTGATCTTTTTCGCATCGGTCGCAACGTCGTCGCGCTTTTCGAACTCGCCAGATGCGATACGGAGCTGAACGACCTCGCGGACTGCATCAAGCTGGTCTTTTTTCAGGTCTTTGCGGCGTTCCAGCACACTGATCAGATTTTCGGCGACAAAGCGCGCCAGTTTTCCGGCTGCGGTCGGTGTCAGGGTTGGGCGTTTGACAAGGGGTTCGTGCCATTCCGGGTAGTCCGGTGCGCGATCAATCAGTTGATCAAGCGTTTCTTCGCGGATCTGTGCAGACTTGTTGCCAAGCAGATGGGAAATCGCATCCTTGTCGCTACTTGCGGCAATGGCATCGGCAAGCTTTTCACCAACGTTTCTGCGACGCGACACAAAGCTGAGCGCACCGCGGCCAGAGCTACCTTCAATGATTTCAAGCAGATCTTCCTCGGTCAGGACCGGCGAATACTGCAAGACCGGGCCGGAAACGACACTTTCGGCGTCGCGTGCAAGCTGCTGAATGATTGGCTGCGGGGCGTCGGCAATGTCTTTGAGGGTTTCAGAGATCACTTGGCGGACGTGAACAGCCTGGTCACGCACAAGCTTGTCGAGCGCCTCGTAAGTCATACGGCGCAGTTTATCCGTTTCATGGGCGGTCAGGCCGGCAGAAAGATGTGCGATCTTCTCGGCCAGACTGCCACGGACACTGTCATCGCTGTCATCAGTCAGGAGGACATCGGCCTGAACCGGCGTTGCCTGGTTGGCTGCAATGTGACGACGAACAGAAGAATCGTGGTCAGTGGCAAGGAAATAAAGGATTTCGGGCCGTGTATCATGGCGTTGTGCCAGTTTGCCGCGAACATCTGCATCCGGGCTTGCCGCCATTTCCTTGGCTTCGTCATAGGTGATTGGCGTTTCGCTTCGCTTGGTAAATACCCGCTGCAAAAATCCCTTCATCGGGCATTCCTCCTAAACTTCGATTTTTGCCGGGTCTTTTGACCCCGGCGCGGCAGCGATACCAAAACGGCCTTTGCCAAGTTTCTTGACTTGATACATGGTCTGATCTGCGCGTTGCACAAGTTGTTCAAGCGTTTCTTTTGAATCAGGTTCGTGAACCGCAATACCCACGGAAATGCCCAGTGGATGTTCGGCATCCCCGGAATATTTTCCAAGAACGGCACTTTCCTTCATCAGGGTCTTGGCGCGGGCCGACGCGGCCGCAATATCAGCACCTTCCAACCACAGAACAAATTCGTCGCCACCAAGGCGGGCTACAAGATCAGATGGGCGCACATTATCAAGTAACACTTGCGTTAACGTAAGAATGGCGTCGTCGCCAGCCTGATGGCCATGGATATCATTGACCAGTTTGAAGTTGTCCATATCGACATACATCAAAGCCGCAGGCGCATTTTCACGGCGCAGGCGACTGTGGCGGCGTTTGAGTTCCTCAAAGAACGCACGACGGTTCAGAAGACCGGTCATGCCATCTGTACGCGAAAGCGTCAGGATGCGTTCATGCTGGATGGCCTGTTCAATCGCGATACCGACCTGATCGGCAACCTCGGTCATGATGGCACGTTCGCCGTCGGTTGGTTCCGGGTGATCAGCATCAAACATAAAGATCACAGCGCCATTATTGCGCTGATGATAATGGCAGCTAAGACCAATGAGCCGGTAATTCCCGACATGGGCATCAAACGTTTCATTCGTTTTCTGCATCTGATGAAGCGCCTGGTGGGCGATCTCGTTGGCCGTCTTGTCTGCATCGCCGGCCGCCAGTTCAAGGTCGCCGGTTTCATCATTGCGTTTGAAAATAACGCAATGGGAACAGGCCAATGCACGCGTGCTGGCTTCGGATGCGCCCTTAAGGACCAAAAGCGGATCAATTTCATCACGCATGGTGCGCACGATATAGGTCATCAGGCGGTCACGATTTCGGGCGGTTGCGACTTCGCTTTCGCGGCGGCGCTGTTCGGTAATGTCGTGGGCAAGACCACGTGTGCCGATCCAGACCCCTTCGCGCGAATAGACGGGCGTCGATGAAACCGAAAGACACGCATCGCGTCCGTTCGAACGCCGGAACCAAACCGGGACATCACGCACGGCCTTCTGGCTGCGAAATACGTGTTCGCTGTCCTGATCGGCAGTATCAAGCAGGAATTTCCCCGGGAAACGTCCAACGATGTCGTCGGCACGGTATCCAAGTGCCCCGCGCGGCGAGACGAAGATGAATTTGCCTGTTTCATCCGTTTCCCACGCGAAGGCGGACGAGACTTCGACAATATCGCGATAGCGCTGCCGTGAGTCGATCAGGGCTTCACGCAAGTTCCGATCCATGCTGACATCACGCGGCAGGATCATGACCTCGTTCTTTGTGGTCGGAAGGGCGGTCAGCTCCAGTGTTGCGGTGCCGCGCTGGACTTCAAAGGTCATCAGTTCAACCACACCGCCCGGTGTGGTCAGGGCGCGTCGGATCAGTTGATAAATTTCAGGAAACAGGCCGTCACGAATGCCATTGGCAAAGCCAACAGCATTTTTGTTGGCAAATAGCGGCACACCCTTTGCGTCCATCACGATGACGGGGGCCTCGGCCTCGGCCATGACTTTTGGGTCAAGGGTAAACACATCGGCGTCGTAGTTTGTCAGATCGTCTGCAAAGTTTGCGTTCTGGTTTTGCGGATCCACCGGATGACGGGAAGTCATGCGCGTCCTCCTGTTGTGGTCGACGCGTTCTGATCGTCGGTGTCGGCACTGCTATTTGAGCTGGCGAGATTGGTCTTGTGATAATCGTCTTCGCTGCCAATCGTGATTGGCGGCCCCAGATGATAGCCTTGACCATAGTCGATACCCAGATCACATACCAGTTCGTAACTGGCCTGATCGTGGATCATTTCGGCGATTGTATGAATACCAAGATCGCGACAAAGCAGGGCGGTTGCCTTAAGAAAGGCCCGCCCTTTGGGATTGGCAAGCGCAGTTCTCATCGCCCCGCCATCAAACTTGATAATGTCTACATCAAGCGCGCTCAGATATTCGAAGTTGGCAGCCCCGGCACCAAAGTCATCAAGACAGATAGCATGTCCGCGGGCGCGCAGCATTTGCAACCCGTTATTCACATCGGTCAATCCACGAATACGCGACGTTTCCGTAACTTCGAAAAGGACTTGTTTCGAGGGGATGTCATAGTCGCCAAGCAATTCGATCAGGGCTGGCATAAAACCGGCCTGTTCAAGCGAATGGCCGGAAAGATTGACGGCAACCGGGTAGGGGATGCTGTCAGGATTGTCGCGCAGGTGATCAAGAACCTTGCTGCACATTGCCAGATCAAACTCGGTAATCAGACCGGTTCCCTCGGCGAAATGAATGATCTGGTCAACGGCCAACGTGCTGTCGCCGATGTTAAAGCGCGCCAACGCTTCGAAATGATGCATTTCCCGATTGCCAAGATGGACAATCGGCTGCAATGCCACAGCGAATGAACCATTTTCCACGATTTCGCGGAAGGCACGCACGGACTTCAATGTTTCGTTGATCAGATGCGGCAGGCTTGCCGAAAGGCGGGCGGCGGTAACGTCATTCTGTGCCTTGCGCTGCATCCGGTTGAGCGCATAGGCAACTGCCCGTGTCAGGTTGGTATCACGGTCACTTTCGGCATTCTCGGTATCGAAATGATGAATGTTCCGAGCACTTTCATAGTCATTGCCAAACAGGTCTGCTGTTTTGGACTTTTTGGTGTTTTTGCCGTTAACGCCCGAGGTGTTGGTCAACGACATCAACCCGCTGATATTCTCGGCCGAGCTGGTTTTATCAATTTCCTCAAGGTCGGCGCGCAGCGCACTGGCATAGGCCACGATACGGCGTTCGAGTTCGATCATCGGTTCGTCAACCGGGTGAATTTTATGTGGTCGTCGTGACTGTTCCTGATCCTTAACCACACTGGCATTGAACTGCTTTGCGCCAATTCCGATCAGACGGGCCAATTCATTGGTTGCAGCCGTTTCCGCCTGGGAGCGCGAAGCCGCCAGGTTTTCGAGCACCACCAAAGCTTCGTTGTGGTAGTTCATGCTTGAAAGATCACCAACTGAACCGGTCTGGCTGGTTTCAGCATTCATGTTCTGGCGAATGACGGCATTTTGCAAAATGATACGGTCAATGCCCGATCTGGCGCGAGGACGAATGGCGCGATGGCGGGCTGCGATGTAATAGCGGCTTGAAGGATCGGCGATCATATAGCCGCTGAGTGACAGCGGCACAGCTTCCTGAACCGGTTTGCCGTCGGACTCGCAAAGCTGGAAATCAAGATCAAGCTCTTCAAGGCGTTTCAGCCCAGTGCCGCCGTGAAGATAGGCGCGCAGCAAAGGACGTTCGGACTTAACAACAATTTTCTCGAAGGCTTCGCCGATCAGACGGTCTGGCGTGCATCCCAGAAGGCTTTCGGTCGCGCCTGCGACAAACAGAATATAGCCGTTCTCATCGACCTCAAGAAGCATGTCAGCCCAGCAGAATGCCATGGCTGCCAGAAGGTCTTGGTCATTCGTTTCCGCCGAGTGGCCGGTGCTGTCTGTCATTTTCGACCCGTCATCGTAAGCCGCCTGTTTGTTTTTCTAAGCCGCAGCTTTGCCTGTCTCTCATAAATAGCGATCTTACAAAGGATATGAAGGATTTGCACTTGATATGGCAAAAAAAACATTCCGGCTTCAAAAGATCGATTTCTGACACGTCGCAAGGGGCTGAGTGTCGATCAATTCTAAGCGAAAGTTTAGGGACGCTGACTTTTACCTCAATGACATCGCAGACATTGAGACTTGATGTTTTTTCGATTGTTCTATCAACTCTGAATTGGACAGTTCTCTGCGCCTTCCACCTTCTGTCCGGGAAACTGCATCATCAGCTTAGTGAGGTCGCTGTGTTAAGCCGAAACATCAACCGCCGCCGGTTTATGAAGTCTGTCCTGATGGCAAGCGGGGCTGTCGCGTTTGCATCAAAATTTGCCGTCAAAAGCGCGCATGCGTTGGAAAATGTTTCTGTGGTTGTGGTCGGTGCAGGTATTGCCGGGCTCGGTGCGGCGAATTTGTTGCGTAAACACGGGGCCACAGTGACCGTGCTTGAGGCAAAGGACCATACCGGTGGTCGTCTTCTGACAGACTGGTCTATGGGCGCACCGTTTGAAGTCGGTGCTGGATGGATCCACGGTCCGTCGTCGGACAACCCGACCAAGCAACTCGCTGATGCGGTTAATGCCCAATATGTCGTCACCGACGATGAGAACGCAGTGTTCTTTGACATCAACGGCTATGAATATGATGAGGATGAGGTCGAGAGAATTGTTGATGCCTGGGAAGGGGTTCTTGAACACATCGACGGTACCTATGAGGTAAATGACCCTCGCAGTCTTTTGCAAGCGATCAAGGACTATCGTCCGGCGTATCTTGATGATCCGGGTATCATGTGGGCGTTTTCTGCCTTTACCGAATTTTCAAAGGGTGGGGCGATCGAAAAATTGTCAGCGCCCCTATTTAACTGGGATGAGGCATTTGACGGTGCGGATGTCGTCGTCACATCCGGCTATGACGAGATTTTAAAGCCTCTGAAAGAGGGGCTTGATATCAAGCTTTCTCATGTGGTCTCGGCAATTGATTACAGTGCCGATGAGGGAGTGGTGATCACCACCGATCAGGGAACTTTCGAAGCCGACTATTGCATTTGTTCGGTGCCACTCGGTGTTCTGAAAGCCAACAATATCAAGTTTACGCCCGAACTTCCCGGCAGCTATCGCGATTCCATCGAAAATCTCGGCTTTGGCAGTGTGACCAAACTCGCACTGAAGTTCGAGGAACCGTTCTGGGATATCGAAACCCAGTACTTTGGCATCACAACCGAGCCGAAAGGGCGGTGGAACTATTGGCTGAGCTACCGAACATTTTCAGATGAGAACATCTTGCTAGGGTTGAGTGTCGGGGATTATGCATTGACGGCTGATCGTATGACGGATGCGGAAATGGTTGAAGATGCACTCGATGTGCTGCGCACTGTCTGGGAAGATGACGTGACAGAACCGATTGATGTTCTGGCAACCCACTGGGCCACCGATCCATTCACACTTGGCGCATATGCGTATCCGCGTCCGGGGAACCGAAAATCTGATTTTGACGATCTCGGAGAGCCGATTTCAGATCGATTGATCTTGGCTGGTGAACACACGATCTTTGACTATGCCGGTACAACCCATGGGGCATTCATGACCGGGCTGCGCGCAGCAGAGTATATAATCGACGAGGAAGGTTAGGGGAGGAAAGTCGACAGCCTATCCTGTCTCATCGGATATCAGGCTGCGTTATGATCGGCTTTGCGGGGCTCGGTTGCCTCGCGGCGGCTGTGCTTCTGATCATACATGGCTTCATCTGCTTCGCGAATCAAATCGGCAATATCGCACTTTGCGCCAAAGGATGCGTGCCCGAAGCTTGCCCTGATCGACAGTGCCTTGCCCTGCCATATCAGCGGGAATCGCTCGGTCGCATTCTGAAGCTGCACAATCCGTTTTGCCGCTGCGGCAGGATCGCTGCCGGTCATCAGGATGGCAAATTCGTCGCCGCCAAAGCGGGCAACAAAATCATCAGACCGGGTGTGCGTGCGCAGGTTCTGGCCAAAGTGCCGAAGGACGGCGTCCCCCGCAGCATGCCCGTGCATGTCATTGATTTGTTTGAAACCATCGAGATCGGCAATGACCAGAATACCGCGTTCGTCGGTTCGTGACGCGCGTGAGATTGCCTCGCGGGTGCGCTTCATGAAGCCGCGACGGTTATAAAGCCCGGTCAACTCATCGGTTTCGACCATGAGTTCAAGCTGTCTGATCCGGTTTTGCTGCTGATCAAGTCGGGTTTGCATGTCACGGGCAAGATCAACCAATGTCGAAAGCGCACTACGTTGTTCGCTTTCGTCTGTTTCTTCGGTCGCGCGATTGTTGATTGCCGTCTGATGCTGAAAATCAGCAGCAAGCTCTATCAACAAATCTATCTGCGACTTTTCCATTGGGCGTCTTGTTCTCAATGACATTGGATACCGAAACCCTTAAAAGGGGTGGAACCATTCTATCTTTCATGGCGTTACAAGAACATTAACGCACATGAAGCGTATTTGTGACGAAGCACTGTCGATCACGCAAAGGAGCACGACGGATGAAGTACCTTTTTGGGGCCGGATTGGCGCGAAAAATCGCTGTTGCGGGTGTGGCTCTGGCGTTGGCAGGGTGTTCGTTCCTGCAAAAAGAAAACTTTACGGTTGGTGGTGAAATCACCGATCAGGGGCAGGAATGCGTTACGTTCCGTGCCGAAGACGGGACGCTTTATGCACTCGCCAACAAGGCAAGCAGGCTGCGCCCGGGCGACAAAGTACGCATCACCGGCCATCTGGCACTGATGACAACCTGTACCGAGGCAACAACCCTGATCGTTGACAAGATTGTCCTGCTTGCACCTGCTGACTGAGCCCTTGTCTAGCGCGCAGTTGCAAAACAATCCGTGCCGTCAGCCTTGAGCTGGCGGCATTGTTTTTGCGCAGACTCCGAGTCTTCAAACCCGGCAAGCTGCAGCCGGTGATAAATGCCCTGACTGCCGAGATCGGCGGATATGATTTTTTTGTCGTGCGATTTAGCCAATTCCGGATAGCGGATGCTAAAGCTTGCCCAATAGGTTTCAGCAGTAAATGTGTCGCGAAAGGCGCCTAGCTGGATCCGGAAACCACCACCGCTGACTGCCGACACAGGCGTTGCTGTTTCAACAAGATCAGATGCCGTCGTGCGTTGCACGGTCACAGCGGGCTGTGTGGTCTGGTGCGCAGGCGAACTTGTTGAAATCGCCGGACTGATCGGAGTTTCCCTGGGCTTTGGCACCCTTTGACGGACAGGTTGGACCGAACGGACTGATGCTTTTCCATTGATCGTCCGTTGATACTGATCTGCCAAGGAGGGGATTTCGATTTCTTCCTCAAGCCGGGTTTCAGTTGGAATTGTTCCGGGCAGGAGGCTTAGCGGCTGATTGCCTGATCGCACACTTGATGCGCGGGCAGGCAAATCCGTCGGGATGATATCGATCCCGGTTGGTCCCGTTTCAGGCGCAAGCGTTTGCGCCACTACACCCAGATTGAAAATCATGGCGGTCATCAGTGCCGCAGCAAAGATGACCGAAAAAGAAAAGCCACCCCACATTCCGGCAAAGCCAATCGCCTGCGACAACTGTGTCGCAGGGGTTGGATATGCGTGGGGTGGTTTCGCCATTCCTACATCTCCGTGCGCGGGCCATATGCATGGCGTTCGCGCAAAATCAGATCATTGTTGCGCAGGCGTTCCATGGCTTTGCCATAGACTGTGTCTGGCGCATATTGACCATCTGTCCGGTCACCTGTTGCCATTCCGGTCAGAAGCTCAATCGCATCATTGATGTGTTCCACCGTCCAGATGTTGAATTTGCCCTGGCGAATGGCCTGAACGACTTCTTCGCGCAGGACAACGTTTTCCGCATTGGCCGAAGGAATGATCACGCCCTGATCACCGGTAAAGCCCTGATCAGCGCAAATGCGATAGAAACCTTCGATCTTGTGGGAAATACCGCCAACCGGTTGTGCCTGGCCAAACTGGTTCATCGACCCCGTAATGCCAACATTCTGGCGCATCGGGATGTTGGAAACAGCGGAAATGATGGCACAAAGTTCCGCCATCGATGCAGAATCGCCTTCGATCCCGCCATAGTTCTGTTCGAAGGTAACGTTACAGGCGAATGAGAGCGGAAAGTCCTGCGCAAAGCGCGATTTCAGGAAGCCTTCGATGATCATCACAGACTTTTGCTGCAATGGGCCGGACATATCGACCATGCGTTCGATGTTTAGAACGCCGAGGCTACCGACATAGGACCGTGCCGACACGCGCGCTGGAAGGCCAAAGGCATGATCACCATAATCGAGAACCGTCAGTGCGTTGACCTGACCAACCACGCTGCCAAAACTGTCGATCAGGATTTCGCGCCTTTGGACCCGTTCATGGGATCGGTCTTCAAGGCGTGAATTGCGATGGCGCCGCTCCTCGATCGCGCGTCGGACATCTGCGGCACGAATGGTTTCGCGACCTTCGGCCTTGCTAAGTGCGCCGGCCTCGATCGCGACATCTTCGACCCGTTCAATCTGGGCTGTCAGCTTGTCACGTTCGCCTGCCCAACGGGCCGCCTGACCAAGCAATTGACGGATCGCACCATTATCAACCGGGATGCCGGAGCGTGACAGGGCTGATGCCCGCAGAAGCCCGGTATAGATCGAAATGTTGCGACCTGCTGCTGGCATGTCGGCATCAATATCTGCCTTGACCCGGAAGTGATTTCGGAAATCCACATCCAGCGAGAAGAAGGTGTAATAGAACTTCGGCGCGCCGACGATAACGACCTTGAGGTCAAGCGGGATCGGGCGCGGTTCCGGTGCACCTGCGGTCGGTGGGCCGCCCTTGTGGGTTTCCTCGATACGAATTTCACGGTCACGAAGGGCTGCTTTCAAGAAGCCCCAACATTCTTCGTGTTCCAGAAGGCTTTCCGCACGCAACACAAGTACGCCGCCATTGGCGCGATGAAGGGCGCCCGGCTTGATCAGGCTGAAATGCGGATGCATGCCGCCCCCCATCGGGCGGTACTGAATTTGCCCAAACAGGTTGTCGTAGCTTGGACTCGGTTCAAGGACGACATCGGGGTGGTTATCACGTGAATGATCAATCAGCAGGTTGACGGCATATCGGTCATCGACCGTTTCGGGGATCTTGCCATCACCGCTTTCGATGGCGGGTTGGTCACTGGCTTCCTCGAACGCGTCGATATTGTCGAGAATGTCTTTTTCAAGCGCGTCGAACCATGCCTTGAGGCCGGGGCTTGTAAATTTGTCGCGCAATTTCTTGATGCGCGGTTTCAGAACAACCTTTGCTGCCCCGCGCCGCAAACTATCAAGCGTATCGGCGATCTGTTCTTCGAGGTCGCGGGTGGAAAGCAGCGTTTTGCGGGCTTCTTCGGCGACTTCCTCAAACGCGTCTTCGGCCTCGTTGCGGCGATCCTTGGGGATCTCATCGAGTGAAACCGGTTCGCCGTCCTCGTTCAGCGCGACAATCATCACGCCTTTTTCGTTTTCCTGAACATCCAGACCGCGTTCACGGGCATATTCACGCAACGCATCGAACTTTTCGCGGAGTTGTGCACGGGCTTCTTCGGTCTGTGTCTGGGTTTCGGTCAGGTGGGCCGGGGCGTTGAAGGCCGAGGCAAAAGCTTCGCGCAGATGCGTGATCAACGTTTCCATCGCCGCCAAAAGCTTTTGGCCCTGACCAGCCGGAAGGGCATAGGGGCGCGGCCGATTGGTGCGCGAAAAATTGTTCAGATAGACCCAATCATCGGGGGCTTCGCGTTCTTCCATGGCCTTGTTGAGGTAATCGAGTGTTGCCGTCATGCGGCCAGCGCGATCAAGGCCAAGAACAAAAATGTTGAAACCGGGTTCGGACATCGAAAGTCCGAATTTAAGAGCCTCTGCCGCGCGGTAATGCGATGAAAAATCGAATATTTTCGGCTGCTGGTCTTTGTGTGGGCTGCGAATACGGAAATGCGGGAAACCGCAATCATCTGCGTCAAGGCGGGAAACTGGCATCTGCTGACTTTCTGCTGCCCAAGATCAAGGTATCAAGCAGGGGCTTCTTGCCCCCGCAGCATATCTTGGAAGCAACGCAATCACGTGGTCAAGCGTTGCGTGCGGAAATAATTGAAATGCCAGTAAGAACCGTGACTTCGCCTCAAAATTGCACGGTCATCATGTACAAGAAAAACGTGCGTTACATGACGACGGAATTGCCAAAATCACTGCTCTGAAGCAGTCGGTCGACGATTTGCACGCCGCGGCGCAATCTTTCGGGGGATCGTTCTGCGCCGAAGCACAGGCGCATACCCCTTGGCACGTGGCCAACGGCGAATTGCTGTGCCGCGGTCAGAAGAACACCGTTGTTGGCCGCATCCATAACCAATTCACTAGTGTCGATATGTTCGGGAAGTTCCAGCCAGATATGATAGTTGGTCGGGTGGAAACGGATATCGTAACCCTTGAGCGTGCCGAGCACGATCGCAAGACGTTTGGCCGCTTCTTCGCGGTGCCATGCCTCGAACTGAGCAAGGCTGCCATCCATGATCATGCGTGTGACAAGTTCAAGGTTGATGGTTGAAACCATCCAGCAGGTGGACCGGATTGCACTGGCAAGTTTGCCGATCATTTCGCCCGGTGCATGGATATAACCGACACGCAAACCACCACCGATGCTTTTTGATACGCCATCAAGATAAATGCTGCGTTCCGGTGCAAAGCAAGACAGCGGGGGTGGGGCATCGGGATCAAGGAAGTGGTAGATGCCGTCTTCGATCAATGTCAGATCATATTTACGCAGGATTTCGGCAATTTCGATGCGGCGCTTCTGGCTCATGGTGCTGCAAAGCGGGTTGTGCAGCGTCGGCATCAGATAAATCGCACGCGGGCTTTGTGTGCGACACATGTTTTCGAGCGCGTCAGGCACGATGCCGTCGTCGTCCATGGCCACACCACGCAGACGGAACTGCAACAAATTGGCAAGGCTGCGCAGGTTGGGATAGGTGAGTTCCTCGCACAGGACAAGATCGCCGGGGCGCACTGTCGCCAACAGCGAGACCGTCATGCCATGTTGCACGCCAGCCGTTGGTAAAACGCGTTCCGGATTGTCATCCAGCCCCAGTCTTCCGGCGGAAAAAGCCAATGCTTCGCGCTGATGAGCAACACCATATTCCGATTTGTACGACACCATATCGTCTGTCGACATGGTGGTCGCAACCTCAACCAGGGTCTCGCGAATGCGGCCTTCCCTTGGCGGGAGAGGGCAGTTCATCCTGAAATTGATCGGTCCGGTATCTTCGGTCTCGTTTGACTGGGAATTCGTCGATGGCGCAGCACCGGTCGATCGTGCCAGCTGGGTGAGGTTATTGGTAAATGCCATCGGAATCGGGGCGGTGGCCGCCATATCAAGTTCCGACTGAATATTGTCGAGCACATAGGTTCCACGGCCAACTTCACCGGCCACCAACCCCAATCTTTCTGCCTCGCGGTAGGAGCGGGTAATTGTGCCGACCGTGACGCCAAGTTGATAGGCAAGGTCGCGATGGGTGGGCAGTCGGTCTCCGGGTTTCAGAGAGCCGTCTTTGACTGCTTTGCGGATGGCTTGCGCGATCTGTCGATAAACAGGACCACCAGCCTCATCAAGTTTCGGGAACCATATTGTCATGGTGACAATGTTTAAATTGACACAATAATAATGTCAATGACAAAACAATATCGAGACAATTCACCGAAAGGAGATGGAGATGGTAAATTGTAACGATACAATCCAGCTTCCTGGCATCAATGTCACTGAGCGCACAGTAAGCACCTCTAAACAGGCCAAGCAGCCTGTGACCTGGCGTGCCGCGATCATTGGTGTGATGATCTCTGCGGCTGAATATCTTGCCCGTCTGCAGGCGCATTCGCGCGATCGTCACGCTTTGCAAAGGCTTGATGATCATATGCTTAAGGATGTCGGGCTGACCCGATCAGATATCGAACAGGAACTGTCAAAGCCGTTCCTGTAAGGTTTCCCCCGGCGCGGCTCGCCACCGCCGCGTTTGACGGAGGCACTTTGCTCCCATTGTGCCTCCGTTCGGCGGGAAACTGCTGTAAACGCAAATTGTCACGATTTTGATCTATCAGGGATACAATGCAATGTTTAATACAGGTGAGTTGCGCGAGGCCGCGGATTTTGTGCATCAATATGTCGCGCCGACGCCGACAATTCAGTGGCCGCTGCTTGATCGCGCGACCGGATTGTCCCTGTATGTCAAACACGAAAACCACACCCGACTTGGTGCGTTCAAAATCCGGGGCGGGCTGACTTTTTGTCGTTATCTCGGAAAGTCGGTTGATGTGAACCGCGGGATTATCTCGGCGACACGGGGCAACCATGGTCAAAGTCTTGCCCATGCGGCCAGCCGTTTTGGCATGCCTGCGACCATTATTGTCCCGCATGGCAATTCCGTTGAAAAGAACGCCGCCATGCGAGCCTGGGGTGCAGAGGTGATTGAACATGGTCACGACTTCCAGGAGGCAGCCGAATACGCCAAGGCACTTGCCACCAAGGAAGACCTGGTAATGGTCCCGCCGTTCCATCGGGAACTTGTGCGTGGTGTCGCGTCCTATGGGTTGGAGCTTTTTGACGCTATTTCCGGTCTGGATCGTGTCTATGTACCGGTGGGCATGGGATCCGGGATTTGTTCGTTGATCACAGTGCGTGATGCGCTGGGCCTTAAGACCGAAATTATTGGTGTGGTCGCAACGGGTGCGGATGCCATACGTCAATCATTCATGGCCGGTGAAATCATCCAGACACCAACTGCCAATACGTTTGCCGACGGGGTTGCCTGTCGTAGCCCGGATCCGGGCGCGTTTGCGATCATTAAAAGCGGTGCTGCGGACATTGTTGCTGTCGATGATGAACAGATCGCGGATGCCATGCGCCTTTATTTCAGTTCGTGTCACACCATTGCCGAGGGTGCAGGTGCCGTGCCGCTGGCGGCTGCGATTGCACAGCGCGAAAGCAATATTGGCAAGAAGGTCGCCGTTGTGTTGACCGGCGCGAACATCGATCGCGCCGACTTTGCGCGCATCCTTTCAGGAGAGAACAAATGAACAGCATTTCAAATCGTTCAGATGACAGCCCCACTGTTGATGAACGTCATCTCATGTTTGATGACCTTGAAAAACTTGGCCGCATTCTTGTGGAAACAGGTGATGTCGCGCACAGCTTTATTCAGGGTGCGGATAACATGGATGTAACCTGCCGCGATTTCTCTGCCTTTGACCCCTCGCGCCCCATGCCGGGGCAGGGACGCGGTGCGCTTGATGCGTTGCGGGCAGCGAAGGAAGAAATTCTGCCGCTGCTCGCCGCATCAATTGGTCCTCGTTATCTTGGATTTGTTACCGGCGGTACGACGCCAGCGGCCCTTGTTGGCGATTGGCTTGTCAGTGCAATTGATCAGAACGCCACCGGACCGGAAGGATCGGTCAATGCCGCGGTTGAAGAACAGGTCATCAACTGGTTGTGTGAACTGGGTGGTGTGCCGTCAGATACGTTTGATGGTGTGTTGACAACCGGTGCAACGGTATCAAACCTTTTGGGTCTGGTTGCGGCCCGCCAGTGGTGTGGTGAACAGATTGGTGTGAATGTCGATGCCGATGGTGCAAGCGTATTGCCAGATCTCGAGATTTTTGCCGCGAGTCCGCACGCCAGCATGATCAAGGATTTGTCGATTGCCGGCATTGGTCGCAACAGCTTTACCAAGGTCGCAACCAAACCGGGATCGGAAGAAACCGATGTTGCAGACCTCAAGGCTAAGCTTGCGGCCAGTGATGCACGCGCCAAGATTGTAATTGCGTCGGCCGGGACGGTGAACGCGACGGATTTCGATAACCTTGATGCGATTGCCGATTTGTGCAGGGACTTTGGCGCATGGCTTCATGTTGATGCCGCGTTTGGCTTTTTCGCTGCCCTGGATGATCGTCGTGCCCACCTTACCAAGGGAATAGCGCGCGCGGACTCCATCACATCAGACGGGCATAAGTGGCTCAATGTTCCGTATGATTGCGGGATATTCCTGACCCGGCATATTTCGGTGCTGGAGACATGCTGTCGCGCCTTCGCGCCGTATCTTGATACCAAGGCGGACGGGAATAGCTATATCAATCGCGGGGTCGAAAATTCCAGGCGGTTCCGCGCGTTGCCGCTTTGGATGGCGATGACGGCTTATGGTCGCGACGGAATTGCATCCATCATCCGGGCAAACTGTGGTCAGGCGGCAAATCTGGCTGCGTGGATTCGAACCCACGAGAAGCTCGAACTGCTGTGTGAACCCAAACTCAATGTGACAATGTTCGCATCGCGTGGCACCGATGACGAGAATCGGGTCTTGCTCCAGCGTATCAATGAGACCTGCAAGGTTTTCCTGACACCAACGGTTTACGGCGGTCGTTTCGGATTCCGCGCGGCATTCAGCAACTGGCGGACCCGCGACGAAGATCTTGTGGTCGTCAAGCAGGCCATTCAAACGGCCTTGTAAAGGCGAACCCAAATCATCAATAACGCAGACGATGTATCGACTTGTACATCAAACATATGCCGAGTTCAGGATAAGACGATGACGACCCAAACCCTGCCGATCTATCAGATCGATGCCTTCACCGATGTTTTGTTTGCCGGCAATCCGGCGGCGGTTGTGCCGTTATCTCACTGGTTGCCTGATGACGTGCTGCAAAAAATCGCGATGGAAAACAATCTCTCGGAAACGGCCTTTTTCGTGTCAAATGCGGGAGACGAGGCCGATTTTCACATTCGTTGGTTCACGCCGACCGTCGAGGTGCCGCTGTGTGGCCACGCGACGCTTGCAAGTGCATTTGTGATTTTTAATCGGCTTGGCTTTGAGGGCGATTTGATCAAGTTGCAAAGCCAAAGCGGCGTTTTGACCGCCCGGCGCGAAGGTGATGCGATTGTCCTGAACTTCCCGAAACAACCGATCAAGGGTGAAACTGTCTCTGAGGAGGTGCTTGAAGCCCTTGGCGGAGTTAAGCCCGCCGAGACATTTGGCGTGGTAAGCCGTGATACCGACATTGTGATTGTCTATGATGACGCTGCCATTGTGCGAAATATGCGCCCGGATATGTCGGCGTTGGGCAAATTGGCGGGGCGCGGTGTGATTGTTACGGCACCCGGCGATAAAACCGGACTTGATATGATTTCACGTTATTTCCTGCCAGCACTTGGCATCAATGAAGATCCGGTAACCGGCTATATGCACTGTGTCGTTGGGCCTTATTGGGCAGAAAAACTGGGGCAGGTCGATGTTGTCGGATATCAGGCGTCCGCGCGCGGTGGTGTGGTTGCCTGCAAAATCGACGGTGACCGTGTTCATCTCAAGGGCGAAGCCGTGCAGTATCTCAAAGGGGAAATCACGGTTCCGGCGTGATTGGCCTGGCGGTGTCGGGCAATGAATTCAAAAGGGCGGGCAATCTAGTATTTGCCCGCCCTTGCTTGTTCAAGGGGCCTGCATTCTGTCTGGGGTATTCTACCGACTAATCCGCATTCGAACTGATTTGCTTTGTTTTTTTATTGACCGCGCTATAGGGCTTTCGTCTAAGTAAAAGGCAAAATGAAACGATTGTGGACAGATCTCGCCGGTGCAAAGGTGCGCGATAACCGCAAGAATGCAGGCTTTACAGGGGAAAGTTTATCGTGCTCGAAAGTGTTGTTGCCAGTTCTGCAACGCCGATGCAGATGTGGGTGGTCCTAGCACTCGTTGCCGGATCGCTTGTTCTGTATGGGTTGGAGCGCATTTCGCTCGAACTGACCAGTATTGCTCTTATCGCAACGCTTTTGCTTTTCTTTGATTTTTTCCCGCTGCTTGATGCGGATGGTGAAAACCTGATGGGGCCTGCCACGGTCATGTCGGGCTTTGCCAACCCGGCCTTGCTGACGGTGTTGTCCTTGCTGGTTGTCGGGCAGGGGATGGTCCTGACCGGGGGTGTCAGTTACATCGCCGGTCTGATTACCGAACATGGCGGCAAGAATGCCTCGATTGCGATTTTCGTCGGGTTGTTCGTGGTTATGGTATTGTCGGCTTTCCTGAACAATACGCCGGTTGTTGTTATCTTTATCCCGATTATTCAGGCACTTGCCGAGCGTATTGAACGTTCCCCATCGGCATTGATGATCCCGCTTTCCTATGCGGCGATCCTTGGCGGTATGACGACCCTGATCGGTTCATCGACCAACCTTCTGGTATCAAGTTCCCTGATCGAACTCGGCATGCCGGGACTTGAATTCTTTGAATTCACAACGATTGGCAGCGTGCTTGCCCTTACCGGCTTTGTTTATGTTCTTTTGATTGCGCCGCGCCTGCTTCCGGCGCTGGCATCAATGCGTAGCAAGCTTGCCAACCCCGATAGCAGCGGCAAGCAGTTCATCGCCCAGATCACGGTTGGACCAGCGGCAAACATGATCGGCACAAAGCCGGTGGCCGGGTTCTTCAAGAACCTGCCCAATATCACCGTTCAGATGATAGTGCGGCGCGAACATGCTGAACTGCCGCCGTTTGAAGATGATATGGAAATTCAGGCGGGCGACGTTCTGGTGGTTGCCGCCACCCGCAAGGCACTGACCGAGGCCCTGCAAAAGGACCCGGGATTGCTGCATTCAGATGCGGCCGCCGTTGGTGCAGATGGCGACGAAACCCCGCAGAAATCCACCCAGTTATTGGCCGAAGTCATGTTGCCACCGGGGTCGCGCCTGATCGGCTTTAACCTAGAGCAGATCGGTTTCCGCTATCAGTACAAGTGCCTTGTACTTGGGATCCAGCGTCGTTCGCGCATGATCCGAAGCCAGATGACCGAAATCCGGCTTGAGGCCGGGGACGTTTTGCTGGTGCAAGGACGATCAGAGGATGTTGAAGCCCTTCGCACCATCCGCGACGTTGTGTTGCTGGAATGGTCGACCAGAACCTTGCCCCGTCCATTCCACGCGCGTCGGGCTGCGGCCATTTTCCTTGGCGTGATCGCGCTTGCTGCGACCGGTGTCGTGCCGATCATGGTTTCAAGCTTTATTGGTGCCGGTTTGATGATCGCATCCGGCGCACTTAATTTGCGTCAGGCATCGCGTGCGATTGATCGCAAGATTGTTTTGCTTGTTGCCGCTGCACTTGCCCTTGGTAATGCGTTGCAATTGACCGGTGGCGCGGAATTCGTTGCCGATCAGTTGTTGGCGGCAACCCGCGGCGCACCCGCACCGGTTATTCTGTCACTGTTCTTCCTGATCGTGGCGGGCTTTACCAACGTTCTGTCCAACAACGCGTGTGCGGTTCTGTTTACACCCATCGGCATTGGCATGGCCCAGCAACTTGGCGTGGAGCCACATGTTTTTGCGATTGCGGTGGTGATGGCGGCCAACTGTTCGTTTGCGTCGCCGGTCGGGTATCAGACCAACCTTCTTGTCATGGGGCCGGGACACTATCGGTTTATTGACTTCCTGAAGGCAGGGACGCCGCTGATAATCATTCTTTGGATTGCGTTCAGCCTGTTTGCGCCTTGGTATTACGACATCCCGTTCTAAGGCGCATAAACCAAAGAATGAATGTTGGCGGCGGTTCGTTTCAGCCATGCAAAAATGGCTGTCATGTCTGTGTGGAAGGCGTTTGACTTTTGCCTTTGGGGCAATAGGATCGGGTCGCTTGAATATTCTAGACTAACCTGCATTGGTTATCCTTCTTTCTCAGGAACTTACAGATGGCCCAGACTGCCGTACTTGCAAAGCCGACCACTCGTCCGACCAGCCCGAATTTTTCGTCGGGTCCGTGCAAAAAACGCCCGGGTTGGTCCGCAGACGCATTGCAGACGGAGATCCTTGGCCGTTCACATCGATCCAAGCTGGGCAAGCAGCGCCTTGAAGAGGTGATTGACCGTTCGCGGGAAATTTTGAACCTGCCAGAAGATTATCTGTTGGGTGTGGTTCCGGCATCCGATACCGGTGCCGTTGAGATGGCGCTGTGGTCGATGCTGGGCGCACGTGGTGTTGATATGCTGGCGTGGGAAAGCTTCGGGGCGACCTGGGTCACCGATGTGATCAAGCAGCTCAAGCTTGATGATGTACGCACCCTTGAAGCCGATTATGGCAAACTGCCGGATCTGGCATCGGTTGATTTTGCTCGCGATGTTGTCTTTACCTGGAACGGCACGACGGCCGGTGTTCGCGTGCCCAATGGCGACTGGATTGCTGATGGCCGCAAGGGGTTGACCATTTGCGATGCGACCTCGGCCATCTTTGCCATGGAACTGCCTTGGGACAAGCTCGATGTCGTGACCTATAGCTGGCAGAAGGTTCTGGGCGGCGAGGGTGGTCACGGGATCATTATCCTGAGCCCGCGTGCCGTTGAACGCCTTGAAAGCTATACGCCATCATGGCCAATGCCGAAAATCTTCCGCATGACCAAGGGTGGCAAACTGATTGACGGCATTTTCCGCGGCGAAACCATCAACACGCCATCGATGTTGGTTGTCGAAGATGCCATTGATGCCTTGAAATGGGCCGAAGAGATTGGTGGCCTTGAAGGGCTTTTGAAACGTACCCGCGCAAGCCGGGCGCATCTTGATGCGTGGCTTGCCAGCAGCGACTGGGCGGCCGACCTTGCCGAGGATCCGGCAACCGGCTCAAACACCTCGATGTGTATCAAGATTGTCGATCCATGGGCGCTTGGTCTTTCTGCCGATCAGCAGGCTTTGCTGCCGAAAAAGATTTCGCAGCTTCTTGAAGCGGAAAATGTCGCACTTGATATCAACGGGTATCGTGATGCACCTCCGGGACTGCGTATTTGGGGTGGTGCAACCGTTGAGCCCAGCGATATCAAGGCTTTGCTGCCTTGGCTGGATTGGGCATATGCGGTGGTAAAAGCCGAATTTGCGGCCAGCTAGGAACTAATTCGTACGTATTATTTGCGTTAAAGGGTTTTTCCCCGTTGCTCTGTCCGGCACAACGCGGTAGTAACCGCTACCGGATAGTGAGCCCTGAGCGTTGCTCGGGATATTATCAATTTAAATCTGCGCGCCTCGTCCGGGAAAGCACACAAAATGACCGAACTTGCCAGGAAAGCTCTTTTGCCCGCCGGCCTGCAGGATGTCCTGCCAGGAACCGCTGCACGGGAAGCTGAAATCCGTGAAAAGCTGATGGCCAGTCTGGCACATGCAGGCTATGACCGCGTGAAAACGCCACTGGTCGAGTTCGAAGAAAGCCTGCTTGAAGGTGCTGCACCGGAATTGTCGACCCAGACGTTCCGTTTGATGGACCCTGAGTCCCGCCGCATGATGGGCGTTCGTTCGGATATGACACCCCAGGTCGGACGCATTGCAGCAACCCGTCTGGTGGATGCGCCCCGCCCTCTTCGTCTTTCCTATTCCGGCGATGTCCTGCGGATCAAGGGATCGCATCTGCGCCCGGAACGCCAGTTCGCACAGGTCGGTGCCGAGTTGATCGGTGTGTCGAGTGCTGCTGCTGATACCGAGATTGTTCTGCTCGCACTCGAAGCTTTGGAAAGCATCGGTTTGCCGGATGTTTCGGTTGACCTAAATTTGCCAACACTCCCGGTTCGTCTTTTTGATGCCTTTGGTGTGTCGCGCGATGACCGTGAAGTATTGACCGAGGCGCTTGAACGTCGTGATGTCGCAGCCCTTCGTGCCGCCGATGGCAAAGTTACCGGTGTTCTGGTTGCCTTGCTTGAGGCCGCCGGCCCGGCGCAGTCCGCTTTGCCGAAACTCAAAAAGCTCGAACTGCCGCTTGGTGCTTCCGAGGAACTTTATCGTCTGATCGATGTTGCTGAACGCGTTCTGGCGTCCGGCCTTGATGCTGCACTTACCATTGATCCCGTCGAGATGGCCGGCTTCCGCTATCAGACCGGCGTCAGCTTTACATTGTTTGCGCGCAACGTCCGCGGTGAAATTGGCCGTGGTGGCCGTTATCGTGCCGGTGGTGCATCGGGCGAAGCCGCAACGGGTATGTCGCTTTATATGGACAGTATTTTGCGCGGTCTTCCTGATGCTGAGCCGGTTGATCGTGTTTATCTGCCGCTTGGTACGCCACAGCGTGAAGCGCGCAAATTGCGTGCAGAAGGCCATTACACCGTTGCCGCGCTTGAAGGTGCGGCCGAGGCCAAAACCGAAGCCGCCGCACGCATCGAAGCGCAAGGCATGGGCTGCAATCATATTTATATCGGCGGTCAGGTTGTGCCGCTGAACGCCTAATCGAACGAACTTTTTATCGCGCAAGGAGTTTTGCGATGACCAATGTTGCCGTGATCGGTTCCCAGTGGGGGGACGAAGGTAAAGGCAAGATCGTCGACTGGCTGTCCGAACGGGCAGACGTTGTTGTGCGTTTCCAGGGTGGTCACAACGCCGGTCATACTTTGGTGATCGACGGAACCACCTATAAGCTGAGCCTGCTGCCGTCAGGTATCGTCCGTGAAAACAAACTTTCGGTGATTGGCAACGGCGTCGTTGTTGATCCGTGGGCGCTGCTTGCCGAAATCGGCCGCCTGAAAGAGCAGGGCGTGGATATCACCCCGGAAAACCTGCGTCTGGCCGAAAATGCCTGCCTGATCCTGCCGCTGCATGGCAATCTTGATCGTGCGCGCGAAGCGGCTGCATCGGGCGACAACAAGATCGGCACCACCGGTCGTGGCATCGGCCCGGCATATGAAGACCGCGTTGGCCGCCGTGCCATCCGCGTAGGTGATCTGGCAGACACTGATCTGCTTGAAGCCAAGGTCGAAAACCTTCTGACGCACCATAATGCACTTCTGCGTGGTCTCGGCCAGCCGGAAGTCGACGGTTTGGAACTGCTGGCGCAGCTTAAGGAAATCGCACCGAAAATCCTGCCGTTCTCCGACACTGTCTGGAAGTCGCTTAATCAGTTTAAGGAAGCAGGCAAACGCATCCTGTTCGAAGGCGCACAGGGCACGATGCTTGATGTCGATCACGGCACGTATCCGTTTGTGACCTCGTCGAACACTGTTTCCGGTCAGGCTGCTGCCGGTTCCGGTATGGGCCCGTCTGGTGTGGGTTATGTTCTGGGGATCACCAAGGCATACACCACCCGTGTTGGTGAAGGTCCGTTCCCGTCCGAGCTGTTTGATGAAGACGGCGAACGTCTTGGTCAGCGCGGTCACGAGTTCGGTGTCGTCACCGGCCGTAAGCGTCGTTGCGGCTGGTTTGATGCGGCCCTTGTCCGTCAGTCGGTCAAGGTCAACGGCATTACCGGCATTGCGCTTACCAAGCTGGATGTTCTTGATGGATTTGATGAAATCAAGATCTGCACCGGTTACGATATTGATGGCAAAATCTATGATCATCTGCCGGCCAACCAGCGTCTGCAGGCCAAAGCCAAACCGGTTTACGAAACCATCGACGGCTGGTCGGAAACGACCATGGGCGCGCGTAGCTGGGCCGACCTTCCGGCAACCGCGATCAAATATGTTCGTCGTATCGAAGAGCTGATTGAAGCGCCGGTTGCGCTTCTGTCAACCAGCCCGGAGCGCGATGACACCATTCTGGTGCACGATCCGTTCAGCGCCTGATCGCCTGAATTTACGAACTTCGAAAGCCACCAGTTTATGACTGGTGGCTTTTTTGTTTGCAGTTGCGGGTCTTACTGTTCATCCGTGACTGCGCCTGAGGGATAACAGCTTGCCGACAGGGGGGATCACAAGTATCGTTTTATCAACCTTTTGAGGATAGCGTTCTGAGGGTTAGGTCAGGAAGACTTTTGGCCCAAGTAAGTGCGTCACTCAGGGAATGATAACCTGTAAAGAAATATCGGGACCATGGCAGAGCAAGCAGAAGATCAGGAACAGGACGTTTCGAATGGTGCTGCGACAGGGCCGGTGATGGATGCACCGGGCGGCGGCGCATCTGCGCCTGAGGAACCCGAAGAATCCCCAGAACTTGATGGTGTTGCAATCAATGCAGGCGGCAAAAGTGTCGAGATCGGTAATTTTCGCGTCTTTCTGGATTTGCGGATGCCCGAATTCGACATGGGCCATTGCAAGGCCTATTCGGCTGACAATCTCCGCCGCGAAGAGGGTAGCGCCTTTGCGCTGGTAACCGATCCGGTTCTTCCGACCCGCCATGACCATCTGACCTTCTTGGCTGGTATGCATATGGCCGGTCAGATTGACCTTATCGATTATGAAACCGCCTATTGGCCGCCGATTGGTCGCAAGACAATGGTGCTTTTTTATGAAAAGCCGGCAGGCGGAAAGGTCGTTGCGCGCGAACACAAGAAACTCGCCATCGATGAGCATGATATCGCCACGGTTGTGGTCGAGCCGCTGATGAATGCCATGCAGGCATTCAGCGAGAAGGGGCTGGCACACCGCAATATTCGCGCTGATAACCTGTTCTTTGCCGATCCAATGCGTGAAAAGGTCGTGCTTGGCGATTGTGCCAGTGGCCCGCCCGGTTATGATCAGCCAGCGGTTTATGAGACCACAGCACGTATGAGCGCTGATCCTGCCGGTCGTGGTTCGGGCAATGCGACCGACGATTTCTATGCGCTTGGCATGACTTTGGCCGAGCTTGGCATTGGCCGCCAGCCACTCAAAAAGCTGAATGATCAGGAAATTATCGAGCTTAAACTGGCCAAAGGGTCGTTTCAGGCAATCGCATCACACGAAAAGCTTCCGCTTGTTCTGATTGAACCGGTTCGTGGTCTGTTGTGTGATGATCCCGAAGAACGTTGGGGCTTGGCCGAATTGAACGCCTGGCTGGACGGAAGACGGACCAAGCCGGTTCAGGCCAATACGGAAAAGCGGGCAGCACGGTCTCAAAACCTGGCTGGTCGGGATTATTATACCGTGCGATCATTGGCGCAGGGGATCGCAAAGAACTGGGTAACAGCGCTTGGCCCGTTGCGTGACAGCACGGTCGAAGTCTGGTTGCGGCGAGGCCTTGGCGATAATGATCGCGCCAAGGCGCTATCGGATGCCATGCGACAACTGCAGTGGGCCGGGACGGATAAACGGTCGGCAGAGGACGTGTTGGTTGCGCGGTCCATCCTGATTCTGGATCCGGCAGGCCCGATCCGGTTCAAGGGTTTTTCGTCGATGGTCGATGGGCTTGGTTTCATGCTGTCCTATGATGTCCAACATGGAAAGGGGCCACAACGTTTTGCCGACGTGATCGTGCGCGATATTCCATCTTTCTGGTTTGGCCGTCAGATGGGATACAGCCCCGAGGTCCAGAGGCAACAGCAGCTCTACAAGAACCTGCGCTATTACATTCAGCAGCAAAGTGCCGGTTACGGGTATGAGCGCTGCCTCTATGCAACCGTGCGCAACCAGCATTGCCTGAGCCCGCTGGTCGAAGAGGAATATGTCGTCGAGATCGCAGATCTGCTGCCAGCCCTTGAAAAGGCAGCCGAAACCGCATCCGAAGAAAGCTGGCCGGTGGATCGTCATATCGCCGCCTTCATTGCCGCCCGACTGGAGGACGATGTCGAGGGGCAGTTGTTGGCGATGCAAAACCCATCTGACGAGGTCGAATATAGCCGCGCAATCATCAGCATGCTGGCGATTGTGCAGTGGCGTCATGGGCCGGACAATTTGCAGAACCTGTCGCATTGGGTTGCGCGTTTGATGGAACCGGCGATCAAGGTATTCCATAGCAAGGCACGTCGTGAACGGGTCGAGACCGAGATTCCCAAACTGGCCAAACGCGGCAATCTTGTCGAACTGTATAACCTGATCAATGACGAACAGGAACGTCGCAAGGATCAGTCAGAGTTTGTCGAAGCCGTCGCGGAATATTCCGAAGCGGAAAGCGAAGTGTTTGATCTTGAATCGTCGGGGCCTGCCCGTATGGAGCTGGCCGAAAAGGTCGGGCAACAGGCGGCTGCTTTCGCGTCCACCATGATCGCACTACTGACAGTATCCGCGCTGTTCTTGATGCATATCTTTTAAGGGATCGCCATGGCAAAGGGTAAACGAGTAGGCACAAAAAAAGGCGGTCGCAGCGCATTTTCCGGCTTGTCGGTTATTGCATCCGCCGTGCTGCTGTTCATGGTCGCACTTCCCACATTTATCACGTTGACGGTCGGGCTTTTACCGTCACTTGTGGCCTTTATCTTTGATCGCAGCGCGGGCAGGACGATGGCGCGGTGTGTCTTCGGTCTGAACTTTTCAGGGGTTGCGCCCTACATTCTGGAAGTCTGGATGCAGCCATCGCAAACGGTTGGCGGGGCAACGCAGGCCGTTTTCCAGCCACTGGCGCTGTCGATCATGTATGGGGCAGCGGGCCTTGGTTGGCTTTTATACCTCGCCATGCCACCAATTGTTGCCAACGTTCTGAACCTGGCAGCCCAGCGTCGTGTCAGTGAATTACGCAAGAAACAGCGCGGACTTATCAAAACCTGGGGCGATAGTCTGATCAAGGAAGTGGATCGGTCCGGGAACTGATCACTGCGTGACCTGATTGAAAAAGACCATGCGACAATGTCCGCCGCAAGTTGTTTCAGAAGGGACGCAAAGCAAGCAGTATTAGTGGGGCAGGTCCGTATGGATCGATTTGCGGACCTTTTCAAAGGCGCGTACTTCGATCTGACGGATGCGCTCGCGTGAGATGCCATAGGCAAGGCTCAGGTTTTCAAGCGTGACCGGGCTTTCAAGCAGGCGGCGCTGCGTCAGAATATCGCGTTCACGATCATTGAGATGCGACATCGCGTTTTTGAGCATGCTCATGCGCTGCAGGAATTCTTCACGCTTGCCATACAGGGTTTCCTGATCTTCGTCATCGCTTTCGATCCAGTCGACCCATTCACCGTCGCCCTCAATACGGACCGGCGCATTCAGTGAGTGATCCGGACCGGCCAGGCGGCGGTTCATCATCACAACATCATCTTCGGACACATTGAGTTTGGTCGCGATCAGCTCAACTTGTTCAGGTTGAAGGTCGCCTTCATCGATCGCCTGCATCTGGCTTTTAAGTTTGCGCAGGTTGAAGAACAGCTTTTTCTGTGCCGCAGTCGTACCCATTTTCACAAGCGACCATGAATGCAGGATGTATTCCTGGATGGCAGCGCGGATCCACCACATCGCATATGTCGCAAGGCGGAAGCCCTTGTCCGGGTCGAAGCGTTTTACCGACTGCAGCAGGCCGACATTGCCTTCGGAAATAAGTTCATTGATCGGCAGGCCATATCCGCGGTAACTCATCGCGATCTTGGCGACCAGGCGCAAATGGCTGGTAATCAGTTTTTCAGCAGATTTATCGCAATCCTTGTCCCGGAAATTACAGGCATAGGTCGTCTCCTGTTCCGGGGTAAGCATCGGGTAGCGGCGTATACGTTGAAGGTATACCGTGAGACCATCTTGAGAGATAGTTGGAAGAGCGTTTCCTTGCTTCATCAAAGCCTCCCGTATTGCTTTCTAAAAGTGCATTTTACCCCTTGCACTTTTTAGGAGCTTATACGGGAGTATTAGAAACCGTCAATGGAAAATTAGACGTTAGGTCTGGTATTGTCTATTCAAAGGTATAGTTCCAAGACCCGCATCAGTGCCAAAAGGTCACCTGGTATAGGTGCCTCTGTGGATATATAGGCACCGGTGCGAGGGTGCAGAAATCCTAACGTTCGGGCATGCAGCGCCTGTTTGTTGAATGCGTTCAAAATCTGTTGCGCTTCTAGGTTGAGTTTACCAGCTGGTCTGTTTCGGCTGTAAACCGGATCACATACAAGTGCGTGCCCGATATGGTTCATATGAACACGAATTTGATGCGTCCGTCCGGTTGCAAGGCGGCATTCAACAAGGGACGCCAACGAGTCGTCGCGAGTCTGCAGAGTCTTGTAGTGTGTGAGGGCATATTTTCCCCCTTTTTTGACCACCGCCATCTTTTTCCGATTGCGCGGGCTGCGACCAATATTGCCTTCGATATCACCGGAACGGGGGCGGGGAACACCCCACACGACCGCAAGGTAGGCGCGCTCGATGTTTTCCTTGTCCTCGGCAAACAGGTTTGAAAGGGCGCGATGGGCGGCATCGTTCTTGGCGACCACCATTGCACCGCTGGTGTCCTTGTCCAGTCTGTGCACGATCCCCGGGCGTTTAACCCCGCCAATACCCGAAAGACTGTCCCCGCAATGCGCCAGAAGCGCATTCACAAGTGTTCCGCTTTCATTGCCGGCCGCAGGATGAACAACCATGCCGGCGGGCTTGTTGATCACGAGCAGGTCTTCATCTTCAAAAAGCACATCAAGTTTGATGTCTTCGGGTGTGGGTTCGGCCATTTCCGGTTCGGGAACACTCAGATCAAAAACATCACCAGCCTTGACCTTGGCAGACATCTTGGTCGCAGGCGTGCCATTGACGCAAAGCTGACCGTCTTCGATCAAGGCCTTGATCCGCGAACGCGACTGATTGGGCCACGCGGTTGCCAACACCTTATCAAGGCGGGCACCTTCGTCCTGGTTTGTCGCGGTATAGGTCAGGTTTTCAGACATCGTTTGCTATTGGCATGGTTTGATTTGGTGACTGTAATGATGCATGTGTTCGCCGCTTTTAGCGCTTTGTCCGGCGATTGCAACGAATTGCGACAACTTGCTTCATTTGCGTTGTTGCCTTGCAATTGATCGTGCTTGTCGCTATGGCCTTGAAACAGGGTACGTATGATCGCGCTTCTGGCGAGCATGCAGGTTTCATCAAACTTTGTCAGTTGGAAATACGATGCGTGTAGTTAAGGCTCTGGTCGCGTTCATGGGCATTCTGATCGTGGTGGGTATCGGACTTGTCGTCTATGGCCTGTCGCTCGACAAGAACGCCACCGATCCAAGTGTTGAGGTAAACACACCAACGGTGACGCCGTCCGTGCCGTTTGCAGGTGGCGATAATGCGGCCTCGCAAGGTGCTCTTGCCGCATTCGGTGACATTGTTATCGACCTTGATGAAGGAGAACGTCTTGTTGGCTATTCTGTCGATGGTTCGCAGGCCACGCTCCATATCGAAGGCCCACAAGGTGACAGCGCGCGTCTTGTTATCGTTTCCCTGAGCGAAAAGAAGGTCCTTGGCCGTATCCTTTTGCAACAGGCCGCGCAGTAGTCTGAAACCACAAGGGCGCGGGCAGCGATGGCAAACGGGCAGGGGATCGCAAACAACAGCTCATCAGGTGGCGATGATCAGACCCACATCGCGCTTGGCAAGGTGATTCTCGAAGAAATCCGTGATTTTGCCGCTGTTAAATGGCCGGAAGAATCCTGCGGCCTTCTGATTGCCGCCATCGATACCCCGAACCGGATCGACCGTGTTGTGTTTGCGCGCAACGTCGCGGAAGATCCGCTGACCACGTTTGAAATTGATCCGCAAACCCTGATTGATGCGCATCGTACTGCGCGGCAAAAGCGGGAGCGCGTTGTGGGATGTTTTCATTCCCACCCCAATGGCAAGGCCTTGCCATCGCCGACAGACCGCGCACGCGCTGATGAACATGGTTTTCTGTGGCTGATCATTGCCACCGAACATAATCGCGCAGGCGACAGCGGCCTTTATCGCATCATTCACCAATCAACCGCCGACGCGGCAGAGCAATCACAACTACGATACTTTCGGCGCTGCCAGATTATTGACCGCTAAGATCTCGCAATGCGCTCTGGCTTAACCTTCCAGTGCTTCGACAATCTGTTGTGGCGACAGCGTCCCAATCGCAGTGTCTTTGGCATCACGCACCGTCATTGACGTGCCATTCGCAAGTGCAACTGGCAGAATATCGGCAAGACGTGCATTTGCCGCGATGCTTGGCCAGTCTTCGTGTGCCGCTTGGTTTTCGCCAGATGTGATCGGCTCCATAATCGACTTTGCGCGCAAGACGCGTGATCTGTTCACGTCGCGGGTAAAGGCCTGCACATAGTCATCTGCGGGCTTAAGCACGATCTCTTCCGGCCGTCCGACCTGCACAAGCTTGCCGTCTTTCAGGATCGCGATCCGGTCGCCGATCTTAAGCGCCTCGTCCAGATCATGGGTAATAAACACGATGGTCTTATGAAGCTCCGCCTGAAGCTTCATCAACTCATCTTGCATGTCGGATCGGATCAATGGATCAAGGGCCGAGAAAGCCTCGTCCATCAGCAAAACTTCTGGATCGGTCGCCAAGGCCCGGGCAAGGCCGACACGTTGCTGCATGCCACCTGATAGTTGATCGGGATATTTGGCCTCATACCCCGCCAGACCCACACGTTCGATCCATTTAGATGCGGCGGCTTCGCGCTCCTTGCGCGCATTACCCTGGATTTCGAGCCCATAGGCCACGTTATCCATCACATTGCGATGGGGAAGCAGGCCAAAGCGCTGAAACACCATGCCAAGCCGCTTGCGACGAAACGCATTCAGTGTCGGGATATCCATGGCAAGGATATCTTCGCCACCAAATGATACTTCACCCGCTGTCGGATCAATCAGGCGATTAAGATGGCGGATCAGGGTTGATTTCCCTGATCCAGACAGGCCCATGACGACGAAGGTTTCCCCTTGTTCAATCGACAGGGACACATCGTGAAGACCAACCGTATGACCGGTCTTGGCAAGGATTTCATCCTTGTCAGCACCACCCTTTGCCAGTTCAAGTGCAGATTGCGGATCAGGCCCGAAGATTTTGAAAATATTGCGGATTTCGATGTAGCTCATTACGCGTCCTCCGCATCGTGCGATCGTTGTGATCGCTTGCCATAAGCCTGACCGATCCGGTCAAACACCACGGCCAGAAGCACAATCGCAACACCGGCTTCCATCCCCGCACCAACGTCCAGACGCTGAATACCCATCAGGACCTGTTCCCCCAATCCGCGCGCGCCAATCATCGAGGCGATCACCACCATCGAAATTGACATCATCGTCGTCTGGTTGATCCCGGCCATAATGTTGGGAAGTGCAAGCGGCAACTGCACACCAAACAGGATCTCCTTGCGGCTGGCGCCGAATGATCGCGACGCTTCAAGCACTTCCTGATCAACAAGGCGAATACCAAGATCGGTCAGGCGCATGACGGGCGGGGCGGCATAGATCACCGTCGCCAGAATGGCCGGAACCTTGCCCAATCCAAACAACATCAGGGCAGGGATCAGGTACACAAAACTCGGCATGGTCTGCATCGTATCAAGGATCGGCAACATGACGGCCCGCAGGCGATTGGACATCGCCATGGCAATCCCGACCGGAATGCCGATCAGAACCGAAAGCGATGTGGCGACAATCATCAGCGCCAAGGTCTGCATTGCTTTGTCCCACAGGCCCAATGTGCCAATGGCAAACATCGCGATCACTAAGCCAGTAACCAGTTTCCAGTTCTTGCTGGCATGCCAGGTGATGGCAGCAATGGCGATCAAAACCACCCACCAGGGCGCACCACGCAATACCTGCTCGAGTGCCACCAAAACGGTTAGCAAGCTGTCGGCAAAGGCCTCAAACGCCGCGCCGTAATTGATCACCAGCCAATCAACAAACTGATTGACCCACTTGCCCAAAGGCACATTCAACTGTTCTGGAAACATGGCGCAATTGGCCCGATCTGCTCAAAAAATCAATGAGCGTAAGAGCCTAACAAGATCATGTGGGCCGCGCGACCGTAAATCGAACTTTGGCTGACATCTCCTGACTTCTTTTGGTCGCCTATTCCTGTGATTGATAATCCAGAGGCCAGCCAAAGCCGTAAATGATAGACAATATTGTTTTCCTGAGAGGTTGCGATGATCACTGTGTTCTTTGATGGAAAATGCGGTCTGTGTTCCAGAGAAATCAATTACTACCGCAAGATCGCGCCAAGAGGCGTTTTCGAATGGCGCGATGTCACGGAACACGCTGGTGATCTTGAAAAGTACGGCATTTCCCTTGTCGAAGGCTTAAAGCAAATGCGCGCCCTCGACTCAGATGGGCAATGGCATGCCGGTGCTGATGCGTTCATTCTGATCTGGCGCCAGCTAGACAGATGGGGTGTTTTGGCCGCTATTGTTGCCTTGCCGATTGTTCGCCAGATCGCAAATCTTGTGTATCGCCTATGGGCGGCATGGCGCTTCAAACGCCTTACGCACTGTCAGGTTGCCGCAGCTAACGAGTAGGGCTGGAACCTCTTATCCTTTTGCGCCGCGAAGTCTTGGGCTATTTAAGCTTGAAGCGATTGCGGATACCAAGCAGCAACAAAAACAGCAGGATTGCCGACAACAGTGTTTGGATACTTGCGACGACAGTGGCGCTTCCGGGAATGATATCACCAAAAAGGCAGTCATATGCCTGCGTCACAATCGTCCGGTCTGCTAATCCCGGAACCAGCAACCCTTTGGCAAAAGCCAATTGGTAAGCGGTGTTTACCTGTGAACCTGCACCCGCAAAGCATTTTTCAGCTCGCACAATGTCCAATGGTGTCGCCATTGCGATGTAATGCACAGCGGACAGCATGACGACGCCAATCCAATACATCAGAGGTCTGACGATAGATCGTCCGTAATCAGATAATTCGTCAAAGAGAAAACTTAGCCACCAATTCGGATCGCACGGTGTGTAAATCATCAACCGGCGAGATTTGAGCTCCTCTGCAAAGAACTCAACCTCGTGCTTATGATCATGTCCCTGAATGGCAAGACGTTTGAGTGCACGATATTTCGCTGTGACGGAGAAGTTCTCGCCATTGGAAATAGCTGGAATTTCGGCGATGCGTTGATCAATTTTGACGTTGTCAAGTAAAGGGGCCTCTTCACAATGGGTTTGCCGAAAATCAGGAACTTCTGTGAAATACGTTTGATTAAGATCGAGTTTTCTTCCGATCTCAGAGTACCTGAATGATGCAGGTCCATCAAAAATAGAGTTTTCGAAAGAGGTAGGGTTTAAGAAATTTACGTTCTCAAAAGATGCTTCTTCTTTAAAGCGTGCGTTACTGAACAGTGCTGTGCCGTCGAACGTTGCATCTTCAAAGTTGCAAGCCTTTTTGAATTGTGAGCCTTGAAACCAAACTTCATCTTTGAAAACAGAACTTCTAAAAGATGCGGGTTTCTCGAATTGGGTTAAGTTGAAGCGCACTTCTTTGGAGAATTGAGCCTCGTCGAAGGAGATTCCCGCGCGAAACTCGGTGTTCGTAAACTCTGAATACCAACGAAACTTCGTGCTCCGGAAAAACGATATCTCTTCGAAAACTGCATTTTTAAAGCGCGCGCCTTCCTCGAACTCCGCGCTTCCGAAATCGCAAAAACCCCTAAAAGTGCTGTTATCGAAGATGGCTACCTTACCGAAATAGGCTTTTCGAAATTCAACGCGCCCGTTGAAGGTTGCACCTTGAAAAGAACAATTAGATGCGAATTGTGCACCAGAAAAATGTACCGATTTGTGAAAAACGCAATCTTTAAAGGATGTGAACCTTCTTGTTTCGACATTTGAGGCGAATAGTGTTCCGAAAAATTCGCATTGTTCAAGAAACAGATCACCATAGTAAGTGAGATTTTCCATTTGAACATCAGCCGGAAATATTATTCCGTTAATGAGTACAGGTTGCTCAAATATCTCATTGGCAAAAAATCCCTTAAACACTGCCTTCGCTTCTTCAAACCATTTTCGAGTTTTCTGATTTTCGGCAACTTCTGCACCTGTATTCTCATCGAAAGTTGACGACCAGTTCCCGGCATCTTCCAAGTCCTGGCGCTTACGGAGAATATTCGTAGCCCAAGAGTTCCAAGCATCTTTGCCTTCTTTCAGAAGAGCGAGTGTTTCTTGCCGATTCATGTCGCTCCCCAACTCAATAGGCGGTTTATACTGTTTAACTGATTAAACGTGCCTTGGTCTTGGTTTGCAATCGGGAATTATGTGAATGGGGGATCAAGAACAAACACCCCGCAAGGTTTCTCCAGCGGGGTGTTTGTATAAGGTTATGGTATCGAGGTTACATCGCACTTTCAACGCGTGCCGCAACATCCGCTGGCACCCACGCTTTCCAGACGTCTGGCTTGGATTTCAGGAAATGCATCGCGGCCCCATCGGGCTTTTCATCATTTTCCTGCATATAGGCCAGCATTTCCGATACCAGCGCGTTGCTGGTTTCGTAGTTGGTCAGGAAATTGATCAGGGTTGGTGCGGCGGCTTTGAAGTCGTTATTCACACCAATCGTGATCGTGCTTTGCGGGTAGGCGGTTGCCTTGGTCGGGTTTTCTTCTGTTTTCAGCGCGTCAAAGATCGACTTGTCATAAGCCGGTTCTTCAAGACGCGTGCTGTCATAAAGGCCCATTACCCAGGTCGGCCCCCAATAGTAATAAAGGGCCGGTTTACCGCGCTTATGCGCCGATGCGATGGCAGCCGAAAGGGCCGCACCCGTGCCCGGGCGGAAGTTGGTGAAGCTGTCATCAAGGTCATAGGCACCAAGCTTGGCCGAATTGACCTTTTCACAGACCCAGCCCGACGGGCAGTTATAAAAACGGCCTTTGCCCGGTTCTTCCGGGTCTTCGAACAGTTCTGTATATTTCGCCAGATCATCGACCGATTTCAGATCAGGCGCCATCGGCTGAATCCCGCGATCAGCATCGCCTTCGATAACATAGGTTGGTACGAACCAGCCTTCGACGGCGTCATCGAAGTTCACCCCGATCTGGCTGACATTGCCGGCTTCTTCGGCCTTGGTCCAGGCTTCGGCAACGTTGTCGCGCCAGATTTCCATGACGATATCAACATCGCCCTTGCCAGCCCCGGTCAAAAGCGGGATGACATCGCCGGGCAGGGCATCGGTCTGGCAGCCATAGCCCTTTTCAATGATGAAGCGGGCAACAGCGTTATGGAAAAGCGCACTGTCGTAATTGAGACCGGCAAACATCACCGGTCGATCAATCTCGCATGTGGCATCTTGCGCGTTTGCGCTTGAATGAGAAGTAAATGCAAGGCCAGCGGCCAAAAGCATTGCGGCTCCGGTAGGCAGGGTTTTCATCCTTCTGTCCCTTCGTGGTTGCGGTCCGGAATCGCATCAAATGCATGGTCGGTGCGGGAAGCCCGCAAAGCTTGGGATCGGGTGTGATCCTGAACTTCGATTTGACCGTGCCCCTGATACAGGTGCGGCAATTCTAGACGTGTGGTTAGAATGCGCGCAACCCCCGGTGTCGATTATAACGCCGACGTGATAAGTGTTTTCGTGCTGATATCATTGCAGAATGCTCCTGACAGGAATGGCAGGAGATGTCAGGTAATGTGATTTACGGTTGTCGGCGCGATTGGTTTAACTCTGCCCGTGAATTTATCGGACTTTGTCGTTATGTTGGGCAAACCAACCAATCGGGCACAGATAATCGGGGGCCGTCATGATGCATACAAACCTGTTCGTTTTTGATATCGAAACCGTGCCCGACATTGATGTTCTGCCGCAGCTGACCGGGGAAAACGCGCCGGATCCTGAAACCGGTCGCAAGATGCTGGAAGACTATCATCTTGAAATCACCAGTGGCCGCAATGGCTTCCCGCGCCAACCGTTTCACAAGGTGGTGGCGATCAGCTTCCTGCGCGCGACCATCCAGCGCGACGGCGATACCGAAATGTACGAGATCGAAGAATTGCGATCCGGCGGCGAATTGACATCGGAGGAAAAGGACCTTGTGAACGGGTTCTTCGCCTATTGTGGCAAGCTTTATCCGCGTTTGGTCAGTTTCAATGGTCGTGGGTTTGATTTGCCGGTGTTGAAATACCGCGCGATGAAACATGGTGTTTCAGCCCGTTGGCTGCATCAGGCGTCCAACAAGTGGGAAAACTATACCGCGCGCTATGCGCCGCACTGGCATTGTGATCTGGCGGAAGTCTTATCCGATTATGGCGCCTCGGCCCGTACCAAGATGAACGAGGTTTGTGCCGCCCTTGATCTGCCGGGCAAGACCGGGGTCGATGGCAGCAAGGTTTCCGACATGTATGACAATGGCGAGATTGATGGCATTCGTCGCTATTGCGAGACCGATGTCTTGAATACCTATTTGTTGTATCTGCGTCATGCGCTTCATACCGGGCTGACCGATCATGATGGCTATAACCATGCGATCAATCTGACCGTTGGCTGGCTTGAAGAACGGGCAGGCGACATTCCCGCCTATCAGGAATTCCTTGATGCATGGAAGCAATCAAGTGGCGGGTCGTTTAACGTTCTTTGACTGCGGCATAACGTCGTTTTTTTGCGCGCCAAATTAGCATAAGTGAATTGCGTCACACTGCGAGGTCTGTCTGGGCGAAATACTATTGAATTGAATGCGAGTTGATCTTAATTGCATTGGATGTGCAATTGAGTTGCAACGTCAGTACGTTTCAACGCGCACCCAAATTCAACAGGGTCAAACTCAACAGGGATCGTTCAAATGGATATTAAGAAACTCGTCGGTGGTGCGGTATCCGGCGCAACAGCGATGGCTGCGACAACCGCGATGGCACAGGAAGTTAATGTCTATTCCCTGCGTCAGGAATTTCTGGTCGAACCGCTTTTTGAGAAGTTCACCGCTGAAACCGGCATCGACGTTAATGTGATCTTTGCTGAAAAAGGTTTGGTCGAACGCATCAAGCAGGAAGGCGCAAACAGCCCGGCCGATATCCTTATGACCGTTGATATCAGCCGTATCCAGCAGGCAGTTGACGCCGGTGTGACTGAGGCCGTTTCGAATGACACCCTTGATGCCAATATTCCGGCCCACCTCCGCGACCCGGAAGGGCACTGGTTTGCTTTGACCCAGCGTGGTCGTGCGATTTATGCCTCCAAGGAGCGGGTGGCAGAAGGTGAAATTACCTCCTACGAAGATTTGGCCGATCCGAAATGGGAAGGCAAGGTTTGCACCCGTTCCGGCACACACGTTTATAACGTCGCACTGTTCGCATCCATGATTGCGGTTCACGGCGAAGAAAAAGCCAAAGAGTGGCTTGAAGGTTTGAAGAGCAACCTGGCGCGCAAACCGCAGGGTAATGACCGTGGTCAGGTCAAGGCGATCAAGGAAGGCGAGTGCGATATCGCAATCGGCAACACCTATTACTTCGGCAAGATGATGGACAATGAAGAGCAGCGTCCGTGGGCAGAGTCGGTCAATATCGTCTTCCCGAACCAAGATGGTCGCGGCATGTCGATGAACATTTCCGGCATGAGCCTGATCAAGAGCGCGCCGAATAAGGACAACGCCGTCAAACTGATGGAATTCCTGGCGGGTGACGTTGCCCAGCAGATCTATGCTGAAGTGAACTACGAATACCCGGTCAAGCCGGGCGTCGAGTGGGCCGATAATGTAAAATCCTGGGGCACGTTCAAGGCGGATGAATTGTCGCTGGCTGAAATCGCACGCCTTAGCCCGGATGCGATCAAGATGGTCGATGAGATCGGTTATAACGAATAGTCAAACCGACTGAGTCTGATGAGCTTTTTGAAAGGGGTGGTGTAATGCCACCCCTTTTTTCAGTTTGGGTACGCGGTCGAAGGCCGGATGCAGTCGCGCACTCGTGACTGCGGGTATGGCTCTTATGTGGTTTTCTTGCTTGCAAAAGGCGGTGCGGGCACTTTAATTTCGGCCACAGCAAATACAAATCATTCCTAATTGCTGTACGACCTGCAGCTGATCCAAACGAGGCATTTATGATTTCTCTGCGCAAAACCGTTCTTGGTCTTGTTGTTTCCGCGATGGGGTTGTCCATGTTCCCCGCCGCCCATGCCGCAGAGGAAGTTAATGTCTATTCGCTCCGGCAGCCTTTTCTGATCGAGCCGATGTTCAAACGCTTTACCGAGGAAACCGGTATTCGCGTCAATACGCTTTTCTCGCAAAGTGGACTGGTGGAACGCATCAAACACGAAGGGCGCAACACCCCAGCCGACTTGCTGTTGACCGTTGATATCGGACGCATTCAGGATGCAGTTGATGCCGATATCGCCCAGCCGATCGAAAGTGCCGTTCTGGATGCCAACATTCCAGATCAGTTCCGTGATGAAGACAAGCTTTGGGTGGGGATGACGACGCGTGCCCGCGTGCTTTACACTTCGCTTGATCGGGTGGAGCCCGATGCCATCACCACCTATGAAGAGCTTGCTGATCCGAAATGGAAGGGACGCATTTGTGTGCGTTCCGGCATGCATGTTTATAACATCGCCCTGATCGCCTCGATGTTTGCCCATCATGGTGAAGAAGAAACCAAAACCTGGCTGACTGGGCTTAAGGATAATCTCGCCCGCAAACCGCAAGGTGCCGATACCGATCAGATTGAGGCGGTGTCGCAGGGTGTCTGTGACGTGGCGATTGGCAATTCCTATTATTACGGCAAGATGCTTGATGACCCGAACAAGGCAGATGCCGCCAAACAGGTCCGCATCGTTTTCCCCAATCAGGGCGATCGTGGCACGCATGTCAATATTTCCGGTGTGGCGCTGATGAAATATGCGCCGAACAAGGAAAATGCTATCAAGCTGGTGGAATTCCTGTCTGGTGCCGAAGCCCAGCATATGTATGCCGATATCAATTTTGAATATCCGGTCAAACCGGGCGTTGCATGGTCTGAACAGGTTCGGGCTTGGGGCACTTTTGTCCATGATGATCTGCCGCTCAATACGGTTGCGGCCAATCGTGGTGCGGCAATTCGTTTGATTGATGAGGTCGGCTTTAACGAGTAGACGATACACCGATACAGGGATATCAAGACTGCCCAACAGAACCGTTTGGAGTAGTCCTCGGCGAATGAAACGGAAACAGCCTTGAATAACGCTTGTCAGACGCAAAAGGAAGACGACATTCGGCCGAGCGCCATGGCGGAAACCTTTGATCCGATGCGCACGCCCACTGGACGTAAGGCGATGCTGTGGTTGCCGCGTGGCCAGTCTGCAGCTTGGTTGATCGGCGCGTTTATCGTGGCAGCAATGGTCGCGGCACCGGTTGTTGCCGTCGCGTGGATTGCCCTGTTTCCGACCGAAAATATCTGGCCGCATCTGGCATCCACCATGTTGCCAAGGTACCTCAAGAATACCGGTATCCTGATGCTTGGCGTCGGTATTGGTGTGACCCTGATCGGTGTTGCATCCGCATGGATTGTGACCATGTGCCGAATTCCGGGAAAGCGGTTCTTTGAATGGGCGATGTTGCTGCCGATGGCGGTTCCGGCCTATATCGTGGCCTATGTTTATACCGATCTTCTGGAATATGCCGGACCGTTGCAGGGCTTCCTGCGGGACTTGTTTGGCTGGCAATCGGCGGCCGATTATTGGTTTCCCGATATTCGCACCAAGGGTGGTGCGATTATGGTGCTCAGCCTGACACTTTATCCCTATGTTTACATGCTGGCGCGTGCGGCGTTCTTGTCGCAATCCATCTGTGCGATTGAGGCAGCCCGTATCCTTGGGCGGAGTGCCTGGAGTTCGTTTTTGACGGTGGCCTTGCCACTGGCACGACCGGCCATCGTTGTTGGTGTCGTGATCGCGTTGATGGAAACGCTCAATGACTTTGGCACGATTGATTTCTTTGCCGTGCATACCCTGACGGCGGGCATTTTCAATGTCTGGCTGGGGATGGGGAATGCCGGTGGTGCCGCACAAATTGCACTTACCATGTTGGCCGTGGTGATCGCGCTTATGGTGATCGAACGGTATTCCCGTCGCCGCCAGCGTTTCCATGACACCACCAGCCGTTTTCAGGAACTGCCGGGCTATGAACTGAGCCCGCTTGCCAAGGCTGGGGCATTGGCGGTTTGTATCCTGCCGATTGTGCTGGGCTTTGTCGTGCCGTCGCTGGTGCTGATTTATTATTCCATCGGTTATTTTGATCAAAGCTGGACGGCGGATTTCTTTGAATTTGCCGGCAATAGCCTTTTGGTATCCGGGCTTGCGACGCTTGTTGCGGTTGGTTGTGCGATATTTATGGCCTATGCACTGCGCCTGTTCCCGCAACCGCTTTTGAAATTCTGTGTCCGTCTGTCATCGGTCGGCTATGCCGTGCCGGGCGCGGTTTTGGCCATCGGGGTTTTGATCCCGTTTGCGCGGTTTGACAATGCGTTGGATGCGATGATGCGCGATACCTTCGGCATATCGACCGGGTTACTGTTAAGCGGGACGGTATTCGCTTTGGTATTCGCCTATGCGGTACGGTTCATGGCGGTATCCTATGGCTCGATCGAAGCCGCCCTTGGCAAGGTTCGACCAAGCATGGATGATGCGGCGCGCACCTTGGGCGAAAGCCCGTGGGGAACGCTGAAACGCATTCACTTCCCGATGGTGCGTGGTGGCATTTTGGCGGCGTCGGTGCTGGTCTTTGTCGATGGCATGAAGGAACTGCCAGCAACGCTTATTCTGCGTCCGTTCAATTTTGATACACTGGCCACCCATGTCTATCAGTTTGCCAAGGATGAAATGATTGAACATGCTGCCCTTGGGGCGCTAACCATTGTGCTTGTCGGTGTGGTGCCGGTGATTATGCTGAGCCGTGCGATTTCAAAATCCCGTCCGGGGCATAGCGGACAATCCTGATGCGTCCCGCCGATGATCGGGCTATCCTGATTACGGATGGGAATACAAAACAAGACCAAGGGCGGCAGGAAACTTTCGGAATGCAAACAATCAAACCGGGACTGACAACACTTTCCGATGCGCTCGACATTGCTTTTGCCGAAGTGCCGGTGATGACGCCGTCCCAAGAACGTCCGATCAGTGATTGCTACGGTGCGATTTTGCGCAAGGACGTCATTGCGCGGGTTTCCGTGCCGTCGGTGGATAACTCCGCCATGGATGGTTACGCCCTTCGCCATGCCGATCTGGCCGCGATTGACGGCCCGGTTTCGGTGGTCGGGGCATCCTTGGCAGGCCACCCTTATGACGGAACCCTGCCAACGGGATGCGCGATCCGTATTGCGACCGGGGCAGAGATCCCCGATGGCGCGGACTGCGTGATCATTCAGGAAAACGTCAAAGCCAATGCCGATGAAACCATCATTGAAATTGATGCCGACGTGATCGCACGCACAAGCTTGCATCAAAATATCCGCTGGCTGGGCGAAGACATCAAAACCGGTGATACAGTCTTGAAGGCAGGCACAGTCCTGCGCCCACAGGACATCGCAATCGTGGCCGGGCAGGGATTTGGCAGCTTGTCGGTTGCGCGGCCCCTTAAAGTTGCTGTCTTCTCCACCGGTGATGAACTGGCCAAGCCCGGTGATCCTTTGCCGCCGGGGGGCATTTATGATTCCAACCGTTTCGCAATGATCGGGATGTTGCGGTCCATCGGTTGCGAGGTCACAGACCTTGGATTGCTCACTGATAATTTTGATGTGTTGCAAACCGCGTTGGCGAGCGCGGCAAAGTCACATGACGTGATTATGACATCTGGCGGTGTTTCGGTCGGCAAGGCCGATCTTCTGAAGCCGGTTGTCGAGAGCCTTGGTGAAATCACCGCTTGGAAACTTGCGATCAAGCCCGGCAAGCCTTTGATGCGCGGCAAGATCGGCGATTGTCTGGTGATCGGGCTTCCGGGGAACCCGGTATCAGTCCTGGTCTCAGGGTTGCTATATGTTTTGCCGTTGCTGCGCCATGCGATGGGCGCGGATCATTCCGAGCTAACGCCAGCACGTATTCCGGTCCGTGCCGGCTTTGACTTCAAGCGTGGCACGGGGCGCAGGGAATGGTTGCGCGCGCGCCTGGTGCACAATGATGACGGCGAATTCGAAGCGATTGCTTTTTCTTCGACCAGTTCCGGGATGTTGTCATCAATGGTCTGGGCCGAAGGTCTGATTGAACTGCCGGAAAATTGCGGGCAGGTCTCCAAGGGAGATCTGGTGCTTTATTTGCCGCTGCAAGGCCTGCAGTGACTTCATCAAAAATGATCCACATCATTGCAAACGAACATGGTTTGCCGGACTGTTGGATCGTTTCCAATCCGCGAAAGTGAATAGAATGACGATATCGGTGACGTTTTGTGGTGCTGCTGGTGGGGTGACCGGGTCTTGCTATTTTTTGCAGACCGATCGGGGCAATTTCCTTGTCGATTGCGGTATGTTCCAGGGCAGCAAAACCGTCCGTGAACTGAACTATGGCAAGTTCCCGTTTGAGGCGGACCGGATTTCGGCTGTGTTGCTGACGCATGCGCATATTGACCATACCGGCCTGGTGCCCAAGTTGGTCAAAGCCGGTTTTGGCGGGCCAATTTATGCGACGGAGCCGACCTGTGATCTTCTGACCTATATGTTACCGGACTCCGGATACATTCAGGAAAGCGAAGTCGAACGCCTTAACCGTCGCAATGCGCGGCGCGGTCGTCCGGAAGTCACCCCGATCTACACCCGTGAAGACGCGGAAAATACGCTTTCGCAGCTCAAGACTGTCGAATATCACGAATGGTTGCCGGTGATTGATGGTGTGCGGGCGAGATTCTGGGACGCGGGCCATCTTCTTGGTTCCGCGTCGATCGAGGTGGAGATTGAGAACGGCGACAAAGACGGTAAGCCGACAAGATTGCTGTTCTCGGGTGATGTCGGAACCGGTGAGGCCGTATTTAACGAGGCGCCCGAGGCCCCGACGGGTGTCGACTATCTGTTTGTCGAAACCACCTATGGCGATCGTAACCGTCCGGTGATGACCGACGAAGAACGCCGTGAGATGCTGCGCAAGGAAGTTCAGGATGCGCTGGGTAATGGCGGCAATCTGGTAATTCCGAGTTTTGCCGTTGCCAGAACCCAAGAGTTGCTTGTTGATCTTGCGCATCTTTTCAACCGCGGCCAGTTGCCACCGGCAAATGTCTTTGTCGATAGCCCCTTGGCGCAACGTGCGACCGATGTATTTGCCAAGCACCTGAAGCGCGGTGACGCACAGGCGCTGTCGCATCCGAAGTTCCATATGGTGCCGGATGTTCAGGCGAGTAAACAACTTGCTCAGGTCACCAGCGGTGCGATCATTATTTCGGCAAGTGGCATGTGCGATGCCGGTCGCATTCGCTATCATCTGAAGAACAACCTGTGGCGGCCTAATTGCACCGTGCTTCTGGTTGGTTTTCAGGCGGCGGGCTCTTTCGGGCGTGTTTTGCAGGGCGGGGCAAAACATGTGCGGATTCACGGCGATGAAATCGAAGTGCGTGCCCGTATTCGGACGTTGGACGTCTATTCCGGCCATGCCGATCAGGATATGCTTTTGCAATGGACCAAGAACCGCTTGCCAGTCGCGCGTCAGATTTTCCTCACCCACGGTGAAGAAGGCGCACGCGCGGCATTCCGAGAAGTTCTGATGGCGCAGGGCATTGAGGAAAAGCTGATTTCCATGCCGATGCTTGACGACACGGCCACCCTCAAGAAGGGCAAAGGCCAGCCGGCTATTCCGCAAGCACGTCTTTCGGGTGAAGAACTCTCGCGCGATGACTGGCATAATCTTTATGCTGGTACAGTAACGGCGCTTTCGGAAAAACTTCGTTCGCTTGAAACTGCGGAAGAAAGAAAAGAGATGCTCGAAAAAGTCTTGCGCGATATCGGTTCAGTATGAGAGCAATTGTCCGGGAGCTGAAAGAAGGGCGCAAACCCCGACTTCACGGATTTACTTGCCATAAACAAAGAACCTGTCACCCTGTTAATGGGTTGTGCGGGGAGCAGAGGCCACTACGCATGCGGGCGGGGATATGTCAGTCGTAGGGAATTCCGGATATCGGGTTCTGATTTACAGCCATGATACCTTTGGGCTTGGGCATTTGCGCCGTTGCCGTACCATTGCGCATGCGCTGGTATCGCATCGCGATGATGTATCTGTACTGATTTTGTCGGGCTCACCAATTATCGGCAGCTTTGAGTTCCGCTCGCGCGTGGACTTTGTCCGCATTCCGGGCGTGATCAAGCTGTCTAACGGCGAATATACGTCGCTTAACCTCAATATCGATGTCGACCAGATTCTGGCAATGCGAGAATCGATTATTCAGCACACAGCCGATGTGTTTAACCCGGACATCTTTATCGTCGATAAAGAACCGCTTGGCTTGCGCGGCGAGGTCGAGTCTACGTTGCAGATGTTGCGCCATCGGCGCACCCGTCTGGTGATGGGCCTGCGCGATGTGATGGATGATCCGGTGAACCTGCGCGAAGAATGGGACCGCAAGCAATGCGTTCCGGCCCTGGCAAACCTCTATGATGAAATCTGGGTTTATGGCCTCAAGGAAATCTGTAATCCGCTCGAAGGGATCGACTTGCCCCCGGGCGTTGAAGAAAAGATGTCCTATACCGGCTATTTGCCACGTACCGCCACCCGCAGACCCGCACCGGAGCACGGTGCCCTTGGCCTTGAAGAACCGTATTATCTGGTGACGACCGGTGGCGGTGGGGATGGCGTCAATCTGGTCGATTGGGTACTCAGCGCCTATGAAACCGACCCGGACATTCCGGTGCCGTCGCTGGTTGTTCTCGGACCCTTTATGGGGCCGACACAGCAAAACGAATTCATGAAGCGTGCGGAAAAGATCGACAAACTGTCGGTCATTACCTTTGATGCCAATGTCGAAGTGTTGATGCACAAATCGGCCGGCGTGATCGGCATGGGCGGCTACAACACCTTCTGCGAGATCCTGTCCTTTGACAAACCGGCCGTTATCGTACCGCGTACTGTTCCGCGTCTTGAACAGTATGTTCGCGCTGCGGCGGCAGAAAAGCTTGGTCTGGTCAGAATGCTGACCGAAGATGGTGGTCGCGATCCGCGCGAAATGGCCGACGCACTGCGTGGTCTGATACATCAGCCAAAACCGTCACATGTGACTGTTCCGAACCTTATGGGCGGACTGGATCGCGTTGGCGAATTGGTTGATCGCTGGCTTCCGCCACAAATGGCCGCAGAATAATCATCGGGAATAGATTTGATGGCACGCGACAATCTGGCAATCGTGGTGAAGGGTTATCCGCGATTGTCGGAGACCTTTATCGCCCAGGAAATTCTGGGTATTCAGCAGGCAGGCATTCCCTATCGGATTGTGTCGCTGCGTCATCCAACCGACAAAAAACGCCATCCGATCAATGATCGCATTACAGGTGCGGTCGATTATCTACCGGAATATGTCTATCAGGAACCGATGCGGGTTTTGCGTGGCTGGCTTAAGGCGCGCAAGATGCCCGGATATCGTCGTGCCGTGAATATCTGGTGGCAGGATTACCGCCGGGACCGTACCGCCAATCGCGCACGCCGATTTGCCCAGGCCATGGTGATGGCCGCCGAGCTGCCCGATGATGTGACCCGCATCTATGCCCATTTCCTGCATACACCGGCATCGGTCGCGCGCTATTGCGCGATTATGCGCGGTTTGCCGTGGTCCTGTTCGGCCCATGCCAAGGATATCTATACCAGTCAGGACTGGGACATGCGCGAAAAGCTGCGCGATATGGATTGGCTGGTGACTTGTACAAGCGCCAATGTCGATTACCTGCGCACCCTTGCCGAGGATCCGGATAAAGTTAATCTGCTTTATCACGGACTGGATTTTTCGCGTTTCCCCGAGGACCTTCCAGCAAGACCTCTGCGCGATGGGACAGATGCCGATAACCCGGTAAGGATCCTGTCGGTCGGGCGGCTGGTGGGCAAAAAGGGATATGACGACCTTCTGCGCGCCTTGGCCAAACTGCCAGCCAACCTTCATTGGCGGTTTATTCATATTGGCGGTGGTAACGGCGAAAAATATAAAAAACTTGCGACAGAGCTCGGCATTGCGGACCGCTGTGACTGGCAAGGGGCGCGTGATCAGAAGGAAGTGATTGCGGCATGTCAGTCTTCTGATTTGTTCGTACTGGCCAGCCGGATTGAGAAGGATGGTGATCGCGACGGGCTGCCAAACGTTCTGATGGAAGCACAACTTTGCGGACTTGCTGCGGTTTCGACTGCAATTTCGGCCATTCCTGAACTGATTGAAGACGGCGTAAATGGCAAACTTGTGCCCGAACGTGATCCGGATGCACTTGCGGTCGCGCTGAAAGCCTTGATCACTGATCCTCGCCTTCGCGAAACCATGGGGCGCAAGGGCAATGAAATTGTACGTCGGGATTTCTCATTCTATCGCGGCATGAAGGATCTGGCGGAACGTTTCGGTGTTAACTTCCAGTCCGACGAACAGGCAGAAACCCCCGCCGAACAACCCGCCGCAGAGTAGGAGGCACGCACTTGCAGGTTGCCTTTTACGCCCCGTTAAAGCCGATTGACCATCCGGTGCCGTCGGGTGACCGCCTGATTGCCCGCATGCTGTGTGAGGCCCTTCAGTCAGCAGGTATGAAGGTCGATATTGCTGCCCGCCTTCGCAGTCGCGTTGCTGATGGCAATGTCCTTAAGCAGGCACGGCTTGCCGAACTGGGAACCAAACTTGCAGCCCGTTTACTGCGGCAATACCAATCAGGGTTCCGTCCCAAACCGGATATCTGGTTTACCTATCATCTTTATTACAAGGCACCGGACTGGATCGGGCCGATTGTCGCCGATGCGTTGGGTATCCCTTATGTGGTGGCCGAAGCATCCTTTGCCCCAAAGCGTGCAAACGGGCCATGGGGACAAAGCCATCTGGCAGTCGAAACAGCACTAAGGCAGGCGGATGCCGTTTTCTCGCTCAATCGCGTTGATATGGAATGTCTGGCTCAGGTCTGCCAACCGGATCGTCTGCATTTCCTGCCGCCCTTTACGCGTGTCGCGTCATGGCATGTTGGGCAGCGGGTAGCAATCAATCCGCAACGTGTGCGGTTGGTGACAACCGCAATGATGCGCGATGGTGATAAACTGAAATCCTATGCGCTTTTGGCAGACGCACTGGGTCGCCTCAGGCGCAATGGCGTTGATAACTGGCACCTGACAGTGATTGGTGATGGCCCCGCGCGTCAACAGGTCGAAGACCTTTTTGAAGAAAACGGACTTGGTGAAGGCAAGGTTTCACTGGTGGGCCTGAAAACACCGGAACAAACCAAAGATATTCTCGCGCAGTCAGATTTGTTCGTATGGCCCGCGATCAATGAAGCCTTCGGAATGGCGTTGCTTGAGGCGCAGTCTGCGGGGCTTCCGGTTCTCGCAGGGGATACTGGCGGTGTGTCGGGTATTGTTTCATCCGGTGTAACAGGGTGGCTTGTGCCTGTTGGTGATGTCGCGGCTTTTTCAGACCGTTTGGCGGAATGCCTTGGGGCGGATGTTGCCGTACTGCGCGATATAGGTGCCGCTGGCGCATCGAAAGCAGCGCAGCATCACACGCTTGAAGCCGCAGCCGATCTTCTATCCACCACATTCAAGAAAGTCATCCCGGGTCACCTGTCGTCACAAAACGGGCAGAGCCCAGCATGAAACAGATTCGCTTTGCATTGCTTCGCCACGGTGTCACGGCCTGGAATACCGAAAAGCGCATTCAGGGACGGACAGATATCTCAATCAGGCCCGATACAGCTGATTGGTATCGTCAGCACCGTTTGCCCGCCATGTGGACCGATGTGCCGTGGTTTTCTTCGCCGTTATCCCGAACGCGTGAAACTGCAGATGCGCTTGGGATCAGAACCGTTGCCACCGAGCCCGCGTTCATCGAGATGGACTGGGGTACCTGGGAGGGCGAGAGACTTTCTGACCTTCGCGCAAGGATGGGGGAAGACCTTCGCGCCAATGAAGACCGCGGTTTGGATTTTCGTCCCGACGAAGGTGAAAGCCCGCGTGATGTGCTGGGGCGGTTTGAGGCATTCCTAAAGGATTGCGATCTTACAGAATTTGGTGCGGTCACCCACAAGGGCGTGATACGTGCTGTCTATGCTGCGGCACGTGGATGGGACATGATGGGTAAAATTCCAGACAAACTCGATTGGCACTGTTTGCAGGTGTTTCAGTATTCTGATGAGGCCGGGTTCTCTGTTGACGCACTCAATGTACCACTTGCCCCTGCGCAGGAGAGCGCGTGATGAGTGATGTCATGGTCTATGTGCAGCACTTACTTGGCATTGGTCACGTGCGCCGCATGGCGTTGATCAATCAGGCGCTTCGCAATGAAGGGCTTGGCGTCACGGTCGTAAGCGGCGGTGTGCCCGATGACAGCCTTGATTTCGCCGCCAGTGAAGTTGTTCAGCTTTCGCCCTGCAAGACATCCGATACTGGTTTCTCAGGGCTTGTCGATCCGGAAGGGAACGCCTTGGGGGACGACTGGCAGGAAGAACGTAAAAGGCAGCTTCTTGCCGCGTTTAAGAAAACCGCGCCGAAGCTTCTTTTGGTCGAAATGTTCCCGTTCGGGCGCCGCGCCTTTCGGTTCGAATTGATCCCGCTATTTGATGCGGCGATTGAGGCAGGCATTCCGATCATTTGTTCTGTCAGAGACCTTTTAGTGCGTAAAAAAGACATCGGCAAAACGCGATGGATGCGTGACATCGCGCGCAAGTATCTTGATGCGGTTCTGGTGCATGGTGATCCGCAACTGTTTGGTTTTGATCGCAGCTTTGATTTTGCCGACGATATATCGGACCTGATCGCCTACACGGGATATGTCGCACCAAAGGTTGCCAATGATGTTTCAGATGGTGTTGAGGCAGATCGCAGCGGTGTTCTTGTTTCTGCCGGTGGTGGTGCCGTAGGGGCAGCGCTGATCAGGCTTGCAATTTCTGCCCGCGCGCATTCGCAAAAGTATAATGACGCTATTTGGGATATTGTCGCTGGGCCGCATTTTCCCTCGGATCAGTTCGACCTTTTGCGCGACCAGTTGCCCGACGGTGTTGTTCTTCATCGGTTCTTGCCCGATTTCCGTGAAAGGATGGCGGGTGCCGCCGTTTCCGTTTCACAGGCCGGATACAACACGCTGATGGATGTGTTGGCGACGCGAACGCCAGCGGTCATGGTGCCGTTTGCAGAAGGCGGCGAAAGCGAGCAAACCGAACGTGCGGAAGTCCTTGCCAATGAAGGGGTTATTTCCCTGCTTGATCTTGATGGCCTGTCTGCGCAATCATTAGCAAAACAAATAGATAACGCCAGACAGCCAAGCGGGATTAAAATCGCGCTGGATGGCGCAAAAAGAGCTGCGTCAATCATCGCAGAAAAGATCAAAGGGCAGGCATGAGCAGCTGGGACCAATTACGCGCAGAGCTTGATCTGTGGCAGTCGGAAGACCGGATTGCCACCGCGTGGTGGCGTGACGACGATGCTGTTTCTGTGACCCCGGCGCTTGAGACGCTTCTGCGATTTGAACAGGACTATAAAGTACCACTCGCCCTTGCGGTTATTCCGGCGGCTTTGCAGGACGACCTTGTCGAACGTCTTGTCGAGACCCTTGATACCCGTGTTTTGCAGCATGGCTGGTCACATCAGAACCATATGCCAGAGGGACGCAAGAAACAGGAACTCGATGACGTACGCGATATTGGCGACGTCGTTGCCGATCTTCGCCACGGGTTTTCGGTTCTGCAATCGCGTTTTGGCAATCGTTTCTTGCCGGTCCTGGTGCCACCATGGAACCGGGTGGCCGAAGATGTCGTAGCGGCGTTGCATTCCCTTGGCTTTTGCGGGATCAGCACATTCAATGCCCGCAAGGCGGCAGAGCCGTACAAAGGCATCATGCAGGTTAACACGCATGTTGATGTCATTGATTGGCGTGGAACGCGCGGCTTTGTTGGCGAAAACGCTGCACTTGGCGCAATGATTGAACATCTGTCAGCGCGGCGAACAGGGCAGGTCGACGCGGATGAACCGACGGGAATTCTGACCCATCACCTTGTCCATGACGAGGCCACCACGAAGTTCCTTGATAATCTGTTTTCTATGGACCATTCAGCTTTGCGCTGGTTGAGAATACCTGGAGTATTTCCATGGCAATAAGGCCAAAACAACACGCGGAACCTGAACCGGCACAGGCCCCCAACGCCCCCAGTGTGCCAAGCACCGTGCCAAGCACCGTGGACCCGGTAAAGCCAGCAGGTGTTGGTGATAGTGAAGTCCAGACGATGGGCTATCCATCCAAATTGATGGCGCCGGATTTGGCGAAATCAATTGTCGGGCTGCTGATTTGCGGGGTTATCGCGCTGATTCCCGAGATGCTCGCAATCATTCAATGGACGTCGGCCGGGCTTGCTTTGCTGTTCGTTTTCTATTTTGCCCGCACGGTTATCCGCTTCCAGTCAAAGATCTATGTATCGGAATACGGCATCCGGCTTTCAAGCCTGCGCGGTGGAACGGCTTTTGCTTGGCCGGAACTTTCAAAGTTCCGCTTGCGTTACTTTAGTACCAAGCGCGATGGCAACAAGGGATGGTTCGAGCTGACCCTGCAGGCAGGAGATGCGAAAATTGTCGCAGAATCAACACTGGACGGTTTTGACGATCTCCTTGAAATTTCTCGTGATTGGGCGAAAGATAACCAGCTGCTTGTCGATGACGTCACAAGAACAAACTTGATGCGCATGGATGAGGCCGAAACACTGGTTAAGGCCGCTGCATCCGAACGCAAACACGGTGGTATCAACTAGAATGACCGATATTCTGCGCATCAAGGATCTGAAAGTTGAATTCGTACTGCCGCACATGCGTGTCAAGGCTGTCGAGAATGTAAGCTTTCGCATCGGTGCGCAAGAAACCGTGGCACTGGTTGGTGAGTCCGGATCGGGCAAAAGCACCATTTCGCAGGCGATCATGGGCCTGTTGCCAAAGGTGGCCCAGGTCACCAAAGGATCTATCATCTTTGCCGATCCGAAAAAGCCCGGAACCCGGGTGGATATCGCCATGCTGGATCGGTCGGGCTCTGACATGCGCGCCATTCGCGGTGGCCGGATTTCGATGATTTTTCAGGAACCGATGAGTTCCCTATCGCCGCTCCACACAATCGGCGATCAGATATGCGAGGCGGTGAAGCTTCATCGCAAGGTCGGATCGGCCGAGGCGCGTGAGCTTGCCGTTGAAATGCTGACACTGGTCGGCTTTCCGCAGCCCAAGCGTTCACTGAAAACTTATCCATTCGAACTTTCCGGTGGCCTGCGCCAGCGCGCGATGATTGCGATGGCACTGGTTTGTCGTCCGGCCTTGCTGATTGCGGATGAACCTACAACCGCCCTTGATGTAACCATTCAGGCGCAAATTCTGCGTCTGATCAAGGAAGTGCAGGCAGAATTGCAGATGTCGGTTCTGTTGATCACCCATGATCTTGGTGTGGTTGCCAACATGGCAGACCGGATGGTGGTGATCTATGACGGGCGGGTGGTCGAGGCTGGCAAGACCGACGATGTGTTCATCAATCCCGGCCATACCTATACACGATCATTGCTGGCGGCGGTTCCGCACTTTGATATGGGACCGGACGAAAGATTGCGTCCGCTGCGCGAGATCAAGCCGAAAACCGGTAGTCTTCTTGCCAGCGCAGGTGATGGCAACGCACAACAAAATACATCCGATGTTCCGGCAACTTTGGCCCTGCACCCGACCATGGCAAGCGAACCGGTTCTGGCAGTTCGCCATCTCAGCAAAAGCTTTACCACGCGCAAGGGTAACTGGATCAAATCCGAAGAGCGCCTTATACCCGCAGTTTCCGACGTCTCACTGACGGTTAATCGTGGCGAATGCGTTGGTCTGGTGGGCGAAAGTGGTTGCGGTAAAACGACGCTTTCCAAGCTGATCATGCGCGCGATGAGCCCGGATGAAGGTTCCATTCTGTTCCGTGGTGAAAGCGGGCAGATGACTGAATTGACCGGGCTTGATGAAGATCAGCTCAATCCGTACCGAAAGCGGATACAATTTGTTTTTCAGGACCCGTTCGGATCGCTTAATCCGCGGATGACGGTTCAGGATATCATCACCGAGCCCATGCTTATTCACGGTGTCGGGGATAGTAACTATCGACAGAAAATGGTGCTCGAACTGATGGACCTGGTTGGTCTTGATCCGCGTTTTCTCAACCGGTATCCGCATAGTTTTTCCGGCGGGCAGCGCCAGCGCATCGGGATTGCACGTGCGCTTAGCCTGAAGCCGGATTTGTTGATTTTCGATGAGCCGACATCGGCACTTGATGTATCGGTTCAGGCGCAAATACTTAATCTTTTAAAAGATTTGCAGCGTGATCTTAATTTGACCTATCTGTTTATATCACACAATCTTGCGGTCGTGGACTACGTTGCAGACAGGATTGCCGTGATGTGTGCCGGGCGGATTGTTGAGTCCGCACCACGTGAAGTGCTGTTCAAGAACCCGATGCATCCCTACACGCAGGCTTTGCTGCATGCCGTGCCGTTTGCCGATCTGGATCATCTGCTTGATTTCGACAAGATAATGGATGGCAAAGCATCTGATCCATCCCGGTGGCCAGCCCCGTTCACGATCAACCAGACCAGCGAGCCCAAGATGATGCAGGTCGCAGAAGATCACTTTGTTCGTGCCGAACGTGCCGATTTTACGGAGATCGCCATATGATCAGTGTTTTAAACCCGTCGATGTCTAAAATTCATCGTGCCTTCTCCGGCCTTGTGATGACGACAGGTTTTCTGGCGGCAAGTGTCTTGGTCGCACCGGCGCACGCAGAAGTCCCTTATTTCAAGGATGCGGTTGCAAGCGGGTCTTTGCCGGCAATGAACGACCGCCTGCCAGAACATCCGCATGTGATTGACTTTGCGGGTGAGGGTAAGGAAATCGGCAAGTATGGTGGGGAATTTGTCACCATCATGGGGCGGTCCAAAGATATCCGTATGGCGGTTGTCTACGGCTATGCCCGCTTGATTGGCTATGATCAGGACCTGAACCTGCGTCCAGATATCCTTGAAGCGCTTGATGTGAACGAAGAAGGCAATGTCTTCACGTTGCATATCCGCAAAGGTCACAAATGGTCGGATGGCGAGCCGTTCACGGCCGAGGATTTCCGCTATTACTGGGAAGATATCGTCAATAATGATGAACTTTTTCCGGTCGGGCCGCCGCGTTTCCTGTTTGTCGGGAATGAACCGGCAACCTTTGAAATCCTAGACGAATATACAGTTCGCTACAGCTGGTCACAGCCAAACCCGTTTTTCCTGACGGAACTGGCTGCAACCCGCCCGCCGTTTATTTATCGCCCGGCGCACTACCTGAAACAGTTCCATGAGAATTATCGCGATGCGGACGAGCTTCAGGCGATGGTTGAAGAACGCGGTCTGCGTAGCTGGGCTGTGTTGCATACGGACATTGATCGTCCCTACAAGCTTTCCAACATTCATCGCCCGTCGCTGGAGCCATGGCTGATCACGACAGAGGAGCCGTCTGATCGCTTTGTCTTTGTGCGCAACCCGTATTATCACCGCGTCGATCCGGAAGGTAACCAGCTTCCTTACATCGACCGGATGATCTTCAATATCTCGAACGCAAAGCTGGTCCCGGCCAAAGTCGGCGCGGGCGAGGTCGATCTGCAAAGCAGGATTCTGTCGCTTAAGGACTACACGTTCCTGAAGCAATCCGAAGCCAATCAGAATTATGATGTGCGTCTTTGGGATGTCGGGGCAGGGGCTTATGCCGCATTGTATCCCAACCTGACCTGCAGCGATCCGGTCTGGCGCGAAGTTCTGCGTGACGTCCGTTTCCGTCGTGCACTGTCCTTGGCGATCAACCGCACCGAAATTAACCGGGTCATGTTCTTTGGTTTGGCGCAACCGACCAACAATACCGTCTTGCCAAAAAGCCCGTTATTCAAACCGGAATATCGCGAAAGTTATACCGATTTCGACGTCAAGGCCGCAAACCAATTGCTTGATAAAATGGGGTTGGATGAACGCAATGGCGAAGGTATCCGTCTTTTGCCGGATGGACGCCCGATGGAAATCATTGTCGAGACGTCCGGGGAAAACCCTGAACATGACGACATGCTTGAACTGGTTGGCGACAGTTGGCGTCAGGTTGGCATCAAGCTGTTCGTCAAGGGCCTGCAGCGCGAAGTGATGCGTAACCGTGCCTATACCGGCGAGACGATCATGTCGATTTTCAACGGTATTGATAACGGCTTGGCGACGCCCAACACTGCCCCTGATGAATTCGTTCCTGTTCTGCAAGACAGCCTGCAATGGCCGAAATGGGGGCAATATTATCAAACGGACGGCGAGGCGGGCGAAGCACCTGATATGCCAGCCGCCAAGGAACTGATGGAACAGTATCGCAAGTGGCAAACCAGCAATGAGGCCGGCCAGAAACAAGCATGGCAGGCCATTCTCGATATCAATTCGGAAAACATGTTCTCAATCGGTCTGATCGGCAACGTGCCGCAACCGGTCGTTATCGACAAGGACATGCGCAATGTGCCCGAAAAAGGCATCCATAGCTGGGAGCCGGGTGCGTTCTTTGGGATTTATCGGCCTGATACCTTCTGGTGGGATCGGTAATCTTTTTAACTAAAAACGTGTTGTTTCGCGCCGTTGAGGGAATGGCGTAAAACAACCTCGGGGGAGCAACAGCGCCGATGCTGACTTATCTGGCAAGACGGCTTTTCGTGATGATACCCACGCTGTTTATGATCAGCGTGCTGGTGTTTGTCATCATTCAGCTGCCGCCCGGCGACTTTCTGACCACGTATCTCAACGAGCTTCAAGCCCAGGGCGAGGCAGTTGATCCGGCAAAGATCGAGTTTCTCAAACGGCAATACGGCCTGGATCAGCCGATCTATATTCAATACGCCGAATGGGCCTGGGGGCTTTTGCAAGGCGATCTCGGCTTTTCATTTGAATATAACCTGCCTGTGAGTGATGTGGTCGGTGATCGGCTTTGGCTGTCGCTGGTGCTGAATTTCAGCACGGTGATCTTCATCTACATCGTCAGCTTCCCCATCGGAATCTATTCGGCAACCCGTCAATATAGCTGGGGCGACTATGGTTTCACTTTGCTTGGCTTCCTTGGACTTGCCATGCCGAACTTCCTGTTTGCTCTGATCCTGCTTTATTACGCAAACGTCGTTTTCGGAACATCGATCGGTGGTCTGATGGACCCGGAATACATCAACCAAGGCTGGTCCTTCGCCAAGATGATGTCGGTTGTTGAACATCTTTGGGCACCGGTCGTGGTGATCGGGACGTCAGGGACAGCCGCCATGATCCGCCGTCTTCGCGCCAACCTGCTTGATGAACTGGGCAAGCAATATGTGGTTACAGCCCACGCGAAGGGCCTGTCACCGACCAAGGTATTGTTTAAGTATCCGCTGCGCATGGCACTTAACCCGTTCATCGCAGACATTGGTAACATCCTGCCGCAGGTGGTGTCGGGGTCGGTTCTGGTGTCGGTGGTGATGTCACTACCCACCACGGGACCGATGTTGCTTACGGCACTGCAAAGTCAGGACATGTATCTGGCTGGTTCCTTCCTGATGTTCTTGGCCCTTTTGACGGTTGTGGGCATGTTTGTTTCCGATGTTCTGCTTGCCTGGCTTGACCCGCGCATTCGTTTGCAGGGAGGGGTCGGCAATTGAGCAAGGAAACCGAAAAGCGCAACGAACATTTTGTTGATTCAGCGCCGTTTGATCCCTGGGATCGCGAGGAACTGACGCCAGAGCAGGAAAAGTATTTCCTTGCCTCGCAATGGCAATTGATGTGGTGGCGGTTGAAACGTCACCGGCTGGCGTATTTTTCACTGATTGTTCTGGCGATCATGTACGCGTCGGTCTTTATCGTCGAATTCATTGCACCCTATGCGCAGGAAACCCGCAATTCGGAATATATCCATCATCCGCCACAGGGTGTTCATCTGTTCCATGACGGCGAATTTGTCGGGCCTTTTACCTATGGCACCGATTTCTCCGTCAATATGGAAACACTCAAACCGACTTACACGGTCAATCCGGACCGGATAGAGCCATTGCGCTTTTTCTGTTCGGGGGATGAGTATGAATTCTGGGGCATGATCGATATGGACTTCCATTTCGTCTGCCCGTCAGAAGACGGTACGCTGTTCATGTTCGGCACCGACAGGCTTGGTCGGGACATGTTGTCTCGCATGATCTATGGTGCGCGGGTTTCGCTGACCATTGGTCTGGTGGGTATTTCCGTCAGTTTCCTTCTTGGTATCCTGATCGGCGGGGCGGCCGGTTATTACGGTGGCTGGGTGGATTCAACAGCCCAGCGTGCGATTGAAGTCATCCGTTCCTTGCCGGAAATTCCGCTTTGGATGGCGCTTTCAGCCGCATTGCCCGTGACCTGGAGCCCGATCTTAATTTATTTCGGGATAACGGTCATTCTTGGCCTGATTGACTGGACGGGGCTTGCACGCGCGGTTCGATCGAAACTGCTGGCGCTTCGTGAAGAGGACTATGCACTGGCAGCACGCCTGATGGGGGCGAAGCCCAAACGGATCATTGCACGTCACTTGCTGCCGAACTTTGCCAGCCACCTGATTGCATCGGTGACGCTATCGATCCCCAACATGATCCTTGGTGAAACCGCGCTGAGCTTCCTTGGGCTTGGCCTGCGCGCGCCGGTGACCAGTTGGGGCGTGTTGCTCAATGAAGCGCAAAACATCAATGCGGTCGCGGTCTATCCCTGGCTGATGTTGCCGGTTGTCCCGGTTGTCGTCGTGGTGCTTGCCTTTAACTTCCTGGGCGATGGCCTGCGGGATGCGGCGGATCCTTACAAGAACTGATCCATCATCGCACCAAACGAAAAAAGGGCAGCCTCATTGGGCTGCCCTTTGTTTTTGGGTGTCTATTTCCTAGCGCTTGCGCAGCCACAGACTTGTTTCATGCGCGCCTTCGGGAAGGTGTATGCCGTTGGCTATGGATTGGTCGACCTCATCGCGCATGCGGGTCGTTGCATATGCGCTTGACCACATGATTTCAAACCCGCCGCCAGCCAGAAGGGCGGCAACGCCTTGTTGTTCGTTATATCCGCGCCATTGCCAGATTTCCGGATAGTCATCGGGCAGGGTGATGTCATGGATATGAATGATCGCCCCACTTGGCAGGGTCGGAATGACCGACGAAAACAGCAGATCAACATCGGTACCGGGCATCAGGATGTGGCTTGAGTCGATCGACAGGAAATCCGCACCGGTCAGGGTTTTGAAGACCGATGGATCGGCTTTTTGCACGATGGTGCGTTCGACGGTGATCGGAAGCTTCGCGATATCGGCGCGTGGTGCCGGATCAATCGCATGAAATGCCGTATCGAGTTCGCCGTCCTTGATCGCCCGGTAATAAAACCGCGTCGAATGACCCGACCCGATTTCAATGATCCGGTCCGGGCGAAATTCACGGGTAAAGACATAGGCCATCATGCCATCAAGGCGCGGAAACCAGCTTTGTTGCCAGCGGGGATCCGGTGGGGTGGCATTGCCGAAGCTGGCAAACGCCTCCTGATAACTGGCGGCCTTGGTCAGCCAGGCCTTCATTGTGGGGGCGGCTGTGTCCATCATGGTTTCGATTGCCGGGTAGGTCGGGCGCCCGACAGCCTTTGCCGTCTCGCTGGCATAGCGATAAGGAATGAAATAGCCAGCAGGCTCGGCGCCAATCAGTGTTTTCAAACCAAGTTTCAAGCGGCGCATTCTTAAAGAGAACGGCATCGAGGTCATATCAAAGGCCCCTTTGAGTTCAAAATTATTGTGTTTCTATCGGTGCCGGTAAGTTTAATCAGTTGCAAAAAGTCTGATCCTCTCCGCGCCAGGCTCGTGTCAGCACAATCGCAAATCCCATCGAAATCGCCGAAAATACCGCCATCAGGTAATAGACCTGCGATCCGAACTGTTCATACAGCGGGCCGGAAATCCAGATGCTGCTACCAAGGAAAACGCCCATGGACAGTGTTGCCATCAGGCTTTGTGCCGAGGTGGCAAGTTGTTGGGGTATGGCGCGGGCGATAAAACTGACAGCGGCCAAATGCGTGATCCCGAATGTCATAGCATGAAGGGGTTGAACCAAGATAATCAACCATAGATTGTCGGTTGTGCCCAGTACAATCCAGCGTAAAATTCCTGATCCCGCACCAATCGCAAACAAGATACCGGGATGGCGACCACGGACAAACCGCCCGGCGACAGCAAACAGAACGATCTCGGCAATCACACCAATTGACCAGAAAACGCCAATCATTTCATGCGAGTAACCGGCTGATTCCCAATGGACAGAGGCAAAGGCGTAATAGGTGCCATGAGCACCCTGGGCAAATCCGATGCAGGCAAGATAAATCAGGAAAACCGGTTTGCGCAGCAGATACATCAGCGAAGAACCGGATCTGAGCGGACGATCTGTCTGCGGGTCAGGCATGCGGGTGGTAATCGCAAAATTCACGATCCCCGCAACGAACAGCATCCAGACGATCCATTCCGTCGATGTTCCATCCAGAACCCAGCCCGCCCCATAGGATGCCAGAATGAAGGCAAGCGATCCCCACAGCCGCACCCGACCATAATCAAGTTCACGCGCCTTACATTCATGCACCGTAATGGTCGTGCCAAGCGGCAGCAGCGGCGAGAAGGTAAAGCCGATCACGACGGAAAGGGCGGCAAGCCACCAGAAATCGCTCGAGATGGGGAAGGCCAGAATGGATAAAACATAGATCCCGGCAAGCCACATCATCGGGGTCTTGCGATTGCCGGTGCGATCAGCGCGTTGGGCAATCAACGGATCGGCAAAGACACGCACCCAGTTCGGCAGTGATAACAAGATCCCGATTTCGGCTGCCGATAATCCCTGGGATTTTAGCCAGACCGGCCAATAAGGCAGAAAAACACCCTGAATCAGAAACAGTCCGGAAAAGAACAACGCCAGCGTTGCCGCCGTTTTCATCCGGTCCGGGTCGGTGGCTGGTGATGGTTTCGATGATGGTGTGGCGTTTGGCGTGTTCATGCGGTGAGTTGCCGACGCTTGAGGCCGCGAATGATGAAACGCGCCGGATGAATGGCATGCATCAGCACTTTTTCCAGAGGCAGGGGCATATCGCAAATCTCACTGGCAAGAATCTCGGCGGCAAGCGGGGCGCCGATCAGTCCGCGGGCCCCGAAACCGGTACAGATATACACGTCTTTGTGGTAGGGCGCATCGATATATCGCGCGCCTTTTTTGCCCTTGTCGATGTCGCCATATGACGCAAGATAGGCGTCAAAATCCGGCGCAGGACCGATCAGGGGCAGGTGATCCGCGGTTGTCGTGCGCAAGGATGCCCGGCCTTGAAGCATGTCAGGCGAGAGCTTTTCCGCAACATCGGGCAGGACTTTTCCAAGCTGGTTTATGTTAAATGCGTGGTCATCTTCGCGTAGGTCCGTCTGCGCATCGTCACGTCCAAAAGTGGCCCCAAATACATGCAGGCCATCGCGCGCTGGTGTGATGTAGCCCTTGTGGCTCAGAACGCACTTAATGGCAGACCCATCGCCAAGGTTTGCCAAGATTTCTTCTGGCAAAAAGCTGATCTGACCACGAACAGGGTTCAGGTGATCTCTAAGCCAGCTTGTCTGATTGAGCATTTGCGTTTCAAGCGCGCCAGCGATGATAACGGCATCAAACGGCCCATAGGAAGCCCCGTTTTCATCGGTCAGGACTTTGCCTTGTTCAGCATCGCTAATGGCCGTGATGGTTGTTGAAAGCCGAATATCTATACCATCAGAAAAAGCCCGTACCACCGACGGCGGATTAACCCAGCCGGCGGATGGATAAAAAACACCGCCATAGGGCAAGGGCAGGCCAAATCGTTCTGAGGCCTGATCACCGTCAAGCGCCTCGACAAGGTCGGGTTTGTCGCCAAGGCGCGCGATCAGGCCATCAAGCCTTTCACGTTTGCGTGCACTGGTGGCAAGATCAATCACACCGCAGAAATCGGCCTCGACCAACCCCTGATTGGAAAGTTTTTTGATCTTGCGATGGCTGAAACGATAACCAGCCTCATAAAACCGGCCCATGATGGCATCATCAACGGTCAGATAGGGCTCCAACATGCCAATCGGATTGCCCGATGCGGCATTGGCCAGTTGATCTGCCTTTTCAAAAAGGGTCACGGCAACGCCACGTGCGTTTAAGGCATTCGCGCAGGCCGCACCGGCAAGCCCCCCACCGATAACGGCGACAGATTTGGTTTTCTTGGGGCGGGGCAGGTTAAACCAAGGATCATCGGCGATTTCGAAAAGGTCTGGCGCATCGTCGCTGTCACCAACCGGTGCCGAAAGCGTTGCCGTGATCATGTCGCGCTTGTAGCCAAACCCTTTGCGCTTGCTGATTTCAAATCCGGCACTTTCCAGACCGTCGCGGGCAATGCGTGCGGCAGTAAAAGTCGCAAGGCTCGCACCACGCGGGTTGGACGCGCTGGCAAGGGCAGCAAACAGGTCCGGATGCCACATATCGGGATTGCGCGCGGGCGCAAAGCCATCAAGAAACCAGCAATCAATATTCCCGTCATAGCCAGACCAGCATTCAATCGCATCGCCGATCAGAAGCGTCAGGCTGACATCGGCATCGGCAAGGGAAAAACGGTGTACACCGGGCAACATGGTTTCATGCGGCCAGATTTCGGCAAGCTGGTTGGAATATTGCGACAGTTCCGGCCAGCGCTGGTGCGCCCGGATCATGTCATCGCGCGACAGCGGGTATTTTTCAACGGAAACGAAATGCAGGCGTCTGGATCGTTTGGGATCACTATCCCAGCATTGCCAAGCGGCCAGAAAATTCAGTCCAGTGCCAAAGCCGGTTTCGCCAATAGCAAAGCTTTCGCGGTCCTGCCAGGCAGATGGAAGGTTGTTGCCCTCAAGAAACACATAGCGCGTTTCAGCAAGCCCATCCTTGGGATTGAAATAGATATCACCAAAATGCGGAGAGAACGGCACATTGCCATCCTGCCAGGTTATTTCACCGGCAGGTCTTGGTTCATCACCTTCTGCCGGCTTGGTGACATCGTTTGCCGTCATGCAGACAGGACCTCGTCATCCTGTTCGGGGACAAGGGCCAGGGCTTCGCGGACGACTTCAGTACCCGCTCCTTTGCGATGGGCGTTTTCGCTCAGATAACGGCGCCATTGTTTCGCACCGCGCATTTGTTGGAACAGGCCCAGCATATGGCGGGTAACATGGCCAATGGTGCCGTGTTCTTCTTTCAGGTGTTCTTCGATATAGGGCAGCATGGCCTCAACCACCTGATGGCGGCTCAGGGGCTTGGCATCATCGCCATAAAAACGCCGGTCGACATCTGCCAGAACATAAGGGTTCTGATAGGCTTCGCGCCCGATCATGACACCGTCGACATGTTTCAGATGCGCGTCGGTTTCATCAAGCGTCTTGATGCCACCGTTGATCAGGATTTCAAGTTCCGGGAATTCCTGCTTAAGCTGATAGACCAACTCGTACTTTAACGGCGGAACTTCACGGTTTTCCTTGGGCGAAAGACCTTTGAGCCATGCTTTGCGCGCATGAACGATGAAAGTCTTGCAGCCAGCCTCGGCAACCGTTTCGGTAAAGCGCTTAAGCGACGGGTAGTCTTCTTGATCGTCAATGCCGATGCGGTTTTTGACTGTGACCGGGGCGTCGCTGGCCGAAATCATCGATTTCACGCAATTCGCAACGACATCCGGCGTTGCCATCAGGCAGGCACCAAAGGCGCCGTTCTGCACACGATCTGATGGGCAACCACAATTCAGATTGATTTCATCGTAGGCATAGTCATTGGCGATTTCGCAGGCGCGCGCCAGATTGTCCGGGTCGCTGCCGCCAAGTTGAAGCGCAACCGGGTGTTCGGCGTCGTTATAGCGGAGATGACGTTCCACCCCGCCGTGAAGAATGGCACCCGTGGTGACCATTTCGGTATAAAGCAACGTATGACGACTGATCTGCCGCAGAAAATAGCGATCATGCCGATCCGTCCAATCCATCATCGGGGCGACGGAAATACGCCGATTAACAGTCATTTGCCTACCGTTTTTGTCAAAGTCGGGTGAAGAGGGTTGCTGTATTCCAAGCGCGGTCTTTATATAGGTTCCGTGATTTAGGGTCAAAACCGATTGCGCGATGCATGGCAGCATCCCGAAGATATTAAAGTACAGGATTTGATATGGTTACGATTTACGGCATCAAGAACTGCGACACTGTCCGCAAAACCCTGAAATGGTTTGATTCAAAGGGCATTGAAAACAAGCTCCATGATTTTCGCGCTGACGGAATTGACGCCAAGACCATCGAAGGCTGGCTTGATGAAGTCGGGGGTAAGGTTTTGATCAACAAGCGCGGGCCGAGTTATCGCAACCTGAGTGACGACGACAAAGCAAAATTGGAGCAGGGCGGTGCCGCTGCGGCCGCAGTCCTTGCCGCCAATCCGACCGTGATCAAACGCCCGGTTGTTGATTTCGGATCGACCCGGACAGTCGCCTATGACGAAGCGCGCTGGACCGAACTAGCTGCTTGATAAGGGATTAATCCATGAAAAGGCCTGTTGTTCGGGGTGTGATCTTTGATTGTGATGGTGTTTTGGTTGATACCGAAACACTGGCGTGTCGCGTGTTGACAGAGCAGCTTTGCGATTATGGCTGCGACATGGATATGGCGAAGACCCATGATCTTTTCATTGGTGGCACATTGGCGATGGTGCCGCCAAAAATGGAACAGATGTTTGGCATCACACTGCCAGAAGACTGGCTGTCTGAATGTTACGAACGCACGTTTACGGCCTTTCGCAACGATCTGACGCCGTTCGCACATCTTGATCCGGTGCTTGATCTGCTGGAAGAAAACAACATTCCCATTGCGATTGGCAGCAACGGTCCACATGCCAAGATGGACGTATCGCTCGCCAAGGTAGGCTTGAAGGAACGCTTTGAAGGCAGGGTTTGTTCGGCACATGATGTCGAAAACCCTAAACCGCATCCGGATGTCTTTTTGCTGGCCGCACAGAAAATCGGTGTCGATATCAAGGATTGCATCGTTGTGGATGACAGCCAGAACGGCGTGCGCGCAGGTGTGGCATCCGGTGCGACGACCATCGGTCTTGTCGATATTACGCCGGCCAACTACCTTCTTGATGCCGGTGCGCACCATATTGCGACCGACCATCGCGACCTTTATCGGCTGTTGGCCGATTGGATGTCTGCTACGTAGCTGGTACTCATAGCATCCATCAAAAAGCAAACGGGCAGCGCCGTGTTGGGCCGCCCGTTCTTTTGTTTTCGCAGGATGTCTTTATTCACCAACCACAATGCCTTCGCGGCGGGAATCAGCGCCACCAATCAGGCCGTTTTCGGTGATCATAATGGCGTGAATGCCGGAATTAAGATCGCGAATGCTGGTCTCAAAGCCCATGCCTTCCAGTGCCGGGGCCAAGTTTTCGGCCTCGGTTCCGGCTTCAAGGTCAAAGGTGCCGAAGCGGTTGACCAGATGGGGCATGTCGATGGCGTCCTTGGGCGACATGTTCCAATCAATCATCCCGATAAGCGATTGGGCGACATAGCCAATGATGCGCGATCCACCCGGTGAACCCGTGACAATTACCGGTTTGTCGTCTTTCATCACGATGGTGGGCGCCATGGATGAACGCGGGCGTTTGCCCGGTGCCAAGGCGTTGGCAATAGGGACGCCATCGGAATGGGTCTTGAACGAGAAATCAGTCAGTTCGTTATTGAGCATAAAGCCGTTCACCATCAGGCGTGAACCAAAGCCGTTTTCAATCGTGGTCGTCATCGAAACCGCATTGCCGTAGATATCGACGATCGAGAAATGGCTGGTGCTTGGCAGTTCAATCGCTTCATCGTCGGCCAATTTCATGGAGTGGCTAAAGCTCGGCATGCCGGGTTCGGCGGCTTCAAGCGCGGTGTCCCGATCAAGCAGTTTGGATCGTTCCGCCAGATAGGTTTTATCAAGCAATCCGGTCAAAGGCATCGGGACAAAATCAATATCGGCCATGTAGCGCCCGCGATCGGCAAATGCCAAACGCGATGCATCACCGATCAAACGCCAGCTTTGTGCAGAACTGGGGCCCATCGCGGCGATGTCATAGGGTTCAACCAGACCAAGGATCTGTCCGACCGTTAGCGCCCCCGAAGAAGGCGGTCCCATGCCGCACACATCATGATCGCGATACTCGATACAGGCGGCCGGGCGTTCCTTGACGTGATACGTGGCGAAATCGGCAAGTGACAGGACGCCGGGGTTCCAACTGGCACCCTTAACCTTGTCGACAATGTCCAGGGCGATCTGACCCTGATAGAAATTCACGGTCCCGTTGGCCGCGAGGTCTTGCAGGGTCTTGGCATATTTCGGATTGTGAAGAACCGTACCGGCCGCAAGTGGCTCGCCATCTTTATCAAAGAAATAGCCCTTTGCTTCGGGATCGCGCGCAAGTTTTTCCTGATCATCGGCGATCAAGGCAGCAAGACGCGGAGAAACTTCAAAGCCCGCTGTGGCAACATCAATTGCCGGATCAAGCAGGCTATTCCAAGGAAGTTGCCCCCACCTTTCGTGCGCTGCCTCCATCAGGGCAGGGGTGCCGGGTGTACCCACCGATCTGCCGCCAACAACCGCATCATAAAACTTAAGCGGTTCACCGTTTTCATCCTGGAATAGCGTCGGCGTTGCGTTCAGCGGCGCGGTTTCGCGGCCATCAAGCGTGGTCAGCTTTCCAGTCGCTGCATCGAAGTAAACCAGAAACGCGCCGTCCCCAAGCCCGGATGATTGTGGCTCAACAAGGCCAAGCATGGTTTGAATGGTGACCATCGCATCAATAGCGTTGCCACCAGACCGCAAGATATTAGCACCGGCCTCGACTGCCAGCGGGTTGGCAGCGCTGATCATCCAGTTGTTGGAAGTGGCTGCCTTGCGCATTTGAGACGAGGAACCGGCCGTGCTTGCCTCAGGTGCGACGGCGTCTGTTGTTTGCTGGGCAATAGCACTTTGACCAAGGCAGACGTATAAACCCGCGGCAATAAGGGCTGCCAGAAGCCGTGGGCGAAGTTTGACTGTTTCGAAAGATACAGGAGCGTTAAGGGGCATGTTCCAGACCTTTTATTTTGTTTGGCGGGGTATTTCGTTTGTCAGGGCGCTCAAAAGCAAACACCCGCATCGTGGCAGATGCGGGTGCAAAAGTGCAGTAAAAATCCAGTGTAGGTTGCCTAGGCTGCTGTCTTGTTGCCTTTGCTGCGCTGTTGGCTGACGAGCTTGACCTGCAACCATTCCAGTATGGTTTCAGCGACCTTTTCCCAGTTTTTATCGAGCATCATCGCGTGGTGAATATCATCAATCAGTGCATAGTCCGCGCCGTAGCGCTTGGCTGTGTGGTGGATCAGCTCGCTCTGGATGATTTCATCGTCGCGTGCGCCCATAACCAGCATGGCTGGCGCTTCATCCTTTGTCAGGAAGATCGGGTTGGCGCCCATCATGTCCGTAATCGCCCGCTGGCTTTCTGTTTCGAGCCGACCGAAATAGATCATGCCTTCATCTTCGGCGATATCAGGCGACAGCATCGCGCGCCCCAGACGTTCACGAAGCAGGGTGTGGGGGCCAATGGCCTGAAGCCAGAACATATGGAAAAACAGATCGGGCTGGGCCATTGCCATCATCGCATTGCTGGCAATCAGGCCTTCTGGCGGGACTGAGGCCATCAGAATGGCGGCCTCGGCACTGTGGCGTTCGAGATATTTCTGAATGACATAGCCGCCCATCGAATGACCGATCAGCACGGGCTTCTTGCCAAGGGTCTCGACAACCTCTTCAAGGTCTTCGACGTAATCGTCAATGGATGCGAGGCTGCGCAGTTCGCGGCCGCCACTTCCGCCATGGCCGCGCAAGGAAAACGCCACGGTCTCAAAGCCGCGATCTGCAAACCAGGTCAGGAAATGTTCGTTCCAGCACCACGCCCCGGTATAGGCGCCATGTACAAACACCAATGGATGTTTACTTTTGGGTTTGCCTGTCGGGCTGCGACGGAAAATCTCCAATTCGGGACTCATGGCCTGCCTCCTCGCGATGCGGGATCGATGCAAATATATGCCTTGATTAAAAAGAACTCGATTATGTTCGCACATGCAGCATAATCTTGTCCAATCACATGTGGGAGTCCGACTTTGGTTTGGCAATGATTGTCAGTCTGAAGTTGTTTGCTTATGATTGGGTCCGGGACAGTAAAAGATGTGAGGGAACGCAGGGGGTCTGTGCTCCGGACACTAACAACACCGTAGTGAGAAGCTTGGGGGATATGGTTAAATTATCAGTGGTCGGCATTTTCGCGGATCTCGATGAGAGCGCGATTGCAGACGTCGAACGCCACGTCAACCGAAAGACGTTTGCGGCCGGAACGCAAATTATCGAACCGGAATCAGATAGTTCGGACGTTTACCTGATTTTGTCCGGACGAGTACGGATCGTTAATTACTCGCTTTCGGGGCGTGAAATCACCCTTGAGGAAATCGGGGCAGGCGGCTGTGTTGGTCAGCTTTCGGCCATTGATGGGCAGCCGCGTTCGGCTTGTGTAATTGCGGTTGACGATACCAGTGTCGGTATTTTGAGCCCGGCCAACTTTGAAAAGGTCGTCAAAAATCACCCGTCAGTTGCCTGGAACGTTATCAGCGAGTTGGCCAGAATTGTTCGGAACTCGACCCGAAGAATTGTTGATGTCAGCACACTTGGCGCCAACGAACGCGTCGTGGCGGAAATTTTGCGCCGTGCCAACAATGTTTGTGACGATAACGGTTCGGCACTTTTGTCACCCGTTCCGGTTCATTCCGAGGTCGCCGGGCGGGTCAGCACATCGCGAGAAACGGTTGCACGGGTCATGAGCACGCTTGGCCGTCGCCAACTGGTGACAAAGGTTGAGACCGGTCTTTTCGTTCCGGATGTACGCCGACTTGAAGAATTCCTAAGTGAGTCAATTCATTAGGTCGCATTTGTATGATTTTTTTTGTCTTCATGTGATGACTGTCACAGAGAAGAGGATGTTCGACAGGTAAAGGTATTGGTGTGGCGGACATTTAAATGTTCCGGCACATCTCCCCCAAGAGAGTTACTGGCCGTACACTTGTTGTACGGCCATTTTTTTTTGCGTTTTCGCATGGCGGACGGATTTGTTGATGTCTAATCTGTTCGAAATAATACCACTTCTTTTTAAGGGAACCTCTGATGCGTATTTCTGTGGTTATGGCCGGACTGAATGGTGCGATGGCGGTTGCGTTGGGGGCGTTTGCCGCCCATGGCATGGCTGGAAGCGAAATGGATTATGCACGCGGCCTGGTCGAGAAGGGCGCGCATTATCAGCTTGTGCATGCTGTTGCCCTCGCCGCAATTGCCGGCCTGGTTCATCATGTGCCCGATGAGAAGTTCCTGCGCATTGCCGCCTATGCAATGCTTGTCGGGATCGTTTTCTTCTGCGGGTCTTTATACGCCATTGCCTTTGGCGGTATTTCTGCGTTTGGTGCCGTGGCCCCAATTGGCGGTTTTGCCTTTATTGGGGGCTGGTTGCTGCTTGCTGCGGCGGGATACAGACGCTTTGGCTGATCTCGCAGGCAGGCAGTGGCATTTAACCTGAAACAGGCAAGTACAAACAAAAAAGACGTGTCCGGAAGGACACGTCTTTTTTAAATCTTTGCAATCGAATTCCGAAGAACCAGATTACTTCATTTTCGCTTCTTTGAACACGACGTGCTTACGCACGACCGGGTCGTACTTGCGAAACTGGAATTTCTCGGTGGTATTCCGCGGGTTCTTCTTAACAACATAGAAGTAACCGGTGTCTGCGGTGCTTACCAACTTTACGAGGATCGAAGCGGGCTTCGCCATGTCTCTGCATCCTGTGTTCAGGTGTATCTCAGGCGGCGGAACATAAAGGTTATCGGCAGAGTGTCAAGCCATTTTGGAAAAAAGAATGCAATTTTATTGGCTGGCAAAAGTATCGGCGATTTCCTCTTGTCCGACATAGGCCAGATTCTTGTATTCACGGTTATTTTTCAGCAGCTCAAGTGCAACTTCAACATCAAATGTTTCACCATTTGTGTTGGCCGGACAAACGCTGCGTAGTTCCCGTCTGCTCTTTTCGTCCTGATAGTCCAGCTTGCGCCATTTCATCATCACCGAGGCGGTCTCATCACGCAGTGACAGGGCGTTCGCCACCTTGTGAATAGCGGTGCTGCCTGTGCCTGATTTTGTGCAGATGGCCGGGAAAAGACCGATTCTGTCAAAGGTGTATCCAGAAGGGGCTGTCATGCGCGACCAGGTAAAGGTCAATGTCCCATGGTTGGGCAGATCATTGATTGCCTGAACGGACCCCTTGCCAAAGCTTGTGGACCCGATCAGCACAGCACGATGGCGATCTTGAAGGGCTGCTGCAACCAGTTCCGCTGACGACGCTGTGCGTCCGTCAATCAGGACAACCAGCGGCGCGCCATTGGTCAAATCGCCGGTTTCTGCCTTGAATATGTGGCGTGCAGCTGTGACACGCGAAAATGTCTTTCCGATCGGACCATCGGCCAAAAACAGGTCAGCCACCGCAACGCCCTGTTGCAGAAGTCCGCCACGGTTTCCACGAAGATCGAGAATAACGCCGTGAAGGCCACCATCATAAAGTTTCGCCTTCATGATGCTGTCGGCAAGCGTTGACGCAGTTGCTGAGTTGAAGCTGCTGACACGCGCAATCAGGATATTGTCACGGACATCATCGAATACTGTGCGGTCAATCACCCGTTCACGCAGTATCTCCATCGGGGTGATAGCGTTGCTTTTGGCTGCATTCACTTCAAGCAGGACAGATGTTCCTTCTTCGCCATGCAGCAGGTCGGCAGCATAGCGACTGGCTTTACCATACATGTCCTCGCCATTAACCGTCAGGATCTGGTCGCCGGGATGCAGTCCGGCACGCGCAGCCGGGCTTTCCGCATGAACGAGTTTGACAACAGGGTAGCCACTTCCGCCAACGACACGAACGCCGATGCCAATATAGCCGTCACGACGGTTGCGCGCATTTTCTGCACGTACCGGACCCTCATAGCGGCTGTAACGGTCCAGATTGCGGATTGCGCCACTGATCAGGGCAGACTCGATGTCTTTGGTGTCCGTGTTGCGCAGTTTGGCCGAATGTGCCCGGTATCTTGCCAATCCGGTTAGCGTGATTTCGGACCAGATCTGAAGATTTTCGTGATCCGCCGTGCCGTCGGATGAAGCCGGAAGGGCAATCTTGCCGACCGTTCGGTCGTCATATTGCAAGACCAGATCAGTCGGGGTGATGTCGACGCGAATGTTTTCGTCAATCGATGAGAGTCCATCAAGGGTGCTCACCAGGATCTGTTCACGGCTGATCGGATCGATATAGCGTGTTGCGACAAGTTCGATTGTTTGAGAAATCAGTTCGCGCGTTTGTGGATCATCAGGCGAGGTTACTGCCATCCGGTCTGAAGTGGCGCAGGCAGCCTGCAATACACATAACCCGAGGGCAACACAGATGCGCCGCAAACGTCGCGCTCCTGCGTCGGGATTGTCATATGTATTCTGTGCTACGCGAAGTGCGACCAATTAAACAATCCGGTTAATTCAGGCGAGATAACCTACGCATTCTACTGGAAAAATTGGCATTCTGCCAACGACTATCCTTTGATGCGCATGGCCCATTGAGTGCCAAGAACAGCCCCTTTGATAAAGGGCAGAAAGCCAAGGCATAATGCGACGGTGGCCGGAAGCCAGATCGAAAGTTGCAACGCCATGGACGGGCTGAAATTCTGCTCCATAGCCAACGCACCCGGAACCACGATGTGTCCGACCAGAAAGATCGTGAAGTAGGGCGGGGCATCATCACAACGATATTCCCCGATCGGGTGATTGCAAACATCACACTCGGAACGAAGCTTCAGATAGCCGCCGAAAGCAAAACCGTGGCCACAATTCGGGCATTTGCGGCGAAATCCGCGACGCAATCCGGTCATCAGTCGACCGCTGCTTTGGTTGCTGGTGGTGGCATTTGTGTCGGGAGAAATATCGTGTGGGGCATTCATGTTTAAAATTAACTCCTGTCATATCTCAGCGCCCTCTTGATCCGTGTGGCGAAAACAGGCATTGAGACTGTACGCCATCATCATGATGTTCGGTTGCGCAAGCAAGTAAAATCGGCCCTGCCTATTCACCTCAGGGGCGTATGCATGGTCACATTTGCTTGATCGAACAGTTGCCAAGGGAGTGCCCAGTGGGAAGTGCAGACGCAGTCATTGCCGGTCTGAAACAGGACTTCATCGAGGACACGATCGAACGCATTGATCGCATTGAAACCACGATTGATCGTGTCGCCGGCGGAATGGACGAAGCCGGACCGGGAATTGCCGAACTGCGGCGCGAAGCGCACACCGTCAAAGGACTTGCCGGATCATTCGGCTTTCCGCTGGTGGGTGCGATTGCACATCGACTTGAAGATTATATTGCCGAATTGACCCAAATCGATGATCTCGAAGCGGCATCGCTGGTGGATTTCACCAGCTGGATCCGCGAGATCATCGAAAGTGGCACCAATCCCCAGGCCGAAGAAGAAACCCGTATTCTGCGTTCCCTGCCGACCCGCAGTGCCAAGGCCGATGAGCAGGATGATGCATCCGAAGTTGCGGTTGCGCAGGATAAGGAAGTCCTTATTGTCACCGCGACCGCTGTGCAGGGGCATTTTTTGCAGCGTGCACTGCGTGAAAAGGGTTTTCGCACCATCACGGCCCGTTCGGCCGTCGAGGCGTTCGAAACGGTGGTTCAATCGCGCCCGGATGCCGTCATTACCGCGGCTGTCCTTGATGGGCTTAGCGGGATCGAACTGATCCGCGCCCTGGCTGCGATGAAGACCCTGTCAGACAAAAAGCTCGGCCTGTTGACGAGTTTCGATGCATCACATCCCGATCTTGAAGGTTTGCCTGAAAACGTTGCGATCATCAGTAACAAGGGCAAACAAACCGCTGAGCATCTGTCGAAATTCATCGAAACCATGCTCTGAGCTTTTATTGGAGCGTTGGTATCGAAAACAAAAAGGCGGCCATATCGGCCGCCTTTGGTTGTTTGTGTTGGCAGTTCGGTCTTAATCCGACTTCGGGCCCGGTTTGGGGGCGTTGCGCGCCGCCCGGTTGGATGCCACCAGCTTGCGCTGCTTTTTCGGTGTGGTCTTTTTCTTTGCCGCTGCTTTCTTGCCCTTCGACTTGGTCGCAGATGATCCAGCCGGGCCATTTGCGTCCCGTGGGCCGGACCGGAAACCGGGCTTGCTGCCATGACGATGGCTGCGGTCGCCTGGGCTGCCACGGCGTTTGCCTGCACCACGACGTCCGCGTGGCCGTTCAACCAGATCGCGGGCGGTAATGTCGGCGTGTTCGGCAAGTCGCAATGCCAATGATCCGGTGGCTGCATCGGCATCGGCAATCCTGACGACAACCGTATCACCCAACTGGAACTTCTTGCCGCGATTTTGCCCGACAAGTGCGTGGCTTGCAGCGTCATGGACGTAATAGTCATCGGGCAGGGTGGATATCGGAACCAACCCGTCTGCCCCTGTTTCGTTCAATGAAACAAACAGACCAAAGTGGGTGACGCCAGAAATCTTGCCGGGGAACTCCGCCCCGACCTTGTCAGACATATAGGCCGCGACATAACGGTCAACCGCATCGCGTTCGGCCATAGCCGCGCGTCGTTCAGTGCCCGAGATCTCCTCGCCAATCTGTTCGAACCGTTCGCCTTCTTCGGGCGTCAAACCGCCTTCACCAAGTTTAAGGCCCGCGATCAATGCACGATGGACCAGAAGGTCGGCATAGCGCCGGATCGGGGAGGTAAAGTGGGCATACCGTTTCAGTGCAAGGCCGAAGTGTCCGATATTGTCGGGGCTGTACATGGCCTGTGACTGGCTGCGCAGAACGACCGTGTTGATCAGCTCAGACTCTGGCGTGTCCTTGGCGAGTTCAAGAATGCGGTTGAAATCGCGCGGTTTCAGAACCGATGCCTTGTTCAGCTTATAGCCAGCGCCTTCAAGGAATTCGTGCAGCGCTTCAAGCTTTTCCTCGCTCGGTGCATCGTGGATACGATACATGCAGGGCTGCTTGATACGTTCAAGTTCCTCAGCAGCACAGACATTGGCTGCGATCATGAATTCTTCGATCAGCTTGTGACTGTCAAACCGTGCACGCGGCGCAATGGCAACGATCTGTCCGCTGTCATTCAGCTCGATTTTGCGTTCGGGCACATCAAGTTCGAGTACGCCACGTTTCTTGCGCGCTTCCAGAAACGCATGGAACGCGCCATACAGCGGCTTGATGATGGTATCAACCAGCGGACCGGTGGTGTCGTCTGGCTGGCCGTCCATGGCGCGCTGAACCTGATCATAGGTCAGACGGGCGGCGGACTTCATCATCCCGCGGCAGAACTTGTGACGTAGTTTGTGGCCGTGTTTATCCAGCCACATTTCAACCGCCATGCAGCCGCGATCTTCATGCGGGACAAGCGAACACCAGCCGTTCGAAAGCTCAAACGGCAACATCGGCACCACACGATCCGGGAAATAGCAGCTATTGCCACGTTTGACCGCTTCGCGATCAAGTGCATCGCCCGGACGCACATACCAGGACACATCAGCGATCGCGACCATGATGTGCCAGCCGCCTTCATTGGCGGGATCGGGGTCGGCTTCGGCCCAGACGGCATCGTCAAAGTCACGCGCATCGGCACCATCAATGGTGACCAGCGGGATGTCGCGCAGATCAGTGCGTTTACCCAGTGGTGTGGCCTTGGACTCGCGTGCCTGAAGTTCGACTTCCGGAGGGAATTCAAACGGAATGCCGCGCGCATGGATCGATACAAGGCTGATGGATTTGGGTTCATTGATGTTGCCAAGAACCTCGGTAATCCGGCCTTTACGCAGTCCAAAATGTTTGCCCGGCAAAATTTCGGTCAGAACCAGTGCGCCGCTTTCAAGATCAGGATGGTCGTCAAGCGGGACCGCGATCTCGCCGCTATCCTTGCGATCTGTGGGCACAACACGGCCTTCGCGTTCATTGGGGCGATAAAGTCCCAAGACGCGCTGTGGCCCGCTGCCAAGGACCCGCATGATGCTGGCTTCGTAGGTATGCTTGCCGGTATAGCGCAGCTTGGCGAGAATTTTGTCACCAATGCCTGGCGCACTTGGGCCGCCGCGACGAATTGATTTCACAACAATCAGCGGCGGTTCGTACTCGTGTTTCCAGACATTCGGTTTGGCCAGAACTTCGCCGTCGTCATCAACGCCGGTGATTTCCAGAACTTCAACCGGGGGCAGGCGGTCGGGTTTGTCAAAGCGCCGGCGGCCCTTGACGACATCGCCGCCAATCTTCAGGTCTTTCAGGATCTTTTTGAGTTCGATCTTGGCTGCGCCCTTAATGTTGAAGGCGCGCGCAATTTCGCGCTTCCCAACCGGTGTCGGGCTCATATCGATGAATTCGATAATCTCTTCCTTGGTCGGGAAGTGTTTTTTGTCTTCTGTATCGTTCGCCAACGTTGCGGCGTCCTTTCATAGGTATTCCAGAGAAAAGGAAGGCGGCGATTAATTCGCCGCCGCCTTTTTCGTGGTTGTCTTCTTCGCTGCGGGTTTCTTTGCAGCCGTTTTCTTCTTCGCAGGGGCTTTTTTCTTCGCCGTTGCGGTTTTGGTTGCCGTTTTCTTGGTCGCGGCCTTGGTCGTTTTGCCCGACTTGGCTTCCTTTTCCTTGATGGCCTTGATGGCCATTTCAAGGGTGATGTCATCACGTTCTACATCGCGGATATTGGCGATGGTTTTCTTGTGCTTAACAAACGGTCCCCAGCGGCCAACGGCGACAAAGATCGGTTCACCATCATCGGGATGCTTGCCGATTTCTGTGCCTGACTTTTCACGCTTATCCGCGATCAGGGTGATCGCCCGGTTTTCACCGATCGTCAAAACATCATCGTCGGCCTTGAGCGAGGCAAAAATACTGCCTGCCTGGACGTATGGGCCAAAACGGCCAATATTGGCCTTCATTTCCTCGCCAGTGTCGGGATAAATCCCAACAACACGCGGCAGGGTCAGAAGTTCTTCGGCCTTGGTCAGGTCAACGACAGATGGCTCCAATCCCTTGGGCAGGGATGTGCGTTTCGGTTTAACCTTTTTCGGCTTGCCGTTCTTACCTTCGACTTCCTCTTCCTCGCCAAGCTGGACGTACACGCCATACGGGCCTTTGCGAAGGGTGATTTCCTTGCCGGTTTCCTTGTCAATGCCAAGGACTTTGGGGCCAGAATCAAGTTCGGATTCGGAGCCGTTTTCATTGGCAACGAGCGGTCGGGTATAATTGCATTCCGGATAGTTCGAACAACCAAGAAAGGCGCCAAACTTGCCGAGCTTGAGGCTCAGCGTTCCATCCGTGCATTTCGGGCATTTATGCGGGTCTGTTCCGTCTTCGCGCGGCGGGAACAGGTAGTTTTCCAGCATTACCTGAAGGGCATCAAGGACGTCCGTGATCTTTAGTTCCTTCGCCTCGTCGACATTGCCTTTGAACGACTTCCAGAAATCCTTGAGAACGTCTTTCCATTCCAGCTTGCCCATGGAAACTTCATCAAGCTGGTTTTCCAGATCGGCCGTGAAGTTGTACTGCACATAGCGTTCAAAGAATTTCGACAGGAAAGCGGTTACCAGACGGCCGCGGTCCTGTGCGACGAAACGGCGACGTTCCAGCAACACATAGTTCCGGTCCTGAAGAACCGAAATGATCGATGCATAGGTCGACGGACGGCCAATGCCGAGTTCTTCCATCTTCTTGACCAGGCTCGCCTCGGTATAGCGGGGTGGGGGCTGGGTGAAGTGCTGATCAATGCTGACTTTGCCAAGGTCAGGCTTCTGGCCTTCTTTTAGCGGCGGCAGGCGACGATCATTTTCGTCTTCAGCCTCGTCATCCTTGCCTTCCTGATAAAGCTTCAGGAAGCCGTCAAACTTCACAACAGAACCATTTGCACGCAGAACCACGTGATTGTCATTCGATGACAGATCAACTGCGACCTGATCAAAGCGTGCATCTTCCATCTGACAGGCGACGGTCCGTTTCCAGATCAGGGTGTAAAGCGCCAACTGGTCTTTATCAAGGTGACGCGAAACCTGTTCGGGACGACGGAACAGATCGGTCGGGCGGACAGCTTCGTGGGCTTCCTGTGCGTTCTTGGCCTTGTTGGCAAAGCTACGCGCATTGGCCGGAAGATATTGATCGCCATAATCCTTGCCAATCAGGCGGCGTGCGGCGGCGAGTGCTTCCTGTGAAAGCACCACGGCATCGGTACGCATATAGGTGATCAGACCAACCGTTTCGCCACCGATATCGACACCTTCATAAAGGCGCTGGGCAAGCTGCATGGTGCGTTTCGCGCCAAAGCCAAGCTTACGCGATGCTTCCTGCTGCAGGGTCGATGTGGTGAAAGGCGGCTGCGGACGACGTTTGACGTCTTTGCGCTCAACCTTTGAAACGGTGTAGCTGCGGCTTTCGACCTTTTCCTTGGCGATCTTGGCGGCACTTTCATTACCAAGTGCCAGCTTATCAAGCTTTTCGCCGTTCAGATGGGTCAGACGTGCGGAAAACTTGCCCTCGGGAACGGCAAAGCCAGCCTCAAGCGACCAGTATTCATCGGGTTTGAAGGCTTCGATTTCGATCTCGCGTTCGCAAATCAGGCGGAGCGCAACCGATTGCACACGTCCGGCCGAGCGCGAACCAGGCAGTTTGCGCCACAGAACCGGCGACAGATTAAAGCCGACCAGATAATCAAGCGCACGACGCGCCAGATAGGCATCCACCAGTTCCTGATTAAGTTCGCGCGGATTGGCGATGGCTTCGGTGACAGCTTTCTTGGTGATCTCGTGAAACACGACGCGATGGACATCGCGACCGCGGAGCAGCTTTTTCTGCTCGAGAACTTCAAGAATATGCCAGGAAATGGCTTCACCTTCGCGATCCGGGTCAGTCGCGAGATAGATGGTGTCAGAGTCACGTGCCGCCGAAGCAATTTCCTTGATCTGCTTTTCGGAACGGCCATCGGTTTCCCAGACCATTGCAAAATCATTGTCGGTATCGACCGAACCATCCTTGGACGGCAGATCACGGATATGACCAAACGAGGCCAGTACCTTATAATCGTCGCCGAGATATTTATTGATCGTCTTGGCTTTGGCCGGGGATTCGACGATGACAAGATTCATTACGTTTTTCGTGTCCGGTTCTTGCGCCCGAGGGCGGTCATTATGCTGTGCGGTCCGTAACCTGAAAGTCTGCACACATATATTATAGTGTGTCGCTGTTTTTCAGATCAAATTGCGCAAATTGCGGCAAATCACAACAATATTTGTCACATCCATATCCGACGCGACTCTCATTTGGCGATACGCGATACCCTATTTCCGGGGTGACGTTCAACCCTTCCTGCAAGTTCGAGCTCAATCAAAATTGTCGAAACCTGCTCGGCGGGCAAGTCAGACGTACGAATGAGCTCATCAATCAGAAGGGGGCTAGCAGATAGCAAATCAAAGAGTTTTTCCATCTCTTTGACGGAGTCTTCGTTGGCGTCGGTTTCGTCAGAAAATTCTTCTAATTCAATTGATTGCGGGGTTTTCTTTTCACCGAGAATGATCGCATCTTGTTCCAATGATGCCGTTATCTCGTGATATGCCTCGGCTGAGGTGTCAGGGCGTGCGTCGCGCGCAGCTGTGTTGAAGGTGTGATTTTGTTCAAACAAGTGACTGTTTTGCTCGGCAGTTCGAAGGGCATCCAGAATTACGTCGGCAGAGTCGCACAAGATTGCACCATCACGGATCAAACTGTTCGGACCTGCTGCGCGCGGATCGGTCGGGGAGCCCGGAACGGCAAACACATCGCGTCCTTGTTCGGCGGCAAAGCGGGCGGTGATAAGCGATCCGGAATTTCGACCGGCCTCGATGACAACCGTTCCCAATGACAATCCGGAAATGATGCGGTTGCGACGGGGAAAGTGCCTTGCCTGTGGTTGAAGGCCGGGCGGCATTTCTGACACCACACAACCCTGTTCGCAGAGTTGCAAATAAAGGTCCTGATGTTCGCGGGGATAAACGACATCCACACCGCCACCCAGAACAGCAATCGTACCGCCGCCTGCATTATGGTTGCTTTGCAAGGCCGCCGCATGGGCTGCGCCATCAATGCCGCGTGCCATACCTGACACAACGACATAGCCCGCGTTTACGAGCTGATGACTGATTTTACGGGCAAATCCGCATCCCGTTGCCGAAGCATTGCGCGCACCAACGATCCCGATGGCAGATTTTCCAAGAAGCTCAATCCGTCCGATGGCATAAAAATAGGGCGGCGCATCATCAATTCGCGCCAGAAGTGGTGGATATTCCGGGTCGCCAAAAATGATCGGTCGGGCGCGCGATGCCTTTGCGGCCTCAATTTCCGTAACCGTCTCGTCGCGGTTGGCAATCTTGATCTTGCGCGTGGTCTTTGCTTGGGCAATGACATCGGGCAGGGCATCAATGGCATTTCGGCCTGAACCAAACCGTTCCAGCAATTTGCGAAAGGTGACCGGTCCGACATTGGTGCTGCGCGCCAGTCGCATGCGTGCCAGACGTTCCGATTGCGATAATCGCGATGGTTGTTGGTTTGGTAAATGCATAACGCCCGGATTGTGGTCATCCGGGCGTTGTTTCGTCAAGCTATTCGAAGGGGCAACTTGCGCCTATGAAGCAGGCGTTTCTTCGTCAGCCTGCTTTTTCTTCTGGCCGATCTTGGGCTCTTCGCCGCGGATCAGGCGTTTGATATTGGCGTGATGAGCAAGCCAGACAATAACGGCAAGAAATACACCAAGCCACCCGGCACCGGGATCGTTGGCGATGAAGAACGCCGCCAACGGGGCCGCGATCATGGCGATGAGTGCCGAAAGCGAAGAAATCCGGAAAATCAGCGCCATCACCAACCATGTCAGTGCCGCACAAAGGCCCATGATCCAGTTGACAGCCGCAAGCGTGCCGAGGGTGGTCGCAACCCCTTTACCGCCCTTGAACCGCAGCCAAATCGGGAACATGTGGCCAATAACAGCGGCACCACCGGCAAAGATGCCTTGCTCTGCACCGTAAAGGTGGGTGAACAGCAGGGCGGCAAAGGCGCCTTTGCCTGCATCGCCGATCAGGGTCAGGAAGGCCAATCCCTTGCGACCTGTACGCAGAACGTTGGTTGCGCCGATATTGCCCGAACCAATCTGGCGGATGTCGCCAAGTCCCGCCATGCGGGTCAGAACCAGACCAAACGGGATAGAGCCCAATAGGTACCCACAGACCGTCGCAACCTGGAGCGACATCAACATTGCCTTATAGGTGGCATCAAGTTCCATTTCAGGCACCTTCCGAGAAGACTTCGCGGCCATCAATCAGGGTGCGCAGAACGCGTCCCTGCGTCAGACGGCCGTCAAACGGTGAATTTTTCGATTTCGAATGGAACTGGTAAGGATCAATTTTCCACGGGCGATCCGGATCAAAGATCACCAGATCGGCCGCGGTTCCCTCTGCCAGTGTTCCAGCCCCTTTGATGCGCACCAGTTCGGCTGGGGTGCGGGTCAGTTTGGTAATCACATCGAGCAGCGACATATGCCCGTTGTGATAAAGCTCCAGCGACATCGGAAGCAGCGTTTCAAACCCGACGGCACCGGCAGCCGCCTGCGCAAAGGGCAGGCGTTTGGAATCGGCATCTTGCGGGTTGTGATCCGATGCAATGGCATCAATCGTGCCATCGGCAAGGCCGGCAACAATCGCCTGACGGTCATCCTCGGAGCGAAGCGGCGGTGACAACTTGGCGAACGTACGGTAATCCGAGACCGCGTTCTCGTTCAGTGCGAAATAGGGCGGTGCGGTATCGCAGGTGACTTTAAGGCCACGTTTCTTTGCCTTGCGGATGACTTCCACCGATTCACCGGTCGAAATATGGGCGAAATGCAGCCGCCCGCCGGTCATTTCAACCAGTCGCAAGTCGCGTTCGATCTGAATAACTTCAGCCAGTGGCGAAACACCCGACAGGCCAAGGCGGGTTGCCAGTTCGCCGCTATTCATCGAGGCCCCCTTGGAAAGCTCGGGCTCTTCCGGGTGCTGGACGATCATGCCATCAAAGAACGTCGAATAGGACAGGGCCTGGCGCAGCAGGCGCGCGCTGGCAATCGTCTTGATCCCGTCGCAGAAGGCAACTGCACCGGCCTGATGAAGCAGGCCCATCTCGGTGATTTCCTGCCCCTCGATGCCCTTGGAGACTGCGCCATAGACAAATACCTTGGCCAAGCCAACCTTGCGGGCACGCCGGGCAATGAATTCAACACCGGCCACGTCATCAATCACCGGATCGGTGTTGGGCAGGGCAATAATGGTGGTGACGCCACCGATCGCGGCAGACTTTCCGGCGGTTTCGATGGTTTCCTGATGTTCAAATCCCGGTTCGCGCAATTGGGCGCGCATATCAACCAGACCCGGTGCCAGACATGCACCGCCAAGGTCAATGATTTCAAAACCATCGGGAACGGTGCCTTCGGTGATGTCCGGGCCACTTTTGGCGATGGTGTCATCTTCAATCAGGAGGCCACCGGTTTCATCGGTTTGTTTAATGGGATCAAGCAGCCTGGCATTGATGAAGGCTTTTTTGCCGGCACCTTTGGCGCGAATGGCGGGGCTCATGCCTGACCTCCGATCTTTCTGTGGTTCTGCACAAGCAATTCAAGCGCTGCCATGCGCACGGCAACGCCCATTTCGACCTGTTCGCGGATGACGGAACGTTCAACGTCATCAGCGACTTCACTGTCGATCTCGACACCGCGGTTCATTGGGCCGGGATGCATGATCAGGGCATCTGGTTTGGCGTTGGCAAGCTTCGCACGGTCAAGGCCATGAAAATGGAAGTACTCGCGCACAGACGGGATGAAGCTGCCTTCCATGCGTTCCAGCTGCAGACGCAGCATCATGACGATGTCGCAGTCTTTCAGGCCTTCTTCCATGTTGTGGAAAATTTCGACACCCATCCGGTCGATCTTCGACGGGATCAGGGTTGGCGGGGCGACAAGGCGCACACGCGATCCCATGGTGTTCAAAAGCAGGATATTGGAACGTGCAACACGCGAATGGGCGATATCGCCACAGATCGCAACATTCAGGCGATGCAGGCGTCCCTTGTGGCGGCGAATGGTCAACGCATCCAGAAGGGCCTGGGTCGGATGTTCGTGGCGACCGTCGCCCGCATTCAAAACCGCACAATTGACCTTTTCGCTCAGAAGCTTGACCGCGCCACTATCGCCATGGCGGACAACCAGTGCATCCGGGTTCATGGCATTAAGGGTCATCGCCGTATCAATCAGGGTTTCGCCCTTTTTGACCGAACTGGTGCCAACCGTCATGTTGATAACGTCAGCCCCCAGACGTTTGGCAGCCAGTTCAAACGATGTCAGCGTCCGGGTGGAGTTTTCGTAAAACAGATTAACAACTGTCGCGCCGGCCAGAATATTGCTGGTCTTGTCTGCGGAGCGGTTTTTTTCCGCATAGTGCTGGGCGCGATCCAGAATAAGGGTGATTTCCCCGGGGGTCAGACCCTCGATCCCGAGGAGGTGTGGGTGCGGATAATGATCCGCCGCTGGTCCCATGACGCTCATGGCGTTGCACATTTCCCTTGGATGATCTTTGAAAAATTTCGGGCGGAGCATAACGAATTGCCCCTGTCACGAAAAGTTAAATATTGCCGGTAATACCGATGCAATCGCATCAAATTTCCTGACTGATCGGTCAGGTTTCGGACGGCGAAGGCCAGACGATCGGCGATCAGACGGCCTGGGTCAAAATGGCGATCACCGGCATGGTGATAATCGCAAGCAGGGTATGGACGGTGATGATGCTGGCCATCATCTGGGCATCGCCCCCCATCAGACGCGCAAGAACATACGCACTGGCAGAGCAGGGCAGTGCCGCATAAAGCACGACCGCAGCAAGTTCGATATCGGGCAGTCCCAGCATAAGACACAGACCCGCGGCAATCGCAGGGCTCAACACCAGTTTTCCAATACTGGAAACTCCGACCGGGAAACCTGCGCGCCGTGCCGCCGAAAGATCAAGCCCGGCACCAACGGCAAGAAGCCCGATGGGCAGGGCCGCGCGTCCAAGAACCTCAAGGAAGGGGCCAACGATCGGCGGCAAGCCAATCCCCAGAACGTTAAACAGGCTGCCCAGCACGCATGCCATCAAAAGCGGATTTTTTGCCACATCGCGCAGCAATGACAAAACGCCGGGCTTTCGATCATTTTCACCCAGATGGGCACATGCCAACACAGATATCACGTTAACTGTCGGCACGACCAATGCGACGCAAAGGGCAGTGACGGTCAGTCCGTGTGTGCCAAGCAAGGCCGCCGCAACGGCAAGCCCGATATAAGTGTTTGGTCGAATGGCGCCTTGCACCAGCGATGAAAATGTTGGTGCCGAAACCTTCAAAACGGGGCGCGCCACAAGGATCAGAACCGTACAGATAGCAATCGTGCCCAGCATTGCCGTCGCAATTCCCAGAAGCGGCAGGCTGCCAAGGTCTGCTTTGGCGGTGTTGGAAAAAAGAAGGGCCGGGAAGGTGATGAAATAAGTCAGTTTCTCTGCACCCGGCCAAAAACTGTCGGGTAGGAAACGCCGTTCGCGCAGCACATACCCGACAACGATCAGGGCAAAGGTCGGCAGAAGTGCTGAGAGAATGGCAAGCATCAGGTGGCTTTCATCACGTAATGAAGAAGAACTTTCAACGTCACCATACTGTTATCACCGATCTGAGAAGGGTGAAATACGCTCGCAATATCTAATTAGCATAGATGACTAAAATTCAGTTGGTGTCGAGTTGTTCTTTGCCGGTGTTTTCCGATGTGATAGTCAGCACATCCAACAGGTTTTGGCGTCGATAGACTGTTTGTTCTGCAAAGTCGTCCAGCTCGCTGAATGTTCAAGGAAAGGGACGCCATGTCACGCGCGATTGATCACATTGTAATATGTGTGAATGATTTTGATGCCGCGATAGCTGTCTATACGCAGCTCGGATTCACAGTGACCCCGCGTGCAGTTCATCCCTTTGGTACCGGTAATGCCCTGATCCAGCTTGACGGCATGTATATCGAACTTCTTGCCGTTATTGATCCGGACAAGATTGCCGAAACCGACCTTGCCCAGCCATTTTCGTTTCCGATCTACAATCGCGATTATCTGCGTCATCGCGAAGGCATGTCGATGCTGGCCCTGCAATCGCGCGACGCCGAACAGGACAGACAAAAATTTATCGCAGCCGGTGCCGCGGTGCCGCCGGTATTTCACTTTGAACGCGATGCCAAAACGCCTGATGGTGAAACGGTCGGCGTTGCCTTTTCGTTGGCCTATGCCAACCACCCGCTGCTGCGGCATGCGGTGACATTTGTGTGTCAACATCGACACCCGGTGCAGAATTTCTATTTCCCTGACTATCAAAGCCATCAGAATGGCGCTGTTGCGATTGGCAAGGTTCTTGTTGATCATTGGGCGGCCGAAGCGGTGCGCGACTTCTATGATGAAATTGGAGTCGACGCGATTGTTGATGCCTTGCATGGCGACGAACTGATTTCACGCTATGGGGTAGAGGACACCGCATTCCCGACAGACGGATTTGCCGGCTTTGAATTAGTTGTCGATGACATCGCGAAAATTACCGATGCAGCTGTCGCAATAGGGGCTGTTGAAAAAGACGGTATGCTTATCATCCCGCCTTCAAGGTTCTTCGGGGTGTTGATGGTGATCAAAGCCAAATAAAAAGCTGCCTGAATGAACAGGCAGCTTTGATCTTGTTGGTCATGGCGGGCTGACGGTTATCAGTCTTCTTCAGCCTCGATATCGTCATCGTCTGCTTCGGCGTTCTCGCCGGGATCGGTGTGGCGGTTCAAATGGTCCAGCGCGCCTTGCAAGATATAAGCAGCAGCTGTCTTGTCGACGACTTCAGCGCGGCGTTTGCGGGTCATATCGACTTCTTCAATCAGAATACGCTCGACCGCGTTTGTTGACAGGCGCTCGTCCCACATCAAAACCGGCAGGTCGATATACTTTTCCATTTCGTCGATAAAGGCATAGACGCGATGGCACGCCTTGCCGATCGAACCATCAAGTTCGCGCGGGAAGCCGATGATAATGCCGCCGACATTCTGTTTGTCGATAATCGACGAAAGCTGCGCAATATCGCGTGTGAACTTCTTTCGTGAAATCAGCTCATACGGTGAGGCAATCTGCAGCCCTACATCTGATAGGGCTACGCCAATTGTCTTGGTGCCCAAATCAAGGCCCAATACACGTGCTGCCGGTGGCAAGAACCGCAGCAATTCCTGAGTGTCATTGCAAATCATGGCGACCTTATAGGAGTCTTTTTGCGAAATTGCCAGCGCAAAGCAAATGTATCGTTTTCCGATTTATGGAAGAAACGACGCCGAGTTGAGTGTGTGGGCGCATTTTATTCTAAATGCAGCCAAGAATGGCGGACTTCCTAGCGTAAAAATCTTTCTGAATGATGAGGGGTTGAAGTGCCTCAGCAGGTTTGTTTTAATATCGCACTGCCGAAATTGATCGAAATCGAAATATGCAGGGCAAAACAGGCAGACCGAATGCGCAGATCATCTTGAGAGAGAAAAAACAGAAAGAGGCAGCGCACCTATTACACGTGAGTGTCGCAATGCTTCTATCCACGGGGTTCGGGAACCGTCATGCTCGACAGGTTCCAGTTGATTTCCGCATACAAAAATCACCAAAAGCGAAAACGCTGAACAAACAATGACAAATCAGGGGGTATAGGGTTTGGCCGACGGTGCATCAAATGAAGCGTTCGTTGAGTTTGAACGTGTACAGAAAAGTTATGACGGCGAGACACTCGTCGTTAAAGATCTCAACCTAACAATGCCTAAAGGCGAGTTCCTGACGATGCTTGGTCCGTCAGGGTCTGGCAAGACGACTTGTCTTATGATGCTTGCCGGCTTCGAAACCGCGACCCACGGCGATATCCGCCTTGGTGGCGTTTCGATCAACGATATCCCGCCGCACAAGCGTGGTATCGGCATGGTCTTCCAGAACTACGCGCTCTTCCCGCACATGACCATTGCCGAAAATCTGGCTTTCCCGCTTGAGGTCCGCAAATTGGGCAAAGCGGAACAGGAAGAGAAGGTCAAACGCGCACTCGACATGGTTGAAATGGGAAGCTTCGGTGGCCGTCGTCCGGCACAGCTTTCCGGCGGCCAGCAACAGCGTGTCGCGTTGGCCCGTGCGCTTGTGTTCGAACCTGAACTGGTTCTGATGGATGAGCCGCTCGGTGCGCTTGATAAACAGCTTCGTGAAAAGATGCAGTTTGAAATCACTCATCTGGCCCATCAACTTGGCATTACCACGGTTTACGTCACCCACGACCAGACCGAGGCATTGACCATGTCCGACCGCGTCGCCGTGTTTGACGACGGCCGCATTCAGCAGCTTGCACCGCCAGATAAACTGTACGAACAGCCCGAAAACAGCTTTGTCGCGCAGTTCATTGGCGAAAACAACACGCTCGAAGGCGTCATCAAGGAAATCAAGGGCAACACCTGTGTTGTCCAGCTTGATGGCGGCGAAATCATTGACGCCGTTCCGGTCAATGTCAGCCAGGTGGGTGAACGTACCCGCGTTTCGATCCGTCCTGAACGTGTTGAATATAACCGTGATCGCCTGCATGCAGATGCGCATACGCTCAAGGCCGAGGTTCTGGAATTCATCTATATGGGTGACATCTTCCGTACACGCCTGCGTGTGGCCGGCAATGATGAGTTTATCATCAAGACGAGGAACGCACCGGATCAGGTGCGTCTGAAGCCGGGTCAGGAAATCGAGATTGGCTGGCTTGCAGAAGATTGCCGCGCGCTTGACGCGTCGTAACTTTTAGTCAGGCAGATACAGGACCGGTACGCCCGGGTGCTGGTCCTCAACGAATAGTCCGGGAAACAATCAGGGAGTCTATTAATGCAGCTTATTAAAACCCTTACAGCATCAACAGCTTTGCTTGTTGTGGCGGCAGGCGCAGCCTATGCCGACGACCACATGGCGTCTGACATGACGCTGGTCAGCTGGGGCGGTGCCTATCAGAACAGCCAGATCAAGGCTTATGCTGAGCCTTATATGGAAATGAACCCGGGTGTTTCGATCACCTGGGATGAAAGCTCGAACGAAGCCGTTGCAAAACTGCGTGCAATGAACGAAGCCAACAACGTGACCTGGGATCTGGTTGACGTGGTTGCTGCTGATGCAATGCGCCTTTGCGATGAAGGCCTCGCAATGGAAATCGACCCAAACGAAGTTCTTGCAGAAGCGCCGGATGGCACCTCGGCAGAAGATGATTTCGGTGATCTCCTCGTAAGTGACTGCTTCATCCCGCAGATCGTTTATTCGACCACATTTGGTTACCGCGAAGACATGGTTCCGGCTGGAACTCCGGCACCGACAGATATCTGTGCCCTGTTCGACACCGAAACCTATCCGGGCATGCGTTCGCTTGAAAAACGCCCGATCAACAACATGGAATGGGCTCTGCTCTGCGACGGTGTTGCCAAGGACGAAGTTTACAGCGTTCTTGAAACTCCGGAAGGTCAGCAGCGCGCTCTTGATAAGCTGGCAACCATCAAAGACAGCGTTATCTGGTGGAGTGCTGGTGCAGACACCCCGCAGCTTCTGGCTGACGGCGAAGTCTTCATGGGTTCGACCTACAACGGTCGTCTGTTCTCCGCAATCGAAGAGCAGGATCAGCCGATCGCCATGCTTTGGGACGCGCAGGTCTTTGACCTTGACGGCTGGATCATTCCGTCCGGTCTTCCGGAAGAGCGTCTGAACCGCGTTCTGGACTTCGTGAAGTTCGCAACCGACACCCAGCGTCTTGCTGATCAGGCTGCTTACATCTCATACGGTCCGGCTCGTTTCTCCTCGGCTCCGCTCGTTGGTAAGCACGCCGAACTCGGTATCGACATGGCTCCGCACATGCCGACCGATCCGGCAAACGCCAAGAACACGTTCCTCTATAACTACGAGTTCTGGGCTGACTACCGTGACGACATCGATGCCAAATTCCAGGCTTGGCTTGCTCAATAAGAGCTAAGGGTAGGGGGCCGTTCGCGGCCCCCTTTACCGACCAATTCGCTAAACAATAAATTGCCGGTCGAAACAATAGACCGAAAACACCGGGGCAGGCTTACGGGGGCGTAATGGGTGATACATCTCAAGAAGTAGTGTTAGCTGCTGATGGCAGACCACTAAAACAAAGTCTACGAAGGGCATTGATGCGCCAGAAGATGCGCGCGCTCATGCTGGTTGCGCCACTTTTGATCTTTGTGGTCGTGACTTTTATCGTACCAATTCTCTCGATGCTTTTCCGGTCGGTTGAAAACGACATTGTGCCGAATACGATCCCGGGAACCGTGATTGCGCTGTCCCAGTGGGATGGATCGAGCGGGGAACCGCCGCACGAAAACGTATACCGCAATCTTTACATTGATTTATTCAAGGCAGAAGAAGCCAAACAGCACACCCGTCTTGGTTCTCGCCTGAATTACGAGCAATCCGGATTGTCATCCTTGTTCCGGACCACGGGGCGGTCACTTGATGACATCGGTGAGCTTTGGCAGGATCCGCTTGAAGACATCGATCCGAACTTCGAAGAAGGTTCTTTCTGGTTCGAAATGATGTCGGGCACAGGCGGCGAAGATTTTCTTGAAACCCGCCGTGAACTGATGGCGCTGATGTCTGATGAAGACATGAGTGGTGATGTCGGCTTTGTGCCGTCAGAAGAAATCATTCAACTGCTGCCCTGGACCGCACGTGCCTATACCGACTTTGCCCTTTGGGCGGCGATCCGTGATGGCGACACCGTGGCCGAGGAAGATCCATGGGAGTCCGTTTATGGCGCCCTTGGTATGGACCTGACCAATCCGGATACGGTTTCGGCGATCAACAGCTATAACGGTGCGGGCGCAAGCGCGTTGCAGGCGGCGGCTGCGAATATTGATCAGCTTCCGCAATTCGGTTTCCGCGAAGCTTTCACCGAAGAAGACAAAGATTGGGGCTCGGCTGATATCTGGGCAACTATCAAGCTCTATTCGCCAAGCATGACCCCGGGCTACTTCCTGAATTCCGTCGATATGACCCTGACGCCCGACGGGATCGTGATGAAGCCGGAAAATCAGCAGATTTATACGACGCTGTTCATGCGCACACTGATCATGGCGTTGATCATTACTGCAAGCTGCATTGTTCTTGGCTATCCGGTGGCATGGTTGCTTGCCAATCTGCCAATGCGTACGGCAAGTATCCTGATGATTTTGGTTCTTTTGCCGTTCTGGACGTCGCTTTTGGTGCGAACCTCGGCCTGGAAGGTCTTGTTACAGCAGCAAGGGGTGATCAACGAAATCCTTGTCTGGCTTGGGTTCGTTAACGATGCGGATCGCCTTGTTCTGATGAACAACGCAACAGGTACGGTCATTGCGATGACCCACATCCTGCTGCCATTCATGATCCTGCCTCTGTATTCGGTGATGAAAACCATTCCGCCAAGCTATCAGCGTGCGGCCAAGTCACTTGGTGCGACGAACTGGACGGCCTTCTGGCGTGTCTATTTCCCGCAATCGGTTCCGGGTATTGGTGCTGGTTCGATCCTCGTGTTCATTCTTGCGATCGGTTACTACATCACGCCGGAAATCGTTGGTGGTACGGATGGTGTCTTCATCTCCAACCGAATTGCCTATCACATTTCAAGTTCGCTCAACTGGGGCCTTGCGGCCGCACTCGGGTCCATCCTTCTCGTCGTCGTTCTTGGCCTTTACTGGTGCTACGACAAGATTGTGGGCATCGATAACGTGAAGTTGGGGGGCTAAGAACATGAATGAAGTAATCTCGTACGTAAGACGGCCCGAACTGATGACCTTCACGATGCCACTGGTGGCCTTGTTAGGCGCGATGTTCGGGTTCATTACCGGCAACATCTTTGGCAGCCCGTGGGTCGGGTTCGTCATCGGTGCTGTGGTCGGGGCGGCACTGGCCTTTGTGTTCTCGAAAATCATCAAGGTGAAAAGCAAACAGAAAACGCTGGCAACCGGCGTGCTTTTCGGCGGCGTAGGCATGATTTTCGGTGGGCTTGGCGGCCTGTTTGGTGGCTTCCTTGTCGGTATTTCGATGGGCTGGTTTGCCAACTGGGTTGGAAGTGGTCGATACCGGGCTGGTGTTCCGATCTATTACACGCCGGGTCAGGTTCTTTGGCACAACGCATTCCTGTTTATCTGCGCGTTTGTGTTTTTCTTCCTGATCGCACCGCTTCTGCCGGTAATCTGGCTCAGCTTCAATGCCGAGAACTTCTTTACCTTCACGCCAGAAATGCTGAGCTTCAAGGCAGAGGGGTACAGCCTCAAGCATTATCGCGATTTCCTTGGTACCGACGAATGGATGGTGCCGCTCAAGAACTCCTTGATCATCGCGCCAATTGCGACGCTGATTTCCGTTTCCCTTGGGACCCTTGCCGCGATCGGTCTTAGCCAGTCGCACGTGCCTGGCCGTCAGGCGATGATGGCGGTGCTGATTTCACCGATGATCGTGCCGCTGATCATTTCGGCGACTGGCATGTTCTTCTTCTATGCACCGCTGGGCAACTGGCTTGAGCTTAATCTTGGGCTCAACCAGGCATTCGTCGGCTATGTAAAGGTGATTTTGGCGCACGCTGTTCTGGGTATCCCGTTTGTCATCATCACGGTCACCGCGACGTTGGTTGGCTTTGACAAGTCACTGACCCGTGCGGCGGCAAACATGGGGGCAAACCCGGTCACCACCTTCTTCAAGGTTCAGATGCCTCTAATCCTGCCGGGCGTGATTTCGGGCGGCCTGTTTGCCTTTATCACCTCGTTTGATGAAGTGGTTGTGGTGCTGTTTGTCGGGTCTGCCCGTCAGCAAACCTTGCCATGGCAGATGTATACCGGCCTGCGCGAACAGATTTCGCCGACCATTCTGGCAGCCGCGACGATCCTCGTATCTGTCTCGATCCTGCTGCTGCTGACCGTCGAACTGCTACGTCGTCGTTCCGAACGTCTGCGTGGTATGAGCCCGGGCTAAGCCGATCAGGCATTCTGTCCCGCGATACGGAGCAGGACATAAATACGAAACAGGCCGGCAACATTCTTGTTGTCGGCCTGTTTGTTTTCGTATGCCTGATCCGATCTGGACAGGTGATATTTTCGCGCGTGACAGTTTTATCTGTCAGACAGCGCGACAACAGGCGTTCTTCGTTGCTTCGAACCCTTGCGGCAGGGGCGGCGGGGTGCTAGTTTCCGCGCTGTAATTCACGTTCTGGCAGATATCTCTCTGCCGGGTTTTTTATCATTCCTTAAGAGAGACTTTCATCCATGTCGTCTTTGGATAAGGAAACAGTTCGCCGTATTGCCTATCTTTCGCGTATCAACGTGTCCGAAGAAGGCCTTTCCGAACTGGCGGGAGATTTGACCCGTATCCTCGATTTTGTCGAGGAACTGCAAGAAGTTGATGTTGAAGGCTGCGAGCCGCTGACATCTGTTGCCGATCTGACCCTGCCGCTGCGCAAGGACGAAGTCACCGATGGCAATATCCAGCAAAAAGTGCTGTCAAACGCACCGATGACCGATGCTGGCTGTTTTGTTGTGCCCAAGGTGGTTGAATAATGACTGATCTGACAAAGCTGACACTTGCAGAAGCCCGCGACGGGCTTGCAAAGGGTGATTATACCTCGGTCGAACTGACCGAAGCACACCTGAAATCGATGGACGCACATCGCAATCTGAATGCGTACATCACCGAAACCCCGGAAAAGGCCATGGAAATGGCCAAGGCATCCGATGCCAAGCGCGCCAAGGGCGACGCTGGCAAAATGGAAGGCCTGCCGATTGCGGTCAAAGACCTGTTCTGCACCGAAGGTGTTCAGACCACGGCGGCATCGCACATCCTTGAAGGTTTCAAACCGGAATATGAATCCACCGTCACCAGCAACCTGTTTGGCAATGGTGCGGTGATGCTGGGCAAGGCGAACCTTGATGAGTTCGCCATGGGGTCATCGAACACCTCGTCCTATTACGGCAACGTGATAAACCCGTGGAAAGACAAATCCGGAAAAGATCTGGTTCCGGGTGGATCTTCCGGTGGTTCTGCCGCTGCTGTTGCTGCAAACATGGCGCTGGCCGCGACCGGTACCGATACCGGTGGCTCGATCCGTCAACCGGCATCCTATTGCGGTATTGTTGGTCTGAAGCCGACCTATGGTCGTTGCTCGCGCTGGGGCATTGTTGCCTTCGCAAGTTCGCTTGATCAGGCCGGTCCGATGACCAAAACCGTTCGCGACGCGGCAATTATGCTGGGCGCGATGGCGGGTCATGACGCCAAGGACAGCACGTCTGCACCGATTGCTGTGCCTGATTTCGAGGCGGCCCTTACCGGTGACATCCGTGGCATGAAGATCGGTATTCCGAAGGAATATCGTGTCGATGGCATGCCCGAAGAAATCAGCAAGCTTTGGGATAACGGCGTTGCCATGCTGCGCGATGCCGGTGCCGAAGTTGTCGATGTGACCCTGCCGCACACCAAATATGCGCTGGGCACCTATTACATCGTCGCCCCGGCAGAGGCGTCGTCGAACCTTGCACGGTATGACGGCCTGCGTTACGGCCAGCGTGTCATGGATGACGGCGACAGCCTTGATGACATGTACATGAAATCCCGTGCAGCTGGTTTCGGCAAGGAAGTCCAGCGCCGTATCATGATCGGTACCTATGTGCTGTCGGCTGGTTATTATGACGCCTATTACAACAAGGCGCTTAAAGTCCGTCGTCGCATTTATCAGGACTTCGAAGGTGCGTTTGGTCAGGTTGATGCGATCCTGACCCCGACCGCACCGTCTGCGGCCTTTGCCATTGGTGAAAACGAAGGTGATCCGGTCAAGATGTATCTCAATGACGTCTTCACCGTTCCGGCAAGCCTTGCGGGTCTTCCGGGCATTTCGGTGCCGACCGGTCTTTCGGCCGAGGGATTGCCGCTGGGTCTTCAACTGATTGGCAAGCCGTTTGATGAAGAAACCGTTCTGCGTGTTGGGGGCGTGCTCGAAAGTGCTGCCAACTTTACCGCAAAACCTGCCGGGCAGGAGGGCTGATCCATGAGCTATATTCTTGAAGGTTCTACCGGCCCGTGGGAAATCGTCGTTGGTCTTGAAGTCCACTGTCAGGTCATTTCCAAGTCCAAGCTGTTTTCAGGTGCTTCGACCAAGTTTGGTAATGAGCCCAACAGCAATGTCAGCCTCGTTGATGCGGCCATGCCGGGCATGCTTCCGGTCGTGAACGCAGAATGCGTGCGTCAGGCGGTTAAAACTGGTCTGGGTCTTAAGGCCAAGATCAACAAGGAAAGCGTTTTTGCCCGCAAAAACTATTTCTATGCCGATCTGCCGCAGGGTTACCAGATTTCGCAGTTCGACAAACCGATTGTCGGCGAAGGCACGATCATTCTTGATATGCCTGATGGTTCGACCAAGTCGGTTGGCATTGAACGCCTGCATCTTGAACAGGATGCTGGTAAATCGATGCACGATCAGGACCCGAAATATTCGCATATCGACCTGAACCGTTCGGGTGTGGCGCTGATGGAAATCGTTTCCATGCCAGACATCCGTTCACCGGAAGAAGCCGGTGCGTATCTGACCAAGCTGCGCGCGATTGTGCGTTACCTTGGCACCTGTGATGGCAACATGAACGAAGGCTCCATGCGTTGTGATGCCAACGTTTCTGTACGTCGTCCGGGCGAAGGTTTTGGCACGCGTTGCGAGATCAAGAACGTCAACTCCATCCGTTTCGTGATGCAGGCGATCGAGATCGAAGCAAAACGCCAGATCGAAGTGATTGAAGGCGGCGGGGAAATCCAGCAGGAAACCCGTCTCTATGATCAGCGGCTGGGTGAAACCCGCTCGATGCGTTCCAAGGAAATGGCACATGATTATCGCTATTTCCCGGACCCGGATCTGCTTCCGCTGGTTTTCGATGATGCGTTCATTTCGGAAATCGAAAAAGAACTGCCCGAACTGCCAGACGAGAAGAAGGCCCGCTTCATGCGTGAAAACGGTCTGTCGGCATATGATGCCGGTGTTCTTGTCGCCGAAAAGGAAAAGGCTGATTACTACGAAGTCGTTGCCAAGGGCCGTGATGGCAAACTGGCGGCGAACTGGGTGATCACCAACCTGTTCGGTGCGCTGAACAAGGCAGAAGTCGGGATTGCTGATAGCCCGGTAACGGCCGAAAACCTTGGCAAGCTGATCGATCTGATCTCTGACGACACCATTTCTGGCCGTATCGCCAAGGATGTCTTTGAAATCATGATCGAAACCGGCGGCGATCCGGAAAAGATCGTCGAGGAAAAAGGTCTTAAGCAGATCACCGATACCGGTGCGATTGAAACGGCAATTGACGAAGTCATTGCCGCAAACCCGGACAAGGTTGAAGAGATCCGCGCGGGTAAGGACAAGATGCTTGGCTGGTTTGTTGGTCAGGTCATGAAATCCACGGGTGGCAAGGCCAACCCGGGCATGGTCAACAAGCTGCTGCGCGATAAAATCCTCGGCTGATTGTAATCATCAGACCAAAGAAAAAGCCGCCCGTTTGGGCGGCTTTTTTTGTATGACTAATGGGCCTGGTTTTGCATTTCGCGTGGAATATCAGCCGTTAAGTGTCGAAGCGCGGTCTCAAGTAAGGACCGGCTTGATGGATCGCGTAGGATATCATCAACGTCAAAGTTCTTGCCGTTCATCGGGATCGTTATGCACGCGTCAGTGACGATGTGTGCATCCATGGTGCGAATGGTTTCAATCAATGCTGCTTGTGCGATTGTTGCGCGGCCGGACGCATTCAGGCAGGCGACTGGTTTTTGCATGAATTCGCCACTGGCTACCACCCAATCAAGGGCATTTTTGATCGCGCCGGTGACACCATGGGCATATTCGGGACTGGCGATCAGGACTGCATCCGCGCGGCGAAGTGCATCTCGAAACGCCGCGACATTGCGATCATCGGTATCCTCATTGTCCGGATTAAAGATCGGAAGGTGGCCCAAGCCATCAAACAGATGAATGGTTGCACCATGGGGGCTTGCAACCTTTTGTGCCGCTTGAAGGAGCGTTTTGTTGATCGAGGCTTGGCGAAGGCTTCCGCACAGGGCTGTGATATGAAAAGTCATTTTGTGCCGCTTTCAGTTTGTGGCGATGTTTGCACAACCGAGCGGGCAGGGTAAAGAAAAGCCGCCAGTATATTTTTAATACCGGCGGCTCTGACGTTCGGGTGGGGGACGCGAACGCGGGTGTCTGATCCTAGCGGGCTTCGGATGCCGGATAGCCGGCATCGGTGATCGCCGCGATCAGGGCATTGACGTCGGGGTTTCCGGAAACAGCGACTTCGCCATTTGCCAGATCAACCTCGGCACCTTCAACGCCGCTGACCTTTGTTGCTGCTTTGGTCACGGCACTTGCGCAGTGACCGCAGCTCATTTTTTCGACCTTCAGTTTCACCATCAGATTTCTCCATATGATCGGTGTCTATGAACGCAGTATGGAGATTCCAGTAGATGGAAGGTCAAGCGGTTTTATGCAGACAAAAGTTTGATGACTTCATCGGCCGTTGCATCGCTTGATGCCGGGTTCTGACCGGTGACAAGTTTGCCATCAACAACCGCATAGGAAGCCCAGTTATCGCCACGCTCGAACGTTGCGCCATACTTCTTGAATTCGTCTTCAATCGACAGCGGCACGACGTTTTCAAGACCGACGGCCTTTTCTTCATCATTGGTGAAGCTGGTAACACGTTTTCCAGAAACAAGCGGTTTGCCATCTGGCGTTTTGGCGTTCACGAGGGCGGCCGGGCCATGGCAGACGGCAGCAACCGGTTTGTTCTGGGCAACGAAATCCTCGATCAGGGCAATGGATTTCTGATCAGTTGCCAGATCCCAGAGCGGACCATGCCCACCCGGATAGAACAGGGCGTCAAAATCATCGGCTTTCAGACCGTCAAGGGTGACGGTGTTGGCGAAAACCGCGTTTGCCGCTTCGTCCTTTTCAAACCGCTCGGTCGCATCGGTCAGGGCGTCGGGCACTTGGCTGTTGGGATCAAGGGGTGGCTTGCCCCCTTTTGGGGATGCCAGCGTAATTTCTGCCCCGGCATCCTCGAAGCGGTAGTAGGGGGCAGCAAACTCTTCGAGCCAGATACCGGTCTTGTGTCCGGTGTCACCCATCTGATCATGTGACGTAACAATCATCAAAATACGCATCAGTTCCTCCATGCGTGGAATTCATTTGCACTCATCCTAACTGGCTGACAGAATTTGCGAAAGATTGATGAAGTGAACACATTGTCAAATGTAATGAGCATATAGAATGTCGGCACTTGATGAAGTTCGGGCGATGATGATCTTTGCCCGCGTTGTTGACGAAGGCGGGTTTTCTGCGGCTGCGCGGAAAATGGGGCTCAGCCGTGCTGCCATTTCCCATCAAATTCGCCAGCTTGAGACCCGCCTCGGCGTGCCTTTGTTGCGCAGAAGCACACGCAGTTTCAGTCTGACCGATGCGGGTGCACGCTATTACGACAGCTGCCGCACCATTTCCCTCGAAGCCGAAGCTGCGAGAAAACGCGTCGAAGAACTGCGTGACGATCCCGTGGGCAAAATATCACTGACCTGTTCGGTTCATCTTGGCACACTTCGAATTGTGCCGATCCTTGACCGGTTTAGGCAAACATATCCGGGGGTCTCGATTGATGTGCATCTCAGCGACGAAGTAGTCGATCTGATTGGTCGCGGCATTGATATTGCCGTGCGTTCCGGGCCATTGAAAAATTCGGAACTCAAGAATTTCAAACTTTATCAGACCCACAGGATCATTGCCGCCAGCCAGTCTTATGTCAGCAAGTTCGGATTACCCGAAAGTCCGGATGATTTGTCCGAACATGAATGGGTGATGTATAGCCGTGTTCCTGAAACGCTGACGCTTCAATGTGCCGACGGTACCCGAAATATCCGAGTGTCGGGCAGTGTTCGGGTGGATAACGCGACCGCCAGATTGCAGTTCCTGCGGGGCGGTCATGGATTGGCAGTTGTTCCGCTATGTGATGTTCAGCAGGAAATTGATAACGGCGACTTAATCCGGGTTTTGCCTGATTGCAAGCTGCCCGATCTTGAGATCTATGCCGTTTATCCGGGCGGTGTGACCCGTAGTGCAAAGGTTCAGTCGCTTCTGGATTACATGCGGCGAGAAATGCGTGAAATCGATATTTCGCGCAATGGGCAAGTTCAAGGCGACAGCCATATTGATCATTCGTGATTGTTGGGCTATTCCCCTGTGACGACTTTCGGGGGACACGCATGGCCAATCTGTTTTTCTATTACTCGTCCATGAATGCGGGTAAATCGACCACCTTGCTTCAGGCGAGTTTCAATTACCGTGAACGCGGCATGGAAACGTTGCTGATGACAGTGGCGTTTGACAACCGTTTCGGCGAAGGCAAGATTGCGTCGCGCATTGGTCTTGAGGCACCGGCACTGCTGTTTGATGCGAATACCGATATGACGGCCCTGATCCTTCAGCAGGTTGAAAAGGGGAAAGTCGATTGTGTCCTGATTGACGAGGCACAGTTCCTGTCTAAAGACCAGGTCTGGCAGCTTTCCGATATCGCCGACATCCATGGCATCCCTGTGTTGTGCTATGGCATCCGCACTGATTTCCAGGGACAGCTCTTTGAAGGTTCCAAATGGCTGCTGGCGTGGGCGGACAAGCTTAATGAGCTTAAAACCATCTGCCATTGCGGCCGTAAAGCCGGCATGGTTTTGCGGGTTGATGAAGATGGCAAACCTGTCCGAGAAGGTGCACAGGTTGAAATCGGTGGGAATGATCGTTATGTCCCGGTCTGTCGTCGCCATTTCAAGGAAGCGATGGACGAGTAGGGCGCACTCGACTTGGCGTCCTAGTTCCCGATGAGCGCCCGTATTTCCGGTGCCAGCAGGCTATAGGCCACCAGCCACATAACGCCGCAGGTTACGCCATCAATGATCTTCCAGGTGATTGGGCGTGCGACATAGGGTGCAAGCCATGCAGCCCCCAGTGCAATGGCAAAGAACCAGACAAAACTGGCACTCATGGCACCCAAGGCAAAGCCAAGTCTTTCGTCCGTCGGATACTGCCCGCCAATACCACCCAGCATGACAACCGTATCAAGATAGACATGCGGGTTCAAAAGCGTGACCGCGAGGGTGGTCCCAAGAACCGCCTTCCAGCCGGTTTTTGAAATCGCCTTTTCCGACAATGTTTCGGTTTCAAACAACCGTCGCAGAGCACCAAATCCATACCAGATCAGGAATAAGCCGCCACCCCAGGCCGCAACCTTTGTGAGGAGGGGGTAGGCTGCAATGAGTGTTCCAAGCCCTGCGACGCCCGCCGCAATCAAAACCGCATCACACAAGGCACAGACGAAGGCCACCATCAGCGGATGATTGCGCCGCAATCCCTGACCGAGAACAAAGGCATTCTGCGCGCCAATCGCAATGATCAGCCCGCCGCCAAGACCAAATCCGGTGGCATAGGTTAAAAGCATTCGTGGCATTCCTCGTACTGTGGCCCGCCGTTGATAGCACCTTTATGAATTAAGAAAATCGAATTATACTAAACATGGATTAGAAAAATTGATGGTTGGTCATGCTCGATTACAAATTGGTTGAGGCCTGTGCGGAGGTTATCCGTTTCGGAAGCTTTGAGAAGGCGGCGCGGGCACTGGGACTGACCCAGTCTGCGATATCCCAGCGGATCAAGCTGATGGAGGAGCGACTTGGTCAGCCAGTGTTGGTGCGCGCCAAGCCGATTGTCCCAACCGTTGCAGGCCAAAGGTTGCTTGCGCATTATCAAAGTGTGCGACTGCTTGAACAGGATCTGGGTTCAGAACTGCCAGAGGTGCGCGCCGAAGGCGAATTTGGTCAGGTAACGCTTGCGGTTAATGCCGACAGTCTGGCGACCTGGTTTGTCGATGTGCCCAAGCTTCTGTTTGAGAAACTTGGGGTTCTGGTGCATTTGGTCGTCGATGATGAATCGCTTAATCATCACTCCCTGCAGGAAGGAAACGTGCTGGGTGCGGTCAGTTTGCGCGATACACCCATTCAGGGATGTCGGGTACGGCCCCTGGGCTCCATGCGTTACTTTATGGTGGTTTCACCAGAGTTTCAGGAACGCTATTTCAAGGATGGCGTAAATGCGGATGCCTTGCGCGCTTGTCCGGCGGTGAATTTTTCCGAACATGATGAACTGCAAAACCAGTTCCTTCATCAGTATTTTGGACTTACCCCCGGGGAATTCCCTGCACACACAGTTCCAAGTTCACAGGGTTTCGTGACCCTTGCCGAACAGGGCGTGGCCTATGCCGTCGTTGAACAGCATCAGGCGGAAGAGGGGCTTCGCACCGGAAGGCTGGTTCGGCCGTGTCCGTTTGAAATTGATCGTCCCTTATATTGGCATCACAAAACCATCAACAGTCGGCTTCTTGATCAGGTCAACGACATCGTCCTGTCTGAGGCGCGCCGTCATCTGCCGGAAATTCCGCAGTAAAATCATGCCTCTCTGAACATTTTTTTGTCTTATTTGCCAAGGACATTCACCGCTGCCAAGTGCCCCGATTTGACTTGCATGCAAAAGTGTCGCTTACTTTGATGTGCGAACCAGTCCGTATAACGGATTGTAAAAACAGGAAAACAATGTCTCATCGACTGATCGCCTGTGAAAATTGCGACTATCTCCATGTCGAGGAAGAAATCCCGACGGGCAGTGTCGCATATTGCGTTCGATGTGGATCGCCGTTGTACCGCGCAGCACAGGTGCGCTTTGACAAACCGTTGGCACTGGCTGTCACGGCCTTTCTGTTGTTCTTGATTGCCAACAGCTACCCGGTTTTGACCTTTGCCATGGAAGGCCGGGTTGAGACCAACACGCTAAGCAGTGGTGTGCTGACGTTCTGGCGCGAAGGGTTTCCGTTTTTGGCCATTATGGTCGCCGTCACATCTGTGCTGGCACCGCTGGTCCTGATTACGGCGCACATCTATGTATTGCTGCCGATCAGCTTGAACAGGCAAGTGCCCGGCATGCAGCAGGTCTGGCGCATTCTGGCGATCATCAGGCCCTGGTCGATGCTCGATGTCTTCCTGATAGGGTTGCTGGTGGCTTTGACCAAGCTGACGGATTTTGCTGATGTCATTGCCGGTCCTGCATTTTTTGCGATTTGCTGCCTGATCCCGACGGTTCTTCTGATGAATATCACGCTTGACCCACGCTACGTTTGGCGGCGGTTGGCACCGGCAAACCTGTGTTATCCGACATCTGAAGATATCGACAACCAACAAGGTTCAGATCAGCAAGACAGAACACTTCTGACCTGTCACACATGCTCCATGGTTGTTCTGGGCGGCGGGCGCGAAAATGTGCGCTGTCCGCGCTGTGGTGCGATGGTGCATCACCGAAAGCCACGCAGCCTGTCGCGTTCTTGGGCCTTGTTGCTGGCTGCTGTCATTTTGTATGTGCCGGCAAATGTCTTTCCGATCATGACCGTGACGTATCTTGGCCGGGCAGAGGCAGACACAATACTCTCGGGCGTCAGCGCGCTGGTCCGGGCTGGGGAGTGGCCAATTGCCATCGTTGTCTTTACGGCAAGCATTCTGGTGCCAATCATCAAAATCCTGCTGTTGGGATGGGTTTATATTGCAACCGCCTTGGGGTTGTCTGGTCCACTCAAGGAGCGCACATTGATTTATCGTATTACGGAGCTGATCGGGCGATGGTCGATGGTTGATGTGTTTATGGTATCGATCCTTGCTGCACTGGTGAAACTTGGAAATATCGCAACAGTTCAACCCGGTTTCGGGGCTGTGGCATTTTGTGGGGTGGTTATTTTGACAATGCTGTCGGCCATGGCCTTTGATCCGCGTTTGATTTGGGATCGCGCCGGTATGCAAACGGTCAAAAAACCAAGATTGGCAAGAGTGAAGACAGATCATGACCGCGTTCAAAATCAGGGGATTCCGTCATGAATGACGCGAAAAGTACAGAACCGGGTCAACAGCCGGAAAAGCCCGACATCCGAACAGGCTGGGGCCGTTTTTCAATTATCTGGCTGGTGCCGCTTGTGGCCTTGATCGTCGGTGGTTGGCTGTTGTGGCGTGATATCGTCTCAAAGGGTCCCGAAATCACCGTTACGTTTGAAGCGGCCGAAGGTCTGTCTGCCGGTAAGACTGCCGTGCGTTATCGCGATGTCGATGTCGGTCAGGTGACAGCCATTAATCTTGCCGACGATATGGAACACGTTGTTCTGACGATCCGAATGAACGCGGATTTCAGCGATTATCTGACAGATAAAACGCGGTTCTGGGTTGTGCGCCCACGCGTGAGTGCGCGGGGTATTACCGGCTTGGAAACCATTGTTTCCGGGGCCTATATTGAAGTGATACCAGACAAGTCGGGTGAAAAGGCACGCGAATTTGTTGGTGAGGAAGAGCCGCAATTTATCCCTGATGAAGAAAACGGCACGCGTTTTGTCCTGACCGCAGAAGAACTTGGTTCCCTGGGCGAGGGGACACCGGTCCTGCTGCGCGGGATCGAGGTCGGAGAGGTGCTTGATACCGAACTGGATGCCAATGCGGATGGTGTTTCAATCCCCGTATTTATCCGCAAACCTTTCGATGCGCTTGTTAAACGCCAAACCAGATTTTGGGATTCAAGCGGGATTGCCCTTGATCTGAATGCCGAAGGCTTTTCTGTGCGTGCGCAGTCTGTTCGCTCTGTTTTGGCGGGTGGAATCAACTTTTATACGCCGCCCGCAAATGAAAACGACGAAATGGCGACCGCAGATACGGTATTCCGACTGCATGAAAGCCTTGAGAAGGCCGAGCTGCTTGCCGAGGGATACAGCCAGCGCTACATGCTTTATTTCGACTCTTCGGTTCGCGGGCTTTCGCGCGGTGCACCTGTGGAATTCAACGGTATCCGTGTCGGGACAGTCGAAAGTGTCGACCTGGAATATGTCGTTACACAGCACGCCTTCCGTGTGCCGGTTGAAGTCACACTTGAACCCGAACGGGTAAGCATCGTCGGTGGGCGCCTGGGAGATGTTGATCCGCAGGAAACCATTGAAACCCTGATTGATAATGGCCTGCGTGCCCGCCTCAAGACAGGAAGTTTCATTACAGGTCAGTTGTTTGTCGATCTGTCTATGCATCCGGTTTCCCCGGCGCGCTATCTTGGCAATCAAGAGGGCAATTTGCCGGAACTTCCGACATTGCCGCAAAAGCTGGACGAAATTGCCAATTCGCTAACCAGTCTTCTTGAAAAGGTCGAAACCTTCCCGATTGAAGAAATCGGAATTCGCCTGCTTGGGACCGTGGAGGGCATGGAGAATATCGTCACGTCGCCAGCATTGAATAACGGGATGATCAGCCTGCAACAGGCCGCGGCGGGCATAAATACGCTTGTCACCAATCTGGATGCGAGTGTGTTGCCCGCAACCCAGACCGCACTGGATGCAGCACGCGAGGCACTTGGCGGTGTTCGCGATGTTACGGCGCCAACGTCACCCGTGCGTTACAACCTTGAACAAGCCCTGAAAGAACTCGGTGCAACGGCACGTTCCCTGCGTGAACTGACCGATTTCCTCGAACAGAACCCGAGTGCCCTTATCCTTGGCAAGAGCGGCCCGGAGGAGAATAAATGATGCGACAGACAGTCCGAAAAATGATCTCCAGATGGGGGGTGCTGCTGGTCGCACCACTTTTGGCCGCTTGCGCGTCACCATCGGTTCCTGACCAATATTATTTGCTGTCACCAATGGTGCAGCCGGTGTCGCCAGCCCCCGGTGAAACGACGGTCATTGGTGTCGGGCCGGTGACAATTCCGAGCTATCTCGACCGATCGACGATCATCACGCGCAGTGCCGCCAATCGGCCGGAGGTTAATTCCGGGTACCGCTGGGCCGAACCGCTGGGTGAGAACATCAATCGTGTTCTTATGGATAACCTCGACAGGACTGGGGTTGCAGCACGGCTGGAAGTCTTTCCGTGGAACTCGCGGGATATGGTGGAATGGCAGGTGGTTGTTGATATTGACCGTTTTGAACGGCAGGCCGATGGCAATGTTAATCTGATAGCGCGCTGGAAGCTCGTGCATTTCCAAAGTGGGGAAATCGTCACAGCGGCCAAGTATGACAAGGTCAGCACACCAGCCGATCAAACACTCGATAACGCCGTTATCGCCATGAGCAGTCTGCTGGCCGATTTGACGGCCGAAATTGCGGCGCGTATACCGTGATTCGTCGCAAAATGACGGTTCACGGCCAAATACGCAGTTCGATTGTCAGAATTTCCCAGCTCGAAGGGCAGGGGAATTCAGGAAATTCTAAAGAAATACCCGAAAGTATATAAAACATCTGCATCGAACTATTGTTTTAGGAACCCGAATAGCAGTATAAGTAAGAATAAATATAAAAATTGGGACACGCGCCTGACTAGTTGAACGGCAGACTTATGCCGCCCAAACAGGAAGTTAGGGAGCCAGAGCGCGTCATGTCGGATACGACATTTGAAGTTATGGTCCAGCGTGGGGATCGCTGGATAATCCATTCGACATTTGATGTCGAACAGGAGGCGGTTACAGAAGCTGAAAAGCTTGTGAAAACCAAGATCTCTGCCGTGCGCGTTATTCGTAACTGGGAACGCGGCGACGGTCGTCATATTGAAAAGGTACTTCTCGAAAAACAAGGCGCGGGCGATGACCAGGACGATGACGTTCGGGTAACCTCCATCGACGAAGCGCCGTTGTGCGAGACGGATAACGACCTTTTGCAGAAAGAAAGCCGCGCGACCATCAACCGGTTGCTGCGCAAATATTTCGAACAGGAAATTCTGACGCCTTGCGAGGTAATGTACAATTACCAGAACCTTCGCAAGTTGATGTTCCATGACACCTTGATGCCGACTGCGGTTGACAAGGTTGCCGGGCTTCATGCCAAGGCGACTGATGGCGATCACATTGAGGCGATGAACAACCTTCATGGCGCGATTGAGCAGCTCTCTGCGCGCGCCCGAGAAGTTGAAAAAGTCGATCTACCGGCATTCGAAGACGCCACCATCTCGGAAGTGCGTGACGAAATACGACGCCTCAATCTTGCGGAAGATACCGACTTCCTGACTATGGTCGCGTTGACGCGCGTGCTGTCCTCGACCCGTAACTGGGTTGGCAAACTTGACCTCGCGCTTAAGGTCAAGGGCGATGAAAAGGACGAAGCCGCCCGCAAGATGATTGATGACGTGATTGCCGATATTCTCGGTTCTCCCGTCGCACTCAAGGAACTGCTTGGCGGTTCGCGCAGCTTTGGCGAAGCGGTGACCCTGCACATTGACCTCGCACTTGGTCGGGCAAAGGGCAATCGCGGTGCTGCCGATGACATTCTGGAACTTCTGAACCCGCTGTTTGGGTCTGGCCTTTTGGCCAACAGTCAGGAAGCGATGTTTGATTACATCGTTCGCGAACTGCGCAGTGCCAATAGCCTGCAACGCCACGAAAGCGATCCGGATCCGCTTGACGGTATCCTTGAACGCCTGATCACAGAGCAGGGCGTGATTTATGGCACGCCGATGGTCAGCGCGATTGCTGAACGTGGTGCTCGGTTGCGCAATGTTGGTGGCCCACGGGCCCTGATCGAAGGTGTCGCAGAAATCAACAGTCGCCTGATCCCCAACTTCCGGAAGCTGACCTGGCTTATTGCGGTTGCCAATAGCGGGATCGTCGAAGACTTTGCCGACGAACTTTACGAAATGATGCGCGACGCTGTTGGTGATATGCGTGCTTTGCGCGCGTTCTGTGAGCCGGACGCCAAGCCACGCGACAAAATGGCGACCGTCAAACATATGAACGACGTGCTTGCGGCATCAAACGTTCCTGACGAACAGAAGGCGGAAATCGGTGCCAAGCTTGATGACGGGCTGGCAGAGTATCTTGTCCGCGAGAAGGTGATTGAACGCATTGATAATCCGAGCCTGCATTTGCGCAAACGCGCCTATATGCTGGTTCAGTTCTGTTCAAGTGGTGTTCTGATTGAGGGCAAATCGGCTGCCATGGCCCGGAAAAGGGTGGTCGGGTATCTGAAACAGCCCAACTTTACCGACAAATTGGTCGATGACATCAAGGACATGACGACCAAGGAAGGCACGATCCGCGATTTCTATGCATTGTTGCAACGAAGCGGGTTCTGAGCCGAAGACATCCTTTTGGCGTTGAATGACCAAAACACCCCACGAAAGCCAGTTGGCAAGATTCGTGGGGTGTTTGTCATTGTTGCCACATTCGGGATTGGGCATGATGTATCTCTGACAAGGAGCTACGATGATGTCCAACTCGCCCCATACCCCGAAATTAGTCGCCTGCCACGCCTTTGATGGTGTCATGAGTCTTGATGTCATCGGGCCGCTTCAGGTGTTTGGCTCGGCAAATGACGAGCTTTCCGCGCTGGGACGGCCACAAGGATACGAAGGGATCGTTGTGGCCGGGGCGAGTGGGCCGGTACAGACATCCTGTGGTGTGCGAATATATGCCGATATGGCGTGGCGCGACCTTGATCTGGAAACGGTCGATACCTTGCTGGTGCCAGGTGGTGTCGGTGTTCTGACAGAATGCAAAGAACCGCAAATCCTTGATTGGGTCAGAAAGGCCGAAGGCATCGTACCGCGGCTAGGCTCGATTTGTTCAGGTGCACTTATTCTGGCCGAGGCGGGGGTGCTTGATGGCAAAATGGCCACAACCCACTGGTCGCGTTGCGAACAAATGGCACGGGATTACCCGGCAATCCAAATGATGGGGGACCGGCTGCACAGCTATGATCCCGCGGGCTTGGATGGTGATCCACATGTTTTCACATCAGCTGGTGTCACCGCCGGGATTGATCTGGCGCTGGCAATCGTCGAAGCGGATTTCGGTCGTGCCCTGGCCTTGTCCGTTGCACGCAGGCTTGTAATGTTCCTCAAACGGCCCGGCGGGCAGGCGCAGTTCAGTGCCTATCTGATCCCTGAAACCGGCGCCACAGCACGGCTTGCAAATCTGCTTGAATGGTTGCCCGGCAATATCGCCAAGGATCTATCGCTTGAAACACTGGCCGAACGTGCCGGGATGACACCGCGCACTTTTTCACGGGTGTTTGCGCGTGATCTGGGGATGAGCCCGGCGCGTTATGTCGAGCGCGTCCGGGTAGAATCCGCCCGTGCGCTGTTGCAGGACGAAGCCCTTGCGATTGGACAGGTTGCCGAATTGTGCGGCTTCCGGCATCCGGAAACGCTGCGCCGGGCGTTTCAGCGACATCTTTCTGTCAGTCCCCAGGAATATGCGGATCGCTTTGCCCGCAAATCATTAGTCTCCGCAAACTAGCGACGGTTTGACGGCTTTCATCACAGTCTGAATTTCAGGAGTTGGGAACATGTTGTTGCTGACCAATGGATCATTGCGTCTGCTTTTCTTCGCGCAGGCGCTGTATTGGTCTTGTTCACTGATCGGCATTACCTTGACATCGCTTGTCGGTGTGTCGCTTGCCCCCGCGCCATACATGGCAACTTTGCCACTTGGAATGCTTATGGTGGGCAATCTCGTATCTGTTCATCCGATTGCCATGTTGATGCAGCGTCGTGGACGACGCGTTGGGTTGTTTGTCGGGGCGCTCTTTGGAGTTTTGGGTGGCCTGATGGTGGCTTACGGTATTTATATCGGATCGTTCTGGCTGGTCACGCTTTCCGCCGCACTGATTGGCACCTATCAGGCGTCGGCTATGTATTATCGTTACGCTGCGCTGGAAACTGTCGCGCCATCCGAAAAGGGGCGTGCTGCCGCCCTTGTTCTGGGCGGGGGTGTTGTTGCTGCGCTGATTGCCCCGGAGATTGCTGTTGCCAGCCAAGGCATGTTCCCGGTTCCGTTTGCCGGGGCCTATTTGGCACTTGCAGGTCTGGCGGCCTTGGGTGCATCCTTGATGATCATGTTGCCAGATGGTGGCATTCCGCAACGTGCCGGGTCGAGCCGGGCGGTCATGTCCGATCTGTTGCGCCGCCCAGTCATTCGCGGCGCAATCGCCATCAGTGCCGCCGGGCAGGGTATTATGGTCCTGGTCATGACAGCGACGCCGCTTGCGATGAAATATTGTGGCTTTGATGTGGATGTTTCGGCCAACGTGATCCGCTGGCATTTGATCGGGATGTTCTTGCCGGCCTTCGTTGCCGGGCCAATGATCGACCGGTTTGGGCCACGCCGGGTCGCATCATTCGGGGCGTTTGCACTGGTAATAAGTGTTGGCGTTGCCGTTTCGGGCATTTCGATTGCCGCTTTCCTGATTAGTTCGTTCCTTCTGGGGATTGGCTGGAACATGATGCTGTTGGCAGGAACAACGATGTTGGGCGAGGGGCATGATGCGGCGGAACGCGGGCATGCGCAAAGCCTGATGGAACTTGGCAACAGTGGGACGGCGACAGTCGCCACAATTGCCAGCGGGGCATTGATCGCCGGTGCCGGCTGGAGCCTGATCAACTTTGGTGTGTTGCCGGTTTTGGGTGTTGCATTGATTTTGATGTGGCGAGGATATGCCGCAAAGCAAGCGACCGCAGACGTCTGAAACCAAAAGAAACCGCCGGTCAAGACGACCGGCGGTGAAGTTGCAGGGCGAACGGGGATCGTCGCCCCGGCGCGACTGAAATCGCTTGCACCCCGAGCCGTTCGGGATGGACGAGAACGAGCTAGGTGCGTGCGTAAAGGCAATAAAAAAAACCGGCCATCAGGCCGGTTGGGATACCAAACTTGTCGCGTTGCCTGCGACGAATTCCTTGATCTTCTGCAAAACGAAATCGCGTGAACTGTTTTCGCGGGTGCGGAACAGGACTTCTCGGTCCTGAATGACCAGCCCCATGTAAACAGGGTCGTTATGACCTTCCTTGGTCATCTTGAGGGCGCGAAGGGTATGACCGAGATCATCCGTGCTTTGATAGATCGTACGCATTTTTCTCCAACTAGCATTTACGTCAAAAGACGGTGAAAAACCAATCGACCACACCGTTATGACAGCTGTTTTTTTCTATCCGATGACAGCCATGTGATGGTTTGAAGACTCTTTTCCCAATCAACCTGGAAATGCAGTGAGCAATGCAGGCAAAAAGCTGCTGGTTTTATTTGGCAGGACTGTTAAAAAGAAAACGACCTTAACGCCGGTTTCGGGCATTGACATGCGCCATGGCGATGTTTAAGAAAGGCGTCGTTCCGCAGGGAACACCAAGGACATAAAGGGCAAGTGGCCGAGTGGCTGAAGGCGCTCCCCTGCTAAGGGAGTATAGGGTCAAAAGCCCTATCGAGGGTTCGAATCCCTCCTTGCCCGCCATTGATTAAAGCACCCCAAAAGGGTGCTTTTTTCGTTTCCGGCCTGCGCATTTGGGCCGTGGCCGGCGCGATTGATCTTGGCGAGGCCAGATCGGTTCCCAAATCACGTTGGCTCATCGCAAGAGATCAAAAATTACAACTGTTTAGTACATAACGCCACCGGCGCAGCCAGCTTGATTTCGGCTGTTTCCTATGATCTATCTGAAAAGCTCCAAGCCGAAGGTGGAACAGAAAAAAGGCTTGAGCGTTCTGGTGTGCAGCAAAACAAGAAAACAGACGGGGCCGGAATGACGAGCCAGTTAAGCTATCTGAGTATTGATCGACGAGATGATCTGAGCAGAGAAGAGTTTATTGACCAGTATCTTAAGCCCAAACGTCCCGTCATCATGCGCAGTTTCGCCGCAAACTGGCCTGCATTGGAAAAATGGTCATATGACTATCTGAAGCAGGGCTGTGGCGATGTCGAGGTGCCGCTTTATAGCGAGGCATTTGCGAACTCGGACAACGACTATCTCGATTCAACCCAAAGCATGCCCTTTGGCGAATATCTTGATCTTATTCAGGCCGGGCCGACACCGCTTCGCATGTTTTTGTTCAATGTGTTCAAGCATATGCCGCAACTGCGCGAGGATTTTTCATATCCTGACCTGGGCGTCACGTTCCTGAAAAATCATCCATTCCTGTTTGTGGGTGGCCAGGACGCCTATGTCGATATTCATTACGATCTGGATCACAGCCATGTTTTCCTGACGCAGATGACCGGCACCAAACGTGTGATCCTGTATGGAAGCGAAAATGGACGGCACCTGTATCAGCATCCACTGACTGTTTCGTGCAATATTGATTTTCGGAATCCGGATCTGGAACGCTATCCGAAGCTTAAAGATATTCACGGCTATGAATGCATTCTGGAGCCGGGCGATACCATCTTTATCCCCAGCCGCTGGTGGCATTTCATCGAATACAGCACGGCTGGCATCAGCCTGACATTGCGCGCCTTGCCTGAAACCTGGCCTGCGCGTGCGGCGGGTCTTGCCAGCATCTTCAAGCTTAAGGTCATTGACCAGTATCTCGGCAAGATGATTGGCGAAAAGAAGTGGTATCAGATGAAGGAAGACTGGGCACACGCCCGTGCGCGAAAGGCTTGAGGCTTGCCTCAAGCCTTTTTCAGGATGATGTCATAGCCGTTTTGAACCCCCGCATGGGCCCATCGGGTCAGTTCCTTGCGGTTATCAAATTCGGATACCGGACGGCTTGGACTGAAATGGACTTTGACGGTACAGCCCGACGTTGCCATGAAGCGCCAGAAATGGAAGGCAAGGGTGGTGTCGTCAAACCAGGGGTAAAGAACCGTTTCCGGTTCTGGCGAAGATCCACTCGCGCTGTCTTTCAGGCATAAAACTGTTATCGGCTGAACGTGGCAAACTTCAGCGATCTTTTCGTCAAACACAAATTCCATCAGCGACGATTTGAACGGCAGGACGACAGTACCATCCGTACTTGTCCCTTCGGCAAACAGAACCAGCCTGCGGTCGGGGAGGATCTTATCGCGCAGGATCTTGATCTGTTCGTGCGACTTGATGGCCCGGCGCTCAACAAAAATGGTTTGGCAACAGCGCGCAAGGAACCCGATGCCGGGCCAGCCGCGAACTTCGGACTTGGCGATGAAATTTACGGTGAACAGCGCATTGATCACCGGAATGTCGAGGTAAGACGTATGGTTCCCCAACAGCAGCAAAGGAAGGGTTTCGCTTGGCGATCCGGTGACTTCGACCTTGATGCCGGTGATCTTGCGGGCACCAAGATGCCAGATGCGGACAATATGTGAACTGGCCCGGAGCTTGAGACCTTCAAGGATCAGGAAGGGGATCAGCATCGCAAACAGCCAGACCATCAGCGTCGTGAATTTTAGCCCTGCTTTCACGTGCTGTGCTGGTGTGATCGGTGCAGTGATGTGGGGTGTTGCCATCTGGTCCAAAGCGCTTGAAAACCCTTGTTTGACGTCACGGATGTTTCTTTTAACAGTAATCGCACTCACGCGTTTAGAGGTGTGAGATCAAGGCGATCAGCCTGCTTTTTATAGAATCTATAGTATTGATCTGGGACCTTGGCGACATCGACCGTAATCAATACATCAAGCGTCTTGAAATCGGGATCAAGTGCGACGCCATCGCCAACAACGCCACCCAGCGACAAGTAGGCTTTGATCAGGGGGGGTAATTTCGCAAGGGCCTCGTCCGGATCAATGTCGTCTTTTGCGATGCGTTCCATCGACTGATAATCGAGTGCGCGTGCAATATGCGGTTCATCATCCAATCGGTAGTGATGCAGGTATGACAGTTCGTAGGCGATCTTGTCGATATCGGTCGCATGGAAGCTTGCGCAGCCGAACAGATAGCGAATGTCATGATTGAAAATCAGCTTGGTGATACCGCGCCACAGAAGCTGAATGGCTTTGCCATCGCGATAGTCCTTGTGAACACAGGATCGGCCGACTTCCATGCAGTTGTCTTTCACAGCGCCAAGCAGGGGAATAGAGAACTCTTCCTGCGCGATGTATGAGAGATCTGCGGGTTTTTGTTGCGAAAGCAGCAATCTGGTGGTGGCGATGACTTTCTTGTCATTTTCATTATCCACGACCAGCAAGTGTTCGCAGAACGCGTCGAATTTATCGCTATCAAGGCCGGCCGAGTGTTGCTCGGTCATGGCTTTGGCGTGAAACTCGCCAAAGAAGACCTCAAAACGAAGTTCTTGCGCCGCTTTCAGGTCTTGTTTGGTCTTGGCCAGATGAACAGAAAATCTACCGGATGCCATATTGGAAATTAATTCTGTTGTTCTAATGAAACTTGGTTGCCGTCGCTTTTCGTTATGATAGAGTGATTTGTATCACATAATGAACTGTCTATGAAAACAATATGGTAGCGTTAAACCGACCAGTGTTTTCGGTCGAACATCATCGCGTATTGAAAAGCCCAAGGCGTATTGATGACAAGGTCAAATGCGTCATTTGGTATTGCCGCGCTCTGCGTTACGAACAATCCAGAAAAATATTCTCTGCTGTATGGCATAAAGGTAGCGGGTGAAACGTTATCCTTACTGGGCTTGTCGCAATTTTGGGCAAAGTCCCCACATGAGTTTGGATATTTTTCACGATGACAGAGGTCGCCATGCCGTTCACAACCAGCTGGGTCAAAGTATTTACGACCGGTTTTGTTCTTGTCGGTTCCAGTCTTGCCCTGACAGCACCTGTACAGTCACATCCGGCTAATCAGGAACATCATCACACCGTCGTCGAACTTGCCCAAGGTGGTGGTATTTTCAGTGATGAAGAACGGCGCATTATTCGCGATGTACTTGATATTGCGACCGGGCAATCTGACCAAGATAGCGACAAAAAAGACAAGGGTAACAAGGGAAAAGGCAACAAAGGCTTGCCGCCCGGTATTGCCATGAAGCTTGAGCGCGGCGGCACGTTGCCACCCGGCATTGCCAAACGCGATTTGCCCGATAACCTGATTTCAAGACTTCCTGCGCGCACGGACGGTGCGCTGCGTCAGATCGTTGGCGACGATGTTGTGCTGATCGAAAAGGGGACCGAGATCATTCTTGATGTGATCCGGGATGTTGCCAGAAACTAAGTGGCGTTGCCTGAATCCGACAGAAAGAAAGCGGCGCCTGACTGGCGCCGCTTTTGGTTCTGCAAGCTTGTTTGTCGGCCGTTTTGCCCTCAGGTGAAGGCGTTAAAGGTAATGATGGTCTGCGTATCCTTGATATGAGGCAGCTTGTGGATATATTCATTCACATAGCGCCCAATATCCTGTCCGTCATCAATATATACCTTGACCAACAATTCAAATGGGCCGGAGATGGAATAGACTTCGGAAACGCCTTCGACTTCTTCAACAAGCGCTGCTGCGACGTCATAGGCTTTGCCAAGTTCACATTTCACAAAGATGAAAAATGGATGCATCGGATCGGCTCCGGTTTGAAGTTGAATTCAGGACAAGCTACCTGCGTTGCATGATCCATGCAATCATCAAGCAGGATCTTGGTTTGGCCCCTTTGGGTCAAAGGACTTTTCTTTCGGCCTTTGCTGCGCGTTCCGTGACTGCGTCCAGCGTCAGATCCCAAACAGTGGTGCCTTCGGTTTCTGCCGTTAGGCTGGCCATCGCGAGGCCCGATGCCATTGCATCGTCAAAGCTTGTATGCGGTTTCGAGTAAGCCGACAGAAAACCGGAATAGAAGGCATCACCCGCACCATTGACGTCTTTGACCTTGGTGGGCAACGGATGCCAGAACGCTGTCCCCGATGCCGACGAGGAGACAACCCCTTGGGCACCAAGCGTGATCACGACATCTGGGATACCCTTGCCGCGCAAAAGCTCGACCGCGACTTTCGCCTGCGCAAGATCGTTGATCTCGATACCCGTCAGGATGCGTGTTTCTGCACGGTTGGCAATCAGCAGGTCCAGCTTATCAAGTACCGGCTTGAACCGTACTGCCTTGCTGGGCGAAACGGTAGCTGCGCACAATTTTGTCGTCTGTTTGTTTTCGGCAAGCCACATGATGCTCTCGGTTGGCAGGTTCGCATCAACCAACCACCAGGGCCGTGCCAGAAGGTTTGCCAGATGCGGTTCAAGGCGATCAATGGTCAGCAGGTCATAGACCTCGGCATTCATCATGCCGAGCGCAAGTTCGCCGGTTTCATCAAGAAGGGCCGTGTAACCGGCCGTTGCCATGCCAGTGATCTTCATCAGATGGCGGGTATCGATCCCAAGTTCGGACAGCGCCTCGATCACCTGATCGCCATCACCGTCATCCCCGACAGCGCCCAGCATCGCGACATTATTGCCCAGAAGCCGAAGATGCACCGCAATGTTGCGGCTGACACCGCCAGGTTTGCGATGCAATGTCCGAACCGGGTTCGAGGCAGCGGGAACAAAAGTCTCGGTACATTGCAGGGTGCGGTCGAAATGGGCGGCACCAAAGCAAAGAATGTTGGCATTAGGCGTCATAGAGAACGGGTGCTCTTTGTCGTGGGACGTCACGCAGGTGACGGTCATGTGCTGTAAGCGATGTTGATAAGCCTCAAGCGCGCATGAAGGCAAGGAAAACAAAAAAGGCAGTCCGATACGGACTGCCTTTCGGTCGCTTGATCACGCAGAAAACCTGTTTATTTCAGGTTGATGCGACCCTTGGTCGTCGGGGTCATTGGGGAGTTAAGCCCAATATAGTCGGCAACAGCCTGTTCAAGGTTCGGTCCGAAGTCATAGACATCGGTGGCATTATCCCGGAACAGGGCGTAGCCATCACCGCCATTGCGCATAAAGTCGTTGGAAACAACGCCATACATTTTGCCGGCCTCGATCGGCACGAAGCCATTGCCCTCGGCAACCATGACGTTTGAAACACGCGATCCGGCAGGTTGCGAAAGATCAAGGTCAAATTTCAGGCCCGCAACCTGCGGAAACTGGCCTTTGCCTTCCTCGACAAGCGATACACCATGTTCAAGCGACGCAACGATATCCGCACCGGAAAGCTTGAAGGTTGCCAAGGCGTTCTGGAACGGAAGAACCGTCAGGACTTCACCCATGGTAACAGTGCCTTCATCGATGCTTGCACGCACACCGCCGCCGTTCTGAATGGCGATCTGATAGTCATCGCCAGCTTTCCAGAGCATGGCATCGGCAACCAACGAACCCATGGAACATTCCATCTTGCGGCAGATTTCGCGCGATCCATCTGCAGGTGCCGTGAAGCTGCCAACTTCAAGTGTGCGAACGGCATCAACCTGACCGCTGGCCTCTGCGATAACGGCAAGAACGTCCTCGGCCGGTTTAATGCTTGCATCAAGCGCAATCGGATCACCCGACCATGCGGTTGCCACACCGGCATCATCAAATGTGACGTTCAGGTCGCCAAGGTAACGGCTGTAGGCATATGCCTGGACGATCAGAACAGGTTTGCCATCGGCACCATTTTTGACGACCGGGTAGGGATGGGATGCCTTGTCATCACTGTTGGAAAACAGAAGATGGTCATGACCGCCGACAATCACGTCAACACCAGTCACATCGCTGACATACTCAAAATCGGCGTATGAGCCCGAATGGCTGAGAGCGACAATTTTGTTGATACCCTGGGCGGTCAAGCGATCGACTGAGCTTTGCAGTGATTGCGCAAGGTCGTTGAACTTGACGTTCGGACCAGCACTTGAAATGTCGGCCGTTTCCGGCGTTGTCAGCCCGACGATACCAATGCGTTCACCGCCAACCGTGATGATGGTTTCAGGTTTGATAAGTTCGTTCAGACCATCCGTGGTGGCTTCGATGTTGGCCGACAAAATGGGGGTAAGGCTTTTCTTGATGAAGCTTGCCAGGACGTCCGGGCCATCATCAAATTCATGGTTGCCAACCGCCATTGCATCATAATCAACAAGGTTCATCAGCTCAGCCGTCAGCGAACCCTTGTAGGTCGAATAGTAAAGGGATCCCTGGAACTGATCACCTGCATCGACAACCAGAACGTTGCCGCCTTCGGCACGGGCGTCACGAATGGCTGTTGCAAGACGGCCATAACCGCCAAAGCATTTGCCTTCGGCATCGTCCTCTGCACTGCAGGTATTATTGTATTTTGTGACCGATTCAACGCGGTCATGAACGTCATTGGTATGGATCAGACGCAAATCATAATCGGCCAACGCGCTTCCGGCACCAACGCTCAGCATGGTGCAGGCCGACAGCAGCCCTGCAATTGTTCTTTTCATTCCTGTTCTCCAACAATAATCCACTCTTCCTGTCCCGATCGGGAGGGAAAGTATGAAAACGCAAATCGGTGGGTCGGAAAATCTTTGCCCCACGGAATGCTAGCACCAAACTCTCGCGAACGGTATGTCCGGTTGTTGACGGTGTGGTTAAAATTACACATCGGTTGTGGTCGTAAATCCGCGCCGGTTCATTTGTGTCGGGAAGAATCGGAAACGCACCAATTTCAATCATTCGAGGTTCAATGGTGCCGATTTGGTGCCATTTAAGCGTATCGACAAAGATAAATTAACGTGCAGAAAAGGTTGGTTCAGGTTTGAGCCCGATCGGCCCGAAACTAAGGGAAACCCCGCAGATATGCGATTTGAAGTTCCGGTTGTAGTGCATTGGTGCTGACCAAGTGGACAGGTCTGTGCAACGTGTTGCGTGCTCAGCTATTTACAGGGCACTATATTTTGTAGTTACCATGAGCATTCGCAGCATGCCAAACCGCGCTGCATTGGTCCTTGACCAACGCCGCTTTGCTTATGTTGCGAGACATGTGTTTTCGATGAGGGAGTTCCGCCAAACAAGATGGGCATTGGCGGAAAGATAATCAGAATTCAAACAAAGAAGGGCATCGGAATGAAAAAGCTTCTGACCTCGGTGGTCGCGGCTGTTGCTTGCTATGCAGGCGTTGCTTCGGCTGCAGAAATCAATCCGGCTGTGGTTTACGATCTTGGTGGTCGTTTTGACCGCTCATTCAACCAAGCGGCATACACGGGTGCCGAGAAGTACAAGGAAGATACCGGTACTGAGTATCGTGACTTCGAAATCCAGAACGATTCACAGCGCGAGCAGGCAATGCGCAACTTTGCGCGCCGCGGCATGAATCCGATTGTTGCGATTGGTTTTTCCCAGGCTTCTGCACTTGAAAAAGTCGCTAAAGAATTCCCTGAAACCAAATTTACCATTGTTGACATGGTTGTAGACCTGCCGAACGTTCAGTCGGTGGTTTTCAAGGAACATGAAGGTTCGTTCCTTGTCGGTGTTCTGGCGGCTATGGCATCTGAAACCGGCAAGGTCGGTTTCGTCGGTGGTATGGACATTCCGCTGATCCGCAAATTCGCCTGCGGTTACGCACAGGGCGTAAAATATTCGAATGGCGATGCCGAAGTCTTCCAGAACATGACCGGCACTACCGGTGCTGCCTGGAACGATCCGGTAAAGGGTGGTGAACTTGCAAAATCGCAGTTCGACCGTGGTGCTGATGTTGTTTACCATGCTGCAGGTGGTACTGGCGTTGGTGTGCTTCAGGCTGCTGCAGATGCCGGTAAACTCGGCATTGGTGTGGACTCCAACCAGAACGGCCTGCATCCGGGTTCGGTTCTGACGTCTATGCTGAAACGCGTTGACGTTGCTGTTTACGAAGCTTTCGAGGCAGCTGCCAACGATACCTGGGAGCCGGGCCTGACCATTCTGGGTCTTGCAGAAGGTGGCGTTGATTGGGCACTTGATGAAAACAACGAAAGCCTGATCACCGACGAGATGAAAGCAGCCGTTGCCGAGGCCAAGGAAGCAATCATTTCCGGTAACCTTGAAGTACACGATTACATGAGCGATAGCGCCTGCCCAATGTAAGGCAGACGTCAAAGCAAATCGGGGATTTGTCGTGTCGGATACGATGCATCAAATGCACGGCGCCGGGGAAACCGGTGCCGTGCAACCCGCTATTGAACTGCGCGGTATAGACAAGCGGTTCGGTGCGGTACATGCCAATAAAGAAATCGACCTTAAGGTCGACAAAGGAACTATCCACGGAATCGTGGGCGAAAATGGGGCTGGTAAATCGACCCTGATGAGTATTCTGTATGGCTTTTATCAGGCCGATGCAGGAACCATTCACGTCGATGGCAAGCTCTGTGAAATCAACGGATCAGAAGACGCGATCGCGGTCGGGATCGGGATGGTTCACCAGCATTTCATGTTGGTTGAGACGTTCTCGGTGCTCGAAAACGTTATTCTTGGCGTCGAAGGCGGTGCTGTTCTGCGCGATGGTGTTGAAAAGGCACGCGAAGAACTCAAACGTCTAGAACGCGAATATTCGCTCAACATCGATCCGGATGCCATCGTGGGTGATCTGTCGGTTGGGCTCCAGCAACGTGTGGAAATTCTCAAGGCGCTCTATCGCGGGGCGGAAATTCTTATTCTGGATGAGCCGACCGGTGTTTTGACACCGCAGGAAGCTGATCACCTTTTCAGAATTCTTGATACCCTGAAAGAACAGGGCAAGACGGTTGTTCTGATTACCCACAAACTGCGCGAAATCATGGCCGCAACGGACAACGTATCCGTCATGCGCCAGGGCGCAATGGTGGCGCATCGCAAGACAGCCGAAACCAGCCCGGAAGAACTGTCGGAATTAATGGTCGGCCGTAAGGTATTGCTACGCCTTGAAAAAGGTGAATCCAATCCGGCTGCGACCGTGCTTAAAGTCGATAATCTTTGTGTTGATAATGCCCAGGGCGTTCGTAAGGTCAAAAATGCGACCTTCACCGTGCGCGCAGGCGAAATCGTCGGCATTGCCGGGGTATCTGGTAACGGACAAAGTGAGCTACTTGAAGCGCTTGGTGGTATCAGATCTGCCAGCGAAGGGACCGTGGAGCTAAACAGGCAGGATGTAACGGCGGGCAAAGGTGTTGATGCCGCAGAGCTCCGTCGTCGCGGTGTCGCGCATGTGCCCGAGGATCGCCATCGCATGGCGATGGTCACGGCCTTTTCAGCCAAAGAGGCGGCTATTCTTGGCTATGAAGATGATCCTGCCTATCAAAAGGGCGGGCTTCTGGATTGGGATGCTATTTCAGCTGCAACAGCCAATATGATGTCGGAATTTGACGTTCGTCCGGACAATCCGGATTTGAAAGCTGCCAATTTCTCGGGCGGCAATCAGCAAAAGCTTGTTCTGGCGCGTGAAATCATGCGTGACCCGGAATTGCTTCTGGTGGGTCAGCCGACCCGTGGTGTCGATATCGGCGCCATTGAATTCATTCACAAACGTATTGTCGCCATGCGGGATGCTGGCAAAGCCGTCCTTCTGGTGTCAGTGGAGCTTGACGAGATTATGTCGCTTGCCGACCGCATTCTGGTGATGTGCGATGGGGCCATCATTGGTGAAGTTGCGGCATCCGAGGCCAACGAACGCGTGCTTGGTTTGATGATGGCGGGCGTTGACCCAAATGAAGCCAAGGCAGCGGAGGGACAGGCATGAGCAAGACTGTCGAACTACCGCGCTGGATTGATGTTGGCGCCTTGCCTTTGCTGAACCTGCTGTTGGCCCTTGTTGTGTCCGGGCTTGTGGTTTTGGCGATTGGTGAAAACCCGGTTCAGGTGGTTGAAATCCTGCTTTATGGCGCGTTTGGCTATGAAGAGGCGTGGGGTTATACGCTTTATTACACCACCAACTTTATTTTTACCGGCCTTGCGTTTGCCGTCGCGTTCCATTGCGGGCTGTTTAACATCGGCGCCGAAGGGCAGGCCTATATCGGTGGCCTCGGTGTGACGTTGGCCGCCCTTTATCTCGATTTCCTGCCATTCCCGATAATGCTGGTTGTGGCGATGTTGGCGGCGATGATTTTTGGCGCGGCGTGGGCTTATATCCCGGCCTACTTGCAGGCGCGTCGCGGATCGCACGTCGTTATTACGACGATCATGTTCAACTTCATCGCCTCATCGCTGATGGTGTATCTGCTGGTCAATGTGCTTCGTCCGGAAGGCTCGATGACGCCCGAAAGCGAACAGATCGCCGAACATTTGCGATTGCCATTTATTCATGACATTGCAGCCGCGCTTGGCATTGATATGGCGTCAAGCCCACTGAACCTGTCATTTGTTTATGCGATCGTCATCAGCGTCATGGTCTGGCTGTTTATCTGGCATACCCGTTGGGGCTATGCCATCCGGACAGTTGGTGCCAATGCTGTGGCGGCAACCTATGCCGGGCTTGAGCCCGGGCGTTTTATCATTATCGCGATGATGATCTCAGGTGCGCTGTCATCCTTCGTGGCGCTAAACGAAGTCATGGGTGTTCAGCACCGCCTGCTGATTGATTTCACCGCCGGGTATGGCTTTGTTGGCATTGCTGTGGCGCTGATGGGGCGCAACCATCCATTTGGCATCTTCCTTGCGGCTTTGCTATTCGGGATGCTCTATCAGGGCGGGGCGGAGCTTTCATTTGAAATTCCGACCATCTCGAATGACATGGTCGTGGTTATTCAGGGGCTTGTCATCCTGTTTACCGGTGCGATGGAACACATGTTCCGTCCGCGCGTGACAAAGATCTATACAGCCTGGCGTCTGCGCCAGGATGCCGGGGAGGCCGCATAATGGATACATTTCAGCTGATTATCCTGTTGCTGGACGCAACGCTGCGGACCTCGACACCGCTTATTCTTGCGGCCTTGGCCGGGATGTTTTCCGAACGGTCCGGAACGATTAACCTTGCCCTTGAAGGCATGATGCTGGGCGGGGCATTTTCGGCTGCTGCGGTTGCGTTCTATGTCGGAAGCCCGTGGGTCGGGCTACTGGCCGCGATTGCAACCACGATTGCGCTTTCGCTGCTGCATGGTTTTGCTTGCATCACGCACAAGGGCAACCAAGTGGTTTCGGGCATGGCGATCAATATCCTGATGTCGGGTCTGACCGCACTTGTCGGGATTGCACTTTTCGCACAGGGCGGCAAAACGCCAGCGCTTGATAAAGGATCACGTTTCCAGCCGATCACGTTTCCGGGTGCCGACGCCGTTCAGGACGTTCCGGTTCTGGGCCTGATTTATTCGGAACTGCTAAGCGGTCATAATATTCTGGTTTATGTTGCCTTCCTTGCCGTTCCGGCAGCCTGGTGGGTGATGTATCGCACCCGGTTTGGCTTGCGTCTGCGCGCGGTTGGTGAAAACCCGGGCGCTGTTGATACGGCGGGCATTGGCGTTGTCGCGATGCGCTATCGCGCCGTAATTTGCAGTGGTGTGCTTGTTGGCATGTCAGGCGCCTATCTTTCGACTGCACAAGGCGCATCCTTCCTGCAGGACATGACCGCAGGCAAAGGCTATATCGCGCTGGCGGCCATGGTGTTTGGCAAGTGGCGCCCGTTCCCGGCATTGGCAGCTTGCCTGCTGTTTGGCTTTCTTGACGCGGCAGCCACACGTTTGCAGGGCGTCGTTTTGCCCGGTATCGGCGAAGTTCCGGTCCAATTGGTGCAGGCATTGCCCTATATCCTGACGGTCATTCTTCTGGCCGGGTTCATTGGCCGGGCTATTCCACCAAAGGCACTTGGTCGGGCATACGTCAAGGAACGCTAGGCTTTTCGTGGTTCGGGTCTCGGCCTATGATACAGGCAGTCCCGAACCACTTTTCCAGAAATGTGCGCTTTGGTCAGGCGCGATAGGTAATCAAAACAGGATCAAACAAATGGTTGCTCATAAACAGGCTCCGCGCGATCTGATTGACGCGGCTCTTGCGGCTCGTGACAAGGCATATGCGCCTTATTCGAACTTCTTTGTCGGTGCTGCGTTGCGCACGACTGAGGGTAAGGTCATTTCAGGCTGCAATGTTGAAAATGCAGCATATCCCGAAGGCGTCTGTGCCGAGGCCGGCGCGATTTCGGCAATGGTACTGTCAGGGGAAACCCGTTTTGACGAGATCGTCGTTGTCGGGCTGGGCGATATCGCCTGTACCCCGTGTGGTGGGTGCCGCCAGAAGATCCGCGAATTTACCGGTCCGGATGCGACCATCTTTATCATCAATGATGCCGGTGAAACGCTTCTGACGCTCAGCCGTGAAGAACTTATTCCCCATTCCTTCGGGCCGGAGAACCTCAAATGAGCAATGTAAAAGCAGCGCTTGACGTCATTGCCGCCAAGGCGCCGGGTTTCAAGGCGGAAGTCGCATTGGTTCTTGGCAGCGGACTTGGCGGTGTGGTTGACGCCGTAAGTGATGCAATCAGCATTGCCTACGAAGAATTGCCGGGGTTCCCGCGCCCGACCGTGGTCGGACATGGCGGGACACTTGTTCTTGGCCGTATTGGCGGTGTGTCGGTCGCTGTAATGCAGGGGCGGGCGCATTATTACGAGCATGGCCGATCGGATCTGATGGCTGAGCCGCTTGAAATTATGAGCGAACTTGGCGCAGAACGTCTGCTTTTGACCAATGCTGCCGGTTCACTGATCCCTGACGCCGTACCGGGCAGTCTGATGCTGATTACTGATCATATCAGCCTGTTTGGTCCCAATCCATTGATCGGTTATCACGGAAACGACCGTTTTGTCGGCATGGATGTGCCTTATGATCCTGAAATCGGGTCCGGCCTGCATGGTGCGGCGGCCAAGCTGGGCATCAAACTGTTTGAGGGAACCTATTGCTGGTGCACCGGACCAAGTTTTGAGACGCCAGCGGAAATCCGAGTGCTCAAGATTCTTGGCGCGGACGCGGTGGGTATGTCGACCGTCCCGGAAAACATTCTGGCCCGCCGTCTTGGATTCAAGGTCGCCGCGGTTTCAAACATCACCAATCTGGCCGCTGGCATGAGCGCGACACCGCTTAGCCACGAGCAGACATTGGAAATGTCGAAAGCCGGCTCGGCCAATCTTATCAAGATATTGCTGCAATATTTTTCAAGCGCTTCCTGAAGTCGCATGACTTCAAGGCTGCTAATTTGAATTAACGACACGTGCGCAGGAGACAGCACATGCTGCCCCAAGAAATCATTCGCCGTAAACGCGAAGGCGAAGTTCTGACAGACGCTGAGATTGCCTTTTTCGTCAAGGGCATCACCGATAACAGCATCAGCGAAGGGCAGGTTGCCGCCCTTGCTATGGCAGTGTTCTTTAATGGCATGACCATGGATGAACGCGCGGCGCTTACGCGCAATATGCGCGATAGCGGTACGGTTCTGGACTGGAAGGCGCTTGGCCTTGATGGACCGGTGGTGGACAAGCATTCGACCGGTGGTGTTGGTGACAAGGTCAGCCTGATGCTGGGCCCGATTGTTGGTGCCTGCGGGGCGTTCGTGCCAATGATTTCCGGCCGTGGCCTTGGTCATACTGGTGGGACGCTGGACAAGTTTGATTCCATTCCGGGCTATCGCACCACACCAAGTCTTGACGAATTCGCCAAGGTAACCCGTGAAGTCGGCTGCGCCATTATCGGGCAGACAGCCGATCTGGCACCGGCGGATAAACGGTTTTATGGCATTCGCGACGTGACAGCGACGGTCGAGAGCATCCCGTTGATCACGGCGTCCATCCTGTCAAAGAAACTGGCAGCCGGGCTTGATAGCCTAGTCATGGATGTGAAATTCGGCTCCGGCGCCTTTATGAACGAGTATGAGCGCGCCCGTGAACTGGCCGAAAGCATCACCGAAGTTGCCACCCGCAACGGTGTTCCCACGGTCGCACTTCTGACCGATATGGAACAGGTGCTGGGTGACACAGTTGGCAATGCACTCGAAATGCAGGAAGCGATCGACTTCCTGACCGGCAAGCATCAGGAACAACGTGTCTATGATGTCACCATGGCGCTGGCGGCTGAGATGCTGACCGTTAGTGGTGTGGCATCCGATGTTTCCGATGGCCTGCGTATGGCAACAGAGGCGCTTGAGAGCGGCAAGGCAGCCGAGACCTTTGGCAAGATGGTATCAAGTCTTGGTGGTCCGGCAGACTTTGTTGAAAACACCAACAAGTATCTTGAAGCCGCCCCGATGATAAATACGGTCACAGCCGCCAAGACCGGACGTGTTCTTTCGATGGACGCCAGAAAGGTTGGTCTTGCGCTGGTTTCGCTAAAGGGTGGACGGACGCGGGCGGATCAGAAGATCGACTTTGCGGTCGGCTTTACCGATTTCATCAAGGTTGGACAGCCGGTCTCGGCCGAAACACCAATTTGCCTGGCTCACACCCGTGATGAGGCACAGCTTGAAGAGGCAACCGCCTTGCTGCGCGATGCGATTGTGATCGGCGAGGGGGATGTCGATGCGACAGGCACCGAACCAGCTGTACGGGAACGGATCGTGGCACGCAAAAAGGCGTGATAGGCACCAAGTCAAAAGCAAAAAGCCGGGGATGAAACCCGGCTTTTTTTGTTTTCTGCGCTTATCGAAGTTCGCCGTCAGCTTTCTGCGTGCATTTGCTTTCGACGGACAAGGCTTGCCAAATGGCTCAAGAGAAAGCATTTTGATCAGGAATGAAAATTTTCCAATAAAGATGAAAATTGAAAACAGAAGGAGAGAGGCATGGGGAAACTGGATCGGCGTCGTAGAGAGATTTTGGAGCTTGTCGCCTCCAACAGCTTTATGACCATTGATACCCTTGCCGAACATTTTTCTGTCACGCCACAAACCATCCGACGCGACATCAATGAAATGGCCGAAGAAGGCCTGATTGCCCGCTATCACGGCGGGGCTGCCAGTGTCTCGACCACCGAAAATACCGCCTATACCGACCGTCAGGTTCTAAACCTTGGCAGCAAGCGCGAGATCGCAAAGCTGGTGGCGCAACATATCCCCGAAGGCGCGTCTCTGTTTATCAATATCGGAACAACCAACGAAGAAGTCGCACATGCGCTTCTGGGCCATAAAAGTCTTAAGATCATTACCAATAACCTGCATGTTGCAGAAATCTGTGCTGCCAATCAGGGATTTGAAGTGATTATTGCCGGTGGCGTTGTGCGACAGCGCGATTTCGGTGTCATCGGCGAGGCCACCATTGATTTCATCAACCAGTTCAAGGTTGATTACGCGATTGTCGGGATATCCGGCGTCGATGAGGATGGCAGCCTGATGGATTTCGATTATCGTGAAGTGCGCGTCGCGCGGGCGATTATTTCCAACGCCCGCCAAACATTCCTGTGCACAGATGCATCGAAGTTCGGTCGTCGTGCGATGGTGCGTCTGGGACATCTTTCCGAAATCGACGCTCTGTTTACTGATCGTCATCCGGGGCCTGTTTGGGCCGATGTGATCCGCGAAGCCGACGTTTCGGTCTATACAGCCAACTAGATCCGACACGGGGCAGGGTGTTTGCGCCGTTAGCTATAGACGTGGTCTTCTCGTTTGCCGGTTCGCATGGTGATCGGACCCTGTGAGGATCCGTTCAGCATCTGGGTCAGGTGCGCATTATGTACGTCATCGATATCTTTGGTTTTACCCGCCCAATAGACTTTACCGTCATGCATCATCATCAGGTTCTGATAACGGGTGCGGGCAATATGCATGTCGTTGGTGATCGATATCACCGTGGTCCCGCGTTGTTCTGCAATCTTGCCAATCATGCGTTCGATATGGTTCGACAGAACCGGATCAAGTCCGGCGGTCGGATTGTCCAGCAACAGGATCGCCGGATCGGTGGAAATCGCCCGTGCGACACCAACGCGTTTTTGCATGCCGCCAGACAGATCACTTGGCGTCAGATCCGCACTTTCCGATGCCAGACCGACAAGGCCCAATAGATCAAGGGCACGTTCCCGGGCCTCCTTGCGGCTGAGAGTACCGGTTTCAATCTGACGAAAGCAGATGTTCTCCCAAACCTTCAGGCTGTCAAACAGGGCATTTTGTTGAAACAGCATGCCAATGCGTTCCGCCCATGCGGCGCGTTTCGGCGCATTGGTTTGACTGACATCATCGCCATCCAACAGGATCTTGCCAGCATCGGCCCCGTAAATCCCAACCAGACATTTCATCAGAACACTTTTGCCTGCGGCAGACGGACCAATAATGGCCATGGTTTCGCCCTTGGGAAGATGCAAGCTGACATCATCTAGGGCAAGCTTGTCGCCAAACCGTTTGCTGAGATTTTCAACCGAGATAAAGGCCGGATGGGTCGCGGAGCTGGTTTCAGGCGTGGTCATTGGCAATCCGGATGATGAACGTGTTGGGCCGAGTTTCGGCAATTGCGCGGGTCTGGGCAAGGATCATTTTTACAAAAATGAAAACGGCCCCGCAAATGGGGGCCGTTTTGCAAAGATCGGGTGTTTGATAGCCGATTAATGCGACAGGATCTGGCTGAGGAACAGCTTTGTACGATCGCTTTTCGGGTTATCAAAGAACTCCTTCGGACCGGCCATTTCGACGATCTGGCCAGCATCCATAAAGATCACACGGTCAGCGACCTCTTTTGCGAAGCCCATCTCGTGAGTCACGCAAAGCATGGTCATACCTTCCTTGGCGAGTTCGACCATCACGTCGAGAACTTCCTTGACCATCTCCGGATCAAGCGCCGAGGTCGGTTCATCAAACAGCATGATTTTTGGCTGCATGCAGAGCGAACGGGCAATCGCCACACGCTGCTGCTGACCGCCGGAAAGCTGACCCGGGAATTTGTGGGCCTGCTCGGCAATTCGCACACGCTCAAGGTAATGCATGGCCAGTTCGTTGGCTTGCTTCTTGGGCATCTTGCGAACCCAGATCGGGGCCAGCGTCAGGTTTTCCAGCACGGTCATGTGCGGGAAAAGGTTGAAGTGCTGGAACACCATGCAGACTTCGCGGCGCACGGCTTCGATGTTTTTGACATCGTCGCCAAGCAAAATGCCATCGACGTAAACTTCACCGCTTTGATAGGTTTCAAGGCGGTTCAGGGTGCGGATCAGCGTCGATTTACCTGAGCCGGACGGGCCGCAGATAACGATACGCTCACCTTTGCGAACAGACAGGTCAATATCCTGAAGAACATGGAAATTGCCATACCATTTGTTCATCTTGTTGACGGTGATGACATCCTCTTTGGACGGAGGAGGCACAGCGCCGGTAGTGGGTTCAGTTGCTACAGTCATTGTTTTTTCCTCACTCCTTACCTTTGTTCGCCTTTGCGAAGCTCTTTTTCAAGATAGGCGGAATATTTCGCCATCGAGAAACAGATCAGGAAGAATATTGCCGCGGCGAAGGCATAACCTTCGACGTAATATTTGGTCCAGGCCGGGTCACTGCGCAGTGCCAGCTTCACCGTGCCAAGGAAGTCAAACAGGCCGATAATCACGACCAGTGTGGTGTCCTTGAACATGGAGATAAAGCTGTTGACGGTCGGCGGGATCACCAGACGCAGTGCCTGCGGCAAAATGATCAGACGCATTGACTGCCAATAAGACAGCGCAAGACTGTCACCAGCCTCAAACTGACCACGCGGAACGGCCTGCAGACCACCACGGAATACCTCGGCGAGGTAGGCGGCGGTAAACAGGATAATACCGATCTGCGCGCGCAGCAGCTTGTCGATGGTAACCCCATCGGGCAGGAACAGCGGGAACATGACCGATGCCATGAACAGAACCGTAATCAGCGGCACACCACGAATGACTTCGATGTACACCACGGAAACGGTTTTGATGGCCGGCATGTGCGACTGACGACCAAGTGCCAGCAGCAGCCCGAACGGGAAGGCAAAGATCACACCGATCGAGGACAGGATCAGGGTCAGCGGCAAGCCACCCCAATAGCTGTTCTGGACATAGGTAAGGCCAAACACACCACCCCACATGAGGATGGCAATAATCGGCACACCAATAACCCACATCGGAATGATTGCCTTGCGCAGGCTCGGATACTTAACCGCACCCAGACTGCCGCAAATGATTCCCATCAGAAAGATCATGGCAAGAAGCGGCCGCCACTGTTCTTCAAACGGGTAGGTGCCAAACAGGATCAGTCGTAAATTGGCATTAACGAACCCCCAGCAGGCACCCGTCGCTTCCGCGCAGGCCTCAATTGATGGCGCCAACGTCGCATTGATGATGGCCCACTCGACGATTGGCGGGATCAGCCAAACGAGGAATGCGATCGAACCAAGGGTCAGGAGGGTGTTGAACCATCCATCAAACAGGTTCTTTTTCGACCATGCCACGGCACGCTCGGAAAAGGTGCCGGTCGGAAGAGGAGGTAATTTTGCGTTTTCTGACATGTTACCTCTCCACCAGTGCCATTTTCTTGTTGAACCAGTTCATAAAGAGCGAGGTCAACAAGGACAAACCAAGATAGATCGACATGAAGATCGAGATGGCCTCGATCGCCTGACCTGTCTGGTTCATGGTCGTGTTGGAAACAGAAACCAGATCCGGATAACCGACGGCAACAGCCAAAGAGCTGTTCTTGGTCAGGTTAAGATACTGGTTGGTCAGTGGCGGGATCGCGACACGCATCGATTGCGGCAGGATCACCTTGCGAAGCGCAATAGAACGGCGAATGCCCAAACTGTCGGCAGCTTCCCACTGGCCATTTGGAACAGCCTGAATACCGGAACGAACAACCTCGGCAACATAGGTCGAGGTGTAAACCGTAAGACCGATCAGAACTGCCATGAATTCAGGCGAAATGTTGTAGCCACCCTGAATGTTAAAGCCTTTGAGGGCCGGCATGCTCATGTCGGTTGGTGCGCCACCTGCCAGATAGGCAGCAAGGACGAGACCGACAAAAATACCGATCCCGGCAAGAAGCATCGGGAAGGGCTGACCTGTGGCGTCCTGGCGTTTCTTGGCCCATTTCCTGACGAAATAGATCACAACGCAGGCAATCACGGCCGCAATGGTCATAAGGGTGTAGGCGTTATCAGGTTCCGGCACCGGCAAATACATACCGCGCGACGTCAGCAAAACACCGGGCAGAGGCTCAAGCGCGTCGCGTGGATGCGGGAAAGCGCTTGGAATAAGTGCGTACCAGAAGAACAGTTGCAACAGGACCGGAATGTTCCGGAACGTTTCAACATATACAGTCGCAAGTTTGCGAACGATCCAGTTCGAGGACAGGCGCGCAACGCCAAAGATTGTCCCGATAATCGTACACAAAATGATCCCAAGCAGTGACACCTTCACAGTGTTCAGAAGACCGACCATCAACGCCGTCGCATAGTCGCTTTGGGCGCTGTAGTCGATCATGGTTTCACTGATCTCGAAGGAAGCTTCAAGATCAAGGAACCCGTAACCGGTTGAGATGTTCTGTTGTTCAAGGTTGTACAAGGTGTTGGACACCAGGTACCAGCCCGCAAGAACGATCAGTCCAATTGCGACGACTTGATAAAGCACCGCACGGACGTTTTCGTCATTGAGATAATCAACGAGGCCCTTGGAACGAACATCCCCCGGGGCATTTTGAGGCTTACTCATATGACCCTCAGGTGTAGATTGTATCCAAAATCAGCAAGCACCTAACGAAAAGCTCCGCCCATGCGTTCAGGCAGTGGGGCGGAGCTTCGTAGGTTTAGGCAGTCGGTTTGCTAGCGATTAGCGAACCGGCCATGCATACTGCAGGCCACCGTCGGTCCACAGAGCGTTCAGACCACGCTCAAGACCGAGCTTGGCGGTAACGTTTTTCTCATAGCTTTCGCCATAGTTACCGACCTGCTTGACGATGTTGTATGCCCATGCTTCGTCAAGACCAAGAGCTTCACCCATGCCCGGCGAAACGCCGAGAAGACGCTGGATGCCCGGGTTGGTGCTGTTTGCTTTCATGTCGTCAACATTTTCCATGGTGACGCCATACTCTTCTGCTTCAACCATTGCAGCAAAAGCCCAGCGAACAACGTCCGACCACTGTTCGTCGCCCTGGGCGACAACCGGGCCGAGCGGCTCTTTGGAGATGATTTCCGGCAGGATCACATAGTCAGCCGGATTTTCAGCCATCTGGGTACGGATGGAAGCAAGACCAGAAGCATCGGTGGTGTAAACGTCGCAACGACCAGAGAAGAAGGCTGCGGTTGCTTCGTTGATGTTCTCGATAACGACCGGCTCGAAGGACATGCCTTTGGCGCGGAAGTAGTCAGCGAGGTTCAGCTCGGTCGTGGTGCCCGGCTCAACGCAGACGGTCGCACCGTCAAGCTCGGTTGCGCTGGAAACGCCGAGAGCTTTCGGGATCAGGAAGCCCTGACCGTCATAGTAGTTGATGCCGACAAAGGTCAGACCCAGTTTCGCATCACGGGTGGTGGTTGCAGTGGTGTTACGCGACAGGATGTCGATTTCACCGGACTGCAGAGCCGTGAAGCGCTGTGCTGCGGTCAGCGGGGTGTACTGAACGGCGTTTGCGTCACCAAAAACTGCAGCAGCTGCTGCACGGCAGACGTCAACGTCAATACCTTCCCATTTACCTTCGGCATTGGCAGCGGAGAAACCCGGAAGACCGGTGTTCACGCCGCACTGAACGAAACCTTTGGCCTTGATGCCGTCAAGAACGGCACCTGCCTGTGCGTTCTGCGCGGCAACGGCTGCAACGGTCATTGCGCCAGCGGCAAGGATCGTCTGGATTTTCATAAGATAGCTCCCTTATTAGCAAAGCATTGTTTTTAGCTTTTGTGCCACCCTGGATATGCACAGCCGCATATCCATTCGTCCGAAGAACATCGGACCGCCAAATTAAGAAATTTTAGGCCGCCTTGTGTCAAGTGTGAAAAAATTTTGGCAACATTAGAACCTACGGTGCTGGCTAAAAATTGAGGCTTTTTCTGCGGTTATATCGCGCGGAGATACGATCACATAAAATATACGAAACTTTGTTTGTCTCATATATTCAATAACCTAGTAGTAGTTTAGTTCTGATCACCGGCAAGACCGAGAATTGCACGAACTTTTTTTCACCAAACAATCAGTCATGATCAAAAAAAGTGCATCAGTTCACGCTGTTTAAAAAATACGCATGGTTGCAGTGCGGAATCGGGAGCGGCATTCGTTAAGCAGCGCGGCCGAGCATCTTGCAAAACCGGATCGGCACGAAAAAGCCCCGCTTCGAGATGTGGGGCTTGTCTTGATCAGGTTTTCAGTTCCGACAGGTTGGAAAACAGTTCCAGTGCCGTCGGGTTGGCCAAGGCTTCCTGATTTTTTACCGGCCGTCCATGGACAACATCACGAACTGCAAGTTCGGTAATTTTCCCCGATTTTGTCCGCGGGATATCGGCAACCGCAAGCACCTTGGCGGGGACGTGGCGTGGGGTGCAGTTGTTGCGGATCTGCTTCTTGATCTTGTCGATAAGGGCGGTATCCAATTCGTAATTGTCGCGGAGCACAACAAACAGGATCACCCGAACGTCGTTATCCCAGTCCTGACCTATCACAATCGATTCCTGAATTTCAGGTAGTTTTTCTACCTGGCGATAAATCTCTGCCGTGCCGATACGAACGCCGCCGGGGTTAAGGGTCGCATCCGAGCGGCCATAAATGACCATGCCGCCATCATCATCAAGCTCGACATAGTCACCATGGCACCAGATGTTATCAAACCGGTCAAAATAGGCGCTGTGATACCGCGAACCATCCGGATCGTTCCAGAAGCCGACCGGCATGGATGGGAATGGCTTGGTGCAAACCAGTTCACCTTTTTCGTTCCGCACGGAGTTGCCATCGTCGTCAAACACGTCGACAGCAAGACCAAGGGCACGGGTCTGGATGACGCCACGTTTGACTGGCAGGACGGGGCAAGCCAGCACAAAGCAGCCAAGGATATCTGTGCCGCCTGAAATGGACGCCAGATGGATGTCTTCCTTGATGTCGCGATAAACGTAATCGAAGCTTTCCGGTGCAAGCGGCGAGCCGGTTGATGTCATTGCACGAACAGTGGACAGATCGTGTGTTTCGCGCGGTTTGAGTTCGGCCTTGGCCAACGCATCGATATATTTGGCAGATGTGCCAAACAGCGTCATGCCTTCTGCATCGGCATAATCAAACAGGATATTGCCGCTCGGATAGAAGGGCGAGCCATCATAAAGCAGAAGCGTTGCGCCGGCCGCAAGACCCGCCATCAACCAGTTCCACATCATCCAGCCACATGTGGTGAAATAGAAAACGCGATCACCGGGCGCGACATCACAATGCAGGATATGTTCCGAAACCTGTTTCAGCAGCGTTCCGCCCGTGCCGTGAACAATGCATTTCGGTTTGCCCGTCGTGCCGGACGAAAACATCACATAAAGCGGATGATTGAATTCGACCTGTTCGAAGACGATCTTTTCGGTCCGGAAGGGGGCAATGAAGTCGTCATAGGTGACGGCGTTGCGGATATCCGTCGTGTTGGCGCCGTCAAAGGCATAGGGCACGATGACGACCTTTTTCAGGCTGTCGATCCGCTCGACAACATCGTGAACCTTTTCGCGGATGTCGTGTTGTTTGCCATTATAGTGATAACCGTCAACGGTGATCATCACGGTTGGTTCGATCTGGCCAAAGCGGTCTACAACACCCTGAACGCCGAAATCAGGGGAGGCGGAGGACCAGGTTGCCCCGATGGCTGCCGTCGCCAGCATCGCAATCACGGTTTCAGACATGTTTGGCATATAGCCGCATACGCGATCACCCTTGCCAACGCCCTCTGCGCGCAGGGCCTGCGAGAATTTCGATACTGCAATATTAAGTTCCGCCCAGGATAGGCGGCTTTTGACCTTGTCTTCACCCCAGAAGATCAGGGCGTCGGTGTCGTCGTCTCGGACCAGAAGGTTCTCGGCAAAGTTCAGGCGCGCATCAGGGAAGAACTGGGCGCCCGGCATTTTGTTGCCGTCGATCAGCACGCGGTCGCCCCATGTTTCCGCTTTCAGATCGGCATATTCGATAAGAGCAGGCCAGAAACGTTCAATCTCGGCAACTGACCAGTCATAGAGTTCGGTGAAACTCTGAAGGTTAAGCGCATGCTTTTCATTCACCCAGTCGCGAAAGCGGGTGACGTTTGCATTTTCAACGCGTTCTTTCGTCGGTTGCCAAAGAAAGTCGCTCATCATGAGTCCTCTGTTTCCTGCCGAACGTTTCGATCTCGTGGCGCATCCTTTGAGGGCGCCAAATTGGTAGTCCTTTACCGCTTTTCTAGGCGGAAAAAAGCGGACCAGCAAGTGAAGTAACGCAGATGTCCTTAAATGGTAATACCAATTTGCTTGTTTTTCGTCATATATAAGGTGAGCTTATTTAAATAACTGTCGGTATTAACAATATAAAAATTCGAAACAGTGAGGCTCAAAAATATTGTAGGTTGGCGTTAAAAAATAGCCCCAGAGGCTAATAAAATATCAAATGGCGGCTGGTTTTTGTTCTATCGTGATTCGCTGGGTTGCGATGCAGCCGTGTCTTGCACGTGAAAACGCTTGCACGCCTGTCTGGGCATATTAGGTTGACACAGCATTTCACGACACATGGAGATAACCGTGGCAGGTATTGACGAAAGCCAACCCTTTGTATCGATCAATATTGCCGTATTGACCGTCAGCGATACGCGCGATCTCCATAACGACACCTCGGGCGAGGTTCTTTGTGAACGCATCATCGCCAAGGGCCATCACGTTTATGAACGCAAAATCCTGAAAGACGATCAATTGGCCTTGCGCAAGCAGCTTGGTGCATGGTGCTCAAACCCGGATGTCGATGTGATCATTACCACGGGTGGCACAGGCGTTACCGGGCGCGACGTGACGGTGGAAGCCCACCGGGCAATCTACGAAAAGGAAATACCGGGCTTCGGCGAACTGTTCCGTTGGATATCATATCAGAAAATTGGCACATCCACCGTGCAATCACGGGCGACTGCGGGGGTGTGTATGGGAACCTACATGTTTGCGTTACCTGGATCGACCGGAGCATGCAAAGATGCCTGGGACGAAATTCTGACCTATCAGCTTGATATCCGCCATCGGCCGTGCAACTTCGTCGAGCTCATGCCTCGTCTGCTTGAAGAATAGGGGCGCACGCCGTCCATATCCGTTGCCCGCGATCCCAGAATTCCCCAAATAACAAGGACTTCCGATGGAATTTATCTCGGATCCGTTTTTCTATGTTGTCGGCATTCCCGCCGTCTTGATCGCCGGTGTTTCAAAAAGCGGCTTTGGCGGCGGGCTCGGTGTTGTGGCTGTGCCGTTGATGGCGTTGGCGGTATCACCACAGGCCGCCGCGGCGATCATGCTTCCCATCCTGTGCCTGATGGACCTTGCAAATGTCTGGGCCTATCGCAACCGCTGGGATCGCCGGAACATGAAAATCCTCGTGCCGGCCGCATTGCTGGGCATTCTTGTCGGGACATTGTCTTTCAGCTACCTGAACGAGGCAGCCGTCAAATTGATCATCGCAATGATCGCGATCATCTTTACCCTTGATCATTGGCTCCGTGGCCGGAAGGAAACCGGTGCACCGGGAAGGGCAACGATTGGTAAGGGTACGGTTCTTGGCGCACTGGCAGGTTTCACCAGTTTCGTCGCCCACGCGGGCGGGCCACCGGTATCGGTGTATCTGCTGCCGCAGCGAATGGACAAATCGATCTTTGTTGGCACGACAGTTATGTTCTTCATTGTCGTCAATTACGTCAAACTGATCCCGTATGCGCTGCTTGGGCAATTCGATGCATCCAACCTCGGAACATCACTTTTGTTTGTGCCGGTCGCGTTGTTCGGGACGTGGCTTGGCTTGTGGGCGCATGACAAAGTCAGCGTTAAATTGTTCTACCGGGTTTGCTACAGCCTGTTGTTCGTCACAGGGATTAAGCTGCTTGCAGATTCGATCCTCGAATTTACAGCCTAAATTATGCATCGGCTTGTGCGGTACCTTGTCACACTGCGCTAATAGTGGATGTAACTATCAATGGTTTTGATTTTAGATGACGGCTCTCTTCTGGGTGGAAATGGCATACGCCAATGAGATAGCCGTGTGGTACGAGTATAATCCTGTATTTACGTAATGGTATAAGTGGCTTATTAGATATCAGTGCTGCAAAGACAAGCAGAATGGATGGCGAATAAAAGCACGCGATCAGCAGCCAGGAGGAAACCTGATGCGCATATGGGAGCTTTATTTAAATGCCAGAAAGAATTCTGCAGGTTGCGACAGCAATTTCCGGGCAAGCCAATGATAAAATTACAGAAATCAAGGCCGTTACACGGGCAACACGAACCCTTGCACTGAATGCGTTGATCGAGGCTGCGCGTGCGGGCGAAGTGGGCCGGGGGTTTGGCGTTGTTGCCAACGAGGTGAAGGAAATCTCGCAACGTGTGAACGTGATTACCGAAGAACTTGAAGATATGTTTCTGACGCTTGCCTCCGATCTGGAGAAAACAGCGCAGACGGTTCGTGGTGATCGTTTTGCCGACCTTGCCCGTTATTCTGTCGAATTGATGGACCGCAACCTGTACGAACGATCGTGCGATGTGCGCTGGTGGGCAACCGACGCAGCCGTGGTCGATGTTTGCGAAAATCTGCAAGACCCTGCGTTTGCATTGCGTGCATCGGAACGGCTCGGTGTGATCCTCGATTCCTATACTGTGTATCTCGATCTTTGGGTAGTTGATCGGAACGGCAACGTTATTGCCAACGGACGCCCGGACTCCTATCGCGTGATGGGGCAAAATGTTTCTGATCAGGGCTGGTTTCAGGAAGCGTTGCGCTGTCGCGATGGTGGACACTATGCCGTCGCGGATGTGGCAGCCAATTCACTGTTAAACAACGCCGCAACCCCGACTTATGCGACCGCCGTGCGTAGGGGCGGTTCTGTTGATGGTGATGTGATCGGTGTTTTGGGTGTCTTCTTTGACTGGGAAAGCCAGGCACCGATGATCGTCAAATCGCTGAACTTCAACGCGGAAGAACGTGAACGTACCCGGGTGATGTTGATCGACGCAAGAAATCGGGTCCTTGCTGCTTCCGATGACCGCGGCGTGCTCAGCGAAACATTTAATCTGCGTGTCGATGATCCTGCCCGTGGGGCCTATCTGCTTGAAGACGGATCCCTTGTGGCCTACGCCTTGACGCCAGGGTACGAAACCTATCAAGGGCTCGGCTGGCGTGGGGTTATCGTGCAAACACCAAGAGCGGAAAATGCCGCCGCCTAAACGTCGACGTCTAGGCAAACGGCGATATCGATCTGCTAAAAGAAGACGGGCACCTTATGTTGGTGCCCGTCTTCTTTTGTTTTGTGCTCAGGTGTTTGCGCTTGCCCCTTGGCATGAAAAGAGATAACGATTCTGTCACTTTATTGATAAAATGTCATCGTATCTGCCTTGAAGGATGAAAGCTGTTGGAACTGATCCTTGCCAAAATTGCCGTGTCAATCGGAACGGTGCTGGGGCTTTCGATGCTTGCTGAACGGGCAGGGCCACGTGTCGCCGGCGTGTTGTCAGGTTACCCGTTGGGAACGGCCATCCTTTTGTATTTCATCGCAATCGAGCAGGGTGTTGCCTTCGCAAGTGAAAGCGCGGTGTACGCTTTGCCCGGCCTGATTGCGACCTTAACCTTCCTCTATGCCTATTTCATTGTGTCGCGCCAATGCGTCCGGCTGCCTGTCTTTCCACAGATTCTAATCAGCTCGCTCGGGGCGTTTGTCACTTATCTGTCTGTCTCATGGCTGTTTCAGCTCGCACCGATGAGCTTGACGCAGGCGGCGGTGATTTTGCTGGTTGCGATCGTTGTCGCACTCATCCTTTTCCGCAAGATCGAGAATGTCCGTATTCTCAATCGGGTTCGCCTGACCAAGCGGGTTGTTTTGCTTCGTGCTTCACTGGCGGCAATCATCGTTCTGGTCATCAGCGGCATGGCGGCATGGATTGGTCCGCGCTGGGCAGGGTTATTGTCAGGTTTCCCCGTAACACTCTATCCCATGATGTTGATCCTTCATTTCACCTATGGGGCAGAACCGGTGCATACGGTTATTCGAAACTTTCCGAGGGGAATGGGTGCGCTATGGGTCTATATCCTTGCCGTGACCCTTGGTTATCCTGTTCTTGGGCTTGGCTTGGGCACGCTGTGTGCCTTTGGGGCAGCCACGGTCTATCTCATCGGGTACACCACTTTCGTCTGGGTCCGCCAAAAGTCCGTGCAAGCAGCGCAATGATCTCCTAACATTCAGAGAACACGACAATGATGGTCGGTCAAATCGACCGCGCACAGGGAGTAGTCGCTGAATGCAGCAAGTCCAGTCACTGGTACGGGCGTTAAGTATCCTCAACGCGCTTGCCGAAAGCGAAGACGGGATGACCCTGACCGAAATTTCACATCAGGTGAAATTACCACCCTCGACAGCACACCGTTTGCTGACCACTATGCAACACGAGCGCTATGTGTCGTTCGAGGGGGAGCGCACACTCTGGTTTGTCGGGGTGCAGGCTTTCAGCGTCGGCAATTCATTTACCAAAAATCGCAATCTCAGCCAGATCGCGCGGCCCTATATGCGCGCACTCATGGAAGACAGCGGTGAAACGGTAAATCTTGCTGTCGCAGATGGTGGCGAGGTCATTTTCCTGTCGCAGGTGGAATGCCGCAAAATGATGCGCGCACTCGTCACACCCGGTCGCCGGGCGTTGATGCATTGCTCGGGCGTTGGCAAGGCCTTGCTTGCCTTTTTGCCGGAAGAAGAACTGCATTCGGTCGTAGCAAAGCACGGGTTGCCCAAAATTACCGAACGAACCCTGATAACCCAGGAAGCTCTTGAAAAGGATCTGGAGCGTTGCCGTCAGCGTGGCTATGCCCTTGATGATGAAGAGCACGCGGTTGGTCTGCGTTGTGTGGCGGGCGTTGTCCGTGATGAAACGGGTTTGCCAATTGCTGCATTATCACTTTCAGGCCCCGCGGCCCGTATTCCAAACGACCATATCGAGCAATTGGGGCTTAAAATACGCCGTGTCTGCGCCGACCTGAGCCGCGAATATGGAGGAAAGCCGGTCTAAAGACCGGCGTTCTTCCAAGGACCAAAGCTATCTTGTTACGTCGGATTGCTGTTTACATACCCGGGCAGGAAACACCAGTGCCGCCAAGGCCACAATACCCGTCCGGATTCTTGTGAAGGTATTGCTGGTGGAAGTCCTCGGCATAAAAGAATTCCGGTGCCTCGGTGACTTCGGTTGTCACGTCGGCTTGACCTGCTTCTTTCAGTGCAGCGTTGTAGTCCTGACGTGACTGAACAGCAGCTTGCTGTTGTTCAGGCGTAAAGGTGTAGATCACGGACCGATATTGTGTACCGATGTCATTGCCCTGACGCATGCCCTGAGTCGGGTCGTGGTTTTCCCAAAACAGCTTCAAAAGCGCTGAATAGGACGTTACGGCAGGATCAAAGGCGACCAACACCACTTCGGCATGGCCTGTCATACCGCTGCAAACTTCACGATAGGTCGGGTTCTTGGTGAAGCCACCGGCGTAGCCAACAGCAGTGCTGTAAACGCCTTCCGCTTTCCAGAACAGGCGTTCCGCCCCCCAGAAGCATCCCATGCCAAAGACGGCAATTTCCAGATGATCCGGGAAGGGGCCCTTCATCGGATGGCCAGTGACGATATTGGCATCGGCAACCGGCAATGTTTCGTCGCGTCCCGGAAGCGCGGTGTCAGCGGTTGGCATTTTGGGTTTGTCTGATTTCAGCACGGAGAACATGTCTTAATTTCCCGAAGAAGAATTTGCGTTCATGCCTGCAATGTACTCCAGAAGCGGACAATAGCAATTCCCGTCTTGATCAAATGTCTTTGAACATTCTTTTGGCGGCACCCGCGATCACGCGGATAATCCGCACCCAAAGTCCATGGAACTGCATGATGGAATGGCTTTGCACAGGTTCAAGCATTTGAAATCGACAGCTTTGATGCTGGTGGGGGCGTTCAGTTTGCTGGTTGGGCTTTTGTTCCTGCCATTGCCGCCACCATTTTTTGGCATGGTGTTTATTGCGCTTGGTATTCCATTGCTGGCAGCGGGATCGAAACGAACGCGGCGATTTATCCAGCATCTGCGCTGGCGGTATTACCGTCACAACGCCAAGATCGAATATTTTCTGGGAAAGATGCCGGGGTTCGTTCGAAGACACGGTCGGAAAACCCGCCCGGATGGATTGATGCGGTCTAAGAAGATGGCGGCATCCGCCCGACAGAGGTTTAAGGACTAACGCGTCGAACCAGGCAATCCGTCCCGGCAGACTTCAAGCTGTTGCAAGCCTGCGTTGCATCAGCGGAGGAAGCATACATTCCGGTTAGCAGCCGGAAGAACAGACCTTTGCCTTCAATCGCGATGCTGACGACTTCATGGTCTGCGGCAGCCAGCATACCATGCGATGCGCTTTGGAACTTCGTCCATGCATCTTCCGCACGTCCGCGCGAACGATACGCTGCAAGTTGAACGGCGTAGTAGGGGCTACCACTTTGCGTGGTTTGGCTGGTTGCAGTTTCCGCTGGTGCCGAGTTTCCGGTTGATGGCGCCATCGCGTTTTGTGTTGCTACCGGCTCTGTCGAGGTGATCGGAAGTTCGATCATTGGTGCCGCGGGTTTTGAGTCAACAATATCAAGCTCGCCCTGTTCAGTCGGGCGCGCGTTTGATGTGACCATTGCACCCTTATGTTCTGTTGATGCTGCGTCGCCGGCAATCGTTGGCGCAGCAATAACGCGAACCGGTGCCGCGGATTGCACTGACTGAGTAGCCACTGGTGCAGGGGCTGCAACCGGGGCAAGTTTTGAAACTGCTGTTTCCGTTCCACCGGTCACCGGCCCATTGGTTCTCTTAGGGGCGGGGACAGGCGTCGCTTCTGGCGTCGTTTTGGGTGCTGCGGTCTGCCGGTCAACACGCGTCAGTCGCGCCGTGTTTTCACTGACTTCCATCTCCATCCGAACGACGGGACTGGTGGGGGCTTCGGGTTCTGCCTCTACCACGCCACCGGTTTCATAAAACCGGCGATCGCGTTCGACCTGCGGCGGATTGGGTAACTCTGGACCTGGCGCAACGGTGGCGGATGCGACAACGGCATCTATTTCTTTGGATCGTGCATATTCCGGGGATGATGCATCAAGCGTGACAAGGCGTCGTTGGGCTAGGCTGTTGATGCTGCCTGAAAGCCGCACACCTTGGCCGCAATCGAGATCGATCTTGGCGTCGGGCGGCGTCGCGGTCAGCCAAACATAAAGTTTGCGCGCACTTTCATAGTTGCCGTCCATGTCATAAGAAATCGCCTGAAGGAAGTTATCCGCAGGGCTTCGATCAAGTGAAATCGGTTCGGATGTGGTGGAGCCATCCTTGGGCATTCCGGTGCCGGAGGAAGCCGTGTGGCCGAAAAACAAACCACAGGCGGCCCGGTTGAAGCTTGTTTTTTCCGCCGCAGGCAATTGTTCGTTCGATGGAGAACTTAGTTCTTGCGAGGCAGTGGATGAACCGAACCAAAGACCGGAAAAATCAGAAGTGCTGCAAGCAGTCAGGAGCGGCAGGAGAGCTGCGGCAGTTATTCTTCCCCAGTTGCGTCGAAGGGGAGTGTTAGTTGTCGCAAACCTGATTTTCACGCTTCACCTGATCATCGCTGTATTACAGAAAGTTATATCTTTCATCGCCAGCAAAAACAACTCCTGCTAACGCAACGATGATGATCAGCTGTCTTTGGAAATCAGGGACATAGCAAGCAAGCGGTATCGCCTTCGGAAGGGTAGCACCGCAGACAGATATAATTACCGCATGGCCAATGGAACCATGATCCCGATAAGCAGGATCAGCACGGTTACGGCGATGACGATATTTATGATGCCTTTTGTGGCCTTGTTTGCGGTTTCACGCGTCATGCCACGGCTTTGAGAAGATCGGCCGGACGCACCCGTTGCACCGCCGGCGTTCTCGGATGTCAAAATCTTGATGACCTGCTTCTTTTCCTTGCGGGTATCTTGGTCGTACTTGTTTTCAACGATCCGTACTTCAGAATTGCCTTTGCTGCTGATTGCATCCTTGGCAGTCTTCAGGGCAGCGCTGTAGTCCGATACCGGCTCGAGCTCCATCAGGTTCCCGGTCTTGCGCAGGCAAACCACAGTATAACTTTTGCTAAGTGCCGCGTCGGTCATCTTTATTCCTGTTTTTTCGTGTACAACTTTGACAGACATATGGCGTGTTCGCGCAAAAATAAGAACCTATCCTAAAGAATAGGTTCTCTTGGCGGTCAAACGGGAGAGATCAGTTGGTAATGCTGCTGGCCAGCGTTTTGTACTCTTCGCAGTCCATGCCACAAAGCTGTTCCAATCGCGCAAGATTTTCCTGAGCCATTTCAGGTTTCCCTGTCTGAAGGAAAAGTTCGCCCTGATACTCAAGAGCACCGACATGTTCAGGGTCAATCATCAGGGCGCGTTCATAGTTTTGCGCCGCACTGTCAAAGTCACCCATCTTGCGCTGGCTGTAGGCAAGGTAATTGTACAGATCGGCATTTTCCGGATCTTCTTCGAGCATGGTTTCAATCTTGTCGATCGCCATGTCGTACATGCCGGTATCAACAAGCTCCGTAACAGCGGAAAGGTCGGTGCCCTCAGAGCTCCAGCTATCCGAACTGCCCATTGCAAAAGCGTTGCCTGTCAGAAGCGGGGTGGCAAGCATCATCATAACAGCACATGCCTTGATCATTTTTGGGGTTTCACCGTTACGGTCCATCGTCGTACCTTTCTGTGATCTGGTTTGGCATTAATACGTGTGTCGGGACGCGCTGAAAGTGTGATTTATCACAACTGAACGTTTTTCCTGTTCACTTGTTGGTGAGAATTATGGCTTTGAAAGGGCGGAATCTGTGGGGGTAATTGAAACTCTTGCGCTGGGAATGGGCGGGGCCTGGGCCAGTGGTGTAAACCTCTATGGCACAATGGTTATTCTTGGTCTTCTGAACAATTTCGGGCTGCTAGATTTGCCGCCGGAGCTTCAGGTTCTGGGAAGCTGGTGGGTGCTGGCACTCGCCATGTTCCTTTATATGATCGAATTCGTGGCCGACAAGATACCGATCGTCGATAGCGTTTGGGATGCCATTCATACCTTCATCAGGATTCCTGCCGGTGCACTCCTTGCTGCCGGCGCCATGAGCGGCCTTGATACCGGCATGGGCGACGGCGTTCAAACTGCGATTGCCTTGCTGGTTGGCGGGACGGTGGCGGCCGGGAGCCACTTTACAAAGGCCGGCAGCCGCGCGGCAATCAATACATCACCTGAACCATTTAGTAACAGCATCGCCTCAGTCGCCGAGGATGTGGCTGTCTTTGGCGCACTTTACACAGTCGCTTTCCATCCAGTGGTTTTCTTTGTGCTGTTTGCCCTGTTTGTTCTGCTTCTGATCTGGCTGGTGCCAAAGATCTGGCGGTTTATCGGGCAGGTGTTTGGCAATGCGCGTCATCCGTCCGTGGCGTATGCCCAAACGCGTGCGCAACAGGCAAGCACCGGCACAGGGCTGCCAAAACTCAATCTATCCGGGGCAGGCGGATCGGCTTTGCCACCATCGGATAAACCGAAACTTCCGCCTGAATAGGATCACGTTGAGCCAAAAGAAAAGCCCGCAAGTATCTGACTTGCGGGCTTTATTGGTTGTGTTTCTGACGTCGATCAGAAGTCGGCTTCGATTACGCGGTCGCGGATTTCCGCCGCCATTGCATCACCAAGTTCATCAATGCCAAACGTCTTCTGGTGCTTGAACCCAATGCGACGGACCGAAGCAGTTTTTTCTTCGGCTTCGCGTTTGCCAAGCGCAAGGATCATAGGAACCTTTGCATGGCTGTGTTCGCGGACCTTGTAGTTGATTTTCTCGTTACGGGTATCGAGCTCAACATTCAGGCCCTTGGCTTCAAGTGCTGCCTTGACTTCATGGGCATAGTCGTCGGCATCATTGGTAATGGTGCAAACAACTGCATGAACCGGTGACAGCCACAGCGGCAAACGACCGGCATAGTTTTCGATCAGAATACCGATGAAGCGTTCAAGCGAGCCAAGGATCGCACGGTGCAGCATGACCGGGCGGTGTTTTTCACCGTCTTCACCCATATAGGATGCATCAAGACGTTCCGGCAGAACGAAGTCAGCCTGAAGCGTGCCGCACTGCCAGTCACGACCGATGGCATCACGAAGCACGAACTCAAGCTTCGGCCCATAGAAAGCACCTTCACCCGGATTGACTTCAAGTGCCAGACCCGCTTCTTCAGCCGCTTCGCGGAGCGCCGCTTCGGCCTTGTCCCAAATCTCGTCAGAACCCGCACGCACTTCCGGACGGTCGGAGAATTTCACAAGAATGTCGGTAAAGCCGAAATCCTTGTAGACCGATTTCAGAAGGTCACAGAAAATCTTGGTTTCAGAGACAATCTGGTCTTCAGTGCAGAAGATATGGGCGTCATCCTGAATGAACTGACGGACACGCATGATGCCATGCAGACCGCCAGACGGCTCATTGCGGTGACAGCAGCCAAATTCCGCCATACGCAGTGGCAGGTCACGATAGGACTTGCTGCCAAGGCGGAAGATCTGCACGTGACACGGACAGTTCATCGGCTTAAGCGCCAGAACCTTCTCGGGATCGTCTTCATCCGGGGTCGTGGTGAACATGTTCTCGCGGAACTTTTCCCAGTGACCGGATTTTTCCCAAAGCACGCGATCAACCAACTGCGGCGTACGCACTTCCTGATACCCGGCCGCATCAAGGCGATCACGGATATAGGTTTCAACCTTGCGATAAAGCTTCAGACCCTTGTCATGCCAGAACACAGAGCCCTGGGCCTCTTCCTGCATGTGGAACAGGTCCATTTCACGGCCAAGGCGACGGTGATCGCGCTTTTCGGCTTCTTCGAGCATGTGCAGATACGCATCCAGGTCTTCCTTGCTTTCCCAGCAAGTGCCATAGATACGCTGCAGCATTTCGTTATCCGAATTGCCACGCCAATAGGCGCCGGCAACCTTCATCAGCTTGAAGGCCTTGCCAATCTTGCCGGTCGACGGTGCATGCGGGCCACGGCACAGGTCGATGAAATCGCCCTGGCGATAGCAGGTAATGGTCTCGGTTTCCGGAAGATCACGGATGATCTCGGCTTTGTATTTCTCACCTTTATCAAGGAAGAACTTGATTGCTTCGTCACGATCCCAGACCTCACGCACGATCGGTTCGTTGCGTTCGATGATCTTGTGCATCTGCTTTTCGATCTTCACCAGATCGTCTGGCGTAAACGGCGTTTCGCGGGCGAAATCGTAATAGAAACCGTTCTCGATCGACGGGCCAATCGTGACCTGCGTATCGGGATAAAGTTCCTGGACGGCTTCGGCCATGACATGCGCACAATCGTGACGGATCAGCGGCAGAACTTCCGCATGGCCCTTTGTCACGATTTCGATAGTCGCGTCAGTGTCAATCTCGCGCGCGAGGTCGCGCACTTCACCGTTGACGATGATGGCAAAGGACTTCTTTGCCAGCGAAGAACTGATGCTTTTGGCGACATCGAAACCCGATACCGGGCCGTCAAATTCGCGCACGGCACCATCGGGAAGGGTCAGGGCAATCATGGTTGGCTCAACTCTGCTTTATCTGCGGGCATAATTCAGGAATGCACATATAGGACCCGCATGTTTACGCGGGGTAAATGCACAAGAAAAGGAATTTCAGGATGAGGTCAAGTTCGCTCTTTGAAAAAAGCGACTTTCGGGACAGCACGAACCGCCGCAACGCCAATCTGGCGTGCAGTTTTTTCGGCGGTATTCAACTTTTTGTCGGCAAAGCCGTGCATTGATACTATCCCGTAAGGTGAAGACTTAATATAACAGGACAAACTTGTAGAGCAAGACGCAAGCCTTTGCCAAAGGCAGGTTTTGTTCAAAGCACTATTATGGCGCCACCAACGCCATCGAAGGGAGCCCCGAATGTCGAGCCCGGAAGTTCGCCGGAACATCATGATTTTGAGTCTGTGCGTCGCGTTGTCTGCCAGCGCGATGTCGTTGATTTTCACGGTCGCCGCTGTGATCGGCTTTTCGCTGGCCAGTGACAAATCCCTTTCAACCCTGCCAGTCGCCTTCATGATGATTGCCATGATGGCGATGACGGCCCCCTCGGCGGTTGTCATGGCCAAGATGGGCCGAAAATTCGGGTTCTGGATGGGGGCGACCATTGCCATGATGGGTGCAGTGTCGGGTATGGGCGCTGTTTACTACGCCAATTTCTGGCTGCTTTGTGTGGCATGTGCCTGCATTGGTGCCGGCAATGCCATCGCCATGCAATACCGCTTTGCTGCCGCAGAAGCCGCACCGGTAGAATTTCGTGCGCGTGCGATTTCCTACACCATGCTGGGCGGGCTTGCCTCGGCCTTTATAGGGCCGAACCTGGCAAGCTTTGCCCGGGACTGGTTCGAGACGATCCCGTTTCTTGGCACCTTCGTTGCCCTGATCGGCTTGCAGTTCCTGTTGGTGATCGCCATTGGTCAGCTGCGTTTGCCCGACATGCGCGGACACAAGCATCCTGAACCGGCGCGTCCGTTATCAACCGTAATGGGTCAACCCGCCGTCATCGTTGCAATCATTGCAGGTGCGCTTGGCTATGCGGTGATGAGTTTTGTGATGACGGCGACACCGCTTGCGATCCTTGATTGCGATTACGCGTTCGGTGATGCCGCCTTTATCATTCAGTGGCATGTTGTGGGCATGTATGCGCCCGGCTTCTTTACCGGCAACCTGATCAAACGATTTGGCGCGCTCAAGGTTATTCAGGCCGGTGCAATCCTGAACTTTGCCTGTCTTGCGGTTGGTCTTGCCGGACAGGACCTGATCGGCAATTTCTGGGTGTCGTTGGTACTTCTCGGCGTTGGCTGGAACTTCATGTTTGTCGGTGCGACGACGTTCCTGACCGAAAATTATCGTCCGTCCGAACAGGCACGTGTGCAGGCGATCAACGAATTTTGCGTATTTGGCACCGTTGCGATTGCATCGCTGTCGGCAGGCACGATCTATGCCGGGTCCGGATGGGGGACGCTGCTTTACAGTGCCGCCTTGCCGGTTGGTCTGGTGTTGCTGATCGTTGCGACCTTTGCGATCCGCCGCAAGGCACAAGCGGCCTGAAGGCAGGACTTTGATAAATAAAAGAAAGGGCCGCATATGCGGCCCTTTTTCGTTGCTGTGCCGATCAGTGATGACCGCTCAGGATATCGAGTGCGTGCGATCGGAATTCCCGATTATAGAGAACCAGCGTCACCCAGGTCGCACAGACGATGAAAGCAAGCGGATGATAGAACCAGCCCAATGCCGAGAGTGCAAAGAAATAGGCGCGAATTCCGCGGTTGAAGTTGTGGGCCGACATCATGCTCATGCGCGATGCCCGTGCCGCCGCGCGGGCCGCATCTGGCGCGTCGGCTTCCGGGGCGGCACCGATCAGGATCGAGCAATAATTGGATAACCGAAACGCCCATGTGAATTTGAAGAAGGCATAAATAAAGATCACGATCAGCAACACCACCTTGCACTCCCACACAGCCGGCGTGGTGACAGCGGCAAAGGGCAGGGCAGAAACAGTTTCAATCGCCTTGTCGGTATAACCCAGGAGCGCCATCAGGCCGATCAGGACCAGAATGGTGGTCGAGGAAAAGAAACTGATGCCCGTAATCAGGTTGCTGGCGATTGATGTATCGACCATCCGGATATCGCGTTTAAGCATCTGTTCCATCCAGCGATGGCGATTGCGCGCCATATGTGCGGAGATGGAATTCCGGCGTCGTGAACTGGCATCGGCAAAAATCGTGTAACCAACCCACCAGGCAAACGCCCAACAAATTGCGACAACATCAAGAAGCGTGAAGGTGGGCATAACGGGTTCCATTCAAAGCCGTTCCATCAGATTTATTCTAATCCTAGTGATAATGCGCTATCGTTCGCAATATTGTTTGCCACGCAATGTGATGGATGCATAGCAGATGGTCATGTCACCAGTCCGGGTTGAGTTTTCCCGCAATCCAGAGTATCAGCAGCGCAAATTTTGATTGGAGAGCGACATGAGCGATCTTGAAAACGATCTTGGCGACGACATCGACTTCGAAGAATTCGAAGCCCATACCGAAAAGCTGCTGGAAGACGGTCGCACCAAAGACGACCTGTTCGAGTTCATCGGTTTCATGAACATCAACGAAGTCGGCACGCACATGATCGCGGCCGAAATGGTGCTTGATGAAGATGCCATCGACCAGATGAGCAAAAACCTGCGCAAACTTGAAATCGATCTTTCACCCCTTGGCGAGCTTACAGGCGGCCTTAAAGGTGGCGAAGACGTCAAACGCGCCCTTGGTGCTCTGTTCCTGGAACTGGTCGAGCTTTGCGAAATTGATGAAGACGACGAAGACGCGGGCGAGCTTTCCGAAGAAGCCCTGCTGCTGTTGAACTTCATCAAACGCTTCAATCCGCAGATGCGCCGCCTGACGGTTGCACTGACCGACACCGATGATGATGATGTGTCCTGCGAATATGAAGTGACCAACTGGTAAGCCAGGGCTTGCCGATCAGGCAAAAATTAATGTAGCTAAAGGCAGGGCATCGTTCCCTGCCTTTTTCTGTTTCGGAGCCACCACCGTGACCGCCTTGCGATCGACTGCCGCAGCCCAACGTCTTCAATCCTATCAGGACCGCTTTGCAAACGGCGAGGAGCCGGTGCCAGAAGCCGCAAGCCTGCGGGCCTGGATCGATGAGAACCGCGATGTTTTTCACTCGGTCATGGAATGCGACCTCAAAACATGTGCAAAGATCGTTTACGACTTTTCTTCAAACGGCGATGTGGTGATTGGTGGCGAGAGCGATCCGGCGCGCCAAACCGAAATCATGTGGCAGCAACTGGCCAATGCCAATGCCCCGGTCGGGATTGGACGTTATCGCGAAGACCGCATCTGTTATCAGTCCGAACAGTTCAAAAACGATGGCGAGGCCCGCAGTCAGCACCTTGGCATTGATCTGTTCGCACCGGCATACACGCCGGTCTTTGCACCGCTGAACGGCGTTGTACACAGCTTTGCCGACAACAACCTGCATCTGGATTACGGCCCGACCATTATCTTGCAGCATGAACCGGCTGAAGGCATCCGGTTCTATACGCTCTATGGTCATCTCAGCCGCGAATCCCTGGACGGGCTTTACAAGGGTAAGGAAATCACGGCGGGTGACCTTCTGTGTCGGTTTGGCGATTTCCCGATTAATGGCGACTGGATACCGCATCTGCATTTTCAGATCATCTTTGACATGCTGGGGCGGGAAGGGGACTTCTTTGGTGCCGCCAAGCCGTCAGAATGGGATATCTGGGAAAGTATCTGCCCAAACCCGAACCAGATCCTGCAAATGCCTGAAAACGTGACCGCGTCACGGGAAGGGGTATAGATGCAACCGCGTCTGAAAGCCGGGTTGTGGGTGCGCGCGCAGATCGCGATTTGCCAGTCGAACCTGATTACGGCGATGGTGGCCCACAAGGGCAACGAAGATGCAGGCGCCGTGCTTGTGAAGCTCAACCGGTTTGCCGCAGGGTTCTTTGTCTATTCACGGGTGACGACACTTGATGGGGAGCTGGGCTGGATGCTGGTGGCCGGTGGCCCGGATGGGGGCCGCGAAACCGAGTTTGCCTGCGATGAATACTGGCGCAAACAAATTGGCTATGATCCGGATGTCTGGGTGCTGGAGATCGAAGATCACAAGGGGCAATACGAACTGGATGCCCCGATTGTCGATTTTTGACAGGCGCGCCTGAAAAAGAAAAAGGCTGGCAACCAAATGCCAGCCTTTACGTTTTGCATCACGCGGAAGCGATTGCTTATGCGGTGCGCTGCAGCAGGTGGTAGCCGAAATCGGTCTCAACCACGTCAGACGTCGAACCAACTTCCATGCTGAACGCAGCGGCATCGAATTCCGGAACCATCATGCCACGGCCAAAGAAGCCAAGGTCGCCGCCCTGCTGGCCGGACGGGCAATCGGAATTGGCTTTTGCCAGTTCTGCGAAATCGGAACCGTTTGCGATCTGATCTTTCAGCGCGTTGATTTCGGTCAGGGCTTCGTCTTTGCTGCGGGTGGCGGTCGAACGTGCCGAACCGGCATACATCAGAAGAATGTGCGACGCGCGAACTTGTTCACTCATAATGGGTCCTTTCATCCGTCAAAACTTGCAACCGACGGATTTTCTGCAAGATTAGAAGTTTATGGATAACGCTAAGGGTCCAAATCCATGTACAGCCGTATACTCCTGTACATAGGGTTGGACCCTAGACATTGCCCATGCCTTGTGGCTTGTTACGACAAATCGAACCGAGATGAAAGAGAAGAGGCAGATTGATGCTTGCTGTTGTGTCCCCGGCCAAGAAGCTGGATTTCGAAACAGACGTCCCGGAAATGTCTGTTTCTCAACCCGCGTTTCTGGACGACACCGAACAACTTGTTGATGTCGCGCGCAAAAAAAGCCGCAGCGATCTGATGAAGCTCATGGGCATCAGCGAAAACCTTGCCGATCTGAACTATCAGCGTTTTCAGCATTTTTCGCGTCCGTTTGATCGCACCAATGCCAAACCGGCGATCTTTGCATTCCGCGGTGATACCTATGTCGGCCTTGATGCCGATACCATGAAGGCCGAAGACATCGACTGGGCAGAGGATCATTTTCGGATGCTTTCGGGCCTTTATGGCCTTCTGAAACCGCGTGATCTGATGCAGCCATATCGTTTGGAAATGGGAACGCGCCTTTCGAACCCGCGGGGCAAGGACCTTTACGCATTCTGGGACGATAAGCTTTCAAAAGAAATCAATGAGATTACCAAAGGTCACAAGGACCGTAGTCTGATCAATCTCGCCTCGAACGAGTATTTCAAATCAATCAAGACCAAGATCCTTGATGGCCCGGTAATTACGCCTGTGTTCAAGGAAGTGAAGGGTGGTACGGCCAAGGTTGTCGGCTTCTCAGCCAAGCGTGCGCGTGGCATGATGGCACGCTATATGATTGACAATCGGCTCGAAGACCCGCAAGAGCTCAAGAAGTTTAATGTTGATGGCTATCGCTATCAGGATGACCTCTCGACCGAGACAGAGTGGGTCTTCACGCGTATTCACGATCAGTAACACCAACTATTCCGGTGAAACCATATGACCGACGAGCATCTTGAACAGCTCGAGGATGAGAATGTCTTACCAGAGGCGCATCCGTTTTCTGGCTATCTGCGCACGTTTTTCCGTGGGCCGGGCCGTTCGCGCAGTCTGACCCGCGAGGAGGCATTTGATGCGTTCTCGATGATTCTGCGCGACGAGGTCGAACCGATCCAGCTTGGCGCATTCCTTTTGATGCTGCGCTACCGTGCTGAAACGCCCGAAGAACTGGCTGGCATGATCGAAGCTGTTCGCAAGGCCGCGCGTCTTGAACCGGATGAAGACAGCAAAGATGATGCGCTTATGCGCCCTGCGCTGGATTGGCCATCCTATGCGGCCGGTCGGACCCGCGGTCTGCCCTGGTTTGTGCTTTCGGCGCTTTTGCTGTCGCAGAATAATGTTCCGGTGCTGATGCATGGCTATAACTCGCATCTGGTCAACGGGATCAGCACAGAAGTTGCCATCAAGGCGCTTAAGCTTCCGATTGCCATGTCTGCAGAAGAAGCGCGTTCTGATATCGCATCGAAGGGCTTTGCATATCTGCCGCTGCGTCACATGCATCCTAAACTGCAGGAGCTGATTGGATTGCGTCCGCTTCTTGGATTGCGCAGTCCGGTCAATACGTTACTGCGTTTGCTTAATCCGCTGCATGCGCGTGCAGCCTTCCTTGGTGTGTTTCATCCGGCGTTTCTTGATGTCCATCGAGAAACCGGCAAGCTTTTGGAACTTCCGCGCATCGGTGTGATCAAGGGCGGTGGTGGCGAAGCCGAAAGAACACCTTACAAGCATGTCGATCTGCGCATGCTTGATAATGGGGAGCTCAATGATGTTCGCTGGCCGGCATTGCTGTCGAAGACAGAGAAAGACGGCGAAGACCAAAGCCCTGTGTCGCTAAAGCACTTTCTGGCTGTCTGGCGTGGCGAGGTGGAAGATATTCCCGCCGAAGCCAAGATCAAGGGCAGTGCCGCCATGGCAGCCTTCCTTGCCGGCAAGGCGGATTACATGGATGAGGCAGAAAGCCTTGTTCAGGGCTGGTGGGATAATCGCGACCGTGATGTTGGCTGATGTTCTGCGCCTAAGTGTGATCGAATAAAAGGGACGGGAAACCGTCCCTTTTTTAATGCTCAGAACGATGATCCGGGCTCTTTGAGAAACGCCACTTCCTCTGGCGTCGATGGACGGCCCAATATTTCATTGCGATGTGGATAGCGGCCAAACCGGTCAATGATCTTTTTGTGTTTCAGCTCGAACTCGTAATTATGTTCAAGGCCGGGCTGTGAAAACAGGTCAACCGCCACTTCATGAATGATTTCGGATTCCGAGTGCATATACGGCATATACAGGAATGCCTGTTCCTGCGGTGTGACCAGTTTGCGATCCACCCTCAAGGAAACAGCCTCCTGCGCCAGTACCAATGCCATTGGATCTGATGCAAAGGACTGTGGCTGATCGCGGTACATATTGCGTGAAAACTGATCAAGAACGATGATTTCTGCAAGTCGTCCATGGGCGGTTTTGCGCCAGTTAAAAAGCTCTCCGGCCGTGGCGGCGGCATGAAAATCGGCAAAGCGTTCCGCGATATGGCGATCGAGGGCTTCATCCTTGATAAACCACTGTTTTTCTTCGAGTTCCTTGAACCAGAAAACAAGAACTGTTTCAGGTTTCATAATGTTTCCACCCATCTGATTGCAGGCTTTTGCGGCCCGTCGGCAAAATTGCGCGTGATCTTCGCGCCCGGTTTAAGGCGCGTCAAGCCATCCGCAAAAAGATTGTCACGGACCTTGGGGGAAGGAGTTGACAGCAATCCGTCCGGCGTGGATTATGACATTGTCTTTGGTGTTGATCCGATTGGACCAACTTAAAAGGGAACGTGGTGCGTCATGCATGACAAAGCCACGGCTGCCCCCGCAACTGTAAGCGGTCAGAGCATTGCATATGCCACTGGTGCAAACCGGGAAGGCGCATTGCTTTTCAAACCGTGAGCCAGGAGACCTGCCTTTGACTGCCGGGTGCTGATTGCTCGGTATGAAACTGTTGGACGCCGGGGTGAGCGTCAGGTTGCAGGGGTACAAACGGTCTTTTGAAGATCCGCAATCTTGCTTCCAGCCATCCTATCGTTCTTTGTCCTGACCCTGTGCGTTGGGCCTTTGGCCTGCGTGCATCGTTTGAGAAAGAGACGATTATATGTTGAAGACCCTTGGCAGGCTTGCGATTGCAAGCGCCTGCGTGCTGTCGGCGACCATGCCGGCGCATGCGCATTTTCAGTTGGCCTATACGCCGGACGTAAACGTGACCAAGGCCGGGGATCAGCCGGTAAAGCTGATTTTCTGGCACCCGTTTGAAAACGGTCATGTCATGGATATGGCCGAGCCGCTTGAATTTTATGCGGTTAATCGCGGTGAGAAACTTGATCTGAAATCAACGCTTTCGCCGATTACTTTCACCGGAATTGCCAACTCGGCAGCGGCCTTTGACGCAACTTTAACTCTGCGCCGCAGCGGCGATTACGTCATGGTGGTGGTGCCGGCACCTTATTACGAAGAAAGCGAAGATATCTTCATTCAGCAGATCACGAAATCCTACGTGAACCGCAACGAAATTCCGACCGACTGGATGGAACCGCAAGGTCTTAAAACCGAAATCCTGCCGCTTAATCGACCAACCAACATCATTGCCGGTTCGACCTTTACCGGCCGAGTGTTAAGCGAAGGCCAACCGGTAGCCGGTGTTGAAGTCGAAATCGAATACATGGCCGCAGAACCCGATATGGCCAGTAACACCCCCAAAGGGCCGACGGCATCGCCAATGCCCGGTGGTGCGGTTGTGGCCATTTCCGATCAGAACGGGTATTTCACTTTTGGTGTCCCCAAGGCAGGTTTTTGGGGATTTGCAGCACTTGGCAGCGGCCCTGATAAAGAATTTCAGGGCAAGGAACTTTCACAGGATGCAGTCCTGTGGGTTCGCGCCTATGATGTGAAATAGGCGAGGGACAAAACAGATGCATATTGTTGATGGTGCGCTGGCACCGGAAGTCTTGATTGGCGGGGGTGTTCTTGCAGTTGCCGGGCTTGGCCTTGGACTGCGGAAACTGCCAATCGATAAAATTCCTGCTACCGGGGTTTTGTCGGCAACATTCTTTGTTGCATCGCTTATTCATGTGCCGGTGGGACCATCCAGTGTGCATCTGATCATGAGCGGTCTTGCCGGGCTGGTGCTTGGCTGGACCGCGTTTCCGGCGCTTTTTGTCGGTCTCCTGCTTCAGGCGGTCTTCTTTGGCTTTGGCGGTTTGACGGTTCTTGGCGTCAATACGGTCAATATCGCCTTTCCGGCTGTGCTGGCGGGCCTTTTGTTCCGGGGAATGGTGTCGCGCAGCAATCCGGTCACGGCCGCTGTGCTTGGTGGATGTGCCGGTGCATTTTCCATCGCGCTGACAACGGTGTTTGTCGCGATTTCGCTTGCACTCAGTGGTGATGCATTTGTTCCGGCGGCCAAGCTGGTCTTCTTTGCCCACATTCCGATCATGGTGGTCGAAGGACTGGTTTCAGCGGCATCGGTGTATCTGATCGCCAAGGTCAAACCGGCCTTGCTGCAATCCGCCGATCAGACATCGGGTTTTGAGATGCAGCCGACAGCAACCTTGCGTGCAAAGCAGGCGGGCGAGGCTTCCAATGGCTAGGTCACTTATGCTGGTCTTTGCGCTTGGCATGCTTGTGTTCGGCACCGCACCTGCACAGGCGCACAAGGTTATCGCATCTCTGTTTCCAAGCGGTTCGAACATCGAAGGTGAAATCGGTTTCTCCAACGGTGTCATGGCCGAAAACACGCTTGTTGAGATCTTTGATCTTGATGGCAACAAGATTGATGAAGTTACCACCGACGGTGACGGTTTCTTTGTCTACATGCCAAGCCAAAAGATTGACCTGCGATTTCGTGCCGATCTCGGGGCAGGGCACGTTGCCGAGGCAACCTTTGCCATTGCGGACCTGACGGATGTTGATGCGGCTGTACAAACAGCATCGTCAAAGACACCGGTTGCATCAGGCGTAGGATCAAACGCTGGGCCTGCGATTACCCGCGAGCAGGAAGAAATCATTGCGACCATCGTGCGTGACGAATTGCGTCCGCTCAGGCGCGAGCTCACGGCCTATAAGGAAAAGAATGATCTTCAATCGATTCTGGGCGGCATTGGCTATATATTCGGTGCCTTCGGGATCATTTATTACATCGCTGCGCGACGGCTAAGAGCAAAAGCACCCAACGCATGAGCCACCTTTTCGGACATGACCAACCCCTGAGCGTTCAGGCGCGTGGCGGACATTCACCGTCATTCGTCGGAACGTTCGATCCAAGGGTAAGGGTGGTCGCGGCCTGTGTTTTTGCAATTGTCGTGGTGGCCCTGCATCAGATCGAATTTGCACTCGGTGCCCTGATATTTGCCGCCATTACCATGAGCCTGACGGACTTGCCGCTGCGCGTAACCCTGAAACGCATGGCTGCCATGGACGGGTTCATCATCGTCATGCTGGTAATGTTGCCGTTTACGACCCCTGGCACACCGATGTTTTCGATCCTTGGGGCAGAGGCCAGCAAGGAAGGGCTGATGCATGCCATCCTTGTCGGCATTCGGGCCAATGCGGTTGTCCTGATGATGCTAAGCCTGCTTTCGGGTATGACGCCGGTGACGCTTGGCCATACGCTATATCGTCTGAAATGTCCGCCGGTTCTGGTGCATCTGATGATGTTTACGGTGCGCTATATTTCGGTGCTTCATGACGAATATCATCGTCTTCGCATGGCGATGAAACTTCGCGGGTTTAAGGCCCGTAACAATGCCCATACCTACCGGTCTTTTGGCTATTTGTTTGGCATGTTGGTGGTGCGATCGCTTGAACGGGCCGAACGTGTGCTTGAAGCCATGAAATGCCGCGGATTTAGTGGTCATTTCCCGATGATAGATGATCTGGCATTCAAGCGTCGTGACGGCGCATTTGCCGTTTTCTTCCTTGCCCTGATTATTGCCCTTGTCCTGATGGATCTCATGTATGTCGTCGCTTATTGAATTGAATGATATTTCCTATGGTTATCGGGCAGGGCAGAATGTGCTCGATCGTGTCAGTCTGACGCTTGATCCGGGCGAACGTCTGTTTCTTGCGGGGCCGAATGGGGCTGGTAAAAGCACGCTTTTGCGTATTCTTGTCGGCCTGATTAAGCCACATGCGGGCGAAATTCGTGCCTTTGGCACCCCGCGTGTGACCGATGCCGAATTTCACGATTTGCGCTGCCGGGTTGGGTTTATCGTGCAGGACCCCGATGACCAGCTGTTTTGCCCGACCGTGATTGAGGACATCGCCTTTGGTCCGCTAAACTTGGGGGCCAGTCGCGAGGAAGCCCTTGCGATTGTGGATGAGGTCCTGGATCAACTGCATCTCAAACACCTGCGTGAACGGATTACGCACGAGCTGTCAGGCGGCGAAAAACGGCTGGTTTCGGTGGCCGCTGTTCTTGCCATGAAGCCCGATGTTTTGCTGCTTGATGAGCCGACAAACGCACTTGATGAAGAAAACCTGCGCCGACTTGAAGAAATCCTTCTGGGGCTGCCACAAGCCATGATCCTGGTGTCACACGATCCGCATTTCAGACGGAAACTTGCAACGCGGATTATTGAATTGCGCACGGGAAAAGTGCTTCAATTGCCAGACAAGAAATGCATGGCCAGCGAACGCGCGAACCAGGCCGAGGCCGCATCCTGAGGGTCCTTTGCCTCGGACGAGCATGAAAGGGCGGTGATGACATCCAACCTATCCCCGTTTTCCAAACCGGCCTTTCGCCATCTGTTTTCCGCCCAGATTACGTCCCTGATCGGGACTGGGCTGACGACAGTGGCGCTATCGTTGTTGGCTTATGACCTTGCCGGTGATGATGCTGGTCGGGTGCTCGGTTCCATTCTTGTTTTGAAAATGGTGGCCTATCTCGTGATCGCGCCGGTGGCAGGGGGCATGGCGCATCTGTTGCCGCGTCGGATGTGGCTGGTCGGATTGGATGTGTTGCGCGCGGGGATCGTGCTTTGTCTGCCCTTTGTTGATCAGGTCTGGCAGATTTTCGTTCTGGTGTTTGTCGTAAACGCGGCTTCGGCCGCCTTTACCCCTGTGTTTCAGGCGATCATCCCGGAAATCCTTCCCGATGAAAAGGCATATACCAAGGGTCTTTCTTACGCGCGGCTGGCCTATGACCTTGAAAATCTGGTCAGCCCGGCCTTGGCCGCGGCCCTTTTGGTTGTGTGGTCGTTTGATAGTCTGTTTTTGGCCAATAGTCTGACCTTTGCAATCTCGGCTTTGCTGATCATGACAGCACAGATCCCGCAGGCCGCGCCAACGGATCGGACTGGCGGCATTTATGCCAATACGGTGTTTGGCATTGTGGCTTATCTCAAGACGCCGCGTTTGCGCGGGCTTCTGGCCGTTTATTTTGCCGTCTCATCGGTTGGGGCAATGATCATCGTCAATACCGTGGTTCTGACGCGTGGCATTCTTGGCGGGACAGAGTTGCTAACGACAAGTTTTCTGGCTTGTGCCGGCGCCGGATCAATGTGTGCGGCATTCCTGATCCCGCGGCTGATCGAACGCGTCGGTGAACGCCATCTGATGTTGGCAGGTATTGTCGCTGCCGCGGTCGCGATGTTGCTTGGCGGTGTCTTGATGATTTCAGATTTGGCGTCGGTCTTCGCGTTTGCAATTCTGTGGCTGATTGCCGGGGCAGGTACAACATTTGCCCAGACCCCCGGTGGACGGCTTGTGCAGCGGTCTGCCGGGGACGGGGATCGTTCTGCGTTTTTTGCGGCCAACTTCGCACTTTCACATGGCGGGTGGTTGTTTGCGTATGGCATCGTTGGCTGGCTGGGAAGTTTGGCGGATCTGTCGGCGGCTTTTCTGGCATCCGGGGGCATGGCAATCGGTTCTGTGCTTGTTGCTGTCATGCTATGGCCGAAGGAAGACAGACTTGAAATCAAACACAGTCATCCGGGGTTCTGGCACGAACATCCGCACGACCATAGTGACCCGCATCACGTCCATGTTCATGAAGATACGGCCGAAACAGACAAGCACCGGCATCGGCACTTCCACCCGCCTGTAACCCACAAGCATCGCTTTGTGATCGACAGCCACCATACAAAATGGCCGATGGAAAGCGGTGATAGGGTCTAGGGAATGGGGTCAAAACCCGAATGTGAGGAAAGCTCACGTTGGCGTTTTGCCGGGCGAGTGGTGACATTTCAAAAAGTATGAGGGTATGAATTCGGGTGCCTCCAAAGCGCGCCTGAAACAACAGACTTGGCCTGTGGTTGTTTTACGTTATGGTTTTGCAATCCAAACAGGGAGGGCGGGTTATGGAAGTTGTTTACGTATCGAGTGACGGGCAAGAACACTGGATTGATGCCAAAATCCGCCCGGCATTGACCCTTGATCAGGCGATTGCGCAAAGCCGACCCGGGCAAATGATCCGGATGATTGCGGGGTATTATTGCTTCGATGAACCTTTGCGTTTCCCGCGCAGTGGAACGGCTGATCAACCGATCATTGTGCGCGGCGAACCCGATGCGATAATCGACGCGGCAAAGCTTCCTGATCCTTCCGTTTCGGCAAGTAATCCGGGACGCGACGGTTATGCCGTTTTCCAATTGATTGATGTGGCCCATATCCGGCTTGAGCTTTTTACCATCAAGCGGGCTTGGCCAAGTGCTGTTTATATCGAAAACAGTCAGCATCTGGCGTTTAGCGACCTTGATATCACCGAAGGCACCTATGCCTTTTATGCCAACGGCGAACAAACCCGCGGCATCTTGATCACGAGTTGCCGTTGGGTCCAAAACCCCGATATCTGGCGTCAGATCCGCTGGGATGAAATTCACGACGGCAAGGACGAAGATGGCAATGTTATCGAGGTCGAATATCGCTACCTCAACGGGGCGTTCTTTGGATCTGATGATATTATCGGGGATGTCGAAATCATCCGAAACGATATCTGTGATTGTTATAACGGCGTTCGGATGGATGTATCCCAACATAATCTGGATGCACCGGTCGGCAGCTTTAACCGCGACGTCAGGATCTTTGACAACCGGTTCAGATATATCCGCGACAACCCGATAGAGCCCGAAGCAACGGCTGTTGGCTGGTGGATCGGCCGCAACCGGTTTTATAATTGCCATAAGCTGTTTTCGCAGGACGGTGTACGTGGCGGGTTTTGGTATTATTTTGGCAATATCTGCTGGTTTGACAGCCGCCCGGGCCCAGAAGGGGACGAGAATAACGGCGGTGCTGTTTTCAAACTGGGCAAGGGCGGATCAGTGGCCCAGCCCGATTATATTTCCGCCTGCCTGCACAACAGCTTTTTCCTGCGCCAGAAATACATCAAGAAGGGTACGACGCGCGGTCTGATCAATGCCCGCAATGCGATTGAACACGCCGATCCGACAAAACTCCCCGAAGACCTGATGCCACTGGATCAGACATTCTTTGGTCCGGCCGACAAACTTTCTCTGTCGGCAGATGGTCCATTGCCTGTTTCGTTTGACGGCGATCTTGCCAACCATCCGACATATCCGGCGGTGTTTGATCCCTATGATGGTGTTTTGCGTGATCCGCGCGTTTCCAATGGCCCGTTGTTCGAAGATGGGCTGTCCGGGCGTTTTGATCTTCGCGCGCAACATCGCGAAGGGTATTGCGACACACTGAGCATCCCGATGCCCGATGGCGGGACATGGTTGTCTCACCGTGCATTCTGGCCTGGCGCCTTGACAGATGGGGAGATCTTCGAGGGACCGGACTATGTTCCCGTCGATCTTGATTACGTTCGAGGTTTGCCTGTTTACAATGATTGACAGGACGTCTTCGTAACGCCCGGCACCGGGTGTTATGGGCTTACGTATGCGTAAATCAGTTGACTGGGCTGTCGGAATGTTGCGATGGTGAAGCACCGCATTCAACAAACAAGAAAAAACATGAACGATAAGCTTTATAGCATTACCGAGCTGGCAGAAGAATTTGATATCACGCCACGTGCGATCCGGTTTTACGAAACCAAAAACCTGCTTGCACCACAGCGTGCAGGTGCGACGCGCGTATACAATTACCGTGACCGGGCGCGGCTGATGCTGGTGCTGCGTGGCAAGCGTCTTGGTTTCTCGCTTGAGGATATCAAGGAGTATATCGATCTCTATGACGCAGACCGCAGTCGGTCTGAACAGCTTGCGCATCTGATGCTGGTCGGACGTCGCCGGATCGAGGAGCTTGAACAGCAGCTTGAAGACGTGCAGACGACCTTGAAGGAACTGCGCACGATTGAGAATGAAGCAATTGATTCGCTTCGAGAAAAGGGCATTGATCCGGAAAAGGCCGTTGCCGATATCAAGGCCAAGCTTGTCGCAGAAACCGCCTGAAATTATTGAAGCTTCTGCATGAAACGAAAAAGCCCGGTGTTTTAGCGGGCTTTTGGTTTTTGGTGATGGTGATGCGGCTTATTCCGGGGCACGCTGCAAGGGCAGGGTGACTTCAAACACCTCTTCATCCGGGATGAATTTGCGGCTGAAGCCAAGGCTTTCGCATAGGGTCAACATCCGACGGTTATTTGGCAGAACCTGACCGATGAAGGTTTCTGTGCCCTTGCGGCGGCAGAATTCGATCATCTTTTCCATCAGAATGCGGCCAAGACCGCGCCCCTTGATATCGGAACGCACCATAATCGCGTATTCGGCTTTCTCGTTGTTCGGATCAATCACAACCTGAACGATACCGTGAATTTCGCCTTCCTGATCACCGTTTGGCAGGATGGCAAGGAAGGCCATATCGCGGTCGTAATCAAGCTGCGTCTGACGGGCCATTTCCGAATGCGGCAATTCACGGACCGAGCCGAAGAACCGGAAGTGAATATCTTCCGGGGTTAGCCGCGACATAAATTCGTAGTGGGCCGGTTCATCTTCGGGCTTGATCGGACGCAGCAAATAGGTCGTCCCGTCATCCATCACCACCTTTACTTTCAAATGGCGCGGGTAGGGATGAATGGCCAGGCGCTGTTCGTCGCTTACAACCTTTGGCGTTACCTTGATACGGGCATCGAGCGCAATCACACCTTCACGGTCGGCCAGAAGCGGGTTCATATCAAGTTCGACAACTTCGCCCAACTGCACAACCAGCTGCGAAAGCCGCACTAAGGTCATGTAAAGTTCTTCGAGGTTGACCGCCGGGACATCACGGTAACCTTGCAGAAGTTTATGAATGCGTGTGCCTTCAACCAGTTCACGGGCAAGCTTCATGTTCAGCGGCGGCAAGGCCATGGCGCGGTCGCGGACAACTTCGACTTCTACACCGCCATGCCCGAACAGGATCACGGGGCCAAAGATCGGGTCGGTGGTCATGCCGACAATCAATTCACGCGCGCCGTCACGTTTGACCATTTCCTGAACGGTGAAACCGCGCAGGCGGGCTTCGGGGAATTTCTTGCCAATAACGCGCTGCATTTTTTCGGCTGCGGCACGAACTTCCTCACCGTTTTCAAGGTTCAGGATCACGCCGCCGACATCGGACTTGTGGCTGATGTCGTCCGACAGGATCTTGAGTGCGACCGGGCGACCGATCTTTTCTGCCTTGCTAACCGCATCGTCAACATTAAGGGCGGCATAAGTTTTGACGGTATTGATGCCAAAGCATTCCAGAACCGATTTCGCTTCCGGCTCGGTCAGCATGTGACGTCCGGCATGAATGGCGGCGTGAATGATGCTGCGCGCTTTGTCGACATCCGGTGTGTAGTCGTGCGGCACCGAAGGCGGTGTTTCCATCAGGAGTTCTTGCAGCTTGCGGAAATTGACCATGTGCTGGAAGGCTGCAACAGCATTTTCCGGCGTACGATAGGTCGGAATACCAGCCGCATAGAACATGTTACGCGCCTCGGCCACGGTGGCCTCGCCAACCCAATTGGTCAGGATGTTTTTCTTGCTGTTCTTGATGGTGTCGATCACACCCTGTGCGACTTCGACCGGATCGGTTATGGCCGTCGGCGCATGCATCACCAGCAAGCTGTCGATATTTTTGTCCTTCAGGACAACGTCAATGGTCTTGGCATAACGTTCACCCGGTGCATCGCCGATGATATCAACCGGGTTTGCGTGCGACCAGGTCGGCGGCAGGACTTCGTCAAGGGCTGCAATGGTTTCGTCGTCAAGGTGGGCCAACTGGCCATGTCTTTCGATTAGGGCGTCAACCGCAAGCACCCCGATCCCGCCACCGTTTGTCACGATGCCAAGCTTGTCACCACGGAACGGGCGCATGCGCGACAGCGTTTCAGCCGCCGAGAACATTTCGCTTACCGTGTACACGCGCAAAACACCGGCACGTTTGATGGCGGCGTCAAAGACGTCATCGGCGCCGGCAAGCGCACCGGTGTGAGATGCGGCCGCAGCTGCACCCTCGGCAAAGCGACCGGATTTGATGCACAGGATCGGTTTGTTACGCGATGCGGCACGAGCGGCCGAGATAAAGCTTCGGCGTTCGTGAATGGACTCAATATAAAGCATGATCGCGCGGGTATCGGGATCCGAGCCCAGATAATCGATGACGTCACCAAAATCGACGTCATCGCATTCACCCAGCGAAATAAAGTGGGAGAACCCAATTCCGCGTGCAGCAGCCCAGTCGAGAACGGCAGTACACAGGGCGCCTGATTGCGAAACAAAGGCAATCTTGCCATTGCCAATGCTTTGATGGCTGAAGCTGGCATTCAGGCCAATGCCCGGCACCATCAGGCCAAGGCAATTCGGACCAAGCAGACGCATCTTCTTGGAGGCCGCAATATCAAGCATCGCCTGTTTGACCGTGCGATTGTCATCATATTGTTCCGCACTCAGGCCTGCGGTCAGGACAATCGCGGCAAGGCAGCCTTTTTCCGCCAGGCACTCCATAACCGGAACGACACCTTTGGGCGGAACACAGATGACGGCAAGCTCTGGCACCACGGGCAGGCTATTGACGTCGGGGTAGGCCAGAACGCCACCGATTGACTGACTGCGTGGGTTAACTGGCATGATCGGCCCGTCAAATCCACCGGCAAGCAGGTTCTTCATAATCACGCTGCCGACGGAGTGCGGCCGATTGGAAGCGCCAATCACGGCGACCGATTTCGGTTTAAACAGATGATCGAGGTTGATTGTACTCATCGCCAGTTTGCGCCTTGTCCTGTGTGGGCCGGCCAGATTTCGGCCAACTCGCCCTATATGGTGATGCATGCGCTGTTTTTTCAGCGTACCATCATGATGCAGTGCGATATTTTAGAGCGATGCCAATTATATTGATTTGCTGTGCATCAATAAAGCGCTGCAAACACGAAGTTTTTATGGCAGTGCGATGCAACAGGCTACGGGAGGCATGAAGTGCGGAGGTCTGGCGTCACGATTAATGCACGTGACCATGATGCCCGTCGTCAAATCGCTCGGACTCTTCAAGCCAGGCTTCAACTTCATCCTGCGAGCTCATGGCAAGCGCGATTTCAAGGTCGGCTTGGACATGGGCCAGACTGTCGAACATCGGGCACCAGCCAAACGCCTGTATCCGGGCATCGGTCGTCGACGAGATCGTGAACAGATCCCCGTCAATCGGGTGCACCAAGCCATGAATGATCCCGCCTTCGCCCGTAATCAACCATCCGCGGGTCGGCCCGGAAAGGGTGGCGAGTTCAACTTCGCGAAGGTCGATTTTGATGGTTTTCATGGGGTAAACATCCGTGTTTTGACGATCAAAAGCAAAAGGGACCGAACATTACGTTCGGTCCCTTTTTAATTGGCTCCGGCAGCAGGACTCGAACCTGCGAC
>NZ_AMRN01000005.1 GCF_000300275.1 Thalassospira profundimaris WP0211 | reverse complement strand
TTGCTCTACCAACTGAGCTACGGGCCCTCAAGGTTGGTGAAGCGCGTTTTAATGGCACAGGCGGCATCGGTCAACACCTGTTTTCCATATTTTGGCTCTTTTTACGCATTCAGCCCCAAAAACGCGAAAGCCGCCCCATGAAGGGACGGCTTTCGGTTGCAATAGTTCGAATATCGCGATTATTGCGCGTCGGCAGCAACCCGCATTTTGACGATCTGATCCGGGTCGGCAACACTGCCATTGGCCCAGGGCGCACCCTTTTTGATCATATCGACATATTCCATACCCTCAGTAACTTCGCCCCAGATGGTGTACTGTCCATCAAGGTGCGGTGCATCGGCAAAGACGATGAAGAACTGGGAATCCGCACTGTTCGGATTGGCCGAACGGGCCATGGAAACGGTGCCGCGAACGTGACGTTCGTTGGAAAATTCGGCATCAAGTTTCTGACCGGAACCACCGGTTCCATTGCCTTTGGGATCACCGGTCTGCGCCATGAAACCTTCGATCACACGATGGAATTTCAGTCCATCGTAAAAGCCTTCACGGGTGAGTTCCTTGATCCGGGCAACATGTTTCGGTGCCAGATCCGGGCGAAGCTGGATCACAACGCGGCCATCTTTCAGGTCAAGATAAAGCGTGTTTTCCAGATCCTGAGCGACAGCGTCGTTTCCATTGGACATTGTGATAAATCCTAGTACGAGAGCGATAATTGAAAATAGACGAAAAAGACGCATGGCCTGCGTTATTCCTTTTCTTCTGCCAGCTTTTCGTGCAGTCGTTTCAGCACGTTTGCCGGCACAAATTCAGTGACATTCCCGCCCAGACGGGCGATTTCCTTCACGAAACGCGAAGAGACAAACTGTTGTTTGTCCGATGCCATCAAAAAGACGGTTTCAACTTCCGGGGATAGCCGGGCGTTCATCCCGGCCATCTGGAATTCATACTCAAAGTCCGATACCGCCCGAAGACCACGGATAATCGTGCTGGATCCGTTTTCCTGGGCAAACTGCATCAGAAGCGATGAAAATGGCTTAACTGAGGTACGGGCGGCAACTTCACCGCCCGCAGCCTTGAGTGCACCTTCAACCAGTGCACAGCGTTCATCGACCCCGAACATCGGACCTTTGCCGGCGTTGATCGCAACGCCGACAATCAGTTGATCGACGATCCGGGTCGCACGACGAATGATATCCATATGCCCCTGGGTTACCGGATCAAAGGTGCCCGGATAAATCCCGATACGCGATACGGTAGAAGACGTTTCAGTCATCGAACTTCCCGTTATTCGTCGCGGTCCGCTTCATCAGATGCCGGTGCCTCAGCCGCATCTTCATCAGATGCTTCCGGGGCCTGGTCGGCGGTTTCAACGGCACCTTCGGCACCCTCGATCACACCTTCCTCGCCATCGATGATCTCATCATCTTCATCACCAAGATTTGACAGACGTTCGACTGCGACGACCTGTTCGTCTTCGGCAGTACGGAACAGCGTCACACCCTGGGTCTTACGTCCGGCAATACGGATGTCATGGGTCGGCATACGGATGACCTTGCCACCATTGGTGACCATCATCAGTTCGTCGCCTTCTTCGATCACGAAGGATGCAGCGACATTACCGTTACGTTCCGACATCTCGATATTGGCAAAGCCCTGACCACCACGGCCGGTCACACGATATTCATAGGCAGACGTCCGTTTGCCATAACCGTTTTCAGTGACCGACAGGATCATCTGATCGCCACTGAGAATTTCCTGATAGCGTTCTTCGGACAGCAGTTCGAGCGGAAGGTTATCAGCCGTGATTTCCTCGCGACGCAACTTGCCAGTGATCGAGAGGTATTCACCGCGCTCTTCCATCGAAACATGGTTGCCAAACAGCACCGACATCGCGATGACTTCGTCCTGATCGGCCAGACGGATGCCACGCACACCAACCGAATTACGGCCGGTAAAGACGCGCACGTCACCGACACGGAAACGAATGCACTTGCCCTGACGGGTTGTCAGAAGAATGTCGTCATCATCGGTACAGGTCTGAACCGCGATCAGCTTGTCACCACGTTCTTCTTCAAGCTTCATGGCGATCTTGCCGTTTGATTTCACATTCACGAAATCGGCAAGGCTGTTACGGCGGACGTTACCGGTCGAGGTGGCAAACATCACATGCAGGTTCGGCCATTCTTCCTCATCGGGAAGCGGCAGGACCGTGGTGATATATTCGCCTTCTGACAGCGGCAACAGGTTCACAAGCGCCTTGCCGCGTGATTGCGGCGTACCCATCGGCAGGCGCCAGACCTTCATCTTATAGACCATCCCCTCGGAGCTGAAGAACAGAACCGGGGTGTGGGTATTGGCAACAAACAGCTTGGAAACGAAATCTTCCTCGCGGGTTGCCATGCCCGAACGGCCTTTACCACCGCGACGCTGTGCGCGATAGGTCGACAGCGGAACACGCTGGATATAACCGCTATGCGACACGGTCACGACCATGTCTTCACGGGCAATCAGGTCTTCGATGTCATGTTCGAACTCTGCTTCCTGAATTTCGCTACGACGCGGGTCGGCGAATTCATTACGCATTTCGGTCAGTTCATCCTTGAGGATCGTCAGCTTGCGCTCACGCGAGGCAAGGATATCAAGGAAGTCCTTGATCTTCTCACCCAACTCGGTCAATTCGCCCGCGATCTTGTCGCGTTCGAGACCGGTCAGGCGATGCAGACGCAGCTCAAGGATTGCACGTGCCTGTGCTTCGGACAGGCGATACATGCCATCAGTTGAACCAACCTGGTTCGGATCGGCAATCAGTTCGATCAGCGGAACAATATCGCCCGCCGCCCAATCACGTTCCATCAGCTGTTCACGCGCAACAGTCGGATCGGCTGCATTACGGATCAGTTTGATGACTTCGTCGATATTCGATACCGCAATACCCAGACCCACGACGACATGGGCACGATCACGCGCCTTTTTCAGAAGGTGGATGGTACGACGGGTAATGACTTCTTCGCGGAATTCGACGAAGGCCTGAATGATTTCCTTCAGGTTCATCAGTTCCGGCTTGCCACGGTTCAGTGCCAGCATGTTGACACCAAACGAGGTCTGAAGCGCTGTAAAGCGGAACAGCTGGTTCAGGACGACATCGGCATTGGCATCACGCTTAAGCTCGATCACCATGCGAACGCCCGAACGGTCAGACTCGTCACGCAGATCGGAAATGCCTTCAAGCTTCTTGTCGCGGACCAGTTCGGCGATCTTTTCCATCAGGGTCGCCTTGTTCACCTGATAGGGAACTTCGGTCACGATGATGGCTTCGCGGTTGGCACGGATTTCCTCGACATGGGTACGTGCCCGCATGACGACAGAACCACGACCGGTCTTGAATGCCGAATGGATGCCCGAACGACCAAGAATAAGGCCACCGGTCGGGAAATCCGGACCATGGACAAATTCCATCAGACCTTCGACGGAAATATTGGGATCATCGACATAGGCCATGCAGCCATCAATGACTTCGCCCAGGTTGTGCGGCGGAATGTTGGTTGCCATACCAACCGCAATACCACCGGCACCATTGACCAGCATGTTTGGGAAACGGGCCGGGATAACTGACGGTTCCTTGGTGGTTTCGTCATAGTTATCGCGGAAATCAATCGTATCCTTGTCGATATCATCCAGAAGGAAGTGCGCGGCCTTGGCCATGCGGGCCTCGGTGTAACGCATGGCAGCGGCCTTGTCGCCATCCATGGACCCGAAGTTGCCCTGCCCGTCAATCAGTTGCAGGCGCATGGAGAAATTCTGCGCCATACGGACCATGGCATCGTAAATCGCGCTGTCGCCGTGCGGGTGATATTTACCCATCACGTCCCCGACCACACGGGCCGATTTGCGGAACGGCTTGTTATATTCAAACCCGTTCTCGTGCATGGCGTACAGAATACGACGATGTACCGGCTTCAAACCGTCTCGGACGTCAGGCAGTGCGCGGCTGACGATCACGCTCATCGCGTAATCGAGGTAGCTGCGGCGCATTTCTTGTTCGATGGAAACCGGGAAGATATCGCGGTTCTCGGGATTGGTCTCTTTGGTGGACAAAGGCCGTGACCTCTTAAACGCTTGATCAGAAATGATTCAATCGGCGTGACATACACCTATTTGAAGGTACATGCCGGACCAGAAAGGCGGAAAGTATCAGGTTTGTCCCGCACAAACAATATTGACAAATCCTATCGCGCAAGGTTGGGCAATAAAGTTCGAAATTTCGCGAAAATTCGGGGTTTTTCCGGCACAAAAAACCGTCACTTCCCGCCCGATTTGTCGGCTTTGGGAACTTCCATCACCGGTGTCATCGGATCAGACTTCAAAACCGGCCGCTGAACATCCTTTTGTTTGCGGCCAAAACGCATCTGTGATGCGGCAATCCCGCCCAGAATGACCGCCAGGGCAATCAATGCATTTGGCTCGGGCACTTCGCCCAGCACGATAAAGCTGATCACCACACCAACGGCTGGCACCAGATAATTGTTAAACACAAGGAAGCTGGCCCCGGCCACCGCGATCAGTTGCAAAATCAGGAACATGGCAATGCCGGTCGGAAACATGCCGAGATACATGATGGCAAGTGCGCCTTCAGGGTCCCAATCCATCGTCCAGGGCTGATCGATAATCAGGGTAAAGGGCATCAGCATCAAGGCGGCAAATGTCAGGATCACGGCCGTCGATCCGATGCGCGGCTGATCACGCAGATTGCGCGCCACAAGCGATGAGATCGCATAACCGATTGCTGCAACCAGAATGGCCAACTGGAACAGGAACTCGCCCCCCAGCCCGGAAAGTGTTTCCGGGCCAACCAGCACAATCACGCCAATCGTTCCCAAAATCACCCCGACGACCTTACCGGTCGAAAGCTTTTCATCATGGGTAAAGAAATGCGCCAGCACCACCGTTGTCAGTGGCACAGTCGACATCAGGATCGCGGCCAATCCGGCATCGACCTGTGTTTCACCAAAACTGATTAGAAAGAACGGAATGGCATTGCCAATCAGGGCCACCATAAAGGTCGAAATCCAGGCTCCCCGCCCCTTGGGCAGTTCGGATTTACGAATAGCTGCGAAACACCACAGAACAAGGGCGGCAAAGGACAAACGACCACAGGCCACCACCAGCGGCGAATAGGCATGCACGCCGATTTTGATGAAGGTGAACGAACTTCCCCACATCAAGGCCAGCAGCAACAGCAAGCCGTATTCACGAATTCCCGGACGTTTCATTTTATCAGCCCATTTTTGCCATACTTATTGGGCCTTATCGCGATGACGAACAGACCAGATCAAGCGTTAAGACCCATACGCTTTTTAATCAAGGAAATACCTTTTCACAGATTTTGCCCCAATAACAGCACGCTGCAGGCCGCTGAACGCAGATTGCGAAATTCTCGCATAGATGCCCTGCCTTAAGGCAGATCAAAGCGTTTCAGAGATAAAAATGAAAAAAAGTCACCATCGACATAGAATAGTTGTTGCGAATGAATTGCAATTGCATTACATTACGCATAACAAAAAAATCGGGATATGAGATGATGAGTTATGTTGATCAGGAATTGACGGTCGAAGACATGCTTGCCGACCCGATCGTTCAGACATTAATGCGCTATGATGGCGTCTCTGCCAGTGATGTTCGTCACACGATCGAGCAGGTAAATCAGAATCGGCCGGAAAATCCGGTCGAGGACGCACATGCCGACGCATGGGCAACGACCAATCCGGTTAAACCAGGGCTACACAACACGGCGGCGTAATGCACCTGCCCACCTTGGCAGATGCTATCGGGTGTTCAGCGCCCAGTCATATTCATAGTCGGCGATATCAAGTTCCGTGATATCGCCCAGAGCTTTCGTCAGCTCCGGCCCGGCGAATTTTCTCAGATGCGCGATGAATGCCGCATCACTTTTCCCGAAATCATCCCTATACCAGTCATACAGGCTTGAAAGCACAAACCCGCCATCGGCGTTGATGCGCACCGCGCGCGGATGGTTGATGAATTCACGCGCCGCCTGATCAAGCTGCGCTTCAAGCTTATCCGCGTCAAAGGCCTCCGGTGCCAATGCCGGGCAACCGATCGACGCACAATTGACCACATAATGAATACGCGCATCGCGCCAGATCGGGCGCAGGATGCGGTGTTCGATATCATCAAGGCTAAGCGTCCTGCCCTCGACTGTGATCAGTTTCTTGCCCCATGGGCCAGATGACAGCAACGATGAGAACAGCCCCGGCGAAATATCGATATCGCGTATACTGTCGACCGGATAATGATCGAGAACCACCTTGACGGTCAGCGCATTATACAGGTTCACCCAATAGGCAAATTGTTGATCACGGTTAAGCGCATTGACACTGACCTTGGTCATGGCATCGACATAGCCCGCGACCATCCCCGCCCCGCCATCACGGCTGGCGGCCGCATAATCAAAGCTGGTCACACCGGGCGCATGTTGGGTCACGTATCGATCCAGTACCGCCTGCCAATCGCCATGGTCAATCTCGACCGTACTGCTCGGATCATGGGCCTGCCAATCCGGCCATAAATCGGCATCCGGCGCAGCGTGCACGGGGCGCACCGACACAACAACCGCGACAGCAATCAGCAAAAAGGACAGGGCAACACTCAACGCACGCATGATCACCAAACCAGATTTCGACATATTTGATCCCACCTTACCCGCTGCGGGCAAAACCGGCGCATCAAACCGGCGTGATCACTCTCATCACGCCCGGTCATCTCCTTGATCGGCTTATATACATTTAACCCCAAGTTGGGTTATACTGGACGTCATGATACAGGCAGGTGCAATACAGGTTATCCCCGGCAGTGGCGGGCAACTTGGCCAGATTATTGCCACACGCGCCCTGCTCGGCTCCGGGAGCCAACCGCCGACCAACGGGTCGGGCGGAACAGCTGCGTCTGCGCCGCAAACATTGCCAGCCGCCGTTGCGCTTGTCCCGCTTTCGAGCACCATCGCCGCCACACAAGCCCCGGCAAACGAACCCTCGGCACGGACAGAGCAACCAACCCCGTCGCAATCCTCCAGCACGGGCGAGCGCCAACCGGCACCGCCACCGTCACCTGCGCCTGCGCAATCCGCACCGGTCAATAGTGCGGCCTCGGTGGTTACGATCATCCAACAGCTTGATCCGCGCGATATTCATGGTGCTGCACCGGACGATGCGAATACCCAAAGCCCGACACAGCGCCAGCAGGAAGAACGCGAAGCCACCCCGGAAAACGCGCGCCAGCCCACCTCAAACCCGGCCCTTCTGACCGCGTCGGAACGCGAGATCGTTCGTGAACTCAGTGCCCGCGATGCGATTGTCCGGACAGAGGAAGAAAGCCACCAAACCCTTGCCGGTGCCAATGCCGGCATGATCAGCTATAGCTATACCGCAGGCCCCGACGGGCGGCTTTATGCCACCGGCGGCAAAGTAAGCATCCGCCCCATTCAGGGGCTTGATGGTGCGGCAGCCATCGCCAATCAGGCCGCGATATCGCGCGCGGCATCGGTGCCCGGAAGTTCGGCGGCTGATTTCAACGTCGCCAAGGGCGCATCAAAGAACATCTCGGCAATGATCGCCTCACAGGCCAGTGCGGCGGCAGAAAGCTATCGCATGACCCTTGGCCTGAATGCTGCGCCGGGCAAAGTGGATCTGAGCGGTTAGCATCCGAACCACCTCCCCCGTCATTCCCGCACAGAGCCTGTGCCCGCGAAAGCGGGTACGGGAATCCATTATCGGCCACGACATAAAGATTCCGGACCATCGCTGCGCGCCGTTTGGAATGACGACAGCCCAACAAAAAAAGCGGCCCAGATGGAGCCGCTTTTGTTTTGTCGTGCGTTTGCGCTTAGGCGTAATGCCAGAACACATCAAAGCCCGGATTAAACACCGTGACCGGGCCTTCGCCGGTTTCGATCTTCTCGGCGAACTTGGCCGGCTCCGCCCGTTTTTCCAGCGTGATCTGATCGCCATTGATCGGCAGGCCGTAATATTGCGGACCATGTATCGACGCAAAGCCTTCGAGCTTGTCCAGCGCCCCTTCTTCCTCAAACACGTGGGCCAGAAGCTGCACGGTGTTGTTGGCGGTAAAGATCCCGGCACAGCCACACGGGCTTTCCTTGCGCTCGTCAGTATGCGGCGCTGAATCCGTGCCCAGGAAGAAACGCACATCACCCGATGTGGCGGCTGCACGCAGCGCCAAACGATGCTTTTCACGCTTGGCCACCGGCAGGCAATACATATGCGGATGAATGCCGCCGACCAGAATGGCATTGCGGTTAATGATCAAGTGGTGCGTTGTGATCGTCGCCCCCAAATTCTTGTCATTGGCTTTGACATACTCGACACCGTCTTCGGTCGTGATGTGCTCCATCACAACGCGCAGCTCCGGCAACCGCTTGCGCAGCGGATCCAGAACCCGGTCGATAAACACCGCTTCACGGTCAAAGATATCAATATCGGGATCGGTCACTTCGCCGTGCACACACAGCGGAATGCCAAGCTCTGCCATACGCTCCAGCGCTGGCATGGCATTATCGAAATTGCGCACACCGCTGTCAGAGTTGGTGGTCGCCCCTGCCGGATAAAGCTTGAGTGCGGTGATCACACCGGCCTTGTAGCCTTCCTCGATATCATCGGGATTGCTGCCCTCGGTCAGATAAAGCGTCATCAGCGGCGTGAAATCGTGGCCCGACGGGATGGCCGCCGTAATCCGGTCGCGATAGGCCACCGCATCGGCGGTCTTGACCACCGGCGGTACCAGATTGGGCATGATGATCGCACGGGCAAAATGTTCGGACGTCTCGCCAATCACACCTTTCAGCATCTCGCCATCGCGCAAATGCAAATGCCAGTCATCAGGACGGCGAAGGGTAATGCGATTGGTCGACATGCGGCGATCTCCTGGCAAGCAATGAATCCGTTTGGGAAATATGGAGCGTTACCTAGCAGATTGGCGCGGAATTGGGAATGTTAAAGGAATTGCTCATTGAAACTTTCCCGACCACCTAACAACCCTCTATGATTGATTCACCGGACACAATCTCAATCAAAAACCAACAAATACTGGAGGGCCTAATTGGAATCACTAAAGCCAATTGCAAACCTAGTCGCACTAACCGGCCTCCTATTTTTCTCCTTTCTAACAGGGGCGCTCTACGGCCAAAGATTTGAGGAAATTAACTGGTCTACAATTTTTGCTGGTTTCCTTGGCTTAGCTGGCGGAGCGTGCGCCTTGTTGGCTGCACGGTGGGAAAGGCAACAAAGAGTAAAAATCGCGACGTTCAAGTTCTACGAGTTTTCTAGAGCGTCCCTTTCCCCTCTTATTCGGCTAATGCAAAATGAGCTCATTGCGTTAAAAAACGGCCAAAAACAGCCTTCGATAATAGATCGAGAATTAATCGGTTATCTAGACAGGATGTTGCCTGAAGTCACCGATGACCTGCCACTTAAGATCATTCAAGCCTACAGCAGAATGGAGGTTTTTAAGGTCAACATCAGCACTCCGATCTCAATTTCAGAGCAAGACACCCAAATTCATAGGAAAGTACTGGCCGATGCCTTGGAGTTAGGAATTATCAATGCCCTTCAACTTCAGACCGAACTAGAGAAATATGGCTCAAAGATCAAATTGGATTAATCCAGATCAGAAACGCGAAAGTCCCAGCTATTTCTGTCTGACCTTTTCACACTGGGGCGAGTGATGGGGAGAAGGGGATAAATTTATTTTTCTGCCCGCCCTGCGCGCCACGCTTTTCACATGCTCTTTATCGCTTCTGTCAGGCCAGTGAAAGTACCGCCCCCTCAAGTAGATCCGTCAAGTCCCCAAAATATCCGCCGGATCGTGCGGGTGACGTCGGGTCAGAGGTGATGGCCACCGCCAGGTTCTTTTGCGGATGTGCCGCGATGATCTGGCCACCATAGCCACGTGCGATAATGAAGCCGCTGCGGCTCAGGAACCAGCCATAGCCATAAGCAAGACCCGAATAAGGTGATCGTGTGTGGGTTTGGGTTGACTGGTCTATCCAGTCGGCCGGGATGATCTGATCGCCATCGAACCGGCCTTGGTCCCGCATGAGGGTCGCGATGCGCAACATCCCGCGCGGTGTCATCGCCATCTGGTTCCCGCCGAAATAATAGCCTTGCGGATCCTGTGTCCAAGCCGGAATTTCAATGCCGAGCGGCTGACCAAGAACATCGCGCGCCTGCGCAAGCAGACTTTTTCCTGTTGCAACCGCAAGCACCGCACCAAGGATATGCGTCGTACCGGTGGAATAGATCATACGCCCGCCGGGAGTTGCGACCATCGGGCGGCGCAGCGCAAAGGAAACCCAGTTATCGGAATTGACCCACGCGCCGTAATTACGCCCTGAGGTGCCCTCAAGCCCGGCCCTGAGCGTCACCAGATCTTCGATGGTCAGATCTTCCACACCAGGGGTGGCGTCCGCTGGAATGATAGACGGCGCGATTTCGCCGATGGTGGCGTCGACCGAGGGGATCGCGCCCTGTGCAATCGCATGGCCCGTCAGCAGACCGATGATGCTTTTAGAGCAGGACTTGATGTTCGCAACCCGATCCAGGCCCGGCCCACGCGGCGACTCAGAAACGATGACCTCGTCACCGCGTTGGACCAGGATCGCATGAAGCTGGGACATGTTCGCAATTCGCGACCGGATGTCGGATGGCGTTTGTGCGAAGGCCCTGGCCACAAAGGGAGTGGCCATAGCACCCAGAAGGGTCACTGAGAAGGCACGGCGGGTCAGCATCGGATGGCGTCTGTCGCTTGGCATATCCATCAGTCCTTGGCGGTCGGGATCACATGCGCACTCAACCTTCCAGCCAAGCAAGCCAGAAGACATATTCCTTATCTGGAATTAATTCGTCAGGAATGTGACATCGGATCACAATCGGACAAGCCCCCCAGCCAGGAGCCAGAGCCAGAGCCAGAGCCAGAGCCAGGGCCAGGGCCATGAGCCAGGGTCAGGACCTAGACACTCACGGCAATATCCGAAAATGCTTCGCCTGCCAGTCTTTGCGCAAAGGCACGTTCCAGCCCCTGCTCAAACCCGCGCGTGTAGCCCTCGGTATCAAACAGAGGCTTGATCTGGCGGTTGGCGGCAAGTTTGGTGCGGATATCGGACAGCATGTCCGGATTTTGTGCGAGCTTGAGGATGAGTTCCTCATAGGCCTCTGGCGTCTCGGAGATCAGCTCCCGCAGGCCAACAGCCGAAAGCAGGCTGGCGGCAACGCGGGCGGCAAACTGTTTCCCGGCCAGTGTCACCACCGGCAATCCGGCCCAAAGCGCGTCGCTGGCGGTCGTATGGGCGTTGACATGGAAGGTATCGATAAACAGATCGGCATGGCGCAGGCGAGCGAGATGTTCGGATTGCGGCATGTAACCGGCAAAGATCAACCGATCCCCCGAGATACCCTGCTTTTCCGCCGCCGCGCGCAAGTTTTCCTTGGCGACATCATTATTGCACCAAAGCCAGAGCACGCTGCCCTCAACCTTCGCCATTACCCGCATCCAGATGGCAAATTCAGTTGGCATGATTTTGTAATTGTTGTTGAGACAACAAAACACAAAGCCATCCTCGGGCAGGCCGAGCTCCGCGCGCGTCATCGCATTTGCCGAAATTTCACGGGTATTGTCATTGGGCTGATAGCAATCAGGAAGATAAATGATCTTCTCGTGATAGCCGCTGCGCTGTTCGGGCGGAACAACCACCGGGTCGGCGACGATATAGTCGATGAAATCGCATCCAAGCGTACCGGGATAGCCAAGATAGCTGATCTGCAGCGGTGCCAGACGGGCGGCAAACGGCTCCAGACGGCTATCGCGGGTATAGCCCTTGAGATCAATGGCGATATCAAGGTTTTGCCCCCGCGCAAGCGTGATCAGATCGCCATCGGACATATCGCGCACGTCAAAGAACTGATCAACGTTATCAAGCACCTGATCGCGCTGTGCGCCATCCTTGTTCTTGCCATAGCTGAACACGAAGATTTCGAACTTTGATCTGTCATGATGGCGCAAAATGCCTGCCATCAGGAACATGGTCGCGTGATCATGAAAATCGGCCGAGAAATAGCCAAGCTGGATTTTGCGGCCTTCTGGCGAAGTTGGCTTGATCGTTGAAACCGGGGCTGCTGGCGGCAACAGGCTTTTGGCAAAGTTGCGCGACCGGGCAAGCTGATGGGCCGGGTTATCTTCAAACGGCAGAAGCGGGAATGGCAGGGCCGCATCGCCCGTGATGCCAAGCTGAGCGGCATGTTGCGCAAACAGATCACACGCCCGCCAGTCGCACAGATGGCTTTGTTCGCGCAATTGTTCGACCATGGCCGGGACATAGCCCGGCTTGACCGCAAGTGCACGTTGATAGGCCTCAACCGCCTCTGGCAGGGATTTAAGGGCGGCCATGGTTTGACCGAGCCCGTACCAGGCCTCGGCCAATTTCGGTTGCAGCTTGAGCGTCTTGAAATATTGCTGCTTGGCGTCTTCAAGCAGGTCACGTTCGCGCAGCGTATTGGCAAGGTTATAGTGCGCGTCAACATAATCGGCCTTGCGCGCAATGGCGTTCAGGTAACAGGCTTGCGCCTCTGCAAGCTTGCCGGCACTCTTAAGGATATTGCCCAGATTGTTATGCGCCTCGGCGAACTCGGGGGTGCGCGCGATCACCGCGCGATAGCATTCCTCTGCCTCATCCAGCTTGCCCAGACGTTCCAGAATGACCCCAAGGTTGCTTTTGGCCGCCACCATATCGGGCTGCAGGCGGACAACGTTTCGCAAGGCCTGCTCGGCATCGGAAAGCAGGTTCAGATTGCTGCTCACCGCGGCACGGAAGTTCCAAAGCTTGCCGGAATTACCATACTGACCCAAAAGCTGGCCGGTCATGGCATGCACATCTTGCAAACGACCGGCCTGATAGGCTTGCGAAAGTTTGACAAACACCTCGGCCGGTGGCTCTGCCGCACCAGACGCAGCCCCCTTTGCAGGCGCTGCAACCTTCACTGGGCCGCTGAGTTCGGCAAGGGCCGTTTTGACCCGTTCGTTTTTGGGATAATCGGCAAGGATGGCTTCATAAAGTGCGCGCGCCTCGGCCATTTCGCCTTTACGCATATGCGCCTTTGCGCGCTTCATTGCCTGATCAACTTTGAGCTTCGCCATGCCGCCCCATATCGCCCCGAACATTGATATTTTCGGGCAGTCTAGTCGATCACCCGCCAAAGGCAACCGGGGCCGCGGCAAAAATGCGCGTAAAAGACAAAAGGCCAGGCATTTCTGCCTGACCTTTTCACAAATGGGGCGAGTGATGGGACTTGAACCCACGGCCCCCAGTGCCACAAACTGGTGCTCTAACCACCTGAGCTACACCCGCCATCGTGTGGCGCGGTTTATATGGCCCGAGGCCCGCAACGTCAAGCGCATATTTTCAATTTTTTAGCCCGATTTCCGCCAAGTTGTTCAAAGCACCGATTTTTGCGGGCTTGAGCATTCTGTGACGATCAAACACGCAGCATTGATAACACAAATCCCGCCTCCTACCCGTCAGAGCAACTTGCATGTGAAGACAAATGACTTAATTAGTTCAGTTCAATAACAGGCTATTGCCACAAATGCAGGTTACCAAGACACCATATATAAAGGGTTGCTTGCCTGCCTTGGCATGGAAACGGCCAAATAATAGAAAAACAGACGGAGTATCGGAATGAAGTGGGGCATCCTTAGCACCGCCAAGATCGGCACGGAAAAGGTCATCCCGGCCATGCAGGAAAGCGATCAGCTTGAAATCCTTGCGATTGCCGGTCGTGATCTTGAAAAGACCCGTGAGGTCGCTGAAAACATGCGCATTCCGCGCGCCTATGGTTCGTATGAAGAACTGCTGGCTGATCCGTCAATCGAGGCGATCTATAACCCCCTGCCCAACCATTTACATGTCGAATGGACGATAAAGGCGCTTGAGGCCGGAAAGCATGTGCTGTGTGAAAAGCCGATCGGCCTTGATACCGAAGATGCCAAACGCCTGATCAGCGCCCGCGACAAAAGCGGCAAGCAAGTGCTTGAGGCCTTTATGGTCCGCCATCATCCGCAATGGCTGGAAGCCCGCAAAATCGTCGAAAGTGGTCAGATCGGCACGCTCACCACGGTGCAAAGCATCTTTACCTATTTCAATGCCGATCCGAACAATGTCCGCAATAAGAAGGACATTGGCGGCGGCGGATTGCTTGATATCGGGTGCTATTGCATTGTCGGCCCGCGCTTTATCACCGGCAAGGAGCCCGTCCGCGTCGTGTCGCTAATGGACAAGGACCCGAAATTCGGAACCGACCGTTTGGTATCTGGCATGCTTGATTTCGGATCCGGCCTGCAGGCAAGCTTTGTCTGCGGCACACAATCGGCTGCTGTTCAGCGCGTGCATATCCTTGGCACGGAAGGCCGGATTGAAATCCTGATGCCGTTCAATGCCGTGCCGGAAAACGAAGCGGTCATTCGCGTTGCCGGTCAAAAACAGCCGGGCTTTGACGACGCGCGTGAAATCAAATTCCCGGTCTGCAACCAATACACCCTGCAGGGTGAAGCCGCGACAGCGATATTTGCTGGTGAAAGCCCGGTCGATTATCCGATTGAAGATGCAATTGCCAATATGCAGATTTTGGATGCATTTGCCCGCTCTGCCAAAACCGGCAGCTGGGAAATGGTCAAATCCTGATCATTCGTCTTGCCGATACTCAAAGAAAAAGCCGGGAAAACCCGGCTTTTTCTTTGGCCAATCACGCGCCGGCAAACAGGGCGGATTTGGCCTTGAGCCGCGGGAACATAAAGTCGTTGAAGGCCCGAACGCGCGGCACGGCTTTAAGATCGCGGTGCATCAGCATCCAAAGATCATTATCAAGCCCGTCAATCGCGTCACCAAGGATCGCGATATTGTCAAATGCCCCGGCAAGGAACATCGGCAGAACCGCATAACCCGCCCCGGCATTCACCAACCGCGCCACATTCAAAAGTGAATTGCTGCGCATCACGACATGCTGATCATGAAAATGTTTGTCGCGCCACTGGGCGGCCTTGATATGAGCAAGGCTTTCATCACAGGTAATCCATGGCCCATCGCCATTCTTGGGATCCCCCATGCCCTTTGCCGCACAAACCACCGACCGGATCGGGGCAATTTGCCGCCCGACCAGATTTTCATTGGGCGCATTGCTGGGCCGGATGGCGATGTCTGCATCGTGACGGTTGAGATCATAAAACCGGTTGTCGGTCACGACCTGCACGGTAATTTCCGGATAGGCCTGCGCAAACGCCGCCAGATCATCTGCCAGCACGGCATGAAGCAACGTATCGGTCGTGGTCAGGCGCACCGTGCCTGATGGGCGGATATCCTGTCCGGCCAGCGTTCGGGCAAGCACGGCCATTTCGGCTTCAAGCTTTTCCGCGGTTTCGATGGCCGCCAATCCCGCTGGCGTTGGTTGATAATCACCCTTCTGTCGCTCAAACAGGTTGGCACCGATGCGACTTTCAATATCAGCCATGCGGCGAAACAGCGTGGAATGGTGAATGCCGGTTTGTCTGGCAGCCTGCGTGATGCTGCGCGCCCGCCCCACCGCCAGCACCAGTTTCAAATCATCCCATTCCAGCATGTGCAATCCTCCGAACGCGCCATCTGATCATTCGCATTATTGCACATACAATTCGATTTATCGCAAATTTACTTCGCTCAAACGCACATCAATACTGATCCCATCAACCAACGATATTCCTGATGGAGATTGGAAAATGACCAGAACCATTACCCGTGACGAGCTTAAGGCCGCCCTTGGCACCGCCACTGCCCCGACCCTGATCGAAGCACTTCCGGCGCGGTATTATGTTGATGCCCACCTGCCCGGTGCGATCAACATTCCACATGATGCGATTGATGAGGGCATCAAACAGATCCTGCCCGATCTGGATGCACCGATTGTTGTCTATTGCGCCAGTGGCCCGTGCAAGAATTCCGGCATTGCCCAGATGGCCCTGACCAAACTTGGCTACAGCAATGTGCGCGATTATCACGAAGGCAAGAATGACTGGCGCGAGGCGGGCTTGCCGCTTCAGGGACAGGGCACACTTAAACAAACGGCCTGAGACTATCCTACTCGCGCAACCAAATCGGGCCGACATTTACATGTCGGCCCGATGTTCTTTCAAATGCCTTGTTTTGCGTGCACGGCTTACTTCGCAAACGCCTTTTTCATGCGCGCAATCGCGTCGGCCATTTTGGCTTCGTCCTTGCAGAAGCAGAACCGCACAAAGTTGCGCACACCGCCATCTTCGCCCTGATAGAAGGCCGATACCGGGATGGCGACCACGCCGGCTTCCTTGATCATGATCTGGCAGAACTCGACATCGTCGCAATCATAGCCAAGCGGGCGGAAATCGCAGGTGATGAAATAGGTGCCCTGCGAATCAAGGACGTCAAATCCGACTTCCTTAAGCCCCTTCATCAGGTAATCACGCTTGGCCTGCATTTCGGCGGTGAAGTTTTCGAAATAGGCATCATCCTTGTTAAGGCCATAGGCCACACCATGTTGCAGATCGGGTGCGACGGTAAAGACAAGGAACTGATGCGCCTTCTTGATCGGCTCCATCAGTTTGGCACAAGCCGTGATATAGCCAATCTTCCAGCCAGTCAGCGAGAAAGTCTTGCCTGCCGATCCGATGCGCACGGTGCGTTCATGCATACCCGGGAACGTCATCAACGGTTTGTGCTTGCGCCCGTCAAAGACCAGGTGTTCATAAACCTCGTCACAGAGCGCAATCACATCATGCTTGATGCACAGATCGGCAATGAATTGCAGCTCATCATCACCATAAACCTTCGAGCACGGGTTCTGCGGCGAATTCAGCAGGATCAGCTTGGTTTTTTCCGAAAAGGCCGCCGCCAGTTCTTCGCGTGGCAATTCCCAGTGCGGCGGGGTAACGCGCACCAGCTTGGGAATGCCGCCCGCCAGCTTCACCATCGGAAGGTAGCTGTCATAAAGCGGTTCAATCAGGATGACTTCATCACCGGGCGCGACCAGACCAAGAATCACATCGGCCAACCCCTCGGTCGCACCAACGGAAACCAGCACTTCTTTTTTCGGATCAACCTCGATGCCATAAAACCGTTTATTGTGGTCGGCAACGGCCTGAAGCAGCTCGGGCACACCAGCCAGCGGCGGATACTGGTTGGACAGTTCCATCAATGCCCTGGCGGCGGCTTCGCGAATATCGGCCGGGCCATCTTCATCCGGCGCACCTTGCCCCAGATTGATGGCCTTATGTTTCTGGGCCAGTTCGTTCATCACTTCGAAGATCGTGATCCCGCCCGAAGCGAAAAGCGGATTGCCGACGAATTCGGTCATGAGGCGTCCTTTATATTATGGTCGTTCACCGGATGGTGGCCCCGGTCGTATCATGGTCAGTCGAGTCCCGGTCATCGGGTATAATTTTTGTGCCCGACCACACCCTTGCATAGCAAATCCTGTCGCATGATGGCCCCGGAATGGCAAGCCCGGAGAGGTTTGAACCTGCCTGCCTGCCCTCCAAACAGGGTGTTTGCATATTTTTTGAACATCTTGCCTAAAACACAGTCACCAGCAAACCAGAAAATCTTAAAAATTTCATGGGTTTTGCTGGGTTTTCGCACAGAGAATCCTTAGAATGCCGTTGCCGGTGAAAACTGGCATGGTCCGTGCAATAGTCAGCGGGCGAAGCATTACGCTTTACAGAGTTCAACGCAACTCTCGCCAAAAAGCAGAGGGCGCTAATGAAAAAAATTGAAGCCATCATCAAGCCGTTCAAGCTTGACGAGGTAAAAGAGGCCCTTCAAGAGATTGGTCTCAAAGGGATTACCGTCACCGAAGCCAAAGGTTTCGGACGTCAGAAAGGTCATACGGAGCTGTATCGCGGCGCCGAGTACGTTGTGGACTTTCTGCCGAAGGTAAAGCTGGAAATCGTCGTCGAGGACACGCTGGTAGAGCGTGCGATTGAGGCAATCCAGCAAGCCGCTCATACCGGGCGTATCGGCGACGGTAAAATTTTCGTTTCCTCACTTGAGGACGCGATCCGTATTCGTACTGGTGAACGGGGTAACGACGCGATCTGATCGGTCACGCCTTTCGTTGAACACCATACGGTAACTGTTTATGAGTTTTAAAGGGTTGCATCATGTCTGACGCTGCTTCTGTACTTAATCTGATCAAAGAAAAAGGCATCCAGTTTGTCGATCTGCGCTTTACCGATACCAAAGGTAAATGGCAGCACACCGCACAGGATATCTGCACCATCGACGAAGACGTCTTTGTTGACGGCATCATGTTCGACGGTTCGTCGATCTCCGGTTGGAAAGAAATCAACGAATCCGACATGATCCTGATGCCGGATCCGTCGACCGCCGTTGTTGATCCGTTCACCGCGCAGCCGACCCTGATCCTTGTTTGTGACGTTATCGAACCGGCAACCGGCCAGGGTTACGAGCGTTGCCCGCGTTCGACCGCGAAACGCGCACTGGCATACATGAAGTCCGCTGGTATCGGCGACACCGCATATTTCGGCGCAGAGCCGGAATTCTTCATGTTCGACGACGTTCGTTGGAGCACCTCGCAGGAGAGCATGGCTTACGCGCTTGACTCCGAAGAAGGTCCGTACAACACCGGCACCGAATTCGAAGGCGGCAACCGCGGCCACCGTCCGGGTCCGAAGGGTGGTTACTTCCCGGTACCGCCGGTTGACTCGGCAAACGACATCCGTGCCGAAATGGTCAACTACATCAACGAAATGGGCGTGCGTTGCGAGAAGCACCACCACGAAGTTGCTCCGTCGCAGCACGAACTGGGTATCGCATTCGGCACCCTGATCGAACATGCTGACGCGGTTCAGGTTTACAAATACTGCATCCACATGGTTGCACACCAGTATGGCAAAACCGCAACCTTCATGCCGAAACCGATCTTCGGTGACAACGGCTCGGGCATGCACACCCACCAGTCGATCTGGCACGAAGGCAAGCCGCTGTTTGCTGGCAATGGCTATGCGGATCTTTCTGAAACCGCTCTGTACTACATCGGCGGTATCATCAAGCACGCCAAAGCTCTGAACGCCTTCACCAACCCGACGACCAACTCTTACAAGCGTCTGGTCCCGGGCTTCGAAGCACCGGTTCTGCTGGCATATTCTGCACGTAACCGTTCTGCTTCCTGCCGTATCCCGTACACCGCGTCTCCGAAAGGCAAACGCGTTGAGATCCGCTTCCCGGATGCCCTTGCCAACCCGTATCTCGCATTCTCTGCAATGCTGATGGCTGGCCTTGACGGTATCGAGAACAAGATCCACCCGGGCGAAGCAATGGACAAAAACCTCTATGACCTTCCGCCGGAAGAGCTCAAAGAAGTTCCGACCGTTTGCCGTTCGCTGCACGAAGCTCTCGACAGCCTCGATGCAGACCGCGAATTCCTGAAAAAAGGCGATGTGATGACCGACGACCTGATCGACGCATACATCGCACTGAAGATGGAAGAAGTCGTTCGTTTCGAACAGGCTCCGCACCCGGTCGAATTCGACATGTACTACAGCGGCTAATCTTCCATTCGGAAGACAATGCTTACGCGAAACGCCCGGCCAATCGGCCGGGCGTTTTTCGTTTCGCTAAAATCGTTTGCTTACGCGTCCCCGATCAGGTTGATCCGGCATTTAAGATCGCGATTAAATCAATCATCAGCATGCAGATCGGGTTCCATATCCGGGGTATAGAGGCGATATTGTGCCTTGCCTGCTGCCTTGGCTTCATACATCGCCTTGTCAGCACGGCGGAGTTGCTCGCTCATATCGCAATTGCCGCCATCAAACACAGCCAGCCCGATCGAGGCGGAAATATCGCAATCATGTCCTTCCCAGACAAATGGACGGCTCATTTCGGCAAGAATCGCTTCGGCCGCCTCGGCCATTTCCTTTTCAGCGCCCTTGTTTAAGAACAGCAAGGTAAACTCGTCCCCGCCTAGGCGTGCGACCTCTTCTGCGCGGCGGGCTGCACGTTTCAGGCGCTTGCCGGTTTCAACAAGTACCCAGTCCCCAGCAGCATGACCTTGCGTGTCGTTCAGTTGCTTGAAGCCATCAAGATCAAGGATAAAGATCGCGGCGGGCGTATCGGTTCCGCGCAACACGGTTTCGCACTGATCAAGCTTCTGCATGAAGCGCGCACGGTTGGCCAACCCGGTCAGCTCATCATTGTTGGCCTTGTTCTGCAATTCGCGCGCGGCGTGCTTTTGCTTGGTGATGTCGCTGGTCCACCAAAGCACGCTTTCCTCCCCCTGGAACGAAAGCGGTTCGATTGATGTTTTAAGCCAGCGCGCCTCGGGCATATCAGATCGGCGCAACCGGATCTCGACATCCTGAAGTTCACCCAGCGCATCCATATCCTCTAGCGATTTCTCGCGATAACGTTCGGAAAGAAGAATGGAATCCGTTGCTTTGCTTTCGTCTTCAATTCCGAGCATTTTGGAAAATGTGCTGTTGAAGAATTTGAAAACGCCGCTTTCCCGGTTGGAAATCCCGACCCCGATCGGTGCACTTTCAAGCAACCCTGTCAGACGCTGGGATGCCTCGGCGACCTCGGCCTGCGCCTTTTTAAGGCTGGTCACATCAATCAATGATCCGATGGTGCCCGCAATCGCGCCACTTGGCCCCCTGAGGGTCGAGGCGGCAAACAGGGCCGTGCATTCCTTGTCATCAATCGCAAAGGTAATCTCGTCACGTACCTGCCCCTCGGCATCGCGTAACGGTGCTTCGAGTTCACCGACGGTTTTGGCAAGTGATTTGGGAGCAAAGTCCGCCATTCTCTTGCCAATCGCCGTTTCGACATCCGTACCAAACAGTTCGGCAAAGGCGCCGTTACAACGGGTCAGAACCCCTTCGCGGTTTTTGAGGTAAACCGGAGTTGGCAAAACATCGATGAGGTGCTGAATGAATGTCTTGTGTTCTGACAGTGCCTTGGCAAGTTCCTGGGCGCGCCCGGCATCACGTAACACCAGCGCAAATGTTCCGGACGGTCCGACATCGCAATGCCAGTTAAACGGCGTTTTCCCCAGACGAAAGGCCGGAAGTTCGGCATGTTTGCCCGACGAAATGGATGCGAGGGCGTTGCGAACTGCTGCTACTGCGTCGCCATCGGTAAATTCGCCATTTTTGGCAAGATAGGCCAGAAGCTGTTTGACCTCTGTACCTTTACGCAAAACAGATTTTGCATCGCCAAGCTGCTTTTCCGCAGCCGCGTTGACGTAGACAACCTTAAGGTCGCCCGGATCCAGAAAAATAAGACTATCACGTGACAACGCCGCAGTTGCCACAACATCCGCACTGACTGACAAGACACCCGGCGCGCTGCAAAACAGCGCTCTCCCTTTATTCGTGTTTTATGTGATGTCCCAGATCAGACCTTTTAAGACGGCCTTGTGTATTTATATGCGCAACCCATTGCATATACTGGAGAATAAGTCATTATTTTTTTGAATAGCAGGACATCAAACACGGGTGCAGGTCAGAATATCGTTATTTTTTCGCCGGAAGATCGATGTAACCGCGATCAATGCAGTGTTCGAGTTCCTTGGCGACGGCCAGCATTTCCTGAAAGCTTTCTCTCAGATGCTTGAGCTTTGCCAACTCGTCCACCGTCGGGTGTTCCTCTGCGCGATCATCGCAAAGGTGGAAGGCAAATTTCAGATAATCCGCCCGAAGCCGTGCAACGGTGATCATCAGCGGCACGGCATTTTCAACCGACATATCCGGAATGGCCGGGCTGATGATTTCGTGATTGATCTCACGCAGGACATGCTCCATGCCCATCATGAAACGGCTTTTGCTGCGCGTCGGATCCTCTGTCATGACTGATACTCCTGCACCATAGGGATCTGAATAATTACACCAGTATCCATCCGGAAAGTAAAAACTCCTATAACAACTTGCCACTCATGGTCGCATTTGCGACCACAGCCCGGCCGACTTTCCATGATCTCACCTTGCAGGTAGGCGCAAGGCGGGCTAGAGGTTAAGACAACAATTGTTCACATATGGGAATGCGAAGATGGAAGCGCGTGTAAAGTGGCTTGAAAACCTGACCTTCACCGGAATGAGTGGTACCGGACATGGTGTCGTCATGGATGGCGACAGGGATAACGGATTTGGCCCGAGCCCGATGGAGATGCTTCTGCTTGGTATCGGTGGCTGTTCGTCGATTGACGTTGTTCATATCCTTAAGAAGGGTCGAGAAAACGTCCTTGATGTCGAAACCGACGTTAAGGCCGAACGCGCAGAAACCGACCCGAAGGTCTTCACCAAAATCCACCTGCACTTCAAGGTAAAGGGTAAAAACCTTAATGAAACCAAGGTCGGCCGCGCCGTCGAACTTTCGGCAGAAAAATACTGCTCGGCATCCATCATGCTGTCCAAGGCCGCAGAGGTCACGCACAGCTGGGAACTGGTGGAATAATCCGGTTACTCACAGCGGTGATACTGATGAAAAAGCGATCTGTTCACAGATCGCTTTTTTGTTTCTCGCACCATGTGGCTTCCCGCGTTAACATCTTCTGACAACAATAGAAAAACCAAGTCCAATCCCGGGAACCGAACGGAGCAATCATCATGGGTACGTCCCGCATATTTCAGACTGGTTTGGCATCCCTTGCCCTGCTGGGACTTTTGACGACAGGTGCCTGCGCAAAATCAGACGCCCCGCTTTCGCCATCCGGTGCCGCGATTGCTCCGCCCGTCGAAGGAATGCCGTTTGAAGATTATGTCCGCTCCACACGCCAGCAACTCCGCGACGTCCTTTCCACGACACGATTTGTGCATGAAGAAAAACCGTTTGGCATCCATACGCTTGATCAGGTTGTCGATATGCGCGCGCCTTATGTGCTTGGACCGGTGAGCAACACCTGTACTGCCAACGAAGAAACCGACCCTGCGCAGGGAAATGGTGTTGGCTTCCTGATGGTACATGGCCTGACCGACAGCCCTTATTGGTTAAGTGACATCCGTGATGATCTGCGCCAACGTTTTCCCTGTGCGACGTTTCACGGTGTTCTTCTTCCGGGGCATGGCACGGTGCCGGGTGACTTGCTTGATGTCGAATATGAAGACTGGCTCGAAACCGTTCGTTTCGGCATGAACAGCTTTGGGGATGAGATTGATCACATCATCCCGATGGGTTTTTCGACCGGGGCCGCCCTGATTGGGCGGGTCTATAGCGAACAACAGGCCAAGAGCGACCTGATCAGCGCACTGGTTATGCTGTCACCCGGTCTTGCGGCCAAAAGCGAACAGGCCTGGCTTACCCCCTATGTCCGATATGTCAAAGACTGGGTCGGTGAGGGCGAGAATAATGATCCTGGCAAATATGGTTCGATGGCAATGAACGCGGCAGCGGAGTTTTATTTGCTGACCAAGCCCTTTGGCCAAGGAAAGTTGGAAGACTTTGATGTTCCGGTTTTCGGCGTTGTCAGTTCGGATGATCAGACCATCAACCCCGACCTGATGCGCGACTTCTTCTGCAACAAGGTCACCACCCCGCAAAAACACCTGATCTGGTATCAGGGCAAAATCGACCCGCCGACTAGCAGCGCAACTTGCGACGGCATTGAAATTGTCCGCTCAGAAAACAACGAGATGCGTACACTCAATCATGCCCACACCGCAATTACCATGAGCCCCAAGGATCCCATTTATGGCCTTGATGGCGCGGTCCCTGATTGCGGTCATTATGATGACGAAACTGCCCGCTCAAACTGCCAATCCGGCACGGATGTCCTGTATGGCGAACGCAATCTTTTTGACGAAGCGCCCCCCGGCACAATGCGTCGTGGCACATTCAATCCCGACTTCCCGGGTATGATGGATAAAATGGCTGCCTTCATCGCAAAGGCAATCACCACGCAGGACTAGGAACTGAACCCGCCCGATGACTTTTTCGACCGACATTTTCGAAACACCCGACGGGATAAATCTGCGCTTTGGTGTTCAAACGCCCGAAAACACGCGCCAGCATGTCCTTATCCTGCAGGGGCGCGGGGAATATATTGAACGCTATCAGGAAACGGCAGACGAGCTTGCCGAACGTGGTTTCGGTTGTGTGACCTTTGATTTTCGCGGCCACGGTGGATCGTCCCGCGAAACGAATGATCCGGTCATGGGGTATATCCATGATGTTGCGCATTATATCGCCGATACACGCCATGTTGTTGATCATGTGAAAAAAGTCCACGGCATTGCCTGCCCGCTTCTGATAACGCACTCGACCGGCGGGCTGGTTGCGATGGCGATGATGCTCGATCAACCGGATCTGTGGGAAAGCGTGGTGATGGTCGCGCCGTTTTTTGGACTGGGTGGTCCTGATTGGCTGTCATTGGCGGCGCAATTTGTCTCCGACAGCATGTGTCGTTATGGATTTGACAAACAGTACCTGCCCGGCCAACGCAAACTAAGCCCGCTTGCCGGGTTCGAGGCCGAAAACATTCTGACTTCCGATCCGGTCCGTCATGCGCGAAATGTTGCCATCTTGCAAAGCAGTCCGAACCTTGTGGTTGGTGGCGTTTCTGCTGGCTGGCTTGATGCCTGTTTCAAGGCGCAAGCATCCCTGACCACCCGGATCGAACAGATGAAGTCTGGCACATGGTCCCTGCCCCCCATCACCATTGTTCTGGCCGGGAACGATCAGGTTGTTTCAAACCAGACGACGGAAGATCTGTTTGGCAACGTACCGTCGATCACCATTGCGGAGATCCCTGAAGCCCGCCACGAAATTCTTCAGGAACGTGACATTTATCGAAACAGGTTCTGGCAAATTTTTGATGCTCACATCGCGCGCACGCAAAAAAGTGAATCCGGGAGACCTGGGCGATGATTTGAGTGGTTTTGACCCTAAAGCTTTGCCAGAAGTTTAGCCTTGATCGCATCATCAACAAAGGCAGCTTCGATGGCGGTACGGGTCAGACCACTGAGCTCTTCGGGGCTAAAACCAAACACCTCCTCGGCACGCTGATATTCGGCTGCAAGCGAGGTAAAGAAAAACGGTGGATCGTCAGAGCCAAGGGTCACCTTGACCCCCGCGTCGTAGAATTTGCGCAGCGGATGGGATGTGTAATCCGGGAAAACCGACAGCGCGATATTCGATCCCGGACAAACTTCAAGAACGATATCACGCTTAACCAGTGTATCGACCAGTTTGGGGTCTTCGATTGATCGCACCCCGTGGCCGATCCGCGTCACTGGAAGTTTTTCAATCGCGTCCCATACACTTTGCGGCCCTTCGACCTCGCCGGCGTGGGTGGTGCAGCCAAGACCGGCATCGCGGGCGATCTTGAACGCCGGATAAAAATCTTCCTGTGTGAACAGGCTTTCATTGCCGCCCATGCCAAAACCGACAATGTACGGGTGACGACAATCAACCGTTTCACGCGCGACCTTGACCGCCACATCCGGCCCAACGTGGCGCACACAGGTCATGATAATCCGGCCAATGATCCCGGTTTCTTTTTCGGCACGGTCAATACCATCAACGACTGCCTCAAGATGCGCGTCAAATGACAATCCACAACTGGCTGCATGGGTCGGCGAACAGAAAATCTCGACATAAAGCGTGCCGACCTTTGCCTGCTCTACCAGATAGGAACAGGTCAGATCGGAATAATCCTGCTTGGTGCGGATGGCAGTACTCGCCTTGTCAAAACTGTTGAGGAACTCGGGAAAATCACGCCAGATATAACGATCCTGCGCATCATAGATATCACCCGGCAATGTCAGGCCATTGCGCTTGGCAAAGCTGCGGACAAGCGATGGCGTCATCGCCCCTTCAAGATGCAGGTGCAGTTCTGCCTTTGGAATGGTCGTGTTCATCGCGGCGCTCCGGGTTTGTCGGCATCATCTTATACCGATACCTTCTAACCCAAACCAACCCGCTTGGTCACGCAGCAACCGCACGGCGCGATGATTTGCGCGCAGCACTCCGTTGCTGAACGTACGGATCATCGGCCAAGGATGCCAACGGCCCGATAAACGGCTCAAACCGTTGCCATTTTTCAACGGAGTCCTGATTGATCGGGCGACGAACCTGGATCATGCTGGCCGTCGCAGCAACTTTGCCGGCACGATAAAATTCAAGACATCCCGGATGCCAATCCAGTCCGCAATGGGCCAGATAATCCTGTGCAACAGCTTCCGGATCAGACACGAGGTCTTCGTACGAAAGATCGTAAAGCTGGCCATTTTGATCTGCTTCAAAACTGGCATTCATCAGACCGACATAACCGCGGTAGTAATCAGCCAATTCGCCGAGATCATCGGAATACCGCATCGGGATTGAAAACGGTGTCGTGTAGATCGAAAGACAGGTCGCAAGCGGATGGCGATGGGTGTGAATGATCGGTGCATCGGGAAAGACGCGCCGGATCATCTCTACACGTAGGAAATTGGCTGGTGTCTTGTTGGTGACAAACCGCTTTTCGGGCGCATAGGCCTTGAGTGCCGCAAGATACTGTTGGCGAATTTTCTTCGCTGCCTTGGCATTGATGCGCGCCAATTGATCAGAAATCTGACCACGTCCGACCACATCAATAACTGCCTTGGCAAAATCGCCGATTTCGCCGGCGGCATGCACATCGGGATGGGCACCAAGAATACGCTCGGTCAGGGTTGTTCCGGATCGCGGCATCCCGACGATGAAGATCGGGCGCGGGCCATCTTCGTTTTCTGAGCTGACATCTTCCAAAACCGGGACCGATCCCGCCATATCACGCAAACGCGCAAGTTCCATGAGTTCGCGCGGCATATCAAACGGCCGCTCCGACCGGTTTGCACTATGCCCCAACCGATAGAAATCAAAGGCCTCTTTCATGTTGCCTTTCATTTCCTCGATCTTTGCCCGCGCAAAGGCCGCCTTGTAACGCTCTCCTTTTGCGATATCCGCCTTATCAAGCATTGCATCGAGAACACCGCTGGCACTTTCGGGCATGGATTGCGGGCGCATAAAGGAAATGATCAGGTATGGCTGAGCACCAAAAGATGGCTTCCGACGCAGGATTTCCAGGCTCGCAGCAACTGCGTTTTCCACGTCGCCAGCCATTGCATAAGTTGACGCCAGCAACATTCGTGATGCAAGACCATCCGGGTTGCGCTCGACGACGCCTTCCAGAATGCCAAATGCCTCTGTATATTTTTCTTGATACAGATAAACTCGACCAAGCAGCATCTGGGCTTCGTCGAATGTCTGGCTTTTGCCGGGAATCGAATTGAGAACGTCGATTGCTTCGCTCAGTCCGGGTGCAAAACACAGTCCAGGACTTTTGCTGAGTTCTCTTTGGAAGATGACGTCAGCGAGCATATAGCTGAGCCAATCCTTGTGCGTCGCAGCACGCAAGCGCTTTCTGATCGCAGATTCAAATGAAGAATAGTCATTTGACTGATATGCATATTGCAGGAAGTTCTGAGCGACTGGTGCAAAAAAACGGTCCGTCAACGGCAGTGAATTAAACAGCTTTTTCAGCCTTCTACCTGCATTTTCAACAGAACCTCCCTGCAGCTCGCTTACCGCGGTCATGATCTGGATATCTGTTCTATTGGAATGCAAACGCAACAGTTGCGCGCCAATCATGGCTGCGCGATCAAACTGCCCGGCCGACATTGCCCGCTTCATTTCAAGCGCAATGTCTTTTTGTGACTGCGTCATTCATCTGTCCCTAGATGCGTAATTGTTGTTCTACGCCCCCTCCCCAAGCACATAACGACTATAGGTCAGTTAAATACTGTTGCACAGCACAACCAGGCTCTTTCTGACCGATGTTCACGTAATTGTGACCGAACTGCCACACACCGATTGGCATTATTAAACAGAGCTTCGCTGCCGACGTTTTCGTGAATTGAAATTCGCTGATGCCAGAATGGCGCCGCCAACGATCAAGATGCAGCCGGCGATAATGGCTGGCGTTGCAATCGCCTTGCCGAACGCAATCAACAAGCATGTGCTAAGCAATGGCGCGCCATAGGCCAGAACACCGAGGATCTGAATATCACCGTGTTTGGTGCCATGGTCCCAGACGAAGAATGCGGCCCCGACCGGGCCCAGTCCAAGCCCGAGAATAGCAAGCCACTGTCTGGCGTCTGGCGTTACCCAGTCTTCGATCATAGCATGCGTAATGAGGCCAAGAATGGCGGCACCTGCACAAAACCCGCAGACTGCCCCCACCGGAACATTGCGATAGCGCCGGTTCGCGACCGAATAACCCGACCACAGCAATGAACAGATAATTGCCGCCCCGTATCCCAGCGCGAATGCCGGATCAAAGGTCAGGGCTTGCCCCTTTCCCACCAGAAGAACGGCCCCGGACAACCCCAGAACGGCACCCCCGATATGCTGCCATTTCAGTCGTTCGCCGGGCAAAAGTGCAGAAAACAAAACAATCAGCAGCGGCCAGAGATAGGCAATAAGACTGGCCTCAACTGCCGGCGCGTTTGCCAGCGCGACAAAATAGAAAAAGTGATAGCCAAACAGCCCCGCCACGCCAAGCGCCCAGGCACCAAGTGGCTGACACAAGGCCCGAACCACATCACCCCCGCGGAGCGAGATCCAGAGCGCACTGAAAATGCTGGCGATACCAAAGCACAAACTGACCAGTTGAAACGGCGGGATGTCGGCCACTTCGGTCGTGAACAGGGCAAGCAGAGCCCAAAGAATTACGGCAACCGAACCGATCAGCGTTGCCTTGCGTTTTTCATCCATCGCGCCCATCCCGGTTTGCTGAGTTTGTAAACCGGAAGATGCACCTGTTTGACACCAAGGTCTTTGCCCAAACTCCGAAAGTTTGCGACAAGGACCTGGTGGGAAGTATGGCCCTAAAAGCCCGCCGGATCGCGGCGGACCGAGCTGGGCGCGCAGCCAAACCGGCGGGAAAAAGCACGCGAAAAGGCACTTTGATCGGCAAACCCGACCGCATTTGCCAGATCCGACATCGAAAGGCGAATTTCGGGATCACGCAAAAGCGCCATGGCCATTTGCAGACGTTGCTCGGTCAGCCAGCGCATCGGGCTTGTCCCAATATATTTCTGAAAGGCACTAAACAGGCTGCTCTCCGATTGGGCGGCAATGGTCGCCATGTCACTAATCGTGATGTCTTCGCCCAACCGGGCCTCCGCCCATGCCATGGTACGGAGGAGCCGTGATGGCAGCGCCGCCATGCCAAAGGCATTCCCGCCACGGCTCTGACGGCTACGCAACAAAAGCGTTTTCAGGCAATCGAGCATATCTGTCTGGGATTCGTGATCGCGTAGCGGTGCGATCATCTGCAATAACGCGACCAGTCCTCTCTGATGCCCTAGCCCCACTTCAAGGTAAGTCGCAGCATTGCCATGGCGATGCCAAAGCGCCTCAAGACCGGTGCGATGAGCCAGATCGGCATCGACATCAAGCACAAGGAACCGGTTTAGCCCCTCCGCACGATAGGCATGGGTTTTACCCGCCTCGACAAAGGCCAGTTGGCGACCGCACACCTCACCCCCGCGCCCTTCAACCTCCATCTCAAGCTTGCCCAGCTCGGAGATGATGATCTGGTGGAAATCGCCGTGGCTGTGGCTTTGTGCTTCGGGGCGGTATTGCCGCATGCTGTACTGCATCGGATCCTCAGTCTCGCAGAATGACGGGCAAACATTATCAGCGCTTTTCGCAATGATAAATCCTTTCGCGCAGCGTCTTGATTGATCGCCTGCCGCAAACATCGCCGTACAGGATAAAGTTCCGTACGAATGTATTGATTGACGCAGGAATTATTGTCACTGCGCACCATATGTTACAGTATGTTAATCAGAAGAATTGCCGACCGGGAAAAGCCAACGGCACGACTAAGGACCAGACGGGGAGATTGAGGTGACCTATTGTGAAAAATGTGATGCGGTTCCTGAAATCGCACCTGCAAACGGGACACTCTTTCTCTGGCCGCCAGTTGCCCATACCACCGGCAAAATCCTGGCCGGTGCGAAATCAATCGGCATAGAGGTCGAAAAAACACCGTCTGTCGCAACCCTATCCATCCATTACACCCGTCCGGGTCTGCGAGCGCTGATTGATGCCATATCAGGCAATCTCCTTCCCGAAGAACTGTCTGACACCAAGGCATTGATCATGCCCGGCGTTCAGCGCCCCGAAATCGATGATATTGCCCAGATTACAAGCCTTGGTGCGATCCGGGCGGCAATCGGCGCAGAATGGCTGGGCGATCTGTTGCGTGACAACCGGTTGAATTCGGTATTTCAGCCGATTTTTGACATCAATGACCTTGGTAAACCCTATGCCCATGAATGCCTTGTCCGCGGCGAAAGCGCGACCGGCGATGTGATCAATCCGGGCCAGCTTTTTGATGCGGCCCAGTCAGCAACCCTGCTTTTTCAGCTTGATCGCGCGGCACGTGCGGCCAATGTCCGCAATGCGCATAAGGCTGGCGTGAAAGGCAATCTGTTTATCAACTTCACGCCGAGCTCGATCTATGATCCGGATTCTTGCCTGCGTTCGACCATCGAGGTCGTCGAGGAGTGCAATCTTGATCGCAGCAATGTTGTGTTCGAGGTGATAGAAACCGAAAAAGTCCGCAGCACGGCACATCTGAGCGCCATCCTTCAGTCCTATCGTGATTCAGGTTTCCGGGTTGCGCTTGATGATGTCGGATCCGGCTATTCGACGCTGAACATGTTGCCGGAATTGCGCCCCGATATCATCAAGATCGACCGTGAACTGGTCGATCACGTCGATCATGACAAGTTCAAACAGGCAATTGTCAGCAAACTGATCGCGCTGGCCAAGCAGCTTGATATCGAAGTAATCGCCGAAGGCATAGAACGCCAGGAAGAACTCGATTTCCTGCGTGATCACGATGTTGACTATGTGCAGGGCTTCCTTCTTGGCCGCCCTGCCCCAACACCGTTTGCTGCCAAGGCAGGCTAACCACGCCCAAACAGCCTAAACCCGGGCCATATCAGCCAGTTCACGGCCGACCATCCGCTTGTAACTTGCCACGATCTCGCGGCCCTCACCGCGGGGAACGGCAATGGCAAGGCGCATGGTGGCTTCGCCGGAATACATGATCAGCAAACACCGTGCGGCGATTGTTTTGAAATCACCATCATTGTCGCGCACCCGCAGGATTGCCTTGGCCAGAAGGTCGGCATTGGCACGGCTGACCTCCATTTCCATGTCGCGCAGCGTCTTGTCGGCTTGCGTTCCGGTCCAGATATCGCAAATCACCGGTTCGGCCAAGAACAGCTCGTAATAGGTGTCGATCAACCGATCAAAGGCTGCCAGCAAGGCATCAGGCGAATTCACTTCTGGCAGTGCCTCTTCGATGCAATGCAGGGATTCGGCATTATAGCGATCGGCAAGCGCATGAATGATCGATGCCTTATCGGGGAAATACTGATAGAGCGATCCGATGGAAATCCCCGCCCTTTCGGCGACCTCCCCCATCTTGATGGCATCACTGCCCTGGGCTGAAATCAGCTCGCAGGCGACTTTCAGGATGGTGTCGACCCGTTCGCGACTTCTTTTTTGGGTCGGTGCGCGGCGCATTTTTTTCACGTTATCAGACAACGCGTTAGATCCTTTATCCTCGAAATATCCCGGCATCGTGGCCCGGGTTTCACAGGCTTGTGATGGGCCAAAGCTCTTGACGATCAAAATATGAGGATTTATCACATTTGGCAAATGTGAGGATTCCTCACATTTTGAAAAACCTATTCAGGAGCCAATTTGATGCCAACCAATCCCCGCTTTCTTGTTCTGGGCGCGACGGCCAAAACCGGCCGACGCGTTGCCGAAAAACTCATTGCCCTTGGTCATGATGTGCGCGCTGTTTCACGCAGCACGACACCCGCCTTTGACTGGACCGATCCGACAACCTGGGATGATGCCCTGCGTGATCGCGATGCGGTCTATGTCACCTTCCAGCCGGATCTTGCCGTTCCAGGATCAGATGACATCATCGCAAGCTTTGCCAAGCGCGCGCTGATGCATGGCGCAAAACGCATTGTGATGCTATCTGGCCGCGGTGAAGAAGCCGCCCATCGCGCAGAAGATGCACTGCGCCATTCCGGGGCGGATGCCACGGTGCTGCGTGCCAACTGGTTTTTCCAGAATTTCAACGAAGACCTGTTCCTGCCCTATATCCAGCAAGGCACCCTCGCCCTGCCCGCAGGTGACACGCCCGAACCGTTTGTTGATGCCAATGACATTGCCGAATGCGCGGTTGCCTGCCTGCTTGATCAGGGCCATATCGGCAAGACCTATGAGCTTTCCGGGCCGAGTGCCGTCACCTTTGCCGACGTCACCAAAATGATTTCCAGTGTTGCCAACCACCCGGTCAATTTCGTGGCCATCACCGTTGATGAGTTGGATGCAGGCCTTAAAGCAGACGGCATGCCCGACGAAGTCCGTGGGCTGATCCGCTATCTGTTTTCCGAAGTCCTTGATGGCCGCAACAGCCAACCGACCAGCGATGTATATGAAATTCTCGGCCGTCAGCCCAACAGTCTGCGCAACTTCGTCGAAGAAACCGCGAAAACCGGTATCTGGGATGTTGCAAAACGCGCCTGATACAACGCAAACGGCGCGCTGCAATCATGCTGCGCGCCGTTTGGTTTGGTTTATCTTATGTCTGCTTCGCCCTATTCGCCATCGCCGATCAAAGATCAGGAAAACAGCGTTTTATTTTCTTCGATGATCTGGGGCAGACGTTCCATGGTGCCCGAAAGGTGCTTGCGCATTTCCAAACTTGCCAAAGCGCCATCACCGGACTGGACGGCATCAATGATCGCCTTGTGGCCTTCAAGCACCGAGACCATTTTGCCCGCACGTGGCAGATCAAGGGTTCGCACACGCGCCAGATGACCACTGCGTGCGGTGATCTGCAAATGCAGGTTTGACTGGTTTACCCCGTTAAACAAAGCCGCGTGGAAGGTTTCATCAAGTTGCTTGAACAGATCGATTTGTTCGATATCGCCAACCAGTGCTTCCTGCATTTTGACAATGCCCTTGGCCTTGACGACGGCTGGGGAATCCTTGGCCTCGGCCAATTGGCGGACGACCTCGCACTCCGCAGCAACCCTAAGAAAATGTTCCTCGCGGATGCGGGCAACGTCGATCTTGGTCACAACGGTACGCGACTGCGGATAGGACACAACCAGACCATCTTGTTCTAGGCGCAAAATGGCTTCTCGTACGGGGGATTGGCTGACATTAAAGCTTTCAGCCAGTTCCGCCCGAACAAGCGTGGTTTCCGGAAGCAGGGACAGAGAAACAATCTGGTTACGGACTTCTTCATAGACCAGCGCAGATGCCGGAACATGCATGCTGGTTTTCACCGATCCGTCATGCATCGAAATCAGTCCGCCCGTTGATGTGTTCATGTTTTTGTGTCTCCCTGGCATTTGCCTACATGCCCCTGTTGGACTGAAATTGTCATTACATCAATGTATTGGGCAACAGCAATGTCAAAGCGGGTATTGCTGCCAGCAGAACGAAGAACAGCGCCATGGCAACAAAGAACGGAATGGATGCACGTGTGTATTCCCCGGTCTTAACCCCCAAAATGCCGCATACCGTAAACATGATCACGCCGACTGGCGGCGTCAAACCGCCAAAGTTGATCAGGGTGACAATCAGAATACCCATATGCACCGGGTCGTAACCGGCACTCACCAGAACCGGCATGACGATCGGGGTGACCAGAAGGATATTGGCCGCACCTTCAAGGAACATGCCACTGACCACCAGCACCCCGACAACGAGGATCAGGATTGCCGTTCTGTTTTCGGTCAGCGTGGTGACAAATTCAGTAATCTGTTGCGGGGCGCGTTCAATCGTCATGGCATAACCAAGCACCGCTGCCATGATGATCAGCAACATCACCATGCCAAGATCAGAGATCGAGCCAAAGATGGCTTCCTTGAGCCGGGCAAAGTTCAGCTCGCGATAGACAAACAACCCGACTGCCAGCGCATAAAACACCAGAAACGCCCCGGCCTCTGTCGCAGTAAAGATACCAAAGCGGAACCCGACGATCAGGATAACCGGAAAGGCCAGTGCCCAGATGCTTTCAAAGAAGCTGGCCGTCAGTTCCTTGGCCTTGGGAAGTTCCGGCAGATCCGGCGTATAGCCGTTTTTGCGCGCAACCAGCCAGGATGTGATCATCAAAACGATGGTCAGGAAAATGCCCGGCAACACACCGGCCAGGAACAGCCGTCCGATGGAGACTTCATTCACAAAACCAAACAGGATCAAACCGATGCTGGGCGGGATGGTTGCGGTAATGATCGACCCAAAGGCCAGAACCGCCGCCGTATTGGCCTTGGAATAGCCTTTCTTGATCATGCTGGGGCCCAGCAGGCGGGCCTCCATCGAGGCATCGGCAACGGCTGACCCCGAAATACCACCCATCATGAAACTCAGCACAATTGAAACCTGTGCCAGACCGCCTGCCATCCAGCCGGTCAGAAGACTTGCAAACTTAACAAGGCGATGGGTGATCCCCGTCACGTTCATCAGATTGCCGGCCAGAATAAAGAACGGCACGGCCAGAAGCGGGAAGCTTTGTGTTGCGGTGACCATTTTCTGGATCACGACCGTGGGTGGCATAGCCCCCGTCATGACAAAAACCGGAATGGACGCAAGACCAAGCGCAAAGGCAACCGGCATCCCGCAAACGAGGAAGACTGTGAATAAACCTGCAATCAACAACAGCATCAGTTGATCTCCCTGTTGCGAATGCGTCGAATAAGTTGGGCAACCATGGTTCGGATCATCAACAGAATGCCGACAACCATCGAAGCATGAATATAAGAAGCATTAATCTGTGCGGCCCCGACCAGGCGCGGATGCATCAAAATCATGTTTGTCCACGCATAGTTCAAAAGGAACGCAAGAAATCCGATAATCACCAGAATATTGATGATTTCCACCCATGCGCTTGCCCGTTTGGACAGGATTTCACGCAATATCTGAAGACCGAAATGCCGGTCTTCCTGCATGGCAATGTCGGCAGCCAACATGCAAAGCCAGGCAAATATCAGTTGCGCCATTTCGACTGACCAGATGATCGGCGATCCCATGGCGCGCGCCACAGAGGCCACCGCCACAAGAATGACCACAGCGACAAGCAATATGCCGCCACAGGCAAACTCAATCCGCTTGAGCATCAATTCAATTTCCATTGTGAAGTTTGAAGTGCGTTGCCCGGTATAAAAGCAACGCACTTTCGCTAGGCTACCAGAAGGCTTGTGGTCTTAGCGACCAAGAACCTTGTTAACAACAGCGGCTTCTGCTTCGAGTTCAAGCATCTGGTAAACCGGTTTGACGGCTTCCTTGAACGGTGCCAGATCAACTTCGCTGACTTCAACGCCACTTGCCGCAACGTCTTCAAGCGCCTTTTCACCGAGCTCGATGGTCAGGGCCGAGGCATAACGACCATTTTCCACGGCCAGATCACGAACGATTTTCTGGTTTTCCGGTGAAATCTCGTCCCAGGCTTCGGCACCGACAACCAGGGCGGTTACAAGCTGGATATGGCCGGTTTTGGTGACGTTCTTGATCACTTCATAAAGCTTGGCGTTCCAGATCGCGGTCGGCTGTGCTTCGGCGGCGTCAATCGTGCCAAGCTGAAGGGCGCTGTAGACTTCGCCCCAGGCAATCGGGGTCGGTTCTGCACCCATCGCACGGATGGTTTCAATCCAGACCGGTGCACCGATGGTACGCATACGAACACCCGAAAGGTCGGCCGGGCTTGAGATCGGCTTCTGCGTCAGGGCATGGCGCGCACCCTGATACCAGTTCGAGGCAATCATCACGAGGCCGGATTTTTCGCGCAGTTCTTCACCCCAGGAAATGTATTCATCCGAAAGGGCAAATTTGTCAGCCTGCTCATAGGTATCAAACAGGAACGGTGCCGACATGATGGCAAGCGACGGTACGAAGCTCGACAAACGGGCGACATCGGTCACGGTGCCGACAGCAGCCCCCGCACGGGCCTGATCGATCATTTCAGTGGTGTCACCAAGCTGCGAGTTGTGGAAAATCTCGATCTCCACATCGCCGTTGGTTGCCTTTTCCACATCCGTTTTGAACTTTTCAAGACCCTGTCCCATCGGATCATTCGGGGCCAGAACGGTCCCGATCCGAAGGGTTGTTGCCGCGTTTGCCGGCATGACTGCGGCCAGTACGCCTGCGACGACTGCACACAGTCCGAGTGATTTCATAGTGAGTTTCATTAGAGACATCCTCCCGATGGATTGGCTTTTGCCAAAATTGATATTTTAGTTGCTTTGAAATTCTAGGTATCTCGCCTCTATCTTGTCAACGAATTTCTCAAGCCTGTAAATTTGTTTATTTTCAATAATTTGATTGAAAATCAACCCTTGCCACCGGGCAACTTGTCAGTGACCGGACAATGATTGCCGCGGACGAACGCACCTGAAAGCACACCAATCAGACGCCCTGCTCAGCGAGCGCGATCAGAGCCCGAGACAGCAAAAAGCCGCCCGATCAGATGGTTTGATCGGGCTGCTAAAAGAACGATGGGGAGATGTTATTGGGAAATGCTGCGATATTTCGCAGGTGTCAGCCCGGTAAAGCGGCTAAACCGCGTGGTCAGATGGGCCTGACTGGAAAAGCCGGTTTCAAGCGCGATTTCGGCAACCGGCGCGTTGCCATCACGCAACATATGCATTGCGCGTTCGATCCGGCGGCGCAGAACGAATTGATGTGGCGCTTCACCCACGGTTTTGCGGAACATGCGGGCAAAGTGATAGGCCGACAAATCAGCAACCTCTGCCAGTTCTTCAATCGTTAGCGGCTGATCAAGGTTGGCATCAACAAAATCAAATACCCGGCGTTTGATCACCGGTGACAGCCCGCCGCGGACCTTGAAGCCAAGATCACGGCGCGTTGAGTAACTGCGCAGCATATGGCCCATCAAAAGCTGTCCGGCATTCGACATCGCCATTCGATCGGCGGGCACATCCCAATCAAGCGGCAGCATCGCCTGCCGCACAGTCTGTTCGATCAGCGGATCAAGGAAGAACGTCTTTTCCGGGACTTCAACCGCATTGGGTTCAATGTCAAAGGCCTCGACCACAGCGCGCTCCCAGGCGGCATGTGGAATATAAACGTGAAACAGCTCCACCTCGCCATGCACCAGCCAGTCCGATGTCAGATAGGCCGGCATCAAACAACACCGACCGGGGCCACCGCCGCTCATCGGGTCTGCGCCGATCTTGCGCTGAATACCCGTACCGCCATTGACATAAAGGCTGATGGTGTGGTGATCGGGATCGGTATAGCGGGTCAGGACATCTGCTTTGCGCTGCCAGTGGGCCGCCGAGATGCTTTCGCCGAAATCGCCCGCGCGCAACAGGTTTGCATCCCCAATCAACTGATTGAAGACTTCAAACTTCTGATAGCGCCCGTTGGGCTGAAAGGCTGATGCGGTCTCTGCCATTTTCTGTTCCTGACATGAAGTCCACATCATCGCATTGTGTTTTGAATTTGCAAAGCAATGCGCATGCAACCCTGATCTGTTTTGCGCAAGAATGTGAAATTCAGCAGGTTACCGCACGCGTTCGTCCACGAAAGACGGAGTGCTACAAACTTACTTTTGGTATTCGCCTTTCTCACACCAATAGCGGACAGTAACCCCGTCTTGTTGCGAGAAAAGATCTGCAGCAATCTGACAATTTTCCTGATTATATGTTGCAGAATTCTCTGCTGCATCAAAGGTCGCCATATGAATGCGCATTGTTGGGTCCAACACAGATGACCTATATAACGTGAAGACTTCACCCTGATCGCAGCCCGCAAGCAGAATCTTCACTGAAGTCACGCAAAGAGCCCGCCACATACCTATCCCTTTCCCAACTATTCCATACCAGAATAGCTCCTCAACACTTGAACGTTAACCGCTACAAAGTATTGACTGGGATCATCTTTCACACCCGGGATTCTCAATCCCCTTGCCTGATATCAGGCGAAATGCCGCAACCAAATCTGCGTCCGGTCCGCATCCCGCGCTTCGTAGGCGGAAAGCACCTGATCCAGATCATCAAATTCCGGCATTTTCATCCGCCCTGCCAGCGCCGTCAGTCGCATGGTGTACCATGCCGTAATGCCACCAGCCGGCGCATGATCAAAACGGGGAAAGACCGGATCATGGTAATCATCGCATTGCCAGATATCTGGCAAGGCGGGCTCGATAACCAACGCGCGCGCCAATCCGACGACATCAATGACGCCACTATTCAGCGCCCCCTCTGCCTGTGCGCGGGTCTTAAAGCCACCGGTCAGCATCAGAGGTTTAGTGGTAACCTTGCGGGCCAGCTTGGCGAAATTCATGAAATAAGGCCCGCCGCCAGTACCGTCAGAGGCCGCCTTTGCCCCCGGAAAATAAGTGCCGCCACTGATATCAATCAGATCGATTTTGGCCTGATCAAGCGCAGCAACGACGGCCAGAGCATCATCTTCGCTTAGGCCACCTTCCAGCTGATCGGTGGCATTCAGTTTGACCGCCACGACGAAATCGGGACCGACGACTGCGCGCACGGCATCAATGGTTTCAAGAAGCAAGCGCATGCGATTGGCAATCGGCCCGCCATAGTCGTCGCGTCGCTTGTTGAACAGCGGTGAGAGAAACTGACTAAGCAAGAAGCCATGGGCCGCGTGAATTTGCACCCCGCCAAACCCGGCCCGCTCAGCAAGCTTGGCGGTTCTTGCAAATTGGGCCGGGATTTGACGGATTTCGTCATCGGTCAGTGCCGCACATTTCAGCCCCGGAAGATCAAGCGCACTCGGCCCCTTTGGCGCACTGGTCGGGGCATAGGCAAGTGCCCCGGCATGCCCCAGTTGTAGCCACAGACTGCTGCCCTTTGCCGCCCCCTGCCGGGCGAGCACGCGGAACCGATCAAGGTCGGCATTATCATCAAGCACAAGATTACCTGGCTTCTCGGCATATCCCGGTTGCGCCTGTACTTCACCGATGATCGACACACCCACCCCACCCTCGGCCCAGCGGCGGTAAAGCCGATTCTGGGCTTTGGTCGGATGGCCGGTGCCATCCCCAAGCGAGTCCGACATTGCCGATTTCGCAATCCGGTTCTTGAGGATGACACCGCTCGGCAGTTCAAGGTGGCAGAACAACGGGTTTTCCAAGATCAGTGATCCTTGCGCGACGGGGATGGCCAATTCAGAACCAGTCCCGACAGGACATCCCCCGGTTCGGTGATGTACGTGCCATGTGTGCGGCGGCCCTCATGCCGTTCCGCCGCACTCAGGTGAGACATGCTGGTAGCAGTTGCTACATCACGCAAAGTTTTGGCGGCAGAGGCTTTCCGGATCGCGCGTTCATTTTGCCAGGCTTCGATGGCGGCACGCAGGTGACCGACAAGGCCCAGCGGAGCATGTTCGAAAGATGCGATGGCTTTCATGATGAGAATCTCCAATCTGTGTTTATCCAAGATTGAGGATTCCTCATTGATTAATCAAACGAGAAGATCTAATCTCATCTATTAGAAAAACTCACAGAATGAATTTCGCTTCATTGCTGCGAAATACAGATACCGCGTCGCTTATAGCCAAGAGGTCGATCATGAATTCCCCGACAAGTGTTGTTCATAACCTTGATCTCGATCTTGCCAGAACATTTGTCGCGATCTGCGAGACCGGCAATTTTTCACGCGCAGCCGAAAAGGTTCATCGCAGTGCGTCGGCGATCAGCCTTCAGGTCAAAAAGCTTGAAACCATGGTCGGGCGGGAATTGTTCAAACGCGAAACCCGCAAGGTCACCATGACCGAGGATGGCGAGGTTTTGCTGGGTTATGCGCGGCGTTTGCTTAAACTCAATGACGAGGCGATGTCGCATTTCCATGCCCCGGAATTTGCCGGCACGGTGCGGCTGGGTGTGCCCAATGACACCGGTATCGTTGCCATTCCCGAAATCCTCAAACGGTTTGCGCAAACCCACCCGCATGTTGATATCGACGTCAATCTGGGTCCGACCCGCACCCTGCGTCAGGCCATCAATAAAGGCGATATTGATATCGCGGTGTTCAGTTTTGATGCGGAGCTTGATCGCCAACCGCCGATCCATGCCGAACCGCTGGTCTGGCTGGGCGCGCGTCATGGCAGTGCGATTGACAAACGCCCCCTGCCGGTATCGATGGCCGAACCCGGTTGTTACTGGCGGACCATGGCGCTTAAGGCGCTTGATGATGCCGGGGTAAATTACCGGATCGCCTATACCAGCGAGTTTTGCCAGGCACAGATTGCCGCCGTGCGCGCCGATCTGGCGATTGCGCCACTTCCGATCAGTGTCATTTCAGATGATCTTGTGCATCTTGGCCCGTCGCACGGCCTGCCGGAAATCGGAGAATACCGCATGACCCTTGCCAAGCGTGATGGCCATGGTGCGGTCGAGGAGGCATTGGCCGAACATGTCATTGCCGGGTTCCGCAAGATTTCCGAGCGCGGCATGCGGGTGTTTGCCTGATCACCCGGCCATCAAAGCCCCTTGTTGTGCCCCATATGCGGCGCTCATTGCCCGCCGTGACATCACGAAACTCACGCAATCACAGGTGTGAACTCAGCCACACCTGCGTCCGTCCGTTTGGTCGCGAAACCTGCCGCCACCCGCCCCATATGCAAGAGCGATTTTGTAACTTAAAGTTAAGAAACTGGAAACGCGTTGTGTTTTCTGTATACTGCCCCACGAATATAAAGGCCCAATAAAACAGGGAAGGCTACACTATGGGAAAACTCTCTACCCTCCTCTTCTCGGCAGCCCTTTCGACGGCTGTCGTCGCAGGCGCATCTGCACAGGAACAGGTAAAGATCGGCATGCTGCAAGGCTTCACCGGCCCGACGGAATCACTCGTCAAGCCGATGGCACTTGGCGGCGAATTGGCCATTAAGGAAGTTTCCGACAGCGGCCTGCTGCTTGGCGGGCGTGAAGTTGTTTCGGTACGCGGTGACAGTACCTGTATCGACGCAGCAGCAGCCACCGCGGCGGCTGATCGTCTTGTGACGTCTGATGGCGTTCACGGCATTAACGGTGCGACCTGCTCTGGCGCGACCACGGCCATCCTGAACAACGTTGTCCGCGCAAACGGCATCGTGATGATTTCGCCGTCGGCAACCTCGCCGGCGCTGAGCGAAATCGAAGATGACGGTTACTTCTTCCGTACCGCACCGTCGGACGCACGTCAGGGCCAGATCATTGCTGAAATCCTTGATCGTCGTGGCATCAAATCGGCTGCGCTGACCTACACCAACAACGACTATGGCAAGGGTCTTGCTGACGCCATTCAGGCGGCCTACGAAGCAAAAGGCGGCAAAATCACCGCCGTTGCAGCCCATGAAGACGGCAAAGCCGACTATTCTGCTGAAATCGGCACCCTGGCATCTGCCGGTGGTGAAGTTCTGATTGTTGCCGGTTACCTTGATCAGGGCGGCAAAGGCATCATCCAGGCATCGCTTGATACTGGTGCGTTCGACAAGTTCGTCCTGCCGGACGGCATGGTTGGTGAAGCGCTGACCGATAACTTCGGTGATATGCTTGATGGCTCGATCGGCACCAACCCGGGTACTGACAGCCCGGGCGCGTCCATGCTGGCCGAACTGGCTTCGGGCAAGGGCTTCAAGGGTGATGACCCTTATGTCCCGGAAGCATATGACGCATCTGCACTGCTTCTGCTGGCCATGCAGTCGGCTGGTTCGACGGATAGTGCTGTCTACAAAGACCACATCCTGAAAGTCGCCAATGCACCGGGTGAGAAAATCTATCCGGGTGAACTGGCCAAGGCGCTTCAGATCCTCGCTGATGGTGGTGACATCGACTATGTCGGTGGTACCGCGCTCGAACTGATCGAGCCGGGCGAGTCCGCTGGTAGCTTCCGTGAAACGGAAATCAAGGGCGGCAAGTGGGAAACGGAGATGTACCACTAAGCCGATCATCCTTTGATCGCTAACGACGCTGGAACTGTCAGAGACTTCGGTTTCTGGCAGTTCCTCTATTACCGGGCCGTCACCGCAATATATCTCTGATTTCCCCGGTACAGAACGCATGACAAGGGTCAAAAACTCCCAATGATACGGGTCGAAAACATCGCCAAGAATTTCGGCGGCATTCAGGCAGTCGATGGCGTATCGCTATCCATTGAAAAAGGTTCCATCACCGGCCTGATCGGGCCGAATGGTGCCGGTAAAACAACATTGTTCAATATTATTGCGGGCGTCTTTCCGCCGTCTTCGGGGAAAATCTTCCTTGATGACGAAGACGTAACCCACCTTGAACCGCACGAACTTTTCCACAAGGGCCTTTTGCGAACCTTCCAGATTGCGCACGAATTCTCGACACTAAGTGTGCTGGACAATCTGATGGTGGTTCCGGGCAATCAGCCGGGCGAACAATTGCGCCATAGCTGGTTTAACTATTCCCGCGTCAAAGAAATCGAAGCCCAAAATTACGAGCGCGCGCTTGAGGTGATCGATTTCCTTGAGATTGACCATATCAAGCATGAGCTGGCGGGCAATCTTTCCGGTGGTCAGAAGAAACTGCTGGAACTGGGCCGCACCATGATGGTCGAACCCAAGATCGTCTTCCTTGATGAAGTTGGTGCCGGTGTGAACCGTACGCTGCTTAATACCATTGCGACCTCGATCAAGCGCCTCAATGAAGAGCGCGGCTATACCTTCTGCCTGATAGAACACGACATGGATTTCATTGCCAGCCTGTGTGACCCCGTGATCGTCATGGCCGAGGGCAAGGTCCTGACCGAGGGTACGATCGAAGAGGTCAAAAATAACGAGGAGGTCATCGAGGCCTATCTCGGCACAGGTCGCAAGCATGAACGGAAGGTGCCGTCATGAGTTTCTTAAGCGCAACCGGCATGACCGGCGGCTATGGCGGCAGTGATATCCTTCATGACTGCACGATTACCGTTGAAAAGGGCGAAATCGCCGTTGTCGTCGGCCCCAATGGTGCCGGCAAATCAACCGCGATGAAGGCAGTGTTCGGCATGCTGAACCTGCGTGAAGGATCGGTGGTTCTGGATGGCAAGGATATTACCAACCTTGCCCCGCAGGAACGCGTGCCCGAGGGCATGGGCTTTGTGCCCCAGAACCGCAACGTGTTCGTTTCGATGACGGTCGAGGAAAACCTCGATATGGGGGCCTTCATCCGCAAGGACGACAAGATCGAGGAAACCAAGCAACAGATTTTCGATCTGTTTCCGATCCTTGGCGAAAAACGCAATCAGCCCGCAGGTGAGCTTTCCGGTGGTCAGCGCCAGCAAGTCGCGGTTGGTCGGGCACTTATGACCCAGCCAAAGCTGCTTATGCTCGATGAGCCGACCGCGGGTGTTTCGCCCATCGTGATGGATGAATTGTTCGACAAGATCGTGGAAGTCGCCAGAACCGGCGTCGCCATTCTGATGGTTGAACAAAATGCCCGTCAGGCGCTTGAGATCGCCGATCACGGTTTTGTCCTGGTGCAGGGACGCAACCGGTTCACCGATACGGGCGAAGCCCTTCTCGCCAACGAAGAAGTTCGCCGCTCCTTCCTGGGCGGCTAAGTGGGGACTTGAATGGAAATTCTTAACGCACTCGCGCTGTTTACCAATTTTGTGGTCGTTCCGGCGACTGCCTATGGTGCACAGCTCGCCCTTGGGGCGCTTGGCGTCACACTTATTTTCGGCATCCTGCGCTTTGCGAACTTTGCGCATGGCGAGTTGATGTCATTTGGCACCATGATCACGATTTTGGTCACCTGGTTCCTGCAAAATATGGGCGTTTCTATCGCCCCCTTCCCGACCGCCCTTCTGGCGTTGCCGATTGGGATATTGGCCGCCATCAGTATGGCGCTTGTCATGGATCGGATGGTGTTCCGGTTTTATCGCAAGCAGCGCTCAAACCCGATTGTCTTTGCCATTGTTTCGGTCGGTGTCATGTTCCTGATTGCCGGCATTATCCGTATCGTCATCGGCCCGGCCGATCAAAGCTTTGCCGATGGTGAACGTTTTATCATTGGCGCGATTGATTCACGCCGTGCCTTGGGCCTTGATGAAGGTATTGCGATCAAGCAAAGCCAGTTGATCACGGTGGTTGTCACCGCCATTGTCGTTGCCTGGCTGTTCTGGTTCTTGCAGAAAACCCGGTCGGGCAAGGCCATGCGTGCCTATTCCGATGACGAGGATCTGGCGCTGCTTTCGGGCATCAACCCGGAACGTGTGGTGATGATCTGCTGGATTATCGCCGCGGCCCTCGCGGCCATCGCCGGCACGCTGTATGGCCTTGATAAGACCTATAAGCCGTTCATCTTCTTGCAGATCCTGCTTCCGATCTTTGCCGCCACCATTCTGGGCGGTATCGGGCAACCGGTCGGCGCGATTTTGGGCGCGTTCATTGTTGCCTTCTCCGAGGTGACGGTAACCTATGCCTTCAAAAAGTTCCTGACCTATCTCGGCCCGACGGACTGGGCGCCGGACGGGCTCGTGCAACTTCTGTCGACGGACTACAAGTTTGCAGTCTCCTTCATCATTCTGGTCGCGGTTCTTCTGATCCGGCCAACCGGTATTATTCGTGGGAAAGTGATATGACGAAGAGAGTTGCGCTCCTATATGGCCTGATGTGCCTGGTGTTGATCGCGATCGGCTTTCTTCAAAGCTGGAATGTCGCCTTTGGCATCTTCAATCTTTGTGTGATTTCTGCGGTGATGGCGCTCGGCGTCAATATGCAGTGGGGCTATGCCGGCCTGTTTAATGTCGGGGTGATGGGCTTTACAGCACTCGGTGGCCTTACCGCCGTTCTGGTCTCGATGCCGCCTGTGGGCGAAGCCTGGGCCGCTGCGGGTGGGGATATTGCCCTATCCTTGCTGAGCCTTGCGGGAACGATCATTGCGGTCATTTACGCCCGCCGCTTTGTTCATCCGGCATTGAAGCTTCCGGTCACGCTTGTTCTTTTGCTGGCGGGCTACTTCCTGATTGGTGTGTTCTTTGGTCCGGCGACCGATGCGATTGAAAGCATCGACCCGGCGCTCAGTGGTTATCTTGGTGGTGCGGGCTTGCCCGTTCTTGTCGCCTGGCCGCTTGCCGGTCTGGTGGCCGCTGGTGGCGGCTGGCTGATCGGGCGGATCGCGCTAGGCCTGCGGGCCGATTATCTGGCGATTGCCACCCTTGGCATTTCCGAGATCATCATTGCGATCATCAAGTACGAAGAATGGCTGTCGCGCGGGGTTAAAAACGTCACCGGCATTCCGCGTCCGGTGCCCTATGAAGTCGACCTGATCGAAAGTGAATGGTTCATCAGTCTGGCCAACTTCTTTGGTGCGAGCGAGATTTCCGATGCTGCCAGCCTGTTTGTCAAACTGTGCTATGCGGTGCTGTTTGTCATCGTGCTTGCAATCATCATGTGGTTTGCCGAACGCGCCTTGAAGTCGCCGTGGGGCCGCATGATGCGTGCCATTCGTGACAACCGTGATGCGGCGGCTGCGATGGGCAAGGACGTCAAACGCCGCCACCTTCAGACCTTTGTACTGGGCTGTGCCGTGTGCGGGGTTGCCGGTGCGATGCTGACCACCCTTGATGGTCAGTTAACACCAACCAGTTACATCCCGCTGCGCTACACCTTCCTGATCTGGGTGATGGTGATCCTTGGTGGTTCGGGCAACAACTGGGGCTCGATCCTCGGTGGCTTTATCATCTGGTTCCTCTGGGTCGAGGCAGAGCCGTTTGGCAACTGGTTCATGTCAACGATCACCGCCCCGCTTGGCGAAGGATCGGAGCTTGCCCAGCACCTGGTCGCCGGTGCGGCCTATATGCGCTATCTGATGATGGGGGCGATCCTTTTGATCGTCATGCGGTTTGCGCCAAAGGGGCTGATCCCCGAGGCCACCAACCGATCAACAGCAATGACGCGGTCTTCCTAAACAGACACGTTAAATAGAACGGGGCGGATACAGTGCAGTATCCGCCCCGTTTTTTTATGCGTCGAACCCGTCGCAAAATCCGAAAACACCGCAAGAACGTGAAAGCCAGGTGACGCTGACTGTGGCCTATTGGCGGTTACCGGATATGCCCCATATATTCGCAAATTCCCTGATTGGTCCCCGCGCGCCGCCAACCTGCGTGACCAGTTCTGCGTCACCCGTCACCCTTCGTGCCACTGCCCCTCGCGCACGTGCTGTTTTGAAAGCCCCGATTATGACAGCCCTTTTGTTCGTGATTGTCACTGCCTGCTGGGGATTTACCTGGTATGCGATCAAACTTCAGATCGGACCGATCCCGGTCGAAATTTCGATCTTCTATCGCTTTGCGCTGGCGGCGGTCGTTTTGTGCGGCTTCCTGTTGATAGCGCGCAAATGGCGCCCTGTGCCATGGCACGCCCATCCATGGATCGTGCTTTTGGGCTGCGGGCTGTTTGGCATCAACTTTATCCTGATGTATTCGGCGACCGGCTATATCGCCAGCGGCATTGTCGCGGTGATTTTCACCACCTCGACCATTTTCAATGCGCTGGGCAACTGGGCCTTTTACGGCAACCGCCCGGGCTTGCGCTTTGTCTTTGGTGCGGCCTTTGGGCTTGCTGGTATCGCCTGTCTGTTTGCCAACCAAATCTATGCCCTGTCGCACAACGCCAATGCCATCACCGGCATGCTGCTTGCGCTTGGCGGCACGGCGGTGTTTAGCTGCGGCAACATGGTGTCGGTCAAACTCAATCGTATGGGCATACCCAACCGCGATGCGGTCGCGCGTGGCATGATCTATGGCACGGTGTTGCTGTTCATCTTTGCCATGTTCCGCGGCCAGACGCCGGTCATGCCGACCGACCCGATCTATATCGGTGGCTTGCTGTATCTCGCCATTCCGGGATCGGTCGTGGCGTTTATCGCCTATCTCGCACTGGTCAACCGGGTCGGTGCCGGACGTGCGGCCTATGTCACCGTGCTGTTCCCGGTGGTCGCCCTTACCGTCTCGACCTTCCTTGAAGGCTATGTCTGGACCCCGATTGGCGCGACCGGTCTTGCGATGGTGTTGCTTGGCAACATCACGATCTTTGCGCGGCTTCCGAAATTCATGCAGTTGAACAGGAAGGCAGTTGCAGCGGAATAACGTGGCAACATTTTTAGAAACCAACAAAACAGAGTGCCATGTACAATCTGTTTTTCTTTCTATCGAGTGTTTTCAAACCCTTGATCATCAAATGACGTCAGGTGCCATTCACTCGTTCGGTAGTCTCCGGCTCCTCATTTTCTGCATGATCAAGCTTGTCGAGCACGATGCACGCGACCAAATCACCGCAAACATTGACGACCGTCCGGCTCATATCCAAAAGGCGATCAACGCCCATGATCAGCGCGATACCTGATGCCGGAACACCAACAGACACGAGAATGGTCGACAGGATCACTATACCTACGCCCGGCGTTGCCGGGGACCCAATCGATGCACCAACCGACGTCAGCACAATAAGGATCAGACCGGCTGCACCGATCTCGACCCCGAAAACCTGAGCGATGAAGATCGCCGCGACCCCCTGATAAAGCGCTGTGCCATTCATATTGATGGTTGCGCCAAGCGGAATGACAAACTGACTGATGTGTTTTCGCACCCCCAAGGGGCCCTCTGCCGTCTTGATCGACAACGGCATCACCGCAGCAGAACTTGATGTCGAGAAGGCAAGCAACATGACATCCTTTGCGGCACTAAAGAACACCTTGGGCGACACGCCCGCGTAAACCCGCCCCACAACAAGCAACACACCGAGCATCAACAAAAGACCGAGAAGCACAGTACCGACATAAACAAGCACGCCCAACAACGCTTGCGGCCCCGTTTCCGCCGTTAATCGCGCCATCAGGCCGAATACGGCAAGCGGCGCAAGCCACATGGCCCACTTCACGATCGTCAGACAGACTTCTTGCAAGCTTGCCAGCAAATCAAGCACCGGCCGCGCCTTGTCACGTTGCATAACCACAAGGGCAACGCCGAAAATGCTGGCAAAGATCACCACCTGTAGCATGTTGCTCTCGACCATTGACGACAACGGGTTGGACGGCAGCAGGGTTAAAACACGATCGGGTAAATCCAGAATGCGCACACCGCCCGTTTCTGGTGCCCCACCTGACGCGTCAACAACGCTGGCAAGGCCAAGATTGGTCGCATCGACATAATCACCGGGACGAATGAGCAGCGCCAGGGCAATACCGATGGTCACAGCCACAGCCGTTGTCGCTACGAAGAAGAGGATTGCCCGTCCGCCCAACCGGCGCAACTGTTCGATATCATCTGACGAACACAAGCCGCGGATGATAGACGAGAAAACAAGCGGAATGACGATCATTTGAATAAGGGCAAGGAACAGATGCCCGGGAAACGCAAGCCAGTTCCCGACAACCGACGCCGTTTCCCTTGATAGCAACCCGGTGGTCGGCCCCATGATCAGCCCGGTACATACGCCGATGACCATGCCAACCAGCACCTGCAACCACAAGCGCCCGCGTACCAGTGACTGCAACGAATAGGCAAAAGGTAATAATGATCGACGACGCGGGTTGTCACTGTGAACTGTCATTTTCCATCCCGTGTTTACCGTCCCCGAACCAAAACCACCCTACCTTATGATCCAAACACCGGTCCAGTTGTTCGAAATATCGAAAAATCGCCTGTTAGGCCCAATCTTGCATTGAAGTCCGAAAGTGGCGAGCAGCAAAAAACCAATCCGCCTAATCTTCGTTGGTCACCAACAGATCGACGGAGCCCGCGATGCTGCCCCATGAAAACACCACACGTTTGATATCGCTTGATATGGAACTGTCTTCACGCCCGAAACATCGCGGCATTGATGGCCCAAGAAACCTCTCTACCGCAGGTGGCTTACATCCCAAACAACCGCCCACCCAACCCATGGACCGCATCAGTTGGTTAATGCTGATCTCGCTATCGGTCCTGTGGGGTGGGTCGTTTTTCTTTACCGAAATCGCGCTTGTCGATTTGCCGCCCCTGACGCTTGTGCTGTGCCGGGTGTCGATTGCGACCATGGTTCTTTGGTGGGTGGTATTGTTGCGCGATATCGCCATCCCGCGTGATCCGAAATTCTGGGCGGGCGTTGCCGTGATGGGCGGGCTTAACAACCTGATACCCTTTTGCCTGATTGTCTGGAGCCAGACACAAATCACCAGCAGCCTTGCCGCCATCCTGAATGCAACCACCCCGCTTTTTACCCTGCTGATTGCCCATATCGCAACCGACAGCGAGAAGCTCACCTTGCGCAAAACCATCGGTGTGCTGATCGGGTTTGGTGGTGTGATCGTGATTTTTGGCGTACCGACATCTGGCACGGAGGTTGGTCTGCTTGCCCCGGCGGCGGTTCTGCTCGCTGCGTTCAGCTATGGCTGCGCCGGGGTGTTTGGCAGACGTTTTGCCACCACCCCGCCGATCCTGACGGCGGCCGGCATGACCAGCGCGTCGAGCCTGATGCTCCTGCCGCTTTCGATCCTGATTGATCAGCCCTGGCACCTTCCCGTTCCCACCACCAGTACCATCCTTGCCGTGCTGGGCTTTGCAATGCTGAGCACGGCACTGGCCTATATCCTTTACTTCGCGATCCTCAAACGTGCCGGGGCAAGTAACCTTCTGCTTGTCACTTTCCTGATCCCGATCAGTGCAATTTTGCTGGGGGGCGGCTTTCTGGGCGAAGTGCTTTTGGGGCAGCACATGATCGGAATGGCGGTTATCGGACTTGGTCTGCTTGTCATTGACGGGCGGCTTTTATCTCGCCCCAAGCCAGCTCAGCCCGTCACGCCAACCAAATAAGAAAGGCCATACCCGCCATCCATGCCGATCCGGCCCATAACTGGGCGCTGGAAACCCTTGCAAGATGCTCTGGCATGTCCCGGTCCGCCTTCGCCGCCAAGTTCAAGGAAAGCGTTGGCGAGAGCCCGATGGGTTATTTGACCCGATGGCGGATGATGCTGGCTGGAGAAAGACTGATCACATCGCGCGAACCGATATCCCAAATCTCGCTCAGTTTGGGATATGAGTCCGAGAGTGCCTTCAGCACAGCGTTTAAGCGCGTGATGGGCTGCCCACCAGGAAGCTATTGCAAGGAAGGCTTGTCCCGACCAGACGTCAAAATGACTTGAACACCCCAAGCACAAAGAACTGAGACCAAACGAGCCCCGCATCGCAGAATTTTGTTAGTGGGAGAAATATGCGTCGCGCCCTAATGAGAGGAGCAGCACGGATCGTACAGCGCTCAACATCACTGGCAGTCGCTATTTTCTGACACTTGAATGATCAAATACACTTCATCTGAGCGCAAAAAACACCATTTAAACAAATGCCGCAATATTCCGAGCAACCTTTAGCCGACCGCACGATTTCAGGTAACTTCTTGAGATCATTTAATAAGAAAAGGGGCAAAGTTGGATATTCATCAAGAGTTTTTCGGAACAGAAAGCAGCATTGCTCTGATGAAGAGGAGTGCGGCTCTTTGGTCACTGATAAAGGACGATCCGAGATTTGCATATTACGGTCGGACGGTCGCCCTGTCCGATATACAGACCGACACCGCCGACATACTTGCATCTGTCGCCTCTTTGCTTGGCGCATCGGTTGCCTATTATTTCCCCAAATTCAAGGCAGATAAACTGTTCGCAGAACTGAAGGCACGCGGGTTTTCGTGCGACCGCCATGAACATTATTGGGGTGGTGAAGCCGCCTACGAGGCCAGCCGTCAAGCCCTTGATAAATATGACCTGCCAAGCGACCTGTCGATTGTAGCACTCGACAAAATGTCGCCGAATGAACTGGTCGCTGATGTTGCTGCACTTTGCCAATCCTGTGACGTCATGCCTGTGCCGGGCGCCATCATGCGGGGTCAAGGCAGGCGCGGTATAAACTTGGTTGCCATTGACGCTTCTGGCGCACCGATTGCGAGTGCATCTTCATTCGTGATGCATCATGCGTCCGGAGCGCGACCAAACGATGTATTTTGGGGCATGCTTGCCACGCGTGAGGACAGACGCGGCGAAAAGATCGGCTTAATTCTCGGTGCCAAGGCAATCATTCATATGTGGGAAAAAGAGGCTGCACGAGGTTTCATGACTGGAGTTCGCCTTGATAACCCCTCCTCGCAGGCGCTGTGCGACAAGCTGGGCGTAACGGACTCTGATTGGATCTATGCCTCTTGCATCAACAATGAAGTTCTCGGCCGAGCCAGTGTAACCAAGTAATCCATTTTAAAAAGGGGACTGTCCCCTTTTTCCCTTACTTTGATTGTAGCTAGGATGAACAAGCCCCAGACAAGCTCGGCGTTAACGGCAGGCGATGCACATCTGCCCAACTAGTGGATGACACCTTCAAGCGACAATCTCAGGCTTTCCAATGAACCGTTTCACTGCCTGGGTGATGTGTTAAGAGCCCTCAGCAAAGGGGTTAAACGAATAATCCCCTGTGCGCCAAGATGTTACTGAATTGAATTAGTGAATATAAAAACATTTAGCAGCAAAAAACTAAAATTCAGAACTTTTCTTTACTTCGACAAATACCTCATGACCATTTCTGTGACAGATGTAGTATGAATAAGTATATCCTACCTTGAAACTATAAGTCAGATACAAACTACAAGATACAACACTCTCGATCTCTATCCCGAAAACACCCCCAATATCACTCAAATCTATTTTAAAATTCTCGTAAGATGATTTTTTAATTTCAATACTATCCCCCACCTTTGATTCATTTGTTTTGATGACAGGTGTATCCATCAAAAATTTTTTGCTATCACTTACATTATTGGACTCAATATAATGTCTCTGACGTTTTTCTGCATCAACCAGTTTCCCTGAAAAAATTTCATCAACGCTTACAGTACATATTGACTGACCTGTTCGATTATTTATCCAATTCCGGAATTTAAGCTGAACATATTTTTGGATTTGCCACGATCTTTCGATAGGCTCCTTACTCATCCACCCCCTGTTAATCTCAATTTTTCTCCCAAAACCTCCAGAAACTCCTTTGACGCCAAGTGTGAAGCTAGAAGATCTACTTGATGTTTGTTTAAATTCAAATTCTACAGGTATGCTTAATTCTTCGATAGGATGAACATTGAAGAATGGAACCGCAATCTCTTCATTATGCTCTCCATCTAGGACAAAACCTTTTTTTACCCACTTAAGAATGTCATGCACATTTTCCGGCCCCAACTCAACTTCCCTGAATGTTTCAGACCACGAAATAATTGAATTGGAAAACTCACCAATATTACTGTTAATTAAATCCAGAACACAAAAACAAAACCCCTCCGCATGAGAATCAATTACATCCCCAATACTACCGTACAATTCTGCACCTAAACCGCCAGCAACAAGATCGAAAACATCACACACCTCGAAACCGCGATCATTAAACGCTTTACGACAAGCCTCGTAAAATCTCAGCACTTTATAGGATGCACTATTATCCCCAACCTCCGACCGACTACCCCAAGTAAATAACGGATCCAACTCAACACTTATGGTATCACGGTCAATCCTCAACTTAGCGATTTCTTTATTTCTCTCCCCCTGCGGAACAACGACCCCAAGCAACCTAGTTCTTCCGTTATCCCCCCAATTATCATTTAGCGAACCCGAGTTATCTGGCTGATATTCCTGGCTCATACAACATCTCCTAGCGTGCTAAAGCGAGGCAAAAATCACACTCTAATATTTCAAAACTGAACTCTTGTTAGCTTGGCGTGGAGAAATCGCCCCCCCGAAGACAACAATTTTCTCTAATTATAATCTACATTACCAACCAATTAGCTACACGACAGCTTTTGCCGTACGAAATCAACCAAAATGGATAGCCGATTACATTACGAGACCCACACTGTCTGAATCTAAACAACCGCCAACACAACTTCAAGGCGAAATTTCATAACAAAAAATACAACTATAGAAACCGCTAAATAAAACAAATGGCTAGTAGAGTGCGCGCAATATTGTTGTCAACGTTTGGAACTCATCCCATTTAACAGAAGGCAAATTACAGACGCTTCACCATTCTCGGGCAAACGAAGAGGAATTTGTCGAGTCAGCCTTTGGGCTGCTTTTTATCCTTGGGCAAAGCCCGGCGGACCGTTGCGCGTTTCGCGCAACGTCTCTCGAAAGCTGCGTGCCTCGCTTTCTCGCGAACCCTTGTTTTTTTTTGGGGGGGGCAAGCCCTCTCCGAGAATACAAATGAAACAAGCCCTGCATCAGAGATGCAGGGCCTATTTAATTGGTAGCCGAGGAGGGACTTGAACCCCCGACACGCGGATTATGATTCCGCTGCTCTAACCAGCTGAGCTACTCGGCCACAAGGAATTTTGTGGTGTTCCGGTGTGGTTGGAACGAGGCGGTTTTTAAGTCAGGGAGCCGTCCCCGTCAAGCGCCTTTTTGACGATTTTGTCAAAAAACCTTCCCGCAAAACTTCTGGCAAAACTTCTGGTGAAACTGGCGGGCGAGGAACATGCGCCCTCGCCCGTCCTATTCGATAATCGGGCAATCCCGATCAGGCAGCACTTGCCGTGTTACCAATCAGCTCTTCACGGGTGATCCAGCCACCGCCAAGCACGCGTTCACCCTGATAGAAGACACCGGCCTGCCCCGGTGCGATGCCGAACTGGGCATCATGCAGTTCAATGCGGGCTTCGCCGGATGCTTCCGGGTAGACGGTTGCCGTGGTCGGCTGCATGGCCGAGCGCAGTTTGACTTCGACCTCAACGCCGTTTTCATCGATCTGATCGCCATCAAGCCAGTTCAGCTCGCGGACATAGACCAGTTTCTTCGCCAAAGCCGCCTTGGGCCCGACAATGACCTGACGCTTTTCGGGCGAAAGTTTGACGACATAAAGCGGTTCTGCCGTACCCCCGATATTAAGACCACGCCGCTGCCCGACCGTGTAATGGATCAGGCCGCGATGATCGCCGAGCACATTGCCATCAAGATCAACGATCTCGCCGGGTTCACCGGCCTCTGGACGCAGCTTTTCGACCAGACGGGCATATTTGCCATCCGGGACAAAGCAGATGTCCTGACTATCGGGCTTGTCAGCGACTTCAAGGCCAAACTTGGCGGCAAGCGCACGGGTTTCCGCCTTGCTCATCAAATGGCCCAACGGGAAGCGCAGGAAATCAAGCTGTTCCTGGGTCGTGGTAAACAGGAAGTAGCTTTGATCGCGGTTGGGATCGGCGGCACGATGCAGTTCGGCACGGCCATTGGCACCCAGTTTACGCTGCACGTAATGGCCGGTCGCCATGCAATCGGCCCCCAGGTCATAAGACGTTTCCAGCAGGTCGCGGAACTTGACGGTCTGATTGCATTTCACACATGGGATAGGGGTTTCGCCGCGCATGTAGCTGTCGGCGAAATCATCGATCACTTCTTCGCGGAAGCGTGATTCGTAATCGAGCACGTAATAGGGAATGTCGATATCCTCGGCCACTTTGCGCGCGTCATAAATATCGCGCCCGGCACAACAGGATTTCGCACGGGTCGGGGCATTGGCCCCCATATCATAAAGCTGAAGCGTGATGCCCACCACGTCATAGCCTTCTGATTTCAGAAGGGCTGCAACGGCAGAGCTATCAACCCCGCCCGACATGGCAACAACCACGCGGGTATCTTCCGGGGCTTTATCAAAGCCAAGAGAGTTCATGTTTCTCACCCATCCGTGGGTCAAGGCCACGGCGACAAGAGGTTAATCCAAAAAGGCAACGGGCGGCGCATACGCCACCCGCAAAATATCGTTCGGGCTTATATAGGCGATCTTGGCCTATTTTGCCAGATCAAGTCCCATCTGCCAAAAATCGGCTTCAAGGCGGCTTGCGATGGTAAAGGTATCCACCAGCCCTTCGAGGCGGCGATGCCCACCACGCGTGGCAACTGTGTGTTCAAGCAACTCGATCTCGGCCTTTGCCACGTCCTGGAATTCGTCAGACGCATACATTTCAATCCACGCCCGATACGGATTGCCGTCAAGCACAGTATCAGAACTTGCCATCAGGCGGTTTGCGATTTCGGCATAGCCCACCATACAGGGCATCAGGGCCACCTGCAGGTCCACCACGTCCCCCTGATGACCGCGATCAAGCACATAGCGGGTATAGGTGATGCACGCCCGTGCCTCGGCCTCTGCGACGATATCGGCCTCGGACAGGCCCCAGCCTTTGCAGAAGTCGAGATGCAGGCTCATTTCCATATCAAGGATGGCGTGAACGGTGCCGGAAAACTGGCGCATGGCATGCAGGTCTTCGGCCTTATAGGCCGCCAGCGCATAGGCGCGCGCAAACTGGATCAGGAACAGGTAGTCCTGAATGAGGTAATGCTTGAACGCGGCCTCGGGCAATGTGCCGTTGCCAAGCTGCTTGACGAAGTCATGGCAGACATAGCTTTGCCAGGCTTCGGGTGCGCAGGTGCGCAATTTGCCAAACAGACTATCGACGGGAATGATGTCGGTGAAGGTGGCGGGTTTGCTCATGCTGGTCCCTTCCCTGTTTATTCATGGTGGCTCAAACAAAAACGGACCAGCCCGCATGTTGCAGGCCGGTCCGCATTTTCGTGATCAGGGTGCAGGCCGTTTGGCGCACATCACACTCATCGAAATCAGTCGTCGCGCTCGTCGATCCAGGCCATCTGGATGGCTTCAAGAATCTTCTCGTTCGACTTCGAAGGATCGTCTTCAAAACCTTCAAGCTCGGTGACCCATTTGTGCAGGTCGGTAAAGCGAAGGTTGAGGTTATCCTTGTCCGGATGGGCTTCCTCAAGCTCGATCGCGATGTCCTGAATGTCTGTCCAACGCATATCCGTCTCCTTTGACACCGGGCGGCAATGCGCCCGGTCAGCAGAAGGTGAAACTTACTTGTCGACCATCATGTTGCGGGTCGCGGACGGCAGTTTGACACGCAGACCGTCGAGCTCGTCGCTCATGATGATCTGGCAGCCCAGACGCGAGGTCTCGGTCAGGCCAAAGGCAAGGTCAAGCATGTCTTCTTCGTCTTCGGACGGTTCATCAAGCTTGTCAAACCAGTCATCTTCAAGAATGACGTGGCAGGTCGAACATGCCAGCGAACCTTCGCAAGCACCTTCAAGGTCAATGCCGTTCTTGTGGGCAGCTTCCAGAACAGACAGGCCGTCGGCGACTTCGAATTCCTTTTCGGTGCCATCCGGCTCGACAAAAACGATCTTAGGCATTTGTGCCTTTCTCCTCGGTAATACTTTTCGTTCGATCTCTGTTTATGCGCCCCGCGATACGGGTCGCTTATCCGGCCTGACCTTGGCGGTTGTCGGGGACAATCGCCGCAGTTCGCCGGTTTGTCAATTCCACCGGTGTCGATTAATTCACTTCCTAGTGAACTTCATCGACATTTTGCCCGGCAAGTGCCTGGCGGATCCGGCTATCCATACGGGCCTCGGCAAACGGGCGCGATGCATTTTCAAGCGCCTCGGCGGCGTCATTGATCGCATCGCGGTTATCGCCTGCGGCGGCCGTTTCAAGATTGGCAATGGCCTGCTTGATGTTGGCTTCGTCTTCCTTGGTCAAAAGCGCACGGTCGGCATCCATCGCGGCATTGACCGCAAGGATGTTGCGACGGGCTTCGACCCGGGCCTCGGTCAGGACACGCAGTTCCATGTCTTCGCGGGCATGGACCATGCTATCGCGCAGCATAGTCGCCATATCAGACTCATTGATGCCATAGGTCGGCTTGACCGCGACTTCCTGTTCAGTCCCGGTGGTTTCCTCGCGGGCCGAGACGGTCAGAAGGCCATCGGCATCGACATTGAACTGAACGCTGATGCGCGCAGCGCCAGCTGCCATCGACGGAATACCGGTCAGGGCAAAGCGCGCGAGCGAGCGGCATTGATCAACCATTTCACGTTCGCCCTGCACCACATGGATCATCATGGCCGACTGACCATCCTGATAGGTCGTGAATTCCTGTGCCTTGGTGACCGGGATCGGGGTGTTGCGGTCAATGACCTTTTCAACAATCCCACCCATGGTTTCAAGACCAAGCGACAGCGGCGTGACATCCAGAAGAAGGTTGTCAGAGCCGCCTGTCAAAGCCTCTGCCTGAAGGGCAGCACCAAGGGCAACGACTTCGTCCGGGTCGATGTCTGACAGCGGTTCCTGTTCAAACAGATCAGCCACCGCCTTGCGCACAGCCGGCACACGGGTAGAACCACCAACCAGCACGACACCCTTGACGTCTTCGGGCAAGACATTGGCGTCATCAAGCACCTGTTCGGTGATGGCGGCCGTGCGGGCAACCAGCTTGGCGATCATCGCATCAAACTGTTCGCGCGTTACAGTGTGTTTGGTGTCCGTGCCATTGAGTGCCACGGTGACTTCGACACTGTTCTGATCGGTCAGGCTTTCCTTGACCGTCCGGGCGGCCTTCAGCAGGCGTTTGGCGTCCGACGCATCAAGATCATCGGTGGCACCGCCATCCTTGCGTTCCGCCAGAAGATGTTCGGCAATGGCATGATCGAAATCATCGCCACCAAGGGCGGCATCACCACCGGTCGCCTTCACCTGGAAGACGCCCTTTTGCATTTTTAGAAGCGAGATATCAAAGGTCCCGCCGCCAAGGTCATAGACGGCATAAAGCCCCTCTGCCCCGTTATCGAGGCCATAGGCAAGGGCGGCAGCAGTCGGTTCATTGACCAGACGCAGGACTTCCAGACCGGCCAGCTTGGCGGCATCCTTGGTCGCGGTACGTGCGCCATCATCGAAATAGGCCGGGACCGTGATCACGGCCTTTTCGACCGGCTTATCAAGGCTTTCTTCCGCGCGTGCACGCAGTGCGCGCAGGATATCAGCTGAAACCTCGACCGGGGTTAAAACCCGGTTACCGACATTCAGGCGCACCATCATCGGTTCGCCGTTTTCGGTTTCGGATTTTTCCGGCACTTCGACGTGATACGGTAGCGTGCCGGCAACCGATTTGACGTCGTCCAGACCACGGCCCATCAGACGTTTCACCGATGAAACCACCCGGCTGGCATCCGAATTGATCTGATCACGTGCGGCTTCGCCGACAACCGGCGTGTCATCGCCGTAATAGACGACAGAGGGCACAATCGCATTGCCACCGGATTTATCACGCAGAACTTCCGGCTTTTCCGAGTTCGAGATTGCAACCACAGAGTTGGTGGTTCCAAGATCGATCCCGACAGCGATCTGGCGTTCGTCCTCATGCGGGAGGGGTGTTTCGCCTGGTTCGTGGATTTTTAGCAGAGCCATTCTTACGTCCAGTTTTTTCTATGATCAGGCAGCGGCAAGGCGCGATTTCTTCGCGCGCGCTTCCTCGGTCATTTTCATCAGATATCTTAAACGGGTGGCCAGTTTCTTGGCCGCGTCAAAGGATTGGCTGTCAAAGGCGGCACCCAGATCATTTTCACAGGCACGCGCCTGTTTGCGGGTATCCTTGATGATGGCATCGATGGTGATTTTATCCTTGGCATCGTCAAGGGCTTCACGCATTTCCATCGCTTCCATCAGAAGTTCCGGATCATTGACAGTATGGCCTTCGCCGCCTTCTGGCTCGTGCCCGGCCTGACGCAGCATATAATGTGCGCGTGCGACCGGATTTTTCAGCGTCTCGAAAGCTTCATTCAGGCTGGCGGCCTGTTGCGATGACAGCGCCTGTTCACGGCCGGATTTGGACGCGAACCGGTCGGGATGGAGCTTTTGTTGCTGCTTGAGGTAGGTCGCTTCCATCGCATCGACATCAACGTCAAAGGAACGCTCCAGACCAAAGCGGGTAAAATGATCCAGCTGGCCGGGGGCCTGAATGGCGTTGCAGGTTTCGCAAAACAGTGCGCTTGCGGCGACCGGCCCCTTGCAGGACCAGCAAACCTTGTGCGCAGGTTGTTCGGTGTTGCTCACGCGATGCACTTCCGAGGATTAAAAGACAAAAACAAATCAGTTCAAGAGGCGATGCGTGACCATCACCTGGTCACGTCACCCTTTTCAGGCGATGGCCCCGGCGATCTCGCCAGGGCCATAACCATTCAGAAAGCAGGGAAAGCCCGGCCTGATCAAACGTGGAAGGATTCCCCGCAACCACAACGACCTTTTTCGTTGGGGTTCCGGAAAACAAAGCCTTCCTCCATCGTGTTGACCTCGTAATCCATCTCTGTGCCAAGCACGAACATGATGGCTTTGGGGTCGATCAGGATTCTCACGCCGTCGTCAAGTTCGACAACTTCTTCGAAGCCGTCGGCACCATCGGCATATTCCAGCGTGTAGGACAGGCCCGAGCACCCTTTGCTGCGCACACCAAGCCGAATGCCGTGCGAAGGTTTCCCGCGGCTATCAAGCAGCGCCTTGATGTGATCAAGGGCGACCGGTGTGACAGAAATTGGTGACGGTAGAGCCATTTTATTCTCCCAAGATTCCGAAAACGATGGGGAGTGGGCGCTGCTTATTCAGCAGCGTCCACTTCCGCTGCGCCGTTTTTGGTTTTGTAGTCGCTGATTGCGGCTTTGATCGCGTCTTCAGCCAGGATCGAGCAGTGGATCTTGACCGGCGGAAGTGCAAGTTCCTCGGCAATCTGCGAGTTTTTGATCGAACCCGCTTCGTCAAGCGACTTGCCCTTGACCCATTCGGTGATCAGCGAGCTTGAAGCAATCGCCGAACCACAGCCAAAGGTCTTGAACTTCGCATCTTCAATGATCCCTTCCGGGGTCACCTTGATCTGCAGCTTCATGACGTCACCACATGCCGGTGCGCCGACAAGGCCGGTCCCGACAGAGGTTTCGTTTTTGTCCATGGAGCCGACATTGCGCGGGTTTTCGTAATGGTCGATCAGCTTTTCACTATAAGCCATGATAGGAATCCTCCTAAAAAGTCCTGAGTCTCTCTCACGAGACAGAATACATATCGAATGTGTCGATAGTACGTTTTCGGTCGTTGTCGTTCTTAGTGTTCAGCCCACTCGATCGACTTGATGTCGATGCCTTCCTGCGCCATTTCCCAAAGCGGGCTCATTTCGCGCAGACGCTCAACTGCGGTGCAGATGGCATCAACGGCTTCATCAAGCTCTTCCTTGGTGGTGTAGCGACCAATGCCAATACGAAGGGATGTATGGGCCAATTCTTCGTCAACACCAAGAGCACGCAGAACGTAAGACGGTTCCAGCGACGCCGAGGTGCAGGCAGAGCCCGAAGACACGGCAATGTTCTTGATGTCCATCAGAAGGCTTTCACCTTCGACATAGGCAAACGAAATGTTCAGGTTGCCGCTGACACGGACGTGTTCGTCACCATTGACATAGATGTCTTCGAGACGGTCACGGAAACGCTGAAGCGTGTAGTCACGCAGCTTTTCGATACGTGCGTTTTCCTCAGTCATTTCGTTGCTAAGAATGTCACACGCCTTGCCAAGACCAACGATCAGCGGGGTCGGAAGCGTACCGGAACGCATGCCGCGTTCCTGACCACCACCGGTGATCTGTGCGATCACACGAACACGCGGACGACGGCGAACATACAGCGCACCGATGCCTTTCGGGCCATAGATCTTGTGACCGGAAATCGACATCAGGTCGATCTTCATGTCATCAACATCAAGGTCGATCTTGCCCACCGCCTGCGCACAGTCGGTATGGAAGAAGACTTTGCGTTCGCGGCAGATTTCACCGATTTCCTTGAGCGGCTGAATGACACCGATTTCGTTGTTCACACCCATGACGGACACGAGTGCGGTTTCATCGGTGATGGCAGCCTTGAGTTCTTCAAGGTCTATCAGGCCGTTTTCCTTAACGCCAAGATAGGTCACTTTGTAACCTTCCTGCTCAAGGTGGCGGGCACTGTCGAGCACGCATTTATGCTCGGTGACAACCGTGATCAGGTGCGGCTTTTTCTTGCCATAGAACTTCATCACACCTTTGAGGGCGAGGTTGTTTGACTCCGTCGCACCAGAGGTAAAGATGATTTCCTTGGCCGACGCGCCAATGATCTTGGCAACCTGACCGCGTGCAACTTCAACCGCGTCCTCGGCTTCCCAGCCAAAGCTGTGGTTGCGCGAATGCGGGTTACCGAATTTCTCGGTGAAGTACGGCAGCATTGCCTCGACAACCCGCGGGTCGGTTGGCGTCGTCGCCTGATAGTCCAGATAGATCGGCTTTGCTTTAAGCTCGTTCATTTTAAAGGCTTCCTCACTCACTCTTTCTCAGGCAGCGTGACGCGCTTTCTTGCGCGCTGCATTACCCCTCATCCGGCTCCAAACGCGGATAAATGTATCAATGTCTTCGTTGGTGCTATCCAGTCCCAGACTGACCCGAATGGCCGATCCGGGCTCGGTAACACCCATTTCCCTAAGCACGTGGCTTTCACGTACCTTGCCTGATGAACAGGCTGATCCCGAACTGATGGCAACACCTGCCAGATCCATTGCCATGACCTGGGTTTCCCCGGGCATTCCTGGCAGGATCAGGCAACTCGTATTCACCAGTCGCTCCGTTCCCTTGCCGGCGATCAGAAGCTCAGGCGCCTCTGATGCCAATTCCGTTTCCAGGCGATCGCGCATCTGCGCGATATCCGCCATCCTTGCCATGTTGGCCTCGGCACGTTTGGCTGCGGCGTCAAAGCCTGCAATCCCGACAACGTTTTCCGTGCCGCCACGGCGATATTTTTCCTGCCCGCCACCCCGGATCTGGGGGACCAGCATCACGCCCGGCGCGATCGCCAGTGCGCCAATTCCTTTTGGACCGCCGATCTTGTGGGCCGAGATCGACACCATATCTACCAGCAAGCGCCCCATATCGACCGGTAACCGGCCCAGTGCCTGAACAGCGTCGCAATGGACCTTGGCACCATATTCGCGCGCCAGCAGACCAACCTTGGCAACCGGCTGAATAACGCCGGTTTCGTTATTGGCCAGCATGACCGAAACCAGAACCTTCTGCCCGGCATCGGATGCGTCTTTCAGCATCGCTTCAAGGGCATTCAGGTCAATCACGCCATTTTCATCCACCGGGATGCGTTTGGCGTCCGGTCTTGCTTCGATGACCGAAGGATGTTCGACCGCACTGGTAAATACGGTGACATCTTCCAACCCGTTCAGCGCCAGATTGTTGGCCTCGGTGCCGCCGCTGGTGAAGATGATCCGTTCTGAATCACCGCCCAACAGATCGGCAATGGTGCGTCTTGCATGATCAACGATCTTGCGGGCCGCACGGCCACTGGCATGAACCGAGGACGGATTACCTGCAACATCCATCGCAGCGATCATGGCCTGCTTTGCATCTTCGCAAAGCGGCGCGCTGGCGTTGTAGTCGAGATAAACCTGGTCGGTCATCAGTTTAAAATCATCCTTATTCGCATCTGCCCTCGATATAGAGGACCAACTACTGTGCCGCAACCTGTGACGGCTCTTCGATCTGGGTCGTTTTACCCGGGAAAGTCCGAAGCGTCCCCGCCACGTTGCGATCCACCACATCGGCAAGACTGACAGAGGCCAGATAAAGATAAATCTGGTTGCCGAGTTCTTCCCACAGTTCATGGGTCAGACAACGGCCCTTGTTGGTCTTGCAGCCCTTGGGCGAACCGGACTTGCAACGGGTTGCACGGATTGGTTCATCAACCGCCAGAATAACATCGGCAACACGGGTTTCAGTGGCATTGCGTGCAAGCAAATATCCACCACCCGGGCCGCGCACCGAACGGACCAGACCGCCCTTGCGCAATTTGCCAAACAGCTGTTCAAGATAAGAAAGCGAAATTTCCTGGCGGTCCGCAATATCTGCAAGTGCGACCGGTCGGTCCTTGCTGCTTTCAGCGAGATCGACCATCGCCATAACGGCATAGCGGCCTTTGGTACTCAGCTTCACGGTGCGTCCTCCTGCCTTGCTTTGGGGCTAACCCAGAGCGGGCTTTTCATTCATGTTGCGCGGTGGCGCGTATTCTATTCCGATGATGCGACGATACGCGGCTTTTCCGGTGTGGCATCAGATGCGGCCTTTTCACCCTCAAGGGCGACCACCTTGTTGCGCAGCGTTTCGACCTCACGGCCAAGTTCTTCAAGTGCGCGGGCAACCGGATCAGGCAGATCGCCAAGCGGCGTACCATAGGCACAGAACCGATCATCCTGTTCTCGGCGGACGATCTTGGCCGGGATACCGACAACGGTCGCACCCTCGGGCACTTCACCCAGGACCACGGCGTTGCCGCCAACACGTGCATTCTTGCGCACGGTAAACGGCCCAAGGATTTGCGCGCCGGACCCGACAATCACACCATCCTCGAGGGTCGGGTGACGTTTCAGGCCGCGCTGGCCGTCGCTATTCACACTTGGCGATGTCCCGCCAAGGGTAACGCCTTGATACAGTGTGACATCATCGCCGATCTCGGCGGTTTCGCCGATCACGACACCCATGCCATGGTCAATAAAGAAGCGCTTGCCAATCGTCGCACCCGGGTGAATTTCGATCCCGGTCAACCAGCGCAAAATCTGCGACAGGAAGCGTGCCGTCAGGCGAAAACCGCGCTGCCACAGCCAATGTGTCCCGCGATAGCCCATGATCGCATGAAACGCCGGATAGCTGATCACGACTTCCCAACGGGATCGCGCCGCAGGGTCACGGGCGATCATCGCGTCAATTTCCTGACGAATTAGCTTGAACATGGGGCGGTCCACTGTGTAATTAGTACCTTCGATTCCCGGCAGCCACGCCCAGCCCCGTCCTTGCACATAAGCAATTGTCGGGTTCGACAGGCACCATCGGGTTAGCCGGAATATAGGATAACCGAGTAACTTGGTCAAGTATTTGCCCAAAGCAATTTATGCGCAAACACGAAAAAACTTACAAAAACACTCGGATATTTTTGTTACACACATCTTTCCATTCGTGGACAGGAGCAGTCTGATCCATGCCTGAGGTCATTTTTAACGGCCCCGAAGGTCGCCTTGAAGGTCGCTACCACCATAACGGCGCTGACGATTCGCCCATCGCACTTATCCTCCATCCGAACCCGCAACAGGGTGGCACAATGAATAACAAGTTGTGCTTCAACATGTTCAACATGTTCAAGGATCGCGGCTATTCCGTCATGCGGTTCAACTTCCGTGGCGTCGGCCGCTCGCAGGGCGTATTCGATCAGGGGATCGGCGAACTGTCTGATGCGGCATCCGCGCTTGACTGGATGCAGACCTATAACGCCAATGCACGTGCAACCTGGGTTGCCGGTTATTCATTCGGTTCCTGGATCGGCATGCAGCTTTTGATGCGCCGTCCGGAAATTGACGGATTTATTTCGGTCGCAGCCCCGGCAAGTGAACATGACTTCACCTTCCTTGCCCCCTGCCCGTCATCCGGCATTCTGATCCATGGCACGCAGGACACCAACATTCCGGTCGCCTCGGTCAACAAGCTTGCCGACAAGCTTAATGCCCAGAAAGGCATTGAAGTTGACATGTGCGCGATTGACGGTGCTGATCACTATTTTGCCAAACAGCAAGACGAAGTGATCAAGCATTCGATTGCCTATCTGGACAAGCGCGGCGCCTAAACCGCCTACAGCCTGACCACACAAATAAAAGGCCGCCTGATCAGGCGGCCTTTTTCGTTGGGTAAAGCTTGCCTCCACAACAGGGCTCGGGCACGCCCGTGGTCCCCGGGAAGCTGAGCGGCAAGTCGCGCAAATGGCGCACAGCCAGGAAGCCAAAACATTCAGCCTCCACCGCATCACCATCCCAATCAAGCACGCCAACAGATTGCACCGGCACTGCCAGACGGGTTGCGAGTGTTTCCATGATATAATCGTTATGACGCCCGCCGCCGCAGACAAACCAGCCTTTGGGCGCAGCGGGCAGATGGTTCACCCCGGCAACGATGGCCGCCACCGTGCAATTGGCAAGCGTTGCCGCCCCGTCGGACACATTAAGCTTGGCCTCAACCACCAGCCCGTCAATGCGGGCCGCCATATCTTCGCGGTCCAGTGATTTCGGCGGGATGCGGTCAAAATACGGGTCTTCAAGGAATTTGACCTCGACCATCGGGTCACCAGTGCCCGAGGCCGCCGTTGCGCCATTCAGATCAACAGGATTACCGGTATGGCGCAACATCCAGTCATCAATCCGTGCATTGCCCGGCCCGCAATCAAAGGCCAACAGGCCGTCATCCCCGTCGATATAGGTAACGTTGGAAACCCCGCCGATATTCAGAACTGCCACGGGCAACTCAACACCGGCACTTTTGATCAGGGCGGCGTGATAGACAGGTGCCAGTGGCGCACCCTCCCCACCGGCGGCGACATCGGCCAACCTGAAATCGGCCACCACCGGGATGCCGGTTTTTTCCGCCAGCCTATGCGGCGTTCCGATCTGGCGCGTCAGGCCCGATGCCGGTTCATGAAACACGGTCTGGCCATGAAAGCCGATCACACCGATATCAGCGGACGACATGCCGGATTTATCCATCAGCATGTTAACGGCATCAACATGTACCTGTGTCAGATCATCGGCAACGACATGTTCGGTGTTGGTCGCGCTGCGATTGCCAAAGCAGGCCCGCATGCGTTCGCGCAATTCCGGCGCATAGGGCACAAAAATCGATTGTCCGGCGCGGCGCACTTCGATGCCATCGGTTTCAATCAGTGCTGCGTCCACCCCGTCAAGGGACGTGCCACTCATCATGCCGATTGCGGTTATCCAGCCTTGTGTCATGTCGTGCTCCGTGCGCGATCGCTGTTGGTTTTGAGCAGCCTAAAAGGAAATTATCGCGAATTCGTTACCCGTATGGCAGATCTGTTCGCCGATGCGTTGCCGAGCGGATGTTTTCTGTGCTAGATCATCGCCTCCGCACCGAATGGCGGATCAAATTTTCTATCACAACCAACATAGCGCAAAAACCATGACTGAACTGAAGTCTGATTTTCTCCGCGTCATGAATGACCGCGGTTACATCCACCAATGTACTGATCTTGAAGGCCTTGATGCCTATGCATCGGAAAATACGGTGGTGTGCTATGTGGGTTATGATTGCACTGCAGACAGCCTGCATGTCGGATCACTTGTATCGATCATGATGTTGCGCTGGCTGCAGAAGACCGGCCACAAACCAATCGTCCTGATGGGCGGCGGCACTACCCGCGTTGGGGACCCGACGGGCCGCGATGATGCACGTCCGGTTCTGACCGATGAAATCATCGAAGCCAACATGGCCGGCATCAAAAAGGTGTTTCAGCAGTTCCTGACGTTTGGCGACGGCCCGACCGATGCGGTCATGGTCAACAATGCCGACTGGCTGGACAAGCTGAACTACATCGAATTCCTGCGTGATTTCGGCCGCCACTTCTCGGTCAACCGGATGCTGGCATTTGACTCGGTCAAGCTGCGTCTGGAACGTGAACAGTCGCTAAGCTTCCTTGAATTCAACTACATGATCCTGCAGGCCTACGACTTTGTCGAACTGAACCGCAACTATGGCTGCACGCTTCAGATGGGCGGATCGGATCAGTGGGGCAACATCGTCAATGGTGTTGAACTTGGTCGCCGCGTTGATGAGAAATCGCTGTTTGGCCTGACGACCCCGCTAATGACCACGGCATCGGGTGCCAAGATGGGCAAGACCGCCGCCGGGGCTGTCTGGCTGAACGAAGAACGCCTGTCGTCTTATGACTACTACCAGTTCTGGCGGAACACCGAAGATGCCGACGTGATCAAGTTCATGCGTCTGTTCACCGAGATGTCGCTCGATCAGATCGAAGAATACGCCAAGCTTGAAGGATCGCAGATCAACGAAGCCAAGAAAGTTCTGGCGTTCGAGGCGGTCAAACTGTGCCGTGGCGAAGAAGCAGCCCTTGCGGCGGCTGAAACGGCGCGCAAGACCTTTGAAGAAGGTGTTCTGGCAGACGATCTTCCGACCGTGGAAGTCGCCAAGGCCGAACTTGATGCCGGTATTCCGGCCTTTGATCTTTTCCGCCGTGCCGACCTTGCCAAATCGGGCGGTGACGCACGTCGTCTGATCAAGGGTGGCGGCGCCAAGATCAATGACGAAAAAGTCAGCGATGAAAACGCCAATATCACCACCGATGCGGTTAATGCAGATGGTGTGATCAAGGTATCTGCCGGCAAGAAACGCCACGTCCTGATCAAGCCGGTCTGATCAAAGAAGACCAAGCATAAAATCAAAAAGCCCCGCCGAGTGATCGTGCGGGGCTTTTTTGTGACTGGTTGCCGACTTAGCCCGGCTCGGCACCGGTGATCAGGTTACGAAACACGCCGGGCACAAAGGTCGATAGCGGATTGACCGTAATGCTGGGGTCGCTCAGATCGCCCTCCACCGTGTAGGTCGGGGCAAATATGCCACCGCCCTCTTCACCGACCAGAATGTCGCCAAGGATCGGAATGGCACCCAGCGCAGAATTCAGCGCGTAAATCGGCACAATTGATCCGGCCAGTCGGATTTCGGATTTGGCCAGATCAATCGACCCATTGGCGGTTACCCCGACGGCTGCGCCGTTTGCCGCCACCTTTGACAGCGAAAGCACATCATTGACATAGGTGAAGTCGCCGTTCATTTCGGTAAAGGCGATGCCATTGCCTTGCAACACATCGCCAAGCCCGGTCAGCGACGCGGCACTGAGCACGCGGGCCGCAATCGGCGCATTGACCACACGGAATTCATTGACCGTGACCTGACCGGTGAACGGTTGGGCGATATCGCGTTCATCGACCGTGCCTTCAATCGTCAGGCGTCCGCCCAGAAGGTTTTCATACATATCAACCGCACGCAGGAAACGCCCGGCATCCTCACTGGTCATTGTGACCTTGCGGGTCTGGAAGTCTTCGCGGACGACTTGCACAAACACATTGGCCCGGTCCCCGAATGCCCCATTCAGAACAAGACGGTCCCATTCCTGCCCGACCGTATGGATCGAACCACGCAGATCGGCCAAAAGTTCACCGTTGGCCATTACCATTTGTTCGATATTCAGGAACACTTCGGTGGTGCCGCCGGTCCGCTCAGCACGTTCGCCAATGCCACCGGTATTCGTTTCCGACGCGGCTTTGCCTGCGTCGTCATTTCTTTGTTCGTCACCGACGATCCATGGGGTCGCGATCAACTGGCGCGCCGAGATTTCCAGTTCGCGCTTGTCGGCTTCCTGACGCAAGGTGATCTTGCCATCATTTAGCAATGGCGCAGCCCCCTTAAGCAGGAAACCACCAGCTTCCAGCGTCACAAGGTAGCTCTGTTCATCGGGTTCGCCGACCGCTGGTGTTTCACCGGATGCGTCATCTTCAAGGAAAGGACGCAAATCGAATTGCGCACCCCGCAGATCGACCAGCAATCGGTCGCCTTCTTCCATGCGAATGGTGCCGGAAAGATCGATATTTTCGCGAAAACGGGTGTCTTGCAGCTCGACAAACCATTTGTCGGCCATGCCGTTATCACCGCGCCAGTTGCCACGGCCTGTTGCCTCAAGGGCGGGTGCGCTCAGTGCGAAACTGTCAAGTACCCCGCCGCCATCAAACCGCACGGCAACATCAAACTTGGCCGCAGCATTTGCGCCGGGCTCCTTGCGATATCCCACTTTTTCAAGCGGAACCGAAATCGCCGAATTGGTCAAATCAAGATCACCGACCACACGGACCTGATCCGAGCCGACGCGGATATCAAGATCCCCCTTCGCCATCCCTTTGAGGTAGGGGCCGGGATCAAGTTCGATATCGGGCAAAACCGCAAGGTCAAGATCGCCCGATAGTTTATAGCGGCTTCGGACCTCAGCCTCTTGCGCAAAGGTTTCGACCCAGTTGATGTTGGTTTTGCCGTTGCCAATCGTGGCCGTGCCGCCAAGTTCAAGCCCCTTGGTGTTGACCTGTAGCTCAAAGCTGCCAGCGGTGACATCCATGCCGCGAAACGCACCAACGATCCCGGCCTTTTCAATCCGCGAGGCTGCCGCGACATCAACATCGTCAAACGTCACATCGCGAAGCAACGGGAAATGCAGGCGCACACGGGTTGCCTGTTCGCCGCTGATCTGGGCCGGGTCGATGCCAAGCCGTGTGGCAAAGCCAAGTGGTTTTGCCTCGATCAGTTCAAGTGCCTTGCGCGCACTGCCCTGTGCGACGATTTCGATATCGGCGTAGGGGGTCGGTTCATCAAGTTTGGTGAAAATGACGCTGGCATCGGTTACCTCAATGCCATCGGCCTCGCCGGTATTTACAAAGATGCTGAAACTGGTTTCATCAAATTCGGCACGCCCGGCAGAATTATGCACTTCCGGCATTTCACCAAGATAATGCACGGTCACACCCGACATCGTCATCTGACCACCAAGATCATCAACAATCACCTCGCCCGCATCGTCCTGGCGCAGTTCAGTGTGCAAGGTTGCCTGATGAACAATCCCCTCGGACAGGTTGGTAACGACCCAGGTCCGCGCATCCACGCCAACCCCTTCGGGCCAGAGACGGTCCAGATCGTTGGTTGCAACGTTCTTGGCCGACGCATCAAGATTGACTTGCCACTGCCCGAACGGGTCAAGCACGACCCCCTGAAGTTTGGCGGATGCATCACCAACATTCAGCACGACATCATCAATGCTGAAGCGACCGGGCACATAGCTTGTGACAATCTGTCCGTCCGAGACCCGATAGGTCGCACGTATTTCGTCTGGGAAGGTGATCACGCCGCCGCCAACCGACAGGTCCGTGGCCGCCGAAAGCAATTCGGCCTTCGCATCAAAGCTTGCACGCAGCTTTCCCGAAACCGGGACATAGGCATCGCGCAATTGTTCAAACAGATCCGAGATGCTGACAAGATCGGCAAGCTGCACCTCGCCAATTTCGGCTTCAAGATCGACCTGATCGGTTTCGATACTGTAATCGCCGGTGACGCGCACCTGGGTCGATATATCCCCGGCACTGACCTGCATCGATGCTTCCGCGCCGATCCCGAAGGCCCGGCGAGATAACAGGATATCAGCCTGTGGTGCCGCCCAGACAATGCCGATTTTATCATCGCGCACTTCAAGATCGGCATTCACCACCCCGAAACTTTCGAAATAGGCCGCGGCTGGAATATCAGTGCGTTCGCCCGAGAGAATGGCAAAGACATCCTGCAAGACGGTATTGCCGGAACGTTCGACAGTTTCGGTTTCACCCGCAGCGTTTTCAGGCTCAGCCGGAAGTTGATCGGCATTCACGTCCGGCGCATCGGGGAGTTCAATCGTAACTGAGGCCCCGCGCCCCTTGTCGTAAATTTGGCCTGTTGCCGCACCATCATCGTTGCGCGTGTTTTCCGAAGGGTTCGTGCCATCTGCGGCGGTTTCTTCGGCGACATAGCCGACATCAATCGTGCCATCGGCCCGCCGTTCAAGGCGAATGCGCGGGCCGATCAGATTAAGCTCGCGCAGGGCAAGCACGCCTTCAAAAAGCGCCTTGCTGGAAAACACGACATCGGCTTCGGGGACGTGAAGCATTTCCTGATCATCGGGGCCAAAGATGCTGACGTCGCGCAAACCGACATCAAACTTTTCGTCCCAGCCACGCCAGCGCAAAACGACGTCGCCGATTGCCAGACGGTTATTGCCCATCGATTTATTGAGATGATCAACCAGATACGGGGTCAGACGATGCAGGGACACAGGTTCCTGTGACAGCCGCCAGATCGTGACTGCTGCAAATACGCCGACAAACAGGACGATGGCTGATAAAGTCAGCGCCAGCCATCCGGCAAAGGTCTTAACGTGGCGCACTCATTTTACCTTGTGTTCCCGATGTCATATGCAGCGATATCAATAACTTCTCTTATCTGGCATGGTTGTCGATGGATCATTGGATCCTAAAATACCAGACAGTTATTGATCTATACCCCTTTTTGTCCGATCACAGAAAAGCTAGAAACATATAAGTCATCCTGTTGATCAGGACGTCCTACTCCTTGCAGAGATTATGCAATCAGGCTCAATCCTTTGCATAGCGCGGTTTGTGACCATTTCGCAATACAAGGAACGCAAAAAGTGTCTCTTTCCTGGATTTCACAGGACCTGCCCAAAGCCTTTGACGCCGACCGTGTCACCAATGCGCTCGAACGCTGGAACACATTGGCGGGTCGACCAGCGTTTGAAAGTCTGTCAGACAAAATTGGCGAGATTGCGTCCAATCCCCAAAAACGTGCGGTTCTTGAAGCGCTTTTTGGTAACAGCCCCTATCTGACCAATCTTTGCCTCCGCGATCCCGATACAGTCTGTGACGTGTTTGACAGCGGCCTTGATCAGGCTTTTGCCAACGCGCTTGAGCCCGTGAAAGTCAGTGCGAATGCACGCGACCTTGATCAGACGACCACCATGGCGACGGTGCGTCACGCCAAACGCCGCGCGGCGCTGGTGATCGCGATTGCCGATATCTGCAAGGCCTGGAAACTTGATCAGGTCACATCGGCAATCAGCAAAACAGCCGAATACACCCTTGATTTCACCATGGCGCATTGTCTGTCCGCCATGGCGCGGCTTCGTAAATATGACCTGCCCAACCCGGAAAATCCGCTTGAGGGATCCGGGATCTTTGCGATTGGCATGGGGAAACTCGGCGCAGGGGAGCTGAACTATTCATCGGATATCGACCTGATCTTCCTCTATGATCAGGATGTGGTGACCTATATCGACCCTGATCGCATTCATCAGGATCTGGTGCGGATGGTGCGCGACATCACCCGGATTATGGAAGAACGCACCGGCGACGGATATGTTTTCCGCACTGATTTGCGCCTGCGTCCGGACCCGGCATCGACCCCGCCAATCCTTTCGATGATTGCGGCTGAAACATACTATGAAACGGTCGGTCAGAACTGGGAACGTGCGGCCATGATCAAGGCCCGCATTGTCGGTGGCGACCGTGTTTCGGGCAATGAATTCCTTGAAATCCTAAGACCCTTTGTCTGGCGCAAGCACCTTGATTTCATTGCCATTCAGGACATTCATTCGATCAAGCGCCAGATCAATGCCCACAAGGGCGGCAGCAAGATCAATATCCCCGGTCACAATATCAAGCTTGGCCGTGGCGGCATCCGCGAGATCGAATTTTTTGCCCAAACCCAACAACTGATTTGGGGCGGGCGCGAAATTGCGCTGCGCGGCAAGGCGACCTGCGACACCTTGCGCACCCTGACCAAGTTCGGTCAGGTATCCGAGCAAGTCCGCGATGAAATGCTTGCCGCCTATGATTTTCTGCGCACGGTCGAACACCGCCTGCAAATGATCAATGATCAACAAACCCAAACTCTGCCCGATACCGATCAGGGATTATTGGCACTGGCGACCTTCCTTGGCTATGAAACGCTTGATGCCTTCAAGGCGGACTTGCTGCTTCATCTGCGCAATGTCGAAAACAATTATGCTGAATTGTTTGAAGACGACACGACCCTTGCCGGTGCCAGTGGCAACCTTGTCTTCACGGGCACCGAAGACGATCCGGAAACCCTGATCAATCTGCGCGAGATGGGCTTTGAGAATGCCGAGAACGTCTCGGTCACGGTGCGGGGATGGCATCATGGCCGTTACCGGGCAACCCGATCACGCCGGGCGCGTGAAATCCTGACCGAACTGATGCCGACCCTTTTGGCTGCACTTGGTAAAACAACCAACCCGGACATGGCATTTCGTGCCTTTGACGACTTCCTCAAAGGTCTGCCGGCCGGCGTGCAGTTATTTTCGCTGTTCACCGCCCATCCGCAATTGCTTGAACTGCTGGCCCAGATTGCCGGCACCGCCCCGCGTATGGCGAAATATATCGGGCGTAATGCCGCGGTGCTTGATTATGTTTTGATGTCGGGCTTCCACGAAGAGCTACCCGATGCGGATGCGATGCTGGCGGAACTTGACGCCCGTCTGTCACGCGAAGACATGGTCGAAGACTGGCTTGATGCCGCGCGGCGATGGGCCAATGACCAGAAGTTCCAGATTGACGTGCAAACCATCCAGAACCGTCACACCCCGCACGAAGCTGGCCGGGCATTGGCCGATGTTGCCGATGTTGCCATTCGCGCACTGTTCCCGCCGATCGCCGACGATTTTGCCGCCAAACATGGCTCGTTTGCCGATGGCGGTCTTGCGGTGTTTGCGCTGGGCAAGCATGGCGGGCAGGAACTTTCACCCGGGTCCGACCTTGATATGGTGTTCATCTATGAGGTACCCGAAGATGCCGAAGAGTCCGATGGCGAAAAACCATTGTCGCCGGGCCACTATTTCATCCGACTGAGCCAGCGTTATATCAACGCCCTGTCGGCCCCGACCGCCGAAGGGGTTCTGTTTGAAACCGACCTGCGTCTTCGCCCCAGCGGATCCAAAGGGCCGCTTGCGACGCATTTCAAAAGTTTCGAAACCTATCAGAACAACGAAGCCTGGACGTGGGAGCACATGGCGCTGACGCGCCTGCGTGCGGTTTATGGCCCCAAAGCACTGTGTGACAAGGTCTTGGCCACGACCAATGACGTGCTTTGCAAGCAACGCGATCCGGACAAACTGGTGCGCGAAGTCTATGATATGCGCAACCGGATGGAGGCCGGCAAAGGTGACAACCATCCGTGGGCTATCAAGATGCGCCGTGGCGGTTTGGTCGATCTGGAATTCATTGCGCAATATCTGCAACTGCGCCATGCCCATGACCACCCGGAGGTCCTGTCACCGACAACCCGCGAGGTTTTCAAAAATCTGGCGTCGGTGGGGATCCTTGATGGCGAAGAAGCCGAGTTTCTGGCCAATTCCGCATCGTTCTGGCTGGCGTTGCAGGCAATGCTGCGCCTGACGACCGAGGGCCCGTTTGATCCTGAAAAAGCCAGCGAGGATTTGCAAAAAATGCTGGCAAATGCCGGTAAATGTGATGATTTCGCAAGCCTTCAGGACAAAATGGAAATGACGGCAACCCGCATCAAGGAGATCTATGATCGCGTGGTTGCAGCCCCCGCGGAAAAGATTGCGCCAACAGATGCACCGCAATGATCCAAGCCCCCTTGCCATCCTTATAAGGCTTTGTATTTTCACGGTTGCAACATGCCGCTATGCGGTCCCAAAAGATTAAAGGATAGACCATGACAGTTGATGTTGGTGACAAGGCCCCGGATTTCGAACTGCCAACCGATGGCAATGGCAGCGTGAAACTGTCTGATCTGGCGGGCAAACCGGTGGTGATTTATTTTTATCCCAAGGACATGACGCCGGGTTGCACGACCGAGTCCTGCGAATTCCGCGATGCCGAACCTGATTTCAGCGCTGTGAATGCACAGATCATCGGCATTTCCAAGGACAGTGCGGACCGGCACGATAAATTCAAGGCCAAGCATGACCTGAACTTCATTCTCGCATCCGACGAGAACGGCACCACGTGCGAGGATTACGGTGTCTGGAAAGAAAAAAGCATGTATGGCAAAAAATTCATGGGCATCGAGCGGTCGACCTTTGTCATTGATGGCAGCGGCGTCATTCGTAATGCCTGGCGCAAGGTAAAGGTCAAGGGCCACGTTGCCGAGGTTCTTGAGGCCGTCAAAGCCCTTTGAATTCAGATTTTTCTCGTATCAAGGCCCGGCGACAAGATGCCGGGCCTTTGTTTTTTTGGCGGTAAAATCGTTTTCTTTCAGACGGCTGGCCGTATTGCGTTTTGCTGATTTTGTTGCCATCCCTTGTTTGTCGGGCTAACAATTCGGATATGGGAGTGATGGGTGAGGTCTAATTCTCACCTGTTCGATGAAAACTCACCGGCATGCCGGCAAAGCGGGTAATCAAATGAATAACAATGTTGTTGATCTCGACGATCAAATGCTGGCGGATTTTCGCGACGAAGCACATGACATCATCAATTCGATTGACGTTCATCTGCAAAACGCACGCGGCAAAAAAGATCCCGCCCATCTGACCGCCATCCAGCGCGAAATATTCAATCTGCGATACAAGGGCAAGTCAGTATCAGCGCCGCTGATCAACCTGACCAGCCATCGTCTTGCGGATTACGTCACGACCTGCAAGGAACTGAACGAAGGCGCGATTGAAGATATCCAGGCCTTCGTAGACAAGATCCAGTCCCTGCTTGACGGTGACATGACGGCTGGCGGGACCGATACCGCCGAATTCGTGCGCGAACTGCCGTCCAAACGGACCCCTGATATTGACCCGGCATGGCTGAAACAGGCCAATGTCGAGGCCTTGCTGGTCATTCCGCAACGCTCCCTCGCAACCATTCTGGAACGCGAACTGGCCGCTTGTGGTTATCGCAGTTCGGTCACCCAGACATCGTTCGAGGCGATTGAACTTGCCGTGCGCACCCGCCCGGATTTCATCATTGTCGCCAAGACCATTGATGAACTGACAGGTGTAGATCTGGCCAATGCCCTGCAGGCGATGCCGAAAACGCGCGGCATTCCGACCGCAGTTCTGACCTCGGATGCACCGAACCATCCGTCGCTTCAGGATTTGCCGTGCCGGACCGCGATCATCCGCAAGGGCAATGCCTTTGGCGAGGATCTGGCAGAGGCACTGGCGCGCTTCAACATCACCTGATTGCGCAAGCGCCAAACGATTTCAAAGGGCGGTCCGAACCTTGATGGCGGGCCGCCCTTTTTGTTTGCCAATTGACCCGATGGCCGCCAAGTGGCAGACAAAGCGCACGTGAACCTTAATCCCATACTTCGGACGATCATGACCAAACTGACCCTCGCTGATGCTGCCAAACGTGCCCTTCTGACCGAAGACGCCACAGAGAAGGCCGACGTCACTGCCGAACTGGCGGCGATGTGGCGCAATGGCGAGATCAGTGAAGTGGGTTCAACCGACCTGCCCGATCGTCCCGGTCGCCCGGCAAAGCCGGAATTGCTGCCGCCCAACAAGATGCCCAAGCGCAAGAAAGGCAGCGTTCAGGGCCGTATCGGGCTTTTGCATGCGCTGGCCCATATCGAACTGAATGCCATCGATCTGGCATGGGATCTGTGTGTGCGCTTTCCCGAGGCAGACATGCCGCGCGATTTCCATGATGCATGGGTTCAGGTCGCCGATGACGAAGCGCGCCATTTCAAAATGATCAACAAGCGCCTTGGTGAACTGGGCGCGGCATATGGTGACCTTCCCGCCCATGACGGGCTTTGGCAGACATCGATGGATACGGCCTATGACATTCTGCCGCGTCTGGCGGTCGTGCCGATGGTGTTTGAGGCACGCGGCCTTGATGCCACGCCGCCGACCATTGAACGGCTTCTGGCGCATGGGGATACGGAAAGTGCCCGCATCCTTAAAATCATTGCACATGACGAAATCGCCCATGTCGCCGCGGGCCGAAAATATTACGAATATGTCTGTGATCAGCGCGACCTGCCCTACTACACCACATGGCATGATATGCTGCGCAAGCATTTCCGTGGGCCACTCAAACCGCCGTTTAATGACGAAGCGCGCTATGAAGCAGGCATGCCGCCGGACTATTATCAGGACTACGTCCTTGAATTGCCTGACTTTGACGGTGATGGCGCATAAGGCTTTTGCGCGCCTGATAAGAATTCATCAAAAAATTGATACACCTCATGGTGGTGCAAACTGAAATCAACGACACTCCCCTTCGCGATATTTGAAGAAAAGACGTTCTTTTCCGTATCATCAGCAAGGAGATGTCACCATGCCCTCCACCATGAAAGCCGCCGTCGTTCGGGCGTTTGGCAAGCCGCTGTCGATTGAAGAAGTCACCGTACCCAAGGTCACGCCGGGAAAAATCCTGGTCAAGATCGAAGCGTCCGGTGTCTGCCATACCGACCTTCACGCGGCCGAAGGCGACTGGCCGGTCAAGCCGAACCCGCCCTTTATTCCGGGCCACGAGGGTGTCGGCATTGTTGCCGAAGTGGGCGAAGGCGTGACCTCCGTCAAGGAAGGTGACCGTGTTGGTGTGCCGTGGCTGCATTCAGCCTGTGGGCATTGCCATCACTGCGTTACGGGTTGGGAAACGCTGTGCGGCGAACAGCTTAATACCGGCTATTCGGTTAATGGCGGCTTTGCCGAATATGTTCTGGCCGACCCGAATTATGTTGGCCACTTGCCCGATCCGCTTGAATTTGGCAATGCAGCCCCGGTGCTGTGCGCTGGTGTCACGGTCTATAAGGGGCTTAAGGAAACCGAATGCAAGCCCGGCGAGACCGTGGTGATTTCCGGTGTCGGCGGACTGGGCCATATGGCCGTTCAATACGCCAAGGCGATGGGCATGAAAGTTATCGCCGTTGACATTGCCGACGAGAAACTTCAGCTCGCCAAAGACCTTGGCGCGGACTGGACGCTGAACGCGGCTGAAACCGACGTTGTTTCCGAAGTGCAAAAACAGATGGGCGGTGCCAATGGCGTGCTTGTCACCGCTGTGTCGCGCGCTGCCTTCAAACAGGGTGTTGGCATGCTGGGCCGTGGCGGGACCATGGCGCTTTGCGGCCTGCCGCCCGGAACGTTCGAGCTTGATATTTTCGATACGGTCCTGTCACGCAAGACCATCCGTGGATCGATCGTCGGCACCCGTGCCGACCTTCAGGAAGCACTTGATTTCGCGGGCGATGGCAAAGTGCATTCCCACTTCACGACCGAGCCGATGGAAAACATCAACTCGATCTTTGATCGCATGCGCGATGGCAAGATCGATGGCCGTATTGTCATGTCGATCTGATCGACTGCGACATCACGTCAAAGTTAAAAAGGCTGCCATCTGGCAGCCTTTTCTTTTGGGTTCAGGCCGCCTTGGCCAGCATGGCGGCTTCATGATCGAGCAGCCATTTCTTGCGATCAAGCCCACCGGCATAGCCGGTCAATGTGCCGTTCGATCCGATCACCCGATGGCACGGCACAATGATTGATACCGGGTTCAGAGCGTTGGCCCGCGCCACCGCCCGAACCGCCTTGGGGTTGCCAAGCTGATCAGCCAGCCCGGCGTATGAAACGCTTTTCCCGCTTGGGATATTGACCAAGGCATCCCAAACCGATTTCTGAAACGCCGTCCCGACCATGTTGATCGCATCGATCGGCAGCAAGCCGACAGATCCGGCAAAATAGCCATCCAGCCAGTCAGTGATCGGGTCTGGTGCCGCGCCGCCCTCCGTCCATTCAAGGTTTTTGAACCGTCGTGTCTGAATGGTTTTAAGGCGATCATCATTGTCTTCGAAATCAAGATGCACCAGTTTGCCATCAATCGAGGCGAGCGACAGATTACCGATCGGGCTGGCATAACGCACGACGTTGATTTGGGTGGACATCGTCATTCTCCTTCCAATGCGGACCAAAGATATTGCGCGGCATATGCCCGCCATGGCCGCCAGTTTTCCGAAATGCTTTCCAGGGCCTTGGCCTTGTCCGGGCCGCCGCCCATGCCAGATGCCTTCAGGATGCCAAGGTCCGCCGCCGGGAAGGCATCCGGATCACCAAGCCCGCGCAGGCCAAAATAGTTCAATGTCCATGGGCCAATGCCCTTGATCGCGGTCATGACGGCAATCAAGTCATCCCCAGACATCTGATCACAATCCGGTCTGGCAAACAGATCAATCACATCGGCAAGGGTCTGCGCCCGGCGCGTGGTCAAACCAATCGGGATCAGTTCCTGCCCGATCAGACTTTCCGGTGCCGGGAAGACATGGGTGATCCCCGTCCCATTGATCAGATCATCGGGCAAGGCATCGCCAAAGCGGGCCACAAGCCGCCCGGCCAAGGTACGTGCCGCCGCCACCGAAACCTGCTGGCCCAAAACGGCCCTAAGGGCGAGTTCAAACCGGTCCCAGCATCCGGGCACGCGCAGACCGGGGCGTTTTTGTACCAACGGCGCCAGCAAGGCATCGTCGGAAAACTGCGCGGTGATGGACGGCACATCGGCATCAAGATCAAAAAGTCTTCGCACCCTTGCACCGATTTCAAGCACTGCCTCCCGAGCCGGGCCGCGCAGAATGACATCCACGCCGGCTTGGTCCACGCAAAAATGACAGATCATCAAGCCGAGCTTGCCATCAATTTTGAAACCGCGCGCATAGGTGCGTTCACGAACGATCTCCAGGCCCGGAATGGCACGTGCGCGGAAAAAGCTCAGAAGATATTCGGCATCAAAGGGCTGGCGGGCACGCAGACGCAAAATCAAATCATCATTGCGCGCAGAAAACGGATCATCCGACCCCGGTTTTTCCGGGCTCACGGTTTTGACACCGCGCCGAAAGGCCGTCGGGGCCTGCCCATAGGCCTGTTTCATCGCATCGTTAAAGCGACGCAAACTGCCGAAACCAGCAATGTCGGCGATTTCAGTCATCGTAAGGTTGCTATCGACAATCAACTGCCGCGCCCGCAACAGACGGCGTGCCTTGGCATGTTCTTGCGGCGTGACGCCGGTATGTTCCTTGAAAATACGCCGCAAATGCCGGTCACCGACACCAAGCCGGTCGGCCAGATCGGTGATCGAGCCATTTTCCAACACACCCTGATCAATCAGTCGCACCGCACGGGCAACAGTTGCGTGCACACCGGCACTTGCCGGGCTGCCAGGTGCGGCTTCGGGGCGGCAGCGCAGGCATGGGCGAAAACCATGGGCAATTGCGGCCTCCGCACTGGGATAGAATTCCACGTTGTCGCGCTTGGGCGTTACCGCCGGGCAAATCGGGCGACAGAAAATCCCGGTGGTCCTTACTGCGGTATAAAACCGCCCGTCAAACCGGCGGTCCCGGGTTTTGAGTGCCTGATAGCAAATATCGTTATTGAGCTGTTCCATGCCGCGCAGTTTAGCAGAACTGCACGATAAACCTCGCCAGATTCGGACTCAGACGTGAAATAGCAGGACGGAGAAAGCTTATAGCCAATTGATTGCTTGGGACGGCCTTCGATCCTCAAATGGTTTGCCCCTTGCATCCACGAGGTAACAGTGGCGAGATTTGGCGCAGAATCAAAAGTCTGTTCCAGAGCTTGAGGTTCGCCCAATCCATAAAGCAGTTGGGATAACGTTCTTGATCGAACATACCGCTTGGGGAAATCTTCACTGGACTGAGCAAGCCAGCCCAGTGAACAAAATTTACAAAGCTTGGAAATCTACACTCGGATCAAATACCGATTGACCTGAAATCTCCATCAATGTCTGTTGGGGGGATACCCCGAGCTTAACTGACGACAGTCTGGCGCTGTGTACCGAGACCCTCGACCGAGAGCTCAACAATATCACCAGCACTCAAAAAGCGGGGTGGTGTTAGGCCCAGTCCCACGCCTTCTGGCGTACCGGTAGCAATAATGTCGCCCGGCATAAGACGCATGAATTCCGACATATAAGATATGATTTCAGCCACGGAGAAAATCATGTCGGCTGTCGAACTGTCCTGCACTGTCTCGCCGTTAACAGAAAGGCTCAAAGCAAGGTTCTGGGGATCGCCTGCCTCATCGGGCGTGACCAGCCATGGGCCAATCGGGCCGAAATTGGGTGCAGATTTTCCTTTGATCCATTGTCCGCCGCGTTCGATTTGATATGCGCGCTCGCTGACATCATTTATCGTACAAAAGCCTGCAATATAATCCAGTGCTTCGTCCTTACTGACATAGCTGCACGGGCGACCAATAATGATGCCAAGTTCAACTTCCCAGTCTGTTTTTACAGAGCCACGCGGCAAAATGATGGGATCGTTCGGTCCACAAATTGATGACGTTGATTTTGAGAAAAGCACTGGCTCTTTCGGCTCTGGGTTGTTGGTTTCACGGGCATGCCGCGCATAGTTCAAACCCACCGCATAAAAGTTACGCGCCGCACCGACGCACGGTCCGATGCGTGTATCAGGCGCGACCACAGGCACATCTGACAAATCACGACCGGCCAATGCTGACAGCACCTCGCAGGTCACTGTCTCGGGGGTGAAATCGGCAATCAAAGCAGATAGATCGCGTATGTTTCCCTCTGAATCAAGGAATCCGGGCTTTTCGCCCCCTATAGGTCCGTGGCGAAGAAACTTCATTAGTCAGTCCTTTCAACAATGTTATTTCAATCGCGCAGTCATGCGGTGCGCAATATCATGTTGGTGGCCTTTTCCGCGATCATAGCGCCCGGTGTCGGGGTATTCCCGAAGACCATGTGCGTGATGTCGGCACCTGAACTAGTAAACTGCGATTGCCGGGAAGAGTATCAGCAGGCCGACGGCCAGTACCTGGAGGCAAATGAACGGCGCAAGTGATTTGAATATCTCGCCAAGCGTGATTTCGGGTGGGGTCACGCTTTTTAGGTAAAATGCTGCGGGCCCGAATGGCGGTGTCAGGAAAGAGACTTGCATATTCATGGCAAACAGCACACCAAACCAGACGGGATCATAACCAAGCTCTCGAATGATTGGCACGAAGATGGGCATGGTCAAAAGCGCGATGCCGACCCAGTCAAGAAACATGCCGAGTATGAAAAGAATCAGCATCATGAACAGGATAATCACCATGGGCTGATCAGAAATGCCGGTGATGAGCTGCGAAACAAATCGGATGCCGCCCATAAGATTGTAAACGCCCACCAATGCGCTTGCACCGATGCCGATCCACATGATCATACCGACTGTAGCCAGTGTATGCAGAGCTGCATCCAGTAGCATGCGGAACGAGAATTCCCGGCGCAGAATGGTTGAGACGATGACACCTGCGACGCCGATGGCCGAAGCCTCAGTCACCGATGCGATGCCCCCATAAATCGATCCCAGAACAGAAAAAACAACCAGAAATGGCAATACCAGGCCGCGCAGTAGCGGTAGGTTATCGCGGAACGCGACGCGCTCTACAGGTGCTGGCGGCGAAGCGTTTGGGTCAAGATAAGAGCGCAACAAAATATACGCGATGTAGAGCCCTGCCAGCATGAAACCGGGCAGGAAGGCAGCGGTAAAAAGATCACCGACTGAGATATTCGCGGTCAAACCGTAAATAATCAGGACAATCGATGGTGGTACCATTGTGCCCAACGAACCGCCGGCGCAAACAACGCCAATAGCCAAGCGTCGGTTGTAGCCAAGACGCAACATCTGAGGCAAAGCAACGAGGCCAAGCAGGACGATTTCACCGCCGATAATGCCACTCATTGCCGCAAGGATGACGGCTACGAAAATAGTCTGGACGGCGACCCCGCCGCGAAGACGGCCCCCAACGAGTTTCATCGCGTCAAACAAGTCACGTGCGATGCCGGATCGGTCGAGGATTGCCGCCATCAGCACAAACATCGGCACTGAGACAAAAACAAAAGATGATACGAAGCTGTAAACGCGGTTGGTGATTAAAGGTACCGAACTTGGGCCAAACCAGCCCACCGCGAAGATCAGCGCAACAAACAGGGTCACCATTGCAAGCGGCGTTCCGGTCAACAAAAGCACGACCAGTAGACCGAACATCAACAATGTTCCCCAGCCGATCCCGAGCGCCTTAAGGTTCAGTCCAAGATCAAGTAAGTCAAACATCGTCATGCCCTTTTGGCGCTTTGGTGCCGCGTGCATAGTTGAAAGTCAGGATGAGAAACTGGAAGCTCATGGCAACTAGCACGCATAGAAGGAATATCTTCAAAGCCGCAGGTGCCGGAGAGTTCCAGGCGCTTCCGCTGGTTTCCAGAGCAAAGCTGCCGTCAGGGCGGAACATCGCCTTTTTCGCCATCAGCCATGAGGCCCACGCGAAAAACAAGCTGGCCCCAAGACATGCAATTGATATGACCACATCAAGCACATGGCGCGCAGACGCACGGACAACGTCATAAACCAGGACGACCCGGATATGCGTGTTACGTGCGACACAGTAAAGCCCACCATAGATAAAGGTGACTGCACTTAAAAATATTGTTGTCTCATGTGCCCATACCGTCGGTCGGTTGAACACATATCGCAGGAAAACTTCTGTTACCAGGATCGCCATGGCGGCGAGGATACAGACTGCAAATAAACGTGCGACGACAGTGATCGCGCGGCCAAGCCAGCCGGCCTGCGGCAGGGCTTCGAGTTGCAGCACGTCGGTGTGCAGTAGATCGGGTGCGATGGTTTTAGGATCGGAGGGCGCTGACATGACTGACCAATCGTTTCAAGCTGTGTGATGATCGGAAGTTGTCTCCGAGCGCGACCCACGCGCCCGGAGACATTATGTCAGTCCAACAAACCTTGCGATTGCAGGTACTCGGTCAGTAAGTCATAGACCTTTTGCGCATTTTCAGACTGCGCAGCGACCTTTGACCACTGGTCCATTGCGATGGTACGGAATTTTGCACGTTCTTCTGCCGACCAGTTATGGACGGTGATCGACGGATCTGCTTTTGCTTCCGCCACTGCTTTCAGATCATTCATTGACAGTCTGGCAACGGCGTCCTGTGCAAAGTCACGCACTGAAACAGTCATGATCTCTTGCAGGTCCTCGGGCATCGAATTCCATTTCTCGAGGTTCATTGATACCTCAACTAGCGGCATGGAATGGAAACCCGGATAGACAGGATGAACGGCGACCTTATGAAGGCCCTGCTGATGGTTGGTTGAAAACACCGTAGAGTCGGCAGCATCAATCACGCCCTTGTCGAGTGACGTGTAGACTTCGGAGTAAGGAAGGTTCACCGGCACAGCACCTGCAGCGGCAAAGACTTCCTGAATAAGACCTTCCGGGGCGCGCACTTTCAGGCCTTTAAGGTCTGCAACCCCATCAAGCGGGCGATCCGAGACAAAGCCTTCGAGGCCTGTTGTCGTTGCACCAACAAAATGGAGGCCGTACGGCTCTTCAAGTTCATTCATCAATTCATAGCCGCCACCGTAATTGATGAACCGGAACATTTCATCAGGCGATGCCCATGCACCGATCGGATTGGCGACAAGGCCAAAGGCCGGATCTTTGCCGGAAAAGTAACTAACGTCAGTTATGTGGCCGTCCAGAATTCCGGAGCCAACAGCTTCCTGTGTCTCGCTATAATTGACAACCGCGCCAACGGGCAGAAGCTCGATCGCAATGCGGCCCCCCGACATTTTGTTGACGCGCTCAGTCCACTCTTCCTGAATGGCAAAGTTGGGGTTACCAGCCGGATCAACCGACTGGAATGTAAAATCAAATTCCTGCGCGACGGCCGTAGTTCCACTCAGCAGAAGCGTAGAAAAAGCGAAGATCAGATGTGTTTTTTTCATTGTGTCTTCCTCCCTGATTAAAGCATGTTTCAGCGATCCCATGCCTTTGGACCATTTCGTAAGTCAGACTCTATTTCCGCGCCAAGATCAACTTGCCGCACGCAAACGAGTTTGCATCGGTGCGTTAACCAGATTGCGCAGTCTACCGTCGCGCAAATATTGCATCGCGGTTTCAACCGAAAGACGGCGGGCATCGGCAACACTTTCGGGGCTAGACCATGCCGCATGCGGTGTCAAAAACAGCCGCTCGCCAACAATAGGATCCTGGCCGTTGGCATAGGCCCGCGCGATTGCATCTTCGGGTGCTGGCGGCTCCACCGGCAGCACATCAATACCGGCACCGGCAATCGTGCCGTTTCGCAAGGCATCGATCAGCGCATCAATATCGATAATTGCACCACGTGCCGTGTTGATCAGGATCGCATGTGGCTGCATCGCTGCCAGCCTTTCAGCATTGATCATCTTGTGACTTTCACGTGTGAGCGGGCAATGCAGGCTCACAACATCGCTTTGGGCCAGAAGGTCTTCAATGCGGTCAACGCGGTCAACGCCCGCAGCAATCTCAGTGCCTCGGGACACCAGTGGATCATACGCAACGACGCGCATTCCAAACGCTTTTGCCCGAAGTGCTGTTGCGATACCAATACGCCCAAGCCCCACGACACCGAATGTTTTGCCGCGAAGCCGTCCCAGCAGAGGGGCACGGGCATGATCAAAGCCGCCTTGCGGCGAGTCCATAAGGTTTCTGTGGTAAGAGCCGATACCTCGACGCATGGTCAACATTAGCGCGATCGCATGGTCAGCAACTTCGCTTGTGCCGTAGTCAGGCGTATTACAAACAGGGATGCCAGCCTCGGCCGCAGCATCCAGATCAATATGGTCGAAACCGACACCAGCGCGCACAATAATCCGGCAACGGTCCAGCTTTGCAATCACCGCGCGGGTGACCGGCATTTCATGCCACACAACCATCGCATCGCATTTAGCCAGCACATCAGACGGAATGTTGTCTGGCGAACGTTCCCGGAAAATATTCCAGTCGACCTGATCGCCGGCCGTGCGGCGCTCAATCTGCGCGTCGTCTGGATATTGCGCATCGGGTGTGAGTAGACGAAAGCGTGACATAAAGACCTCTTTGGGTTCATCGGCGTCAGATATCATTGAACTGTCATTCTAGAATTCTAGAATTTTAATAGCTTGTCAATGACGTTTTTTTGGTGTTTGATAGTCGAGCAAAATCAGCGAATTGATGGCAATTGGTGCCATTGGGGACCTGAACTGAAACCATGAAGGAGAGTAACGTGTCGCTCACTCAAGAAGCTTGTGAACGGCTTCGCGATGCGATTGTGTCGGGCAAATTCGAATTTGGCGAACGGCTATCCGAAGAACAGATTGCCCGTGCGCTTGGCATGAGCAAAGCGCCTGTGCGCGCGGCGTTCACGGATCTGCGCGATATGGGGTTGGTCAGCATTGTACCCCAGGCGGGCACATATGTTTTCACACCCACGCCTGAGGAAGTAAAAGAAATGAGTGGTTTTCGCGCGATGCTGGAGCGCGAGGCGCTTGGCAATGCGCTGGCTCTTAATCCAGACGGCCTTGTGCAGGGACTTTCCGTCGCGATCATACAAATGCAGCACGCGATTGAAGCCCAAGACTTCAGGCTCTATAGCCGTGCGGACAGTGCTTATCATCGTGTGATTCTGCAGCATGCCGGCAACCGATATCTGGAAAAGGCCTATGATCTGACCGCAACCGCACTTGAAGCGCTGCGTGCGCATTTGCAATCGGGTGAAGGGGATTTCTGGCAGCGATCATTTGCCGAACATACTCAGATGCGTGACCTGATGGAAAAAGGCCATTTCGATGATGCACAGGCTTTGCTTGAGGAACACATTCTGGTGATCAATCGTTCGATTTCTCTGCCGTCGGCTAACATCAACCAGCGCACCAGAAGTCGCCGAAGGTCTGATGAAGAATATGCATCCTTGCTGTCTTAACCGCGTCTTTAAGCTGACAGCTAAAACGGTAAAACGATATCAATACTAGCAGGCTCTGGAATCACATCAGCTGATTGCAACAAGCTTTAGTTTAGCGGGATGTCGTTTTCGGCCTTGCCGTCCTGATATTTGGCGGACAGGCGGTCATACTCGTCTGATATCGCCCTGGCACGTGATTGATAATCCGCCTTCCTGTCCTCCGGCAGCTCTGCAACCATGCCCATCATGGAATGGCTATCCCAGAAGGCATTGGATTTGTTGTATTCGCCGTCCTCAAGAGTGAAGACCTCCTTCATGATTTTCAGATCATGGGGAATGGCAAAGGCATCACGCGAATCTTCATACGAGAAGAAATAATAGAAATTATCAAACCCGGCCCATGTGATGGCCGACAGGCACATGGAGCACGGCTCATGCGTCGAAAGAAAAATCAGCTCCGACGTCGCCGGCCGCTGATCAGAGGGCATTTCATAGAACCGTTTCAGGCAATGGACCTCGCCATGCCAAAGCGGATTTTCAGTTTCATTGTTGGTTTCGGCAATGACCAGTGAAAGGTCATCCTTGCACAGGATCGCCGCGCCAAACAGTTTATTGCCGCCCGATACGCCGGCACGGGTTTTGGGCAGAATGTCGTCCTCTAGAACGGAAAACAGGCGGTCGAGGATATTCTGATCAGCGTTGGTATCGGTCATGTTGGCGGTCCCGGATGGCGGTGATTTTACATGCTGCTATTTCATCGCGTCCGGGCCGCCAAGCCAACCTGTTTTTCATATCAACAGGCGCTAAACAGCCTATCGATACGCTTTACAATCAAAGACCGCGCAATATGCCGTCATTATCAGGCATCTGGCGCCTTTCCGGCGGAACCGGAATATAGAAATCACGATCAAGCAAGGTGGTGATCGCAATCAGCGTCGGGGATTTCTGATCCCGTACCTTGGTGATCAACGCATGATCAACCGGGGCCATTTCGCGGATTTTGATGACTTCGAAAATCGGACCGTTGGGTGTAGCGAGTTTGAACTGGTCGCCGACCGCGACCGGACCATGGGACTGATGGGCCATTTGGATCTTCCCGTGAGAGTATGGATGTTTGCTCCGCACGACCTGCCCGTGTCCCGTATTACCCGGGTGTTTTGTTGTATGCGACAGATCGCGCTTGACCACACTGTTGCAGAGCTATCCGGCAATTCTGTGACAGAAATGGGATATTTGCGCTCGATTTGCGATTTTCTGCCGGTTTGGCCATCACAAAACAAAAAACACCCCGCCAGATCCGGACGGGGTGTTTTCAAATGCAGGTGGTTCAGGATAACCGATCAATCGATATCTTCGATTTCGCCGGCCGATCCGGTGACCTTGGCGGCAAGGGCTGCGGCCATAAAGGCATCGAGATCTCCGTTCAGAACGCCCTGGGTATCAGATGTTTCCGTGCCCGTGCGCAGATCCTTGATCATCTGATAAGGCTGCAGGACGTAAGAGCGGATCTGATGGCCCCAACCGATATCGGTTTTGCTGTCTTCGACAGCCTGTGCCTCGGCTTCGCGTTTTTGCAGCTCCGCCTCATACAGGCGGGCTTTAAGCATCTTCATCGCCGTATCGCGGTTTTTGTGCTGCGAACGGTCGTTCTGACACTGGGCAACGATGCCGGTCGGGATATGGGTGATACGCACAGCAGAATCGGTTCTGTTAACGTGCTGGCCACCGGCACCCGATGCACGGTACGTATCGACACGAAGATCCTTATCAAGGATTTCAATTTCGATATCGTCATCAATCACCGGATAGACCCAAACCGACGAGAAGCTGGTATGGCGACGAGCGGAGCTGTCATAGGGCGAAATACGCACCAGACGATGCACACCCACCTCGTTCTTGAGCCAGCCATAGGCATTATGACCCGTGATCTTGTAGGTCACCGATTTGATACCGGCTTCCTCGCCATCACTTTCTTCAAGCATCTCAAGCTTGTAGCCCTTGGACTCCGCCCAACGATAATACATGCGCGCCAGCATCGACGCCCAATCCTGGGCCTCGGTCCCGCCAGCACCGGCATGAATTTCAAGATAGGCATCATTACCATCGGCCTCGCCCGAAAGCAGGCTTTCAAGTTCACGCTTTGCCGCGATGTCGCGGATCGAGCGCAGAACCTCTTCGGCCTCTTCGACGGTTTCGTTGTCGCCTTCGGCTTCGCCGAGTTCGATCAGACCAACACTGTCTTCAAGCTCCTGGGCGAGCTTTTTATAACCATTGATGGCGTCATCAAGCTGGGTACGTTCACGCATGACTTTCTGCGCGTTTGCCGCATCGTCCCAAAGGGTCGGGTCTTCGGCAAGTGCGTTCAGTTCGTCGAGGCGTCTAAGAGCGTTATCCCAGTCAAAGATGCCTCCTCAGCAGTGCCATCGACTGCTTGATTTCATCGACCAATGCCTGTGCTTCGGCGCGCATTGATGTCTCCGTTATTCGTCTGAAAATCCGTTTTGCCACATCAAAGATGTAGCAATGTCGGCGTGGCTTATAACAGTTTTTGTCCCGCTTGAAACCCCTGCAACCATGCAAAAACCCGACACAGAATTTGTGCCGGGTTTCGCAACAAAGCCGTGATCAACGAATACGGTGATCAGCCAAAAACAGGATCGAGCGTTACGGTGTAAAGCTCTTCGTCGGCAACATCACGAAGCGACACGCGGAACTGTTCGGTTTCGGCATCGATATCGACCAGACCAAAGAACTGCAAACCATAGGACGGCGGCAGGTTAACGCCCTGCTCCTTGGTTGGGTGTTTGGTGAATTTCACCTGTGGACCGAACGTGTTGTCCATGTCGCTGGGGCCAAAGGTCCCGGCATGAAGCGGACCGGATACAAATTCCCAGAACGGTTCGAAGTCCTGGAACTGCGCCTTGTTCGGGTCATAGTAATGAGCTGCGGTGTAATGCACGTCCGCCGTCAGCCAGACCGTATTGTTGATTTTGGCATTCTTGATAAAGCGCAGCAGTTCAACAATTTCAAGCTCACGCCCGGCAGGTGCACCATCGCCATTGGCAAGGTTTTCAAACGTGCTTTTGTTTTTCCAGTCATCATAGACAATCATGCCAATCGGCATGTCCGCCGCGATGACTTTCCAAGTCGCCTTGGAATTCAAAAGGCCGCGCTTAAGCCATTCCATCTGCGCACGACCAAGGAAGTCGGTATTGTCGGTCGGTGTTGCACTGTTATTGGCATCGTTGGTGCCGCGATAGGTCCGCATATCGAGGAAGAAGATTTCCAAGGACGGACCATAAGATACCTTGCGATACACCCGCCCCGGTTCGGATGCGTGTTCGGTCACCGGCAGCATTTCACGGAATGCACGGTTTGCCCGTGCTGCCAGAAGGGATGCCGATTTTTCAGTGTATCGATCATCGCCAAGCAGCATCTCGCCCGGATACCAGTTATTGGTGACTTCGTGGTCATCCCATTGATAATAGACCGGGATCAGGCGGTTGAATTCGCGCAGATGCTGATCAAGCATGTTGTATTTGTAGTTACCGCGAAACTCGTCAATGGTTTCGGCAACCTTGGCGGTGTCTTCGGTGGTGATGTTTTTCCAAATCTGCCCATCCGGGGTTTTCTGGGTTTCGGCAAACGGACCATCGGCATAGATGGTATCACCGGAATGGATGAAGAAATCAGGGTTATGCTTGGCAATGGTGGCGTAGGTTTTCATGCCACCACGATCTTCATCGATGCCCCAGCCCTGCCCGGCAGTGTCGCCTGACCAGCCAAACCGAATATTGCGTTTCGCCGCCGGTGCAGTACGGAAATGGCCAATGATCGGCTCGGACGATGCGCGTGCGTCATCAAGGTTTTCAAAATGGATCTTGTAAAAAACATCCTGGCCGGCTGGCAGGTCCGCCAGCGCAAGCTTGCCGGCAAAATCACGTTCCGGCAGGACATCGACATGCGGAATGCGGACCGAATTTTTGAAGCCTTCGGTGGTTGCGATTTCAGTGATCATGCGTGATGCACGATCCGCACGCCCCCAGATGCAGGCGGTGTTGGCGGTCACATCACCGCTTTGCACCCCATGGGTAATCATCGGGCGATCAGCAGCACGGGAAATAGACGGCATAAAGAAACCACCCATGGCGGATGCAGCACCTGCTGTTGCGCTGGTGGCAAGAAATTTGCGGCGGGAAAGTCGAAACGACATAACGAAACCCTCTTCAAGGTATGAAAATCACCTTGAGGAGAATGACAAAATCAAATGACAGTGCGATGTCACCCGTTTGATCGTTTTGTCATTGTTTGATGACAGCGCAACGTCGCGAAAGGCCTGATTTGAAAACAAATTCTTTCAGATGAACACATCCCTGAACGAACAAAGCCGGATGCTGATCACATCCGGCTTTGTTGATATTTAAGCGGCAAATTCGCCGCCATATGATCGTTGTCACGCGGCCTAGTAAATGCCGCCCGGACCGGACACAGCGCCAGCGCTGTTATCCGAATTGCCGGATCCGCTATAACCGCCATCAATCACGTTGTCGTTTGATGCAGGGATGGTGCCGGGTTTGAAGGCCTCCCAGATCACGTCCTGAGCACCCGGACCAGCCGGAAGGCCGGTACGCGATTCAACACGGACCATGCGAATGCCCGGCGGTGTACGGAACGGAATGGCTTTGGTGCCTTCCAGTGCACCGCGCATGAATTCCTTCCAAATCGGGGCAGCGGCACTTGCGCCCTGCTCCTTGTCACCAAGGGACCGGTTGTCATCAAAGCCGACATAAACGCCAACGGCAAGATCGGGCGAGAAGCCGACAAACCATGCGTCACGCGAATCATTGGTCGTGCCGGTTTTACCGGCCAGCGGATAACCAAGCTCGGCGATTGTCCGGCCGGTACCGCGTGAAATGACGCCTTCCATGATATGAACCATCTGGAACGCACTGGCCGGATCGGTCAGTTGTTCACGGGTATCAGGCAGATCAGGCGGCATCTGGTTGCGGAATTCCACATCCTGACACAGGGTGCATTCGCGTTCGTCACGACGATAAATCACATTGCCGCGACGGTCCTGAATACGGTCGATCAAGGTCGGGGTGATTTTCTTGCCACCATTGACCAGTTCGGCATAGGCCGCGGTCAGTCGCATCACCGTCGTTTCAGCCGCCCCAAGCGACATCGACAGGACATCTGGCATTTCATCAACAATGCCAAACCGTTCGGCATAGTCGACAACCGTGGGCATACCGATGGTCTGGGCCAGACGCACCGTCATCAGGTTTCGCGATTTTTCGATACCAAGGCGCATGGTCGAAGGACCATAGAACTGGCCGCTATAGTTGCCCGGTTTCCATTTACCAAGCCCCGGCCCCTGATCAATCACAAACGGCGCATCAAGCACCAGTGTGGACGGGGTAAAGCCCTGGTCCAATGCAGCCAGATAAATAAACGGCTTGAAGGCCGAACCCGGCTGACGGCGGGCCTGTGTCGCACGGTTGAACTTCGACAGATCGTGCGAAAAACCGCCCGACATCGCCAGTACGCGACCGGTGTGCGGATCCATCGCCACCAGACCACCGTTGACGTTCGGGATCTGGCGCAGGCCATAGGTGTTGGGCGGAAGCGTCTCGCCATCAAGTTCGGCGAAGTGTTTGACGTAAATGACATCGCCGGGTTTCAGGACATCTGACGGGCGGTTAACGACCGCACCCAATGTCTGGCCCTTTTGCCACGGGCGTGCCCATGTCAGGAAGCGCAGCGGAATGCGGCCCTGCTCGCCATTCATCAGGCCCAGTTTTGCCTCGTTGGCATCGGTATCAAGAACAACCGCACGATCCCAAGGGATATCGGCGGGCGTTTCAACTTCGCGCAAGGCCTGTTGCCAGTTGCCAGACAGGTCGATAGTGGTGATCGGGCCGCGCCAGCCATGGCGGCGGTCATATTCGACCAAGCCGTCAAACAGCGCCTTGTCGGCGATATCCTGCAAACGCGGAACCACGGTCGAACGCACCGAAAGGCCACCGTCATACAGCATGCCTTCGCCGTAACGATCAACCAGCTGGCGACGGACTTCCTCGGCAAAGAAATCAGCCTGATAGGTATCAACCGATTCACGGCTTTTGCCCTGAAGCGGGGCCGACCATGCCGCCTGTGCTTCGGCCTCGGTGATGTAATTTTCTTCCAACATCCGGCCGATCACCCAGTTACGACGCGCCTTGGCTTCGTCGTGGTTACGGACCGGGTGGTAGTTCGACGGTGCCTTTGGCAGGGCCGCAAGATAGGCGGCTTCCTCGATATTAAGTTCATCAAGGGACTTGTCGAAGTAACGCAAGGCTGCGGCGGCGACGCCATAGCTGCCACTGCCAAGGTAAATCTCGTTCAGATAAAGCTCGAGAATGTGTTCCTTGGAAAAGGCGCGCTCGATCCGGAAGGACAGAATGGCTTCCTTGATCTTGCGCTCATAGGACACTTCGTTGGTCAAAAGGAAGTTCTTGGCGACCTGCTGGGTAATGGTAGATGCACCGACCGGGCGTTTACCTGTGCCCATATTAACAACGTTGGTCACGGCCGCACGCAAGACAGAGGCAAAATCGATCCCCGGGTGGGAGAAGAAGTTTTTGTCCTCGGCCGCGACAAAGGCATCAACCACCTTGGGCGGGATGGCCGAAATCGGTACAAAAACACGCTTTTCACGCGCATATTCGGCAATCAACGCACCGTCGGATGCATGAACGCGTGTCATGACCTCGGGCTCGTAATTTTCAAGCTGGGTGTAATCGGGCAGTCCTTGGCCAAAGTGCCAGAAGATCGCCAGCATACCGGCGCCGCCCGCAACCGCCATCAAGAACAGAAAGCCGAAAATACTAAGTAAAATTCGCATGTAAGCAGGTCTTTTTCATTTTGTTGGCCTGATCCGGTAGGGGCGCATATTCATGCACTCTTACCGGAAATGCAATGTCCCGGCAGACATTTCGCCTGTCTGTGCCGAAAAAACGGATGTATCCGCATTATAGCGGCAAAATAATGACAAGGTTGTGACAGCCGCCACGCCAGACAGCATTTGTTCGCAGCAACACCGCACCCAATAAATTCGCTGCCCGTATCGGACAGAGGCGAAATCATTGGCATCATGCCCGAGTATTAGAATTTGTGTTTCTCGAAATAGATATCAATTGCCCGCAAGACCGCATCGGCAATCTTTTTGCGATGAGCCGGGCTTTGCAACAACTTGGCGTCGGTCGCATTGGAAAGATATCCCATTTCAAACAGTGCCGACGGAATATCCGGCGCCTTCAGAACCGCAAAACCGGCAAAGCGATGGGTGCGACGCTGCAGTTCGATGCTTTGGGCAAGCTGACTGACCATGTTGGCCGCAAGGGTCGCCGACAGGTTCATGGTTTCACGTTGCGCAAGATCGATCAGAATGCTTTGCACCAGCGTGTTTTCATCGGAAAGATCAATTCCGGCAATCACGTCGGCCTTGTTCTCCTTGGATGCCAGTGCCGCGGCCTCTTTGTCCGATGCGTTTTCAGACAGGGTATAGACCGATGCGCCGCGATGCTTTGGATTGCCAATTGAATCTGCATGCAGGGATATAAACAAATCTGCGCCGGCCTTGCGTGCGATGTCCACACGTTGCCGCAACTTAAGGAACACGTCCTTGTCACGCGTTAATAGCACGCGATACCGGCCCGATGCGGTCAGGGTTTCGGCCAACTGGCGTGCGGCGGCAAGGGTCAGGTCCTTCTCATAGACATTGCCAACACCAATTGCGCCCGGGTCCACACCGCCATGTCCGGCATCAATCGCGATCAGCGGCTTTTCTTCGCCACCGCGGCCCGATTGCACCGCGACATCGACACTTTGTTCGGTCGCACTGGTATCGTTACGACTGCGCGCAGAATAGGCTTCCATGCTCTGGCGCGATGCGGTCAGAAACGCATCGCGCTGTGTCGGTTTAAGATCAACCACCAGACGGTTGGGCTTCCCGCCACCGGGCGGTAACGAGAAAATCTTTGAAACCAGTGATGGTTGGGCAACATCAAGAACCACACGGAACGTGCCCGGCTTAAACAAACCATACCGCAGACCGGAAATAAGCCCACCACCAGAAGTCACCTTGCCCGGCGGGGCGTTCCAGTCAATTTCTGGCATATCAATGATGATGCGGTACGGATCGGGCAGCAGGAAATAGGTAAAGTCGACTTCCTGATCGAGATCGATCACAAAGCGCGTGTAATCGGGATAAACCCCGAGCCGCGCACCAAGCACCTTGGCCGTTTGGGCAGACGCACCTGATACGATGATCTGGGATGCACACAACAGCGCAAACACCACCATCATCGTTCTGGCAATTTTAACCCGCAACGATCGCGATGGTGCGTTTTTCGGCGTGGAAAATGAAGTCGCGTGCTGTGAATACATCTGTCGTTTCAGCGCCTGTTACCCTGCAAGAGCATCTGTTAAGCGCTTATAGCAATGCGTTGGTTAACGGGCAATTGACCAACGACAGAACTTGCATGACAGACCTTTCAACTTTCCGCGATGGGCATGGCATGGGGCAAAACTGTAAAAACAGTGTGTTTTCATATATTTGCCCGAACCAAACCATCCAAAGGAAAATCGCGCGGATTTCTGTGTGTTTTTACACGTTACTGTCAGAAAGTCGTCACATCACGCAACAAAACTGTTTGTAGCATACGCATAAAAGGGATATGTTGCACCCGAGATTCCTATGCTTTGTGGTAAGCAACCAAAATGCCACCAGGCTGAGGACGCGACGAGTGCAGTTCTTACGGTCGGTGTCTCGGTGACGCGGCAATTCCCGCTCCCGATAGAGCCCTCCTTAAAAAGGCTGTCTTGGCGCGCTCGAAGACACGCAATCTAATTCTTTTTGTTTCAACACCAAAACCAGGTCCAACCGGAAGAGCAGCCGACACGCGATGACCCAGATACATACAGGACATATCGCGACCTTTATGGTTGGCGCCTCCGGACACGCCGGTTTGTTTGCATATCAGCGCAATTGCGCCCATAGCATTGAACTGGCGGGGCCTCCAGGAACAGGTTCCGAATGGTCAAACGTATGCTTATCGATGCAACGCACGCGGAAGAAAGCCGCGTCGTTGTTATTCACGGAAATCGCCTAGAAGAATACGACGTCGAAACTTCGACAAAAAAGCAAATCAAGGGTAATATCTATCTCGCGAAAGTCACGCGGGTAGAACCGTCGCTTCAGGCGGCCTTTGTTGACTATGGCGGAAACCGTCATGGTTTCCTTGCGTTCAGCGAAATCCATTCCGACTATTATCAAATTCCGGTTGCCGACCGTGAAGCTCTTGCCCAGCAGAGCAACACACAGGTCAAGGACGCCGAAATCGTCGAAGACAATATCGGCGATACCGAAGACAGCCCGAAAAAAGACAAGAAGCCGTCGCGTTCCCGCTCGCGCCGCAAACCGCGCGCCCAGAGCAAGGACGAAGCGTCCGACACGCCAGAGACAGAAAACACTGACGCCACCGCATCGGCCGAGGCCGCTGCCCCGTCAGATGCCGCAACCGACAATGCCGGTTCTGGCGAGGAAGAAGAAGCCAAGCCGCGTCGCCGTCGCCCGCGCAATCGTCGCAAGAAAAGCGATGATGTCGAAGCATCTGGCACCGACGCAGAAGCATCCTCTGACGGCAATGACGACAACGGTTCGGACGGTGACGACACCCCGACCGGTGGCAATGCCGCCATGTCTGCGGAAATCGCCGAGCTTGAAGTTGATGTCGATGACGACGCCAACGAAGTAACCGCACTTGACGCGACCGCCGATGTTGAAGAAGACATCGAGGATATGGGTGGTGATGACGACGGTGACGAGTTCGTTGAGTCACACAGCCGTCAGCTTCAGAAACGCTACAAAATTCAGGAAGTGATCAAACGCCGCCAGATCATTCTGGTTCAGGTCGTCAAGGAAGAACGCGGCAACAAGGGTGCGGCTCTTTCGACCTTCCTGTCGCTGGCCGGTCGTTATTGCGTTCTGATGCCAAACACCCCGCGTGGTGGCGGTATTTCGCGCAAGATCACCAATGCCAAGGATCGCAAGCGCCTGAAATCCATTCTGGCCGAGCTTGAGATTCCGGACGGCATGGCGGTTATCGTTCGTACCGCTGGTTCCGAACGCACCAAAGCCGAAATCAAACGTGACTTCGATTATCTGATGCGCCTGTGGGATCGTATCCGCGAAACCACCCTTCAGAGCCAGGCACCATGCCTGATTTACGAAGAAGCCGACCTTATCAAGCGTTCCATCCGTGACCTTTATGCACGTGATGTTGATGAAGTTCTGGTCGAAGGTGACGATGGTTACCGGGTTGCCAAAGACTTCATGAAGATGCTGATGCCGTCGCATGCCAAGCGCGTGCAGCCCTACAAAGATCAGGGCGTGCCGCTGTTCCACCGTTTCCAGGTGGAAAGCCAGCTTGATGCGATGCTCAACCCGGTCGTACAGCTTAAATCCGGTGGTTATCTTGTTATCAACCCGACCGAGGCACTGGTCGCGGTTGACGTTAACTCCGGCCGTTCGACCCGTGAACGCAACATCGAAGAAACCGCTTACAAGACCAACCTTGAAGCGGCCGAAGAACTCGCACGTCAACTGCGCCTGCGTGACCTTGCCGGTCTGATCGTTGTCGACTTTATCGACATGGAAGACCACCGCAATCAGGCATCTGTCGAACGCAAGCTGAAAGAAGCAATGCGCAACGACCGTGCGCGTCTTCAGATCGGCCGTATCAGCCCGTTTGGTCTGCTTGAAATGTCGCGTCAGCGCCTGCGCCCGTCGCTCGTCGAAAGCGCATTTGAAGTTTGCACCCACTGCCGTGGTGTCGGCCTTGTCCGTTCGATTGAAAGTGCAGCCCTTCACCTGCTGCGCGTGATCGAGGAAGAAGGCATGCGTCGCCGTTCCGGCGCACTGACCGTCCATGTTGCCAGTGAAGTTGCGCTTTATATCCTGAACCGCAAACGTGACTCGCTTGGCGAGATCGAAAGCCGTTACGGCTTCAGCGTCATGATCTTTGGCGATGACAGCCTGATTTCACCTGATCACCGTATCGAGCGTACACGCGCGAAAAAAGGTGACGAGGTCGAAGAGGTTTCTGCGGTTCTCAATACCGACAGTGTGTCGCTGACCGCGATCGAAAACCCGGTTGATCTCGAAGAAGAAGACGACGAAATCGAACGCAACGAAGACGACGATCAGGGCGGCAAGCGCCGTCGTCGCCGTCGTCGTCGCCGTGGCCGCAATGATGACCGCGATGATCGCAACAATGATCAACCGCAGGAAGCATCAGACGACAGCGATGGCGCATCTGATAATGCAGATGGCAACAATAATGATGACGATGATGACGAAAGCAATCGCAAGCGCCGCCGTCGTGGCAAGCGTGGTGGTCGCCGTCGTTCGCGTCGTCAGGACTTTGATGGCAACCGCACCCGTTCACCGGCAGATGATCCGGCCCTGACGGCAGCACGCCGCAATCGTGATCACGAAGCACCGGACGGCACGGATGAAAACACCGTGATCGACGCCGACAGCGAAGGTCAGGATGCGGATAGCTTTGATCAGGAAGGCGTTCGTGCCGGTCGTACCCGCAGCACCACTGCCCCGGCCCCGGCCCGTCCGCGTCGTGATCGCAATGACAATCGCCGCAATCGCCGTGATCGCAACAGCCGTTCTGATCGCAATGACGGTGATGAAGATCGTGGTGATGTGAAAAACATCCCGATCCAGTCTGGCCCGGCCCCGGAAGCAAAGCCTGAAACCCAGGCGGAAGCGAAACCGGAAGCCGCAAGCGCACCGGCATCTGCCCCGGCAGAAGTCAGCGCACCGGCACCGAAGAAAGAAACGCCAAAGGCAGAAGCCCCGGTCGAAAAAACGGCAGAAAAACCTGCTGAGAAGCCTGTAGAAAAGCCGGCCGAGCCGAAAGCCGCCGAGCCTGCCAAGGCTGAGAAAGCTGAACCGGCGCCTGCACCGGCAAAAGACGAAAAACCGAAGCCGAAGAAACGCGGCTGGTGGAGCCTCGGTCGATAAGACCGGGCATCTGAAGAAACAAAAAGGGCTGCCCATCAGGCAGCCCTTTTTTCGTCGTGATCTATTGAAAGGTCAGCGTTTCCAGTTCTGAAGCGCCTTGACCGCACCGATCATGGTGTCTTCGCTATGCGCGAACGAGAAGCGCACATAACCCTTGCCGCGCATGCGGTCGAAATCCGTCCCCGGTGTCGTGGCAACGCCGGTTTCTTCGAGCATCTGTTTACAGAACGCTTCGCTGTCATTGGTCAGATCGCGCACATCGGCATAGAGGTAAAATGCGCCGTCCGCCGGGGCAAACTTGGTGAAGCCCGCCTTGGGCAACCCGTCCAGCAGGATTTCACGATTGCGCGCATAGGCCGCGATGTTGGCTTGTAGCTCGTCCTCGCACTCGAAGGCGGCCACCGCGGCCAGCTGCGACAACGCCGGGGCCGAGATGAACAGGTTCTGCTGCAGACATTCGACCGCGCGCATAAGATCGGGCGGGACAATCGCCCAACCCAGACGCCAGCCGGTCATGGAAAAGTATTTCGAGAAACTGTTGATGATGATCGCCTCATCACCGAATTCAAGCGCGGTGCATTCGGCCACATCGCCAAACGAAATTCCCTGGTAGATCTCGTCACTGATCAGGCGAATGCCGTTTTCGCGGCAATAGTTTGCCAGTTCGCGATAGGTTTCAACATCAATCATGCTGCCCGCCGGATTTGACGGGCTGGCAACGATCAGACCATCAACCGGTTCATCCAGATCACGCAGCATCTGAACCGTCGGCTGATAATGGGTTTCCGGCCCGGCCGGCAGATTGATCGTATCAATACCCAGTGCGCTTAGGATGTTGTGGTAGGCCGGGTAACCGGGGGCTGCCATCGCAACACGATCACCGGCATCAAAGGCTGCCAAAAACGCCAGCACAAAGATCGATGACGAGCCACTGGCGACACAAACCCGTGCCGGATCGACCGAAACACCGAATTTGGTTTTGTAATGCCCGGCAATGGCTTCGCGCAGCGGATCAATACCCATGGCGTTGGTATAGCCGATCAAATCGGACTCGAGCGCCTTCGCAGCGGCCTCGCGCACCTTGCGCGGTGCCGGGGTTCCGGGTTGGCCGACTTCAAGATGATAGACAGCCTTGCCTTCCTTTTCGCGCGCATTGGCTGCGCGCATCACATCCATCACGATAAAGGGCGAAATTGCACCACGAAGGGATTGTTTCAATGCCATTTGTGGGGTCCTGAAATGTGTTTAAGAACAACAGGGCAGGATGTCCCCTGCCCTGTTGGTTGGTTTCTTGATTATCGGGTTCCGGCCATGCCGCCACCTGCCGGGTCGGCAAGGAACTGGCAGCTTTCCGGATGGGGTGGTGTGCCTTCAAGGCACTTGATGACATTGACCGAAGACACCTCATCGGAATTCATCGAAATACCAGATGCAGCACCAGTACCAATCAGATCTTCGGCCATGGTGGCGATCTGTTTGGTCGCACCGGCCGGCGTGCCCGTGCCGGCAATGCCGTAATAGTATTCCCAGACAAACGGGTTCACCATCAATGCCGGGCCCATCAGCGGGGTTGAAATCATGTTCGCATCCCCTGCAGCCAGATTAAGGCCAAACGCATCTGCGCCAAGACCCGCACCAAACGGTTTGTTCATGGTGGTGACACAGGCAACAGCATTGGCTGCGCGGTCGACAACGACAAAGCCACTGCGGCCAGCACCAGCCTGTGCGGCTTCAGAACCCGATGCGATATCTGCCAGATAACGGTTCAGGAAATCGGCAAGTTCGCTGCCCTCGGTAATGATCGAAGCGCCAGTGTTGGATCGCGGCGGATAGGCCAGATAAAGCGTTTCATTACCAACCTTGACCTCGGTCGCGGTTTTCCACTGCGGGCGATAGGTACGCATATCATCGGCGCTAAGTGTCCCGCCCGCCGCAGTGACAGCGTTGGCGATATCAGCCCCCAACGCACCGCTATAAAACTCGCCCGGTCCCTTGACGCGCAGTGACGTCAGAAGCGCCGCCAGATTGACCGCACGGATACGGTCACCGACTTCAAGCATCTTGCCATCCGGCATGAAGGTGGCGCGCAATGCCGGGCTGGCTTCAATCCGGGAACGGTTTGCCTCGATATCCTTAACCAGCGACCGCGATACCGGCACGCCAAGGCGGGCATATTGTTCGGCAGCACTGATCAGCGAGCCCCACTGCAAACGACCATAACGTGCGCTCAGCGCATAAAGGCCGCGCGGGACGGTCGGGATGGTGGTTGGCGTCTGATCGGAACCGGTGCGTGTGCCCGGACGTGGCCAGAAATCAAGAACTTCGACCTTTTTCGTTGCGCGGTCATGCACAACACAAACCCCGCCACCGCCAATGCCGGCAACAGATGGCTTGGTCACGGTCATGGTGGCGTAAAGCGCCACAGCAGCGTCCGCAGCCGTGCCACCGGCAGACAAAACATCCCGTGCATTCCGGACGGCACGTGGCTCATCAGCGACCACACCACCGAAATAACCGGACACTGCCCCTATTTGACCAAGATTTTCTGTTTCATTAGCACTACATGCGGCAAGACCGGCAGTCATTGCGATTGCGACCGCGATCCGCCATGATGGCTTGCGCGTCGGCACGGAACCGACATCAGTCGAACGAAAATATGGAACGCACATTTTGCTCAGACGCATTATTACTCTCACTGCCATTTTCCTTGTTGCCCTGCCTAGCACGGTTTTCGCGCAGGGTCGTTCTTTTATCCGCGATACAGAGATCGAGGAAACCCTTCGGATGTATGCCACGCCCATTTTCAGGGCAGCGGGCCTCGATCCGAATGGCGTGTCCATTTATATCGTTTCCGACAACAGCTTGAACGCATTTGTTGCCGGGGGCCAAAAGCTTTTTATCAATACTGGGCTGTTGTTAAAAGCAGAGACTCCCGAACAGGTTATCGGCGTTGTTGCCCACGAGACCGGCCACATATCGGGCGGCCATCTTTCGCGTGTTCATGACCAGTTGCGCAATGCGTCTGCAATCTCGATTCTTTCCACAATTGCCGGTGTTGCTGCCGGTGTTGCTGCGGGGCGCTCCGACGTCGGTACTGCCGCCATTCTGGGCGGTCAGAACGTGGCCACCCGTAACTTCCTTGCCTATTCGCGGACCCAGGAAAGCAGTGCCGATCAGGCCGGTGTGAAGTATTTAACAGAAGCAGGCATTTCATCGCGCGGGATGCTGGAATTCATGCAGACGCTTGAAGGTCAGGAATTGCTGAGTACCGCAAGCCAGGACCCGTATCTGCGCAGCCACCCACTGACCGTCGAACGTGTCGATTTCCTTGAAAATTATGTGTCCAACTCGTCACTCAAGGATGCAAAGGTCAGCCCGGATCTGTATGAGCGCCATGCCCGCATGCGCGCCAAGCTGTTTGCCTTTACCAACCATATTCAAAATACCATGCGCACCTATCCCGAAAGCGATACGAGCATTGCCGCACGTTATGCCCGCTCGATCGCCTATTACCGGGATTCGCAGCTTGAGCCCGCGCTTGAGATTATCGAAGGGCTGATCGCCGAGGAACCGTCCAATCCCTATTTCGAAGAACTGAAAGGCCAGATTCTTCTCGAATTCGGGCGTGCGCGCGATGCCATCCCACCGCTGCAAAAGTCGGCTGAACTTTCAAACGGTGCACCACTGATCCGACTTCTTCTGGCGCATGCAATGATTGAAACCGGCGATGAGGCCTATCTGGCACCGGCCAAGGAAAACCTGATCGGGGTACTGTCGCGCGAACGCGGCAATGCATCGGCATGGCGGTTCCGTGCGATTGTTGAAAACCGTCTTGGCAACGAAGGCGAAGCGTCCCTTTCGCAGGCGGAATACAGCCTTTTGACCGGTGACCGGCAAGCGGCGAGCTATCATGCGGTTCAAGCCGACCGGAAGCTTGAAAAGGGTACGGCCACATGGGTTCGTGCGCAGGACATTCTTCAGGCGACCAATCCTGATGGTGTACCGGGCAAGGACGCCGCCAATTGACGTCTTCGCCCGCTCTGCGCGCCAAGCCGCGGGCCGCGCGCGCCTTCACATCCAGAAGGGTTTTGGCGTCTGTAATGGTCGTGCTGGGATCTCTCGGCATGGCAAGTTGCAGCCTGCCGGGCGCTGGTGTGGATGTCAGTGGTGACCTGAAACTACTGTATGCGCCTTTTTCACTGTCCAACCCGCCGCGCTATTGGCAGGTCAATCAAAAGTCTGACGTGAACCCGGCCCCGCTTGGTTGGGAGGACAAGGACGGACGCATCGCCCTTGCCGCGCGCCCCGGCATGGGGGCATTTGAAATCGGTCGGCGGACAAATGTAATCGTGCTGGCCTCACCGTTTTTGTCGTTTGACTGGCAATTCAACAGTGCGGCCCAAGTCGGGGATGTTGAACTGGTGCTTGGTTTCCGACGGCAGGCACAGGGAAGCTGGACAGAAAGCGACCTTGGTTCCGGCAAACCAACCATGGATCAGGAAGTCCGTATCGCCGTTGGCCAGTATGAAGTGCGCTACGGTGAATGGCACCGCGAATATTTTGATCTGGCGACGCTTTATCGGCGATATTGGCCCGAAGCCGAGGCCAACGAGGTGCGCCTTGTATGGATTGGCATTGTTTCGGGCGATGATCACATCGCCGCACAGAATAGTGTGATACATCTAACGCATATTTTACTTTCACGTTAGCAACGAGATCACGTATCAAAAACCATCACATTTCATCAGGGTCAGGACCACAGCATTACACACTGGCCAGAGACAAAAGGACGTCCAATGAACTCCCATATCGCAAAACGCTTTCTTGCTGGCACAGCACTTGGTATCGGCATGCTGTTTGGTGCGCAGGCTGCCTTTGCACAGGATAGCCTGAGCGCTGCACAGAAAACCGAAATCGAAGGCGTTATTGAACAATATCTGCTTGATAACCCGGATGTTCTTTTGCGCGCGATCCAGAATGTCCAATCCTGGCAAGCGGCCGCACAGGCCCGCCAGCAGGCAGAAGCCATCACCCCTGTCTGGGATGCGCTGGTTGCTGACAGTTCCGTTCCCTCGGTCGGTCCGGTTGATGCGCCAGTAACCGTGATCGAGTTTTTTGATTACCACTGCGGTTATTGCAAGCGCGCCTTTGATGGCGTGAAGGAAATTGCCGAAAACAGTGACGGCAAGGTTCGCACCATCTTTGTCGAATTCCCGATCCTGCGCGAGGAAAGCACCCTTGCCGCGCGTGCTGCACTCGCCGCCGACAAACAGGGCAAATACATGGAAGCCCACGAAGCCTTCATGACCAACCGTGGTCTGCTTGATCAGGACCGTATCAATGAACTGGCCGCAGGCGTTGGCATCGATGTTGAACAGATGCTTGAAGACATGAAGGCGCCCGAAATCACCGGCATGCTGGCACAGTATTCGAGCATGGCGCGCGCTGTTGGTATTTCCGGCACCCCGGCCTTCCTGATCAATGGCACCATGGTTTCGGGTGCGGATATGGAGCGTGTCAATGCACTGGTCGATGCCGGACTGAAAGACGCGTCCTGATCAAGACGACCTGACCAAACACAAAACGCCAACATGTGCAGTTTTGTTGTTTCGTGGTCTCAATGAAAAAGCAAAAGGCCGTTTCGATAGTGAAACGGCCTTTTGCATTACAACATATCGCAAGGATATCGCCTAGATAATCCCGGCCAGTGGCGATGACGGATCGGCGTATTTCTTTTTGGGCATCCGCCCAGCCAGGAAGGATTCACGCCCGGCAATGATGGCATGTTTCATGGCGCGCGCCATACGGATTGGGTCCTTAGCCCCGGCGATTGCGGTATTCATCAAGACACCGTCACAGCCCAGTTCCATGGCAACTGCGGCATCGGATGCACTGCCGACACCGGCATCAACCAGAACCGGCACATTGGCGTTTTCCTTGATCAGCGCAATATTGACCGGATTCAAAATGCCCATGCCAGAACCGATCAAAGAGCCCAGCGGCATGATCGCGCAGCAGCCCATATCTTCAAGCATCTTGGCCTGAATGGGATCGTCGCTGCAATACACCATGACATCAAAGCCGTCCTTGATCAGGGCTTCGGCCGCCTTAAGCGTTTCGGGCATATTGGGATAAAGTGTGGCCTGATCGCCCAGCACTTCAAGTTTCACCAGATTCCAGCCGCCTGCTTCGCGTGCCAGACGCAAGGTGCGCACAGCATCATCGGCGGTAAAACAGCCGGCCGTATTGGGCAGATAGGTGTATTTTTTCGGATCGACATAATCGACCAGCATCGGCTGGTTCGGGTCGGTCAGGTTCACGCGGCGCACGGCAACCGTGACGATTTCGGCACCGGATGCCTCGATCGCGATTTTGGTTTCCTCAAAATCTTTGTATTTACCGGTCCCCACCAGCAGGCGGGACGAGAATTTCTTGCCCGCAACAACGAAACCGTCATCGTCTGCCGCGGCCAGGCCTGCTTCATGTGACCCACCGCCGATAAAATGCACGATTTCAAGTTTGTCGCCATCGGCCAGCAGGGTTTCGCCATAGGCCGTCTTGGGAACGATTTCCAGATTGCGTTCAACTGCGACCTTGGTCTGGGCGATTCCAAGCTCGCCAAGAAGTTCGGCAACGTTTCCAGCATTTTCGATGGTGCGGTCTTCACCGTTGATCGTAAGACGCATCTTTTCGTTTCATCCATGTGGTATCAAATTATTCACAATTGCCGCGCAGTATGCGCAGCACGCTCGCCCGAAGCAAGCCGTCTTGCATGGCTTTTTGGTGTTGATGGCCCGGCAAGCTCGCCTTGCCGGTCAATCATGCACCCCGGAAGCATCAAGGCCGCGTTGCAAAGGCCAATGCAAAGTTGCGTCAGACTTTGGTCGTGTTATAAACGCAACTCCAAATGTTGGGCATTCAGAAGCGGATTGCTTCGCGGTTCGGGCATTCCTGAACGGTCGAGACACCCTGCGGACTGATGCGCGATGGATGCTTCGAAGCAAGAATGGAAGTGAACGAGTTGACTGGTTTTAGGCAAAACCGACAAGAAGACTCTGGCATTCTTGGCAATGCTAAGGCATATACGCACACATCGGTTGCGATCCTTGAATCTTTCGCCGCATTGTTCATGGCGAAATTCGGGATTCATCTGTCCAATATTCAAAAGCGGAATGCATTCAGACACGATTTAAACGTCTCGAAAGCTGCAAACGGCATGATCTACGGCTTTGGCTCCCGGAGCACCAAGAACGCCCTGGATGCCATGCGCGGATTGATCCACACACCATCATAAAGATATCGAAATGAGCAAGTTCAACATCGACAATGACGCCATTCGCCAGCTCGCCGAGCTGCTGGACGACACCAATCTGACCGAAATTGAAGTTGCCGCAGGTGACAACCGTATTCGCGTCGCCCGTCAGGGCACCATGGTTGCTGCTGCTCCGGCTATGGCGCCGGCTGCTCCGGCTGCGTCCGCGCCGGCTGTTGCGGCGCCGTCTGATGCCGCCTCCCATCCGGGTGCGGTTAAATCGCCGATGGTCGGCGTTGTCTATTTTGCACCGGAACCGGGTGCGGCTCCGTTCATCTCGGTCGGCGCAAGCATTGCCGAAGGCCAGACCCTGATGCTGATCGAAGCGATGAAGACCTTCAACCCGATCCGCGCACCAAAATCTGGCAAGATCACCCAGATTATCGCGACCGACGGCCATCCGGTCGAATATGACGAGCCGCTAGTCATTATTGAATAAGCCGGGGTATCAACCGCATGTTCGACAAAATCCTGATTGCCAACCGTGGCGAAATCGCGCTTCGAATTCAGCGCGCCTGCCGCGAAATGGGCATCAAAACTGTCGCGGTGCATTCCACTGCTGATGCGGACGCCATGCATGTGCGTCTGGCCGACGAATCGGTCTGCATCGGCCCGGCAGCATCCAAAGACAGTTATCTGAATATTCCGGCCATTCTTTCGGCTGCTGAAATCACCGGGGCCGAGGCCATCCATCCGGGCTACGGCTTCCTGTCGGAAAACGCTGATTTCGCCTCCATGGTCGAAGAGCACGGCTTTGCCTTCATCGGCCCGACGCCGGAACATATCCGCATGATGGGCGACAAGATCACGGCAAAACAGACGGCCGAAAAGCTTGGTATTCCGTGTGTTCCGGGATCTGATGGTGAAATCACCAGCGTTGACGAAGCCCGCAAATGTGCCAAGGAGATCGGTTTTCCGGTCCTGATCAAGGCATCAGGCGGCGGCGGCGGTCGTGGCATGAAAGTGGTTGAGCGCGAAGAAGACCTTGCCGAAGCATTTTCCATGACCCGTAAGGAAGCATTGCAGAACTTTGGCAATGCCGCCGTTTACATGGAAAAGTACCTTGGCAAACCGCGCCACATCGAATTGCAGGTCATCGGGGATACGCACGGCAACGCCGTTCACCTGTTTGAACGCGATTGCTCTTTGCAGCGCCGCCACCAGAAGGTGCTTGAAGAAGCCCCGTCTCCGACCCTGACGCCCGAAGAACGCGAACGGATCGGTTCCACGGTTGCGAATGCCATGATCGGCATGGGGTATCGCAATGCCGGCACCATCGAGTTCCTCTATGAAAATGGCGAGTTCTATTTCATCGAAATGAACACCCGCCTTCAGGTGGAACACCCGGTCACCGAAATGATTTCCGGTGTTGACCTTGTGCGCGAACAGATCCGCGTTGCAGCTGGTCTTGAGCTGTCATTCAAGCAGGAAGACCTTGAAATTCATGGTCACGCCATTGAATGCCGCATCAACGCCGAAGACCCGCAGACCTTTGTCCCGTCACCGGGCAAGATCAAGGAATATCATGCACCTGGCGGACTGGGCGTTCGTGTCGACAGCGGTATTTACACCGGTTATTCGATCCCGCCCTATTACGACAGCATGATCGCAAAGCTGATTGTTCATGGTCGCGACCGTGAAGAATGCATGATGCGTCTGCGTCGTGCACTGGCCGAATACGCGATTGGCGGCATCAAAACCACCATTCCGCTGCATCAAACACTTCTTGCCAACCCGGACATCCAGAAAGGGGATTATGACATCCACTGGCTGGAAAAGTTCATGGGCATGAATAAAACGCTGTGATCAGCGCCTAAGCCTATTCCAAACGGGAACCTTCGGGTTCCCGTTTTTCGTTTGAGATTTAAATCAAAAATTTAATCGCGCTTCCCTATTATAAGGGACCGGTTCAAACTGGAAATGGTAACGACCTTGTCGCATGCGACCGGGTCACTCATATGTAAACAACCACCAGAAAAACAGGATCAAAGCAATTATCACTGCGATCATGTCAAACCAGCTGACCCCTGATCTTTTGATCCGCGCCTATTCCGTCGGGCTGTTTCCAATGGCCGAAAGCCATGATGATCCAACCCTGTACTGGATTGATCCGGAGTGGCGCGGCGTCTTGCCGCTTGACGGGTTTCATGTCCCGCGCAGCCTACGCAAGGCTGTGCGCAAGGGCACCTATAAGATCCATGTCGACCGGGCCTTTCCCGAGGTCATCCGCGCCTGTGCGGAGCCCACCGATACCCGCGATGACACCTGGATTAACAGCAACATCCTTGATGCATATTGTGCGCTTCACAAGATGGGCTGCGCGCATTCGATAGAGGCATGGAAAGACGGCGAGCTGGTTGGTGGTTTGTATGGTGTCAGTCTGGGCAAGGCGTTCTTTGGTGAAAGCATGTTTTCACGCGCGACCAATGCATCAAAAGTCGCCCTCGTCCATCTGGTCGCGCTGATGCGTCAGGGGGGCTACAGCCTGCTTGATACGCAGTTCGTCAATGATCACCTCAAACAGTTCGGGGTCGAGGAAATCCCGCGCGAACGGTATCGCAACGAGCTGGCCAAGGCATTGACGGGGCGCGCCAACCTTCCGTTTGAAGTCGATCCCGAAATCCTTGAAGAAACCCTGACAGGCGGCGATAGTAAGCCACACGCGCCCTCCTGAGTTCGGCCGAGCCGATTGACCTTCACGCCAAGACGAGCACCCCATGCAAATTCGCCCCGCCACCGACAACGACATTCCCGCCATTCTGGAAATTGTCGCCCCCATCCTTCGGGCCGGGGATACCTATGCCATTGATAGCAATCTAAGTGACGACGACGTCATCGCCTACTGGATGGGAAAGGACAAGGTCACACTGGTTGCCGAGGAAGACGGCAAGATCGTTGGCACCTATTACATCCGCCAAAATCAGGGCGGCGGCGGATCGCATGTTTGTAATTGCGGCTACATGACATCCCCTGCCGCCAGTGGTCGGGGCATTGCGCGGCGCATGTGTGAAGATTCGCTGGTCCGTGCCAAGGATCTTGGATACCGCGCGATGCAGTTCAATTTCGTCATCGCCAGTAACGCCGTCGCGGTACATCTTTGGCCAAAGCTTGGGTTTGAGATTGTCGGGCGCCTGCCCGGTGCCTTCATGCACCCGACATTGGGCGAAACCGATGCATTGGTCATGTATCGCAAGCTGTAAGCAACACAGAGACACCACAAAACGGAAAAAGGGCGGGCACCATCTGGCACCCGCCCTTTTTTATTTTATTAAACCGGTTCCGATCAGAACAGGAAGCGCACGCGAAGGGTGCCTTCGATCGCCGAGAGTTCCTTGCGAACGCCCTCGCCCGGTTTGATTTCCTCGTCGACTTCAACCACCACATAGCCGACACCGCCTTCTGAGCGCAGATACTGGCCGCTGATGTTGATGCCGCGACGGGCAAACACATCGTTGATCTTAAGCAGCACGCCCGGAACGTTGCGGTGAATGTGCATGAAGCGGGTATGGGTGCGATCCTTGACCGGAAGTGATACTTCCGGGAAGTTCACAGCCCCCAGGGTCGAGCCGTTATCGGAATAGGTGATCAGCTTGTCTGCGACCTCGATCCCGATATTTTCCTGTGCTTCCTGGGTCGAACCACCGATATGCGGGGTCAGGATGACGTTTTCCATACCGCGCAGCGGGCTTTCGAATTTTTCATCCTTGCCGGCCGGTTCGACCGGGAACACGTCAATCGCCGCACCGGCCAGATGGCCGCTTTCAAGGGCGGCCGCCAGATCTTCGATCACGATGACATTGCCACGTGCCGCATTGATCAGGTGTGCGCCCTTTTTCATCTTGGCGAGCTCAGTTGCCGTGATCATGTTCTTGGTCTGCTCGTTGGCCGGAACATGCAGCGATACCACATCCGATCTGGCAAGCAGTTCATCCATCGACGAACAGGAATTGGCATTGCCCATGGCAAGCTTATTGATGACGTCAAAATAAATGACATTCATGCCAAGCGATTCCGCCAGCACCGAAAGCTGCGAACCGATATGGCCATAGCCGATGATACCAAGCGTCTTGCCACGTGCCTCGTATGAGCCATGGGCATTTTTCAGCCAGTCGCCTTCATGGGCGGCTGCGTTACGTTTGGGAATACCACGCAGCAGCATGATGATCTGGCCCAGCACCAGTTCGGCAACCGAACGGGTGTTGGAATACGGTGCGTTAAACACCGGGATACCGCGCATCGCAGCGGCCTGCAGATCAACCTGGTTGGTGCCGATGCAGAAACAGCCGATCGAGGTCAGCTTGGACGCAGCTTCGATAACGTCTTCGGTCAGTTTGGTACGGGAACGAATGCCCAAAAAGTGCGCTTCGGAGACAACGGACTTCAGTTCGTCCGCGTCGAGCGCAGCAGGGTAATGGTCGACATTAGAGTAGCCGGCCTCTTTGAACATCTTTACAGCGTTTTCATGGATACCTTCGAGCAGGACAACCTTGATTTTGTCCTTCTCCAACGAAAGTTTGCTGTTCACGGCGCACCATCCTTTTCTTCGCGAGGGCGACACGGGAAAATCCCCGAGCCGTTTTCAGACCCATTCCAAATGGCCTGTGGCACAATGAAATAGGACTTAGATGCGCTTCCGTCAAAGGCTTTCCCTTGCGTAAATGCGCATTGCGCCTATCTTCTGAACGCATATACCGGCTAATGCGTATAAAAATAAGGCCTCGGGAGTTAAACCGGGCGCCTGGGGACCATCTGCAGGAATTCAGATTTGGCTGTCGAAATCAAAACCGTCACCGATATTCATCAAATCGGACAGGCCCAGTGGGACAAGTGTGCCGGGTTTGACAACCCGTTTGTCAGCTTTGCCTTCCTGTCCGCAATGGAAGACAGCGGATCAACTACTGCTGAAACCGGCTGGCAACCGTTTCACCTTGTCGCAGAAGATGAGACTGGTGATGTCATCGGGATTGTGCCGCTTTACGTCAAAGGCCATTCTTATGGCGAATATGTTTTCGATTGGTCATGGGCAGAGGCCTATGAACGTGCCGGTGGGCGCTATTACCCCAAATTGCAATCGGCTGTGCCATTTTCCCCAGTGCCGGGCCCGAGGCTTCTTGTCGCCAAGGATTACCCAGATCCTGACAGCGTGCGCAACGCCTTAATCAGTGGCATGACGATACTGCCGGAAAAGCTTGGCATGGCGACACTGCATGTCACGTTTTGCAGCGGCGATGAAAGCCAGCTGATGGAACAGGCAGGTTTTCTGGCGCGCACGGGCATGCAGTATCACTGGCGCAATCGCGACTATCAGAATTTCGATGATTTTCTGGGCGCACTGAATTCGCGCAAACGTAAAAACCTGCGCAAGGAACGCAAGCAGGTTCTGGAGGCCGGATACAGTTTCAAGGCACTGCGTGGCGATGATTTGAAACCGCATCATTGGGACCGGTTTTATCATTTCTATCGCGATACATCCGACCGCAAATGGGGACAGGCCTATCTGACGCGGGAATTCTTCGATCTTCTGCATGACCGTATGCGTGATCGTACGGTGCTGATTTGTGCATTCAATGACGGCGAAATGGTGGCCGGTGCTCTTAACTTGATCGGGTGTGAAACCCTTTATGGCCGCAACTGGGGGACGATCGACCGTACGCCACTTCTGCATTTCGAAACCTGTTACTATCAGGCCATTGATATTGCGATTGAGCATGGCCTTAAAACCGTCGAGGCCGGGGCACAGGGCGAACATAAAATCCAGCGCGGCTATGAACCGGTAATAACCCATTCCGCCCATCTGATTGCGGATCCGGGACTGAAACGCGCGGTCGCGCAATTTTTGACCCAGGAGCGCAACCACATCAGTCAGGACCGCGATTACATCCTTTCCGAACACAGCCCCTATCGCAAGGAACCATCAGGGTCGTAACCCGGCCCCGGATACCCCAAACAAAAAAGGCGCGGGAAATTCCCGCGCCTTTTGGTATTGATATGTCTTAGGCGTCAGACAGTACGGACGTCATTCAGGAAGCCGTTAACGTGACTGCGAAGTTCGTCATTGGCGGCTGCCAATCGCCCGACACTGTCAAGCTGGCCACTGGAAAGGTCACCACTTTCGGTGGTTGCACTGGCAACGCTTTTGACTGCATTGGTAATGGCAACGTTACCGTTCGCCGCCCCTTCGACGCTGCGCGAGATTTCCTCGGTTGCAGCGCCCTGCTCTTCCACCGCACTGGCGACAACCGACATCAGTTCATCAATCTTGTTGATGGTGTCGGCAAAGCCACGCACAGCCTCGGCAGCAGCGCCGGTTTCGCTTTGCATCTCGGCGATCTTGGCCGTGATCTGCTCGGTTGCCTTGACCGTCTGGGATGCAAGGTTTTTGACCTCACCGGCAACCACCGCAAAGCCTTTGCCGGCTTCGCCCGCACGGGCGGACTCGATGGTTGCGTTCAATGCCAACAGGTTGGTCTGATCGGCAATGTCACTGATCAGATTGACCACCTCGCCAACGCTTTGTGCCGCTTCATTGAGTTTTTCAACACGCTCGTTGGTGCGCTCTGTCTGACCGACCGCTTCCTGCGTGATTTCGGTCACGCGGGCAATCTGCGAGGAAATCTCAGATATAGATGCCGACAACTGAGCGGTTGCAGATGCAACAGTTTCGATGTTGGTCGAGGACTCTTGCGCCTGCTCGGCCACGTCCTGCGCATCCTGGTTGGCGCGTTGTGCGTGTGATGTCAGCGTCTCGGATGCCGAACGGACATCATCAAGGGCTGCGTTCACCGCATGCAGAACATCCTGGATTTTTTCATCAAAGCCCTTGGTAAGCGTTCCCATGCGCTGGGTGCGTTCAACCTGACGCTGGGCTTCGACTTTTTCCTGTTCGGCCATGCGGGCACGTTCACGTGCGTTTTCCCGGAAGACTTCAAGGGATTTAGCCATGGCCCCCACTTCATCGGCGCGTTTCATGTCAAGCGTTTCGATGTCAAGATTGCCAGCAGCCAGTTTACCCATGGCGTCGGTCATCTTACGAATCGGGGTTGCAATCATCCGCGACAAGGTACCACCAAACAGCACAGCCATGATGATAAGTAGAACGACGCCAACACCAAGCGTGACTTGGAATATCTGCATGGCTTGGGCGACTTCTGCCTCAACATCGAGAATCATTTGATCGATATTCTTGGCAAGCTCGCTTGCAACCGTAGTGACCTGGTCTGATAGTTCACGCGGCTCGCCCGATGCTTCAATCGCACGCGCATGGTTAACCGTCAGATAATGGCGCATTAGTTGCGCTTGTTGCGCTGCGATTTCTTCCCAACGGACAATCGCCCCATCCATTTCATCAATCAAGGTAGCGATTTCCGGGCTGATTGACGCATATGTCTTGAGAACATCGATGCGAATGTCGATCTCTTCGCGCGCTGTTTCATACCCAGCCAAGCCAGCGCGGTCGCCAGTCGTCAGGAAGTAGATAAGTTCCTGACGTGCGACAAGATAGGCGCGATCAAGGTCGCGATAGTCGCGTTCAAATTTCGAGAGATAATCGCGCTGATCATTGGCGTTGCTGACCTGCATGGTCGAAAAAACGCCTGCGCCAGCCACCATCAGGATTACCGCGATCATAATGGCAAAGCAGCTCATCAGCTTTGCCGGGATAGAGAGGTTCTCAAAGAATTTCATCGTATTTCTCCCTACAGACCGCGGCGACGCGCGAGTTCATTGAGATTGACCTCAACGGTCACGGCACCGATCGGCTGACGATCTGCATTGCTCATGGTCATGTTGAGCTGGGCAAGCCAAGCATCGGCCCCCTCGTTATATTCGGCCTCGTCGATGAACACGGCGTCGGGACCATTCGGATAGGTATTTTGAAACTTCGCTTCATCCCCCTGCCAGAAATCGGACGTGATGGAGCTTTGCCCGACATTCAGGCCAACGGCGTCCATCACAAAGATTTCTGCAAACATACCACCGGAGCGTGCCTGAACTTGTGTGAGGTAGCTCGACAGCGGGTTGGTCAGGATTGCTGCAACCAACGGCTGATCTTCCGCTTCGCGTTCAGCGCGCCACTGCAGATCGGCCGCATCAATCTGTTCCTGTGTCATGTCCGTGCGCAACTTGTTCTGCGAACTGATGGACAGTTCAACAACCGGATTTGCCAACCATTCCCGAATGTTTCTAATCACTTCATCCGTGATCAGTACATTGGGGTCCCCTGGCAACTCTGCCTTGGCAAAAGCAGCATGTGGCAGAACAAAAACTGTCGCTGCGAGCATACCGGCCAAAGCCACACCACTTTTGAATTTCATTCGTTCACTCCCCAGTCTATGCCAATGGCAGATCAATACTATCTATTAGTATAGATTCTTATACAAAAGGTAAAAAACAAATACAACCTTTTTTAGAATCTATAGCGATGTGGAACCGCACGAGAGGAGCTTCCACATTTTCTATATGTGGATTGCGCGCATAGAAACAACATGCGACCGGACTAGACATGGCGGTTGGGGGAGGAGGCCAGAAATCAGGCAAGAAAAAAGCGGCGGTAAAAACCGCCGCTGAGTTTGGTTGGGACACGAGCAAACTGCAGAAGATTACGTTGTTCCAGGCGCGAAACGCGCCCCTGCAAAGAACAACTGTCCATGCTGCCATAAGCAGGATGCGTGCCAACTTTATAACCCTCTCAAAAAACCGTGGTTTTTCGGGAAATTCCGGTCGCAATCCCACATGACTGAAATACATTACCTGATAATCTTTGCATTTCAAAATGCAAAAATTGCAAAATGCGAATTAATAAGTTTGCATTTTGCAAAAATATACCGGAGAGAATTAGAGCTGCATAATTTTCAGTAAGCTTATACACCTACTTAGCGCGTTTTTTCTTCGTCCGACTATTGAAGTTCAGAAGCGCTGGTGCCTTCTCGATGATTTCTTCGAGAATGGATTTCGCGATCTCAAGGTCGTCCTTTGCAGAGTCGTCGAGCTGACTGATATAGCGCGGATCGGAGATCATCCGCTCTGCCTCATAAAGGGTCCTGAGTTCACTTTGGAACATTTCGCGCGCACCAAGCGGAAGGTTTTCCTTTGCACTCATGACAAAGAAGAATTTCAGGCTCGTCTTGATGACAATCCTGAGCATAACGACCTGAAGCTTGTGAAACTGTTTTTCCAGTTCTTCTTTTTTGGGATGGGATTCGAGCTTGTTCATCCGCTCCATAATCACCAGAGACAACGCCTTGAAGTTGTCGACTTCCTCACGAAACGGGCGATAACCGGTGACGTCGGACTTGTCAGCGTTCTTTTCAAGCGTATTGGCCAGCGCGATCAACTTTCGCGCACGCAGCTCAAGTCTGGATAGGAACTCCTCGACTTCGTTCCGAAATTTTCGTTGTGCAGCCTGGCTCATGATATTCTGGCGTTCTTTATATGATTATGCCCAGGGAACGATATCCCCGGGCACCAATCTATACTGCCAATCATTAACAACAACCTGAAAACCGAAAAAGGTCCATTTTAACCGGCCATTTCCGGATCTTTTTTCTGTTGTTTCTCGCCATTCTCATCTTCCGGATAACGGAAGGTAACAGCATCGTCTTCGATATCGACCAGCACAGCCCCGCCCTTCGAAAGCTTGCCAAACAGCAACTCTTCGGCGAGCGGCTTTTTAACGTGTTCCTGAATGACACGGCCCAACGGACGCGCCCCGAAGGCCGCATCGTAGCCGCGCTCTGCCATCCAGGCCCGCGCTGCTTCGGTCAGCTCGATCGAGACATTGCGATCCGCCAGCTGTGCTTCAAGCTGCAGGATGAACTTGTCGACAACCATCTTGACGACTTCCGGCTGCAGGTTGGCGAAAGGAATAACCGCATCCAGACGGTTACGGAATTCGGGCGAGAAGGTGCGCTTGATCGCCTCTTCATCTTCGCCAACACGCATTTCACGTTTGAAGCCGATCGGCGGCTTGGCCATGTCAGATGCACCGGCATTGGTCGTCATGACCAGCACAACATTACGGAAATCAACCGTTTTGCCGTTGTTATCGGTCAGCTTGCCATGATCCATGACCTGCAGAAGAATATTGAACAGGTCCGGATGGGCTTTCTCGATCTCGTCAAGCAGCACAACCGCATGCGGATGCTGATCAACGGCATCGGTCAGAAGACCACCCTGGTCAAACCCGACATAGCCGGGAGGCGCACCAATCAGGCGTGATACGCTGTGGCGTTCCATGTATTCGGACATGTCAAAGCGGATGAACTCGATCCCCATGACCGTTGCCAACTGCTTGGTGACCTCGGTCTTACCAACGCCGGTCGGCCCCGAGAACAGATAACTGCCAATCGGTTTTTCCGGCTCACGCAGACCTGCACGGGCCAGTTTGATCGCACTGGCAACTGCTTCGATTGCCTTGTCCTGGCCAAACACAACCGTTTTCAGGTCACGCTCAAGATTTGCCAGCGCCTTGCGGTCATCGGTTGAAACCGATTTTGGTGGGATGCGGGCGATCTTGGCGACGATTTCCTCGACATCACGCTTGCTCACCGTGCGTTTGCGTTTGCTGGGTGCAACCAGCATGCGCGATGCGCCAACCTCATCAATCACGTCAATTGCACTATCGGGCCGCTTGCGGTCACTGATGTAGCGCGATGCCAACTCAACCGCCGAACGCAGGGCTTCGTTGGTATATTTGACCTGATGGTGTTCCTCGTAATAGGGCTTGAGCCCCTTGAGGATCTTGACGGTATCGGCTTCTGACGGTTCCTCGACATCGATTTTCTGGAAACGACGCACAAGGGCGCGGTCCTTTTCAAAGTGCCCCCGGAATTCCTTGTAGGTGGTTGAGCCGATGCAACGCAGCGACCCGCTTGCCAGTGCCGGTTTCAGAAGGTTCGAGGCATCCATTGCCCCGCCCGACGTCGCACCAGCACCGATCACGGTGTGAATTTCATCAATGAACAGAACAGCACCTTCGTACTCTTCAAGTTCCTTGACCACAGCCTTCAGGCGTTCTTCGAAATCCCCACGATAGCGCGTACCGGCCAGAAGTGCGCCCATATCAAGGGCAAAGATCGTCGCGTTTTCAAGAACCTCTGGCACATCGCCATCGTTGATACGGCGCGCCAGCCCTTCGGCGATGGCGGTTTTACCAACGCCGGGATCACCGACATAAAGCGGGTTATTCTTGGTACGACGGCACAGAACCTGAATGGTGCGGTCAATCTCGTTCTGGCGACCGATCAGCGGATCGATCTTGCCGCTCTGCGCCTTGACATTAAGGTTCACACAATAGGCTTTAAGCGCCTCGCCCTCGGCCGGACCGCTTTCGTCGCTTTCTGGCGACATGCCTGCAACCGGCTCTTCATCGGCACCGCGCGGGATGCGGCGCTCATTAAGTTCGGTCGCCTTGGCGATACCGTGTGAAATGTAGTTTACCGCATCGAGACGCGTCATATCCTGGAGTTGCAGATAGTAAACCGCGTGCGATTCCCGTTCAGAGAACAGGGCAACAAGCACGTTGGCACCGGTCACTTCCTCGCGGCCGGAAGACTGGACGTGGATTGCAGCGCGCTGGATCACGCGCTGGAAACCGGCGGTCGGTTTGGGATCTACCAGACGCGCACTGATCAGGCCGGAAAGCTCGCTATCGGCGAATTCCAGCAGATCGGAGCGCAGCCGATCAATATCAACCCGGCAGGCCTTCAGCACTGCCAGCGCATCCTGATCTTCGGTCAGCGATAACAGAAGATGTTCAAGAGTGGCATATTCATGCCTGCGCTCCGACGCATATGCGAGCGCACGGTGCAGGCTTTCCTCAAGATTGCGCGATAGCATATGTCACTCCTTCTCTAAGGTACACTGCAGCGGATGCTGATTCTGGCGGGCCAGGTCCATGACCTGGTTTACTTTGGTCTCTGCGATTTCGTAGGTGAATACACCGCACACTCCGACACCCTTGCGGTGCACCTGAAGCATGATCTCGGTGGCTTCTTCACGTCCTTTTTCAAAAAACCGTTCCAGTACGTGAACGACGAACTCCATCGGAGTATAGTCGTCATTCAGCAACAGCACCTTGTACATGGACGGCTTTTTGGTCTTGGGCCGTGTCTTTGTTACGATCCCCGTGTTCGGCAGATCAGTGCCGTCATTATCCTGTTCAGTCATCGTCTACTTACCGGAACCCTTATTTCCTGCATGATCTCCATGATAGGTCATTGCCAAACTCTTTCAAAGTCCGCTACGCGGTTCTCACTAGGAATTTATTGTGCATCCGAGTTTCGTTCGTTGTCTATCTTCGATTCATTTAGGCTGCGAATAACGCACTGCAAGATCAGGCGACAAACTTCGTGATTATTGTCACTCCAAAATTATCCGGGACGCGAAAAGATACATAAAAAAACGGGCATGGCTAAAAGCCATACCCGCTCGGGACTGGAAGGTGCTGGGATATCCAACATGCATCCATTGCCTCATTTCAGCGTAACATTCGTTGCCTTGCTGATGGCATTCAGGCCGTCCGAAAAGGCAGAAAACATCAGTTCCTGCATCTTTTCACCTTCGGCCACACTGCTTTCATAGCAGCGATTGACGATGCGTGAATGCAGCTCCTGAAGGTCTGCAAGACTTTCAACCTTGGTCAACTCATCAAGATCTTCCTGCGAGGCTTCAAATTCTTTTTGCATCCACGTCGAAAGCTCGGTGCCAATGCCACCGGTCTTTTCAAACATCGCCATGGTTGCCTGCCAAACTTCCTCGAAACTTTTCTTCTGGGTATCAAGCAGCTCTTCATACTGAGCAGCAACCCGCGACCCGGCACCGGAAAAAACATCGGCCTGACCAGTCATGGTTTCAAAGATCTTGCCGAATGCCTCATTGGCAGCAGAAACACTTTCTTCGAATGCCTCATTGCCAGCAGTGACCATTGCTTCGACCTCTGGCGTCTTCCAAAGTTCGAAATAGGGCTCCATCCCCGTTCCGTCGATGAACAATGCACCAAAGCCAAAAACGTCGCCCTGCTTTGGCTCTGCCTTCGGTTTGACATCAACCGATTTTGCGGTTGCAGTGGACTTGGCTGGGGTTTGGGTCGTGGCCGGCGTTGCCGCAGGCTTGGAGACAGCAGACTCTGCCACCACGGTTGCCGGTGCAGCCGATTTCTCAGACGTCGCGGGTGCCGCGGCCTTCGGCGCAGGTGCAGATTTCGATGCCGTACTTGCCGGTGCCGCAGCAGCCTTTTTCGGCGCAGACTTGGCAACGGTTTTCTTTTTCGGGGCGGCGGAAGCGGCAGACTTGCTGGTTGCCGTAGTTTTGGGTTTCGTGCTCACAGTATTGGCCTTTTCGCTTTTGGTGGGGGATTTGGGCGCTGTCGACTTGTTTGCTGGCGGTGTCACCTCACTAGCAGGTCGCGCGGCCCCGGAATTCGCAACGGAAGGTTTCGTGGCAGATTCAGCCTGCTTTGATGCAGGCCCAGATGGCGAAGATGTCTCAGCCTTGGCAGGTTTCGGGGACTCTGCATTTTTTTCGGAAGCACCGGCCGACGCGGCATCTTTGACCGGCGTTTTGGCAGCAGATACCTCACCCTTAGCGACCGTTTCAGACGAAGCAGCCTGACCTGCAGCTTTGGTCGACGTACCGTCACTCGGCGTCTTTACCGTATCGGGCGATGGTGAAGGCGATGCCTTTTGCGCTTCCGCCGTCGGCTGCTGAGCTGCGGCTTCTATCTCGGAAGATGTCATTACCTTCCGCTTGGCAGGCGCAGACTCCCCTGCCGACGGGACTGAAGCTGCTACAGTTTTGGGTGACGACGCGGAAGCCTGCTTGGTTGCAGTTTTCCCGGCTAGTTTCTTTTTGGAATCAGCCATTGCCTCAACCTCCTGATCACCGGAATATCTATCCGGATCAATGTTGCATTGCAACATAACCCTAGATGGAATTACCCCGCCTCGTCAAGTACAGTTTAGTGACAAATACGCCATATTTCCCAGCATATCTCCAACGGAAAACGCCGGAATTCCACGAAATTTTTAAAACAGCAACTTGATCAAGGCATTAGCCCACAGTTTTGCTGCATTGCAATAAATTTAACAGGCCGGGCAATAACATGAACACGTCACGCCATCGCCCGGTTGCAACATTTTCGTACCCTAGCGAAGCGTATTTCCGCGCACGGTTCTGTAAAACTCACCGGAGTCGCTGTTCTGGACATGATGCATCTGTGCCGCCGATTGCGATCGTGCGTTTTCAGCGGCAGGCGGCTCCGGAAGGTCTTTTTCAACCGAAGAAAGGTTTGCCAGAACTTCCGGGAACTTAAGGGCACGCAAATCATCCACACCTGATGCCCAGGTACCCAACGTTATGCCACCCGAAGAGCACCCTATGGCGACCCAGTAAAAATCATCGGAATACAGACGCAGACCATCACGGTTTTGCGTTCCGAAACCTTCGGCCTGAAGCGCATCGGTGATGGCGAGATAAGAATCGCGGTCAATGCGATCAACGGCCTCTTCGCCCCCAAACGCACCAAGCGGTGCATTGACCTCGACATTGATTTCCTTGACCTGTATCGGCCCGAACACGCGGGTGGTCAGATTGAATTCCTCAAACCCGGGATACGGCGTTAATTCAAAGACGCGGACTTCCTTGTAATACTCGGCATTATAAATAATGCGAATTTGCCCTTCTGCATCGCCGGCTGCACAGGCCTGACGAAGATCATCGGCATTAAGATAAGAAAACCATGATGCCTTGCGGACAAGTGGATTGCTGACGTCACTGGTTTGGGTAAAGGTACAACTGGCAAGGCCTGCAATCACCAGTGCGGCAAGACCTGCTTTGGCCCAGCTGGCGCTGCGGGTCCCCGTATTGGTGTGAACTGGAGCCGTCTTTTCTGACATTCGATCCTCGATTTTTTGCTAATCTGGAGATATAAAATACAGTCTCGCGAATAAAAATGGCCATCTCAAGGCCCGAATGACGACCACCGAAATTCGATGTTCTTAAACATTTGTTTAAGGCTGTGATGCGACAGTGAACTTATTTAGTTCTTGGGGAAACCTCAAAGCCGAGCCCGATATAATGCGTTTAATGACCCTTTCCGGGCCAACTGCAATGGCCAAAGCTCTGTCCGTGACGCGCTCGCTGAGCATGCGTGGCGTTGTCGCTGTGCTTTTGTGTCTGGTTGCGACTATTTCACTCACTGTTCTCTCGCCGTCCGCTGCACAAGCGCGGACCTATACGGCGATGATTATTGACGGCGACACTGGCGAAACGCTTCATGAATATCGGGCGGATCACAAGGTCTATCCGGCGTCGCTGACCAAGATCATGACCCTTTACATGGTCTTTGATGCCTTGGAACATGGCAAGGTATCGCTTTCGACTCGTATGAAGGTTTCCAAACGTGCCTGGGGCCAGGCCCCTTCCAAACTTGGTCTTCAGCCGGGCGAAACCATTTCCGTCAAGGATGCCATTTTGGCGCTGGTTACCAAATCGGCCAACGACATTGCAGTTGTTGTCGCCGAACATCTTGGTGGCACCGAAATCAAGTTTGCCCAGATGATGACGTCCGAGGCACGCCGCCTTGGCATGTCGCGCACCACCTTCCGCAATGCATCTGGCCTGCCCAACCGCGGGCAGATGACCACCGCACGCGACATGATCAAACTGGCTGTGGCGCTGCGCAAGAATTACGGCAGCTACTATCATTACTTTGCGACCCAGAAGTTCCGCTTTGGCAACCGCACCTATGGCAACCACAACAATCTTCTGGCGTCCTATTATGGTACCGACGGGATCAAGACCGGCTATATCAATGCATCGGGCTTCAACCTTGTTGCCTCGGTCAATCGCAATGGCAAACGCCTGATTGGTGTTGTGTTTGGTGGCCGCACGGCCCGCACCCGTGATGACCAGATGAAAAAGCTTCTTGATCAGGCCTATATGAAGCTGACCAAGGACGGTGAAATCGTTGTTCCGCGTCCGCGCATCAGCCCGGAAGACAAAATCCTGCCAGCGGATGCGCAGTTGCTGATTGCCAAGCGCAGCACGCTTCGCGAAGCAGAACAGCCGGGCCGCATTGATACGCAAACCGTTGTCACCCGTCTGAAGCCGGAAACCGGTGCAGGATGGGGCATTCAGGTTGGCGCCTTTAGCGACCAGCGCCGGGCACAGGAAGCAGTCCTTGCCGCGGCACGTACCGCCCCCGATGTTCTGCGCCTGACCCGTGCTGCGGTCGAGCAGCAAGCCAGTGGTACCGGTGTTGTCTATCGCGCCCGTCTGCTGGGCTTTGATGGCGAGAACGAAGCACGCGCCGCCTGTGACGCGCTCAAGCGTGAAAATGTTGCGTGCATCCCGGTCAATGCAGGTGATGCTGGCTAAAAGCCAAACTGCACAGAGATACAAAAAGGCCCGTCAGGAAATCTGACGGGCCTTTTTAATTTTGTCTTGGCTGAACGTCTTAATTAGTGACCGCCACCTGGGGCAAAGAAGTCATCCGAAGACAGACCGCTTTTGACCAGCTGATCGGTCACCTGTCCCTTCAAACGTTCCAGCCCGGCATCATCAGCGGCCTCACAACGGGCCACGATGGCAGGCTGGGTGTTGGATGCACGCAGCAGCCACCAGCCATCATCGGTGCTGACACGCACACCATCAATGCCGCTGACCTCGGCGCCGGCTTCGGCAAGGCGGGCACGGACTTCTTCAATCAGCGCGAACTTGCGGTCATCCGGGCAGTCGATACGGGTTTCCGGCGTATTGACCGCAACCGGCATGGCGGCCCGCCATTCGGCAAGGCTTTTGCCACTTTGAACCAGAATGCGATACAGGCGCACGGCGGCATAAGTCGCATCGTCATAGCCGTAATAACGCTCGGCAAAGAAGATATGGCCGCTCATTTCGCCGGCGATCGGTGCCTTTTCCTCGATCATCTTGGTTTTGATCAGGGAATGGCCGGTCTTCCACATGATGGCCTTGCCACCAATCCGGTTGACCTCGTCAAACAGGGTCTGACTGGCCTTGACATCGGCAATGATCGCAGCGCCCGGCTGACGCTGCAAAACGTCTGCGGCATAGATCTGCAACAGCTGATCACCCCAAAGGACGTTGCCCTTGCCATCAATCACGCCAATCCGGTCACCGTCACCGTCAAAGGCAACACCCCAATCGGCATTGTGTTTGGCAACGGCAGCCTTGAGGTCAACCAAGTTGGCCTCAACGGTCGGATCAGGGTGGTGGTTGGGGAAACTGCCATCGATGTCATCAAACAACAAATGATGCGTACCGGGCAGCTTGGCCGTCAGTTTACGCACGACATCACCGGCAGAACCATTGCCGCAATCCCAGACAATCGTCATCGGATTGGGAACATCGCAGTCAAGCTCGGCCACAAGGCGTTCGACAAAGCGATCTTCGATATCTATGTCGCTTGCCGTGCCCTGCCCGGTTTCGAAATCACCGTTGGCGGCTATTTTGCCAAGTTGCTGAATGGCGTCGCCAAATACCGACTTGCCAGCATTAAGCATCTTGAAGCCGTTATAGTTCGACGGGTTATGCGAACCGGTGACCATGATGCCGGCATCGGTTTTTTGATCATAAACCGTGAAATACAGCATCGGGGTCGGCCCGCGACCAATGCGCACCACGTCACAACCGGTCGACAGAATGCCTTCGGCCAATGCCGCCGCCAGTTCTGGCGAACTCAGACGACCATCACGCCCCAGGGCAACGCGCTTTCCGCCAGATCTGCGTACCATGGTCCCGAAGGCTTTCCCCAACGCATTGGCGTCTGCCGCATGCAGGGTTTCGCCAACAACGCCACGCACGTCATATTCGCGCAAAACAGAGCTATCAAACTTGTGTCCGGCGGAATTCGTCATGATTAGGATTTGCCTCCGATAGATGCACGACCGACACAGGAATAGCTGAAACCGTTTTCAGCCATCTCGTTCGGATCGTAAACGTTACGCAGATCAACGACGATCGGGTGTTTCAGCGCGTCCTTGATGCGGTCAAGGTCCATACCGCGGAATTCGTTCCACTCGGTCAGGACGACCATTGCATCGGCGCCTTCGACCGTATCGTAAGCGTTGTCGCAATAGGAAATGCCATCAAGAAGCTTCTTGGCTTCTTCCATGGCTTCGGGGTCATAGGCCTTGACACTCGCCCCTGCCGCGATCAGGGCAGGAACGATATCAAGGCTCGGCGCATCGCGCATGTCATCGGTATTGGGTTTGAAAGCCAGCCCCAGAATACCGATGGTCTTGCCCACAACAGAGCCACCGCATGCCGTAATCACGCGATCTGCCATCGCCTTTTTACGCTTGGCGTTGACATCAACAACCGTCTCGATGATGCGAAGCGGGCTGTTATATTCCTGTGCGGTGCGCACGAGTGCGATGGTATCTTTCGGGAAGCAGGACCCACCATAGCCCGGACCGGGATGCAGGAACTTCTTGCCAATACGGCCGTCAAGACCGATGCCGCGTGCAACATCATGGACATCCGCACCGACCTTTTCACAAAGATCGGCAATTTCATTGATGAATGTGATCTTGGCGGCGAGGAAGGTGTTGGCCGCATATTTGATCATTTCCGACGTTTCACGGGTGGTGAAGACAATCGGGGTTTCGATCAGATACAGCGGACGATACAGATCAGACATCACTTCGCGGGCACGCTCATCACTGGTGCCGATCACAACGCGGTCCGGGCGCATAAAGTCGCCGATCGCCGACCCTTCGCGCAGGAATTCCGGGTTAGAGACCACTGCAAATTCTGCATCCGGGCGCTTTTCACGAATGATGCGTTCGACCTCGCGACCGGTTCCTACCGGGACGGTCGATTTGGTCACGATGACGGTGAAGCCATCCATGGCTTCGGCAATTTCTTCGGCCGCGGCATAAACGTAACTCAGATCGGCATGACCATCGCCGCGGCGGGTCGGTGTGCCCACGGCAATAAAGACAGCGTCCGCATCCTTGACCCCTTCCTTGAGGTCGGTGGTAAAGGACAGGCGGCCTGCCTTGACATTATTTTCGACCAGAACATCCAGACCGGGCTCGTAGATTGGCATGATACCGTCTTCGAGACGAGCGATTTTTTCGACATCCTTATCGACACAAACAACGTCCGTACCGAACTCGGAAAAGCAGGCACCGGAAACAAGTCCAACATATCCGGTCCCGATCATAGCTACGCGCATGGAGGTTTTATCCTGGTAAGTAAATCCCGACCGGAACAGATCACATCGCTATTCCGGTCGGACATTGTTGACATGAATGGTTATTCTGCCGCTTCGCCTTCGGCGAATTCGTGAATAAGCTTGCGGACATCGTCGCGCATATCTTCACGGGCCAGGGCAAATGACATTGTGGCTTTCAGGAAGCCGATCTTGTTGCCGCAATCAAAACGACGGCCTTCAAAATTATAGCCATAGAACGGCACCTTGCCGATCATTGCGGCCAGCGCATCGGTCAGCTGGATTTCATTACCAGCGCCGCGCGGGATGTTTTCAAGCACCTCGAAAATGCCGGGATCAAGGATGTAACGCCCGATGGCCGACAGGGTCGACGGGGCTTCTTCGGGTTTTGGTTTTTCAACCATGCCGCATGCACTTACAAGGCGGCCATTGGTGCCTTCGATTTCGAGCACACCATAGCGGTGAACTTCCTCGCGCGGGACATCCATGACGGCAACCATGTTGCCACCCGTACGGCCATAACTGTCGACCATCTGCTTCATGCAGGGGACTTTTGACTGGATAAGGTCATCGGCCAGCAGCACGACAAACGGCTCGTCACCGACCAACGACTTGGCGCACAGAACAGCGTGCCCGAGGCCAAGCGGGTTGCCCTGACGGGTATAGGTCACACGACCGTTTTCCGGGATCATTTCAAGCGCTTTGGACAGTGCTTCTTCCTTGCCGCGCTCGGTCAGGATCGCCTCCAGCTCGGCAGAGCGATCAAAATGGTCCTCAATCGCGGTTTTGCCGCGACCGGTTACAAAAATGAATTCTTCGATGCCGGCCGCAATGGCTTCTTCGACAGCGTATTGAATAAGTGGCTTGTCAACGACCGGCAGCATTTCTTTTGGCATTGCCTTGGTGGCGGGCAAAAAACGGGTTCCCATGCCTGCGACCGGAAAAACTGCCTTCTTGATTCTTTTTGACATTCAATACTTTCCTTTTTCAACCGCTGCACGCCAGTCCGTATTGGAATTGCCCGCATATATGCTTCTGCCACAATTCCAGAACACGGATCAAGCAAGCGCACGTATTATTGACGCTAATCTTTACATAGCCGTAACAAAAGGCTTCGGGCGGCATTGATCTTTGAGGCCAGATAGTCCGATCCACCATGATCCGGGTGAACCGCCTTGATCTGCTTTTTATAGGCCCGGTTGATTTCCTCGCGGGTGGCATTATCCGCCACACCCAGGATTTCTCGGGCCTCTTTCGCCGTCATGCCTGATGCACTTGAACTCCTTTTGCCACCTTGGCCTTGCTCGTTATGGTTGCGGTCGCTTCCTCCGTTTTGTGCTCCGTCTTCGCCGTGGTCTTTCTGTTGCCAGCTTTGCCATCCCGCACAATCAGGACGGCGTTCAAGATAGGCTTCCAGAACCGCCCGGCTTTGGTCGGTTGCACTGCAACAGTCAACATAAAGCGACTGCAGGTCGTCAAGTCCCAAGCTGTCAAGATCGGCCCCGGCAAAGGGACCGCTGACAACGCCACCGCGCATTTGCCCGGTTTCAAGATCAAGCACCATATGCAGAAATTCAGTGCGAATTTCCGAACTTGATCCCGCACCGGATGTGCGGTTGCCAAAACTTCCCGGCTGGGCGCGTTTTCGGGACGCTGCAAAGATCCTGCGAAAAATTGGCCACAGGAATCCAAGCTTCATCATCCGAAACAAGAACGGCACAGTCGCCGCCAAAGCAGCACCCATCGCGGCAATCTTGCCTGTGAGCAACAACCAGCCCGCAAGCATGATCAACACCAAGATGATCAGAAATAAGACAATTTTACGGATTTCTTTGGGCTCGGCCTCTGTCATCCAGCGAATGAAGAAGCCAACCCCGATAAATGCTGCGATTCCGATCAAAAGCCACTGCATCAACGCGGCTTTCGCAATTGATGACCAAGCCTGAGCACTTCCTCGGACCCGGTTTTCTTTTGATAGATCGAAAGTCCGGACTGCCCGCCCACCGCATAGCTTGCCACTGCGCCCAGTAAATCACGAAGCTTGCCGGCTGCACTGGCATCAAACTGCATGAAGGCACCACCGGTTATTCGCGCAATTTCGCCAAAGGCAAATGCCGCATCCCGATCGTGGCCTTCCTGAAACATGAATGCCTTTACCCCCTTAAGCGCCAGTTTCCCGGCAATCGGGGCCAGATGATCTGGATTTTCCTCGATACAGTCGCCGACATAAATCAAGGCATCAATTTTTTTATCACCCGCTTCACGTTCGACATGGGCCAGAACCCGTTCGATCTGAGTATGCCCGGCACGGCAGGTGACCTTGGTGATATAGTCGCGAAATGATTTGGCGTTGCGGCACCAGCCACTTGATTTGCATTCCGAAAGCCCGCGAAAGAACACAAGCTGCACATCAAGGGCGCCAACACCGTCGACCGCCTCAAACATTTCCGCCTGAATTTCAGCCGCGCTGTCCCAGCTTGGCTGGCGGCTGGCGGTTGCATCCATGGCAAAAATCAGTCGTCCCTGTGCTGGCCCGGATGATGGCGCGTGTACCGCCATCTGCCGCGCCTTGCCCAGGAAGTCTGCCACTTCATTGGCGTCGGATGTCTCTGGAATGATGTCTTTGCGCGTCAAGGAGACCTGCCTGCTTCATATTCCGGTTGGACAATTTGTCGTCCCACAAGATATAGGCCGGATGCAGTCAGATCGGCAACTCCTCGCCGTCAGCCGGCTTGAAGCCGATCACTTCCAGAAGCGATCTGACTTCCTGACGGGCGGCCATGTGCGACATGCTCATCGGGATGCCGACACCCTTTTCACGCAGATCCAGCAGCGTCAGACCTTTGAGGAAAAGTTCGCGATAAATCACACGTTCGCCAAAGCCCGGCGCCTGACGGAAGCGGATGCGATCGGCCAACTTGTCGACGATTTCGGCAATGTCACGTTTGTTGCGCGCATCAAGATGTGAAAGACGGTTACGCATGACGATCCAGTCAATCGTGCCGCCATCAATCGCCGCCCGACGTTTGCGCGCATCCCAGACCATCTCGGCATAGATGCTGGGTCCCTTGATATCAAGGCTATCCGGATCAATCCGCGCCAGCATATCTAGGTCGATGAAGCTGTCATTGATTGGGGTGATCAGCGTATCGGCACAGGCATGCGCCAGACGAGACAGGTAATTGTCACTGCCCGGGCAATCCATGACGATGAAGTTGCAGCCGATCACCATTTCACCAAGAGCGGTCGTAAAGCGTTCGCGCTCGTCCAGCTTGGCTTGGTTGGCATCGGGCAGTTCACTGCGATAAATCGGCCGATGATCGGGCACCGGAAGCTTAAGGCCCTTGCGGTCATTAAAGGCGTTCCGGTTTTCGACATAGCGTGTCAGCGTCCCCTGACGGGCATCGATATCAAGCGATCCGACCTTGAACCCCATCTTCATAAGGGAAACGATCAGATGCATCGCCGTTGTCGATTTGCCTGACCCGCCCTTTTCATTGCCGATCACGATTACATGGGCGCGATTGGACGGCGGTTGTTTGTCCGTTGCCGTCTGCTGGCCCGCGCTGTCCCCGTTCGCGCCGGTCTGTTGCACCGTCATGATAAAATGCTCCGTATCTTCAGGCTTTTTGACTTTGTCCCCAAGGCCAACCTCCCCAATGAGCCCGTTTGCACCCAAAAATCAAGGTAAAAGAGATCACGTTAACAGGCATCGGTTGACTGCCCCCTAGCCAATCTAGATGCACAAAGGTAAAGATAAGGGTAGCGCAATACAAAAATGCGCCTGAAAACATATAGAAAGGACGCAATGTGAGGTATCGGGCGGCTTTGATCGGCAGCATGTTTGCAAGCCTTCTGGTGGCAACACCACAGATGGCCGTCGCACAGCAAACCGGCGGGTTCGAACAAATCCCGCAAGACCAGAGCCCTATTGTCTTTGCCTCGGACATCGAGGGTCAGAACAGCTTCCTGCGTCAGTATCGCGATAACAGCACGGTCTTTGTCGGCCGCTGGTATGCGCCGCGCTCGGTAAGCGAATCCCCTGCCGCTGCAAGCGACCTGTACCTAGAAACGGTCTATACGACCTCCGCGCCCGGTTTTAGGTTTAGCACCGCCATGGCGTCCGAGCAGTTGCTTGATATGTTTGACGCGCTTCGCGGCCGTACCAGCCTGAATGGTGCAAGCTTCGTGCAGCAAACCCGATACGGCCCGATTGCCCTGTCGCCCTTTACCCGCAACGGGTCGCAATGCGTTTCCTTTGTCGGGCAATGGGACCCGCAAACACCGGCCCAACGTGGCAGTCGACTGCTGGGCTACTACTGCACCCCGACACAGGTTCAGGCCACAAGTAGAAGCAGTGCGCCGCTCAGTGGTCTGCCAATGATTGATGCCCAGGAATTTGCCGCCGGTTTCTTTGGCCGATTGAACATTGAACTCGCGGAAAATTCGGCAATTGCCGCCACTGTTGTCGCACCAGCAGATGAAACCCCGCTTCAGCAGCCTGAAGGCGAAACCACCCCGCCGCCGATTGATGGCATTGATATCATCACCAACTGGCAATCGGTGCGCGGAACCGGCACGTTGCGCTTTGATCAGCCATCGGGCGAAGGCACGATGATCCTTGATGATGACCAACGTCATTGCGAGGGCATCTGGCGCCATGAAGGCGGCGCCTATCAAAGTGATACGCTTCCGTTCGGGACTTGGTATGTCTATTGTAACGACAGCAGCTTTGCGCGCGGTATTTACACCAGCGAATCCCCGGCTGTTGTCACCGGTAATGGCAAGGACAACCAAGGACAGGCTGTCTATTTCCGCCAGGCAAACTAAACCCACCACCCTAACCAAGATACACGTGATCATGACTGCAGATATCCAAACCATCGTCATCGGGGCCGGCGTTGTCGGCCTGGCCTGTGCCCGTTCACTTGCGCGAACCGGCCGCGAAGTCCTGATCATTGAACAGCATGATGCGATTGGCACCGAGACCAGCGCACGCAACAGCGAAGTCATTCATGCCGGAATTTATTATCCGAAAGGCAGCCTGAAGGCCGAGCTTTGCGTCACCGGGCGCGAGATGCTGTATCGTTATTGCGAAGAAAACGGCATCGAACACAAACGCACCGGCAAACTGATTGTCGCCACGGCCGAGGACCAAATGGCCGCGCTGGCCGGGATTAAGGACAAGGCTTTTGAAAACGGTGTCACTGACCTTGTCTGGCTGTCCCGCGAAGAAGCCCTTGAACGCGAACCAGCCCTTCATTGTGTCGGCGCCCTAGAAAGCCCGTCAACCGGCATTGTCGATAGCCATCAACTGATGGTTACCCTGCTGGGCGAGGCGGAAAATCATAGCGCAACGCTTGCGATCAACACAAAGGTCACGGCCGTCAGTTTCGAAAACGGACTTTATACCGTCAGCACCACCGATGCCGATGGCGAAGAAATGAGCCTGACCTGCGCGGAACTGATCGTTGCCGGTGGCCTGCATAGCCAGACCTTGAGCCGGAACTTTACCGGCCTGCCACAGGCATCTGTCCCGCCGCAGCATTATGCGCGCGGCTGTTATTTCACGCTATCGGGCAAGGCACCATTTTCCACCCTGATCTATCCGGCCCCCGAACAGGCAGGCCTTGGCATCCACCTGACCCTTGATATGGGGGGGCAGGCACGCTTTGGCCCGGACGTGACATGGGTTGATGCGCCAAACTATGACGTCCCCGAAGAACGTCGTGCCGCCTTTGCCAAAGCCATCCGCAAATACTATCCCGACCTTGATGAAAGCGCGCTTCAGACCGGCTATGCCGGGGTGCGCCCGAAAATTCAGGCCCCGGGCGAAGCTGCGCGCGACTTCATGATTGCTGATGAAAAACAGCACGGGCTTAATGGTCTTGTAATGCTCTATGGTATTGAATCACCGGGTCTTACTGCATCCCTTGCAATTGGCAACCGTGTGACCGAGTTGATCACACAGCAAGGCGCAATGAAGGCAGCATCATAAGATCGCCCATATCATCAGTGATGGATAAAGGCATGGCCAAGCAACCTTACAGCACGTCAGGGCGGACCCGACAAACGGCGCAAAATGCGTCTGGCGGAAAAGCCGCGCCCAAATCCATCTCGCGCCGACATTTCCTTGGCACCGGTGCGGCGGGGCTTGGCGGGGCATTACTGGCATCAACACCGATTGTTGCAGTTGCACAGCAGCTAGAACCTTTTATCCCAGCCCCCAATAGCCTGACCGAGGGGCTCCCCGGCCTGACCGACACCGGAAAGCCTGAAAAAGACTTCGTCGAGGAAATGCGCGATTACGTCATCGCGATCAGTCGGTGGGCAAAAAGCTATCGCAGTGACTTTTCGATCATTGCGATGAATGGCCTGGAACTGACCGAGTTTCTTGAAAAAACCCTGTTTGCCACACGTGGCGTTGCGGAACCGGCCAGAAACTATTTGCGAGCACTTGACGGCATTTTGGTCGAAGCCCCGTTTTACGGCTTTGACAAATACGGCGAAGCCACCAATGCCGAAGAAACCAAATACATCCTTGGCTATCTCGAACGGCTGAAACTTGAAGGCCTGCAGTATCTTGCGGTCGATTACACCGAAAATCGATCCGACATGGACAAGGCGCGCGCGCAGCTTCGGGGGCTGGATGCACTTTATTACGCAGCCCCACCGCCGGGCATGCAGCTTTCATCGCTGGCAAAGGTTCCAAGCACACCTTTCGGGGCAAACCCGCATGTGATCGACAATATCCGCGAGGCAAAGAACTTTGCCCTGGTGCTTGATAGTTCGCCCTATGGCACGAAGGACGCCTATGTCGATGCGCTGGTTGCAACCAACTATGACACGCTGATCATTGATCCGTTCCATCGCGGGACCATTCCACTAACCTATGATGATATGAAGCGGCTTCGTTACAAGAAGACCGGAACACCACGGAACTTGATTTCGTACCTCAATATCGCGACGGCCGAGACATATCGTTATTACTGGCAAAGCGGATGGCGTGCCGGAAGTCCCGATTTCATCAGTGAAGGCAACCTGATGGCACGTTGGGGACAGGAAAACCACGTGCATTATTGGTCACGCGAATGGCAAAGCATCATCTTTGGCAGCGAAAACAGCTATCTTGGCAACATCATGAAGCTTGGCTTTGATGGTGTTCTGATGGCGGGTATTGATGAATATTCCTGGTGGCTTGATTACTAGGCCGCGCAGACATTTCGCATTCCATCATCACAAACATATGACCTGAACCTGTGCGTGATTACGCCAAGGACATTTGACGCAGCACCCCTGTTTGGGCAGTGTGGTGGGTGTCGAATGTCGGCAATTCAAAAACATGATCAGCATCGCGGCGCCAGGAGGCCCATATGTCCGAACCCATCATCCACTATTTCTTCGTGCAATCACCGTGGTCTTTTTTCGGGTTTCGCCGCGTTGTCGACATCGCCAAAAAACATGGCGTGGAAATTATTCATAAGCCCTGCCGGGCAGCCGATGTCTGGGAACATGGTGGTGGCGTGCCTTTGGCAAAACGCCCGAAACCGCGTCAAGAATACCGACTTGTTGAACTGAAACGCTGGTCGGATTATCTCGGCATTCCGATCAATCTGCATCCGACCCATTTCCCGGTCGATGAAACACTTGCCGCGCGCACCATCATCGCCGTTCAGGACGATGGCAAGGACGTCAGTGCTTTAACAGAAACCCTGATGGGGGATATCTGGCTGCGTGAACGTGATGTTTCGCTGCCCGCGACCGTGCGCGAGGCCCTGATATCAACTGGCCTGTCGACGGAATATCTCGAACATGCCGACTTGCCAGAGATCGCCAAAATCTATGACGAGAACTGCCAGTCCGCACGGGATCGTAACATCTTTGGTGTGCCGACATATTTTGTCGGCAACGAGATGTTCTGGGGGCAGGACCGCCTTGATTTTGTTGAACGAACGCTTCAACAGAACGCCTGATCAAGCGCGCCATAGCACCTTAAAAACCACCAAAACAAAATATTATGCGGGCACTTTTTCGCCTCTGGCACGTTAACCAGAGCAGCAGAAACAGTAAAAAAGCCCGCATTTAAATGACACAAAGCGCATCTGATTTTCAAAAGGACTTCCTGACCCGGCTTGAGGAAAAGACACCGAACGAGCCGGAATTTCACCAGGCAGTGGAGGAAGTCGTCGGCTCCATTGCCGGTTGGTATCTTGATCAAACCGAGATGCGCAAAAATGCGGTTCTTGAACGCTGCACGGAACCGGATCGCGTGCTGCAATTTCGCGTGGCATGGGAAGACGATGACCAACAGATACAGGTCAATCGCGGCTGGCGCATTCAGTTCAATCAATCGATGGGCCCCTATAAAGGCGGCCTTCGGTTTGCCCCGACGGTAAGTACCAGTATCTTCAAGTTTCTTGGGTTTGAACAAACCCTGAAAAACAGCCTGACCGGCTTGCCGATGGGCGGGGCAAAAGGTGGTGCCGACTTTTCGCCAAAGGACAAATCTCCGCAGGAAATCGGCCGTTTCTGTCAGGCATTCATGCAGGAACTATATCGCCATATCGGGCCGGATACCGATGTGCCCGCCGGTGACATCGGCGTGGGCAGACGTGAAATCAGCATCCTTTTTGGTCACTATATCAAGCTGACGCAAAAGTGGACCGGTGCGCTGACCGGAAAAGGATGCCACTTTGGCGGCAGTGCCGGCCGCACAGAAGCAACCGGCTATGGCTGCATCTATTTCCTTGGTCACATGCTTGATCAGGAAAACAAGGAAATCAAAGACAAACGCATTGCGATCAGTGGTGCAGGCAATGTTGCGCTTCACGCCGCGCGCAAGGCCATAGAACTTGAAGCCAAGGTCATAAGTCTGAGTGACAGCTCCGGCACTATGCACTTTGCCAATGGCCTGACAAACGACCTTCTTGATCAGGTTGATGACTGGAAAAACAACCAACGCAAATCACTGTCAGAATTTGACGGCGGCAAGAATGCTGACTTCCTTGAAGACAAGAGCCCCTGGGGGCTTGAGTGCAATATCGCCCTGCCCTGCGCGACCCAAAACGAGCTTGATGAACAAGACGCCAAGCAGCTTGTTGAAAACAAGGTGATGATGCTCTGTGACGGCGCGAACATGCCGCTGACGGCAAAGGCGCAGGAAGTATTCATCAACGCCAATATCCCGCATGCCCCTGGCAAAGCATCCAATGCCGGCGGCGTTGCAGTAAGCGGCCTTGAACAGAGCCAGAATGCGCAGCGTCTGAGTTGGGATACGGAAAACGTCGACAACCGCCTTCGTGAAATCATGTCCAAAATTCACAAGGACTGTATTGAAAACAGTCCGGACGGAAAAATCATCAATTATCGCGATGGTGCCAATCTTGCTTCGTTCAAGCGCGTCGCAGAAACCATGAATGCATTCTGGCTTTCGTAATCAAACCCGGCAGTTGATGCGATTGTAGTTTGCGGCTCTCTCACGACTGAAACCAAGGAGTTTCCCCATGAAAGTTGCCGATATCGCAATCAATTTACTGAGTGACCTTGGCGTCAAACATGTGTTTGGCATCCCAGGTGACGCAATCAATGACATTACATTTGCCCTTGAAAACAGGGATGAAATTGATTTCGTGCTTGTCCGGCATGAAGAAGGCGGCGCGTTTGCCGCATCCGCACAGGCGAAACTGACCGGCAATCTTTCATGCTGTGTCGGCACGGCGGGTGGCGGAGCCATCCATCTTCTGAACGGCCTTTATGATGCCCGTCATGACCATGCCCCGGTTCTTGCCATCACAGGCCAGGTTGATTCGGAATTTATCGGCACCGAGTATCATCAGGAAGTTGACCTGAAAAAGCTGTTCGAAGACGTCACCGTCTATTCCGAGACGATCATGGACCCGGCACAGGCCCCGCGTATCCTCAAAGAAGCCTGCAAGGCCGCGATTGAAAATCGTGCGCCCGCCCATGTCTGTATCCCGAACAATATCGCCAGTGCCGATTGCGCCGATGATCCGATCAATATTGCAACCTTGTTGGCCACCCGCAAAGTTTCCCCGTCCAGCGAGAACCTTGATCACGCTACCAAACTGATTGATCAGGCATCAAAGCCCGTCATACTTGCCGGTATCGGTGGTGCCGAGGCAGCGCAGGAGATCTTTGATCTGGCGCACCGGATTGATGCACCGATCGTCAGAACCCTGCGCGCCAAAGACTGGCTTGATGACGACGATCCCATTTGCATTGGTGGGCTGGGCCTTCTGGGGGGCAAACCGGGGCAGGATTCTGTCGAAGATTGCGATTTGCTGTGCATCGTTGGGGCCGATTTCCCCTATCAGGAATTTTTCCCCAAAGATGCCAAAACCATCCAGATCGATAGCAATCGCAGCCAGATCGGCAAACGGCTTGATATTGATGCCCCGTTGATCGGAAGCGCCAAGCTATCGGTGCAAGGCCTTCTTGATCGCGTCACTCCCAAAGACACCGAAACACAGCGCAAACACTGGATCGATAAAGTCAAGGATCAGCAAGACGATTGGTCAAAGATCGAGAAATCCGACAAAAGCCCGCTTCACCCCGCAAGCGTCATGGCCGCAATCGGAGACCATGCCGCCGATGATGCCATTTTCCTGGTTGATACCGGAACGACCACAGCCTGGGCCGCGCGGCATTTGCGAGTAAAACGTAACCAGCGTTTCACCCTGTCGTCCGGGCTCGGCACGATGGCTTTTGCCCTGTCCGGCGCCAATGGCGCGCAGCTTGCCTATCCTGATCGTCAGGTGGTCGCCATTGCGGGTGACGGCGCATTCAACATGCTGATGGGTGAACTTTTGACCGCTGCCGAATACGATCTGCCGATTACGGCGGTTGTCTTTGACAACAGCAAGCTTGGCTTTATCGCACTGGAACAGGAAGCCAAAGGCCTGCCTGAACATGCAATCGCCTTTAAAAACCCGGATATGGCGGCCATCGCCCAGGCCTGTGGCTGTCTTGGCCTGCGTGCGGAAAACACCAAGGAGCTTTCAAGCGCGCTGTCACAAGCGTTTGCAAGCAAGAAGCCAACCGTCATTCAGGTCCCGGTTGACCCTGACGCCCTGATCATGCCGCCAAACCCGACCTTCTCGCAGGCACAGAAATTTGCCGTTGCCAAGGGGCGGGAAATGCTCGGAAAGCTGAGGTCATAGGCCGAAATGCCCTGATGAAGCCTGCTTTGTTTTGCAGGTTCAGCTCAGAAAAAAAGCGTGGCAGCAAAGCTGACCACGCTTTTTTTTCGAATATGTTTGGTGACTGTTATCCTAGGCGTTTGACGTGATCGACAACGAAACCATCTTCTGACGGATAGCTATTTTCGATCATGGCAAGGGCCTTGGTTTCGTCGCTGGCCGCAACTTCATGAGTTTGAACATCAGCCCAGCGGTCATCAAAGAGGTCGTGGGATCGGTTCTCTTTGACACATTCGCGCACAGCCTGATTGTGCAGTTCAACTTCATATACGGTTTGGCGATGGCCTGTGAATGCAGACATATCCGCCGCTCTCCTTATATTTTGTTCGCTGGCGCCGCCCAGACGCCAACCTGTCCTGAACCGGGAATCTCAATCACAAGATACCCAACCGTGAGTCTACGTTTCGCACCTTAACGAGCCGTAAATTGTCCGGTTAATTGATAGTTCCAGATTAATTGCTCCGGTTTCAAGTGCGAATTTGGCATAGGCGCATGACGAATACCCTGATTCAGGACAAATCGCCGCAAGTGCACTGCACCATAAAAGCCAGGCTGAAACCGACCAATTTCACCCACAAAAGAATCCCTGTCGGGTCGAAAATGCCACCTGCCTTCAAACAGCGAAGATGCTGCAGCGCACAGTGCGCGCAATAAAATTACAATGCAGCTTTGGCAAACTCAGAATAATTCCACACCAAAGCAGCCCCTCAACCGAAACGATCTTTTTTGCACATTCGCGGAATTAGAAATTGATCCAACGCCGGATGCATCAAACATAAAGGGATAAGCAGGAAACAGCCTGCACCAGAAAAATGATGCTGCCAGGAGGCTGCAAGAGGATGAACGTCTTTTCCGATATCGCCTTTGATGACCACGAACAGGTCGTCTTTGCCAGCGACAAAACCACCGGCCTGAAAACCATCATCGCGGTCCACAACACCAACCTTGGCCCGTCACTTGGCGGCTGTCGCATGTGGCCCTATGCCAGCGAACAGGACGCCATCCATGATGTTTTGCGCCTGTCGCGCGGCATGACTTACAAATCCGCACTCGCCAACCTTCCGCTTGGCGGCGGCAAGTCGGTCATCATCGGTGATCCGCGCAGTCAGAAGACGCCAGAACTCTTCCGCGCAATGGGCCGCGCTGTCGAGCAACTTGGCGGGCGCTATATCGTTGCCGAGGATGTCGGCACCAGCCCCGAAGACATGGGTCATATCGCAAGCCAGACCAAGCATGTCGGTGGCATCAATGATGGCAAGGACCCGGAGCGCACCGGTGATCCGTCCCCCTTTACCGCCTATGGCGTTTTCATCGGGCTTAAGGAAGCGGTGCGCTTCAAACATGGCAGCGACGACCTTACGGGCATGCGGGTCGCAGTGCAGGGGCTGGGGCATGTCGGCTATCACCTCTGCCGGATGCTGCATGCGGCCGGGGCCAAGCTGATTGTTGCGGACCTGAATGCCGCCAGCATGAAGGCCGCTGCCATGGAATTTGGCGCAACCGCGGTTCCGGTTGATAAAATCCTGTCGGTTGATGCCGATATCCTTGCCCCTTGCGCCCTTGGCGGGGTGATCAATGACAAAACGATCGAGGAACTCAAGGTTGGTGTGATTGCCGGTGCGGCCAACAACCAGCTTGAAGATGATCGCCATGGCGAAATGTTGCGCGAAGCCGGGATTTTGTATGCCCCGGATTACGTGATCAATGCCGGCGGTGTCATCGAAGTCTATTACTGTCGCGAAGGCAAAACGGTTGCCGAAACCAACATGCATATCGAAGGCATTGGTGAAACCGTGCGCGAGATTTTTGAACGCGCCAAACAACAGAACCTGTCGACCGGCTTTGTCGCCGATCGCCTGGCCGAGGAACGCTTTGGCCTGAAAAAGTAACGGTGCTGATCAAGCAGCATCTGCCACAAACAACAAAGGCGAGGCCCATGTGGCTTCGCCTTTTTCGTTTTGTACGAATTGCCTGGAAGTAGCTTACTCGGCGGCAATCGGTTCGATATTTGCCGTCACAGCCGCTGCATCATCGCAATCGCAATTGCCGCAGGTCCTGGCCTGAAGCAGTTCTGCACGCATGTGGCAAGCACATTTGCCACATTGCGGCGCGCAACCATGGAAACGGAAAACTTCCGCCGGACGTGTCGCCCCGCCCTGCTCGGCGGCACGGCGGACGTCTTTCTCCTTGAGCGCATTACAAATGCAGACATACATGGTGCGATTGCAATCAGTTATTAATTACGTATCGACACCTCTAAGATAAATGCGAATGGTTTTCAAACACTTTTGCAACAAACCCGGACAAAAAAATTCCCCGCAAGGCCGAACGCCTGCGGGGAATTTTCGAAAAACTGTTTTATCACAAGGCGATAAAAGTGATCAGGCCTTTGCGATGTGGCTAACCACCTTGGTCACACCTTTGATCCGGCGCACGATCGACAGGACCTTTTCAAGCTCTGCATCGCTTTGTGCCTCGCCCATGATGTAGACGACATTCTGCACCGACTGCCAACGATAGTTGACGGAACTCACACCTTTTTCGGCCAATAACAATGCCTTGATCTGGCTTTCGATCCAGACGTCGGACACGGACTGGGTTGCCGAATCGGTCGGAACGGCGTTCTTGCCATATTCATCTTCGGCCCGGTGATAGGCATCAATCGTTTCCTGATCGGCAATTACCAGATGGTCATAGACCGTTTTGATCCGGTTATCCTGTTTGACCAGCGATATGACGTCATAATACTTGCCCTTGGAATCCACCATGCCGGTGACCATGACATTCTGTTCCCAGATGTCGATATTCACATCCATCAGATAGGTGTGATCGACCTTGGAGAACTCGCCAAGGATGCCAGACTTGATCTGGGTATCTTGCCACTGATCATTGCCGGTGCGGTCTTCCAACGGCATTTGCAGCGGTCCGCAGGCCGCCAGCGGTACCGCCAGCAGCGCACATACCGATACCGTTTTCAGAACACGGCCAATGCCGCAGTTTACCTTGATCATTCCTGTTCTCCTTGTTCATGCCTGCCTGACATGGGTCAATCTTCTTGCGTCAGTTCAAACGCCGCAGGACGTCAACTGTTCCGACCAATAGCTATTGCAGCCAATTTTGACGAAAAAAAGCCCGACCGTGTTCAGGCGCGCACATCCTACATCAGAGATCACGAATGAATGAAAGAAAAATGGACCGGGAATTTCGTCCCGGTCCATCTGACATGTCCATCTGGCAGATCAATCTTCTTCCATCGACATCAGCGATGCGTTACCGCCCGCCGCCGTGGTGTTGATCGTGATCGTCTTTTCAGTGGCAAAGCGATGCAGGAACGCCTCATCGGGCAATGCACCGTCATCCTCGGCGCCGCTATCGGAAATCAGCGACAGGATCGCGCCATCGCGCTTGGCCAGAAGCTGCTTGAACGACGTCACGCGATCAAGCGATGCCACGCACGATACCCCGGCGATATCACCATCATACATCGCGCCCAGACCGGTATTGGTGCCGACCGCCTTGACCAACTTGGCCGGAAGGCCTGCCTGCTGTGCGAGTGCTGGAATATCGGCAAGCCATTTCTGATCGCCCGCAAGGATCACCGCATTGCCCGCGGCAAGGGCGGCACCAAGATGGCGGATGATTTTTGCCGGTTCCGCATCCTTGTCCGCCTGGATCAGGTAAACACCACGTCCCTGACAATAAAGGTCGTTGGTTTCACCAGTCGGCCCGGGCATCCGGGTTGGTGCCACAAAGCCGTTTTCCGAAAGGGCGGCAAAGTTCGCCACATGATCGGCCCCCGCCATCAGGGCATCATTGCCCGATGCATCCATCTTGGCCGACAGCTTTTCAAGGATGGTCACACGCGCATTGCCATTGGTTGCCTGCCATTCTTCCTGGGCGGCCAGCATCGCGGCATATTCGCTGGTCGCAATGACATCCTTGACGATGATCGGTGCACGATCGTCTGACACGTCATCATTGGAAATGGTATTTGCCTTCGCAATCGGCTTGGCAAAGCGTTCGACATAGTGCGGACCACCGGCCTTTGGACCGGTCCCCGATTTACCCTGCCCGCCGAACGGCTGAACACCGACCACCGCACCGATCTGGTTACGGTTCACATAGCAGTTGCCAACCCGCAGTTTCTGCGAAATCTCGCGCACGGTGGTATCAATACGGGAATGAATACCAAGGGTCAGGCCATAACCCGATGCATTGATCTGATCAAGGATCTTGGGCAGATCGCGCGCCTTATAGCGCACCACATGCACAACCGGGCCGAACACTTCGCGTTCAAGCACATTGATCGATGGGATTTCAAAGCAATGCGGCGCAAAGAAATTGCCGCCTTCGCATTCCGGAAGCATGTCACAGGCATGCAGAAGCTTGGCTTCTTTTTTCATGCGCTCGGCATGGGCTTCAAGAACCTTGCGCGATTTTTCGTCAATCACCGGACCGACATCAATATCAAGGAACTTCGGATCACCGACGCGCAGTTCCTTCATCGCACCGACCAGCATTTCACACAACTTGTCGGCAATGTCTTCCTGAACAAACAGCACACGAAGGGCCGAGCAACGCTGACCGGCCGACTGGAAACCGGAAATGATTGCGTCCTGCACGACCTGTTCGGGCAGTGCGGTCGAGTCCACAATCATCGCGTTCTGACCACCGGTCTCGGCAATCAGTGGCAACGGAACGCCCGGGCGTTTTGCCAGCGCCTGGTTGATCACCTGTGCGGTTTCGGTTGATCCGGTAAAGGCGACACCGGCAATGCGCGGATCATTGATCAGCTGATTACCAATCACACGCCCCGGCCCCGGAACCATTTGGAATGCCGAGCCCGGAACGCCGGATTCAAGGATCAGTTCTGCCGCACGGGCAGCAATCAGTGAAGTCTGCTCTGCCGGCTTGGCAATCACAGCATTTCCTGCTGCAAGGGCTGCGGTTACTTGCCCCAAGAAGATCGCAAGCGGGAAGTTCCACGGGCTGATGCAAACAATCACCCCCCGGCCTTCAAGCGGGCTGCCTTCGCGGAAGGTTTCCTCCGCCCGGTTGGCGTAATAGCGGCAGAAATCGACGGCTTCGCGCACTTCGGCAACGCCATCGGAATAAAGCTTGCCGGCCTCGCGCTGACAGAGCGCGATGAACTCGTCCATGTTTTCTTCAAGCAGATCGCCCAGACGACGCAGTGCCGTCGCACGGTCACTTGCCGGTGTCTTGTTCCAGGTCTCATAGCCCTTGAGCGCTGCCACAACGGCGGCGTCAATATCAGCCTCGGTCGCCTGCACAAGATCACCGACCTTCTCGTCAAGCTTGGCCGGGTTGATGACATCAATCGGGGTGCCCGAAACAAGTTTGCCATCAATCAGCGGGGCGGCGTTCCAGGTCTTGTTCTTGATCTCGGCAAGCTTGGCACTGAGTGGCAGAAGCTTTTGCGTATCTGTCAGATCAAGCCCGCGCGAGTTGACGCGACTTGCACCATAAAGGTCAATCGGTGCCGGAATCTTCGGATGGCCTTTGCGCGGAAGGGCCGCCATCTTTTCGATCGGATCGGCGATCATTTCCTCGATCGGCAGCTGTTCATCCTGAATACGGTTCACAAAGCTGGTGTTTGCGCCGTTTTCCAACAGACGGCGCACCAGATAGGCCAGAAGGTCTTCATGGGTGCCAACCGGCGCATAGACACGGCACGGAACGTTTTCGCCGTTCTTGTCGACGATCTGCTCATAAAGTGCTTCGCCCATGCCATGCAGACGCTGGAATTCAAAGGTGCGGTCATTACCCGCCATTTCCAGAACCGATGCCACCGTGTGGGCATTGTGGCTGGCGAACTGGCAATAAAATGCATCGCGACGCGACAGCATATATTTCGCACACGCCAGATAGGACACATCGGTCGATGCCTTGCGGGTAAAGACCGGATAGCCGTCAAAACCGTTTTCCTGACTGAATTTGACTTCGGTATCCCAATAGGCCCCCTTCACAAGGCGGACCATCATCTTGCGCCCGACCTTGGTCGACAGATCGGCAAGCCACTCCAGAACGTGATAGGCACGTTTCTGATAGGCCTGAACTGCCAAGCCATAGCCTTCCCAGCCATCAAGATCCGGATCGGCAAAGACAGTGCCGATGACATCAAGCGACAGGTCAAGACGGTTGGCTTCCTCGGCATCGACGGTAAAGCCGATATCGTATTTCTTTGCCAGAAGTGCCAGTTCCTTAAGCCGCGGGGTCAACTCGTTCATCACGCGATCATAGTTGGCAAAGTCATAGCGCGGATGGATCGCCGAAAGCTTGACCGAGATGCCCGGACTATCAATCGGCCCACGGCCATTGGCAACGCGCCCGATATCATGAATGGCAGTTTCGTATGCCTTATAATATCGATCGGCATCCTTCATCGTCCGGGCGGCTTCGCCCAGCATATCATAGGAATAGCGATAGCCTTTTTCTTCATTCGCCTTGGCGCGCTCGGCGGCCTCGTCAATCGTGCGGCCCATCACGAACTGGCGGCCCATGATCCGCATGGCGTGGTTGAATGCCTTGCGAATGACAGGCTCCCCCGAACGGCCGATCATGCGTTTGATCAGGCGACCAGGATCGGCCTTTTCCGCCTTGCCGAACTTGATCACCCGCCCGGTCAGCATCAGCCCCCAGGTCGACGCATTGACAAAGAAGCTGTCGGAATGGCCGAGGTGGCTTTGCCAGTCGGCATCAAACAGTTTGTCCTGAATAAGCTTGTCGGCGGTCACCGCATCGGGCACACGCAGAAGTGCCTCGGCCAGGCACATCAGGATGACGCCTTCCTTGCTCGACAGCTCGTATTCATGCAGCAGGGCATCAATGCCGCTTTTGCCGTTATCGGCACTGCGCACGCGGGCAACCAGTTGATAGGCGCGGTTCTGAACGCGCGCGGTCTGTTTCGGGGAAAGACGCGCTGTTTCGATCAGGCGTTCAACAACGGCCTCTTCATCGGCACGATAAGTGTCACGGATCGTCTGGCGGATTTCATTCGGTTGCGGCAGTTCGGTACGGAACATGTTTAAAAGCCTCTCCCTGATGTTGGACTTTGCCGATCCCGAAGAACGCACATTATTTCAGGCGCTTCGGGGCCTTTTGCACCTCTATGGCAACAGACAATATTATTTCATCCGAAAAATGTGCTGCCATTTTTGGCTAAAATACGATATATCATCCACAATTTTTACATTCACATAGTCACAAATACTGGCTGGACGCTTAAAATGCAGAAGAACCACAAGAGCCTGGACAAGATCGACAAACAGATCCTACGCGAACTTCAGAACGATGGCCGCATGTCCAATGTGGAGCTATCACGCCGGGTCAATCTGAGCCCGACACCCTGTCTGGAACGCGTGCGCCGCCTTGAGCAAAACGGCTTTATCACCGGCTATATGGCAACACTGGATCCGCGCAAGCTTAACCAGTCACTTGTGGTCTTCGTTGAAATCACTCTTGATCGTACCACACCTGACGTCTTTGACGTATTCGCCGCTGCGATCAAGAAGCTCCCTGAAATCGAAGAATGCCATATGGTCGCAGGTGGTTTTGACTATCTTGCGAAACTGCGCGTCGAGGACATGTATGCCTATCGCGAGTTCCTTGAACGGCTGTCTTCTGTTCAGGGTGTCGGTCAGACTCATACATATGTCGTGATGGAAGAAGTAAAAGTCCGACCCGGCATCGTCATTCCCTGATTTTCTTTTTTTGTTGATTCGCAACAACTTAATAGATCAAAATCGCATTCATCAAAGCAGACATCAGATCTGCTGAAAAAGTTGTTGGTTAAAACAAAACGGAAAACGGGTGCAGGAACATGTCTGAAGTCAGCTTCTACTTCGATTTCTCGTCACCTTACGGTTACCTTGCCGCCGAGCGGATGGAAGACTTCGAAAAACGCCATGGCGTCACGGTCGTCTGGCGCCCCTTCATGATTGGTGCTGCCTTCAAACAGACAGGACAAAGCCCGCTTCTGGATCAGCCGATCCGCGGTCCTTATTTCCGGCACGACATGGAACGCTGCGCACGCCTGCAAAACATTCCGTTCCAAATCCCCAATAACTTCCCCTACGCGGCACTGGTTCCGACCCGGGCCTATTACTGGCTGGAATCGCGATCTCCGATGCTGGCGCGCAAGTTCGCCAAGGACATCTATCGCGGCTATTTTGCCGACGGGCTTGATATGTCCAACCCGGAAAATGTTTTTGCCGCCGCAACCCGCCATTCCATCAATGCATCCGAAATGCGTGCCGCCGTCGAATCCCAGAAATGGAAAGACCATGTCCGCGCTGTCACCGAGGACGCGATCAAGATGGGTGCCTTTGGATCGCCCTTCTTCTTCTACGAGGACGAACCTTTCTTCGGGAATGACCGCATCGATCAACTCGCCCAGTGGATTTCACTGCGCAAGCTCACACTTGGCAGCACAACAGACAACCCCGGGCAGTAGCACCGTCAACCATCGCTGTTGACCGAAGAACAACCCCTTCTGGAAGGCGCAGATCAGCCTTTCTACTTCACGACTTTTTCTTGCACTTTCGTGGTCGACAACCAGGTTTGTGCATTGCGTGCAAGAGCTTGGCGGATATCATCGCGTGCAAGCACTTCATCGATCATGGCGACCGCTTTCTTGCCCCAAGCATTCTTGGTGCAAACTACGTGGTAGTTGATTTTTTCTGATGCCTCGCGGAATGGGTGGGTAACGATCATCGGGGCGCTATCACCACCAAGACCGTTCTTTTGATTGACCAGAAACCACGTCAATGCCCAAGGTGGCGCCAGCGAAAAGTCCACACGTTTCATTTCAATCATCGACAACATCGGCGCCAGGAAATTGGGTGTGGGATGTCGAACGACGCTGTCTGAGTTTGAATAGCGCTGAATGATCCTGTCTGTTTCTTCGCCATACGAAATGCCCGCCCCGATTCCGACGACAAAGCCCGCGTCAAGCAATTGCGCCAGCGAGACCTTGTCATCAATCGCCTCACGGAGCTTTCGGTTGCTTGGGGAATACACCAGGTGACTGCTTTCAAGCACAGCGCTTGGCTGCTCGGAAAAATAGACAACCTCTTCGCGCTCAGCGGTCCGGATCAGTCCCGGTACACAGTAGTTTCCCGTTTTCATCAGGGCAAACAACCGCGCCATATTGGCATGCCCCTTCACCATGTCGGGATCAAGCGACGTACCGAACAATATATCAAGGATCCCGCCATGAAGCCCCTTGCCGGCCAACGGTCCGCTGCCAATACCAATCGGCGGCACATCGGCCTTAAGCCAATGAATTTCATAAAGCGTATCTTGCGCATGCGCGGACCTTTGTCCGAACACAACAGCAACACATGAACACAACACCAAACAGATCAAAGTCCGGTATGACATTATTTTTTCGCCCGCATTCCCAAGACAAGATCGATCAAAATAAGGATCGGCTGCGATTTTATGGCGACCACTGGTCATCTGCAAACAACCCATATGCGCTAAACGCTATGGGTGATTTGATAGCATATAGTTAATTTCGGTACTGAAATACCGATTTAATATTGACGTTTACGTAAACTTCACCGATAACAACAGCCATAAACACCCTGCACGCGGGCCGATTTGCCCATAACAAAAAAACGGTGAAAACGGACGATGACGGTACTGAAATCTGCGGTGAACGCCCGTTCCGAAGAATTCCGCAACAATGCCGAACATATGGAAAAGCTGGTTGCGGATTTGCGCGATCAAATCGCTGCGGTCAAACTGGGCGGCGGTGAACGCGCCCGTGATCGCCATACCGGGCGGGGCAAATTGCTGCCACGTGAACGTATTCGCCAGCTTCTTGATGTCGGCTCCCCGTTTCTGGAACTCTCCCAACTTGCCGCACATGGCATGTATGGTGATGAAGACGTTCCGGCAGCCGGCATCATTACCGGTATCGGCCGCGTTTCAGGCGTTGAATGCGTGATTGTCGCCAATGACGCCACGGTCAAGGGTGGTTCCTACTACCCGATGACGGTGAAGAAGCATCTTCGCGCACAGGAAATCGCACTCGAAAACAACCTGCCCTGCATCTATCTGGTCGATAGCGGCGGGGCCAACCTGCCCCGTCAGGATGACGTTTTCCCGGATCGCGACCATTTCGGGCGCATCTTCTTTAATCAGGCAACCATGTCGTCCAAAGGCATCCCGCAAATCGCGGTTGTCATGGGGTCGTGCACGGCGGGTGGTGCTTATGTCCCGGCGATGTCGGATGAAAGCATCATTGTCCGCAAACAGGGCACGATCTTCCTCGGCGGTCCGCCGCTGGTGAAGGCCGCCACCGGTGAAGTTGTCTCGGCCGAAGACCTTGGTGGCGCTGATGTTCATTGCAAAACGTCCGGTGTGACCGACCATTATGCACAGGATGACAGCCACGCATTGTCGATTGCGCGCGATATCGTCAAGAACCTGAACTGGACGAAGAACCCCGGCCTGACCTTGACCGAGCCGCGCGCCCCGGCCTATGACCCACGCGAGATTTATGGCGTTGTCCCGACCGACACCAAAAAGCCCTATGACGTGCGTGAAATCATCGCCCGCATCGTTGATGGCTCCGACTTTGATGAGTTCAAGGCACAGTACGGGACGACACTTGTTACAGGCTTTGCGCGCATCTTTGGCTATCCGGTCGGCATCATTGCCAATAATGGCATCCTGTTTTCCGAAAGCGCGCTTAAGGGGGCGCATTTCATCGAGCTTTGCGCACAACGCGGCATTCCGCTGGTGTTCCTGCAAAACATCACCGGCTTTATGATTGGCCGCAAATATGAAAGCGGCGGCATTGCAAAGGATGGTGCGAAACTTGTCACCGCCGTTGCCACGGCAAATGTACCGAAATTCACTGTCCTGATCGGTGGGTCCTTTGGGGCAGGCAACTATGGCATGTGTGGTCGCGCATACAGCCCGCGCTTCCTGTGGATGTGGCCAAATGCCCGTATTTCCGTCATGGGCGGCGAACAGGCAGCGAACGTTTTGACGCAAATTCGCGCCGATGCCGCCGAAAAGCGCGGCGAAAACTGGCCGGAAGCCGAGCAGGAGGCGTTCAAGGCCCCGATCCGCGATCAATACGAGGAACAAGGCCACCCCTATTACGCATCCGCCCGCCTTTGGGATGATGGCGTGATTGACCCGGCCGATACCCGCATGGTTCTTGGCCTTGGCCTGTCGGCGGCACTCAACAAACCGGTCGAAGAAACCCGGTTTGGTGTCTTCAGAATGTGAGGTGATCATGAGTAATGTAAACACCGATAACATTTCTGATGCCGCCCTGTGTGAGATCGCCGCCAATGGTGTTGCGACCATCACGTTGAACCGGCCCGAAATTCACAATGCCTTTGATGATGTCCTGATCGCTGATCTGACCGCAAAGATCGAAGCCCTTGACGCCGATCCGGCTGTTCGGGTGATCATCCTGACCGGGGCTGGCAAAAGCTTTTCGGCTGGGGCGGATCTTAACTGGATGAAGCGTATGGCGGGCTATAGCCACGCGGAAAACCTTGCTGATTCCCGTGCACTCGCCAAACTGATGAAGGTTTTGAACTTTGCCTCGAAACCGACCATTGCACTGGTTAACGGGGCTGCCTTTGGCGGCGGCGTTGGTCTGGCAGCGTGCTGTGACATTGTGATCGCGTCAGACCGCGCAAGCTTCTGTTTGTCGGAAGTCAAGCTGGGCCTCATCCCGGCGGTGATTTCGCCCTATGTGGTTGAGGCCATCGGGGTCAATCAGGCACGACGTTACTTCCTGACTGCCGAACGATTTAATGCCCAGACCGCCCATCAGATCGGACTGGTGCATGAACTCACCACAACCGATGAACTGACTGCCCGTGGGCAGGAAATGGCGAAGCTTCTGCTGGCCAACGGTCCGGATGCAATGCATGCGGCCAAGAACCTGATTTACGCGGTTGCCAACAAACCGATTTCAGATGCCGTGATTGATGACACCGCCCAACGCATTGCCGATCAACGCGCAAGTGCAGAGGGCCGCGAAGGTGTCGGTGCCTTTCTGGAAAAACGTCCCGCGAACTGGAGCAAGAAATAATATGCCGCGCAAACTTCTGATCGCCAACCGCGGTGAGATCGCCTGCCGCGTGATCAAGACCGCCCGTCGCATGGGAATTGCCACGGTCGCCGTTTATTCCGATGCCGACGCCAATGCCCTGCATGTCAAACATGCCGACGAGGCCTATCACATTGGCGCGCCTGCCCCCAAGGACAGCTATCTGCGCACCGACCGGTTGCTTGAAGTCATCGCCCAATCGGGTGCCGATGCGGTTCATCCAGGCTACGGCTTCCTGTCGGAAAATGCCGGTTTTGCCGATGCGCTGGAAAAGGCAGGCTGTGTTTTTGTCGGCCCACCGGCAAGTGCCATCCGTGCCATGGGGTCGAAATCTGAAGCCAAGAAAATCATGGGCAAGGCCGGTGTGCCGCTGGTGCCGGGCTATCACGGCGAAGATCAGGACCCCGACCTTCTGGCAGTTGAGGCCGACAAGATCGGCTATCCGGTATTGATCAAGGCATCCGCCGGGGGTGGCGGCAAAGGCATGCGTGCCGTTGAGAAGGCATCTGATTTCAAGGACGCCCTGATCAGTTGCAAGCGCGAGGCCGCAAGCAGCTTTGGCGATGATCATTGCCTGATTGAAAAACTGATTGTCAAACCGCGCCACGTTGAAATTCAGGTCTTTGCCGACAGCCATGGCAACGCGGTCTATCTATTTGAACGCGATTGCTCCTTGCAGCGCCGCCACCAGAAAGTGATTGAAGAGGCCCCTGCACCAGGCATGACCGAGGACCTCCGCGCCCAGATGGGCAAGGCCGCGGTCGATGCTGCCAAGGCAATTGGCTATCAGGGGGCCGGCACGGTTGAATTCCTGCTCGATGCGTCTGGTGCGTTCTATTTCATGGAAATGAACACCCGCCTTCAGGTCGAACATCCGGTAACCGAAAAAATCACCGGCGAAGACCTTGTGGAATGGCAGCTGCGTGTGGCCGATGGCGAAAAACTGCCAAAGGCGCAGGAAGACCTTTCGATCAACGGTCATGCCTTTGAAGTGCGCATCTATGCCGAAGACCCGCAGAATGATTTCCTGCCCGCAACCGGCAAGCTTGTCCATATGCGCATGCCACGTGAAACCGATCATGTGCGGGTTGATACCGGCGTCTATGAAGGCGGCGAAGTTTCCATTCATTATGACCCGATGATCGCCAAGCTGATCACCTGGGATGTGGACCGCACATCGGCCCTGCGTCGCATGGCGACCGCATTAAATGATGTGCAGATTGTTGGGGTGACCACCAATACCGGTTTCCTTGGCAATATCGCCCGCCATCCGGCCTTTGAGCGGGGCGAAGTCGAAACCGGTTTCATCCCGAACTATCAGGATGATCTGATCCCCGCCCCTACCACCACCGATAACGAGGCGCTGGCATTTGCTGCCCTTGATATCCTGCTGACCCGCGATGCGGAGGCCGCTCGTTATGCCGCACAAAGCAACGATCCCTATTCGCCCTGGCACAGCACCGCTGGTTTCCGGCTGAATGACGATAACCATCATGACCTGATCCTGCGTCATGACGGATCGGATTTGCTGGTCAAGGTGCATTACCGCGATCAGGGCTATGTCATCGATATGCCTGATGGTAGCGCTATCATCGCTAGTGCCGAGCATGACGAAAATGGCGCCATCGTTGCCAGCCTGAATAACGTCCGCAAACGCGCGTCGGTGCTTCGTGACGGTAATCGTCTGATGATTTTCCGTGATGGTCGCTCGGATCGTCTCGACATCTTTGATCCGCTGGCCGCGGCTGGTGGCAACGAAGGCACCGGTGGTGGCCTGACCGCACCGATGCCGGGCAAGATCATCGCAGTGATGGCAAAGGCCGGTCAATCGGTCACGGCGGGTGACAAGCTTGTCGTGATGGAAGCGATGAAAATGGAACACACCATTTCCGCCCCCGTCACTGGCACGATCAAGGAAGTGTTCTTTGGCGTCGGTGATCAGGTCGATGATGGCGCAGAACTGATCGCGATTGAGGAGGCCGAATAATGGCCTTGCTTTCCGATCTGCCAAGCCATGTCAAAATCGTTGAAGTCGGCCCACGTGACGGGCTTCAGAACGAAAAGGCAATGGTCCCGACCGCAACCAAGGTCGAGTTGATCCATCGTCTGAATGATGCCGGATTATCGGTGATCGAAGCCACCGCCTTTGTCAGCCCGAAATGGGTACCGCAAATGGCCGATGCGCCCGATGTCATGGCCCAGATCACCCGCAAACCCGGGGTGACATACCCTGTTCTGGCCCCGAACATGAAGGGTCTTGAGGCCGCGGTTGCAGCAGGCGCAACCGAGGTTGCTGTTTTCGGCGCGGCGTCAGAAAGTTTCTCCCAAAAGAACATCAATTGCTCGATTGCTGAAAGCCTTGATCGATTTCGCCCGGTGGCCGATGCGGCGCGTGACGCGGGCCTTGCAGTACGCGGCTATGTTTCCTGTGTGCTGGGCTGCCCGTATGAAGGCGACATTGCGCCTGAAAAGGTGGCCGAGGTCGCAAAGGCGCTTTATGACATGGGCTGCTATGAAATCAGTCTGGGCGATACCATCGGCACCGGGACACCCGCCAAGGCACAGGCGATGATCACCGCTGTTGCCAGACATGTGCCGACCGAAAAACTCGCCGCCCACTTCCATGATACCTATGGTCAGGCGCTGGCCAATTTGCTTGCTGTGCTGCAAATGGGTGTGACCGTAATTGACAGTTCCGTCGCCGGTCTGGGCGGCTGTCCCTATGCCAAGGGGGCCAGCGGCAATGTCGCGACCGAGGATGTTGTCTATATGCTGAACGGGCTTGGCATCAAAACCGGTATCGATCTTGAAAAGCTTGCCGAGACAGGAAGCTGGATTTGTGATCAGATAGCAAAATCAAGTGCATCGAAGGTCAATCTGGCCTTGGCAGCAAAAAGATCAACGACCGGGGACTAATGGATGGGCCCGTCAAAATACAGCTTCAGACGGGCCACCCCAAACGACCTGCCAATGATTGGCCGCTGGCTGCATGTGCCCGAAGTCATCCGCTGGTGGGGCGAACCGGCCGAACAGCTTGAACTGATTTCCGAAGATGTCGAACTGGCCGAAATGGCGACCCTGATTGTGTCGTACCGCAATCGCCCGTTTGCCTTTGTCCAGCATTACGACGCCCATCAATGGCCCCAAGCGCATTTTGATCCCCTGCCCGAACATACCCGCTGTCTGGACGCCTTTATTGGCGTGCCCGACATGATGGGCTGCGGACATGGTCAGATGTTCCTAAAGATGCTGACACGCCAGTTGTTTGAACGTGGCGCGCCCATGATCGGGATTGATCCCGATCCGGAAAACGAACGTGCGATTAGGTGTTATGAGGCGATTGGTTTTGTCGCCGGACGGGAATATGAAACCGCCAAGGGCCCGTGCCTTTTGATGACGCTTAATGCCCGCGATCAAAAACAAAGCTGATCTTTCTGATCGCAAATCACCCTGCGTTCCCGCTGCCAACCACGGGCTTGTGTGGACCCGATTGCAACAATTGGTCTGAACGCGGTTTCTGGCACGCCAGCCTGTAGCTGACGATGCCAGTCAAGGTACCGAACAATACAATGCCTGCGACCTGCCCCCACAAAACCCCGACGGCCCCGAAATAGATGCTGCCCAACCAGACGAGCGGGATCACACCAAGAAACTCCTTGGCAAGATCGGCAAGCATCGCAAGATTAGGCCGCCCGGTGACGTTAAAGAAGGTATGGGATGAAAACTGCAGGCCCAGGAACATGTAAAGCGGCGCAATCGCCGTACAAAACAGGCCCAGCAGGTTTGCGGTTTCCGGTGTGGTGCGAAACAGCTCAGCCAATTGGTCAGACAAAACAAACAACAGTGCTGACACCACCAGACCATAGACAACAATCAGCCCCCAAACCGAATGCCAGATGGCGCGCACCCGATCCGTGCGTTTGGCGGAAAAATTCTGTCCAAAGATCGGCCCGATAGCCTGCGGCAAGGCCATGTAACCGACAAAGGCGAATGGCGCGATGCGTTCAATGATCGCCATCGCCGCGACGGCGTCTGACCCAAACATTGCCATTGATGCCATGATAAAGCCGCTGGCAATTGGCGGGCCGGTTTTAGCCAGCCCGACAGGCACGGTGACCCTGGCAATTTCGCGAACATCTTGCGCGAATACAGCACGATTGAAACGGCCCAGCATGTTATGCACATTGCGCACGCCATAAAACGCAATCACCATGATCACGACGCGCGATATCACGGTGGCCCATGCAGCGCCTTCCACACCCCAGCCAAAACCAAAGATGAAGATGGGATCAAGCACACCGTTGGTGACCGCCCCTGCGATCTTGGCCCACATCGACCGTTGTTTGGCCCCGATCACCCTTAAAAGCGCCCCGGATGCCATGCTAAGCACCAGAATGGGCAGGCACAGCATGACGATCTGAAGATAACTGGTGCCAAGCTCATGAACGCGGCCTGATGCGCCAAGTGCTGCCAGCATAACTGGCGCCCCCCACCAAATCGCCGCCGTCATCAGAACCGAAAAACCGACACCGAAAAGCAGTATATGCGTTGCCATCACGCGCGCGCGCTCACGGTCGCCGAGCCCCTCGGCCCGTGCCACCAACGCCGTCATTGACGTCGACACCCCAAGCGATATCGCCAGCGTGAAAAATATCAGGGGCCAGGCAAAGCCAAGTGCGGCAACAATATCGACATCGCCCAGAAGGCTCAGGAAGAACAGATCAAGCGCATCGACAGCCACCATCGCAACAAGCGCAAGCATGCTTGTCGAAGCCATGCCGAGGATATGGCGCAGAACCGACCCACCGATAAAATACTGCTGCTGCAACGCCATTTTGTGTTTGATCCGTCACGGTTGGAAAAACGAGGCATCAATCGTTTTTGAAAGAGCTTGCAGATGTATCGGCACTGACAAGGAACTTGTGCCGCTGCCGCCTTGAAAGATGTTCTGTTTCTGCCGCCGACACCGGCTGTTTCGCCGCAAGGTTCAGATCCGTTCCGGCCTTCCATTTCGCGGCGATGACGCTTGGATTTTGCGGGCAGAACTCATTCAAGCGGGCTATCACATGATGCTGCACACGGCTGGCCTCGGGGAATTTCCGGTCCGTCCAGAACCGTTTGCGCGGCCTGAAATACCCGACCTCATCAAGGAACGAAACGCCGAAATAGTGACAGGACTCAAGCGAATTATAGAAATGTTCGTCAAAGACAAAACTGCCATCCTTACGCATCGAATGCGTCAGACACCAGCCCAACATCTCGTCAAGTTGCCTTGATGCGAAATCCCGCTGGGCTGGTGTCATATGTGACCAGCCATGACGAAATATCTTCGCGACATCGTAATTGTTGTGGTTGTTGAAATTGCCGCGGCTCCGCCAGCCAACCGGATATTCTTCACCCCGACGCTCAAGGGTCGTGCGGATCAGGCTTGGCCAATGGCGAACGTCCCCTTTGCGATAGGACACAATGTGGAACGTAAAACTCAGATCATCATAGCGATGGGTTTTACCATCTGATGAATACCATGGTCCCCAGTAACCGGTTTCCGGGTTTTGAATGTCGTCAAGGAAATCGGTAAAGGCCTTGATATATGCGTCATCAAGCGCGATCCCGCGCACATGTTCGCGGGCGAAATTGCGCAGGCGCGGCTTGAAGCATAACTGCGCCAGACAACACAGGACCGACCCCAGTTCATCACGCTTGTTGCGCCCGGTTGCGGCAATATCAGACACCAGAAGATCTTCGAGATAAGCGCGCATTTTCGCGATGGTTGATACCGGCTCCAGAAAATGAAGCGGATGGCGCGGTGCTCGTTTTTCCGTTGCCAGTTCATGCAGACGCACAATGGTCGCATCAAACTTGTGATGAAACTCGGTATATTGCCAGCCCCATGATCCATCGATCGATGATTGGCGCGCAACGTAACTTTGATCAGTTTCGGAAAAACTGCTTTCAAGGCGCGTTACAAGATCATCGAGCCGCGGCCAATAGGCCGTGTAACGTGCAAGCCACTTGGCATAGATATAGAGCTGCTGGGACGCAAGCATGGTGCGGCTATATTCGCTGAACCGGCGCAAAACCCCGGCCATGGCACCAAGATGATCGTTATATCTTTGTACTTTGTCGTGATAGGCACGGTCATAACGGGCGAAATCCCGCGTAATCACGCATCCGTCAACCGCATGAGCAAGTCCCGATACAGTAGTCATCTATGGTTCCGGCCACCTCGCTTGATCAAGAGAACGGCTGTCTGTGATTAGAACCACCTTCTTTGCCCAAAAGATGGCACACATCGAAAACTACGGATGTCGGTCAGATATCCCCTTCCGGGCTGCTATCGTCACGCAAGGAACAGCCAACTAAAACCTTAAAGGTTGTCTCAAATACCAACATAAACAGCTATTAATTGCATACAGGATATTGCGACCTGACGCTACCCTTTTGGCTAAAACTATACGTATCCATATTACCAAAGATTAATATGGCGCTGATACTCGGTTTCGCGGGCAGCACAGTTCAAGTAACTCTAAAATAATAACTTTCTAAAGTTTTCTGCCCGCCATGCAGACAGAAAAAGGGGCACCCAAACGAGTGCCCCTAAGTCAGAACATATTTGCCATGTTCGAATGTATAGGATTACACAGCGCGTACCGCGCTCAGGAATGCCTCCACCTTGTGGCGCAGGCTTTCAGATTCACGCGACAATTCTGACGCGGCACTAAGCACCTGTTCGGCAGCTGCCCCGGTGGACCCGGCCGCCTCGTTCACACTGACGATGTTTGATGTTACCTCGGTCGTACCGACGGAGGCTTCCTGAACGTTGCGGGTGATTTCAAGGGTGGCGGCACCCTGTTCTTCGACGGCACTGGCGATGGCGGCTGATATTTCGCTGATCTCGGTGATGGTGGACGAAATCGTGCCAATCGCCGTCACCGCCCCATCGGTTTCATTCTGAATACCGGTGATCTGGTTGGTGATGTCCTCGGTCGCGCGTGACGTCGCGGTCGCAAGGTTTTTAACCTCTGCCGCGACAACGGCAAAGCCTTTGCCGGCATCGCCCGCACGGGCTGCTTCGATGGTGGCATTCAGGGCCAGAAGGTTGGTTTGTTCGGCGATGTCGCTGATCAGACCGACCACATCACCGATCTTTTGCGCGGCCTCGGCAAGGCCACGGATCTGGATGTTGGTTTTCTCGGCATCTTCGACTGCGCGATTGGCAACCGTCGATGACTGGCTGACCTGCTGGGTGATTTCAGCAATCGAGGCGCTGAGTTGTTCGGTCGCACTGGCAACGGTCTGAACGTTGGTCGATGCCTGTTCGGCGGCCGCCGCAACGATGCCCGACTGACGACTTGTTTCCTCAGCCGTGCTGCTCATGCCGGTTGCGGTTGACTGCATCTCGGTCGCAGCAGAGGCCAGGGTTTTAAGGATAACCGACATGTCCTGATCAAAGCTGGCGGTCAGCTTGTTAATTTTCGCGGCCCGTTTTTCGCGACGTTTGACAGCCTCGGCTTCTTCCGCTGCGAGCTGTTCAGCCTTGATCATGTTCTCCTTGAAAACCAGCACCGCCTTGGACATATCGCCGATTTCATCGCGGCGATCCTGGCCCGGAATATCAATCTGCTTGTTGCCACCGGCCAGTTCCTTCATGACCTCGGTGATCTGACGGATCGGACGCGAAATACCCGTACCAATGATCCACGCGGCAAAACCACCAAGGATCACCGCGACACCGCCGACAATGGCGGTAACGATCACCGCCTGTGACGCCGCCTCGGTCGCACGGGGACCGATTTGATCCTGTTCCGCCTTGACCGAAAGTTTCAAGTCTTCAAGATTTTCGGCAACCACCGGGCCAACTTCATCGAGCGTATCAGCCACCAGCTGATCACGCGCCGGATCCCCCACCGGCAGTGATGCAACCTTGTCGAAGGTATCGCGATAGATGATCAGGTTTGCCCCGGCAGATTGCGCCGTTTCAATCATTTGCGGTTCATCAAGCAGGGCCACAAGTTCGTCATTCAACTTTATTGCTGTCGCCAGACGCTCATCGACATTGTCTGCAGCGGCACTGTCCCCTGTCAGCAGATAGTGTTTAACCGAGACACGTGCTTCAAGCAGGTTGGCCTGCACCCTGCCTGCTTGGTTGGACTGCAATGCGATATGGCGATACCGCACGAAGTCATCCCCTACACTGCTGATCGAGAACTCCGACCAGAGAGAGGCAAGTACGAGCAAAACCAGCACAACGCCAAAGCCGCCATATACTTTTGTTGAAATTTTGAGACGATTAAACACCGACATAAACGAGGTTCTCCCAATTACTCTGTCACCTCATTCATCATATTATATTTTTACAATCATTACGTGATATACGCGTGATTACGTCACTATGCGTTAGGTGATATCGGCCTATTCATTGTGACGACACCTTGCGTATAAGCATAAAACTTAAGAATAATCTTATATATACGTTTGATTTGTAGAAAGATTATGGTGAAATCAATCATGTAATCTATCTTATTAGAGACTTTCCAATGTATTGAGCCATGTGGAAAAAGAAAAAGGGCCCCCTGTTCGGGGACCCTTGATTGAATGGCTCAGGCTTATTCGACAATGGTCGAAGGCCGGATACTTTTCGCCGTTTACTGCAAAGCGGCGCGACGACGTTCGCGCAAAGATTGTGCCGTGACGCGACCATCACCGGTCGGCTGATAATAGACCGACATTTCCTTAAGTGCGGCGCGCACCTTGTTCAGGGCGACTTCGCCTTCGACCTTAAGGTCATAGGCGTCAAAGCCACAGCGGTGCATATAAAGGATCTGGTCACGCAGGACATCGCCAACCGCGCGAAGCTCGCCGGTGAAGCCCATGCGTTCACGCAACACCCGGCCATAGGAATATCCACGGCCATCGGTGTAGGCCGGGAAATTGACCGTGATGATCGACAGACGGTCAAGATCATCTGCCAGATCTTCGGGCGCATCGCCCGGGTTCAACTGCACCCCCAGGCCGCCATTGCGGCCCAGAAGGCTGTCACGTTCTTCCTTGAAACGGGCAAGCGGCACAATAAGGTTTTCATCGCTTGCCGGAAGGTCGCCTTCGGCGTCAACCGTGATCCATTCCTGTTCGATCACGCTGTCATTCTTAACGATCGCCATAAAGCACCTCCTTGAACGGATCCATGCCGACACGACGGTAGGTGTCGATGAAACGTTCGCCGCTTTCGCGGATATCAATATATTTGGTCACAAGGCTTTCGATCGCATCGACCACTTCGGCTTCGGAGAAACCGGCACCGGCGATCTTGCCGATCGAGGCATCCTGGCTGGCATCGCCACCCAGCGTGATCTGGTAGAATTCCTTGCCGCGCTTATCGAGGCCAAGAATACCGATATGACCAACATGGTGATGCCCGCAGGCATTGATGCAGCCGGAAATCTTGATCTTGAGTTCGCCGATGTCATGTTGACGATCGAGATCCCCGAAACGTTCGGAAATCCGCTGTGACAGCGGGATCGAACGCGCGGTTGCCAAGGCGCAATAATCAAGGCCCGGGCAGGAAATGATATCGGTAACATAGCCAAGGTTGGCCGTGCCAAGGTTGGCCTTGTCCAGTTCGCTCCAAACCGCGAACAGGTCGGCCTTTTTGACATGCGGCAGAACAAGGTTCTGTTCGTGGGTCACACGCACATCGCCAAAGCTGTATTTTTCCGAAAGATCAGCAACCAGTTCCATCTGGGTATCGGTCGCATCGCCTGGAATGCCGCCAATCGGTTTCAGCGATACGTTGGCAATCGCATAGCCCGGCTGTTTATGTTCGATGACGTTCGAACGCACCCAGTTGGCGAAACGACGGTTTTCCGACTTGTGACGTTCGAAATCGGCATCGTCGTCAGAAAGCGCTTCAAACGCCGGCGGGGCAAACTGTTCGATGTAATGGACGATTTCCGCATCATCAACGCGCAGCGACCCGTCCTTGATCTGGGCCCATTCCTCTTCGACAAGCTCGCGGATTTTATCAATGCCTTCCTCGTGAACGAGGATCTTGATGCGCGCCTTGTACTTGTTATCACGACGGCCAAAGCGGTTATAAACGCGCAGGATGGCTTCGAGATAGGAGAACAAATCGTTCTTGCCGATAAACTCGCGGATGGTCTTGCCGACAAACGGCGTACGACCAAGGCCACCGCCAACCATGACTTCAAAGCCGGTTTCACCTGCATCGTTCTGATGCATGCGAAGACCGATATCATGCACCTTCACCGCGGCACGGTCATTTGGCGATCCGGTCACGGCGATCTTGAACTTGCGCGGCAGATAGGTGAATTCCGGATGGAAGGTCGACCACTGACGGATCAGTTCGCAATAGGGGCGCGGGTCTTCGATTTCATCGGCCGCAGCACCGGCATACTGGTCAGTCGTGGTGTTACGAATGCAGTTGCCTGATGTCTGGATCGCATGCATTTCGACCTTGGCAAGGTCGAGCAACGCATCAGGGATCTCATCAAGTTTCGGCCAATTATACTGGATGTTCTGGCGGGTGGTGAAATGGCCATAACCCTTGTCATAGACCCGCGCAATCATGCCAAGCTGGCGCAGCTGGTCAGCGCGCAGCGTGCCGTACGGAACGGCAACGCGCAGCATATAGGCGTGCAGCTGAAGATACACACCGTTCATCAGACGCAGCGGACGGAACTGTTCCTCGGTAATGTCACCGGCAAGGCGGCGTTTTACCTGTTCGCGGAACTGTTCAGTCCGTTCATGGACAAGCTGGCGGTCAAAATCGTCATAACGATACATGGGGCTCTCCTTATACCGCCTGATAGCCGAGGTCTTCGCGGACACTCGGACCTTTGGTGCGCAGAACTTCGCGGTATTTTGTCGGCACGATATCCGCGCCCTGCTGTTCGACATCAATCAGATACGGCCCGACAATCACGATATCGAGTTCGGGTGCACTGGCTTCAGCCAAAAGCGCATCTGCGGCCTCTTTGCCGTCAGCGATGCGGGCATCGTTGATGTTTTCGCTCCAGCTACCATCGCTGGTCAGGAACACCACCAACCCGTCTTCCAGACGGTTTGCCGTGACAACTTGCAGGGACATTCGGTTCTCTCAGCGTGTAAATCTCTCGGGTTTGGTCCTGTATCGGACCTTTTATGCACCAGAATTTGGCTGATTACCCCTTATTGGTCAAGTTTTTTTGTGAAATATCATATATTACACTTATTTTTGTGTTTTAATAATCCACTATTGACCGCTCGGCGTACGGGTTCTACCTCATCAGTCATTAAACACCACCGCACAAGAAACCCTCCTGATATGCCTTTGAACATCATCAAACTGAGCGTCGGCACAGAAAGCCCCGAAAGCCTGAAGGAATGGCAGACCTATTTTCAGGCCATGCACGGGCGCATTTTCCACACCACACGCATGACACCCAAACGCAAGGCAGAGATTCTTGATGGCGGATCCATTTACTGGGTAATCAAGGGGGCCGTGCGCTGCCGCCAGCAGGTCATTGATCTTGAAGAATACGTCAATGAAGAAGGCACGAAATATTGCCGCATCGTGCTGGACGACGAATTGATCGCCACCCGTCCCTACCCGCACCGCGCGTTTCAGGGATGGCGCTATTTCCCCGATGATAAATGCCCGCCGGATGAAAAACAGGGCGGCGGCACCGATGCCCTGCCCGATGACATGGCCGATGAATTACGTGACCTTGGGTTAATCTGAGCTCAGCCCTCGACAGGGGCGTCCGCTTCATCGGGATCAATTTCGCGCAAGGTTTCAGCCACTTCATTTTTAAGCCAGCTTACAAATGCCTTTACGCGCGGACGTCTCAGGTGCTCCTCCGGATACACCAGATAATAGGCCCCGCTTGAGGCAACGCTTTGCGCAAACGGCCGCACCAGATTGCCCGCCGCCAGATCAAGGGCGGCCAGACTTGTGCGCGCCATGGCAACCCCCTGCCCCATCAGGGCGGCCTGAATGACCATGTCGCCGGAATTAAAGCGAAGACCACGGCTGACATCAACGCCTTCGGCACCGACACCGTTGAGCCAGAATTCCCAGTCGGCGGCATGCGGGTGATCAATAAAGGTTGTCGCATCATGCAATAGCTGGTGCCCGGCGACATCGGCCGGTTCTTTCAGTTCCGGATTGGCGGCAAGATAGGCCGGACTACAAACCGGGAAAGACTCGTCGCGCATCAGCATTTCGCACACCAGCCCTGGATAATTGCCACTGCCGAACCGAACCGCCAGATCAATGCCCTCGGTCCGTAAATTGACAAGCCGGTCATCGGCATGAATGCGCACATCAATATCAGGATACGCATCACGGAAATGCCCGAGACGCGGCACCAGCCATTTCACCGCAAAACTTTGCAACACACTGACCGTTACCACACCGGCTTCCTCAATCGTGGTCAGGCGTTCGATCTCCTCGGCAATGCATGAAAAGCCTGCTGTGGTTGCCTGGGCCAGTTGCGCGCCCTCTTCGGTCAGATGGATCTGACGCGGCAACCGATGAAACAGCTTGAAACCAAGATATTCCTCAAGCTGGCGGACCTGCTGGCTGATCGCACCCTGGGTGACAAACAACTCTTCGGCCGCCTTGGTAAAGCTCAGATGGCGGGCAGCGGCATCAAAGGCGCGCACGGACTGCAAAGGCGGAATCCGCATGGATATCACTCCAACATCATGAATTAGAATTCCTAATCCGTTTGATCAGAAATACTCGTTTGTCGCGCTCGAAATATAGACGCAATATGGCTTCAACAGCAAACATTGCATTAGCAATATTAACTCATGGAGAGAATGATGGCTTATTCACTTAGCCCTGCTCCGTCTGCCGTGGAGCGCCCGCCCAAAGCAAGTATCCGTACGTTCATTACCACCCTTGTTAGCCGCCTCAATGATCTTTCAAACCGATTTGCACGGTTGCTTGCGGTTCGTGAAGAACGTCGGATGTTGCTCAGGATGTCAGATCAGCAGCTTGCCGACATCGGGATCACCCGTGCCCAGGCCGAAGAAGAGTACCGGCAGTCTTTCCCGCTGCGATAACCCTGCAAGGGATCTGTCCTGCCGTAACCCGCCCCCACGGAACACCGCGCAATACAGATCCCCCCTTCGTGCCACCGCACACCCCACCCTTGGCCTGGTCAATGCCCTCACATTGACCAGGCTTTTTCGTGCGTCACGTTCATTTAGCACGCAACAGGTCGCAATTTGATCCATTGCATTGCGATGGTTTCAATAATCCCGCAAAGTTATGGCTACATCTGACCACAACCGGCGGAATCGGGCGCATGACCTCGGAAAAGAAAATGTCAAAGAAAACCGTGAAAACAGCCAAGCAGGACAGCAATGACGTGCTCGGTGACGCAACACGGCGCACGGGTAAAAGCCGATCTGCGGCCAACCGCACAGATGCGCTTTCAAAACTTGATACTGAGGCAAAGGACCACTTCTTGCTGGATTCCGAAAACCTGACCATGGACCGGATTGATGATCATCCTTCGGGACCGAACAAAACAACCAGCCAGAACCTGCGCAACATTCCGCAAGACCAGCTTCCGCCCGATATCGACCTTAACCCGAAGGCACGGGCAAAGAAGATGCAGGGCAAGCAATATCTGGAACTGATTGCCCCGCTTCATATCGAGCTTTTGAAACTGCAAAACTGGATCAAGGCGGAAAACCTCAAATCACTGATCATTTTTGAAGGGCGCGATGCCGCTGGCAAGGGCGGCACGATCAAACGTTTTACCGAACACCTTAATCCGCGTGGTGCCCGGATTGTCGCCCTTGGCAAACCCAACGACCGCGAACTGACGCAATGGTACTTCCAACGCTATATCGAACATCTGCCAAGCGGCGGCGAGATCGCCCTGTTTGACCGGTCTTGGTACAACCGCGCGATGGTCGAACGTGTGATGGGCTTTTGCAGCATGTTTGACGTCAGCGAGTTTTTGCAATCCGTCCCCGAGCTTGAACGCATGCTGATCCGATCGGGCATCCACATGACCAAGTTCTATTTCTCGGTCAGCAAAAAAGAACAGGCACGGCGCTTTAAACAACGCCAAAGCGATCCGCTTAAACAATGGAAACTGAGCCCGGTTGATCTGGCATCCCAGAACCTTTGGGATTCCTATACCGAGGCCAAACGCGACATGTTCTTTCATACCTCCACCACCGACAGCCCGTGGGTGATCGTGAAGTCAGATGACAAGAAACGTGCGCGCATCAACGCCATCCGGTTCTATCTGTCGCAGTTTGAATACCCCGGAAAACGGCCGGAAATCCTTGTATATGACCGCCGGATCATTCACAGCGTCGCCGAGGAACTTGATGAGGATTGACGAAATCGGTCAATCTCTGGTCTTCCGGATGGTGAAAACATTGTCGCGGTAACATTTGCGTTCATTGACATTGCCCGCGCTGCAACCTTTACTGGAAGCATATAAACCTTCGGGAGGCAAACAATGGCAAAATGTGCATTTATCGGTCTGGGTGTCATGGGATATCCGATGGCCGGTCACCTGCAAAAAGCAGGTCACGACGTTACCGTTTACAACCGTACTTCAGCCAAAGCAGAAAAATGGGTGTCCGAGTTTGGCGGATCGTCCGCCCCCACCCCGGCCGAGGCGGCAAAGGGTGCGGAATTCGTCTTTTCCTGTGTCGGCAATGATGACGATCTGCGCAGCGTCATGCTGGGCGACGGCGGGATGTTCGCCGGTATGGACAAGGGATCTGTCCTGATCGACAACACCACCGCATCGGCCGATGTCGCCCGCGAACTTTATGCTGCGGCCAAGGATATGGGAATTTCCTTCATCGATGCCCCGGTTTCCGGTGGTCAGGCAGGTGCCGAGAATGGCGTACTGACCGTCATGTGTGGCGGCGATCAGGATGCGTTTGATCGCGCTGCCCCGGTCATTGATGCCTTTGCCAAGTCCTGCAAGCTGATGGGTGAAAGCGGTTCCGGCCAACTGACCAAAATGGTCAACCAGATTTGCATCGCCGGTCTGGTTCAGGGCCTTTCCGAAGGTGTCAATTTCGGTGTCAAGGCCGGCCTTGATATGGAAAAGGTCCTCGATGTTATTTCCAAGGGTGCCGCTGGCAGTTGGCAGATGGAAAACCGCGGCAGCACCATGGTCGAGAACAAGTTTGATTTCGGCTTTGCCGTTGACTGGATGCGCAAGGATTTGGGCATTTGCCTTGAAGAATCCAAACGCAATGGCGCCCGTTTACCGGTCACGGCCCTGGTTGACCAGTTCTATGCCCAGGTGCAGGAACGCGGCGGTAACCGTTGGGATACCTCAAGCCTGATTGATTTGCTGGCACGCGGTTAAACTGCCGCTTGGCATCAGACCGACAAAACAAAAAGCGCGACCCGTTAAGGTCGCGCTTTTTTGATACGATATCAGGCGATACCGATCAGAGACCTGCGCGCAGCAGCGGCTCCATCTGATTGCGGTAGTTTGCCAGCGGGCCTTTATCGAAATAGCCCACCGCGCATTCAAGAACGGAATCGCGAAGGGGTTTCTCACCCTCACCGTCTGCCAGATTTTCCTCTAGATTCTCGCGGCTCGATTTGCCGAGGCGTTCGATCTCGATGTCCTGTTCGCAACTGGTGGCCTCAAGGGTTGCCAATGACTGACGCGGATCGCGACGGCGCGACGGCAGTGCGTGCTCAAGATCAATCTCGCGTTCGAATTCCTCGGCATCCGCCAGCGTAATTTCGATATCCGGGATCACACCGTGGCCCTGCACAATGTGGTTCTCAGGTGTGGTGTAGTAACCGGTGGTGATTTTAAGCCCACCGCCCGAGGTCAGCGGCATGATGCGCTGCATCGACCCTTTGCCAAAGGACCGTTCCCCGATGATGATGCCGCGACCGTTTTCACGGAGGGCCGCTGCCATCAGCTCTGCACCGGATGCCGAACCACGATCAAGCAGGATTGCCATTGGCACTTTCTCAAAGAAATCGGACCGGTCGGCTTCGTAGCTCCTTAGTTTGCGCTCACCGCGTCCTTCGGTGGCAACGATCAAACCTTCTGTCAGGAACTGATCGGCGATGTCTGCTGCACTGTCGAGAAGCCCGCCCGGATTACGGCGCAAATCGACAATAATGCCGCGCGGCGATGCGATCCGGTCTTCGAGTTCCTGCAAATATTCCTGCGTCTGGTCGAGTGTGGTCGCATCAAACCGCGACACCCGGATATAACCGATATCCTGATCAATGATGCTTGCCGTGACCGAGGGCACCTCAATCCGGGCACGCTTCACCGTGACATCAAAACTGTCTTCGACACGCTGGATGGTCAGGGTCACCGGATCCCCGACACGGCCACGCATCCGACGCACGGCCTCTGAAATCGGTTCGCCGACCATCTGATAGCCATCAATGTGCGTGATCCGGTCATCCGGACGCAAACCGGCGCGTGCGGCGGGTGTGTCATCAATCGGTGAGACGATCCGGATGCGCTTTTCATCATCAAGGGCAATGACGATCCCGACACCGGCAAAACTGCCTTCAGTACTTTCCTGCAGGCGGCGGAACATATCGTCGGTCATATACGCACTGTGCGGATCAAGGTCATGCAGACTGTCATCAAGCACGGCACCAACCACACCGATCGGCGATGTGTCATCGGTTTCAAGGTCTCCCAACATCGCAATGCTGTTATCAACGAACGCCACGCGATCAATTTGCTCGACATAGGTTTCCGACAGGACCTGAAGTGCTTCGACATAAAGCTTGTCGGCATGGGCAAACTGTTCTTCGCTCGCGCCAGCGGTCACACTGGTGCGGTAAGCGTCCAGAAATCTGCGTTCTTCATCGCTTGGCCACGCCGGTCCGGCACAGGCCACCAGTCTTGTCCCGGCGAACGAAATCACCACCGCAAACAAAATTGGCAATATTCCTTTACGCAGCAACAGCTTGCTCCTGTCCTTCGATTTTTTTGACCAAATGCATATTGAACATCAAGTGGCCTTGAACAACGACAAGTCTAGCCTGCCTTTTTTCGATTGGCGACCCCTTGGCAAATAATAGATGCCAGATCACGCAACTTTTACCTGTTTAAGGTATCGAATTCGGGTCTTGGGAACATATCGGTAGTCTTTTGTCATTTCGCCAGTGTGAAAGCCACAAAGCGTGACTTAAACCAATGTTGAATGCGTCCTTTTGCACGACAGCACGAATCAGACTCGATCTTGCGGGATCGGGTCGTTATGGTAGGAGGCAATAAAACAAGGTTGGCAAAAAGCCGACTGTTCCGAGCGGGCGGCTCACATTTCAGGGAGACGTCTTTTTTCATGAGCGACTTTACGCCCCCCATTTCAGATATCCGTTTTCTGATCCATGACGTGATTGGTCTGGATACGGTTTCCAACCTGCCGCCATATGGTGAAACCAGTGCGGATCTGGTTGACGCAATCCTTGAAGAAGCAGGGAAATTTGCAGCCTCCGTCCTTGCCCCGCTCAATCGCGTCGGCGATCAGGAAGGCGCAAAACTTCTTGAGGACGGTACTGTTCGCACACCGACGGGCTGGAACGAGGCCTATGCGCAATTCTGTGAAGGTGGCTGGCAAGGCATATCCGCGCCGGAAAGCGAAGGTGGCATGGGCTTGCCGATATTGCTTGGCGCGGCGGTTGCCGAAATGTGGCAGGCGGCCAATATGGCGTTTGCACTGTGCCCGATGCTGACATCCGGCGCGATTGAGGCCCTTACTGCCCATGGATCGGATCAGCAGCGTGAACTGTATCTTTCGCGCATGATATCAGGTGAATGGACAGGCACCATGAACCTGACCGAACCACAGGCCGGATCGGACCTTTCGAAAGTCCGCAGTACAGCCGTTTTGCAAGAGGACGGTAGCTACAAAATCTCCGGCCAGAAGATCTTCATTACCTATGGCGATCACGAGATGACCGAGAACATCGTGCATCTTGTTCTGGCCCGCACACCGAATGCGCCGGCCGGCGTCAAAGGTATTTCACTGTTTATCGTTCCAAAATATCTGGTCTCGGACAATGGTGAAATCGGCGCACGCAACGACGTCACTTGTGTGTCGCTTGAACACAAGCTTGGCATTCATGCCAGCCCGACGGCGGTTCTGCAGTTTGGCGACAAGGGCGGTGCGACCGGCTATCTGGTTGGCGAAGAAGGCAAGGGACTGGCCTATATGTTCACCATGATGAACAACGCAAGGCTTGCGGTTGGCCAACAGGGCGTGGCCATTTCCGAACGCGCCTATCAGCAGGCCCTTAAGTATGCCAACACGCGCAAACAGGGGCGTGACGCCAAAACCGGCGAAGAGGTGCCGATTGCAGTCCACGGTGATGTGCAGCGCATGTTGATGCGCATAAGGTCTTCGACCGATGCAGCGCGCGCGCTTTCGCTTTATGCCGCCGCCCAACTTGATCTTGCTCACCACCTTCCTGACAACCAGGATCGTGCGGCAGCACAGGCGCGTGCCGACCTTTTGATTCCGCTGGTCAAAGGCTGGGCAACGGATATTGGCGTCGACAATGCATCGCTTGGTGTTCAGGTCCACGGCGGCATGGGCTTTATCGAGGAAACCGGGGCAGCCCAGCACCTTCGCGACGCCCGCATTGCGCCGATCTATGAGGGAACCAATGGCATTCAGGCGCTTGATTTTATCGGACGCAAGGTGCTTAGGGATCAGGCGGCCGCGCTGATGGCAATGCTTGCAGACATCAAGGAAACGATCCACGGCCTGAAAGATATCGATGAAACAAGCGACCTCGCCAAGGCACGCCGTGAATTGGATCACGCAATCGTCGATCTCGAAAATTCAACGGATTGCGTGTTGGAACGCTGTGCCGCGGATGCTGATATGGCACAGGTGCTTGCCACACCATATTTGCGTCAGGCCGCGCTTTGCATTTCCGGATGGCTGATGCTGCGCTCTCTTGGCGCTGTGAACAACACCGAAACACCAGAAGACCTGCGCAAGGCAAAGACAAAAAGCTGTATGTTCTTTTTCACTCAACTCCTTCCTGAAGCCGCTTTCATGGCGACACAGATCAGGAATTGCACGGAAACGGAATTGCTTTAACCGCAGTCATAATTTTGCCGCGCTTTTTGATCATCACGACGTTGCACCATCGCCGCAAATGCAGAACGATGGTGCGACTTATTTGGCGCCCCTATTCAACCCATCCGATCTTAACGACACCAACCGACCTTCATTCGGAAATCCCGCAAGATTTGAACGGGTTTGACGACAATTTCCTGTTTCGGTTTTTGATTGCTTCTCTATAATCCGCCCAATGAATCGCTTAACCCGATATATGCTCAAACAGCAATTGATCATGATGGTCTTTGTCACACTGGGGCTTCTGTGTGTGATCTGGCTATCGCAAAGCTTGCGCTTTGTTGAAATGATTGTGAATCGGGGCTTGTCGATCTCGGTCTTTTTGCAGCTGACATCCCTGTTGCTGCCCAGCTTTCTGACGATCATTATTCCGATCGCGCTGTTTTTCGTTATTGTCTTTACCTACAACAAACTGATCCAGGACCGCGAACTCATCGTCATGCGCTCGGCGGGATTGAGCCAGTGGGCGCTCGCCAAGCCAGCCCTGATTGTCGCGCTTCTGTCGACGGCAGTCTGTTATTTCCTGACACTGTTCTACCTTCCCTACAGCTACACACAGTTCAAGGAGTTGCAGTTCTCGATCCGCAATGATTTCTCATCGGTACTGTTGCAAGAAGGCAGCTTCACCGACATTGACGGCTTGACCATTTATGTTCGCGAAGTCGGTCGGGATAACGAATTGCTGGGAATTCTGGTGCATGACGCGCGTGCCCCCGATGCCCAAACCACGATGATGGCCAAACATGGAGCCTTGGTGAGGACTGACGAGGGTCCACGCATTGTTCTGCTTGATGGCAACCGCCAGGAAGTCAATGCCGAGGATGGCACCATGTCGATCCTTTATTTTGATCGCTATGCGGTTGATATTGCGCAAGGCGCTGTCGACGAGGGCCTTCGCTATCAAGACGCGCGAGAACGCAGCGTTGAAAACCTTTTAACGGCCGTCCCCCCGGACATAATAGAGAGAGACCTTAATGCGTTTCGGGCAGAGGGGCATGACCGCCTGATCTCACCACTGAATGCCATCGCATTTGCCAGCATTGCACTGGCTGTGCTTGTATCAAGCAGCTTCTCCAGACGTGGTCAGACCGGCAGATTGTTGCTCGCAATTGGCGTGATGGTAGCTTTTCAGGCAGCCGGTATCGCCATGAAAAACCTTGCTGCCAAAAATCCGTCGCTTGTGCCATTGATGTATATGAATGCAATGATACCAATTGCCCTGGGGCTTTACTGGACTTTCCGTGGTCCGGTTATCAAGGCAAGGCGCGCAATAAACCAAGAGGCGGAAGCATGAGAATTTCACCGCTTCTAACATGGTATTTTGGCAAGCATGTCCTGATTTCGATCCTGTCTATTCTTGCACTCCTAATCGGTCTGATCCTGATCGGCGACACGATTGAGCTCCTTCGTCGTGCAGGCAATAAACCAGACGCCACGGTGAGCATTGTCTTGCAGATGGCCGCTAGTCGCATTCCGTTCATGACGGAGAAAGTCCTGCCTTTCGCCGTCCTGTTCGGGTCGATGTTTTCATTCTGGAAACTGACCGGCAATCAGGAGCTTGTAGTGACGCGTGCAGCCGGTGTCTCTGCATGGCAGTTCATGCTACCGCCTATCTTATGCGCCCTCGTTCTAGGCAGCCTTCAGGTAGGCGCACTCAATCCGTTGTCCTCAATCCTGCTTCAGAAGTACGAGACGCTTGAAGCACGCTATTTGCAGAACAATGCAAGTGTCATGAACCTGTCCTCAAGCGGTCTATGGTTACGGCAGGGCACGCAGGACGGTCAGGCTGTTATTTTTGCGCGATCGGTCAGCAACCAGCAGGGCGACCAACTTGATCTTCGAAACGTGACAATCTTCCGTTTTGAAGATGCGGATGATTTTACGATGCGGATCGATGCCGGTCGGGCAGTCCTCGAACCAGGAACTTGGCGTTTCTATGATTCATGGACATTCGTCCCCGGTCAGGCCAGCACGTTTGCAGAAGAAATGATGCTGCCAACGAACCTGACTGCGCGGAAGATACAAGACAGCTTCGCGTCCCCGGAAACGATGTCATTTTGGGACTTGAAGCCGTTCATCACGCTGCTTGAACGTGCTGGTTTTAATGCCACCCGTCACCGCATCCATTTTCATAGCCTGTTGTCGAGACCTTTACTTTTATGCGCCATGGTTTTAATCGCGGCTGCATTTTGCCTTAAATTTTCTCGACGTCGGCGCGCATCCCTTGTTATCGGTGGGGGTGTTGCATCTGGCTTCATTCTATATTTTTGCACAGACGTGATTTCAGCTTTGGGCGTTTCCGGCGGAATTCCACCGGTTTTGTCGGCGTGGGCTCCAGCTGGAATTTCTCTGTTGCTCGGGGTTACCACATTGCTACATCTTGAGGATGGCTAGCCTATGGTCATGGCGGGGGGAATGATAAAAAGACTTGTGACCAGCACCATTCTGGGCTGTGGGATCTTCGTGGGTGGCGGTCTTGCAAGTTTGCATTCAGCCACGGCACAAACAGCAGGCTCAGAAGTTCCTCCGCCGGAACCAGCCATTTTGTTCAGTGCCGACGAGGTCGATTACAATCAGGAACTGCAAACCGTCACTGCGCGTGGAAATGTCGAAATTTCCCGGGAAGGACGTATATTGCTTGCTGATACGGTGAGCTATGACCGATCACAGGATGTTCTCACGGCTTCGGGAAATGTCAGTATCACTGAACCGACGGGCGAAGTCACCTTCGCTAGCTACGTCGAGCTGAGCGGCGATTTCAAGGAAGGAATCGTTCAGGATATTTATGTCCTTCTCGATGAGAACACCCGGATTGCCGGTGCTGGTGCCCGTCGCAGCGGCGGGAACTTTACCGAGATTGCCAAAGCCGTATATTCCCCCTGCAAAGTCTGTGAAGACAATGGCAGCAGTTCGACGCCGCTTTGGCGCATTCGCGCGGCGCGCGTGCTGCATGATTCAGACAGTAAAACGGTGGAATACGAAGACGCTCGTCTGGAGGTCGCAGGTATTCCTGTTCTCTACACCCCATATTTTCAGCACCCAGACCCAACCGTGAAACGGCAGTCCGGTTTGCTTGCGCCATCATTCGGCAGCACCAGCCACGTTGGAAGCTACTTCAGCCAACCCTATTACTGGTCGATCGACAATAGCAAGGACATGACTTTCACGCCAACCTACACAACGGATGAAGGTCCTGTCCTCGCAACCGAGTACAGACAGCGTCTGGACAGTGGGGAATTCGACGTCGTCAACAGCATTACCAGAGATACAGAGGATGACTGGCAAGGCCATATTGACGCCAAAGGACGGTTTGACATCGATCCGACGTGGCGTTGGGGCTTTGACGCTGAGCAAGCCTCAGAGAAGACCTATCTCTCACGGTATGGTTTTGGCTCACCTTCTGTCCTGACCTCGAACCTGTTTACCGAGGGGTTTCGCGGCGCCAGCTACACGCGCGCTGATGCATACTACTTCCAAGGGCTAAAGAGTGATGATGACCGGGACACGACCCCCATTGTTTTGCCGCATCTGCAGTTTCACGGACAATCCGCGCCAGCAAAATACGGTAGCATAACAACCTTGGACTTGGATGGCCTCTCCTTGACCCGCGACGAGGGTACCAATTCGCATCGTATGTCTGCCAAAGCCGGTTGGGAGCTCCCTCACGTCGGCACAATGGGTGATGTCACCAAACTTAGTCTCTCCGTCCGAAGTGACAACTACCTCGTCTCAGACGTATCTCGCACTAACAGAGAAAACTACAGTGGATATACGGGACGCCTGCTGCCATTGGCAGCAATTGATTGGCAAATGCCGTTCGTAAGCAGCCAAGGCAGCTACCAACAGGTCATTACTCCAATCGCCATGGCAGCCTGGTCTCCGAACGGCGGCAATCCTGATGAGATTCCGAATGAGGACTCGCAGTCGTTTGAACTGGACGATATCAACCTGTTCTCCCATGACAGGTTTGGCGGCCTGGATCGCGCAGAAGACGGTCTCAGGGCAAGTTATGGGCTTGAGTGGGGGATCTACGGTCCCCAAGGAGGCTATACCAGCGCAATGTTTGGCCAAAGCTACCGCGCCAATGAAAATGATACTTTTGCCCAAGGCTCTGGACTAGATGAGCATCTTTCAGATTATGTTGGTCGAGTAACTGTTGCCCCGAACCAATATCTTGATCTGACATATCGCTACCGTCTTTCAAAAGACGATTTTTCTGCTCGCCGAAATCAGGTAACAGCGACTGTCGGATCACTAGATACGTTACGTCTAAATACGACGTATCTACACTTCACAGATGAAGCAGGCAGCGAAGAGTTTGACGAGCGCGAGGAAATCTACTTCCGTGCGGAACGTCAATTTAATCAGTACTGGTCGGGTCAGGCGTATGGACGCTACGACCTCGATGAAACCGACCCCTTGGAATATGGTATCGGTTTCGTTTATGAAGATGAGTGCTTCATCTTCGATGGGCGAGTCCGTCGGACCTTCTATCGGGATCAGGATCTAGGTGAATCTGACGAATTCCTTTTCCGTCTCGTTTTCAAGACCCTGGGCGAGTTTGCATCTGCAGCCGGATTGTAAGTAAAAATGATTTCCAATATTTCGATTTCGACTTCCGTAAAAATCTGCGCTGTGATGATTGCTGTCACACTATCGATGATGGTCGCACCAGTTCGTGCACAGTCGCCGGTTGGCGTTGCTGCCGTGGTCAATGATGATCCGATTTCAGTCATTGATCTGGTTGAACGTATCAAGCTTGTTGCCGTGTCGTCCAACATCGAAATGACACCTCAGCGCAGCAACGAGATGGCGCCGCAAATCCTGCAGCAACTGATCAATGAAAAACTGCAACTGCAGGAAGCCGAGCGTCGTGGCATCGAAGTGACCGATGAAGACATCGCGCGCGGCAAGTCAATGATCGAGCAAAATGCAGGCCTTCCCGACGGCATGCTCGACAGGTATCTGTCGCAACGGCAAATCGCATCTGGAACGATTGAAAATCAGATCCGCCCGCAGGTCGCCTGGCAAAAAGTTCTCGGCAGCATGCGCGGTGAAGTTCAGATTTCCGAAGCCGAGATCGACGACACGCTTGAGCGCATCATCAGTAACCAGAACAAGCCGCGTAACCGCGTTCAGGAAATCTTCCTGCCTGTCGACAACCCGCAGGACAGCACACGGGTTTACCAAACCGCGCAGGAAATTCGTGATGCCCTGAACACGGGTGCGGATTTCGCAGGTCTGGCGCGACAGTTCTCAGCCAGCGCGAGTGCTGCCAATGGAGGCGACCTTGGTTGGCTTTACGCCGGTGAAATGTCGGCTGACTTGCAACAGGCTGTCAACCAGCTGCAACCCGGTGATGTAAGTGCGCCGGTCCAGACCGTCCGCGGATATTACATTGTCAAACTGCTGGACCGTCGCGTTGGTGACACTGATGCTGTTACCGATACCAGACTGGACCTTTATCAACTGTTTGTCCCGATTAGCGGTGACATGCCGCAAGACCAGATTGATGCCAAAATCGCAGTCCTGCAGAACACCCGTGAAACGGCAAATAGCTGTGACGCCATGGCGAATGTCGCTGTCGACCTTGGATCTGATCTGAGCGGCAAGATGGAAGGCATTTCGCCGGATGCACTCTCTGGGCAGATCCGACAAGCTGTCACCAATCTTGATGAAGGAACACCGTCCAACATTATTCAGGTTGATGGCGGTGCACTGATGGTGATGATTTGTAACATCACCGAAGAAAGCAACCTGCCCAGCCGTCAGGACATTGAAAACCGTCTGCGGTTGGAACGTCTTGATATTCTGGCACGCCGCAAACTTCGTGAACTGCGCCGTCAGGCATTTATTGATATCCGGATCTGATCCGGTCGACAGGACCCCGATAGGAAGATGACAGAACGCGCCCCCATCGCATTGACGATCGGCGAGCCCGGCGGCATTGGCCCCGAGCTTGCCATCAAGGCATGGCTGCGTCGTACGCAGGATGAGCTTGCACCATTTTGCCTGATCTCGCCTGTCAGCATGATCACTCAAGCAATCGCCCGAAGTGGTACTGATGTTCCAGTGCGCGTGATCCAGACAATCGACGAAGCCACGTCCGTTTTTAAGGATGCCCTGCCGGTTCTGGAAATCGCAGATAGCGCAACCGAAGTTGTTTCAGGTGTAGCATCACCCAAAACAGCCAGCGTCGTGATTGAAAGCATCACAAAGGCCGTCGAACTGGCGACCTTGGGTAAAGCAAGCGCCGTCGTCACCAATCCGATCCAGAAAAGCGCATTGTATGAAGCGGGCTTCCGACATCCCGGCCATACCGAGTTTCTGGCAGAGCTCGCAGGACCGGGCACAATCCCCGTCATGATGCTGGCCAATAGCAAACTGCGCGTGGTGCCGCTAACCATCCATATACCGCTCAAGGATGTCCCGACACAGCTGACAACCGAGCTGATTGTCGAGCGTTGCCGGATCACACATCACTCCCTGCAAAATGCCTTCGGGATCGCCAAGCCGCGCCTTGCCATTGCCGGGCTGAACCCGCATGCGGGCGAAGATGGCACGATGGGTACCGAAGAAAAAACCATCATGGCCCCGGCCGTCAAACAACTGCGTGATGAGGGCGTGGATGTCATCGGTCCCCTTCCGGCCGATACCATGTTCCATGAAGAGGCTCGCGCCAATTACGATGTGGCGCTCTGCCCCTATCATGATCAGGCTCTGATACCGGTCAAGACGCTTGATTTCCATGGTGGTGTGAATGTCACGCTGGGATTGCCATTTATCAGAACATCGCCCGATCATGGCACCGCGCTTGATATTGCCGGCAAAGGCATCGCGCGCCCTGATAGCCTGATTGCGGCCCTGAAAATGGCATCAGAAATGGCGACAAAACGCCTTGCGACAGGAGCCTGACCGACGTGTCAGAAGACAATGACAATACTGGCAAGCTTGCCAATGACGGCCTTCCGCCACTGCGGGAGGTAATTGCGACCCATGACCTGTCAGCGCAAAAGAAATTCGGCCAGAACTTCCTGTTTGATTTGAACCTGACCGGGCGCATTGCCCGTGCGGCCGCACCGCTTGATGATGCCACCGTGATTGAAATCGGTCCGGGGCCCGGCGGCCTGACGCGTGCGTTGCTGTTTAACGGTGCGAAGAACCTGACCGTGATCGAGCGTGATCCGCGCTGCCAACCGGTTCTGGAACAGATCAGCAATCATTACCCCGGTGCGCTTCACGTCATTGACGGCGATGCGCTTGAGGTCGATGTCACAACATTGGGCCCGGCCCCGCGCAAGATCGTCGCCAACCTGCCCTATAATGTCGGCACGCAACTATTGCTGGGCTGGCTGATGCAGATTGATCAGTTCGCCAGCCTGACCCTGATGTTTCAAAAGGAAGTGGCTGAGCGCGTCGTCGCACGCCCGAAAAGCAAAGCCTATGGACGTCTATCCGTGCTGTGTCAGTATCTGTGCGACTGCGATATCCTGTTTGATGTCCACCGCAGTGCTTTTACCCCACCGCCAAAGGTGACCTCTGCCGTCGTGCAATTGCGCCCCAAGGCGGATCGCGGCACAGACATCAATTTGGATAGCCTTGCGAAAATTACTCAGGCGGCGTTTGGTCAACGTCGCAAGATGCTGCGCGCAAGCCTTAAGACCCTGAACATCAATGTAGGTGAATTGCTTGCGAAGGCCGGGATTACCGAAACCGTCCGGGCCGAGGAGCTTAGTGTTGCGGATTTTGTCCGCCTGACACAGGTTCATGATGAAATGGCCGCTTCGTAAAGCGGCCATTTTCGTATCCGGTATCAGTCTGTCAGAAGCTTTTTGACAAAGCCCGGCAAGCCTGTCTGGCGCTCGCGCTTGATGCGTTCGGCACCGATAATGTGTTGAACGTCAGAGATGCAACGATCCAGATCATCATTGATCAGCACATAGTCAAATTCTTCCCAATGGCTGATTTCCGCACCGGCCTTGGCCATGCGTTTCATGATCACGTCATCGGCGTCCTGCCCGCGATCACGCAGGCGGCGCTCCAACTCACCCGATGACGGTGGCAGGATAAAGACCGATACAACGTCATCACCGCCCTTGTCACGCAGTTGGCGGGCACCCTGCCAGTCGATGTCAAACAGAACATCGCGGCCTTCCGACAGTGCCTTTTCAACCGGTCCAATCGGCGTGCCATAGTAATTGCCAAACACTTCTGCCCATTCAAGCAGTTCGTCATCGGCAATCATATGTTTGAACTCATCAACCGATTTGAAAAAGTAGTGGGTACCTTCTTGTTCACCGGGGCGGGCCGCACGCGTTGTTGCCGACACAGACAAGGAGATCTTGTCATCGTTTTCTAGCAACTGACGGGTGATTGTCGTTTTCCCGGCACCGGACGGCGCACAGAACACCAGCATCACGCCACGGCGGTTATGCGGATCAATCATGTTGTTTCCTTCCCTGCCGCTTATTCGACGTTCTGGACCTGCTCGCGGAGCTGATCAATGATCACTTTAAGCTCCATACCGCAATTGGTCAGTTCAATATCATTGGCCTTTGAGCACAGCGTGTTGGCCTCGCGATTGAACTCCTGGCACAGGAAGTCAAGCTTACGCCCGATTGCGCCACCCTTAGTCAACATATCACGTGCTGCACTTATATGGGCCTTCAGACGATCAATCTCTTCGCGGATGTCGGCCTTGGTCGCCAAAATCGCTGCTTCCTGATGCAGGCGTTCGGGGTCGAACTTGCCCGCATCCATCAATTCTTCGACCTGACGTTTCAGACGATCCTTGATGGCGTCTGCGCGCGCTGATTCGCAGTTTTCAGCACGTGTAACAGTCGCCTCGATGTTATCGACATGGCCGCGCAGCATGGCGTCAAGTTTCTCGCCTTCCTCTGCCCGGTGGGCGGCCATCTGATCGATGGCCTCATTCAGGCTTGCCAGCACGGCGGCATCATTGGCGTCCCGGGTTGCTTCGTCTTCCTGTGGCTCATAGGCTTCAAGCACACCACGCACATTCATAAGATCTGCAATCGTTCCTGCCGACAGGCTGCTGGTATTATCAAACTCCTCAGCAATCTGGACCAGTTCGGAAAGCAGTTCCCGGTTCACCGAATAAGCATTGTTATCGCCGGAACGCATAACATTCAGGGTCACGCCCATATTGCCGCGCTTGAACCGCTTGGAAACCGCATCGCGCACCTTGGCCTCAAGACGCTCAAACCCGCCATTCAGACGCAGGCGAACATCAAGTCCCTTGCCGTTGACGCTGCGCAGTTCCCAGGTCCAGCCGAAACCATCGGCCGCGCCATCAACGCGCGCAAATCCGGTCATGCTTGAAACGGTCATCTTTTCATCCAGTTTGCTTTTGTGTTTAGGCGTTTATAACCATTGGCCAATGTCCCGCCAAGGGTGAACACCGATCATCACGCGATAACGACAATATGGTAAACATAAGCCGTATTTCATAATGCTGCCCTATTGCTGCAGCATGTTCCGCAAAAATCAATTTCCTTATTTCAAAACCCAGTACGAGCAACAATGTCCTTTCAGTACGATGCCATTCTGATCACCGGTGCCAGTTCGGGTATTGGCGCTGCCCTTGCCCGCCATTTCGCACGTACCGGCGTGACCCTTTTTATCAGCGGTCGCAATCAAACACGCTTGCAACTGGTGGAAAATGATTGCCGCGCCGCCGGGGCCAATGTTTATGCCGATGTTCTCGATGTGACGTCCCGCGAAACAATGGACGCCTATGTCACCCATTGCGATGAAATTGCGCAGCTCAGCCTCGTTATTGCCAATGCCGGCATTTCGGCAGGTACGGGTGGCCTTGGCGAAAGCCCAGAACAGGTTCGCGATATCTTTGCCACCAATGTCGCCGGTGTCCTGAATACGATTGATCCGGCGATCAAGGTCATGCGTGCGCGCAGACGCGGTCAGGTCGCATTGGTCGCATCCCAGGCATCATGGCGTGGATTGCCCTCTGCCCCGGCCTATTGCGCCAGCAAGGCGGCTATTCGGGTTTACGGCGAAGGATTGCGTGGTGCATTGGCGCCCGATGGCGTGAAGGTCAATGTCATCTGCCCGGGCTTTGTTAAAAGCCGCATCACCGATGCCAATGATTTCCCGATGCCATTCTTCATGCAGGCCGACAAGGCCGCAAAGAAGATCGTGCGGGGGCTTGAACGCGACAAGGGCATGATCGCCTTCCCGTGGCAAATGAACCTGATTATCGGAATACTTAAGATGACACCGCAATGGTTGATGGATCTTGCGGCATCCCGGATCCCGAAGAAAACATCATCGCCCGATAGCCAAGGCGAACACTAGGAAGCAAAAAGACGGCATCAACCCGATTCCGCCTTTATCATTTGGTTCGAACTCTTTGGCGTGATCACTGCCCGTCGCGGATGCGCCGCCACTTGGCAACGTTGCGATTATGCTCATCAAGGGTTCTGGCAAATGCATGTCCTCCCGTCCCGTCTGCAACGAAGTACAGATCTTCGGTCGCTGCTGGATGCAGGACCGCATAGAACGCATCGCGCCCCGGATTGGTGATCGGTCCGGGCGGCAGGCCGCTGGTGACATAGGTGTTATAGGGGCTCTCAAAACGCCAATCCTTGCGCGTCAAAGGACGTTCAAGACGCTTGTCCGGGCTAAGCGCATAGGCAACTGTCGGATCAGACTGCAAGCGCATATCGCGTCGCAGACGATTGATAAACACCCCAGCGACCCTTGCCCGTTCGCCAGCAACGCCGGTTTCGCGTTCAACGATGGAGGCCAGAATAACCGCCTCTTCAATGGTGTCGAACGGCAATCCGTCCTGACGGCCCGGCCAAAGCTGTTTGACCATTTCATCGTGGGCTGAGCGCATACGATCAATGATGCTTTGCTTCGTATCCCCAAACGAGAACTGATAGGTTTCGGGCAACAAGGTGCCATCGGCCGGAATATCGGCGATCTCGCCGGTTAATCCATCGACCAGCTTGATCCGATCAACGATTTCGCCGGAACGAAGACCTTCAGGGATGGTGACGAACCGTTTGACCGTATCCCCAAAGGCCAGAATTTCAGCAGCCTGTTTCGGGCTGACCCGGGCCGGGAAATGGTATTCCCCCGCACGCAGCGACCGGTCAAGCTGACTGACGCGAACCCCAGCAAGGAAGATCAGCGGTTCGGTGATGATGTTTTCACGTTGGAAAATCTCGGCAATACCGCGCACACCGGTCCCCTGCGGGATGATGATGTCGCGTTCCTGCGCCAAATTGCTCGGCGATGTGTATTGCACATAAACATACACCGCTGCCCCACCTGTGGCGAGAGCAGCGGTGATGATCAGAAAGCCAATAAAAAGCAGAAAACGCTTCAAGGGAATGCTCCCGGGGGTTGCTCTGCTGTTTAAACGGCCTTGAAAACAAGCGATGCGTTGGTGCCGCCAAAGCCGAACGAGTTCGACAGAGCGACATTGACTTTACGCTGTTTGGCTTCAAGCGGAACCAGATCAATGCCTTTGCATGCCTCGGACGGATTGCGCAGGTTCAACGTCGGAGGAACAACGCCTTCGTGGATCGCAAGGATCGAGAACACGGCTTCAATCGCACCGGCAGCACCCAGAAGGTGACCGGTTGCCGATTTGGTCGAAGACATCGACATTTTCTGGGCATGATCACCGAACAGGCGCTTTACCGCACCCAGTTCGATTTCATCACCCAGCGGAGTCGAGGTGCCATGTGCGTTGACGTAATCAACATCTTCCGGGTTCAGACCCGCATTGCGAATGGCATTGCGCATCGAACGGAAGCCGCCATTGCCGTCTTCGGCCGGTGCGGTGATGTGATAAGCATCACCCGACATGCCGTAACCGGCAACTTCGGCGTAAATCCGAGCCCCACGCGCCTTGGCGTGTTCGTATTCTTCAAGAACAACACAGCCCGCACCTTCGCCCATGACGAAACCGTCACGGCCTTCATCCCACGGACGGGATGCTTCGGTTGGTGTGTCGTTGTAGCTGGTCGAAAGCGCACGTGCAGCAGCAAAGCCTGCCATGCCAAGACGGCAAACAGCAGCTTCGGCACCACCCGCAACCATGACATCGGCATCGCCAAGCATAATCATGCGCGATGCGTCGCCAACGGCGTGTGCACCGGTCGAACAGGCGGTAACCACCGCATGGTTCGGACCTTTAAGACCGTGTTTGATCGAAACCTGACCTGAAACCAGGTTAATCAGACAAGACGGAATGAAGAACGGACTGACACGACGGGTCTTGCCGTTATTGACCAGATCAGTTGCCTCGGAAATCTTGGGCAACCCACCGATCCCCGAACCGATCAAAACGCCGGTTGCTTCCTGATCTTCGTCGGTTTCCGGCTTCCAACCAGAATCCGCAATCGCCTGATCAGCTGCAGCAATCCCATAGACGATGAAATCGTCCATTTTCTTCATGTCTTTGATCGAGACATGATCTTCAGCGTTGAAAAGTCCGTCACCCTCACCGCGCGGCACGAGGCCTGCGATTTTGGCAGGGATATCCGACACGTCAAACGTATCGATGCTTTTGATCCCGGATTGGCTGTTCAGCAGTTTCTGCCAAGTATTCTGTGCCCCGCTAGCAAGCGGAGTAACAGCACCAATACCGGTAACAACTACGCGTCTCATCCCGCATTACGCCTTTATTCTATGAATCCAGCAAAGACGAAAAGGGCGCCTGAGGATGCCCTCTAGGCGCCCATGTCTAACAGCAAACTTAGCTGTCCGCCTTTTCGATGAAGTCGATCGCGTCTTTAACGGTCAGAATTTTTTCAGCCGCGTCATCCGGAATTTCACAACCGAATTCTTCTTCAAACGCCATAACCAGCTCAACGGTGTCCAGGCTGTCTGCGCCCAGATCGTCGATGAAGCTTGCGTTTTCAGTGACCTTGTCTTCTTCAACACCGAGGTGCTCGACAACGATCTTCTTCACGCGATCTGCGACATCACTCATAGCTCAAATCCTTCAATAGGTTTTCTGTCAGTTAGTTTACACGTGGTACCCGTTGTGTCCCCCTATTGAAGGAGTTCCCGGGAACCGGAAACCGGCAACGAACAATCGCCAGTTTCAATATTTGGTATAGCGGCCTCTTTTAAACAGAAAAGAAGGCAACCCGCAACGGGTTAAATCATCGCCATTCCGCCATTCACATGCAAGGTCTGTCCTGTGACATAAGCTGCTTCGTCACTTGCAAGATACAGAACCGCTGCTGCGATCTCTTTGCTGTCGCCCATGCGACCTGCCGGAATACCGCCCAAAAGCTTTTCTTTCTGGGCATCTCCGAGTTCTTCGGTCATGGCCGTGGTAATAAAGCCCGGTGCCACACAGTTAACCGTAATTCCGCGCGCCGCAACCTCTTGTGCCAGCGATTTTGACCAACCGATCATCCCGGCCTTGGCAGCGGCATAGTTGGTCTGGCCCGGGTTGCCGGTCACACCAACGATCGAGGTGATGTTGATAATACGGCCGTGGCGACGCTTCATCATGCCGCGCAGTGAATTGCGCGCAAGCTTGAAGGCAGAGGTCAAGTTCACATCAAGAACCGCCTGCCAGTCTTCATCCTTAAGACGCATGGCAAGCTGATCACGGGTAATTCCGGCATTGTTAACCAGAATATCAAGCTGACCGCCAAGGGCCTCCTCAGCATTTTTGATCAGGCCATCGACCGATTCTTTATCCGAAAGGTTGGCCGGAACAACAACCGCGTTGCCACCGATTTCGGCAGCAACCGCTTCGAGGCGTTCCTGACGGGTGCCCGACAGAGCAACCTTCGCACCAGCTTCGGCCAGAACCTTGGCGATTTCGCCACCGATACCGCCGGTCGCACCGGTTACGAGTGCTGTTTTCCCTGCAAGATCAAACATAAATTTTCGTTCCCTTTGGGTTCGTTCGTGTTCCGGACACTCTTACAGAGCGCCGAGGAATGCTTCGATATCTGCCGGACCATTCACAGCCGTACCGCTCAGATCGCGGTCAATACGACGTACCATGCCGGTCAAAACTTTGCCTGCGCCGATCTCTACCAGATCGGTGATGCCCTGTTCTTTCATATAAAGAACCGACTCACGCCAGCGCACTGTGCCGCAAACCTGCTCTACAAGGAGTTTACGAATGGTTTCCGGATCGTCAGTTTTTTCTGCGGTCACGTTGGCCACGACCGGCTTGCCCGGTGCATTCATGGTCACAGCGCCAAGCGCCTCTGCCATGCGATCGGCTGCCGGCTGCATCAGGGCACAATGGAACGGTGCCGATACCGGCAACAAGACGGCGCGTTTTGCGCCCTTTTCCTTGGCGATCTCAATCGCGCGCTCCACAGCCGCCTTGTGACCGGAAACAACAACCTGCCCGCTGGCATTGTCATTGGCGGCGGTGCAAACTTCACCCTGTGCTGCTTCTTCGGCAACCGCGACCGCGTCGACATAATCAAGACCAAGAAGGGCTGCCATCGCGCCAACACCGACCGGAACGGCGGCCTGCATTGCCTGACCACGGATTTTCAAAAGGCGCGCGGCATCCGAAATGGCAAAGGTGCCTGCTGCTGCAAGGGCGGAATATTCGCCAAGAGAATGACCGGCAACAAGGTCGCACTTGTCGGTCAGGGTAAAGCCGCCTTCTTTTTCCAGAACACGGGTCACCGCAAGGCTGACCGCCATCAAGGCCGGCTGCGCGTTTTCGGTCAGGGTCAGTTCGTTTTCCGGACCTTCAAACATCAGCGCGCTAAGCTTTTGCGAAAGCGCATCATCAACTTCCTGGAAAACTTCGCGGGCAACCGGAAATGCGTCTGCCAGTTCCTTGCCCATACCTACCGCTTGCGACCCCTGTCCGGGGAAAACGAGTGCGCGTGTCATTATATTAAATAAACCCTTGTCCGCTTCTACGAAGACTGTGCCGAAAACCGGCCCCTTGAAATTGAGCCACCCTTGATAGCGTGCGCAAGCGCACTGTCAAGAACTGAAACCTGATGGGCGCGGTTGGTTTGATTTTTTTACGCCCCAAAACTGCACGTCGCGATAACACTATAACAATAGTGTTACTTTCGGGTTTGATACCCGATTTGCGCGTTTATGGCATATTTTGCGTCATTTACGAAGGACTGGCTGTTGCGCAGCGCACAATACGCAACACCCACACATCCCCAACGGACACCGCCGAAGAAGCATGGAAAACCAAGGCCTGCTGTAGCTTTAAGACCGAAGATGCATTGAATGCAGCGACAAACGCCGCCTTCACAATCGCGTGCATGTCGGTTATCCCGAAACCGCAATACTCACCCCATGATAGATCCAAGTCAGAAACACGCAGGTTTCTGCCGATACTGTCAAAGCCATCGCGCTATCCCGTAATCGGCAAAAAGCTGCATTTGGCGTTGCACTCATGGGCGAAAAGTGTATATTCCGCCGTCTCACGGCTCCTTGCCGGGATTGTCCGGCTATGCCTGCATGGCACGAGGTCATGCAGGAAGAGATAAGCCAAAAGGAGTAATAGGAGTATTATGAGCAAATACGAAAGCGTGTTTATCGCACGTCAGGACTTCTCGACCGCACAGGTCGAAAGTCTGAACGAAAAGCTGACCCAGACCATCGAAGGTCTCGGCGGCAAAATCGCCAAAACCGAATATTGGGGTCTGCGTTCCCTGGCATACCGTGTCAAAAAGAACCGCAAAGGCCACTATACTCTCTTCCAGATCGAAGCTGACAAAGACGCGATCGCGGAATACGAGCGTCAGATGCGCCTGAACGAAGACGTTCTGCGTCAGATGACTGTCAAGGTTGACGAGTTCGAAGAAGAACAGTCTGCCATTCTGCGCAACCGCGACGAGCGCGGCGGTCGTGGCGGTAATCGCCGTGGCGGCCCCCGTCAGAACGGCTAACAGATAGCGAGGAGATAATATCATGGCTGGACGTCGTCTGTTTTTCCGTCGTCGTAAAACCTGCCCGTTCTCGGGTGATGATGCGCCGAAGATTGACTACAAAGATGTCAAACTGCTGCAGCGTTTCGTTTCCGAACGCGGCAAAATCGTTCCGAGCCGTATCACTGCGGTTTCGGCCAAGAAGCAGCGCGAACTGGCGAAAGCCATCAAGCGTGCACGCTTCCTGGCGCTGCTGCCCTACGCAGACCAGGTCTGAGGCAGTCGGCAAGAGACCCTTTTGAGGTCTCGGGCCGGGAGTAAATGATGCAACGTGACACCCTCATAGCGATTGGGACCGGACTTGGCAGTGCCGTTCTGTTCCTGCTGGTTCTATCAGGAAATCCGTTTGCTCTTTTGCTTTCATACTTCGGGCATCTGCCGCTTTTCCTTACGGGATTGTGGCAAGGGCCCAAACGCCTGCTGGTTGCGGCATTTGCCGCATGTATTGCCCTCATTCTTATGGGGGGATTACTGCCTTTCACGGTCTTTATGGTCGTGTTTGCCGGACCGGCGATGTTGTTGACCCGCATGGCGCTGGTCGTCCGGAAAGATCAAAACGGCAATCTTGCCTTTCTGCCTTCCGGAATTGTCGTAAGTGCCATGGCCGTCATGGTCGCGACGGTAATGATCTTCGTTACCGGAACACTGACGGCGGAAGGTGTGGACATTCAGGACTTCATCGCGAAGTTCCTGAGCCAGATGTACTCGGAAATGGGTGTCCCTATGACATCCGATGTTCAGGGTCTGATTGGTATGTTCCAGACTTACTTCCCGGCGATTGCAGCGGTGAGCTGGCTATTGATGCTGTTCGCCAACGCCGCAATCGCACAGGCAATTTTGGTGCGTGCAGGCAAAAACCTGCGTCCGACACCAAATATGGCAACCTTTGCCTTGCCTGGCTGGTCACTGTTTGTGTTTGCCCTGGCCGGGTTTACGGTCGGCTTTGCCGATGGTTCGCTGGCTTATGTGGCGCGCAACGTCGCGGTGGTACTGGCAGTGCCGTTCCTGTTTCAGGGATTGGCGCTGGTGCATGGGCAGGCAGCCCGATGGCCGCAAAAACGTGTAATTCTGACGGTGTTTTACATCGTCGCGGTTCTGTCCACCTGGTCGTTTATCGCGATCACCGGACTTGGAATTGTTGAGCATTTAATCAGGCTGCGGGGGAAAGAACCGATGACCCGTAGCAATGAGGAGGATCGGTGATGGAAGTTATTCTGCTCCAGCGGGTAGAAAAACTCGGTCAGATGGGTGACGTAGTCACTGTCAAGCCGGGCCACGCCCGCAACCGCTTGCTGCCGCAGGGCATGGCCCTTCGTGCAACCAAAGCAAACATCTCTGTGTTCGAAGCACAGAAAGCACAGCTTGAAGCTGACAACCTGGAACGCCGTAAGGAAGCAGAAGCTGTTTCCGAGAAGATGGGTGAACTCGCAGTCACCGTCGTTCGTCAGGCATCCGACGTTGGCCAGCTTTATGGTTCGGTCACTGCCCGCGATATCGCAAACGCAGTAACCGAAGCAGGCTTCACTGTTGCCCGTACCCAGGTCGTTCTTGATCAGCCGATCAAGACCCTTGGTCTGCATCAGGTCCGTATCAACCTGCACCCGGAAGTTATCATTGAGGTAACTGCCAACGTTGCACGTTCCGAAGAAGATGCCGCTGAACAGCTCCGCAAGGGTTCTGCTGTTCTTGGCACCATCGAAGAAATGGAAGCGGAAGAAGAGGAAGCCCTCGAAGCCGCTGAAGAACTCTTCGAAGAAGAAGTTCCGGCTGACCTTGCAGAAGCAATCGAAGCTGACGAAGAAGAAACCAACGCTTAATCGCAGGTTCTTCGAACGATTTGAAAACGGCACATCCGCAGGGATGTGCCGTTTTCTTTTGCCCTAACGCCAAAGCCCGTCGATTTTTTCAAAGCATTTCAGGAGCCTGCGGCATTTGCGACCTCTGCGCTGGCGGAATACCGGCTATGAGTTATACCGATTAGCTCTTTGCGGTCTTGCTGATGCCTGCTACCTTTTCGGCCCATGACAGATCCCAATTTAGATGCCCTTTTTGCCCCGCTTGAACCGGACCATGGTGCCGACACCGAAATGGTGCTCGATCGCATGGCGCCGCACAATTTTGAAGCGGAGGCTGCCCTTCTTGGCGCGATCCTCAATAACAACGCGGCCTACGAGCGCGTGTCTGATATTCTGCGCCCGGAACATTTCGCCGATGGGCGTCACGGTCGCATCTTCGAGGCTTGCGGCAAGCTGATCGAACGCGGCCAATTGGCCAACCCGGTCACGCTCAAAGCCTATTTCAAGCAGGATGAACATCTTGCCGAAATCGGTGGTGCGCAATATCTGGCCGAACTGTCAAACAATCTGGTTTCGGTGATCAATGCCAGCGACTATGGCAAGCTGGTCTATGACCTGTATCTGCGACGCGAACTGATCGAACTTGGCGAGGAAGTCGTCAACGAAGCCTATCAGTACGAACTTGATACCGACGCTACCAACCAGATCGAAAGAGCCGAACAGAAACTGTTCTCGCTGGCAACAGCCGGTTCTGCGGAATCGGGCTTTGTCGCGTTTGGCCCTGCCCTTGCCAAGGCCTATGAGAATATCGATCACGCCTATAAAAACGCCGGGCGCGTTGTCGGTGTGACCACGGGCTTGCGCGATATCGACCGCAAGCTTGGCGGTTTGCACCCGTCTGACTTGCTGATCCTTGCCGGTCGTCCGTCGATGGGTAAAACAGCCCTTGCGATGAACATCGCGTTTAACGCTGCCATTGCATCGCATCAGAACCGCGCGGCGGGCGAAGACACCCGCGATGAAACACGAACCGGGGCGATTGCCGTATTCTCGCTTGAGATGGCGGCCGAACAGCTTGCCGGACGACTTCTGTCGCAGGCGGCCGAGGTTTCAGGCGATAACATGCGCCGTGGTGACCTGAACGAACAGGATTTCGAACGTCTGTTGCTGGCCACCCAGGAACTCAATACCGTTCCGCTCTATATCGATGATACACCTGCCCTTCCGGTATCGACACTTCGCACACGTTGCCGCCGTCTAAAGCGTCAGCACGGCCTTGCGATGATCGTCGTCGATTACCTGCAGCTTCTGGCACCGCCGACCAACTTCCGTGGCGATGGCCGCGTGCAGGAAGTTTCCGAAATTACCCGTATGCTCAAGGCGATTGCCAAGGAGCTCGAAGTTCCGGTACTGGCCCTGTCGCAGCTCTCACGTGCGGTCGAACAGCGCGAAGATAAACGTCCGCAGCTTTCCGACCTTCGTGAGTCCGGCTCAATCGAGCAGGACGCCGACGTCGTGATGTTCATTTATCGCGAACAATACTATCTCGAACGTGCCGAACCGGCCCAGCGCCCGGAAGAAGCCACCGACAAGTTCGGGGAACGCTATTCGCAGTGGCAGGAACGTCTGAACCACGTTTACAACACTGCCGAGGTTATTGTTGCCAAGCAGCGTCACGGCCCGGTGGGCAACGTGCGCCTGTTCTTTGACGGGAACTACACCAAGTTTGGTGATCTTGATCACACAGAAGAAGAATATGAATAGAGGATAGGGCAACCACCCATCCACCAACGGATTCCACGGGGTATTACGAATGACCGTTCTTCCCGCCGTCGGCCGTGCTGCCGAGTGCGCGGAACTGCAAATCAATCTGAAAGCAGTTGCCGACAACTATAAAACCCTGACCAAACGCTATACCGGGCGCACCTGTGCGGCTGTGGTAAAGGCGAATGCCTATGGTCTTGGCGCCGAAACCATCGTCCCGGTCCTGAAAAAGCAGGGATGCCGGCTGTTCTTTGTGGCACAAGCCAACGAAGCCGCCGAACTGTTCCCGGTTTTGCGTGGTGGTGGTCGCATTGCGGTTCTGAACGGTGTCCTGCCCGGTGACGAGGAATTCTTTATTGAAAATGACGTCATCCCGGTTCTGAATGATCTTGAACAGATCGAACGCTGGTCAAACCTGTGCCGCGAATATGAACGTCCGGCCCCGGCCTTTATCCATCTTGATACCGGCATGAGCCGCCTTGGCCTGACCCCACTTGATGTCAGCAACCTTGTCGACCGCTATTCATCCCTGCTCTATGGGTTTGAAAAGGCCGGTTACATGACCCACCCGGTTGCGGCTGATGAGGCCGGAAACCCGGTCACCAAGGAACAGTACGACCTGTTCATGAAATGGTATCGTCGCCTGCCGCCGGCCCCGCGCGGGTTCTGTAACTCGTCGGCGATTTTCCGCAACGATGACTACCATCTTGAATTCTGCCGTCCGGGCATCGCCCTTTGGGGGGGCAACCCGACGCCGGAAACCACCAACCCGATGCGTTCTGTCGTAAACCTTAAGGTCAAAGTCCTTCAGGTCCGCGAAATCGATGAACCGCAGACAGTTGGTTATGGCGGCACTTGGCAGGCAAAACGCAAATCGAAAATCGCCACCCTTGCAGTCGGGTATGCTGATGGTTGGCTGCGTTCACTGTCCAATTCCGGCAAGCTGATCATCAAGGGGCATGAAGTTCCCTATGTCGGGCGTGTTTCAATGGATGCGATCACGGTTGATATCACCGACCTTCCGGGCAAAACGCTTAAGGCCGGGGATATGGTGTCGCTTCTTGATGACAAGATGACGGTTGACGACGTTGCATCTGCTGCTGGTACAATCGGTTATGAAATTCTAACTTCTCTTGGACATCGCTACCGGCGGGTTTATACAGAGAGCTAAATCATAATAGCCAGCCAGACAATTCCGGCAGGTCGATAACAGGGGACTTCGAAGTACAGATGCCGATCTTTGCGCCGGTTGGCCATATGTTTCTGACCTTTTTGGCCCTTGTCGGTCGCGTCACGGTATTTGCGGGTCGCACCATCGGCCACATGGTCACACCACCGATCTATTTCCGCCTGATTTTCAAACAGATGCGTGAAATCGGCTATTTCTCGTTGCCGGTTGTCGCCATGACCACCCTGTTTGCCGGGATGGTTCTGGCGCTGCAATCCTATTCCGGGTTCTCGCGATTTTCGGCCGAAAGTGCGGTTGCGACCGTGGTTGTCATTTCCATGACCCGCGAATTGGGCCCGGTGCTGGCTGGCCTCATGGTCGCTGGCCGTGTTGGTGCCGCCATTGCCGCAGAAATCGGCACCATGCGTGTGACCGAACAGATCGATGCGCTGGTGACCCTTTCGACCAATCCGTTCAAATATCTGGTCGTGCCGCGTGTGATTGCCGGTTTGATCACCCTGCCCGTTCTGGTTCTGATCGGCGATATCATCGGGGTGATGGGCGGCTATCTGGTTGGCGTGAACAAGCTTGGCTTTAATGACGGCTCCTATATCCGCAACACGTTCCAGTATCTTGAACAGCTTGATGTGGTTTCGGGTCTGGTGAAGGCCGCCGTGTTTGGCTTTATCATCACGCTGATGGGGTGCTATCACGGGTATCATTCCCGCGGCGGCGCACAGGGTGTTGGTCAGGCAACGACCAACGCGGTTGTTTCAAGCTCCATCCTGATCCTGATTTCGAACTATATCGTCACCGAACTGTTCTTCACGCGATAAGGGCCGGTTGACAGGATCATGAGCAACACAGCCAAGATATCGCTTCGCAACGTTCACAAGGGCTTTGGCCCGAAAAAGGTGCTTCAGGGTGTCGACCTTGATGTCGCCAAGGGTGAATCGGTTGCCATCATTGGCGGTTCGGGCACCGGCAAGTCGGTTACGCTGAAATGCGTTCTGGGCCTTCTTACCCCGGATCAGGGGTCGATCAAGGTGGACGGGGTCGAAATGACCACCGCATCACAGGCCGAACGCGATGCCATGCTGGCAAAGACCGGCATGCTGTTTCAGGGTGCTGCCCTTTTTGACTCCCTTACCGTTTGGGAAAATGTCGCATTTGGCCTGATCGAAGGTCAGGGCATGAAACCTGCCAAGGCCCGCGATCTTGCCATTGCAAGGCTTGAGGATGTCGGTCTGGCGGCTGATATCGCCAAAATGTCCCCGGCATCACTTTCGGGCGGCATGCAAAAACGTGTCGGCCTCGCACGCGCCATCGCGACGGAGCCGGAAATTTTGTTCTTTGACGAACCGACCACCGGCATTGACCCGATCATGGGCGATGTCATCAACGATCTGATCGTCAAATGCACCCGCGAACTGGGGGCCAGTGCGATGACCATCACCCATGATATGGCCAGCGCACGCAAGATCGCCGATCGGGTTGCCATGCTGTATCAGGGCAAGATTATCTGGGATGGGCCGGTTGCCGATATTGACGATGCCGATAACCCCTATTTGCAACAATTCGTTGCCGGTGATATCGAAGGTCCGCTTGAACTTGATCTCAAGCATCTCTGAGCACTGTCTGACCGACATTCGCCCTTACTGACACTTCTTTGATCTGCGGAGCATTCTGTGGCCAAAACCCAAAGCCGTTTCATCTGCCAGAACTGTGGTGCCGAGTACCGCAAATGGACCGGACGTTGCGACGGCTGCGGCGAATGGAACAGCATCGAGGAAGAACGCGTTGAAAGCGGCCCCAAGGCCACTGGCGGCATTGCCGGGGGTGCCAAGGGCAAGACCATCGAATTCGTCGCCCTTGAAGGCGAAAGCGCCAGCCCGAAACGCATCATAAGCGGCATCACCGAACTCGATCGTGCGTGCGGCGGCGGGCTTGTACCGGGTTCGGCCCTGTTGGTCGGCGGCGATCCGGGGATTGGTAAATCAACCATCCTTTTGCAGGCCGTCGGGGCCATGGCCGCCAAACATAAATGCGCCTATATCTCGGGCGAGGAAGCCGTTGATCAGGTCCGCATGCGCGCCGCCCGCCTTGGCCTTGAAAAATCCAAGGTCGACTTTGCCGCCGCGACCAGCCTGCGCGACATCATCACAACCCTTGAAGCCAGCAGCCACGACGTGGTGGTAATTGACTCGATCCAGACCATGTATGCCGACACGCTTGATAGTGCGCCGGGCACGGTTTCACAGGTCCGCGCCTGTGCGCTGGAACTGATCCGCCTTGCCAAGCGCAAGGGCTTTGCTGTGCTGCTTGTCGGTCACGTCACCAAGGAAGGCCAGATTGCCGGTCCGCGCGTGCTGGAACATATGGTCGATACGGTTCTGTATTTCGAAGGCGAACGTGGTCATCAGTTCCGCATCCTGCGCGCGGTGAAGAACCGTTTCGGCGCGACCGATGAAATCGGCGTGTTTGAAATGGGTGATGCCGGACTGGTCGAGGTGCCCAACCCATCCGCGCTGTTTTTGGCAGATCGTGATTCCCCGGTCAGTGGCACCGCGGTCTTTGCCGGGCTTGAAGGCACACGCCCGATGCTTGTGGAAATTCAGGCGCTTGTTGCGCAATCGGCCCTTGCCACCCCGCGCCGTGCGGTCGTTGGCTGGGACTCTGCGCGCATGAACATGATTTTGGCCGTGCTGGATGCCCGTTGCGGCCTACCGCTTAGTCAGTTTGATGTTTACCTTAACGTCGCCGGTGGTTTGCGGGTGGGTGAACCCGCCGCCGACATGGCGGTTGCGGCGGCACTGATTTCAGCGGTCGCCGATGCGCCGGTTCCGGGCGAGACGGTGATTGTTGGTGAAATCGGCCTTTCGGGGGAAGTCCGCCCGGTCGGACAACTCGAATCGCGACTGAAAGAAGCGACCAAACTTGGCTTTGGCAATGCCTACACCCCCAAGAATGGCACCCAGGGCAAGAAGAAGATGTCGATCAAGGGCCTCAATCAGACCGAAATCGGCCATCTTCAGGATTTGGTAAACCTCTTCGGCGACGATGTCCGCGACAAGGTGCGTCCGCGCGAAGGCATGTATTAAGCGCCTTCAAAGCACGACTGCCCGCCACCCGGACTGACGAACAAGGTTTACACATAAATGGATTTCTCCGCCCTTCCCGATCTTGGCGCACGTGATGTGTTTGATCTGATTGTTGTCGGCATTTTGCTGATATCGGGGATCTTTGCCTTTTTCCGCGGTTTTATTCACGAAACCCTGTCGATGATGGGCTGGGTCGGTGCCGGGCTTGTCGCGCTTTATGGCTATCCGGTTGCGCGGCCCTATGTGCGGGATTTGATCCCGTCCGAACTGATTGCCGATCTGGCAACCGGGGTTGGCCTGTTTCTGATTTCGTTTTTGATTTTCTCGTTCATCAGCGGGCGCATTGGCCGGGCGGTTCAGAATTCCGGCCTCGATAGCCTCGATAGCACGCTTGGCTTTGTTTTCGGGCTTTTGCGCGGGGCACTGATCGTCTGTATCGGTTTCCTGGCCCTGTCCTGGTTGCTGCCAGCAGATTCGCAGCCCGACTGGGTCCGTGATGCCCGTACCCGCCCGGTTCTTGAGGAAGGCGCCTTCCTCATTATGCGCATGGCACCTGACGAAATTTTCGATACCACGGCGCAAGAGCTTGAGCGCGCTCAGCGTGAGGCCGATGCGAACGAAAAAACCTATCGCCAACTTCTTGGTCCGGAACCAAAAGGGACTGGACCCGCGCCCCTAAACGGGTATACAAGGCCCTCGCGCGATGATTTGGATCGCCTGATTGAGGCGACCACTAACGAGTGAGGCGTGTGGGTTTCGTACTAATAACGAATTCCGTGCGCCACCGGCGAGAGAGCGGAACCCACTCATGCTGACCACCAATCCATTTGATGACGACAAGCTACGTGAAGAATGTGGCGTCTTTGGCGTTTTTGGCTCCCCCGATGCGACGGCATTAACGGCCCTTGGCCTGCATGCGCTGCAGCATCGCGGACAGGAAGCCGCAGGCATTGTGTCCTATGACGGCGAAGATTTTCCGGCACACCGGGCATCCGGCCAGGTTGGTGATATCTTCGGCTCCGAGGATGTCATCAAAAGCCTGCCCGGCCACCGTGCGGTCGGCCATGTCCGATACTCGACGGCGGGCGGCAAGGGCCTTCGCAACGTGCAGCCGCTTTTTGCCGACTTTGAATTCGGTGGTCTGGCAATTGCCCATAACGGCAACCTGACCAACTCGCTTGCGGTGCGTGAACGCCTTGTGAAACGCGGCTCGATCTTCCAGTCGACCTCGGACACCGAGACCTTCATTCACCTGATCGCGACCAGCCTGTATGAAAAGATCGTCGATCGCTTGATCGATGCGGTCCGTCAGGTTGAAGGTGCCTATTCCCTGGTCGTCATGACCCAGAAGAAACTGATCGGTCTGCGGGACCCGCTGGGTGTGCGTCCGCTGGTTCTCGGCAAGCTCAATGACGCCTATATCCTGTCATCGGAAACGGTCGGCCTTGATATCGTTGGCGCGGAATTCATCCGCGACGTCGAACCGGGTGAAATCGTTGAAATCACCGATGATGGCCTGCGCTCGATCAAGCCGTTCAAGCCGCAAAAATCGCGCTTCTGCATTTTCGAGCATGTCTATTTCGCCCGCCCCGACAGCATCGTCGAAGGCACAAGCGTCTATGACGTGCGCAAGCATATCGGCCGCGAACTGGCCCGTGAATCCGCTGTTGATGCCGACGTTGTCGTGCCTATCCCGGATTCCGGTGTGCCGTCAGCCCTTGGCTATGCCGAGGAAAGCGGTATTCCGTTCGAACTGGGCATCATCCGCAACCACTATGTCGGGCGTACCTTTATCGAGCCGACCGATCAGATCCGCCACCTTGGCGTGAAGCTGAAACATAACGCCAACCCCGGCAAGCTTAAGGGCAAGCGCGTTATTCTGGTTGATGACTCGATCGTGCGTGGCACCACCTCGACCAAGATTGTTGATCTGGTCCGTCAGGCCGGTGCGGCAGAGGTGCATATGCGCATCACCAGCCCGCCGACCATGAACCCGTGCTTCTATGGCGTTGATACCCCGTCCAAAGACAAACTGATGGCGGCCAATCACGACATCGAAAGCATGGCAAAGATCATCGGCGTCGACAGTCTGGCCTTCGTCACCATTGATGGCCTGTATCGTGCCACCGGTCTTGAAGGCCGTGACAACGACAACCCGGCCTTCTGCGATGCGTGCTTCACCGGCGATTACCCGATCAAGCTCACCGATCACAATGCCGAAAACAAGGACCGCAAGCTCAGCCAGTTGGTTGAAAGGCAGTCTGCATGACCGACACCAAACGTCTTGAAGGTCGCGTTGCCCTGATCACCGGGGCCTCGCACGGGATCGGATGTGCGGTTGCCAAACGCTTTGCTGCCGAAGGTGCGCATGTGATTGCGGTTGGTCGTAATGTCGGCGCACTTGAAGAACTCAGTGACGAAGTGACCGATGCCGGTGGCAAGATCACCCTGCTGCCGCTTGATCTGACCATGTTTGACAAGATCGACATGCTGGGTCCGACAATCTATGAGCGGTTTGGCAAGCTTGATATCGTTGTGGGCAATGCCGGCCTTCTGGGCGAAATCGCCCCGGTGGGTCACATTGATGCGCAGGTGTTCCAGAACACCTTTGCCACCAACGTCACGGCAAACTTCCACCTGATCCGCACCACAGACAAGCTTTTGCAGCTTTCAGAAGCTGGTCGGGCAATCTTCGTGACCTCGAACGCATCAAGCAAGGGGCGTGCCTTCTGGGGCCTCTATGCGTCGACCAAGGCAGCCCTTGAAAGCCTTGTTCTGTCCTATGCGCAGGAACTCGAACAAACCAAGGTCAAAGTCAACCTGGTCAATCCGGGCCGCATCCGCACCAAAATGCGTGCCGAAGCCTATCCGGGCGAAGACCCGCAAACGCTTCCGACGCCTGAAAGCATCACCGACGTGTTTGTCGATCTGGCAGAAGCCAGCTGCACCAAACATGGCGAAGTGGTCGACGCGTACTAAGTTTGCACCGCGAACAGCACTCAGAACTGAAAAAGGCCTTGCTACATCAGCAAGGCTTTTTGTTTTGGAATGGCTGGAATGCAACCCTACTTAACCCCAAGCCACAAAATGGCCGTTGCCAACGGGTGCATTCAATTTGGGATCCAGATGCTGGCATGCTCCAGAGGAAATGCATTGTCATCTTTGACTATCTCAGAAGAAACATATCCGCGCTGAACTGATTTCAGGCGGGACCATTTCCTACGAACCTTATGCAGCCGAAGGCTCTCCGGATAGTCAATATCGAGTTCGGAGTCCGGGCCTCGTCCAGAAATTGAGATAAATCTGGGGTATGAGCCTTTTGCTTTCCGTAATTCCTCGTGAGCCGCGCCTAGATCCTCAAACGCGTCGTCCAAAATTACTTGAGTGGACTGCCTAATATTCTCGTGGATGCCTGCAAGAAGCGACACAAATCCGCGAATAAGAAACTTTAAATTTAGGTAATCAACCCCTAAAGAACTCACTTCTTTTCGCGTCTTTTGTCTAACTTTCTTCGCCGCCACAAAATCCTTCACACTAACCATAGGCTCAATAGTGACACGAAGACGACTAGGCTTTCCGGCCCTCTTATGACCGTACTGATTAAGGTTTGAGCTATGAAAGCTAAGATAATTCATAGGGATATTTTGATGAAGGGCATAGTTGCGGAGAGCATGCATCACGCGATATTCGATACTCGAATCAAAAGCCTCTGAAAAATAGTGATTAACATCTGCTGAGCACATTTTTCCCCTATTTATTTCGCCGACTTTTTTAATCACCTGATCTTCGTATATCCTTGATGACGCTAGAAATGACACCAACTTCAAATTGAGTTTCTGCCGAGCATCATCAAAAAACTCCCGATTATGTCTCTGCTCCCCATCGGTATAAAAGTACTCCAAACACAGATGCAGTAACTCAGTCTCGAAATCAACAAATGCATCAGCAAGTAGCGAGAAGAATTCCTCAATCTGAAAAATCAGCCCTATTAATTCGTTGCTTGCCAACAAACTGCTGTACCGACCTTCTGTTATCTCTATGCCTACACCACCTATTATTGGCTCTCGTAAAATGTAATCGGCCAATGGCCCGCCCCCGAATAAACACTAACTAAAAGTAGGTTATTCAACCATAACACTACCTGATCTCCAGACCATAAATTCTCAGCTAAGCATACCATTTCATTGAAGTTCAGGACCGGAACTCGTTAGGATGCAAATAGCAACCAAACGAATTTAGGACCGAAAATGTCGCCCGCACGTTCTCTAACAATCGCGATGGCATCTTTTTGCCTAGCAGTAACGCTTGTCTCATCGATTCCTTTCAATGAAGTACGGGCAGCAGACCAAAAAATACTACATATGCCAGACGCCGATGCAAAACGCGGTAAGGCCCTGTTTGCAGAGCGTGGATGCGTGATTTGTCACTCGGTCAACAATGTCGGCAGTGAGGTGGCGACCAGCCTTGATGCATCAAACATGAATATCGCACGCGAACCGTTCGAATTCTTTGCCCGCATGTGGCGCGGCGCACCGCAGATGCTAGCCCTTCAGCAAGCCGACCTTGGCTATCAGATTGATTTTTCCGGCCAGGATATCGCCGACATTTTCGCCTTTGTCCAAAGCCGCGAAATCCAGGAAGGCTTCACCGAACAAGACCTTCCCGACCATATCAAGGAAATCATTGATAACGGCCCTTCCGCGGCGTTCGAATAAGCTCTTGCGCAGCAACCCGGCACGAAAAAGCCGCCCTCGTTTCCGACGGGCGGCTTTGTTGTGTTTGGCAACAAGTCGAAACTAGCGTTTCTTTTTCTTGTTGGCGTAGGGGTTATCGCTGCTGCGCAGGTAAATACGGATCGGAACGCCCGGCATATCGAAATCTTCGCGCAGACCATTGATCAGATAGCGCGTATAGCTTTCGGGCAGTTCCGCCGCCTTGGAGCAGTTGATAAAGAAGCTTGGCGGACGCGATTTCGCCTGGGTCATATAGCGCAGGCGAATACGACGCCCGGAAATGACCGGCGGCAAATGGCGTTCGGTGGTTGCTTCAAGCCAGCGATTGAGCTGCGAGGTCGGGATGCGGCGGCTCCAGATATCGTGGATATCAAGAACGGTCGGCATCAGGCGATCCGTGCCACGCCCGGTCAGGGCCGAGAAGGTCAGAACCGGAATACCCTTGGCCTGGGCAAAGGACGTATCAAGCTTGTCACGCAGTTCCTGCATGACGCCCTTTTTGTCGATGATCGCATCCCACTTGTTGACCGCAATGATCAACGCACGGCCTTCTTCAAGCACCATACGCGCAATCGTCAGGTCCTGCTTATCAAGCGTGTTGGTCGCATCAATCATAAGGACCACGACCTGCGCATAGCGGATCACGCGCAGCGTATCGGCAACCGACAGCTTTTCAACGCGGTCATCAATCTTCTTCTTGCGGCGCATACCGGCGGTATCGACCAGACGGATCGGGCGGCCTTCATAGGACCAGTCGACCGCGATCGAGTCACGGGTGAGCCCGGCCTGCGGCCCGGTCATGACGCGCTCTTCGCCCAAAAGCTGGTTCAGAAGGGTTGATTTACCGGCATTCGGACGGCCAACAATCGCCAACTGGATTTTCGAATTGTCACGTGCGCCTTCGACAATCAGTTCGCCATCTTCGTCTTCGTCGTCCTCGCTGAATTCGATTTCATAGGACGGGAAGACTTCACCTTCGTCATCGGCAAAACCGTCTTCATCGTCGAAATCTTCATCTGCAAGGCTATCCGCACGGGCTTCGTCCAGGGCTTCTTGTGCGGCTTCGCGCGCATGCTGTCTGGCGATCCGTTCGCGGTCTTTCCATTCTTTCCAGTGCGGTTCAAGCATGTCATAGAGTAACTCGATCCCAAGGCCATGCTCGGCCGAGATCGGCGCGACATCGCCAAGGCCAAGGCCATAGGCCTCATAAAGCCCCGGATCCTGATCACGGCCTTCGTGCTTGTTGGCAATAACATAGACCGGCTTCTCGCGTTTGCGCAGCCAATCGGCAAAATGGTTATCAAGCGGCGTCAGACCGGCACGGGCATCAATCAGGAACAGCGCAACATCGCATTCCTCAAACGCCTTCTCACTTTGCTGGCGCATCATGCCTTCGACGGAATTATCAAACGCTTCTTCCAGACCGGCGGTATCGATAATGTCAAAAGACATATCACCAAGGCGTGCCTTGCCATAACGGCGGTCACGGGTCACACCGGGCTGATCGTCCACAAGCGCCAGCTTTTTGCCGACCAGACGGTTAAACAGGGTCGACTTCCCGACATTGGGGCGACCGATAATGGCAACTTTCAGCGACATCTGATTTTCAGACTCTCGTAATAAAAGGCGTTATGCGCCGTGGGCACATTGTCCCACGGCGCATCGCAAATCCTGCAAGGCAAATCGCCTTGCCTAAAACTGTATCCTGATCAGCGATATGCGATTAGATCGGCATCCGCAGTCAGGAAGTAAAGGCTGTCACCGGCAACAGATGGCGGCAGGGTAATTGGCCCGGAAACTTCGTCCTCACCAAGAATGTCACCGCTATAAGGGGAAACAGTCATTACTTCGCCCTGCTCGTTACCAACGATCAACCTGTCACCGGCCAGTACCGGCCCTGTCCAGACTATCGGGCCTTCCTGATCCTCGGGATCGGTAAAACGGGGCAGAACGGTCACCCATTTAACCTGTCCGGTGCGTCGACGCAAGGCAATCAAGTCATTTGTATTGGTTAGCAGGTATACATATTCGCCGGCCACCCATGGTGACTGGATGCCACCGGCCTCAAGTTCCCAGACACGAACCCCGGTGCGAAGGTCAATCGCGGTCGTCAAACCGGAGTTACTTGTCGCGATCACCAGATCATTATCAATCACCGGCAGGCCGCGAATATCGGCAATCGCCGACACCGCATCGGTACGACCGGCCGCCGCCAGCGCATCCGACCAGATCACCTGACCGTTTTCAACGCGAAGGGCATAAAGCTCGCCCGTCGAATAGGCTGAAATGACAACGCCCTGATCCACCGCCGGGCTGGCACCACCGATAAAGGACGCGCCCTCGGATGCACCACGATGGTTCCAAAGCGTTTCGCCCGTGCGCGCATTCAGTGCGACAGTCTGGTTATCGATGGTAATGGCAAAGACGCGACCACCGCGCACAGTCGGCGCAGAACGCATCGGTGCCGTGACCTGTTGACGCCAGAGGATCGTGGCACTTGGCGCATCAATGGCAATGATTTCGGCAAAGCCCGTGGTGGCATAGATAACACCGGCCTCATAGGCCAGACCGCCGCCCAAAAGCGAGCTGTCTTCTTCGTCCTCAGGGGCGAGTTCAAGCGACCAGATCCGCTTGCCCGAAGATGCGGCAAAGGCACGGACTTCGGCGCTGGCGTCGATGGTAAAGATCACACCGCGCGCGACAATCGCCTGATTAAGCAAAAGGTTGTCATCCATCGACCCTTCGCCGATATCAATCGACCAGTCCTGTTCGAGGACGTCGTTATCAAGGGCAACGTGATGAAGTGCGTGGCTCGGATAGCCGCCATTTTGCGGCCAGTCGACCATCGGTTCGGGTTCAGGCAAAATCACGCGCTGGTCGGTCAGTTCAATGTCGGGCTGAACCGTGCTTTGCAGGGCAAGGACCGAAATACGCTCCCCCGGGAGCGGCGGATCTTCTGCCTCGCCAAGCCAGCTTGAACACCCTGCCAAAAGGCCTGTCAGGCCCATTACGCAAAGAAGTGACTTAATACCGCGTGTGGTCAAAACCGTATCCCCTGAAAAAACTCACGTCATATGGATCGCGGGTTGCGATCCATTGATGCCCGAAGAACCTCAGGCACCAACAGCCTTGAGAATTTCACTTGCCCGTGCGCGCATTCCGGCCGGCGCACTGTTATCATCAGCAATCTCGGTCAGAAGCGGTTTGGCGGCTTCGACCTCATCACCCGCGATATGCAGAAGTGCAATCATTTCACGTGCAGAGTAGTACCACGCATTCTCGGGCACTGCGATCGGCTCCAGACGCGTGATCAGGTCCTGTGCGTTTTCGGCACTGGCACTGTTCATTGCGATCTGAACAACCGCAAGATCACGATAAACCTGATCAATGTCGGAATTACCGGCAATCGCTTCGAGTTCGCTGATTGCTGACGGCGTCGCATCCGCGCGAAGGTAAACGGCAGCCTTCTGGAAATGACCAAGCGCGACAAAATCGGCATTGCCATCGGCGATGATCGCATCAAGGGCGGCCAATGCGGCGTCTTCGTCGGTTGCGCTGTCCTGTGCCAGTTCGACGGCATTGGCAAGACGGGTACCGTTTTCGATGCTGGTGCTGGTTTCATAGGTTTTCCAGCCTTCACGACCGGCAACACCCAGCACGATGGCCGCTGCAACGCCGATCACGTATTTCCCGTATTTGCGCCACAGCTCTTCGCTGCGTTCACGCTTAAGGTCTTCTTCGACTTCCTGGAAAATATCAACCACGAAAACGGCTCCAATCCGGTCACAATAAAGCGGGCAACCTGCCCGCTTATCTGAAAAATTTCTGGCAAGGATTTAACGCGCCAGCGGGTACAGGGTCAAGTCTGCTCGACACCATTCCGGTTATTCCGACGATTATTTTGCCCCGTCCTCGGATTAAGCGGGATCGCAATAACCGTTTCATGGCTGATATCAGCGCCATGTGGCCCAATTCGGGCACAGCAAACCCAACGGGAAAGAATTGCCTGCCAGACACACATTTTCCCCGCGACATCGCCGGTTTTAAACGGCTTTGAAATGTTTGAACGCCACCATCACCGCACCCGGATGCTTTTTGACGGTGATGCACAGGGCTGAAAACGCCCACGATCAGTGCCACATGTCGTTTTATCGGGGGCAAAGACACAGTTCGGCACAGGGCTTGCTTTGGTAAATGCCAAGGGAACAGATTTGAACTTGTCATCGGTCATATTTGCCCGGTGAGCGGACGGAGACCACAATGAAACGTCGCGAGACTGCACATACCAAGCCCGCAAAACGGCGCCTTATCCGACAGCGTATCCTTGCCGGGCTGTTTGCAGCCTTGATGGGGTCGACTGTATCGGGCTGTGGAACAACGATGTCCGATGTTGTCGGCACCAGCCTGTTTACCGGCGGTGAGTGGTATATTGCCTTTGACGTGGTCAGCATCATCAATTCGGACAAAACCCTGATTGACCATGCGGTTTCGCTATCGACCGGTCAGGATTGCTCGACCATCCGCAAGATTGACGGCAAGTCCTATTGCAAAAAGGAACCGGTGCCTGAACCGCCGCTTTATTGCTATCGCTCGCTTGCGGCGGTCAGTTGCTATCGCACACCGGATCCCTACAACACCGGATCGCAAACCGTTGATTGGCCGCCAACCCGTTCTCGCAGCCTCTAAAATCCGGTCCGTTTTTCATCCATTGAAACTTGAGGCCTCGGTCAATCCGCGCTACCGTGTCATCAGGTTGTCATCTTCCCGTTGTGGCAAAGGACAACCCCGAACACACGCTGCCGGAGTACCACATGGGAACATTGTTCGATTTGGCCAAATACCGCAAAGCCAAAAGCTTTGTTCATTTTGACCGGGCTGAACTGATGAAACTCATGAACACATATTCCCGACAGGTTGCCAGCGGCGCCTGGAAGGATTATGCCATCGATCATCTGGACGGGATGGCGATGTTTTCGATTTTCCGTTCAACCCACGAAACCCCTCTTTTCACGGTCATCAAGCTCGGTAACGAGCACAAAAATGCCGGACAATATGTTGCCCTGCATAGCGGTGAGCGCATCAAACAAAGCGCTGAAATCGTCAATGTGCTTGAAGCCATCGAAAAACGCGCCCGCAAGGTCGTGCCCCTGTTTAAAACAAACTCCTGACGGTTCCCACACGTGACCAGCCCCACATCGGCCAGCCTTTCGGGCCGACACCCCTTATTCGCACTTGCCGTGCTGGCCTGCCTGCTGTTGCCAACAGCGGGACACACAGCAGGCATGAGCAAGGAATACCAGACAGGTTACTATGCCTATCAGGCTGGGGATTACCTGCGCGCGCAGTCCTTCTGGCATCTGGCGGCACAGGAAAACGACCCGTATGCGCAATATGCGCTGGGCCTGCTGTATTTTCGTGGTGATCTGGGTGCGCCTGAATATGAAATGGCGGCCGAGTGGTTTGGCAAAGCCGCAAAGACCAACCATGGCGGGGCGATCTATTATCTTGGTCTGATGCATTTCAACGGATTTGGCCTGCCCTACGATCATTTTCAGGCCACGAAGTATTTCAAGCGCGCACTGCGCATTGATCCGCACAATGCCAATGCCGCCTATATGATCGGCGCGCAGTATTTCCATGGCCGCGGGGTCCGCCAGAACTTTGTCGAGGCCGCGCATTACTTTGAAGTTGCCGCAAACGAAAATATGCACGCCGCACAATTCATGTTCGGTGCCTTGCTTGAACGTGGCTGGGGCGTGAAACAGAATTATGCCGACGCCTATTATTGGCTAAGGCGTGCGGCACGCGGCCCGATCACCTTTCCCGAAGGTGCCAACGAGGCAGAACCACTGGACGCACAGGCCGCACTGGACGCGCTGGAACCAAGGCTCCGGCCTGAGGAAATTCAACGGATTGAAAAACGCCTCGCCCTTGATGCAACGGGATAGGCTTGCAAGCGCCACATACGACACGGGCACCTGATTTCTTTCAGGTGCCCGTGCGCTTTAAGGTCTGTTTTGGCCGATCTTACTCGGCAAGCTTGTAGGCAATCACATAATCGCCCGGTTTGGTGCCAATCGATCCATGACCACCGGCGACGATCAGCACATATTGTGTCCCGTCATCGGTTTCATAGGTCATTGGCGTTGATTGACCACCGGCCGGAAGACGGGTTTCCCAAATTTTCTCGCCGGTCGTAGCGTCATAGGCACGGAAATAGTTATCAACCGCCGCCCCAAGGAACGCCACGCCACCCTTGGTCAGGATCGGGCCACCAATGCCCGGCACACCAAGTTCGAATGGCAATGGCAACGGGGTCATGTCTTCGACCGTACCATTTTTATGCATATAGGCAATCTCGCCCGTGCGCAGGTCGGCACCGGCAACATACCCCCATGGCGGGGCCTGACACGGAATGCCAAGCGGCGACAGGAACGGCCCCATTTCAACGGCATAAGGCGCACCTTCGTTCCGGTTAATCCCCATTTCACTGGCCTTTTCACTGCCACGGGGTGGCACCTCGGCACGCGGGATCAGGCGCGAGGTAAAGGCAAGATAGGTCGGCATGCCAAACATGATCTGGCGTTCCGGATCAACCGCAACACTGCCCCAGTTGAACGTCCCGAAGTTGCCGGGATACACCAGCGTCCCTTCCAGAGACGGCGGCGTGTAACGGCCTTCGTATTTCAACAGATGGAACGCGATACGGCACGCCATCTGATCAAACAGGGTAATGCCCCACATATCCTTGCCGGTAAGCGGTTCTGGCATGAAGGTCAGGTCTGAGACCGGCTGGGTCGGGGCGGTATGATCCTCGGGGATTGCACCGCCGGGTGCGGGCACCTCGGTCACCGGAATGATCGGCTCACCGGTGCGGCGATCCAGAACATAGATATCGCCCTGTTTGGTCGGTCCGACCAATGCCGGAACGGTTTCCCCATCGGGGCTGGTGATATCAAGCAGAGCTGGCTGTGCCGGTACATCCATGTCCCAAAGGTCATGATGCACCGTCTGACGCACCCACTGGACCTGCCCGGTCTCAAGGCTGAGTGCCACGATCGACGAGGAATAAGTTTCGACATTTTCATCGCGGTTCATGCCCAACTGATCCGGGACCTTGTTGCCCAGCGGCACGTAAATCATGCCAAGCGCCTCGTCCGCACTGGATACAGACCAGCTGTTGGGCGAGTTGGCAGTATAGGTTTGATCATCGGGGATTGGTTCGGTTTGTTCCGGATTGCCGGAATCCCAGTTCCAGATCAGCTCGCCAGTATTGATGTCATAGGCGCGAATAACGCCCGACTGCGATTTGGTGGAATAGTTGTCATTCACCGCCCCGCCGATAATGATCTTGCCATCTGCAGCAACCGGCGGTGACGTTGAATAGTAATAACCCGCCGGGTTGTAGGGCATGTTGGTTTCCAGATGCACCGTGCCCTCATCCCCGAATGACGGGCAGATTTCACCCGTTGCCGCATCAAGGGCGATCAGGCGTGCATCGGATGTCGGCAGGAACACACGTTCGGTGCAGGGACCGGTTTCGTTCGTCGCAGCATCCTTGTAATAGGTCACACCCCGGCATGTTTGATGCTGACGGTCCGGGTTTTGCGGAATACCCGGATCAAATTTCCACTTTTCCTGACCGGTTTTGGCATCAATCGCAATCGCCCAACTGTGTGGCGTGCAAAGATATAGCGTCTCGCCGATCTTAAGCGGTGTGACCTGATAGGTGGTTTCCGGCACGTCACTTTCGCGTTTCAAATCACCGGTCTGATAGACCCATGCCTGTTCAAGCGACGCAACATTGTCGGTATTAATCTGATCAAGCGGTGAATAGCGCTGCCCATAGGTCGTCCGACCATAATGATGCCAATCGCGATCGGGCACAGACCCGCCATATTGCGGGTTCTCGACAACCGTGCTGGTTGGCAGGGTGCCCTCGATTGCATTGGGATTGTTCATCATCGAATAAACCGCAACGATCACGGCGATAACGACGCTGCCTTCAAGCACAAAGGACCGAACCGGCGCCTTATTCTCGCTTGCACCATCCTCATCCTGCGACGTCCGGACCAGCGTTTTGCGGAAAACAGGCGTCATCAGCCAAAGCCCGACAACAATGATCAGGCCGCCGCGCGGTGCCAGTTGCCACCAGTCAAACCCGGCCTCCCACACAGCCCAGACCAGACTTGCGAGTGTAAACGCGCCATAAAACGGCAACAGAACGGGCTTGCGTGTAAAGGCCAGAAAGCTTGCAAACAGGAAGGCCAACCCGGCAAGCGCGTAATAGAAGCTCCCGCCGACTGCAATCAGCCATGCACCGCCAACAGCAAGTGCAAGACCGATCAAAGCCAGAAGGCCTGATGTCACTAGATTAATCATGGGGTAACCCTCGGCTAAATGAGGTCGCCAACTGTCATCAAATACAGTTGACCGGAACTTGAGTCTTCAAAGGGGTTTATCCACAAACGCCTGAAAATCTTGCAAGTTCCACCGAAGACAAAAAAATCCCACCGTCAGCCAAGAACAGGTGGGAAGCGTTGATTGCGGTGCGTTCGCAATTAGTGGTGGGTTTCGATGACCATGCCGCTTTTTACAACCTCGGTAATGGTCACACCCAGATTTTCATCAACGACAACCAATTCCCCGCGGGCGACCAGTCGGTTGTTGACGTAAATATCGACCGGCTCCCCCACACGGCGGTCCAGCTCAAGCACGGCGCCACGGGTCAGGCGCATCAATTGCGCGACCTGGATCTGGCTTTTGCCAATCACCGTTGACACACGCACAGGCACGTCATAGGCCGCCCCAATGTCGGAGGCCCCCATACGTACGCTAAACGGGTCCTTATCGTCGTCAGCCATGATTTCGCGCCATCCCGTCAAATCGAAAGAATCGTGAAGCTTGTATCTTAAAGGTGAGCTTTGAAAAAAGTGTTAGCAAGCCCAATCTGATAAAATCGACGATTGCTGATCGGTTCTCAAAATGTATCGGCACAATTTTACTGTCGTTTTTTGTATTATATTGCCCTAAACAGATGACGATTCCGGGCCAAACTTGGCCAAAAAGTGATCCAACCAGACGTCAGGATGTTCCATGCCTTATGACCGCCAATGGGTGGCCGATGCCATCAGCACGATTGAAGCCGATTTCAACCGGTCTGCCGATACCCATCTGATCCGCCTTGATCTGCCAAAGCTTGGTGACATTGGCCTTTACCTTAAAGATGAGTCGACCCATCCGTCCGGCAGCCTCAAACATCGTCTGGCGCGTTCGCTGTTTCTGTATGGGCTGTGCAATGGCTGGATCAACAAGGACACCCCGATCATCGAGGCATCCAGTGGCTCGACCGCCGTGTCAGAGGCCTATTTCGCCCGCCTTCTTGGCCTGCGCTTTATTGCGGTGATGCCGAAATCCACATCACAGCAAAAAATCGATCAGATCGCCTTTTATGGCGGTGAAAGCCATCTGGTTGATCACAGTGGTCAGATTTATGAAGAATCGCAACGTCTGGCACGCGAACTGGGCGGCCATTACATGGACCAGTTCACCTATGCCGAACGCGCGACCGACTGGCGCGGTAACAACAACATCGCCGAAAGCATCTTTGATCAGCTCAAACGCGAACCCCACCCCATTCCGCGCTGGATCATTGTTGGTGCCGGAACGGGCGGAACATCATCGACCATCGGGCGCTATATCCGTTATGGCCGAAGCCTTGGTCAGGGCTGCGAGCTTTGCGTGGCCGACCCGGAAAACTCGGTGTTTTATGATGGATATGAAACCGGCGACTGTTCGGTCACCAACAGCAAGGGATCGCGCGTCGAAGGCATCGGTCGCCCGCGTGTCGAACCCAGCTTCAACCCGACCGTGGTCGATCGCATGTACCGCATCCCCGACGCAGCAAGCTTTGCGGCCCTCTATTACCTGAAAAAGCATCTTGGGCGGCGCTGCGGCGGATCGACGGGCACCAACCTGATTGCGACCCTGTCGCTGATCTCGGAAATGAAGAAAGCCGGTCAAACCGGGTCGGTCGTGACCTTGCTCTGTGATGGCGGGGATCGCTATTGCGATACCTATTACAATCCCGACTGGCTCAAGACGCAGAACATCGACCTGACACCGTGGACAGATGCACTCGACCGTTTTGATGAAACAGGGCTCTTTGATATGCCGCTTGATCATTGCAGCGGCTATGCCGGCCGTTAAGCAATCTAAGCCTCACCAATCTGCGAACACAAAAAAAAGACGGGCGGTAAAACCGCCCGTCAGTCTTATCAGGGGAAGCTTCTCAGGGAGGAGAGACAGTCCTTAGCCTGTCACCGCAATCTTGCGCGGCTCGGGCTTCTGTTCTGCTACCTTTGGAAGAGTAAGCAACAGAACACCGTTCTTGAAGGATGCGGTAATGTTGTCGGCATCAATGGTATCGTTCAGGCGGAAGGACCGCTTGAAGCTGCCATAGCTGCGCTCGACAACATGGGCGCCATCCTTGCTTTCACGGCTGAATTTCTTCTCGCCGGTGATGGTCAGAACACCGTCAAGCACTTCGACATTGACATCATCCTGGTCAACGCCCGGGAGTTCGGCGGAAAGTTCAAAGTGATCTTCGCCGTCATAGATGTCGATCCGTGGGCTCAGCAACGGTCGGGCCGCTTCGCCTTCTCCGGAAGATACCTGTGCCGACGGGGCTGCACGGTGACCAAAGATCGAACCGATCATGCGATCAACGTCACGGGAAATAAGAGTGAAAGGATCACCGTAAGTCGGTGCAAAAGACGGACGACGGGATCCATTAAGAGTCTGAAGACCAGTCATTGTAGTACCCTCCATTACAGACGAGTATTCTTGCGCCATCAGTCCAGACCAGGCTGCAACCTTGACGCGCATCGGGGCACCATGCCCCTTTCCGACCTTGAGATAGATCGGGTGAAAATTTCTGCAAGTAGGTCGATGCATTTTTTTGCGAATTTTTGATTTTTTCTGATCGTCTGCTTGGACAATTCCCTTCTGGCATTCCATTCCCTGGAAAAATCCAACATGACACTGGCGCCCGCCCCGCCCCCGGATTAGCTTCATCCCATTGATTGGCGCCCGCGCGCCACCGTCCGAGTTAAAGGAACGCATATGAGCACTCTTTTCACGCCGCTTTCACTGGGCAAGCTATCGCTTGATAACCGCATTATCATCGCACCGATGTGCCAGTATTCCGCCGATAACGGCAAAGTCACCCATTGGCATGACATGCATCTGGGCAATCTGGCGCAATCTGGTGCCGGTCTTCTGATTATCGAAGCCACCGCTGTCGAACCTGAAGGACGCATTACCTATGGCGATGTCGGCCTGTGGGATGACGAAACCGAGGCAGCACTTGGTAAAACGCTTAAAGCTGTGCGCAGCCATTCCGAAATGCCGATTGCGGTTCAGCTGGCCCATGCCGGGCGCAAGGCATCGTGTGAAAAACCGTGGCTCGGGGGCCATGCCCTTTCCCCGGACCATGAAAATGGCTGGCAGGTCTCAGCCCCCTCTGCCGTGCCGTTCCGTGACGGTGATCCAATCCCCGAGGCAATGACAAAATCGCGCATTGCAGAAATCATTCAGGCCTTTGTCGAGGCGGCTGAACGGTCCGTCCGGTTGGGCTTTGACGCGATTGAAATTCATGGCGCGCATGGCTATTTGCTCCATCAATTCCTGTCACCGCATGCCAACAAGCGTGACGATGAATATGGCGGTTCCTTTGAAAACCGCACGCGCATCGTGATCGAAATCTATGACGCCATCCGCAAGGCCGTTGGCACGGACTATCCGCTGGGCATCCGTATTTCGGCAACCGACTGGGTCGAAGGCGGCTGGGATATTGACCAAAGTGTCGCGCTGGCAAAACTCCTCAAGGATCGTGGATGCGATTTTATCGATGTTTCATCAGGTGGCCTTCATATCGATCAGCAAATTCCGCTCGGTCCCAATTATCAGGTACCGTTTGCCGCCCGCATCAAGGCCGAAACCGGCATGACCACGATTGCGGTCGGCCTGATCACCGAGGCCGAACAGGCAGAAGCCATTACCTTTACCGGTCAGGCCGATGCCATCGCCCTTGCGCGCGGTATTCTGTATGACCCGCGCTGGCCGTGGCATGCCGCCGCAACGCTGGGCGCCGAGGTCAAGGCCGCCCCGCAATATCTGCGCTGCCAACCCCGAACACTTAAAAAGCTGTTTGGCTGACACCTTTTGAATTCATCAAAGAGCCCGCCAGTGTGCGGGCTCTTTTTTATTGCCGCTTAGACAAAGAAAAGGGGCCCGCCAGTGGCGAGCCCCTTCCCTTATGCGATAGGTCGGTTGGGTAAGGCTTAGAAGCCCATGCCACCCATGCCGCCCATACCACCCATGCCGCCCATGTCAGGCGCGCCGCCAGCCGATTTGTCTTCGGCTTTCTCGGCGATCATGCATTCGGTGGTGATCAGCAGACCAGCGACCGATGCTGCGTCCTGCAGAGCAGTACGAACAACTTTGGCCGGGTCGATGATGCCAGCTTTGACGAGGTTGGTGTATTCGCCCTTCTGAGCGTCGTAACCGAACTCTACGTCGTCCTGCTCAAGCAGTTTGCCAGCAACAACAGCGCCGTCTACGCCAGCGTTCTGTGCTATCTGGCGAACCGGTGCCTGCAGGGCACGGCGAACGATGTCAACACCGATGGTCTGGTCGTGATTTTCACCTTCAAGGCCTTCGAGGGCTTTGACAGAGTACAGCAGAGCCGTACCACCACCAGCAACAATGCCTTCTTCAACAGCAGCGCGGGTCGCGTGCAGGGCATCGTCAACGCGGTCTTTGCGTTCTTTCACTTCGATTTCCGAAGCGCCACCGATTTTGATCACTGCAACACCGCCTGCGAGTTTCGCGAGACGTTCCTGCAGTTTTTCACGATCGTAGTCAGAGGTGGTTTCTTCGATCTGGGCGCGGATCTGGCCAACGCGTGCTTCGATCTGCGCTTTCTCACCAGCACCATCAATGATGGTGGTTTCTTCTTTGGTGATGGTAACCGATTTCGCGGTACCAAGCATATCGAGGGTAACGCTTTCCAGCTTGATGCCGAGATCTTCGGAGACAACCTGACCACCGGTAAGGATGGCGATGTCTTCGAGCATGGCTTTACGACGGTCGCCGAAGCCCGGTGCTTTAACAGCAGCGATTTTCAGACCACCGCGCAGCTTGTTGACAACCAGGGTTGCCAGTGCTTCGCCTTCGATGTCTTCAGCAATGATCAGAAGCGGCTTGCCGGACTGAACGACCGACTCAAGCAGATGCAGGATAGGCTGAAGCGAGGAGATTTTCTTGTCGAACAGCAGGACGTACGGAGCATCCATTTCTGCGACCATTTTCTCCGGGTTGGTTACGAAGTACGGAGACAGGTAACCACGGTCGAACTGCATGCCTTCGACAACGTCGAGTTCGGTGTGCAGGCCTTTGGCTTCCTCAACGGTGATAACGCCTTCGTTGCCAACTTTTTCCATGGCTTCTGCGATCATGTCGCCGACTTCACGGTCACCGTTAGCAGAAATGTTACCAACCTGTGCGATCTCATCGCGACCGGCAACTTTACGTGCACGGCTCTGGATGGATTCGATCACTTTGGTGGTCGCAAGGTCGATACCGCGCTTAAGATCCATCGGGTTCATGCCGGCAGCAACAGACTTGTTGCCTTCACGAACGATGGCCTGTGCCAGAACGGTTGCGGTCGTGGTGCCGTCACCAGCCAGATCGGCGGTTTTCGACGCGACTTCGCGAACCATCTGTGCGCCCATGTTTTCGAACTTGTCGGTCAGTTCGATTTCCTTGGCGACCGAAACACCGTCCTTGGTCACGCGCGGTGCGCCAAAGGACTTTTCGATAACAACGTTACGACCTTTCGGGCCGAGGGTCACCTTGACAGCATCTGCCAGGATGTCGACACCGCGCAGCATTTTGGCGCGTGCGTCAGTGGAGAATTTTACTTCTTTAGCAGCCATAATATTCTTTCCTCTCTATGAGACGGATGAACGTGGACAAATCACCCAAACGGGCTGACTTAGTCCATGATGCCCATGATGTCGGATTCTTTCATGATCAACAGCTCTTCGCCGTCGACCTTGACTTCGGTGCCCGACCATTTGCCAAACAGGACTTTGTCACCTGCTTTGACGTCGAGGGCTACGACCGAGCCATCTTCTTTGCGAACGCCAGAACCAACAGCGATGACTTCGCCTTCCTGCGGTTTTTCTTTCGCGGTATCCGGAATAATGATGCCACCGGCAGTTTTGGTGTCGGATTCGACACGACGTACCAGTACTCGATCATGCAGCGGACGGAACTTCATTTTAGACAACTCCGTGTTTAAGCTAAGGCTCGTTAATAACTAAGACTAACCGGGATGAGCCCGTATTAGCACTCACCCCCGGCGAGTGCTAACAGCATTTATTGGAGTACCAGTTCAAAGTCAATAGGGAGATGTAAAAAGACGCAGAAATGTCACGATTTTTGGCGATTTCCGCATGCGGAGCGCAGCAAAAATCCGCCCCCGTTTTAAAGCGGGCTGATCAAAACATTTTCATGCTTAGGAAACAAGCCCCGACACCGCGCCGCAGAAGAATATATATCGGGCTGTCACACTTGCTTTTGCCATAGGGTTGTTTGGCAGATCCGGTTCAGGCGCCGAAGATGCTTGGCTCAAACACCTATGAAAAAGCGGGTTTCACGTCTAAGCTCCAGCCAAAGAACGCAAACAACGTCCAATGACCGCACAAACACCCGGATTGCAAAAAATGTCGTGCAGTAAAAATTCATCGGCCCTGCCGTCCGGGCCTTCAGATAAACGACAGGATCTGATGGCGCCTGCTTTTCTGTTATTTGCCCTTGTCGGTTTGTTTTCTTCGCAAACAATCAGCACCGATGCTTGGGCCGATGAGGTTGAGATCGAATGCCCCCAAAAGATCGCTTATGTCGAAAATGACCCGATGTCGCAGAAGTCGATTGTCATCCTGCAGAAACTCTATGCGGATCTCGGCTGCCCGCTTCAGGCCGTCAAACTACCGGGGCGTCGCGGGCTTTTGCATTTCAACCAAGGCCTTGTGGATGGCGAGTTATACCGCGCAATCCCAGCCGAAAAGAACTATTCGCGCGCCTTTGTAAGATCATCTGTTGCCCTGCGCGAGATCGCAAACCGGCTTTGGCGCAATCCGAACGATCAAGATCCGTCAACGCCGATTGCCTTTACGCTCGGCGTGATATGGCAGGAAAAGTATGTCCATGCGGATACGGTCAAAACCGGCATCACGCACATGCCAATGATGTATAATACGGAAAAGCACCAAGCCTATGCCGAAGGCCGCATCACGCGTTTTCTGTCAGCAGATAGCAATATCGACGACATGCTGACACAGGGCATTCTGGGCAACACACCAGCACCGGTAATCGAGGAGACGATTTCGGTCTTGCCGCTTTATCATTATCTCGGCGCGGAATTCGCCCCCTTCATGAAAAAGTTCTCCGCCCTCGTCGCGCAAACGGATCCATTTCGCAAGGCCCAGAATCAATAACCGCAATGATGAGCACCGCAACCTTGATAAAGCCGACCGCCCGTTCAATTGCCACGCCCGGAATTTTATAAAAATGCGCATATGCACGAAGGCCAAGCTTCTGCTATCCATAGTCTGAACGAATTAATTTACCCTGCACAAGGCAGCACGGATGCAATTTGAAGAGCTGGAAATTCCCGATCTTAAGCTGATCTTCCCGAAGAAATTTGGCGATGAGCGGGGTTTTTTCTCTGAAACCTATAATCTGGAAGCCTTTGCCAAAGCCGGCATCGATCCGCAGTTCGTGCAGGACAATCACTCTTTATCGAGCAATGTCGGCGTATTGCGAGGACTGCATTTTCAATGCCCACCCTTTGCCCAAGACAAGCTGGTTCGGGTCATCAGAGGCCGCATTCTGGATGTCGCAGTCGACATTCGCGCCAAGTCAAAGACGTTCGGGAAATGGGTTTCAACTGAAATCAGTGCAGAAGACTGGAACCAGATATTCATTCCCGCCGGTTTCGCCCACGGCTTTGTCACGCTCGAGCCCGATACGGAAGTGAACTACAAGGTATCAGCACCTTATGCTCCGGAAAGCGAACGTGCGATCATGTGGAATGATCCGGACCTTGGCATCGACTGGCCGTTTGACGAAAACCAGGTCACGCTGTCGGCAAAAGACGAGAAAGCCATGAGTTTTGCGAGCTATCGCGAGAACCCGGCATTCTAGTTCCACTTAAAGGATATCGTAGGTTTTTAGAACCGTCTGGAGATATACCTTGTAAGAGCTTGCGCCAAACTCACTCGCAAGCTTTTCAAACTGCTCGACCGAGATCATGCCCTTTCTCAGCGCGATTTCTTCAGGACAGGCAATCTTAAGGCTTTGGCGGCTCTCGACGGTGCGGACAAAATTGGCGGCATCAAGCATTGCCGCGTGCGTTCCGGTATCGAGCCAGGCATAACCCCTGCCCATCTTCTCGACCTTGAGCGTGCCACGGTTAAGGTAAGCCTTGTTGACGTCGGTAATTTCAAGCTCACCGCGTTTAGACGGCTTGATCGATTTGGCAATGTCGACAACATCTGAATCGTAAAAATACAACCCCGTCACCGCAAAGTTCGATTTGGGATTGGCCGGTTTTTCCTCAATATCCAGGGCCACACCATCGCGGTCAAACTCAACCACGCCATACCGCTCGGGATCCTGAACGTAATAGGCAAACACCGTTGCCCCATCGGATTGGGCCATTGCATTGCCCAACAATTCGGTCAGGTTGTGACCAAAATAGATGTTGTCGCCCAAAATCAAACAGCACGGGTCGTTCCCGACAAAATCCGCTCCGACAATAAACGCATCGGCAAGGCCTCGGGGTTCCGGCTGAACCGCATATTGAAGGCTGATGCCCCATTTCGATCCATCACCAAGCAGGTCTTTGAACAGCGGCACATCGCGGGGCGTGCTGATAATCAGGATGTCTGTGATCCCCGCCAGCATCAATGTGGTCAGCGGATAATAGATCATCGGCTTGTCATAGACAGGCTGTAACTGCTTGGAGACAACCAGTGTCGAAGGGTGCAACCGTGATCCTGTTCCGCCTGCCAGTATGATCCCTTTACGCATCCGCATTTTCCTTCCCAAGCCCTCTGATAACAGCCGTCAGGCTGTTATCAACATTTGGCAACTTGATACCAAACGTATCATTGATAAGCCTGCAAGACAGCACAGAGTATTCCGGCCTTTTTGCAGCGGTTGGAAATTCCGAGGACTTGATTGGCAAAACCACACAGTCCTTGCCTTTCCAATCCTCACCCCACTCCTGCAAAGCGATCTTGTGAATGCTTTTGCCAAACTCAAACCATGTCATTTCTTGATCTGAGGTCAGGTGATAGGTCCCGAATTTGTCAAACTCGGCAGAGGTCGCCGCACCGCAAAGCTCCAAAATAGCATGTGCCAAATCATGGGCGCTTGTGGGACACCCGGTCTGATCATCGACAATTCGAACCTCATCCCTTTGCGCCATGAGATTAAGCATCGTTTTGACGAAGTTTTTGCCAAACTGGCTATAGACCCAGGATGTCCGCACTATAAGGTGCTTTTGATGCGCCTCCCGGACAGCAACCTCACCCGCAAGCTTGCTGTTACCGTAAACACCCAGGGGCGAGACCTCATCTTCCTCGCGATAAGGCCTCGTTCCCTTCCCGTCGAAAACATAATCCGTTGAGACATGGATCAGCGGGATGGCGCGTTTAGCGAGGGCTTGTGCCATTGCGCGAACGGCATCGAAGTTAACCTTGAACGCGATATTTTCCTGCTGCTCGGCCAAATCCACGGCGGTGTAGGCGGCGGCATTAACAACAATATCCGGTTGCAAGCGGTCGATAACGGGTTCGATTTGGGATGCATCCTCAAGGTCACATTCTTCCCGGCCAACAAAGGTCAGTTGCGCGTCGGGAAACTCATGCGCAGATGCAGCCAGACAACTGGCAAGCTGACCATTTTTGCCAAATACCAGTATTTTAGGCATCGGCCTGCCCCTTGGCACTTCCCAGACGTTGGCCTGCATATTTGTTCTTTAGAATCGGCTCCCACCAGTCACGATTATTCACATACCACTCAATGGTTTGCCGAAGGCCGGTTTCGAAATCGTATTTCGGCTTCCAACCCAATTCATTCTGCATTTTGGTTGGATCGATGGCATAGCGCCAATCGTGGCCGGGGCGGTCTTTCACGTACGTAACCGCTTCATCAAAATTCTCGAAAGAGATATCGGGCACGATCTCTTGCACCGTATCGAATATGCGTTTGACGACGTCGATGTTGGTCAGTTCGTTGCAACCACCAACATTGTATTTCTCGCCAATGCGGCCCTCGGTCAGGATCTTGACCAGTGCCTCGGCATGATCTTCGACATGCAGCCAGTCGCGCGTATTCAAACCCTCGCCGTAAACGGGCAGCTTCTTGCCATGCAGCAGGTTGAGCGACATCAGCGGAATGAGTTTTTCCGGGAACTGATAAGGACCGTAATTGTTGGAACAATTGCTGATGACGATGGGCAATCCATAAGTATGGTGCCAAGCCTGCACCAGATGATCCGAACTCGCCTTGCTGGCAGAATAAGGGGAAGTCGGGGCATAAGCCGTCTCTTCGGTGAACAACCCGTCGCTGCCAAGCGATCCATAAACCTCATCGGTCGAGATATGGTGGAACCGAAATTTTGAACGTTTATCCGCCGGCAGCTTATCGAAATATGCACGCGCAACGTCAAGCAAGGCAAACGTACCAACCACATTGGTCTGAATAAAATCAGCCGGTCCGTCGATCGAACGGTCAACGTGACTTTCCGCCGCCAGATGCATCACCGCATCGGGCTGGAATTCATCGAACAGCTTGACGATGGCGTCCCGGTTGCAGATATCCTGATGGGCAAAATGGTAGTTATCGCGTGCGGAAATCGACGCCAACGTCCGCAGGTCCCCCGCATAGGTCAGTTTATCGATATTAAGGACTTCATAGCCCTTCAACCCGGTCATCAGCCGACAAACAGCAGACCCGATAAAACCTGCACCGCCCGTCACAATAACTTTCATTTTGCTCTCATTCACATCTATGGCTTGGAAACGACATCGTCGATTAGACATTACATCGCACAAACGACACTGTCGAACCTGGGCTTAACTGATTGACTAAAATAAGTTATTTTACTTTCTTGCCTTCTATGAACTAATTACACACAATTTGATATCAAACACACACCACATTTACATAGTCCATTGTGTACACGCACAAAAAGGCCAGATACATCTGGACCAAACCTCTGTATTTTTCCCGACACGGGACGCGCTTATTCAACCGTTACTGATTTCGCAAGGTTGCGTGGCTGATCGACATCGGTGCCTTTGTGAACAGCAACGTGATAGGCCAGCATCTGCACCGGGATGGTGTAAAGGATCGGTGCGACGAAGTCGGCGACCTTGGGAAGCTCGATCGTAGCAGAGGCCATATCGCCCAGTTTGGCTAGGCCTGGCGCGTCGGAAATAAAGATCACCCGGCCGCCACGTGCGGCAGCTTCTTGCATGTTTGAGGCGGTTTTTTCAAACAGCTCATCGGACGGCGCAATGACGATGATCGGAACCGACTGGTCGATCAGGGCAATCGGGCCGTGTTTCATTTCACCAGCCGCATAGCCTTCGGCGTGGATATAGGAAATTTCCTTGAGTTTGAGCGCCCCTTCCATCGCAATCGGATAACCCAGACCACGACCGAGATAGAGCACGTCACGCGCATCGGCGATATCAAGGGCTAGCTGTTTAAGTGCCTCGTCATGATGCAGCACTTCGGCTGCATGTTTTGGCACTTCGGTCAGCGCAGTGACGATGGCGGCTTCTTCGTCCTTGGCAAGGGTGCCGTTTTCACGACCAATGGTCACCGCAAGGCAGGCGAGAACTGTAAGCTGCGTCGTAAACGCCTTGGTCGAGGCCACCCCGATTTCAGGTCCGGCATAGGTCAGAAGCACCACATCACTTTCGCGCGCAATCGTGCTTTCAGGCACGTTGATGATCGATACGATCTTCTGGCCCTTGGACTTCGCGTAACGAAGGGCTGCCAGAGTATCAAGCGTCTCGCCCGACTGCGAGATGAACAGGGCAACGCCGCCTTTTGGCAGCGGCGGGCAGCGATAGCGGAACTCGGATGCCACGTCGACATCCACACCCAGACCGGCATAGCGTTCGATCCAGTGCTTTGCCACCAGACCGGCATAGAACGACGTTCCGCAGGCGACAATCGTCAGGCGCGATGCATCGGCAAAGGAAAACGGCATGTCCGGCAGTTTGATCGTCTGGGTCGCCGGGTTGATGAAAGCATGAAGGGTATCGCCAATCACCGCAGGCTGCTCAAAGATTTCCTTCTGCATGAAGTGATTGTAATTGCCTTTGCCCATCATGGCGCCGGAAACAGCCGACAGTTTGGTTTCGCGGGAGACGTCTTCGTCATTTTCATCGCGAACCTGAACGCTATCGCGGGTCATTTCGACCCAGTCGCCTTCTTCAAGGTAAATCAGCTTGTTGGTCAGGTGCGACAGCGCCATGGCGTCTGAGCCAAGATACATCTCACCCTCGCCCAAACCAACGGCAAGCGGCGTACCACGACGGGCGCCAAAGATGACGTCATGCTGACCGGCAATCATGATTACCAGTGCAAAGGCACCTTCGATCCGATGCAGGGTCGCCGCCACGGCGTCACGCGGGCTTTTGCCCTGATCAAGGAAATCGGACACCAGATGCACGACCACCTCGGTATCGGTGTCGGTGGCAAATACCCGCCCCTTGGCAGTGAGCTCCGCCTTGATTTCCTGGAAGTTCTCGATGATGCCGTTATGAACAACGGCAACCTTGCCATCGGTATGCGGATGGGCGTTGTTTTCGGTCGGAACACCATGGGTCGCCCAGCGGGTGTGGCCAATACCAACATCACCTGCAAGCGGCTCGTCGCTCAAACGGTTGGCGAGGTTGATCAGCTTACCTTCTGCGCGGCGGCGTTCGATATCGCCATTGACCAGGGTCGCAATCCCGGCACTGTCATAACCGCGATATTCAAGGCGTTTGAGCCCTTCAAGAATGCGATCGCTGACGCTGTCTTTGCCGATAATCCCGATAATGCCGCACATATTGGTTTTCTTCCTGCTTTATATCGCGTGTCTTCTGGCCACCCGAAGACGCGTGGCAATTTCAAAATCTTTGTTTTGGGCTATTTCTTGCCGGTCAGTTGGCTCATTTTTTCGCGAAACTTGGCCGCCCAGCCCTTTTTCTCGATCCGTTCGGCCCGGGTCAGGGTCAGCGCATCTGCTTCGACCTTGCCGGTGATCGTGCTGCCCGCGCCAACAATCGCGCCATCGCCAATTTCGACAGGTGCGACAAGCGATGAGTTCGAACCGATAAACGCCCCGGCACCGATGTCGGTATGCTGTTTGCGGAAGCCGTCATAGTTACACGTGATCGTCCCGGCACCGATATTGGCCTTGGCACCGACACGGGCGTCACCGATATAGCTCAGATGATTGACCTTTGCCCCGTCTTCGACAACGGCCTTCTTGATCTCGACGAAGTTGCCAACCCTTGCACCGGCACCGATTTCGGCCCCCGGACGCAGACGGGCATAGGGACCGATATCAGCCCCCTCGCCGACGACACAGCTTTCAAGATGGCTGAATGCCTTAATCACGGTGTTATCGCCAACAACAACGCCCGGGCCAAACACGACATTCGGTTCGACAATCACGTCACGGCCAAGCTTGGTGTCCGCACTAAAGAACACGGATGCCGGATCAATCAGGGTTGCGCCATCCACCATCGCCTGTTCACGCAGGCGGTCCTGAAGGATTCCTTCGGCCACAGCAAGCTGGGTGCGCGAATTCACGCCAAGGGTTTCGGCTTCATCAACCTCGACCGCGACACAGCTCTGCCCATTTTTCTGCGCCACTTCGACCGCATCGGTCAGGTAATATTCACCCTTGGCATTGGCGTTATCAATCGCCTCAAGGGTTGCGATCATGTCCTCGGCCTTAAAACACATCACCCCGGAATTACAGAAATTGATCTGACGCTGTGCGTCGTTGCATTCCTTATCCTCGACGATCGCTGTTAGGTTGCCATTCTGATCTGTGACCAAACGGCCATAACCGGTCGGGTCTTCGGGCCGGAAGCCCAGAACCGCCACCGCGTGATCATTTTCTTCGCGTGCCGCGACCAGGCGCGCCAGTGTTTCGGCGGTGAAAAGCGGGCTGTCGGCATAGAGCACCAGAACATTGCCCGTTAGGCCCTTCAAGCCATCCTTGGCAGCAAGAACGGCGTGCGCAGTCCCAAGGCGATCTGTTTGCTCAAAGGTCGGATGCGGCGCAACGGTCTTGATCAGATCCGGCATATCCGGGCCAACAACGACCATGGTCTTTGCGGCCTTCAGATGGGCAGCGGTGTCAATGACATGCCCCACCATCGGCTTGCCCGCGACCTTGTGCATGACTTTGGGCAGTGCGCTTTTCATGCGCGTGCCCATCCCGGCGGCCAAAACAACAACACTTAGTTCAAGAGACATTTATAACCCTGTTGGCTGCGCCATTCCGCAGCATCCCCTTTGCAGGCACCATCACGATGAAGTGTGATGCAAATATTCCCGTTCGCAGCAAGTCTTAGAACATATTCCCTGGCAGCAAAAGCCCATAAAGAATCACGTTTTGTTACCAGCTGTTAGCAGATGTTACCGATTGTTAATGGCACGGTTTCCGTTAAGTTCCTATAAACCATGCTGCACTTGTCACCACTGCTGCCAATTCACATCTAAGGAGCCCCACCCGATGGCCAAATTCATTCTGTTCGACCTTGATGGCACCCTGATTGACGGGGTCGATGACATCCTGTTTGCGATGAATGATTTGCTGGCCGCCCATGGTCATGCGCCGCTTGTTCGTCATGATATCGAGGCCATGCTGGGGGATGGCACCTGGATGCTGACCAAACGCGCCTTTGCCGCACGCGGATCAAAGCCCACGGATGCGATGCTGGACGAGCTTAATGTCGATTTCAACGCGCGATATGTCGAAACCGACTACGTCTATACCCGCCTGTTTGAAAACGCCGAAACAGTCCTGCGCCAACTGAAATCAGATGGCTGGACGATTGCGCTGGCGTCGAACAAGCCCGAAGCCCCGTGCAAGGCAATCCTGACCAAGCTTGGCGTTGCCGATCTGTTTAGCGTCATCGCTGGCGGGGACAGCTTTGAGGTCAAAAAGCCCGATGGTCGTTTCCTTGGCTTTGTGCTGGGTCAGCTTGGCTTTGATAAATCAACCGACACCGCAATCATGGTTGGCGATCACGCCAATGACATGAATGCAGCCCGCGCTGCCGACATTCATGCAATTGCCGTTGCGATGGAGGTCGATGATACGCGTGCCAAATCGCTTGACGCGGATGCGGTTGTGACCGGCTATGCCGACCTTGTATCGGCGATAAACGGCATTATAGATCGAGCCTGACAAACCAAAACCGGCCAGCAACGCAATGCTGGCCGGTCTGGCGTGTATCACATGTCACCCCCCAGCGACATGTGATCGTAAATCAAATCCCGGCAGGATCAATCAGTGACTATCCTTCGGAATTGCCTTGCCGCGATGACCGACGAGGAAGTCGAAGTCGGCCCCGCGATCTGCACCAATGACCGATTTGTAATAGAGCGAGGCATAGCCGCTTTCAGGGACCGGAACACTATTTTTCCAATCTTTCAGGCGCTGGGCCAGCTCTTCATCGCTGATATCGAGATGCAGGCGACGGTTGGGGACATCAAGCTCGATCATGTCGCCATTCTTAACGACCGCAAGCGGGCCACCGGCCGCGGCCTCGGGCGAGGTATGAAGCACGACCGTGCCATAGGCCGTGCCGCTCATGCGGGCATCTGAAATACGGACCATGTCGGTGATACCCTTGCGGAGCACCTTGGGCGGCAGGCCCATATTGCCGACCTCTGCCATGCCCGGATAGCCTTTCGGGCCGCAGTTTTTCAGAACCATGATGCAGGTTTCATCGATATCAAGGTCCTCGTCATAGATCTTGGCCTTGTAATCATCGATGTCTTCAAACACCACAGCCCGACCACGATGGGTCAGAAGTTCCGGGGTTGCGGCCGATGGTTTCAGGACCGCACCATTTGGTGCGAGGTTGCCTTTGACAACGGCAATGCCGCCACTGGCGGTCAGGGCCTTTTCGAACGGGCGAATGACGTCCTCGTTCCAGTTGCGGACATCCTTGACCTGTTCCCACATGGTTTCACCCGAGACGGTCAGGGCATCGTTATGAAGCTTGCCAGCCTCGGCCAATGCCTTGATCACCACAGGCAGACCACCGGAATAGAAGAATTCCTCCATCAGGTAATCGCCAGACGGCTGCAAGTTCACAATCGTCGGGATATCACGGCCCAACCGATCCCAGTCATCCAGCGACAGATCGATGCCGACACGTCCGGCAATGGCAAGCAGGTGAATAACCGCGTTGGTCGAACCACCGATTGCGCCGTTGACCCGGATGGCGTTCTCGAACGCTTCCTTGGTCATGACGTCTGACGGTTTCAGGTCATCCTTGACCATCTGAACGATACGGCGACCGGTAATGTGCGCCATCACGCGACGGCGGCTGTCGACAGCCGGGATGGCCGCATTGCCCGAAAGCGCCATACCAAGCGCCTCGGCCATGCTGGCCATGGTCGATGCGGTACCCATGGTGTTGCACGAGCCCGGCGACCGCGACATGGCAATTTCAGCTTCAAGGAAATCTTCGGTGCTGATCTTGCCAGCCTTGCGGTCCTCGGAAAGCTGCCAAAGCGATGTGCCTGACCCGATATCCTCACCGCGCCATTTGCCATTGAGCATCGGCCCACCGGTGACAACAATCGCCGGGATATCAACACTGGCCGCGCCCATCAGAAGCGACGGCGTGGTTTTATCGCAGCCCACCATCAGGACAACGCCATCAAGTGGCGTTCCGCGCAACATTTCCTCGACATCCATCGAGGCAAGGTTACGGAACATCATCGCAGTCGGGCGCAGCGTGCTTTCACCGGTCGAGAACACCGGGAATTCAAGCGGAAGACCACCAGCCTCGTAGATGCCGTGTTTGACGCGTTCCGCCAAATCGCGCAGATGGGCATTACACGGGGTCAGTTCCGACCAGGTGTTACAAATGCCGATCACCGGACGTCCGTCAAACAGATCCGATGGCAAGCCCTGGTTCTTCATCCAGCTGCGGTGATAGATATTGTCCTTGCTGGTTCCGCCGAACCATCCCTCTTGCGAGCGGAGGGTACGCGGCCAGGGTGCCGGTTTGAACTTCGTCATGCCCGTTTTCCTTTTTGACTTATTATCGTGACGGATCCGGTGATGTGCGGTTGGGATGGCCGCACACAGGACTTTGAACGACACGCATCAGCAACCAGCGCCATAAACCAATTATGGTGAAACCGGTTGGTGTGACACCGATGCGTATCGTTCCGCGCCATCGTGTTGTTACGCCTTGTTTTTGTTGTAGACGTCGAGGATCACAGCCGCCAAAAGCACGAGGCCCTTGATCACCTGCTGCCAGTCAATACCGACACCGATAATCGACATCCCGTTATTCATGACACCCATGATCAATGCGCCAACGACGGCACCAATGACCTTGCCAACACCGCCTGACATCGACGCGCCACCAATAAAGACAGCGGCAATAACGTCAAGCTCAAACGCAAGACCGGCCTTTGGCGTTGCCGTGTTCAGACGGGCGGCAAAGACCAGCCCGGCAAGGGCGGCCAACATGCCCATATTGGCGAATGTGAAGAAGGTCAGGCGTTTGGTATTGATGCCCGAAAGCTTGGCAGCCTTTTCATTCCCGCCGAGCGCATAGATACGACGGCCCAAAGTGGTGCTGTTGGTGATGAAGGTAAAGATCGCAATCAGAACCGCCATGATCACCAGAATGTTTGGCAATCCGCGATAGGTCGACAGCAGATAGGTCACAAACAGGATCGCAATCCCCGCCACCGCATGTTTGATGACAAATACGGCCATCGGTTCTTCGACTGCGGCAAACTTCTCCTGTTTGGCGCGCGAACGCAGACCAAGGATCGGCAGCAATGCCGCCAGAACCACACCCAGCGTCATCGAAAAGACGTTAAAGCGTCCCTCGATCAGGCCACCAAAGAAGTCCGGGATAAAGCCCGACGACATCGCCTGGAAGCTGTCGGGGAACGGACCAACCGATGCCCCACCCAGAAGTGCTAGCGTCAAGCCCTTGAACACCAGCATCCCCGCCAGCGTCACAATAAAGGACGGAATGCGCCAATAGGCCACCCAATACCCTTGGGCCGCACCAATGATGGCCCCGGCAATCAGGCAGACCGGCACGACCAGAACGGTTGGCAAGTCCCAATTAACGATCATCACGGCGGCCAGCGCACCGATGAAGCCAACGACAGAGCCGACCGACAGGTCAATATTGCCGCCAACAATCACCAGCAACATGCCAACAGCCATGATGATGATATAGCTGTTTTGCAGGAACAAGTTGGTCAGGTTGACCGGCTTGAGCATGATGCCGTCGGTCAGGACCTGGAAGAAGGCCAGAATGGCAACCAGCGCAACAACCATGCCGTATTCACGAATGTGGGTGCGCAGATAGTAGCCGATTGATTTGGTTTCAGTATCCGTCATTGTCTGTTCCTCAGCCTTTCAGGATCATGCGCATGATTGCTTCCTGGCTTGCGTCTTTCGCCGCAAGCTGTCCTTTGATCTCACCTTCGTTCATGACGTAGATGCGATCGCACATGCCCAGAAGCTCCGGCATTTCCGACGAGATCATGATGACCCCCTTACCGTCGGCTGCCAGTTGGTTGATAATCGTATAAATCTCGTATTTCGCCCCGACATCAATGCCGCGCGTCGGCTCATCAAGAATGAGCACTTCGGGTGCCGCAAACAGCCATTTTGACAAAACGACTTTCTGCTGGTTGCCGCCCGAAAGGTTCATCACCTTCTGTGCGACATTGGGGGTTCGAATGTTGATTTTTTCCCGGTATTCCTCGGCAACGGATCGTTCCGCGCCGTCATTGAGAACACCGTTTTCCGAAACACCCGGCAAGTTCGCCAGCGTAATGTTGGTCGTGATGCTTTCTTCAAGGATCAGACCCATTTCCTTACGGTCTTCGGTGACATAGGCCAGTCCCGATGCAATCGCCTTTTCCACGGTCGATACATCGACCGGCGTGCCATTGATCAGGATTTCACCGGAAATATCAGTGCCATAGGACTGACCAAAGATGCTCATGGCGAGTTCGGTCCGACCAGCGCCCATCAGGCCTGCGATGCCCACAACTTCACCGGCCGCAACATCAATGCTGACATTATCAACGACCTTGCGTTCGGGATGCAGCGGATGGGTTGCCGACCAGTTGCGGACTTCCATCAACTTGCCTGAACCGATACTTGGCGTGCGTTCCGGATAGCGGTGCGCCATATCGCGCCCGACCATGTCCTTGACGATATGGTCTTCGGTAATGTTGCCACCGCGCGCATCAAGGGTCGAAATTGCCTTGCCATCGCGGATAACCGTGATGCGGTCTGCCACCCGGTTGATTTCATTCAGCTTATGCGAAATCAGGATCGAGGTAATGCCCTGCGCCTTGAATTCCAGCAACAGGTCGAGCAGCTTCTGGCTGTCATTTTCCTGAAGACTTGCCGTCGGCTCATCAAGGATCAGCAGCTTCACTTTTTTCGAAAGCGCCTTGGCGATTTCGACCAGTTGCTGTTTGCCAACCCCGATATTGGTGACCAACGTCGCCGGGTTTTCTTTCAAACCGACTTTTGACAGCAACTCACCGGTGCGCGCAAAGGTCGCAGGCCAGTTGATCACGCCATTTTCGCTGATTTCGTTGCCCAGAAAAATGTTTTCGGCAATCGACAGCAACGGCACAAGTGCCAGTTCCTGGTGAATAATGATGATCCCGCGTTCTTCACTGTCGCGGATATCCTTGAATTCCTGCACCCCGCCATCATAAAGGATGTCACCTTCATAGGTTCCGTGCGGATAAACACCGCTCAGCACCTTCATCAGGGTGGATTTACCTGCACCGTTTTCGCCACAAAGCGCGTGGATTTCCCCGCGTTCAACTTTGAGGCTGACATCATCCAGTGCCTTCACACCCGGAAAGGTCTTGGTGATGTTCTTCATTTCCAGGATGGTATCCATCCGGTCCTCCCACTGCCATTGACACTGCAACGGCGTCTTCGTCTGCTTTGGTCTTTGTTTTCCTGGAAACCAGTCGGGCGAGTTGCCCTAGAGCACGTTCAGAAAAGCGGCCCCGGCGCAAACGCCGGGACCTTCAATGCCTAAGCGCTTATTGCACTTCGTCTTTGGTGTAATAGCCTGAACCAATAAGGATTTCTTCCCAGTTGGATTTATCAACCATGATCGGCTCAAGCAGGTAGGAAGGAACAACCTTCACACCGTTGTCGTAAGTGCTGGTGTCGTTGATGGTCGGCTTTTCGCCTGCAAGGACACTGTCAACCATCGAAACGGTCACGCGTGCAAGTTCACGGGTGTCCTTGAAGATGGTGGAATACTGTTCACCAGCCAAGATCGACTTGACCGACGGCAGTTCAGCATCCTGACCGGTAACGATCGGCATTTTCATATCGCCGGAACCGTAACCAACGCCTTTAAGCGAAGACAGGATACCAATCGACAGCCCGTCATACGGCGACAGAACACCATCGACTTCTTCATCGGTGTAATGTGCCGAAAGAAGGTTATCCATACGGGCCTGGGCAACGGCACCATCCCAACGCAGGGTACCGACCGTGTCCATGCCCATCTGGCCAGATTTGATCACGATGGTTCCTTCGTCGATCAGCGGCTGCAGGATCGACATCGCACCGTTATAGAAGAAATACGCGTTGTTATCATCCGGCGAACCGCCGAACAGTTCAACATTATAGGGCGGCTCACCCGATTCAATCAGGCCATCAACCAGCGAGGTGGCCTGCTGGACGCCGACCTGGAAGTTATCGAAGGTGGAATAATAATCGACATTCGGGCTTTCAACGATCAGGCGGTCATAGGCGAAAACCTTGATGCCTGCTGCTGCTGCGTTTTCCAGCGCATTCGAAAGCGTGGTACCGTCAATCGCCGCGATCACAAGGACGTCGACGCCCTTAACGATCATGTTTTCGATCTGGGACAGCTGGTTGGGAATATCGTCTTCTGCGTACTGAAGATCGGTTTTGTAGCCGGCAGCTTCAAACTGCTCGACCATGGAATTTCCGTCGGAAATCCAACGTGCCGAAGATTTGGTGGGCATTGCGATCCCGACATAGCCTTTTTCATCGGCATGGGCGTAACCGCCGGAAATCATCGGGCTCATCATTGCGGCCGCGCCAAAGGCGACCCCTGCCATTACGGCACCGAGACGTTTCATAGCTATCCTCCCTAAAAGACACGGCATACATGCCATTATTCTTTACGCCCGACTTTCACAGGCATTCGTGACCTGCATACGTCGTGTCTTTGTTTTCAATTGATATTGCATCCTATTTCCCAAAGGACACGGCGCCATTATTCAGACGCCCTACATAACAATCAAATAAACATTTTCGAAACTTGCATATCAAAATTGATATACTAAAATCACGCCATACCGGAGGAATCCATTATGGCCAAGACATCCAATCTGCTCCCGCTCAGTTCTGCCAAATCCCTGCTTTTCCGCTCTGGCAACCTGTTTCAGAGGGGGCTTAAGCTTAGTCACCTGCGCATGATTGTCGCCATGGAAGAGACCGGTCAGATCAGTCTGGCGGCTGACATGCTCAAGACATCCCAACCGGCTGCCTCTAGACTATTGTCTGAGATGGAAACCATCCTTGAGGCGCGTTTATGTGTCCGCAGTGCGCGCGGGATCGAGATGACCAATGCCGGACGCGCCCTTGCCAGACGCGCGCGCAGCATGCTGATTGAAATCCGCGAAGCCGAACGCGAGATCGAGGATATCAAACATGGTGGCGGCACTGTCTTCATTGGCGCTGTGACCGCCGCAGCCGTTGAACTGGTCGTCCCTGCCATCCGAAGTGTTCAGGCCGTCAACTCCTTGCTTGAGGCCCATGTCGGGGTTGGGCCATCGCATTTGCTGATCAAGGATTTGCTGGCCGGTGATCATGACTTTGTCATTGGCCGCGTGCCCGAAGACATGGACCCGCGCCTGTTTAACATCCGCGAAATCAGGAGCGAGAAAATCCGCCTGATGGTGCGAACCGGTCATCCGCTGCTTGAAAGCAACAAGCCGATCACCCTTGCCCGTCTTGCCCAGTTTGAATGGATCTTGCCGCCGCCGGGCAACCTGATGCGCCGCACGATCGAAGATGTGTTTATTTCGCGCCACCTGCCCTTGCCGCATTCGAGTTTGAACTCCGCATCCCTTCTGGTGACGCTGGCGACCCTTGCCGACACCAACGCCATCGCCCCGATGGCCGAGGAAGTCACAACCCTACTGACCAGTGGCGGGCTGATTACCGAATTGCCCTTTGATGGCGCGATTGAAATCAAACCCTATAGCCTGATCACCGCGCGCGGCCATCGGCTTTCACCCTCGGCACAACTGGTTTCCGATCATATTCTCGCACGCATCGAAAAACCGCATGGCTAGGCTGATCGTCATGCAATTGTTTGCACTGTGAAGCTCTCCAAAACTGGCGTAAGCTTCTGAGACAAAACAAGACATGTTGTGACCGAGAGTAAAACATGCCCGCAAGCCTTCGATATCTCAGCGCCCTGTTCGTCGTCGTCTCGCCCCTGATCGCATCGGGTGCGCACGCCAGTGCGACCGATGACAGCACGGCGGAAATGTCCGATATGGACCGCCCGGCCGCCTTTGCGGTCATGGACATGCGCGCCAGCACTGCATGGGCGATCAATCATTTTCAATGGCTGGACCCGAACGAAGAGGCACTTGAAACCCTTGTGTTTTCGGCTGGCAAAGGTCCGATGCGGCTTGATTTCGTCATGGACAATATCGTTCCGTCCTATTGCGAACTCCGCCCCGATCCCCAGAATTGCGATGGTCCGGGCGTCCCGGTCAGCTGGATGGAAGATGTCCCGCAAACCATCTGCATGGATATTCCGCTTGTGCTTAAGGCGCGCCACAAGGATGTTTTGAAAAAGGCCGACCTTCTGTGCCTGCAACCGCAAAGCAACCTGCTTTTCCCCGATGACTGGATTGCCGGCAATGGCTGGCCCCAAGTTCATCTGCACCAGACCGTCACACCGCGCAAAATCCGCAATGAAGGCAGCACGGCGATCATTGACCTTGTCATAACCGATGCCATTGCCACGGACATTGCCAACCTGTCCGAACAGGGCTATGGCCCCGCCAAAATCGGCATGAGCGATGATGAACTGCGCGATGTGATCGGCCCAAACCTTGATACCTTTATTGCCGGCGATGATGAGAGCTGCACCTATCTGCAACGCGATCTTGATCCGTCCGGACTGGGCTACATGGTTCTTGATGGCAAACTTGCCCGGGTGTCGCTTTATGGTGACGAGCATGATGTTGCCACAAGCCTCGTGCGCACCCGTAATGGCCTTTCCATCGGATCGACCAAGGAAGATGTATATGCCGCCTTTGCCGGTCAGACATTAATCGAGGAAGAAAACGAATATCTTGGCCCGGACGGGCGCTATGTCACTTGGTGGCAGGATGAGGCCAAAACGCACGGCATCAGGTTTGAGATTGATGAAAACGGCACGGTCATCGCCATTCATGCTGGCAGCGATGCCATCACATTGATCGAAGGCTGCGTCTAATCCCCGACAACCAAGCAGCACCGCATTTTCTTTGTAATTGACTTGGCATGCCAAGGCGGTAAAAGCGCGTCTTGCGCAGATCATACAGAATCTCGTCACTACCCAAAACCAACAACAATATTGCCATCCCCTTGCCGCAAAGCCCGACCAGAACGGCGTGCTTGCGGAGACACGAACACGAATGCAAACACCCATAACGTCCAACCTTGTTGTCCTTACCGGCGGTCCCGGTACGGGCAAAACCACATTGATCAATCATCTTGATGACCGGGGCTTTGACACCAGCCCCGAGGTGGCGCGTGCCATCATCGAAGAGCAGCTTGAACGCGGCGGCACCGCCCTGCCGTGGGAGGATAATGATGCCTATGCCGGGCTGATGTTCCGCCGATCCATCCGCGCATGGCAGGAAGATATCCAAAATCACCCGCGCACGGTTTTCTGTGACCGCGGCCTGCCCGACACCTTGGCGCACCGCAGGCTTTCGGGATTACCGGAAAACCCCGACCTCATCCGCGCGATCAATACCTATCGCTATCACCGGGTGGCGTTCGTCCTGCCGCCCTGGTCGGAGATCTATAAAAACGATGCGGCACGGACACAAAGCTTCTCCGAGGCCGTCAGAACATATGTCGTGCTGTGCCGGACCTATCATGAATGCGGCTATGAACTGGTCGAAATTCGCAAAGGCCCGGTCGAACAACGCGCCGCCCAGATCCTTGCCCGCCTCAAACTCTAAGAAACACGCCCCAAGATGACGTCAAACAAACCCACATCCCGATTTGCCAAACGTGCCGTCATGGCATGCGCAGCCGCAATAACGATGATCGCAAGCCTGCCGGCCATTGCCGCCTGCTATGACTGGCCGCTGCGCGAATATCGCGGCAACTATGCCTATGACGGCGACACGATCTATGTCGCCATTCCCGGCCTGCCGGATGAAATCGCCAATATGTCGGTGCGCGTGCGTGGTGTTGATACGCCTGAAATGCGCGGCCAATGCGAGAGTGAAAAGCAACTGGCGCAAAAGGCGCGCGACTATGCCCGCCAACGCCTGAAAACCGCGACATCAGTTCAATTCTGCGAACCGGAATGGGGCCGCTATGGTGGGCGTGTGGTGGCGTCTGTGCGGGTCGATGGCAGCCCGCTTGATCTTGAGCTGATCGAAAACGGCCTTGCCCGCCCCTATGACGGCAAAACCAAACGCCAGCCCTGGTGCCAAGGTTGAGTGCCAAGGCTGAGTATCAGGTCTGATCAGATCAGCTTTTGATGTCACTTCGGTGTGAAGTCACTGGACAACAGCGATATTCCAACCATCTTTGCAAACAGGAAATCGCCAGACCGAAGTTCAGAAGGCTAAGTGACGAAATATGAGCAAATATCACAAAGACCCGGATGCCATCCGCGACCTGTCGCCCGAACAATATTATGTGACACAGGAAAGCGGCACCGAACCGCCGTTTCGCAATGATTTCTGGGACCATAAGGAAGACGGGCTTTATGTCGATATTGTCTCGGGCGAGCCGCTTTTTACCTCGCGCGATAAATTCGATAGCGGCTGTGGCTGGCCAAGCTTTGTAAAGCCCGTTCAGTCCGAACATATCGTTGCCAAGGAAGACAACACGCACGGCATGCGCCGGATTGAAGTCCGGTCCAAACATGGCGACAGCCACCTTGGCCACGTCTTTCCCGATGGCCCAAAGGATCGCGGTGGATTGCGTTATTGCATCAACTCGGCGTCCCTTCGCTTTGTCGCGATCGAAGATCTTGAGGCCGAAGGATACGGCGAATATCGCCATCTGTTCGAATAAACAGACAAAAAAGACCGGCGCGAAGCCGGTCTTTTTATTTGTGTGAGGATTAAAAGTCGCCAGGTGCGCACTGCAAACAGGTCAGCCCCATGTCGCGCCATTTATCGACCACCCGTCTGCGATCATCGACCACCAGCCACGGGTTAAAGCCATCCTCGATGATCTTGGCCAGAAGGTCTTCCTTGACCTCTTCATCGGTGCGGTGATCGGCATCCATGGGGCGCAGATACATACCATCAAACGGGATATCATGCGCACGCAGCCAGGATTCTGATCGGTGTTGCCATCCCGCCGGGCGGCCCGAACAGATCAGGATCGCATGGCCGGATGCATGCAGGATGCGCAACAGTTTCTCGATATTTTCGATCGGTTTGGCGTGGTCCATGGCGTCAAAGAACGCATCCCACTGTTTTTCCACACCATGAACCAGATGCCCCAAAGCATCGGCATCAAAATGCGCCAGCGTGCCATCCATATCAAACACGACTGCATCACGCGCATCACGGGCTTTGGGTTCAGTCACGCAGAAATCTCCTTGATCAGGTTTTCGGTCAAATTTTCATACTCCCAGCCGATTTCCATCGGGCGGAACAGGATCGGGGTGGCGTTGGGCACGCGCGGGCCGTCGGCCTCAAACCCGGTCATGTAAAGAATGCAGCGCGCCACACCGGAATGAGCAACGATCACGGTTAGATCATCACTGACCTCGGCCAATGCCTGTTGCATGGCAAAGGACACGCGTTGGCACATGGCATCAAACCCCTCGCCATTGGGCGGGGTGTCAAAGCGCGGGCAAAGCTCGGAGATCGGGCGACCTTCCAGATCGCCCCAATGACGTTCGCGCAGACCATCAAGCACCCTGGCGTCATAATCGGGCAACACCAGATTGGCCGTCGTGCGTGCCCGGTCCTGCGGACTGACATAAACTGCACGCCATTTCGCCATCGCCATCAGTGGCGCAATCGCCACCGCCTGTTCGCGCCCGGTTTCATTCAGCGGCGGTTCGTTTGACCCGGCAATGATCCCCGCCCGGTTGGCATCGGTTTCCCCGTGCCGGATGAAGACAAACGGCAGTTTGGGAAAATCGAACTTTTCAGCGGCATAGATCATGACCGGACATCACCTTTGTTGGAAAACGCATGCATTACAAATAGAACCGATCTGCAAGCTGTAGCCGCCCGTCAAACCCGTCGACAAGCCCAAAATCCTCTGGCCGGCTGGTGAAAAGCGGCACGACCTGCATGGCATGGCATTGATTGGCAAGGTCGATCACATGGCTTGCCAGCGGGTGCACGTTCCAACGCCGGAAATGGGCATGGCCCTTTTCGACCATCTTGCGCGCCTCGATCGGCATGAAACCGGTAAAGATCACATGCGCACTTGCCCCCATGCGACCAGCATCCTGCCACTGATCAATGAGTTCGCGCGCCTTGCCAAAGGTCGCGCAGGGCGCATGACACAGCAACAAGCGTGCGTCGGGATTGAAATGCTTTGCCTTGTCCTTAAGGCTGCGCAATTGGCGGATCGCATCACTTGAAACGTAATCCGATCCATGGGCATCAAGCACCTGCTTGACCTGCCCATAGCAGCGATCATCCATCGACCAGTCGGCCAGCCCGTGGCGCTCGAACAACAACGCCATTTCCGCCGCCCGGCCACTGGGCGGCACCGGAAACAGGATCTGCCCATCCAGCTTTGTCATGGTGGTCAAAAGACTATCAATACGGACCTGCTGGGTCAGCTGTTCCATGCCATAGGACGCATCAAGCAACACGGTGGCGGCATCAGGCGGCGTGTCATAGAGGAAATAATCGGATTCCTGACAGAAATCGCCGGAATACAGCACCCCGCCACCCAGTTCGAAATGCAGCCACACACCGCCGAATGAATGGCCGGTGCGCCCGGTGGTGACGGTTACGCCATCGACTTGAATTTCCCCATAAGGCGGCAGCGGGATGACATTGGCCCCCTTGGGAAGGGAACGCGCGGTGACTTCGGTGCAATAGATCGGCAAACCGGCATCAACGATTTCGCCCGCCGCCCCGATATGGTCGATATGGTCATGGGTAATGAAAACAGCGTTAACTTTATTAAGCCACGCCGGATCAAAACCCTGATCACTTTCGGGACCTACCCCGCAATCAAGCAGCCAGCGCCGGTTAAAGAATTCCAGTCGCAAACAGGCCGGGCCCTTTTCACCAAGACCGGAAAGAACACGCATACGGGCTGACATCAGGCGGCCTCACCCGACATGCGATCAAACACCCAGCCGTCATTGACCTGAAGGCCAACTTGATCTCCGATCCGGGCCCGGCGGTTGGCATAGACCGGCAATGTCTGATCCGCGCCAATCCGAACCGAAAGGCGGAACCGCCCGCCGAGATAGACGCAATCATCGACTTGACCGCGCAACGGCGCATCATCCGTGACCCAGACGTCCTCGGGCCGCAGGCAAAGACCGGCATTGGCAGTCGTAAGGCCATCGGCCAGTTTCGGGCAGATGCGCGCTTTAATGCTGCTCTGCCCCAACTGGACAGAACAGTTGCCGTTACTTCCGACCGTCACACCTTGTACCGGCAGGACCGCGCCCGCCCCGACAAAGCCCGCCACCATCAGATCGGCCGGTTCGCGATAAAGCGTTTCGGGCGCTGCCATCTGGCGAATATGGCCCTTGTCCATCACCGCAATCCGGTCGGCCATTGCCATGGCCTCAGCCTGGTCATGGGTGACGTAAATCATCGTCGCCCCGGTACGGCGATGGAAATCCAGAAACGCCTGCTGCATGGTTTCGCGCAAATGGACATCAAGGTTGGCCAACGGTTCGTCGAGCAACACCGCCCGCGGTTCCATGACAAGGCAGCGCGCCAGTGCCACACGCTGACGCTGCCCGCCCGAGAGTTCCGACGGGCTGCGATCGGCATAGGGACCAAGGGCAACGATATCGAGCGCCTCGGCAATCTTGCGGTCCTGATCGGCACGGCTGAGCCCGCGCACTTCCAGCGGATAGCCGACATTGCGCGCAACAGTCATATGCGGCCACAGGGCATAGGACTGAAACACGATGCCAAGATTGCGATCCTCGGGACTGACCATGATGTTATTTTCCGGACTTGCCATGATCTGACCGCCGAGTGAAATCTGGCCGTGATCGGGTTCTTCAAACCCGGCGAGCAACCGCAAAAGCGTCGTCTTGCCGCAACCGGACGGGCCCAGCAGAGCCACGAATTCCCCATCGGCAATATCAAGCGAGACCTGATTGACCGCCCGATAATCGCCAAAGCATTTGGTAATGCGCGAAAGATTTATGTCTGCCACGGTACAACTCCTTTGGGCAAACGACGCGCGGCAAGCTGAAAACAGCTCATCAGCGCGATCACCACCAGCACGACCAGAACCGCCACGGCCGAGGCCAGAACGGTGTCGCCACTGTCATCAAGATTGAAAATCAAAACGCCCAACGTCTCGTTCCCGGCCGACCACAAAAGGGCCGAAACGGTCAGTTCGTTAAAGGCGGTCAGGAACACCAAAAGCGCACCGGCCGCAGCCGAAGGGGCAGCAAGTGGCAGCAAGATATCGCGCAAGCGTCGCGACAACCCGGCACCACAGGCCTGGGCGGCTTCTTCAAGGGCCGGGTCAAGCTGGGTAAAGCTGTTCATCACCGGACGTAGCGCAATCACCAGAAAACGCGCCAAGTACGCGACAAAAATGATCGCAAGCGTGCCATACAAACTGACATCAATCAGCGGAATGCGGATAAACAGCAAGATGCATGCAATCGCCAAAACCACACCCGGAAGCGCATAAGGCACCTCGACCAGAAGATTGATCAGCTTGGTCAGGTTCGATGGCCTGCGCACCATCACATAGGCCAGCGGCAGGCACATCAAAACAAGTGTCACCGCCGCCCCCACGGACAAAACAAAGCTGTTCTGGAATGCGCGAATGGTGGATGGCTGCACGAACATGACTTCGTGAAACGCCTCGAACGTCGCATTGGCAAATGTCAGCTTGACGCCAAAGGCCGGCACCAGTGCGGTGGTAAAGAGTGCTAGAAGCGGAATGACCAGAATGGCAACCAATACCGTCCAAAGGGCCGTTTCAACCAATCCCCGGCGCGCACCGAGTTTGACATCCAAAGGACGCCCGACCATCCCCATCAGACGATAGTCACGTTTGGACAGCAAACGGTGATGCAGCGCCACGCCGCAAATCGCAATAGCCCCGATCAGCATGGCAAGAACGGAAACCTCACCCAGAACGGACGGGCCGAACCCGGCAAGCTTTTGATAAATCAATGTCGGCAGCGTCTGGTAGCCTGCCGGAATACCCAGCATCGCCGGAATGCCAAAATTGCCAAGCGCGGTGACAAAGGCCATCGCCGTACCGGCAATCAGGCCCGGACTGGTCAGCGGCAAAATGATCTGCCACCACAAACGCCCGCCGCGTGCGCCGGCCAAACGGGCGGCTTCGATCTGTTCACGTGGCAGCATGCGCAAATTGGCGCGCAATGTCAGAAACACGATGGAGGCATGCTGGATCCCCAGCAAAAGCGCGATGCCTTCTGCGGAATAAAGCGGTTGGGGCGATCCCAGCGGTGGGGCCATGCCAATGGCGTTCAAAAGCGCACTGCTGGGTCCGGTCAATTGCACCCAACTAAGGGCCGTGATCTGTGGCGGGATCATCATCGGGATCATGAAACAGAACACCAATGCCGCCTTGGCACGTATATCGGTCAGTGCCACCAAGAAGGCAAAGGCGCCCCCGATCAAAAGGGAAATAATCGTTCCCAGACCCGCAGTATAAAGACTGTTTGCCGTGGCCCGCCAGGTTGATGAATTGCCCAGCACGTCGTGAAAATAATCAAACGAAGGCACACCACCGACCATGACGCCTTCAAACCCAAGGCGCAGGATCGGCAAAATCGAAATAATAAATACCGGCACCACCAACCAAATCAGCAACCGGTCCGAAGACCGGTTGCCATTTGGTTTGGCGATTATGCCAGGCAGAACGCCGCGAAGGCGACCTGTAGCCTGCATTATTCAGCCCCGAACATGTCTGCGAATTTCTGTTTGTTGGCTTCGGCCTGTTCCAGCGCGATGGCCGGATTGAAGTCCATCAACTTGATCTCGCTGCGTACCGGGAAACCGGCCGGAAGCGCCATGTCGTTACGCGCCGGGATGTAACCCATATCAAGCACCAGTTCCTGACCCTGTTCGGACAGAAGGAAATCAACGAACTTGTGCGCGGCATCAACGTTCTTGGCGTCTTTCATGATCGCGACCGGCTCGGTCACATATGTGACACCTTCAGACGGGAAGACGAAATCAACCGGCGATCCATCAGCTTTGCCACGGATGGCAAGGAAGTCGACAACCACGCCATAGGGCTTTTCACCCGAAGCAACCGCCTTGAAAGTGCCGCCATTGCCCCCCTTGGCGCGTGCTTCGTTGGCTGCCAGTGCCTGATAGTAATCCCAGCCAAGATCCTTGTTCTCGGTCAGGGTGGAGAGGTGAATAAGCGCCGCACCGGAATAAAGCGGGCTTGGCATTGCGATCTGGTTTTTCACCGCCGGATCAGCAAGGTCTTTCCACGATTTCGGGGCTTTGACGGCGGTGTTGTAAACGATGCCGCTGGTGATCAGCTTGGTCGAATAGTAATAGCCTTCACCGTCATAAAGACCGTCTTCATAGGCACTTGCTTCACCCGATTTATAGGCCTGAAGCTGACCTTCCTGCTTGAGACCTTCAAGGGTTACGGTATCGGCAATCAGAAGAACATCCGGGCGCGGGTCGCCTGCGGCGATTTCCGCACGCAGTTTCGCCATCAGTTTGGTGGTGCCGTCACGGACCCACTCAACTTCAATTTCCGGGTTGGCAGCCATAAAGGCATCAACAGTGGTCTGGGCATCCTTGTTCGGCTGGCTGGTATAAAGAACCAGCTTTTCAGCAGCCTGCCCAACAACCGGCAGCATCATCGCGGCAGAGGCAACCGCAGCAAGAAGAACGTTACGCATGATCGGCATCCCTTAGATCGAAAAGAAGGTTTCGTTCGAAAATGTTTCGATCCGGAAGCTATCGGGATTTCGATTTCAGTTGTGTGACAACACCAAGAATTAAATGTTTCAACAGGAAAACCGGGCTATGCAGCGGTGTTTCGGCCTGTCTATACTCAGATCACAAGCGAAATAACAACTTTCGAACGAAAGAATAACCGTGACTAAAACGTCTGATGCAGTGCCCCTTGACCGCCGACGCGACCGTATCGTCGCCCTTGTCAAATCGACCGGCTTCATGGCGGTCGAGGAACTGGCACGCCGCTTTAACGTCTCGGTCCAGACGATCCGGACTGATCTGCGCGATTTGCATGAACAGGGGCGCGTGTTTCGCCGTCATGGTCTGGCGGGCCCGGCCCCCGATCCGGACAACTCGGCCTATGAAAAACGCGAAGTCTGGAACCGCACGGGCAAGATGGCGATTGCCGCCAAGGTGGCTGATCTGATCCCGGAGGGTTGCACGCTTGCGATTGGCACCGGCACCACCGCCGAACTCGCCGCCCAGCATCTGGCAGCGCATCGCAACTTAACGGTTCTCACAAACAACCTGCATGTGGTGATGGCGCTGCAAAATGCGCCAAACGTCACGCTCCGCCTTGCCGGTGGCACCGTTCGGACCCGTGACTTGGATATCATCGGCGCAGACAGTGCGGACTTTTTCGGCAGCATGCGCGCCGATTTCGGAATTGTCAGTGTTGGCGGCATGAGTGACACAGGTGATTTGCTGGACTTCAACATGGACGAAGTCCGCGCCCGTCGCGCACTGGTATCGTGCTGCGATCACGCGATCCTGATGATCGACGAGAAGAAAGTTGGCCGCAAAGCACTCTGCCGCGACGGCCACGCCAGCGATTTTCAGACAGTGTTGCTCAACACCGCGCCAAGCGATGCCCTGCAACGCGCACTGGTCAAGGCGCGGTGTCAGATTGTGGTTGTAAATTAGTCGAGTTTTCATCGAAACTTTGAGCAAGAATTCCGATAATCCGGTTTAGAGGTGCGATATGAGTCAAGATCTTAAGGCGACCTCACTAGAAGGGACTTTGGCGTTCTGCAGGATGGCCATAAGATCCGGCGCCCTTTTCAACGGCGGAGCACTAGTAGCTCTAATTCCGTTAGCAGCAAATGAACACTCACGGATCAGCAGTTTCGACCCGATAAAGAGATTATTTGAGAGTGCATTAATTGATGGACTTGTTACATCCGGCTATTGGTTCATTGCGGGGTTATTCGTATCTGGATTGACTGGATTAATCGCTTTCTTTGGCGAGTTCTATTACACCAATTTTCATCTAACTAGTGACCAATCCTCCAAGCGCACCGCAAGGATAATTCTCATAGTAGGGACGCTAACGGTAACAAGTAGCCTAGCGTTTTTTGGCTTCGGCGCTTACTCCGCAATCAGCTCATTTCGAAGCCCCGGCAGCCTATAGCGTTGCTTCTTCGCTGATGGTCAGATCACCTTCGACATGCAGCGTATGGTTGGGCGCGACCGCCTTCCAGCTGTCGCTTTCTGTATCAAGCGGCTCGGAGACGACAATCACGTGATCATCGCGTTTGCGCCAATAGAGTGATGGTGGCTTGTCGTCGCTGGCGTGGCGGATGGCGCAGACGCTTTTGCCATTGGACAGACAGGCGGTGAACCGGAACGGTGACGTCGCACCGCGCACCTTCATTTCGTTTTCGACCACCTCGATCGTGCGGCGAATGGCGCGGTGCGGGTCTTGCTGCAAGCCAAGCGTCAGCATCAGGCAAAAGATCAGCTCGCTATCGGTTGAGCCCTGTCGGCCTTCGTAAAACTCATCCTCGATCATCATTTCCAAGGATCGACGCACCAGCGGGTAATCGCCAATCTGGCCGTTATGCATAAAAAGATACTGGCCGTTGGAAAACGGGTGGCAGTTGGTGCGGCTGGTGTGGGTGCCGGTCGAGGCGCGGACATGGGCAAAGAACAGGCCGGATCGAATGTGATGGGCAAGGGATCGCAGGTTCGGGTCATTCCAGGCGGGCAGGATTTCGCGATAAAGCCCCGGTGTCGGGCGTTCGTCATACCAGCCAAGGCCAAAGCCATCGCCATTGGTCGGCGTTTTGGCCTGTTCAGCGTGCAGGCTTTGTTCGACCAGCGAATGGCGCGGCTCAAAGACCAGCTTTTCCAGATAAACCGGATCCCCGATATAGCTCAGCCAACGACACATGATTTGTCCCCGCACATGAATTTTGATCGCGCACATCTAAGCCGGATAATCACAGCATGGTCAATGTGATATTGTGTGTCTCTGTCCTGATTTCAGGGCATGGCTGAAAGTCCAGCACTTGTTGGCAAAAAGAACAACAAACCTCTTGCCAAGGCGAGTGATTGTCCGTATTTTCCGCGCCACAAAATGAATCGTGCTGGTGTAGCTCAGCTGGTAGAGCGGCGCATTCGTAATGCGTAGGTCGTAGGTTCAAATCCTATCACCAGCACCATTTTGTAAAACGAAGACCCGCCAAGACGCAGCCTGCTGCATCTTTGGCGGGTTTTGTGTTTTCTGGGCTTGTTTGTGACTGTGCAATGGGGGATTGCAGTGCAATCTTTTCACATTCCCCCCACCCGATGCGTCTGTTTGCAAGGAACCGTTATAACTTCTTGCAGATCAGGGGCGGCATGATGGCGGCCCTTTTGAGTGTTGCAAGACACCATTGGGGAGTGCAGGCATGACCGATAGTGACGCGCCCAAACCAGCCAAGGCTTCGACCAAATCCAGCGACAATTCCGATAACGGGCAACCGTCATCCGAGGCCGGTGCGGCAGACGCCGAAAACAATCTGCGCGAACCAACCGAAGCCCCGGACGCGATCAGCTCCGAACAGGCCGCCGTGGATATGATGGCAGCCCTTTGCCGTGACTTTGGCCTGCCGGGCTTTGAGCAAGCCGCATCGAGCGGTCAGGCTCAGCCGTCACAGCAGTCACAGCCAATGGAAACCGCATTCCAGATCATTCAACGTTATCTGCTTGATGGCGGGACGTCATCGCCAACCCCAATAACTGCAAGTGCGCCGACGGAAGGCTATACCAGCCCGCTTGAAAACATGGACCCTTGGTACAGTACCGATGGCGGGTCGGCTGCCACCAATCCCCCGGGCAGTTCCGCGGACGCGCAATGGGGCGTAACCACAATCCATGCGGACGGCAGCGCAACCGACATGACGGGGCCCGTCATCCGTGATGACATGTTCCGCACCGCCATGCCAACCCTTCAGGGCAAGGCAGACACCACCGCCGATACGCCCGACTGGGCGATCAGCATGGAACAGGGCTATCCCCTGTCGCCGACCAAGACCAGTGCACAAACAGCCATTTCTGCGAAAATGCTGGCACCGGATGTGCCAAAATCCTTGTGCAAATGGTCCTTGCATGTCGGTGCATCAACAGATGCGCAGTCCGAACTTTCTGTTACGGCACCGAATGCGGCCCCGTCACAATTGCGCGCTCTTCTGTTTGATGCAATCGATGCCGATGGCGCCGCCCCCCAGATCTCCGAAGTACCGATTTATGGCGGCGCACCGCATGCCATCCATCTTGAACAGACGGTTGGCGCGACGGGCAGCGAAGCAACCCCGGATGTGGCGTTGATCCGTCTGATCTTTGCTGATCGTGCGCCGGTGCCGATCCATCTGGAATATGTCGGTACCCTGCCAAGCCCGATCGTGGCGGGAAATGTAATGGTTGGCCCAAATTCCAGCATCCCGTTCTGGGTGCAGATCACCCCGCCCAGCGAAGGCGACAAGGGGGCCGGTCTTGTTGTTCTGGTGCGCTATGAAGCCGAGACCAGCTTTGATGTCACCGCCCAGCTGATGACCCAGGCCAGAACCAGCACCCCAACCGCGATCCTGAGCTGCAATGCCCAGCATGATCAATCAGCCTGCCGGGCTGCCAGCATGATCTCTGATAGCAGAGGACGGCTTGAAACCGGGTTGACCGGCCTGCCTACCGATCCGGATGCCGCCGATCTTGAAAAATACGGGTTCATCCCACCGGCCTTTATGCTTGATGCAGACACAAGCGCACCAACACCAGCAGCGGCGAAAGCTGCGCCCACACCCACGCCGGCGAAATCTGGCGCAGCGGCAAAAACATCCGATCCGGGCGATGATGGTGACACCGACAACAGCAACAGCGACAGCGACAGCGACAGCGACAGCAGCAAAACCAGCAGCAGCAATGCCAAATCGTCATCGGGCACAAGCAAAGGCAAGAACGGCAATAGTGACAACAGTGACAACAGTGACAACTCTGGCAGCACTGGTAGCAGCAAAGGAGGCACCTGATGTCTGGGCAGGCGCAAAACGATGTAAGCACGGCAAGTGATCGCAAGGACGCGGTCCGGAAGGCGTTCAATCAGGAATATCTGGCAACCCAGCAGGCTATGGCGCAAGCCGCCGAACGGGCCCGCGCCCAGGTTCTTGATCAAAAACAGACCATTTCCAATCATGCCGAAAACGTGAAATCCGGCGCACAGGCCCCGCAGCCCGCAATCGGCAGCCAGCAAACAGGGCAAACCACCCCACATCCTCAGGCGGCACAACAAGGGGCACCGCATATGGCATCGGATCCAAACATGCAGAACGGCCAGCAGGTCATGTTCGATATCGCAAATGAAATCCGCAACATCATCGCACGCGAGATTGACTTGCGCATGCAGGCCTTGTCCGAGAAGGTGGAAACCGCCCTTGCCGAAGCCTTCCCGCCAAGGGATCCGAAAAAGGAACAAAACCCCCAATCTTCAGGTCCCGCGCCCCAGCAAAAGACATCCGGCAAAAAGACCTAGCTTGATGTCTGCAACCGGGCATCGCCCGGAACAGGAACGGCAATAACAAGCGCATCAAAGCGCGACGATCTGTCCCCAACCTATCCTCAGCCCGCATCGCGACGGCTGCGCCGTTGCGCACGAAAACACAACTATAGGATGTATAGAAACTTTTATTCACAATTCTTGTGCGGCTGCGTCATAATGATTACCGCAAAACTTAATCAGCCTATGGTTGCATTCAATCAACCGGAGGGGTCCATAGTGCAGAACGAAAAGAACAGTCCGCAGGATGAGGCAACCCTGACAGAAGCCGAGATCAGCTTTGTCAAAAGTCTTGAACAAAGCCTGTCGCTGGCGTTGGGTGATGATGACAAGGTAACGTCAATCTGGTCCCGGTTAAAACCCGAACAACGGGCGCGCATTGCCGAAGATTATCTGGCAAAGCTTGCCGCAGCCGACGATCCCGGAGATCAAGAAGCCGATCAAAAGGCCGGTCACGACAGATTGACGCCCCCGGCAAGTAGCGCCCTTGATGCACGCGCCATCATGCAATCGATGGCACCTGCGGCAGAACCGGCAAAACCGGCAGACACCCGCCCCGCCGCAACCGCAAATCCCGGCACGGCAACAAACCAGGGCCAGCCACGATACAGCCCACCGCCCGGTTACCCGGCAGACTTCAACCCCCTGGCAGGCTTCCCGGGCCTTGAACCATCGCGAAGCGGCCCGAGCCCCGAAGACATCATCGCCGGTGCACTTGGCACCCCTGGTGGCACACCGACCGACCCGCTTGATATCCTGCGTGGTCTTGTTCCGGGTGCAGAAAGCCCGACATTGCGCCAACCGGTGCCACATGTGCCGGTCCCGCAAACACCGACGGTACCGGGGACACCAAATGCCCCCGATGACGGGCAATATTCCCCCTTGCATTCCACGCCGCAAACCCATCCGCAACCGGATGCCGATTTGGGCCCGGCGGCACCGAATTTCTGGCCGCTGTGGATTGATCAGCAAGACACGCTTTTGAAGCAATGCCTGAAACTGATGTCAGGCAATATGGATGATGCGCAAGATGCGCTGTCCGAGGCGATGGTCAAGGCATCGACCAAATTCGAAGAATCGATGGATGAAATCCGCAACCATCGCGCCTGGCTGTCGCGCATTGTCCATAACGCCTGCATTGATTTGCACCGGCAAAACCGGCGCAAGGCGGAATATCGCGAAGAAACCCATGGGGCTGCCGACACACCGGCCTCCCCGATGACAGCCCCGATCACACCAAGCCCCGAGGAATCATATCTCGCCGGTGAAAAACTTGATCAGCTGGAAGCAGCCCTTCTCGAGATGCAAGAAAAACTGCGCAAGCCGCTTTTGATGCGCTGTGTTCAGGACCGCACATATGACGAGATTGCAGCGGCCCTGGGCTTAAGCAACTGCGCAGTGCGCAAACGTGTTCAGCTGGCCCGCGAACACCTCAGGGCTTCGGGCATTCAATAAGAATACGTGCGTAAAAAAACGACCAACTCGCAAAAAAGACGCGTCACAACGATACACCACCAGCGTCGATAGACTGAAAACGGGACGGCGAAACCCCGACAGAAACACAACAGCAAGCAGCACACCGCAAAGCGTAACGAAGGAGACTTTACAATGGCGATTCCGACCCCGGTAAATGGTCAGATCACTGATGCAGTCACCCAGGCTAACGTGAAAGTTCTGGGCGACGCCCCGGCAATGGCAATGGGCTCGATCTTCCAGTCCCTCGCACATTCCACCGGCATTCTTTATGAAAACGCCGTCAGCGCACAGCAGCAGATCGGCATCACCTCGCAGGCCGCAACCAACCAGGGCGTCATCCAGATCTATTCGGTCGATACGATGGCAGACTCTGTTGCGACCTCCAAAATTGCCAAAAGCGACGTTCCCGACAACATGCTGTCGCTTCTTACCGCTCTTCAGGCAACCAAGGGCTGATTTTCAAAACATCTTTGGCCCCAAAGCCAGTTTCAAATCGGGCGGTCGCAGTCATCAGCGATCGCCCGATTTCATTTGATCAGGGCTTTGCAAAACAATCCGTTCTTTTGCAAAGCCCGGCGTCACAAGACGCCAAGCCCCCCGTCATCTGTCTGACCGCAACACACGCAAAGTGGCTGGTTTGGAACATCTCTTCCTTCCAGCATTTCCCTAGGCAAACAGGAGATAAACAGTGGCTGATAACACTCCGCTAAATGGTCAGATCACAGATGCCGTGACCCAGGCGAACGTGAAAGTTCTGGGCGACGCCCCGGCAATGGCGATGGGTTCGATCTTCCAGTCTCTCGCACATTCGACGGGCATCCTGTATCAGAACGCCGTCAGCGCCCAGCAGCAGAACGGCATCACCTCGCAGGCCGCGACCAATCAGGGCATCCTGCAGATCTATTCGGTCGACACCATGGCTGACGCCGTTGCGACCTCCAAGATCGCCAAAAGCGATGTGCCCGACAACATGCTGACGCTTCTGACGACGCTTCAGGCAACCAGAAACTGATTTTGATCAGGGTTCCGGCCCGTCCAGCCAATATCACACCGGGCGGTCGTATTGATCTGCGACCGCCCGTTTTCATTGTGGCGACGGCTCTGCAAGCAATCCAAGTTTTTGCCAGCCCATCGTCACAAGACACCAAGTCCCCCGTCATCTGTCTGACCGCAGGACATGCGGAAAGGGTCGGTTCGGGGCCTTACGTTCCTTCCGGCACTTCTTTAGGTAACCAGGAGATACACAATGGCTGATAACACTCCGGTCAATGGTATGATTACCGACGCCGTCACCCAAGCCAATGTCGAGGTTATGGGTGATGCGCCGGCAATGGCCATGGGCTCGCTTTACCAGTCGCTGGCGCATTCTCATGGCATTCTCTATGAGAACGCTGTCAGCAGCCAGCATCAGGTGGGCATTTCCTCTCAGGCGGCCACCAATCAGGGCGTCATCCAGGTCTACTCTGTCAACACTATGGCGGGGGCCGTTGCGACCTCGAAACTCGCCGCAAGCGACGTTCCCGACAATATGCTTTCGCTGTTGTCGGCTCTTAAGGCCACGACCGGTACGGCCGTGTCCTAAACATCCCCACTGGTTTCGCCGCCAACCCCGCCCGGCATGCATGCGCTTGCCGGGCTTTTTCTTTCACAAATGCCCGCGTTCGGCGTCAAACCGATACGTAGCACTTCCGCCAGCCCATTCCTCCAGACAAGGAGACGGACATGCCATCGGCACCACCTGAGCAAGACGGCAAGAAATCCCAGCACCACCCCGCCAGTCACCACGAAGATGATCATCAGTGCTCGGTTTCAGATCAGATCACTGACAGCGTTGCCCAGACCAATGTTGCCACGATGGGGGCCGGTCCGGGCTTCGCCGCGTTGCAATCCATGATGGGTCAGGCGCAATCGCAGAACATCCTGATGGCGAACATGGTCTCGGCTCAAAAGCAAAATGCGATGATCGGCATGACGACCATGACCCAGAGCATTCTGCAAATGATGAAACGTCGTAGTTAATAAGGATCACCCCAATGAGCAATCCGAACGAAGTCGACGAACAAATTACCGACAGCGTCACCCAGACCAACACATCGGTCATTGCCAATGGCCCGGCGATGGGTGCGATGCAGACCTATCTGTCGCAGGCCCAGGCACAGGGGATCCTGTTTGCCAACATGGTCAATGAACAGCAGCAACAGGCGGTCGCAAGCCTTGCAACCACCATGGAATGCGCAAAGGCCACCCTGTCGGTCCAGGACAACAAGCCAAATTTTTTTACGACACAGCAGACTGGGACGAAGGGGAAATAGCATCTTACGACGGCCTCGATGCGACAGGGGATTCGGATACCGTGTCCCTCGAAGACGCAGATTCACAAGAATCCGGCGATCAGAAAGGTGAAGGTCAAGATAACACCGAAACCAGTTCGTGGCTTGGCCAGCCCGACCCAATGTTTATGGGGGATGGGTCGGACTACAAGGAAAAGTTTGACTACGCCGCCAGCGCCCAGGGCGAACAGACAAAGGACGTAACATGAGTGATATCGTAAACCCGCAAGTTACCGATGCTGTCACCCAGACCAACGTCAAAATTCTGGGTGAAAGCCCGGCACAGGCGGTTTCCATGGCCATGCAGTCGCATTCACATGCCACCGGCCTTGCCATGGAAAACGCAACCCTGACACAAGGCAACATGCAACAGGTTGCCAATACAGCAACGTCAAAGCTTGTTGCCCTGATCACCGCCCAGGCGGGCTAAGCGCAACAGACTCTAATTGATCACAATCACGTCCGTGCGACGTCTAGAGATGTGCGGTCAGACCGATCGCTTTTTCGGAGGATAACATGGCAATTCCAACCCCGGTGAATGGTCAGATTACAGACTCTGTGACCCAGAGTGCGGTCAGTGTTCTTGGTTCCGCGCCTGCGAATGCGATGGGTGCGATTTACCAAAGTGCGGCCCATTCAACATCGATCCTGTTCCAGAACGCGGTTCAGGCACAGCAACAGGCATCGATGTGTTCGCAAGCCGCCACCAATCAGGGCGTGATGCAGCTTTATTCCGTCAACACCATGGCGGGTGCGCAGGCAACAGCCAAACTCGGCCGGTCCGACAACAGCGATGCGCTTTTGACACTACTCGTAATTTTGGCAGCAACCCGCCGCTAGGCACATGATCCGTCTGGTCCTGCCCGGACCAAATACGGTCAAAACATGAGGGCGTGAAATGGCAGACAACACCCCTGTAAACTCACAAATCACCGATGCAGTGACCCAGAACAACGTCAAGGTTCTGGGCGAAGCACCGGCACATGCCATGGGGCTTGTGTATCAGACGATGGCACATTCCATCAGTTTGTCGATGCAAAACGCCATGCAGACCCAAGGCGGCCTGCAGCAGATCGGCAACGCCGTCACATCAAGCGCCTGCCGTATGATCCTGGAAAGTACTGGCGGTGGCATGGGCGGCGGCAAAAGCGGCGAATAACGCGCCCGCAGATTTTATGGCTCCTGGCCCGTCCCGACAGAGATAATCAAACCGGTCTTTTGACCCGTTGCATATGAGGTTTTCGATGGCAGACGACGACGCAAAACAGAACGAAGATCCGAAAGCTGGAAACAAAGATCAGGGCAATGAGCCGGACAAAGCCGCGTCCCCCGCCGACAAGGGTGGTGACGGCGACAAAAACGCCGCAGACACCAAAGACGCGAAAGATGGTGGCGACGCAAACGGCGATAAAAAGGCCGATGACAAGGATGATGCAAACAAACCGGCATCCCCATCTGATCCCGCAGCCCCGGACAATCCGCCGGGCACCCCGCCGCTCAGCACGGCATTGAACCCGCAGATCGTGCAGGCTGTCGGCACGACCAACCATGCGGTTCTGAACGGTGCGATCCCCGGTGCCAATGGTGTGGCCTATCAAAAGGTTGCCCAGGCCGCCGCCTATGCGGTGCAGGATTCCACGGATTATCTGCGCAATATCATGTCGATGGCATCCGCCACCACCGGTGTCGCGATGCAACAGATGCTGGCAACCAAGGAAGTCGACCCTTATTCCAAGATCATCAAGGCTGCGACCGATGCCGTCAGTGACGCACAAACAACCTTTTCCAAGGTCGGCACGTCCGCCAGTTCGGTGGTGAAGGATTTTGATAGCCTCGCCTAAACAGGCTCAGGCGCTGCGCATCAGCTCGATACGGTGGCAGGTTTCTGAGAAATCCGGGGCAAACAGTTTAAGACTGACACCCGTCCCCTGAAGCTCATAGGCGCCCATTTCCTCTGTCGGGCAGGAAATGAACCGGGCCACGGTCGAACTGACCAGCACACGCCGACCAAGTTGCTTGGTAAGCTGTTCGATGCGGGCTGCTTCGTTTGCCGCCTGCCCGACCACGGTAAAATCAACACGCTCCGACACGCCAACATTGCCGTAAATCACTTCCCCGACATGCATGCCAAGGCCGTAATCGAATGGCAGTTTTCCGACTTCTTCGCGCCGCGCATTTAGCGCATCGATGTTCAACTGGGCCTCGGCTGCGGCATAAAGTGCTGCGTAACAGGCGGTTTCAAGATTGGTTTCATCTTCATCAATCGGGAAAATCGCAAGCGTCGCATCCCCGATATAGCGCAATACCTGCCCGCCGTGCTTAAGCACGGCACCGGCTGTTGCGCCAAAGAAATCATTCATTTCGCCCAGGAACGCATCATCACCGACATGGGTCGCAACCGAGGTCGAGTTACGCATATCCGAAAACCAGATCACCGCACGGGTTTTGGTACTGTCGCCCAGTTTGATCTGACCATTGCGGACACGTTGCCCGGCATCGGTGCCAAGATAGGTTTCCAGAATGGTGCGGGTTTCTTCATGGTTGATGCGCATTTTGCATGACACGGCAAAGCGGCGCTGAATACCAGACAGGATCGCAAGATCCTCGTCCGAGAAACCACTGGGACGCCGCGTCAGATAGGTCATGAAGATACGGTTGCTATTGAGCGTGCTGTCGCTATCGGTCACGAACGGGGTCATCAGGGCGTAATAGTCCGTGCCCCGTTGGCGGCGGAAAGTTTCAAGGATCGGGAAGTCGACAACCGCACTGGGGCCAATAAGATGACGGCGCATGAAGCTGACATCGCTATCAAGCATCCATTTCATCGGGCTTTCAGCCCAATCGCGGTCCTTTTCGTCATCGCCCATATGGGTGGTGCGTACAACCTGGCCATTTTCCTTGGTCCAGATATAGGAAACACCTTCATACAGCGGGTGCAGGGTCTTGAACGCGACCATGACGCGATCAATCGGGATCCCCGATGCCACCAGACGGCTGGCCATGCCTGACAGAAGTTCGCTGATGTCGGTATCATCAAGCGCACATTCCATCAGCCAGTCGTTAACAGAGCGCACAAAGCCACGCGCGGCTTGCGCGTTGTTGGTTCCGGGAAGCGGGGTTACCACGCCGGATGAAGACTGGTTGTTGGTCATGGGCACGCTCCGTCCGTTCGTCTGCTTGATTGTCGCACTGCCGCTGGTTCAAATCCAGACCCTAAATAGAACAGCAATGCAATTTAGCAATTATTGATTTGGAAACAGTGAAATTCCAGCCCGTAAATGACTATTGGTCACTTAAAACGCAAGGGCTATCTGTCAAAAAACTGTCGCACAGTGTCAGGAGAAAAATCTTAAGCCTTCGGACTGGTCGAAATCACAGCTATTGCGGCTGTGCCGGTGGCAGGTAAATACGCGCCAGAAGCCCGCCTTTCTGGGAGTCTTCAAGGTATATTTCGCCACCATGCGCCCGGACGGCGGTGCGCGCGATTGCCATTCCAAGACCAATACCGCCGGTATCACGATTGCGTGACGCTTCAATCCTGAAGAACGGCTCAAACACCTGTTCGCGCTGTTCGAGCGGTATCCCCGGCCCGTCATCGGCAATTTCGATCCACAGGCCGCCGTCATCGGCATCGCGCACCGCAACCTCGACCGTATCGCCGAAGTTGAGGGCATTGGACACCAGGTTGCCAAAGGCGCGCTTGATCGAAAGCGGCCGGCACGGATAAACCCGGGTATCGACCTCGCCAATGTATGTGATTGGGCGTCCGGTTTCTGCCAGATCCTCGACCGCGGATTCAACAAGGGCGGTCAGATCGATTTTACGGGTTTCCTCCTTCGCGGTTTCTTCGCGGGCAAAGGTCATCGCCGCTTCGACCATCTGTTCCATTTCATCAAGGGTTTCGATGATGCGCGCACGGTTTTCCGGATCATCGACAAATTCGGCGCGCAACCGCAGCGATGTGATCGGTGTGCGCAGATCATGCGAAATGGCGGCCAGCATCCTTGTGCGATCCTCGACAAAGCGTTTGAGGCGCGCAGTCATGCGGTTAAAGGCCTTGGTGGCGCGTCTGATTTCAATCGGACCGGTTTCAGGCACCGGTTCGGGATAATCCCCGCGCCCGACACGATCAGCCGCCTGTGTCAAAACGTCCCACGAACGGGAAATCCGGCGCGCCAGGAAGAAGGCGATCACGGCAATAACAAGCCCGGATGCCAGAACACGCAAAAGATTATCGAAGACAAACCAGGGCGGCGAGACCACCCCGCCGATCATGGCTTCCAGCCATACATCGGGTTCTGTGCCAGTTGGCTCCCCGTCCGGACCAAGGATCCTGATCGGCACAACAAGGCGCATCACCGGCGAGGTATCGCAATCAAACCGGTCAAGGTAGCGCAACGACCAGGGTGCGCGACGATCATCATCACGGTCATCATCGCGATCATGATGATCATCGTCGTGGCCGGATCTCTCCATACGGTCACGTTCCAGAAACGCATCCTTTTCACGCCGGAGTGTTTTACGTTCCGTCCAGCATTCATCCTCAGACAGGATTTCGACCCGCGCCGGAACACCGGTTTCAAGGTCCAGTGCCTCGTTCAAACGCTGGCTCAGCGTGTCCGAGGCAAATCCGTCACCGGAAACCACATCACTTTCCGGCACCAGCCGCAGGCGGTTTTGAGGTGATTGCGCCACGCGCAACACATCGGCCCAGTTATCACGCGGCGTTGTTGTCAGAATGCGTGAAATTGCCGCCACCCGTGACAGGGCATAGCCGCGTCGCTCGGATGCCACCGCATCCCGGCGTTCTTCGGCCAGCATGACACCAAGGACGATGTGGGTCAGGATGATCGCGCCCAACAGCAAACAGACAAGCTGCGCGGTCAGACTTTGAGGCCAAAGGCGTTTGATCAGGCGGCGCTTGGTCATTTCTCGCTCACCTCGCAGGTGAACATGTATCCCCCGCCCCAGACGGTCTTGATAAGGGTCGGGTTCTTGGCATCATGTTCGATCTTTTTGCGCAGGCGGCTGACCTGATTATCGATGCTGCGATCAAACGGCACCGCTTCGCGCCCACGGGTCAGGTCAAGCAACTGATCACGGTTAAGCACCATGTTGGGATGTTCGACAAAGGCACAAAGCAGGCCATATTCCCCGGCACTGAGTGGCACGACCACATCATTGGCATCGCGCAATTCATGGCGGGTGCGATCCAGCACCCAGCGATCAAAATGCACCTGCCCGCCCGGAAGCGGCCCCTTGCGCCCCACCGGAAGACTTTGCGCACGCCGCATCACGGCCTTGATCCGGGCCAGCAATTCTCGCGGATTGAACGGCTTGGCCAAATAATCATCTGCGCCCATTTCAAGACCGATGATGCGATCGGTTTCCTCGCCAAGGGCGGTCAGCATCACCACCGGCACATCATAGTTTTCGCGCAGCCAGCGACACAAACTCAACCCGTCCTCGCCCGGCATCATCAGATCCAGCACGATCAGGTCGGGTGCGATGTTATCATTCATCAACTTGCGCAACTCCCGCCCGTCGGACGCCAGTGTCACCCGGTATTCATGCTGGCGCAGATACCGCCCCAGAAGGTCACGGATATCACGATGGTCATCGACAACAAGAATGTGGGGCTGGTCGCTCATATGCGGTCCTGAAATCAAAATCGTCTGTGAAGCCTAACCTAACGCGTCGGCAGTTCCGGCAGAAACGGCAATTTGTATCAGATTGTCGCAAAACGGCCTTTTGGCATAGCTTGCGACCATTTTGCCCGTTCGCCGGGATCATTTCGCGACAATCATAGGCGATAACGGGCTTCAACACATTAATCCCCCACAAACCTGATGAGGTCCCCGATGAAACGCAAAACCACCCTTAAACTTGCCGCGGCCCTGATTGCCACCACCATGATCGCAACCCCGTTTGCAGCGGCTTATGCATCGCCCGGCGAACGTGACCATAAAGGCGAATATATGCGGGGAGAACACGGTGAATACGGCGAACATGGCAAGTACGGCAAAGGCGGCATGTTCCATGGCGAAGGCCGCGCACGCGCCGTGCCATTGACCACCGATGAAGCCCGCACGCTGGTTGATGCGATGCTTTTAAAAATGGGTCAATCAAACCTCAAGACCGGCGATGCAAAGGCATCCGAACAGGCTGGCAAGATTGATGTTGTCTTGCTGAATGCCAGTGGTGATGTGGTCGAGGTTTTGAAATTTGATGAAAAAACCGGCCGCATGGATCGCGGCACCCGTCACGACCTGCGTAAACTGATCGGCAAACCGAACAAAGACAAGGCCGCACGTTTTGATCGCAAATTCACCGCTGATCAGATGACGCTTCTGGCCAATGCGATGGTGATCCGGTTTGGCAATGGTGAACTCAAACTTGGCGACATCACCGAAACCCCGCGCGGTACTTATACCGCCACTGTCACCAATCAGGCCGGTGACATCGTCCGCGAAATGGAACTGAGCAGCGTGACCGGTCGCCCGATCAGCTGATCGGTCCGTCAAAACCTGACCTTCCCCGGTCCGGGGACATCCCCCATCCCAACCGATACCCCGGACCCGCCAGCGCCCCCAAGGCACCCCTTGGGGGCGTTTTGCGTTTTGGCGTTTAACTTCATCGGCTTGTCACGCAATTGGGTTTGACGGCCTTGCGTAATCCAAGCATTGTTACGCGCTTCTGTAACGCGCCCCATGAAAGAAGCACCATGACGACCAACGCCCCAAAGTCCCAGCCCAGAACAGCCACCCTTGATGATATCCCCGCATTAACAGCCCTTTGGCAGGAAACCGGGCTTTATCGCCCGTACAATCCGCCAGAATGGGATGTGCGCTTCGCGCTTGAAAGCAGCGAAGCCACCCTTTTTGTTTGGGAAGATAACAGCGATAACATGATCGGCTCCATCATGGCGGGTCGTGATGGGCATCGTGGCTGGGTCTATTATATGGCCGTAACACCAAGTTTGCAGAAATCAGGGCTGGGTCGCCGCCTGATGCAGGTCGGGGAAAACTGGCTGCGCGATCAGGGTGTCTGGCGGATGCAATTGATGGTGCGTGCGGATAACCATGCGACACAGGATTTCTATCGCCATCTTGGCTATCGCGCCTGCGACGTCACGGTGATGCAAAAAGACATCAATACCCCGCCTGCCGACCGTTAAGGCACCAGAACATTACATGGCATCGGCGATGGTCGATGCCGCGTTTTGTTCCGTCGGCGCTGGTTCTTGCTGATTTTTAATCGCGATTGTTGCATGGGCAATCCGCCGCGCGCGCTCATACAGGCGGTTGATGCGTTCGACCATCGCGACCTCAATCCGGTAACGGCGAATATCAAGATCGCGCGGGCCGATTTCATCGCTGACCTTGCGCAATGTCGTATCAAGCTTGGTGGTGAACTCCGCCTTGCGGTTAAGGACACGATTGGCGGCCTCCAGATCCTCGGCCGAAAAGGCGGTCATCGCCTGTTTCAGGCAATCTTCGGCAATCTCGTAAAGCTCTGCCATTTTCTGGCGGTTTTCGTCTGATGGCATGTGGCGAATATCAAGCCACTCGCCGACCAGCTTGACCATTTCCTCGCTGATCAGATCGCCAACGGCTTCAAGATGGTTGCTTACGGCCAGTTCGTTCTGCATGCGGTTTACATCGCCGGGCAGCAGTTCCGCACGTGGCAGTTTTGCGGCAAACAGCGCAATCGCATCTTGCAGGCTATCGACCCCGTCATCCAGTTCGCCAAGCTTTTTAAGCTTTGGTCGTGTCGGGTTGCGCAGGTTTTCGCGCCCGCGCCGCACGACATCAATCACCACGTCGCCCATATGCATGACTTCATTGCGCAGCAAACTAAGGGCAGCTGCCGGGGCAATGGTCAGTTCGTGGATGACGTATTTCGGCTCCGGGCTGAGGCGCGGTTCGGTATCGATTTCGGCCGGGACCAGCTTTTCAATCAAGCGTGCGATCAACGGCACAAACCCGATCATCAGGATAACGTTGGCAACGTTGAAAATGGTGTGCGCGTTGGCAATTTCGCGCGCGATATCGACGGTCTCGGCGGTGCGTCCGGTGGTGATGAACTCCACAAGTGTCACCAGATGATCAATAAAGGGCAGCCAGATCAAAACCCCGACCACATTAAACAGGATATGACCAAGGGCGGTTCGGAACGCATCGCGGTTCTTGCCAATCGTCACCAGAAGGGCCGTGACACAGGTACCGATATTGGCCCCGAAAATAAGCGCGATCCCGCTATCAAGGGGCACCAACCCCTGCCCGGCCAGAACAATGACAATCCCCATGGTCGCGGCACTTGATTGCACCAGCGCAGTGAACGCCGCCGCGACCAGCATGGCGAGAAACGGGTTGCGCATCTGGCCCATCACATCGATGAACGGGCCATAGGTCCTAAGCGGCTCCATGGCATCACTCATCATGCCCATGCCAAAGAACAGCATCCCCATGCCCAGCACTGCCTTGCCAATCAGCGTAAACCGCTTGCGATCCGCCAGCATCGTCATGGCAAAGCCAATCGCGATGACAAGCGGGGCGATGGCATCAATCCGAAAGGCGATGATTTGCGCGGTCAGGGTACTGCCGACATTGGCCCCCATGATCACGGCAATCGACTGCGCAAACGGCATCAGTCCGGCGGATACAAAGCCGACCACCAGCACGGTCGTAACACTTGAAGATTGAACCAATCCAGTAATGACCGCGCCCGAAACTGCTGCCCAAATGCGATTGCGCGTCATGCCAGATAAAACGCGGCGCAACCTTGCCCCGGCAAGGGTTTTAAGTGCGCCTGCAAGATGATCCATCCCGTATAAAAACAGGGCAAGCCCGCCAACCAAACCGATAACCATCGACCAGGCATCAAGCGATGGCACGTCGTCCGCCGCCCGTGCCGCCGAGTTGGTCACAAGGAGCAAGACCGCGCTTGCAAGGATGGATTTCAGGATGGGTGGCATTGGGCACCGGCGAGGTAATCGGTTGAAAACAAACCGACCATAGCGCAGTTTGGGGACTAAACCCAATTGGATGTTTAGTCCCTTGCCAAACTGTCAGGTGGCAGACATTCCACCAGCCTAGCCTAGCCCATTGCCGCGCCCGACCTACGATCCGACGATCACGTCTGACGGTTCGCGGGCAATCGTTGAATTATTCGGCGGCAACCGATTTATGATCTGGCTTTTCCTGTGCCAGACGTTCGCGCAGGACCGCGACCTGATCGCCAGACAACCGCAGACCAAGCTTCGAGCGACGCCAGATCAGGTCATCAAGATCGCGGACCCATTCGTTTTCGATCAGATAGCGGACCTCTGCCTCATAGAGGTCATGACCATAACATTTGCCAAGATCACCAACAGTTTTGGCATCGCCAACAAACTGGTCGATCCGCGTGCCATAGGCGCGCAGCAAACGTTTGAGCATCACCGCATCCATCCAGTCATAGCGTGCGGCATAATCGGCAAACGCCGCCTCATAGGATGCATTGGGGAAATTCCCCCCCGGCAGCACGGCATTTGCCGTCCACGGGGTATCCTTGGTGCCCAGTTCCTTTGAAATGATCTGAAGCGCGTGTTCGGCAAGCTTGCGATAGGTGGTGATTTTGCCACCGAACACATGCAGTGCCGGGGCCTGATCACCGTTGGCTTCCAGTTTAAGGGTGTAGTCACGCGACACCTTGGACGCGTTTGATTCTGCGCCTTCACCGGCATAAAGCGGACGCACGCCGGAATAGGTCCAGACGACATCGTCAGACGTGACGGATTTCTTGAAATAGCCGCTAGCAAGCTTGCACAGGTAATCGATTTCGTCCTGATCGATCTTGACCTTGGACGGATCGCCCTTGAAATCGACATCGGTGGTACCGATCAGGGTGAAGTCGTCCTGATAGGGAATGGCAAAGACGATGCGGCCGTCGCCGTTCTGGAAGATATAGCAGAAATCATGATCGAACATCTTGGGCACGACAATGTGGCTGCCCTTGACCAGACGGATGTTGGCCTTGGTGTCAGATTTAACCACACCGTTGTCTGGGTTGATCAGATCGGCACACCACGGGCCGGCGGCATTGATCAGCATGCGCCCTGATACCGAACGGTTTTCGCCGGTTTCCTGATCGCGCAGCGTCACATTCCAACCATCGCCTGCGCGGTTTGCCCCAACGCATTCAGTGCGGGTCAAAATCTCGGCCCCCATGTCCTTGGCATCCATCGCATTGAGGACAACAAGACGCGCATCATCGACCCAGCAATCGGAATAGACAAAGCCCTTTGTCATCTCGTCACGCAGCGGCGCACCCGATACGTGCTTGGCAAATGAAATGCCCTCGGACGCCGGTAGCTTTTTGCGACCACCCAGATGGTCATACAGGAACAAGCCAAGACGGATCATCCAGGCCGGACGCAGATCATTGCGATGTGGCAGCACGAAACGCAGCGGCCAGATGATATGCGGTGCATTATCCAGCAATACTTCACGTTCGGTCAGCGCTTCGCGCACCAGACGGAACTCGTAATGTTCAAGGTAACGCAACCCGCCATGGATCAGCTTTGTACTGGCCGACGAAGTGGCACTTGCCAGATCATCCTTTTCACACAGCAACACTTTAAGGCCCCGGCCCGCCGCATCGCGTGCGATCCCGGCACCGTTAATGCCGCCGCCAATAATGATCAGGTCATAGTTTGAAGTGCCAGCCATCGGGGCCTCTCATCACAGAAGGGAAACTCGTTAGGCTTCAAAATAGTTCATTTTCGAAAATTTTCAAGTTTCGAATTGTGACATTTATTCGACACAGCCATGCGCCACTTGCACGCGCATGCTTCAGTTATGCGTAATAAACCCGAATCAACCACAGGAAAGGAAACGTTCATTCGTGAACGAAAATGAAAAACCCCGCCTGAGGTTCAGACGGGGCTCAAAGAATGCGCAACACGCAAGATGCCAGAGCAAGATGTAAGAACAGATCAGGCCAGCCAGCGTTTCTGCCAGTCAGACAGCATGGCAATCGTCCAAAGCTGATGGCCCCAATTGCGCTTGCCCGACATATGCTCAGACCGGAGCTTTTCGATCTGGTGACGATCCAGACCGAAGTCGGTATAAAGCGCTTCATTGGCCAGATGGTCGCCCATCCATTCATGAAGCGGCCCGCGCAGCCATTGCGCCAACGGTACGCCAAAGCCGGTTTTCGGCCGGTCAATCATTTCGCGCGGGACATATTTATACAGGATCTGGCGCAAGGCATATTTGCCAACCGATCCATTCATCTTGAGCCTTGCGGGCAAACGCCAGCCAAACTCGATCACGCGGTGATCAATGAACGGCACGCGCACTTCAAGCGAATTGGCCATCGATGCGCGGTCCACCTTGGTCAGAACATCATCGACCATATACATCATCGTATCCATGGCCTGCATGGAGGACACGTAATCAAGATGACGGTTGCGACAGAACTTCTCGCCCGGCACACGGAATTTCTTGGTCGATGCGCGGTTGCCGCGCAGCTTGTCCGGATCAAACAGCGAAATCAGCGCATGATAGCGATCAATATCATCGCGGATCGCCAGAAGCGGTGCGGCCTTGTGGATCTTATCGCCAATCGCACTGGTCGATTTCTTGCCCGGCATCAGGCCGATAAGCTTGTCCCAATGATCGGGCGAAAGCATTGTAAGACCACGCGACACAAGCCCGCTGCCAAATGGAATGCTGCCAGCCGCGGCACTTAACTGCTTGGCCCACAAATAGCGGTTATACCCGCCAAAAGTCTCATCCCCGCCATCGCCCGAAAGGGCAACGGTAACGTGTTTGCGGGTCAGGGCCGAGATCAGATAGGTCGGAATGGCAGAACTGTCAAAGAACGGCTCGTCATAGGTTTCCGAAAGCTTCGGCACCAGATCAAGCGCATCCTGTGGCGTGACATAAAGTTCGGTATGGTCGGTCTTGAGATGTCTGGCGACTTCACCGGCGAAGGCCGCCTCGTTAAAGGCCTCGTCCTCGAACCCGACGGAGAATGTCTTGACCGGCCGGTCTGAAACCGACTGCATCAGGGCAACGACGGTCGATGAATCAATCCCGCCCGACAGGAACGCCCCCAACGGCACATCGGCCACCATGCGGCGTTGAACCGCATCGCGCAGCAAATCTTCAAGCGCATCAATCGCACTTTGATCATCACCGCTCCAGGCATGGGTCTGACCGTTAAGCACCGCATCTTCGACCGACCAATAGGCGTTTTCGGTCGCCTGATCATGCGATGAAATTTCAAGAATGTGGCCGGGTTTCAGCATCTTGGCATGGGCATAGATCGAAAGCCCGGACGGCACATAGCCAAAGCGCAAATAGGCATCAAGGCCGGTCTGGTTGACCTCGCGCGAAATCGCATCACCTGCCAACAATCCTTTGACCTCGGACGCGAAACCGATATGGCCATCATAGCGCGACCAGTAAAGCGGCTTGATGCCCAGTCGGTCACGCACAAGGAACAGTTTTTTCTTCTGGCGGTCCCAAAGGGCGATGGCAAACATGCCAATCAGGCGCTTGATGGTATCGCGCAGCCCCCAATGGGCAATGCATTCAAGGATGACTTCGGTATCGGAATGGCCGCGCCACGTGATGTTGGCCGAGGCAAGCTTTTCACGCAGTTCCGGGGCGTTATAGATCTCGCCGTTATAGACCATGACATAACGGCCATTGGCGGAATGCATCGGCTGTTTGCCGGCATCGGAAAGATCAATGATGGCAAGGCGGCGCTGCCCAAGGGCAATACCCTCTTGCTCATCAAGCCAGACATCACCGCCATCCGGGCCACGGTGATACAGCGCATCATTCATGCGCGACACACGATCGCCCAAGCGCGTTGCATCAGCTTGTTCAGACAGCCATAAACCGGCAATTCCACACATGAAAATATCCTGTAAAGCCCTGCCGTTACTTAAAACAATAACGGTGTGCCCTACAATGAAAACATTCGCAAAAGCCGGGTAATTCGACGATTTTTAACGCCGATTGATCCCAAGCCGCGCCATCCGGCGATAAAGCGTGTTGCGCCCAATGCCCAGCGCCTTGGCGGTGTTGCTGATGTGCCATTGCTGATCATCAAGGACTTGGCGCAGGGCGTCGGCCTCCGCCCGTGCGATGGTCTGGCCCGGCGATGGCGGTGCAACATCCTGCATCGCAACGAAATCATCAGGCAGATGATGGGGTCCAATCACCCCGTCTTCGGCAAAGACCGCGGCATATTGCAAAACATTGATCAGTTCGCGCACATTGCCCGGCCAGCGGTGAGCCGTCAAAAGCGTCAGAACATCATCACTGCATGCGACATACTCATCGGACAACGCCGCCAATAGCCGCCCGATCAGATCAGCCAGATCACTGCGTTCACGTAACGGCGGCACCGCAAGGCGCGCCCCCTTGATGCGATAAAGCAGGTCTTCGCGGAATTTGCCCTCAGCCACCGCCGCATTCAGATCGACATTGCTGGCACAGATCAGGCGGAAATCGACCGGCACAGATTTGGTGCTGCCAAGCGGCTCGACCGTGCGGCTTTCAAGGACACGCAGCAATCGGCCTTGGGCGGCCAGCGGCATATCGCCGATTTCATCGAGAAACAGCGTGCCGCCATTGGCCTCGCGGATGCGGCCGCCAAAACCATCGCGTGCCGCGCCGGTAAAGGCACCACCGGCATGGCCAAACAGTTCGTTTTCAATCAACCCTTCGGGAAGGGCGGCACAGTTGATCGCAACAAATGCCTTTGATTTGCCGAGGGTGGCATCATGAATGTGGCGGGCCAGATATTCCTTGCCGCTGCCAGTTTCGCCCGACATCAGAACATTGATGTCCTTGGCGTGCAGACGTGTACCGATTTCAAAAATACGCCGAAGGGCGGCGTCCGTATCGGGGATATCAGTCGTGCGTCGGGCTGGCAGGGTTGGTGCCTTGCGCGCCACCGGCGTTGAACGCCCGACATAACGGCGGCGCATCCGTTGCGGGATGGTGACACTGCCAAACAGAACACCACCACCCGCGATATTAAGCGGGGTTGCAGATGGTCCCTGCCCGTCCGGGCTTGCCAGTTTGGCAATCAGATTATCAACATCCATCTCGAACATATCGGCGATATCGGCGGAATTATCACACGCCGCCAGAATGCGCCGCGCAGTCGATGTCGCCCCACTGATTGTGCCATCTGGCGCAATCGAAATCATCGCATCACGGGTTGATCCTACATGGCGGGCATCGGGATGCAGATGGACAATCACATCACCGGCGCGTTCATCAAAAAACAGGATACGCTCAAGCGCATCGGCATAATCGGCCACCATGCCGCGCACGCGCAGGCAATCGGGGCGTTTGATATCTTCGCGCACAGCCGACACATCCAAGACCGAGCACACCTTGCCATCGGGATCAAACACCGGGGCCGCTGTGCAGGTCAGAACAGAATGCTGGGCCAGGAAATGTTCATCCTTGTGGATGGTGATCGGGCGGCCTTCGACAATACAGGTACCAATGCCGTTCGTACCTTCGCGTTCCTCGCTCCAGACCGCGCCGGGCAAAAGGCCGTTGGTGCGAAATGACGGCAAAAGCGAATGGGCCGCGACACTGTCAAGGATCACACCGCTATTATCGGTCAGAAACACCGCATAGCCGGATGCATCGATCTTGCGATACAGCGTGCGCACAAGGTCATGGGCATGATGATAAAGCCGCCCGTTGCGATCACGCAATTGCCGGGTCTGGCTTTCAGATATGACTTCGGGACGGCGCAAGGTGTCATGAGCCAGACCAAAGCGTTGTTCACACCGTTGCCAGCTTTCAAGCACCGCACGATTTTGCGCCCCGCCGCTCAGCTGCAGGGCTGCTTCTATCCGTCCGCCGGGAATGTTTCCTGACATAGACGCTATCTCCCTTGTGTCGGTGTTTTTGCCATTGTTTTGGCCCGGATTTTTCCGGTGCGTGACTTTTGCCACAGCCGATCACAGGCCAAATCGTAACACATTTGACGTCCCCCACGCCAAACAGTTTCGCCCGCCAAATCCGGCAAAACCGTGAGTGTTCCATTTTTGGAACAATTTGTCCCAATCGCCCTGTTCCAGTCATGCCGATGGCACAAAACCCGCGGCTCAACCGGGAACGCGCAACCATCTGAAAAACAGGTTCTTTCTGACAAAGCGCCATCGAAATCGGCAAGTGGCACGACCTTTGCGGGTAACGGATCGTCATAATCAAAAATGCGGGCGGCAAATCGCCCGTTATCTCGGAGGAACCCAAATGATCTACAAGAATCCAAATGACTCTGGCAGCAAGGTCAGCTTCAAAAGCCGTTATGAAAACTTCATTGGCGGTGAATGGGTGGCCCCAGCCAAGGGTCAGTATTTTGAAAATGTCTCGCCGGTGAATGGCAAGCCGTTCTGCGAAGTCGCCCGATCGAGCTCTGCAGACATTGAAAAGGCACTTGATGCCGCCCATGCCGCCTTCCCGGCCTGGGGCAAGACCTCGGTCACGGAACGGGCCAATATGCTCAACAAGATTGCTGATCGTATGGAAGCCAATCTTGAAATGCTGGCAGTTGCCGAAACCTGGGACAATGGCAAGGCCGTGCGTGAAACGCTGGCAGCCGACATTCCACTAGCCATTGACCATTTCCGCTATTTCGCGGGCGCCATTCGCGCACAGGAAGGCTCGCTTGGCGAGATTGACGACAACACGGTCGCCTATCACTTCCATGAACCGCTTGGTGTGGTCGGTCAGATCATTCCTTGGAACTTCCCGATCCTGATGGCGGTCTGGAAACTGGCCCCGGCCCTTGCCGCAGGGAACTGTGTTGTTCTGAAACCGGCCGAACAGACCCCGGCATCGATCTGTGTTCTGATGGAACTGATTTCCGATCTGATCCCGGCGGGTGTGGTCAACGTTGTGCAGGGCTTTGGCGTGGAAGCCGGCAAGCCGCTGGCACAAAGCAACCGTGTGGCCAAGGTTGCCTTCACGGGTGAGACCACCACCGGTCGCCTGATCATGCAATATGCATCGGAAAACATCATTCCGGTCACCTTGGAGCTTGGTGGCAAGTCGCCAAACATCTTCTTTGAAGACATCATGGCGGCGGACGATGATTTCCGCCAAAAGGCCGCCGAAGGCATGGCAATGTTTGCCCTGAACCAAGGTGAAGTTTGCACCTGCCCGTCGCGCGCGATCATTCAGGAAAGCATCTATGACAAGTTCATGGACAGCGTGCTATCGCGCATTGCCAACATCAAACAGGGCAACCCGCTTGATACCGACACCATGATGGGTGCGCAGGCCTCGACCGAGCAGATGGAAAAAATCATGTCCTATCTGGATATCGGCAAACAGGAAGGTGCCGAAGTCCTGTGTGGCGGTGACAAGGCCGATCTTGGTGGCGATCTTTCGGACGGTTTCTATATCCAGCCGACCATCTTCAAGGGCCACAACCGCATGCGGATTTTCCAGGAGGAAATCTTTGGCCCGGTCGTATCGGCCACCACGTTCAAGGACGATGCCGAGGCGCTGCATATCGCCAATGACACGCTGTATGGCCTTGGCGCTGGTGTCTGGACGCGGGATGCCAACCGTTCATATCGCTTTGGCCGCGAGATCAAGGCCGGTCGTGTGTGGACCAACTGCTATCACCTCTATCCGGCGCATGCGGCCTTTGGCGGTTACAAGCAGTCGGGCATCGGGCGTGAAAACCACAAGATGATGCTGAACCACTATCAGCAGACCAAGAACCTTCTGGTTTCCTACGATCCGAAACCGATGGGCTTCTTCTGATCCGATCCTCTTCACAGCCGGACGCGAGGCCAACCTTGCGTCCGGTCGCCTTTCGCAAAGAAGGAGGTGACATTGAACGGATCAGAAAACGCGCCTGACAGGGTGGTTGCGACAGATGCCGCGATTGAGCTGATCAGGAAACTAAAAGACATCCACGGGCCGGTGATGTTTCACCAGTCGGGCGGCTGTTGCGATGGCAGTGCGCCGATGTGCTTTCCCGACGGGGAATTCAAAACCGGTGATCAGGATGTATTGCTGGGCGAGATTGAAGGCAGCCCGTTCTATATCGGGCGCGCCCAGTTCGAATATTGGCGTCATACCCAACTGATCATTGATGTGGTCGACGGGCGTGGCGGCATGTTTTCGCTGGAGGGACCGGAAGGCAAACGCTTCCTGACCCGATCACGCATCTTTAGCGACGATGAATGGAACGCCCTTAAGGCGCATGAAGAAAAGGCACCAATCACGGTTTAGCAAAGCCAACGCTTTTTGATCCTGGATCTACCCGGGCGTTTCGTTTCCGACATCTCCTCCCATGGTGTCCACCCCCAGCGAAACGCCATAAGAAGCTGCCAGCTTATCCGGCGCATGTGCGGCTTCTTCCCCCTTGCCCGCTGCTTCCCCATTTGGGCAGCGGGCATTTTTTATGCCAGAACCACAAGCACCACCCCCGAAAGGGCACAGAGAAACATCAGGGACAACAGGGCCGCCATCACCACCCGCCCGCCAACATGCAAGACATTGCGGATATCAACACTCAATCCAAGGGCAGCCATGGCAAGGATGGTCAGAAATGACGAGGTCGTTTTGATCGGCGCGCGGGCAATATCGGGGATCAGATCAAACGAACAGGCCACCATCATGGCGATAAAGCCTATGATGAACCATGGCACGACCTGCGCAATCGGAAGCTTCGTCTCACGCGCCCGTCCGCCAATCACAGCCAGCGCAAAGATCACCGGCCCCAGCATCAAAACCCGGATCAGCTTGACCAGTGTGCCGACCTGAACCGCAAGGGTGCCGGCCGGTGCGGTTGCCGCCAGAACCTGCGGCACGGCATAAACCGTAAGGCCTGAAAAAATCCCATATTGGGTTGCTGATAATCCAAGTCCGGCATGAAGCATCGGCAGGACAAAAACAAACAAGACACCCAAAACCGCCGTAAAGGAGATTGAGGCCGCCACATCATCTGATTGTGCCTCAATCACCGGGGCGGTTGCCGCAATTGCCGAATTGCCACAGATCGAATTGCCGCATGCGACGAGCATCGAAAGATGGTTGGAAAGACCAAGCGCACGGCCAATGTGATAGCTGACAAACAGGCTGATACAGACGACCGCGATGATGGCCGCAACCAACCCGCCCCCGGCCGACCCGATGGCCTGCGCGCTGATCGATGCGCCCAGCAGTACAATGGCAATTTCAAGCACCGTCTTGGCACAAAACCGAACCCCGGCAAAATAGCGCGGCGCCAATCCAAACACCGATCGCACCACCACCCCGATCAGAATGGCAAAAACCAGACTTTCCACCCAGCCACGCCCGAACAACACACGCTCGGCATGTTCGGCCAGTTTGGCGGCAAGTGCGACCAAGATGGTCACGGCAAGCCCGGGCAGGATCGGTTTGAGGTGGCTGTAAAAAAACATGGTTTTCCTGTGTTTTGATCACAGGCAGAAAATCTCACGCCCAACCATTTACTTCCATCGAATAAAAACTCATATTTCATTCGATTAAATTGAACAGTTGAGCATAACCATGATGACACTCGAACAGCTTCAGATCTTTGTCGCGGTTGCCGAACGCGAACATCTGACCCGCGCGGCCGAGGCGATTGGGCTTACACCATCGGCCGTCAGCTCCGCGATCAAGAACCTTGAAGGCTTTTATGGTGTGGCGCTGTTTAACCGGGTGGGACGGCGGATTGAGCTGACCCAGACCGGGCGGCTGTTCCTTGATGAAGCCAAATCAACGCTGGCCCGCGCGCGGGCGGCCGAACTGACGCTGGCTGAACTGGGCGGCATGCAACGCGGGGAGCTTAATGTTTATGCCAGTCAGACGATTGCCAGTTACTGGTTGCCGCCGTTTCTGATGAAGTTCCATGACCAGTATCCCGGCATCGAAATCCGCCTGACGATTGGCAACACCAAAACCGTATCCGATGCGGTACGCGGCGGGGCTGCCGATATCGGCTTTATCGAAGGCGACATTGATGAACCGGCCCTGGCCAAACGCGAAGTCGCCGAAGACGCCCTGGTGATTGTTGTGTCGCCCAATCACCCTTGGGCCAATGGCCGGGCGCTGAACCCGCAGGCCCTTGTTACCCAGACCAACTGGATCCTGCGCGAAGCCGGTTCAGGCACCAGATCGGAATTTGAAACCGCCTTGCGCGATCTGGGCGTTGATCCCGCGCGCCTACGCACCGCACTTGTCTTACCCAGCAACGAGGCCGTCATTACCGCGGTTGAAAACGGCATCGCCGCCACCGCCGTTTCGCAGTTCGCCGTCAGCTCGCTGATCGCGCAAGGCCGCCTTGCGCGCGCAAACTTCCCGATCCCACCACGTAAATTCATGGTACTCCGCCACAAGGAACGCCAGCAGACGCAAAGTTCGCTGGCGCTGGAGAAGCTGTGCCTTTCGCCCCTGAATACCTAGATCGCAACAATCGAATTTAAAAATATTCCAAGTGTAAATTGCGCATTCGCAATGCAGCATTTTGGTGTCGGTTCTAATGGTCGGTCTGACAGGGCAACCTGTGCATGCGCCACCCGAAACCGACACATGCATCCGTCAAAGGGCACTTCCGTTTGCGGAAGATGCAGAGTTGTCCCGAGGCTTCGCCACCTTAGAGGACCCTGCCAATGCTTGATGCAGAACTATTGGCGCGCATACAGTTTGCCTTCACCGTCTCGTTCCACATTATCTTCCCGTCCTTTACCATCGGACTGGCAAGCTTCCTGTTTGTGCTCGAAGCCCTTTGGCTGCGCACCAGGGACGAGACCTATCTTTCGCTTTACAAATTCTGGATGAAAATCTTTGCCCTGGCCTTTGGCATGGGCGTCGTATCCGGGATTGTGATGTCCTATCAGTTCGGCACGAACTGGGGACCGTTTTCCGAATTTACCGGCGGTGTGATCGGCCCGCTTCTGGCCTATGAGGTGCTGAGCGCCTTCTTCCTTGAGGCCGGTTTCCTTGGCATCATGCTGTTTGGCTTGAACCGTGTCGGGCCGAAGCTGCACTTTACCGCCACCACCATGGTTGCGGTTGGCACGCTTTTCTCGGCCTTCTGGATTTTGTCGGCCAATAGCTGGATGCAAACACCGGACGGCTATGTGATTGAAAATGGCCGGGCGGTTGTTTCAAGCTGGATCGACGCGATTTTCAATCCAAGCTTCCCGTATCGTCTGGTGCATATGGTGCTGGCCGCCTACCTCACCACAGCCCTTGTGGTTGGTGCGGTTGGTGCATGGCATCTGATGCGTGATCGCGAAAACCGGGCGGCCAAAATCATGTTTTCCATGGCAATGTGGATGGCGGCCATCCTTGGCCCGATCCAGATTTTTGCCGGTGATTTGCACGGGCTTAATACCCTTGAACATCAGCCCGCCAAAGTGGCCGCGATGGAGGGGCATTTTGAAACCCGCGAAGGTGCGCCCCTGATCCTGTTTGGCATGCCCGACATGGAAGAGGAAGAAACCAAATACGCGCTCGAAATCCCCAAGCTGGGGTCGATGATCCTGACCCATGAATGGGATGGCAAGATCACCGGTCTTAAGGACTTCGCACCCGAAGATCGCCCGAATGCGGCGATTGTATTCTGGACGTTCCGCATCATGGTCGGGTTGGGTGTTTTGATGGCACTTCTGGGCATTGCCAGCGTCATCGCACGTCTGCGCAAGAAACTTTATAGCTGTGGCTATTTGCATCGCTTTGCCCTTCTGATGGGACCAAGTGGCTTTGTTGCCATTCTGGCCGGCTGGTTTACCACCGAAGTCGGGCGGCAGCCCTGGGTGGTCTATGGCCTGATGCGAACGTCCGAGGCCGGGTCGCCCGTCGCCCCGACCGCCATTGCCGGATCGCTGATCGCCTTTGTGGTGGTTTATGCCATCGTGTTCGGGGTCGGCACGGCCTATATCCTGCGCGCCATGATCAAGGACCCGCGCTCGGCCCACATCCCTGAAGAAACCGAAATCTTGCGGGCCGGTGGCCGCCAGTCCACCGCTGCACATCCGCCTGTGGCAGGAGAATGATCATGGATTATCAACTGATCTGGGTTCTGCTGATTGCTGTTGCCGTCTTTGCCTATGTCACGCTGGATGGCTTTGACCTTGGAATCGGCATCCTGTTCCCGTTCATCAAGAACCCGAAAAATCGCGGCCGGATGATGAATACCGTGGCCCCGGTTTGGGATGGCAATGAAACCTGGCTGATCCTGGGCGGGGGTGGGCTTTATGCCGCCTTCCCGCAGGCCTATTCATTGCTGATGACAGCGTTTTATATTCCGGTCTTTACCATGTTGCTCGCCCTTGTTTTCCGTGGTGTGGCGTTTGAATTCCGGTTCAAAAGCAAGAACCACCAGAAACACTGGGACTTTGCCTTTTCCGCCGGATCGATCATCGCAGCCGCGATGCAAGGCGCAATGCTGGGCGGCTTTATCGAAGGCATTGCGGTTGAAAACGGGCGTTTTGTTGGCGATGCATTTGATTGGCTGAGCCCGTTTTCGGTGTTCTGTGCAACGGCGGTTGTCGTCGGCTATGCCCTGCTCGGTACCGGCTGGCTGATCATGAAGATGGAAGGCGACTTTCAGGGCAACTTGCGCCGTCTCGCCAAACCGGCCGTGATCTGGATGGCGGCCAATCTTGGCGTGGTGTCGCTGATGACGACCTATGTTAATCCGGCCTATGCCCAGCGCTGGTTTGAATTGCCAAACATGCTTTACCTCGCCCCGATCCCGATTGTGACGGTTGGTCTGCTCTATTGGTTGTGGCATGCGGTCAAGAAGCGTGAAAAGACCGTGTTTGGCATCACGCTGGGTATTTTCTTCCTGAGTTATCTTGGCTTCGGGATCACGCTTTATCCCAATATCGTGCCGCCGATGATCACCTTCCGCGATGCGGCCGCGCCGGAAAACAGCCTTGCCTTCATGCTGGTGGGGGCTGTGGTTCTGCTGCCGATCATTCTGGCTTACACCGCCTATGCCTATTGGGTGTTCCGCGGCAAAACCGGGGATGAGGGGTATCACTGATGGCCAGTCTCAAATCACCTCTCAAATCCCCAAAAGCCCGCAGATGGCTATGGTTTGTCGGCCTTTATGTCGGCGGGATTGTCGTCCTTGGCGCAGCATCCTTGTTGCTGCGCGCCCTGATGGGGCAGGCATGACCATGCACATACCCTGACCTCTGACCTGACCCATGCAAACTCCCGTGACCTGCTTCATACCCCCGACAGCAGGTCTTTACCCGGCAGCATTCCCCACCCGCTGCCGGGTTCTTTTTTTCTTACTGGTTATCCTTGCGCCGGATCAGCAGGGCCAAACGTTCAATACCATCGCGGATACGTTCGCTGCTTTCGGTGGCAAAGCTCAGGCGCGCGGTATTGATCCCGCTTTGATCACAGAAGAATGCCTGACCGGGAACAAAGGCGACCTTGGCATCCTCCATCGCATCGATCAGAAGTTCGCGGCTGTTGATTTTGTCGGGCAATGTTAACCAGACAAACATGCCCCCTTGCGGGCGCGACCAACTGACACCTTCGGGCATGAAGTCCTCAAGCGCGCCCAGCATCACATCGCGTTTGGCGCGATAGGCATCCTGCAGGGTTTCCAGATGGCTTGGGAACAGTTTCGATGCGACACGCAGTGCGATTTCCTGATTGATGGTTGATACATGCAGATCCCCTGCCTGCTTCATCAGAACAAGCTGTTTGATCACTGGCCGCGGTGCCGTGATCCAGCCAATGCGAAGGGCCGGTGCCAGCGTTTTGGAAAAGGTGCCCAGTTGGATAACTGTTCCGAAATCCGGATCGCCATGGGCGTCATCAAGTGCTAGAAGCGACGGCAGGCTTTCACCTTCATAGGCAAGCTTGCAATAGGCCGCGTCTTCAAGGATCACCGCGCCGTATTTGCGGGCAATCTCCAGCACCGCCAAACGGCGATCAAGCGAATAGGATCGTCCCGTCGGGTTCTGGAAATCTGGCGACAGATAGGCAATCCGCGCGCCCTTGGTAAAGGCGGCATCAAGTTCGGCAATCACCGGACCTTCATCATCCATGGCAATGCCGACATAGCTTGGCCGACGCATTGAAAAGGCCTGCATCGCGCCGAGATAGCTTGGCTTTTCCAGAACGATCTCGCGCCCCGGCTCCAGCAACAGGCGGGCGAGCATATCCAGCCCCTGCTGCGCACCACAGGTGATCAGGATATTATCAATATCGCGCACGGCCCCCGTCGCCGCCAGATCATCCGCAATCCATTGCCGCAACCCGGGCAGGCCTTCACTGATGGAATATTGCAGGCTGCGACGCCCGGCCTGCTCATCGCCGGTCAGATCGCCATAAACATTGTTAAAGGTCGCAAGCGGGAAAAGCTTGGGATCGGGCACGCCACCGGCAAATGAAATAATCTCTGGCCGTTCAGCCACTTTCAGCAGGTCACGAATTTCAGACGCCCGCAGGGCACGGGCATCGGGGACGATCATTTCATTCCATTGAACAGACATGGCAGCACTCTTTAGGTCAGCAACATTGCCGTTATTTGGCAAGCAACACTGACCTAAATCAAGTTTATTTTATCAGACAATCAAAATTTGAAATAAAATTACAATGGGTTCTATCGTCAAGCTTATAACAGCCCCATGCGATTTTGCTCTGTGCCCTTTATTTTGCCAGCAGCCAGGCCCGACAAAAGACCACGGAAACCAGTACAACAGCGAAACAGCCGATCAACGCGGAAAATGCAGCACTGACGATCAGAAATGCCGGATCGGCGGGGATGCCAACGGCAACCAGTATCGCCACCACCTGCCCCATGACTGGCAACACCAAGGCTGAGAGAATGGGCAGGAACAGAACCACCGCCAAGAGTCGCACAAACAGATAGAAGAAGCATCGCCGTCCGACGGCCAGAACATCGCCAAACCTTGTCTGCCCCGTTTGAAGACTTACCGCCCCCCACGCGCCCAACAGCACAAACGGCGCAAAGACCAGAAGGGCCATCACTGCCCCCGCACCAAGACGCAACGCCGCCGACGCATCAACGCGGCCTGTACTCATCAATAGAAGGTCGGACACGAAAACAAGCTGATAGAGCGTGCCCAAAACCGCCACCACCAATGCAGCAGCCATCATGCCCCGCGCAAAATTCAGCACCCCGGTCAAATCTTGCACGCGCATGGCCGCAACCCCGACCTCGCCCCTCAGGACAGCGATATGGCTGACATAGGCAACAGGGATCAGCGGAATGGCATAAATCGCAAACCAGATGACTTGCCAGATCGCACCGATCAGACTTGGCGTACCCTCAACGTCCAGCAATGCCGGGCGGGGCATGACAGCGCCAAGCCCGCTGATCAGAACCGTCAGCAGCACCGAAATGGCAACAATGCCCCGCCCCTGCCACATCAGGGCCATACCATCCTGAATAATCCAGGTCTTGAATGGCTGTGCGTTTCCGTTCATCGCCCCCACATATCGCCGCCGCAATTGCGTGTGATTGATATGGCGATGAATGGGGTATCTGGTCAATGCATCTGGCTTACTCTGGCTTGGAAGGTAAAATTTAGGTCTTCCTCCCCGAACAGAGGCCCTGCGATGCAAATAAACTTGCCCTGCCACGCCTTTCAAATTAAACACTATTAAAAGTGTTAATAATCATTCGACTACAAAATTTTGTGTAAAAATAGAAATCACACTTGCGTTGCGGTGCGTTCCATATTACCCATCAAAGCTAAGTGAAATACTTTTATAAACACTAAATTATGTGTTGATTGCCACAGTTATGATTGATCGGCAGGAAAGAGAATGCAGCCTAATCTGACCCATCTCCGCCAGCTTGAGGCAGAGAGTATCCACATCATCCGCGAGGTGGCGGCATCGTTCGAGCGGCCGGTGATGCTTTATTCCATCGGTAAGGATTCATCAGTTCTGCTGCATCTGGCGCGCAAGGCGTTTTATCCGGCCCCGCCGCCCTTTCCATTGATGCATGTCGATACCACCTGGAAATTCCGCGAAATGATCGAATTTCGCGACCGGATGGCGGCTGAATACGGCTTTGATCTGATTGTCCATATCAATCAGGACGGTGTGGAGCGCGGCATTGGCCCGTTCACCCATGGATCCAGCCTGCATACCGATGTCATGAAGACGGAATCGCTTAAACAGGCGCTGAACAAATACAAGTTCGATGCGGCCTTTGGCGGCGCACGCCGTGACGAGGAAAAGGCACGTGCCAAGGAACGTGTATTCTCCTTCCGGACCGAAACCCACCGCTGGGATCCGAAAAACCAGCGCCCGGAATTGTGGGATATCTATAACGCCCGGATCAACAAGGGCGAAAGCATCCGTGCTTTCCCGATCTCGAACTGGACCGAGCTTGATATCTGGCAATATATCTATCGTGAGCAGATCCCGATTGTGCCGCTGTATTATTCCGCCAAACGCCCGGTGGTCGAACGCGACGGCATGCTGATCATGGTCGATGACGACCGCATGCCGCTGAACCCGGGCGAGACCCCGGAAATGAAATCGGTGCGTTTCAGGACCCTTGGCTGCTATCCGCTGACGGGTGCCGTTGAGTCCGAGGCAGCCACCCTGCCCGACATTATTCAGGAAATGCTTCTGACCCGCTCAAGCGAACGTCAGGGCCGCATGATTGACCACGACCAGGCCGGGTCGATGGAGAAGAAGAAGCAGGAAGGTTATTTCTGATGTCCCATAAATCTGACCTGATTGCTGAAGACATTCTTGGTTACCTCAAAGCCCAGGAAGAAAAAAGCCTTCTGCGTTTCATCACCTGCGGCAGCGTGGATGACGGCAAATCGACCCTGATCGGGCGTCTGCTTTGGGATTCCAAACTGATCTTTGAAGATCAGCTGGCCGCCCTTGAATCAGATAGCCGCAAGGTCGGGACGCAAGGTGGCGAAATTGATTTCGCCCTGCTGCTTGATGGCCTGCAAGCCGAACGTGAACAGGGCATCACCATTGATGTGGCCTATCGCTTCTTCTCGACCGACAAGCGTAAATTCATCGTCGCCGATACCCCCGGCCACGAACAATATACCCGTAACATGGCGACCGGTGCATCGACCGCCGATGTTGCCGTCATCCTGATTGATGCGCGTAAGGGCATTCTGACCCAGACCCGCCGCCACAGCTTCATCACATCCCTTCTGGGCATCAAGCATGTGGTGCTGGCGGTCAACAAGATGGATTTGATCGACTATGACCAATCCAAGTTTGATCAGATCGTTGCCGAGTATCTGAAATTCGCTGAACAGCTGAACTATAGCTCGATCACCGCGATCCCGCTTTCGGCCCTGCGTGGCGACAACATGATCGAGCCGAGCGCGAATACGCCCTGGTATTCCGGCCCGACGCTTCTGGCCCATCTTGAAGATGTGCAGGTCGAACAGGATGCGATTGAAAAGCCGTTCCGTTTGCCGGTGCAGTGGGTCAACCGCCCGAACCTTGATTTTCGGGGCTTTTCCGGCACCATTTCATCAGGCCGCGTCAAACCGGGTGACGAGGTTGTCGTGACCGCATCGGGCCTGACCAGCAAGGTCAAGGACATCGTCACCTTTGATGGTAACCTTTACGAAGCCATTGCCGGTCAGGCGATTACCCTGACCCTTGAAGATGAAATCGACATTTCGCGTGGCGACGTTTTGGCGCATGCGGATGCCAAGCCCGACTTTGCCGATCAGTTCGAAGCCCGCATCATCTGGATGCATGAAGATCACCTTCTGCCCGGCCGCCCCTATCTGATCAAGATGGGCGCACAGGTTGCCAATGCACAGATCAGCGACCTTAAATACAAGGTCAATGTGAACACGCTTGAACATGTGGCGGGCAAAACGCTTGAGCTTAACGAAGTCGGGATTGCCAATATCTCGGCCGACAAGGCGCTGGCGTTTGATCCCTATGATCAGAACCGTCATTCGGGCCGCTTCATCATCATTGACCGCTTTACCAACGCCACCGTTGGGGCGGGCATGGTCAACCATTCTCTGCGCCGTGCGACCAACATCAAATGGCAGGAAATGGACATCAACAAGGGCGCGCGTGCCTATCAGAAAGGCCAGAAATCGGTCATTCTGTGGTTCACCGGCCTGTCGGGTGCGGGTAAATCGACCGTCGCCAACCTGGTTGAGAAGAAGCTCCATGCCCTTGGCAAACATACCTACACCCTTGATGGCGACAATGTCCGTCATGGCCTGAACAAGGATCTTGGCTTTACCGATGCTGACCGGGTGGAAAACATCCGCCGGGTTGGTGAAACCGCCAAGCTGTTTGTCGATGCGGGCGTGATCACGCTGGTATCCTTCATCTCGCCGTTCAAAAGCGAACGCCAACTGGCGCGCAGCCTTGTTGAGAAAGACGAGTTCATCGAGGTGTTTATCGACACCCCGCTTGAAGTCTGTGAACAGCGCGATGTGAAGGGTCTTTATAAAAAGGCCCGTGCAGGCGAGATCGCAAACTTCACCGGGATCGACAGCCCCTATGAACGGCCAGAAAACGCCGAGATCACGGTCAATACATCCGATCAGACCGCCGAAGAAGCAGCAGAGGCGATTGTCTCCAAGCTTGAAGAATTCGGTGTTCTCGGGGCCTGGTTCCCGGAAATCTGATCTGCACTCAGACATGTATTCAGGAAAACCCGGCATTTGCGAATGCCGGGTTTTCTTTTGCTTCAACCACATATTCCCCGATCCTGAAAAACCCGATTGGATACGCCTTGACTCCTGTTCCGCTTTGACCACATAAAATAGAACAAAACAGGAACACTAAAATGTCAGACAGACGCATTCATCAGGCACGCGCGGCTTTGGCGCGGGCTGAGCAGCAATGGAAAGTTCAGGTTTCCTGTCTGTCCGGTGGGCCAGATCGGGCAGACGGGGTGATTGCGCGTGCCTTTGGCGGCACGTTCCTGCGCGATCATATCAGTATCGGCGGCCTTGCCCCGATTGGCCTGCATGAAGTGTTGTGCGGCCATGATGATTGCGCGGCATCCCTTTTGGCGTGGTATCTGGCGACATTGTCTGTGGAGGCACCCTCTGATGCCTCTAATCACCCATCTGCCCCGCCACCCGGCAAGGGCATCTTCTGGATCCGGCAGCGTCGGGCCCTTGATCAGGGCGGGTTTTATGCCCTGTCCCTGCCGATGACGGCGCTTGAACCCGAACCGTTGATGATGACGGTCGATCAACAGGCCACCGCCCTTTGGACCTGCGAGGAAGTGGCAAAATCCGGTCAGGTCCGTGCGGTGATCATTGAAACCACCGACTATGACCTGACCACGGCAAGGCGCCTGCAACTGGCCTGTGAAAGTGGCGGCACACGCATCATTGTTTTGCGCCCGCTTGCCAGAAACGGGCGCATTCCAACCTCAAGCGCGTGGACACGCTGGCAAATAACACCTGTAAACGCCTTGGAACCAACAGAACGACCAACAGGAAACGACCATCATCTCAGCCTGATCGGGGGACGCGGGGTCCGACCGGGAAGCTGGAAAGTCAAAACCGATGCAACAACGTTTTCTTTATCTGTGGCTGACCCACTGGAAAACCGACTGTCAGAAGCCTCAACACAAGACAGGCACGCTCACGCCTGATCAGCCCCGCGATGCTGACAGTCCGAAAACTGTCCCACAGGCCTCAAAGCCACAAGACACCTCGCACGTGATCACGCGCAGCGATCACAAGGGCGTGCTCGTCTGCGGCCTGAATGCAGCGGCACAAAAGGCCGGACTTCATGGCGGCATGCGCCTTTCTGATGCGCGCAGCATCCTGCCCGATCTTCAGGACAGCCTCGAGGACACTGATCTCTGCGATGGTAAATTTGTCCGACTGGTGCGCTTCATGGACCGCTATAGCCCGTGGATTGCGCCGGATCGGGACTTGCATGCGCATGGGCTTAATGGCGATGCCGGCATGTGGCTTGAAATCACTGGCGGCAGTCATTTGTTTGGCGGCGAAAGTGCGATGATCAAACAAATCCTGCGCGACATGAAAGCCCAGGGCATTGCAGCCCGCGCCGCCATTGCCGATACCGCCGGGGCGGCATGGGCGGCGGCCCGTTGCCATACAGGGGGCCATCCGGGCGCGTCAGATGAGCGCATTTTATCCCTGCCGCGGGATCACGGGGTTGCGGCCGGGTTTCCGGTATCGTGCCTGCGGCTGTCTGATGACATTATCGCGGTTCTGGCCCGTCTTGGCCTGAAACAACTGGGTGATATCACGCCCCTGCCGCGTGCCAATATCACCACCCGCCTTGGCCCGGATGTGTTGCATCGCCTTGATCAGTTTTATGGCCGCCTGCCCGAACATCTGAATTTTGAACTGCCCGATGCGCCGTGGCTGATCAAACAAAGTTTTGGTGAACCATTGGGGAGTGCTGACACGCTGGCACATGCGATTGAAAGCATGGTGGCCGAGCTTTGCGCCAAACTGCGTGATGAAAACCTTGGTCTTAGGCGCCTGATCGTCCGGTCCATCCGGGTCGATGGCCATGCCCATACCATCACGACCACAACCGGCACACCCTGCCAGTCCGAAAGCCATATTTTGCGATTGCTCGCGGAAAAGATGCCCGGGGTGGATACCGGCTTTGGCATCGAACAGGTGATTGTCTATGCCCCGTGGGTCGAACATGTTGCCTTTCGTCAGGTCCGCCTTGACCGCAAGCAGGATGACAGCAGCGATGCCATCGCACTGGCGCAGCTTCTTGATCGCATTGCCCATCATCTGGGGCCAAAGGATATTTTGTACCGCCCCGCCCACCACGCCAGCCACCTGCCCGAACGGGCCGCCATCCGGCAATCGCCGACCGGGGCTGCCAAACCGGCACGTCTTGCGGATGCGCCGCTGCCCAAGCGTCCGGTCCGTCTGATTGATCCGCCCGAACCGGTCGATGTCATGGAACGCGGCGCCAACGGCGCGCCAACAAAACTGCGCTGGCGCAAGATGATGATTGATGTTCTGCGTACGGACGGGCCAGAGCGCATCTGCCCGGAATGGTGGACCCATCTGGACCGGGATAATTACACCCTGTCGCATATGACACGCGATTATTTCCGCATCTGCGATCAGAAAGGACGCTTGATCTGGCTGTTTCGCAGCGGCCATGCCGGACAGGATATCTGGTCGGTGCATGGTTTGTTTGCCGGGTGATGTGATTTGATGCCATGACCAAGCAAACCAACAGTACAGCCGACCCGGCCTATGCCGAACTGCATGTCAGCAGCAATTTTTCATTTCTGCGCGGGGCATCGCATGCGGAGGAACTGGTGCTGACCGCTGCCACCAAGGGCCTGCATGCAATTGCGATCACCGATCACAACACGCTGGCCGGGGTGGTGCGCGGCCATACCGCCCATCGCAATTATGCCGACCGGTTGAACTACATTGTTGGCTGTCGGCTTGATCCGATGGACGGTCCATCCTTGCTGAGTTATCCGACGGATCGGCAGGCTTACGCGCGGCTGTGCCGGCTGCTGACCCTTGGCAAACGGCGCGCGCCCAAGGGATCGTGCGAGATTTATCTTGCCGATATCGTCACCCATGGCGAAGGCCTGCTGTTTATCGCCGTGCCGCCACAGGTGCCGGGTGACGCCTTTCGCTCTGAGCTGATCAGTTTGAAAGCGCATTTCGAAGATCGCCTTTGGCTGGCCATCGGGCGGTTCATGGACGGGTTTGACAGCGAACGTCTTGAGTTTACCGAAATGGTCGAGGCCGAGCTTGGCATTCCGGCCGTGGTGACCAATGACGTGCATATGCATTTACGATCGCGCAAACCATTGCAGGATGTCCTGACTTGCATTCGCCATCACTGCACGATTGAGGATGCCGGATACCGTTTATTCCCCAATGGCGAACGCCATATCAAATCGCCGCGTGAAATGGCGCGTCTGTTTCCGGGTCACCCGCACTGGTTGGCCCGCACCGTCGAGATTGCCGATCAATGCACCTTCAGCCTTGATGAGTTGCGCTATGAATACCCCGACGAAAATGACGGATCGGGCGAAGGCACCCAGGAACGTTTGACCCGCCTGACCTGGGAAGGTGCGCATAAACGCTATCCCGATGGTGTGCCCGACAAGGTCAAAAACCTGATCGAGACAGAGCTTAAACTGATCGACGAGTTGGGCTATGCCCCCTATTTCCTGACCGTGCATGACATTGTCGCCTTTGCCCGGTCCCGTGGCATTTTGTGTCAGGGGCGCGGGTCGGCTGCCAATTCATCGGTGTGTTTTTGTTTGCATGTCACCTCGGTCGATCCCAACAAGGTGGAATTGCTGTTTTCGCGCTTCATCAGCAATGCCCGCAACGAACCGCCTGATATCGATGTCGATTTTGAACATGAACGCCGCGAAGAGGTTATTCAGTTCATCTATGAACGCTATGGCCGCGACCGGGCCGGGTTGACCGCCACGGTGATTTCATACCGATCACGTAGCGCCATTCGCGATGTTGGCAAGGTGTTTGGTCTGTCGGAAGACACCATTGTCAAACTGACCAAAACCATTTGGGGATCAAGCAGCAAGGGCGCGCATGACAATATGATGCGCCAATCCGGCATTCATCCCGATGAACCGCGCCTGAAGGCGGTGCTTGATATCGCGGGCGAGTTAACCGGCTTTCCGCGCCATCTGTCGCAACATGTTGGCGGTTTTGTCATCACGCGCGGGCCGCTTTGTGAACTCTCCCCGATTGCCAACGCCGCGATGGCGGACCGCACCACCATTGAATGGGACAAGGATGACATTGATGCGCTGGGCATCCTTAAGGTCGATATCTTGGCCCTTGGCATGCTGACCTGCATCCGAAAAGCGCTTGATGAGCTGCGCAATCACAAGAACATTGATTATGATCTGGCGACCCTTCCCAAGGAAGATCGGGCGACCTATCGCATGCTGGAAAAGGCCGACAGCATCGGCACCTTTCAGGTAGAATCGCGCGCACAAATGAGCATGCTGCCCCGCCTTAAACCGCGAAGCATTTATGATCTGACCATTCAGGTCGCCATCGTCCGGCCCGGCCCGATCCAGGGCGGCATGGTCCACCCCTTTTTGCAGCGGCGCATGGGCCGCGAAAAGGTCGACTACCCGTCCCCGGAACTCGAAGCGGTATTGAAACGCACCTGCGGTGTGCCGCTGTTTCAGGAACAGGCAATGCAGATCGCCATTGTCGCCGCTGGCTATTCCGGCGGAGAGGCCGATAACCTCAGGCGTGCCATGGCGACGTTCAAGCGCACCGGCACCATTGGCGAACATCGCACCAAGTTCATCAATGGCATGCTGGGTAACGGCTATGACATGGACTTTGCCGAACGCTGCTTCAAACAGATCGAAGGCTTTGCTGATTATGGCTTCCCCGAAAGCCATGCCGCGAGTTTTGCCATTCTGGCCTATGCGTCGTCCTGGCTGAAATGCCATCATCCGGATGTGTTTTTATGCGCGCTTTTGAATTCCCAGCCGATGGGGTTTTATGCCCCGGCACAGTTGGTTAATGATGCGCGCAATCACGGGGTGCGCGTGCTTGAAATCGATATCAATCACAGCTTCTGGGACAATCAGCTGGAACGCGAATTGGGCCGCACGGCGGGATATCATTCGGTGCGGCTTGGTTTTCGCCAGATCAAGGGATTTGGCGAGCTTGATGCCCTTGCCCTGATTTCCAACCGGCCCGCTGGCGGGTTTCAGGATGTCTATCTGATGGCGCGCCAGACAGGACTATCCCCGGCCGCGCTTGAAAAACTGGCTGAGGCCGATGCGTTCGGATCGCTTGGCTTATCAAGGCGCGAAGCGCTTTGGGCTGTGCGACGGTTTGGCAAGGGGCGCAAGGCCCCAGCAAGCCTGCCGCTGTTTGAGGCGGCCCAGAACTTTAACCACAATATGGGGGTCTCGGCCGAATTTGGCGCCGAAGCCCCGGTCGATCTGCCGATCATGGGCCCGGGCGAAGAGATCATCGAAGATTACGCCAGCCTGCGCTTGTCGCTTAAGGGCCATCCGATGGCGATGCTGCGTGATGCATTGGGTGCCGCCGGGGTGTGTACCGCCAGTGATCTGCCCAATGTACGAAATGGGGATCGTTTGACCCATGCCGGCTTGGCGATCGTTCGCCAGCGCCCCGGCACGGCATCCGGGGTTGTTTTCATCACCCTTGAGGATGAAACCGGCATCACCAACCTTGTGGTCTGGAGCAAGGTGATGGAACAACACCGTCGCGAAGTCATGACCGCCACCGTTCTGGGCGTGACCGGCAAATTGCAACGTGAAGACGGGGTGACGCACATCATTGCCGACAAGCTGGTCGATCTGACCCATATGCTGCAATCGATGAGCGAAAACACCAAAATCGCGCGCGATGCCAACAACCATCCACGCAACCTGCGCTGGGCCAGCCCGCGCACCGCCCTGCCAACCGGGGAAGCCGCCTCACCCACAGCATCTCGAGTTGCCGGTGATCTGGATCAGCTGGGCTCAAAACCGGAAACACGCACCGCCAGTCACAAGCGCCTTAAGATCGACAGCCATGATTTCCACTGATCTGACCGTTTGACCCAAACAGGTATCGACCAATCCAACTCACGGAGTCTGTCTTTTTGCCCTTGGACCGGCACATCACGCATCCAACACCGGGCTTAAGAGCCACAAGAAGTCGCCTGTAACTATTTTTATTAAAAACAGCAAACTAGCAGATCGCGAAAAAGGGTCTGACACGTCTGAAAGTGCAGAAAATACGATTTGAACTTCAAAAAAAGACAAAACGTTGACAAAACGTCAGATAAATGATGATGATTGTGTATAAATTATAAATCGCTCAACCGCGATCAGGGTTGCTGAACTCTATTATCTGGAAAAAGGTACGTGCTGCCGGTGCAGCAAACATCGGGATTATCGCCCCCCACGGCGTCCCAACACCCCTTTATCAGATGCCAACCATCCCCAGCAATTCCGGGTCCCGGTCTGCACGGTACGCGCCACCCCGCGTTCCGACACTTGATAGTCGAGGATAATCGCGTGACTGAACATGCCCCGATTCTGCGTATTGAGGATCTGTCTGTCGAGTTTGGCGCATCGCGCGTCATTGAAAACCTGACCCTTTCCGTTTCACCGGGCAAAACGACGGCCATTGTCGGAGAGTCCGGATCAGGCAAGTCAGTGACCTCTCTTTCGGTGATGCGTCTGGCAGAAATGATGGGGGCAACGTACCCGTCCGGGAAAATCATCTTTGAAGGTTCAGAGGGCAAAACGGATTTGCTCGCCCTGCCGCAAAAAAAGATGCGTGCGATCCGTGGCAAGGACATTGCCATGATCTTTCAGGAACCGATGACGTCGCTGAACCCGGTATTCACCATCGGTGATCAAATTGCAGAATCGCTGATCCTGCATGAAGGCATGTCCAAGAAGGACGCTCTGAAAGAAGGGCTGCGGCTTCTTGAAATGGTGCGCCTGCCAGATGCAGCACAACTTCTGAACCGCTATCCCCACCAACTTTCCGGTGGCATGCGACAGCGCGTAATGATCGCCATGGCCCTTGCCTGCCGGCCCAAAGTGCTGATTGCGGACGAACCGACCACCGCCCTTGATGTCACCATTCAGGCCCAGATCCTGACCATTATTCGTGATCTTCAGGCCGAACTCGGCATGGCGGTTATTTTCATCACCCACGATATGGGCGTGGTGGCCGAAGTTGCCGACGACGTCATGGTGATGTGGAAAGGCAAAAAGGTCGAGGAAGGCCCGGTCAAAGACCTGTTTGCCAACCCAAAGCACCCCTACACCAAAACACTTCTTTCGGCGGTTCCGCGTCTTGGTGCCATGGCGGGGGAGAAATTCCCCAAACGGTTCCCGGTTGCCGTCATGGATGGCGACACCCCGCGTATCGTCGGCAGTGAGCACATCCAGAACACGGCAAAATACGATGCCCAACCACTTTTGCAGGTGCGCGATCTTGTCACCCGCTTTGACATCAAAAAGGGGATTTTTGGCGGCGTCACCCATCGTGTGCATGCGGTCGAAAATGTAAGCTTCGACATTTACCGCGGCGAGACCCTTGCACTGGTCGGAGAGTCCGGATCAGGCAAATCGACGATCGGGCGGACCATTCAGCAATTGCAAAAAGCCACCAGCGGTAACATCACATTTGATGGCCGTCCCTTTGCCAGCATGGGCAAGGCTGATCAGCAACGTCTGCGTCAGGAAATTCAATATATTTTCCAGGACCCGTTTGCCTCGCTTGATCCGCGCAAAAAGGTCGGTTTTTCAATTGCCGAACCGATCCATACCCATCATCTGATGGATGGCACCAAACAGATCAAAATGCGCGTTGACCAGTTGCTTGAACGTGTCGGCCTGACATCGGCACATGCGGATCGCTATCCGCACGAATTTTCCGGCGGTCAGCGCCAGCGCATCTGTATTGCCCGAGCACTTGCCTCGAACCCGAAACTGATCATCGCGGACGAAGCCCTTTCGGCCCTTGATGTGTCGATCCAGGCACAGATCATCAACCTGTTCATGGAACTGCAGGAAGAACACGGCCTCGCCTACTTGTTCATCAGCCACGACATGGCCGTCGTTGAAAAGATGAGCCACCGGGTCGCCGTGCTGTATCTGGGCCAGGTCGCCGAACTTGGTTCGCGCCAGCAGGTTCTTGAAAACCCGTCACACCCCTATACGCAGCGCTTGCTCAGCGCCGTACCAGTGGCCGACCCCACACGCAACGTTAATCGCACCATGCTTGACGGTGAAATTCCAAGCCCGGTGCGTCGTGTCGGGGATGAACCGGCCATTGTCAGCTATCAGGAAATCGCACCCGGCCATCTTGTGGCCAACGCGGTCTGATCGGGCTTTCGGGACGTCACCCAAAAAAACACCAGAAAATCAAAAACCGGTGTTTTCCGTGATGCCCCAAAAGCCGGCCACCAACCAAAGGAGAAAACTTGATGATTAAACAGGGAATGCGTACCGCCCTTATGGCGCTGGCTCTTGCCGGTGGCATGATGGCGTCTGCGCCGGCACACGCCGAAGGCACACTCACCGTTTCCTCGCCGCAGGATCCGGGCAGTTGGGATCCGGTCGATACCTTTCTGGTTAACTGGGCCTCGGTTGCAACCAACATTTATGATGGTCTGACCTATCGCGGGCCGGATACCAAACTGGTACCAGGTCTGGCAACCTCGTGGGAGGTTCTTGATGACGGTTTGCGTATCCGCTTTGCGCTGCGTGAAGGCGTTACCTTCCATAATGGCGAACCGTTCAACGCCGATGCTGTAAAATTCACCTTTGATCGCCTGATGGGCGAAGAAGGTAAAAAAGGCCCGCAGCGTTCGAACTATGCCGCGATTGACAATGTCGAAGTCATCGACGACTACACGGTCGACATGCACCTCACTCAGCCTGATCCGGTTCTGCTGACCAAGCTTGCCGGCTATGGCGCAATGATCGTGCCGCCGAAATATATCGCTGAGAATGGCGAAGACTATTTCAACGCGCACCCGGTCGGCACCGGTCCGTTCAAATTCGTATCCTATGAACCGAAGGTCGGCATCAAACTGGAAGCCTATGACGGGTTCTGGGGCGATCAGGCCAAGATTTCCGATCTTGAATACCGCTTCATCAGTGAACCGTCGACGGCTGTTGCCGAATTGCAGGCTGGTCGCGTTGATCTGGTGATCCCGCCGACCATTCCGATCGGCATGATCCCGACCATCGAAGAAGACCCGAATATTCAGGTCGTCACCACCGCAAGCCCGACCGTCTATGCCCTGCGCTTTAACACCGCGAACGGCATTACCAAGGATGAGCGCGTGCGCAAGGCCATGATTTATGGCGTTGATCGCAAGGCGATCATTGATGCGGTTCTGGGTGGTCAGGCATCCGAGATCGTCAGCTTCCAGGGTGAATTGTCGTTTGGTTATGATCCCTCCCTGGAGCCGCTTCCTTATGATCCGAACAAAGCCAAGGAACTTCTGGCCGAAGCGGGCGTCGCACCGGGCGCCAATGTTCAGATCAATATTCGCGGCAATGATTCAACCTTTAACGAAGTAGCACAGGCTGTTGCCAGCTACCTTCAGATTATTGGCCTGAACGCCACGATCAAGCCTTACGAAACCAACGTTCTGCTAAACGACATCATCCCGCAGGGTAAAACCGGCGAGATGTTCCAGCAGTCCTGGGGTGGCTGGACGCTTGATTTCGATAACACGGCTTATTTCATGTATCACACGGGTGAAAAATGGAACCCGTATGACAGCGACCCCAAAATGGACGAGCTGCTTGAAAGCCAGCGCGCCATCACCGATCAGGCCAAGCGTGAGGAAATCCTGCGCGAGATTGCCAATTACGCAGCTGATCGTGCGCTGGAAATGCCGCTTTACAACCTCAATGCGATCTTTGGCCTATCCAACCGGGTTAAAAACTTCACCCCGGTTCCTGATAGCCGCCTGCGCCTGAACGAAGTTTCAGTAGACTGATCCTTTACGGGATGCCGCCTGCCCCGCATTACGGGCGGCATCCCACCTTCTGTTTGCTTAAGGAATTAAGACCTTGGCCGGATTTCTGATTAAACGCATTTTGCAGGCTGCCTTTGTGATTGTCGCCGTCACACTGGTCGTCGCCTTTGCCGTTCGCCTGACCGGTGACCCGGCACTCATGCTTTCGCAGGGTGCAGGCAGCATCACCGAAGAGGACCTTGCCCGTATTCGCGAGGCACTGGGCGTCAACAAGCCATTTCTGGTGCAATATACCGATTTCTTCCTGGGAATTTTCACCCTTGATTTCGGCCGCTCTTTCCTTGGCGGAACACCGGTGATCGACCTGATTGGCAATGCCCTGCCGGCAACGTTGATGCTGGCCTTTGCCTCGATGTTCGTCTCCATCGCGGTATCGATCCCGCTTGGCATCAAGGCCGCCGTTTCACGCGGCAAATGGGCAGATCAGTTTATCCGGATCATTTCGCTGATCGGGTTATCCTTCCCGAACTTCTGGTTGGCCATCATGCTTGTTCTGTTGTTTTCCATTACCCTGCAATGGCTGCCGCCAAGCGGAATGGACGGATTTGCAAGCTTCCTGATGCCCGCCATTACAATGGGTATCATCCTGACTGCGACCAATGTGCGTCTTGTGCGGACCTCGATGCTCGAAACGATGCAGTCGCAATACATCATGGTCGCCCGGGCCAAGGGGCTTTCCGAAAGCACGGTGCTGTACAAACATGCGCTGCGCAATTGTGCCATCCCGCTGATTACCTATTTCGGTCTTCAGTTTGGCGGGCTTCTGGGGGGCATCGTCGTGGTCGAGCGCGTTTTCAACTGGCCTGGTCTTGGTACCCTTGCCTTTGATGCTGTGGGGGCGCGTGATTACCCCGTGCTTCAGGCGGTGATTACGGTTCTTTCCATGCTGATTGTTGGCGTGAACCTTTTGGTCGACATTGCCTATGGCCTGATCGATCCGCGGATCAGAACGGAGTAATTCCATGACAGCCATTGCCAAATCCGCCCGTTTCAAGCGGTATAAAAATCTGGAATTCATTCTTGGCGTGCTTCTGACCGGCGGAATCTGCCTTGCGGTTCTGTTTTCCGACCTGCTGTTTCCCGACGGCGGTGACAAGATCAACCTGATGGCCCGTTTGACAGCGCCCTTTACCGACACGGCCCACATACTGGGCACCGACCCGCTGGGCCGTGATGTGCTGGCCCGCGTCGTCATGGGGGGCAAAATCTCGCTTCAGGTTGGCATTCTTTCGGTTGCCGGTGCGGTTGTGATCGGCGTGATCATGGGGCTTGTATCGGGCTATTATCGCGGCTTCTGGGACATGATTGTCATGCGCTTTGCCGATGTGCAGCTTGCCCTGCCCTTCATCCTGCTGGCGATCACCTTTATTGCCATTGTCGGCGGCGGTTTGACCAACATGATCATTTTGCTGATCGTCTCGCAATGGGTGCAATATGCCCGTCTGGTGCGCGGTTCGGTCTTGTCGCTGCGCGATCGGGAATTCATCCAGTCGGCACAGGCGATTGGCGTGCGCGATATTCACATTTTGCTCCGTCACCTTTTGCCCAACCTGATCGGCCCGGTCATTGTTCTGATGACGTTGAATGTCGCCAATAACATCCTGCTCGAAAGCAGTCTGACCTTCCTTGGCCTCGGCGTTGATCCGCTGATCCCAAGCTGGGGTGGCATGCTTGCAGATGGCCGTACCTATTTGCAGAATGCCTGGTGGGTTTCGGTCTTCCCGGGACTTGCCATTCTTTTGACCGTGCTTGGCCTGAACCTTCTTGGTGACTGGCTTCGCGACAGCCTTGACCCCACAGGTAGGACTTCACGATGACCCGTATTTTCGCCACCGCCCTTCCACGGACCATCGACACCCTGATCAGGGATTTCGCAACACCGGCACACAAAGGGCAGGTGATCGAGGCATGGCTGTTTGACGATGCCCCTTCCCGCCGCGCGGCAGAGGCCGCCTTTGCCGAGCACGGTATCACCGCGAGGATCCGAAGTTCCTATAAGCCGCTGCTGCATTTCTTCCTGGAAGAAATTGATCTTGCTGCGCAGCCTTATTCTGACATCCGCGTGACCTATCCGCGCCATGAAGCCGCAAACGATAACCGGTTCCTACTTGAAACCTATCCACTGGGCGCACTTGTCGGTGATGCGCAGATCAGTTTTCACGCAGGCCCCCGGACCGACGGGGTATATGAACTTGTTCTGACCGACCGGAACGGTGCAACAGCCAGTCATGAAGTCTTTGCCCCGAACCGCGTTCATCGCGATATGGTCAATGAAACTCACCTGTCACCAACTGGCTGGCTCCGAGTGACGGATGGCGATGGCACCACGCTGACGGATAAGCAGATTGATACCGACTACGAAACCCTGTTTCATCAAACCATGGCGGCCATTGCCGCCCATGACTGGGGCAATCAGGAACCGTATTTCAATGAACTGAACATCACGGTCGAGCTGCCCGGTAAGGATCACCCGATCGCACACGGGCATGAAGCAATCAGCCTGCATGAAGCCCTCCACGAAGATTTCTATTTCTCACTGCTCGAACTGTTTCAGGTCAAATCCGGTCGCCCGTTGGGCGATCGAGGTCTGCAACCCGGGCAGATCGTCCCGGAAATCAAGTCAGGCACCGACAAACTGACGGTGACGGTTGAAAACCGCGCGCTTTCAACGACGGAAATTACCGGACCGGCACAGGACCTTGATACCGCGACCAATCCGCTCACCAGTGCCCAGATCGCCGACGAGCTGGGTAAAATTGATGGTGACGTCTTTACAGCGCAATCGCGTTCGGGACGGACGATCAGCGCGCGTTATCACAGCGGAACCGATATTCCTGTGATGATCAGTGGCGGGCAGCATCCAAACGAAATCACCGGTCCGTCCGGTGCGCTACGCGCTGCCAAGGCACTGGCCAAACGCGATGGTGCGCATTTCACCATTTCGCCACTGGAAAACCCCGATGGCTATGCCCTGCATCAACGGCTCATTATCGACAATCCGTGTCATATGCATCATGCGGCACGCTATACGGCACTGGGTGATGATCTTGAATATCGTACTGGCGCCAACCTGCTGGAAAAGGAAATTCGCAAGAAGGCCCAAGATATCAGCAAGGCACAATTGCATGTAAACTTGCATGGTTATCCATCCCACGAATGGACGCGGCCGTTATCAGGATATGTTCCGCGCGGGTTTGATATGTGGACCCTGCCCAAGGGGTTCTTCCTGATCATGCGTCATCACGATGACTGGACCGATCATGCCAATGCCTTTATTGATCTGGTCACCAAGCATCTGGCAACCATTCCGGGCCTCCTTGATTTCAACAATGCCCAGATCGAACTGTATCGCACCCATGCGGGCGATACCGGCTTTGACATCATCAATGGGTTCCCGTGCATGATTTTCATCGATGATCGCCATGATGTTCCGCTGACTCTGATCACTGAATATCCCGACGAAACAATCTATGGCGCGGAATTCATTGCGGGTCACACAGCACAGATGGAAACCGTGATCGCGGCATACGACGCCCATCAAAAACTGATGGCGCAAAAGGGATAGTCACGACCCTTCATATTACCGACAAACACAAACTCCCTGTCAAGCCTCCTGCCCCCGCATTACCCGATGCGGGGGTTTTATATTGGCACCATCACATTTGTAAAACTGGCACTGGAACAGAGGACCAATTCCAACCATCCTGCTGATTAGAAACCACACTTTATCAGACCAACAGGAACCACTATGACCACGCCCCACAAAGATATCTTTGGCAAACCCGTCGGCCACCCGGTTGAAAACTGGACCGGATGCGCATTGCCACCGCGCAACGACATGATCGGCAGCCACGTCATCGTAAGCCCGCTTGATATTGCCCGCGATGCAAGGCAACTTTTTGAGGCCAACGGCAAGGCGTCTGACGGATCACGCTTTACCTATCTTCCGACCGGGCCGTTCGCGGACTTCGATGCCTACAAGGCATGGCTGGACGGCATGACCGCCAACGATGACCCGATGCTGCATACCATCATCGACAAATCCACCAACATGGCCGTCGGGGTTGCCGCCTTCATGCGGATGGATCGGAACAATGGCGTGGTGGAAATCGGCAATATCAATTATGCCCCGGCCCTTTCAAAGACCATCGGCGGGACAGAGGCGATGTATCTGATGATGAAGCGCGCCTTTGATGAGCTGGGCTATCGCCGCTATGAATGGAAATGCGACGATCAGAACGCCCCGTCGCGTGCCGCCGCCACACGCTATGGCTTTACCTATGAAGGCACGTTTCGCAACCACATGGTTTACAAAGGGCGCAACCGCGACACCGCATGGTTTTCCGTCATCGTTGAAGAATGGCCTGCCGTCAAGGCCGCGTTCGAGGCGTGGTTGGCACCCGACAACTTTGACGAGGCAGGAAAACAGCGCAAACGTCTTGAAGATTTTCGCCGTTAAACCCCAAAGCATGGTAGCATTCTGATCCTGCACCGATGTCAGGTCAGATCAGCGAGGCACACCATGTTTAAACGTGTCCTGATACGCACATTTTCCGTTCTGGCGGTTGTCACCTTTGGGATGGCCGCGGGTCTCCTTCCCGCTGCACGGGCGGATATCCTTCTGCCGACGCCCGACCAAAGCGACGTTATCCGCATTGAACTGAATGGCTATGAACAGCTTGAAAAGCTGTTTGAGGATCTTGGCTATACCGCAGAACGCTGGAACGCGGGGGAACGCATTGTTCCCCGGCTTTTCCTGCAAACCATCCCGACAAGATGGCGCGACGAACTTGCCGATCAACTGACGGTCACGGCCAAGAAACGCACATTTTTCCGGACACTTGGCCCGTTGACCCTGCTTGCTAACGAGGAAATCGCCCTGCAAAGCAGTGTCCTTCGTGATGCGATCCGTACCAACGATCTTTCGATCATTGCCGAACTGGCCGAACAATACCGTGTTGAAACAGCCCCCGAAGACCCGGCAACCATTAGCGAACTTGAAAAACGCATCGCACCAGTTCCCCCGTCACTTGCCATGGCGCAAATGGCCATCGAAAGCGGCTGGGGCACATCGCGCTTTGCCGCCCTTGGCAACGCATTGTTTGGTCAATGGACCTATGGCGGCGACGGCATCACGCCCGAAGAACAGCGAAAGCACCTTGGTGATTACAAGATCGCGGCTTTCAAGACACCGTTCGGTTCGGTCCGGGCCTATATGATGAACCTCAATACCGGGTCGGCTTACACGGAATTTCGCGATTTGCGCGCCAGAATGATCGCCGATCAGAAACCCCTTTCGGGATCTGTTCTGGCCGAAACACTGACCCGATATTCCGAACGCGGCAGTGTCTATATCGAAGAAATCCAGGCGGTCATTCGACAAAACAAACTCAGCCCCGTCGATGACGCCGTGCTTGACGAAAGCCCCTATTACCAACTGATCCCGTCCGGTGAATAGCCATCTCACCCGCAATCAACAAACTGGTGATTTTCATTCCATCGAACTTGCGCTTATAGTCGCTGTTTCAACGAGATAACCGGAAACACCAGATGTTTGATGCCCGCCTGCGCCCGCTGATTGATGTGCCATTGAATGCGATTGCGCGTACGCTTTCGGGCACGGGCATTACGCCAAACTTCATCACCGGCGTTGGTTTTTTCCTTGGCCTGCTGGCAGCTGGCTGTCTTGTGCTGAAACTTGATTACGCAGCACTTGTTTTTATCCTTGGCTCACGGTTCATGGACGGGCTTGATGGCGCAGTTGCACGCCATGCCGCCCCGCGGTCGCGTCACCCCAATGCAAAAAGCCAGGAAAGCGATCTTGGCGGTTACTACGATATCGTCTCCGACTTTCTGTTTTATTCGGGAATCATTCTGGCCTTTGCCATCGGCCGCCCGGAACATGCCCTGATGGCGGCGTTTCTGATTTTCTGTTTTGTCGGCACCGGGTCGAGTTTTCTGGCCTATGCGATCATTGCCGCCAAACAGGGGCGCACGGATGGCGATGCCCAAGGCAAGAAAAGCTTCTTCTATCTGACCGGCATCACCGAAGGCAGCGAGACCATACTGGTCTTATGTCTTATTTGTATTTTCCCGGCCTCGTTTAACATGATCGCCGCCATTTTCGGTGCCTTGTGCCTGATGACCACAATGGGACGGGTGCTGCAGGCCAGACGTGACTTTGGCTAGGAGTGGCACGGCAAATATCGCGATATCAACCGCTTGAAACGCATTCGGGGAACTGCCATATCGGTTTTGTCGCTTGATCTTTGGCTATCGTGACAGGATACAGCAATAACAAAGGGCCAGCCTATCCGGCCGATCAAAAAAGCTTCAAGGAATAAAATGCGGTCCATCAGGTTTCTGTGCTCTGTCTTTGTCGGATGCTTCTTGCTGGTTGCCTGTGATCAATCAGGCCCGATCAAAATCGGTTTCATTGCCGGCCTGTCCGGCCCCGGATCGGATGCCGGAACGGACGCGCTTGATGCGCTGAAACTGGCCGCCCAACAGGTCAATACCGATGGCGGCATCAATGGCCGCATGGTGGAAATCATTCCGCGTGATGATCTGAAAACCCCGGAAGTCGCCCAAAACCACGTGCGCGAGCTCAAGCGCCTTGGCGTTGATGCGATTGTCGGCCCGATCATCAGTTCGATCGGCATGGCGATGCTGCCGGTGATCAATGAATTGGGTGTCGTGACCATTTCGCCGACGGTCTCTGCGGCCGACTTTGCCGGTTTTCGTGACAACCTGTTTCGCATGAACACCACGACGCGTGAAAATGCGCGCGCCTATGCCCGTCGCTATATCGATCAGGGCTATGAACGGGTCGCCCTTGCCCTTGATGGCCAGAACCAGGCATTTACCGACAGCTGGTATCGCGAGTTCCTTCTGGAACTTGATGCCCTCGACGGGCGGGTCATCTCCAAAATCTGGATCAATACCGACAATATCACCCACGCCGAAGCAGCGAGCCAATTGTTGGCCGACGATCCCGACGCGATCGTTCTGATCACCAACAGCACAGACAGTGCGATGATGGCGCAAGAAATCCGCAAGCTGTCATCAAGCGTTCCGCTTGCTGTCTCAGAATGGGCAGGCTCACAGGCCCTGATCGAGGTCGGTGGCGAGGCGGTCGAGGGCGTGGAACTCGCACAGGCCTATGACCGCTATGACACCAATCCGCGCTTCCAGAAATTTGTCGCGGCGTTCAACGAAATGTTTGGTCGTCAGCCCGGCTATACCGCGGTTCTGGGCTATGACGCGGCGACCGTCCTGTTTGCCGCGCTCCGCACCAAGCACCCGGATCAATCGCTTGCCGATGCGCTGACCAATCTGCCACCGCAACAGGGATTGCATCAGGAACTGGTGTTTGATGCCTTTGGTGATGGCAATCGCAACATCTATTTCGTGGCCATCCAGGACGGAAAATTCATCCGGGTCGACTAAAAACGCACATCATTGCCAAAACAAAAGCCCTGCACATGCAGGGCTTTTTCGTCTCAGGTTGGTATAGCTATCAACCGATCCTAGTGATCGCTTTCTTCCAGGAAATGATCGCCAAGGCCGGTATCATATTCCATGCCTTCCTTGGTCAGAACGATGCTGGCCGGATAGCCTTCCTTGACCAACCCCTTGCGGGCAAGGGCAACCCAAACAGCCGGGTTATCGAACCCGCTGGCATCGCGGGCGGCCACGGTGAATTTGCCAACGTGAACATGGTCGCCGTGTGCATGGGGGACACGCAAAAGCGTTGCTTCGCCGGTGGCCTCGTCAATCTTGCCCGAATTCGGGTCCTTGGCAATCACCTGTGCAAGCACAAGGGTGCGCAGCTGCAGATTGTTCAGTTTCAGTGGATTTTTGCGAACGAATGCCATGATCGATAGTACCCCGGTTTAAATGCGTTATTTGCTAGAGCCTGTTGCGATTAGCTTGTACCGCTTTTGCCGAGGGCTGAGGAACGTCCCGGCCCGAAGGGTTCGCGAAACGCGAACAAAAGTTATGCAAGCTAATCGTAACAGGCTCTGGGACATATCTGTCACTTGGCGCAATGATGCAAGCCCTGATTTGTCTCCAAATCAACCGACCTATCCGCCTGCCAGCATCTTGCGCAGCTTGCGATCACGTTTAAGATGCCATTCCCGGCTCATCGCCTGCCCGAAGGTGCGGAACCGTTCGACATACACCAGTTCCCAATGGCGCCCGCGCGTCGTCTTTGCCCCCTTGCCGCTATTATGCGTGGCAAGCCTGGCCTCGACATCGGTCGACCAGCCGACATAGGTCCGGGGCAAAGCGGCATTGCCCTGCCCCGGCCTGAAATCACATTCGCGAAGCACATAAACAAAGGTGAATGACGCCATGCTAGCACCACCCTTTGTGTTGGGCACTTGGTGATATGTTGGATTTCGTCACAGGGCGTGTCGAAAATGCCTGTTTGCGAGAACCGGCGCGCAGCGTACTTAACGTACGTGAGCACCGGAAGCGCAGCAAATGGGTGTTTGCAGACCGTTCTGTGACGAAAGGCGACATATCAGCCCATGGTGGAGTTGAAGGCTCCGCCATCAAGCAGAACATTCTGCCCGACCATGAATTTCGCATGCTCGCTGCACATGAATGCACAGGTCGCCCCGAAATCAAGCGGATCACCAAAACGTCCCGTGGGAAGACCCGCCTGGGTTTTGGTGCGTGCCTCTTCCAGCGAAATGCCTTCTGCCTTGGACTTGTTGGTCATCAGCGCATTGATACGGTCCGTATCGTGCTGGCCCGGCAAAAGGTTGTTCATAATCACGCCATCCTTGGCCACCTGACGCGAGGTCCCCGCGACAAAGCCGGTCAGACCGGCACGGGCCCCGTTCGATAGACCCAGATGCGGGATTGGCGACTTAACAGAACCCGACGTGATATTCACAATCCGGCCCCACTGGCGCGAAATCATGCCCGGCAGAACCGCAGTCGCAAGCAGGATCGGTGTCAGCATGTTGGACTGAACGGCGGCTTCCCATTCCTTCTGGCCCCAGTCGGACCACACTCCCGGGGGTGGACCACCGGCGTTATTGACCAGAATATCCGGCGCATCTACAGCCGCCAGAACCTTGTTACGGCCTTCTTCGGTGGTGATGTCGCAGGCGACCGTGGTGACATTCACGCCATAGGTATCACGGATATATTCCGCAGTTTCATTCAGCGGCCCTTCGGAACGCGCATTGAGCACAAGATCAACACCGGCTTCGGCCAGTTTGATCGCGCAGCCACGACCAAGCCCCTTGGATGACGCACACACAATGGCCTTGCGGCCCTTAATTCCAAGATCCAATGGATCCTCCCATGTTCAGGAATTCAGACAATGGCAGGAATTTAGCCCGCACGCCCCCAAGGGTCAAACGCACTTCCATAATTTGGAATTATTTCAAAACCGAATATTTCGGAACGGGCCCTTCAGCCAAACACCGCATCATGCGCGCGGACATAGGCCATCGCCGCCTTTGAGACATCACCCGCCGTCATGCCGGGCTTATAGATGCCCGAACCAAGGCCAAAGCCATCGCAGCCCGCCTTGGCATAGACGCTAAAATCATCCGGGCCGACACCACCAACGGCATAAACCGGCACATCTTTTGGCAGGACAGCGCGCATTGCCTTGATGCCCTCAGCGCCGATGATGCTTGCCGGAAAAATCTTAAGCCCGTCTGCCCCGGCCTTGATCGCGGCAAAGCATTCGGTGGGCGTCAAAACACCAGGCCAGGAGCCCATGCCGAGTTCCTTGGTCTTGGCGATCACCTCGATATCGCAGTTGGGCGATACAACGAATTCACCGTTCGCCGCCTTCACATTGGCAACGTCATCCGTGGTCAAAACCGTGCCCGCCCCGATCATCGCGGCATTCCCGACCGCATCTTTCATGGCAGAAATGCTTTTAAGCGGTTCGGGGGAATTCAACGGCACCTCGATCATCGTGATCCCGGCATCGACCAGTGCGCGCGCCATATCAACGGCCTCGTGGGGCTGCACGCCGCGCAGGATCGCGATCAGGTTGCGATGCCCAGCACCTGAAACGCTATCGGTGATCTGGTCATTGACGGATGTCGGATAAGCCATAACTGTCTTCCTGTTTGTTAAGCCCGCTTGCATTTCATGCATCCGGGGCCTGAATAGATCGGGATTTAGCCCGTCACAACGCCGTAAGCACGCGACAGCCCGGCAAGCGTAATCGCAGCCCCGTCCTTCGGCGTTGCCTTGTGGTTATGAACGGCCAAGGCCGCCTGATAAAGCGATGCCAGCTTGCCCGCCCCGATCAGGGCAATGTCATCCCCCGGTGCAAGGCGACTTAACACATCGGCAATCTCGGCCCCGATAACCGTGCCTGACAAAACCGCCGCCCCCGGCGCAACAGATGCATCCCCCTTGGCCACCAACGCCCCTGCCCGCACGGTAAACAGACTATGCAGGAAGGCGGTTGGCTGTTCGGATGCCGTGCGCACCGCATCGGCAAAGGCAGCATTGTCCCAGCCATCATCCACCGAATGACGCAGGATGGATTGCTGCGACAGCAAGGCAAACACCTCGCCACTCATATAGGTGCGAAATGCCTTGATCATGCCATCACCAACCTGTGCCCATTTCGAATGGGTGCCGGGCAAACAGACCCAGCCGGAAAAATCCGGGTTCTGCGCCATAAAGCCGACAAGCTGGGTTTCCTCGCCGCGCATGACATCAGGGTCACCGCGCTGACAAAGCCCCGGCAGGATAAAAACAGAAATGCGAGGATCGCTCACATTTGGTGTTACCGCCCCCTTGGCCAGATCGGATGGCCGTGCCGGCACATCGCAATAAGGTGCCTCGATCCAACCCTGCTTGGCCCCAGCCATGCCACAAATCACCACCGGCAGCTTTGCCGGATCAGCGCCAAGCCAATCTTCGATCAGGTCGATCAAAACCGCCTCAAACGAAAGTTTGGGGTCGCCTGCAATCGCATTCATGCCCAGCGGACTTTCCGCCGAACCAAGGATGTTAGCGGTATCATCCATCGCCCAAAGGCGCAGGTTTGACGTCCCCCAATCAACCGCGATCCAGCTCGGGAAGATCTTTTTAGTCATGTTCGAACGCGTCCCTTCCCGTAAAATTCCTTATTGGTTTTATTCCTCATACTATTTCGCGCACGCCAGTTCAACTGCAACCAGCGCACACGCCAATAGCATCGCCGCGTTAGGCCGGGTGGGTTAAGGGGGCGGCATCGGGGTTGCTGCCCAATTCATCGAGAAGCTTCTGATGGGCCCGCCAGTTTTGTGCTTCGATAAACACTTTGGATACTTCGGGAATTTCGGCGCGAATATCGCTTTCAAGCCGCGATACGGCGGCCTCAAGTGCGACCGATGTAACCGTATCTTCAAAATCAACACTGACACACACAATCAGGCTTTGCGGCCCGTGATGCAGGGTAATGATCTCGTTGACCTTAAGGATGCCGGGAATGGCGGCGACCATATCATTGATCTTCTTGCGGCTTTGGCTGTTGGCACTTTCACCGATCAAAAGCCCCTTGCACTCAACCGCCAGCATAAAGGCCGTCACCGCCAGAATAAGCCCGATCATCACCGAAGCCAGACCATCAAGAACCGGCATTTCAAGCAAATAGGCCGCCGCAATCCCGACGCACGCCACCACAAGCCCCAAAAGCGCTGCTGAATCCTCAAACAAAATGACGAATACGGTCGGGTCCTTGCTGCTGCGTACTGCCTTGATCAGCGGCACATTCGGATGCTGTGCCCGGAAGGTGATATAGGCCGTGCGAAACGCCAGGCCTTCCAGCACAATCGCAATCATCAAGATCGAAAACACCACGTGATAGGTGCGGATATCAAACCCGCCAAATGTCGCCACCACATGCACATCAAGCGCATGCGGATGAATGACCTTGTCCACCCCTTCCCAGATCGAAACGCCTGCACCCAGCCCGAAAATCATCACCGCCACCAGAAACGACCAGAAATAGGTTTCCTTGCCATAGCCCATAGGATGGCGCTCATCGGGTTCACGCGTCGAAAGCTTCAAGCCCAAAAGCAAAAGCCCCTGATTGCCGGTATCGACAAGCGAATGAATGCCTTCCGACATCATCGCGGCCGATCCGGTGATCGCCGCCCCGCCAAACTTGGCCACAGCAATCAGCAAATTGGCCGCTGCCGCCATATAGATGGCACCTTTTGAAGAATGAGACATGTCGGGATTTCCGCTTTCTGTGGGGCGATGATTTGGCCTGGCAACATTCGGGATCAGGGAAAATCCCGCACGTTAAAGGCCTTAAGACTGTGAACTCGAACACAGTCTACCCGACTGATTGCAAATGTCACGGCCCCAACCGCCCCCGGCCAAAACCGGCACTTTCACCGCCCCGGATCAAATCATCGATAAAAACTATCGAAAACACATGAAATAACTATTTCCCCTATTACATGTATCGTTGTTAGCCTTCTCAAAGCGATGGGAAAGCCGTTGCGCAAAATTGATTACCCCGTGTCGCATTGCGATCCCTGAGTTGATGATTACCTTCAACATGAAACCGTCACGCATAACTTCTGGTTTCATGGTGCTGGTTTTGGTTAAACTAGGTCAGGGAGAAACAACAAACGGACGCAACACATCAACGCGTCCCACGACCGCGCGATACACGCGATACGGGTCCAGGAGCTGTTTAAAACATCTCAGCCACGACGGAGAGAGAAAAAATGGACGGAAAACATACCGCAGGGAAATGTCCGGTAATGCATGGTGGCATGACCGAGACGGGCAAATCAGTAAGCGACTGGTGGCCAAAGACGCTTAATCTCGACATTCTTCACCAGCACGACACCAAGGTGAACCCCTATGGTGAAGACTTCAACTATGCCGAAGAATTCAAAAAGCTCGACCTTGAAGCGGTCAAGACCGACATCAAAAATCTCATGACCGACAGCCAGGACTGGTGGCCGGCCGACTGGGGACATTATGGTGGGCTGATGATCCGCATGGCTTGGCACTCTGCCGGTTCTTACCGCTTGGCCGATGGCCGTGGTGGTGGTGGTAAGGGCAACCTTCGTTTCGCCCCGCTGAACTCCTGGCCCGATAACACCAACCTTGATAAGGCGCGCCGTCTTCTCTGGCCGATCAAAAAGAAATACGGCAACAAGCTTTCCTGGGCCGACCTGATCATTCTGGCCGGCACCATGGCTTATGAGTCGATGGGTCTTAAGGTCTTTGGCTTTGCCGGTGGCCGCGAAGATATCTGGCACCCGGAAAAGGACACCTATTGGGGGGCCGAACGCGAATGGCTGGCCCCATCTGACAATCGTTATGACGATGTCTCCAAGCCAGACACCATGGAAAACCCGCTGGCCGCAGTCCAGATGGGCCTGATCTATGTGAACCCGGAAGGGGTGAATGGTCAGCCAGACCCGCTCAAGACCGCCGCCCAGGTCCGTGAAACCTTTGCCCGCATGGCAATGGATGACGAAGAAACCGCTGCCCTCACCGTTGGTGGTCACACGGTTGGTAAAACGCATGGCAATGGCGATGCATCCCTGCTGGAAGCCGAACCCGAAGCCGCCGATGTCCATGAACAGGGCTTTGGCTGGATGAACCACACCAAGCGTGGCATTGGCCGCGATACCGTGACGTCTGGCATCGAAGGTGCCTGGACCACCCACCCGACCAAGTGGGATAACGGCTATTGCAAGCTGCTGCTGGGTTATGAGTGGGAACTCAAGAAAAGCCCGGCCGGTGCCAACCAGTGGGAACCGATCGGCATTAAAGAAGAAGACATGCCGGTTGACGTCGAAGATCCGTCGATCCGCCGCATGCCGATCATGACCGATGCCGACATGGCAATGAAGATGGACCCGACCTATCGCGCCATCATCGAGAAATTCAATAACGACTTTGAATATTTCTCCGATTGCTTTGCCCGTGCATGGTTCAAACTGACCCACCGTGATATGGGCCCGAAGGCCTGCTATCTCGGCCCGGATGTCCCCAAAGAAGACCTGATCTGGCAGGACCCGATCCCCTCAGTTGATTACACCCTCTCGGACTCCGAGATCGCCGATCTCAAATCCAAGCTGCTCGGCCTTGGCGTTTCCGCAACCGATCTGATCAACACCGCGTGGGACAGTGCCCGCACCTTCCGCGGTTCGGACCGTCGTGGTGGTGCCAACGGGGCGCGTATTCGCTTGGCTCCGCAGAAGGACTGGGAAGGCAACGAGCCGGCACGTCTTGCCAAGGTTCTCAAAGCACTAGAAGACTTCCAGGCAGGCCTTGCCAAGAAAGTCTCGATTGCCGACCTCATCGTTCTGGCCGGTACGGCCGCGGTTGAAAAGGCCGCGAAGGATGCCGGGGTTAACATCACCGTCCCGTTCGCACCGGGCCGCGGCGATGCGACCGATGAAATGACCGATGCCGACAGCTTCGACGTCCTCGAACCGTTGGCGGATGGCTTCCGCAACTGGTCGAAAAAGGACTATGTCGTCTCACCGGAAGAAATGCTGCTCGACCGCGCGCAGCTCATGGGCCTGACCGCCCATGAAATGACCTGCCTGATCGGTGGTATGCGGGCGCTTGGCACCAACCATGGCGGCACCAAGCACGGTGTCTTCACGGACCGTGTTGGCGTTCTGTCAAACGACTTCTTCGTCAACCTGACCGACATGGGCTACAGCTGGAAACCGGCTGGCGACAACCTTTATAACATCGTTGATCGCAAGTCCGGCGAAACCAAATACACCGCCACCCGCGTGGATCTGGTGTTTGGTTCCAACTCGATCCTGCGCGCCTATGCAGAGGTCTACGCCCAGGACGACAACCACGAGAAGTTCGTCAAGGACTTCGTCGCCGCCTGGACCAAAGTCATGAACGCCGATCGCTTTGATCTGGCGTGAGAGGCTGATCGTCTGATGTAATTTGGAGCTTTAGGGCTCTGATGTGAGAACACCCCCGGTCGTTAGGCCGGGGGTGTTTTTTTGCTATAGTTCCTGAACGACTTTTTTCCATTGCTCATTCTCTAGCAAAGTGGATCTGTAAACCTTCAAATCTGCACATCCATCAATCTGTTTTATTGCCTTTTTAACCGAATTTCTTAAAGGCACAGGAAGCCATGGGCTCAGCGTAATTCGCTGTATTGCTGCTAACTCAATCGGCAGATCAAATGTAGAACACTTTTCTTTTTCGCTCGCATAAATGAGCCGAATTTCTTTCTCCGCGTTATACGGATATCTTTTGGTAAAGGGAAGTTGATCAAGATCAGGAGGGAATTTCCTCGCATCTTTGATCTGAACATAATTCACGGGACAGATCTGCATTCCCATCACTTGGCTTGCAGCATCGCTTAGGGCATCGCTGTTGAATTCAATGCAAACTCCTTCTCCCCCTGATGAGAACACTTTCCAGTGATGAAAGGTTTCATTCTCTTCACAAAGGCATAACGCGACCAAGGTCTGCAGCCCTTTCTTTTTCTTATACATTTCCATGAAGTATCGGTCATTGCGATCGTCCCATCCACTGGGGTCTAGCAGGGTTAACTTTCGTTCGAACAGTATGTGGACCAGCGATGCCAAACTCGTGTACCGGCGTAAACTCTTTGTTCCCATTTTATTAAGACTCCTCCCCGCAAAATCACTCTGAAGTTGCCCTCTTAACATATTTGCAATTGTGGGTAGACATCTTTAACCAGACGCATCAAGCTTGATGTACTCCCTGCATGACAGTTTGAAACGGAGAAACAGTCTTGTCTGATAGAAGGAAGCGTCGTGTCAACGCGCCTCAAGCTGTGGTGTCGTCTGTCTTAACAAAGGCTTTCTACCGATGCGCAGTTTGCCCTGAACATCGTAGAATGGCTGACATACACCACATAGACGAAGATCCATCTAACAACGATGAGCGCAACCTAATTGGAGTTTGCAAAGAGTGTCATGCTGACATCCATGAAACTTCAACTATGCGGCGTAAAATCGCTCATGGTGATTTGGAAATTATGAAAAAAAATGGGAGGATGAGTGCGTAGTTCTAAAAGGTCTGATAAGCCGTCAATCAAATCCGCACCAATGGGTATACGCGCACCTTCATCGCCTTGGACCACTGTACAAGGAAATAACAGGTAAAAACATTCTAAGCGCATTGAGTCATCGGTTCAAAGAGAATGGACGTTGCCTTAACACTCTATGGCATAATGAGAAAAGTTCGATCTCATGGCAGAACCATATGGTACTTCGGGATTCTATCGATCAATGCATTGAAACAATTATGCAGTCTGCCTCGACAATTGACATAGCCTTAATGGAAGCTGGCGCGTTAGACCCTCGTGATTACATTGGCAACTATATCTCATTCACGGGACATTTCGCCGGGAAGGACATCCCAGCACAGCAGGAATTTTTAGAAAATAATGGAAAAATTTTGGGCCCACCACCAACATTGCGACGAGAAGTCTATGAGGATGAAGATCCTTCATGCCATCTATACATAGAAACTTGCCTGATGCTTGACGCACACTATTTCTACTCTAGCAGCGCGTTCTTTCATTTAGGAGAAACGGGCTGCTGGACTGGGATCGGACTTCTAAACTCCTACAGAAGAATAAATTCCGCAAATGGCATACACATGAGATATCAGCTCAATGTTACCCCATTATGCATAGCTTCATCTGCACAACTTCCAGCTCTAAATAACAACTCTAACTTAAAGAGACTTTATGATCAGCATGACGTACAGTTAGTTCATCTGGATGCAGAAGAAGATGATTTCGAACTATAGTTAGAAAGATTGGCGGAAGTGCAAATCTCTAAAAAGATAGTTCATTTCCAGAAATACATTGCAAAATCCCGCCACAATGCAGAGCCAGTAACGGGAAGATATTCGCTTGGCGCTCTAGCGCAGCCTTCGCGCGGCTCTGCTTAGCTCAACCGTCAGACTAAAACGCTCCACTGGCACGTTTTCTGTATGTTTTTAGCCTTCAAGTTATGCGCACAGTCTCGTACCACAGGAAGCCTAAAGGTAAGAATGTCGGCCTAAGACCGTGATAGGTCGGGTTCGTCTTCATAACCTTGTCGGCATCGGTCATAATCAGGCAGTCGACGGGTCGACGAGCCTTCGACGTCAAACGGCTCTATTTAGAGCAGCAATAGAATTATATCGTGCAAAAAGAAACTGAATTCTCTTAAGGAAAGATCGCTTGCGATATATCCGGGATCATTGGCAAGGAAAGCACGCGCTGCTATTCGCGCTGTGCGTCAACCTGATCCTGATCCGGGCTCTGATCCTGTTTGCCGATCGTTATACACTCCCCCCCTATATCCCTGATCGCATCCCGGCGCTGATCGCGACGATTGCGTTTATTCTTCTTTTTCATGGTGTTGTTTTTGTCTGGCAGGTGGTTGGGGTGCTGCGCGCCAGGCCCAGACATCCACTTCGATGCGATCTTTCTGAATATCGGCTCCCGCCGTCAAAAACAGACCGCCCTCTGGTACCGTTCCCGGCGACCATTGCTGGCGTTGATCGTACAGACGCTCCCAATCGGGGGCTTCGCCGGTTTCAACCCAGGTCTCACCGAGAGAGGTGTTGACAAAGGTTTTCATGCCCTCAGCCCCTTGGGCTTTGGCAGACAAAAACGCCCTCACCATGTTTTCCAGTCGAACCCATGGCGAATAGATTTCATTCAGATGGAACCCTGCGATCCCGGCAAAAGGGTTTTCTGCTCGCCATTCACCATGACGAATTACGGACCACCGCTGTGCATCAGACCAAACCGAGCCACATTCCTCGCAAACGTAGTGAGCTGTTTCCGGCAGGTGCGCACCAGCAGCGTCCTTTTCCCAATGGACCTGTTCCCACCTCAGAATCTGATGGGTTCCGCAATCCGGGCAAGGAACCCAAAACCGTCGTTTATCACTTTCTTCCCAAGCCGCATCAACTGTCGGCTGCCGCATGATGGGCTTCGTCAATTACCAGAAGCTCAAGAGCGGGCATGGCGGCAAGGTTGGATTTACGCGCCAAGGTCGGAACCATGGCGAACGTGGTCCGCCCCTGCCAGGATTTGGTTTTGGCATCGACGACCGACGTACTCAGGCCCGGGTTGACCCGTTTAAACTTTGCCTCGTTTTGGCTTGTCAGCTCATCGCGATGGGCAAGCACACAGGCCTTAGCATCATTGCCTTTCAGCAGCTGACCGGTGACACCGGCCAGCGCGATGGTTTTTCCAAATCCGGTGGAGGCAACAGCCAGCGTGTTGCCGTGTTCGTCGAGCGCTTGAACACTGCGCTCGACGAAGGTTTTCTGGCGGGGACGGAGTAACATGACCAGCCTCCCCTACTGAGCCCAAGATGGGCGATTGGGGTTTGAAGCCGGTTGCGTCTCTGTGTTGGCATGGGGCATCGGTTGGGCCGTTGCGGCAGAAGCCGATTGGCTCGGCGTCCAGAGACCGCCGCCAGACTTGAACGTATCCCAATCCTTGTGGTTGGGAGCCACTGCAAACCGGATATCGTTTTTCGGGTCGCCATTGGCATCCTTTCCGACATCAATCTTGGCCAGAAACTCAATGCCATCCAGATCCGTAAAACCGTTGATACGGCGAGCAGCCTGCGCCTGCGGGGAATTGTCTTTGTCGGAAAGGCCCCGTGACGAGTTCAGGATACCGCGCACAAAAGAGCGGCCCATATTGCCCCATTCCGGCCCCTTGAGGCTGCGAAGACCAATCAGGCTCCAGACCTTACGCTTGGCAAACGGACCTTCGAGGATGACAAACTCGGCGTTCAGATAGACTGAACCGGTCGTATCGTTGTGGGTTGCGTATCCACCCGTCCAACCCTGAGCCGGATCGTCATAGCCACCGGGTTTGATGGTCATACGCACCGGCACAATGGTGCCCTTTGGGATCAGGTCGTAGGATGTTTGGGATTCCGCGTCGTTATAGTCGTTCCATGCACCAGTCATAATTACTGTGCTCCTTTGTCGTCTTCAGGGTTGGGGATCTCGGCTGGTGGCACGGGGCGACTAAAAGTCAGCCTTTCACCTGCCGGTTTTGCGGGGCCGCCGATCTTTTCCATCAGACGGCCAAGATGGGGTTCTTCGATTTGATCAAGCCGTCCGCTGCGATCCTTTGCGGGAAAGCCGAACGGGTTCAGCGTGTGGCAAACAAACGCTCTGTAGGGATCCGTGCCATCCGGGCTGACTTCGGCCATGGCGATGACTTCATCGACGATGCCGGGGAGTTCGTTACCAGTCTTGGAGCCGTCGATTTGGGGAACGAAGGTCTTGCGATTGAAATCATCAAGCTTCTCGTCGAGGATTCCGACAAACCAAACGTTCTTGCCACGGGTGTGCTGAAGGTGCGTGAGCCAGGCGATCATCTCCTGGCCGTGGAGACCATAAGCACCACGCATGTCAGGCTTGCCGGTGCGCTCAGAAACGGCCTGCGGCTGGCCTTTGGCCCATTGGAAACACAGACGTCCAGCAACCGTGATGCTGTCGATAAAGACGGTCTGGTACTTACCCAGAGCTGCCGGATCGCCAAACTGCTCACAAACCGCGTCATAGTGGGCCAGGCTATAGACTTGATCGTCACGCAAGGCCGGGTTTGGACCGCCGATGAAGACCGCGAAATCACGGCATTCAATCCAGGTGCGAGGGCGAATGGTATCTCCGGACCAGCCTTCGATCGCCAGATCCCCTGCCTCTAAATCGAAGAACAAGGTGGACTGGGCATCCAGCGTCCAAAGCAGTGAGGTTTTGCCGATACCGGATTTGCCGAAGATGCAGCCTTTAATGCCGCGCTGCTCAGACAACCGTTCGTCGGCGGAAATGATGGGGAGCGTCATCACTTGCCCCCCTTCTTCGAAGTCACCGCATCCAGGGCATTGTCTGCCCCCAAGGATCCGTTCTTGCGGGCCATGTCGTAGACCCGACGCAATGCATCGATTTCTCCGTAAAGCGCAGAGGATTTGGCCTGCAAAGCCAGTTGAGCAAAAGCAAGGTCATCAATGGACGCCGCTTCAATGGGTTTGATCACCTCTTCTTGGCGATCGCCCAAAGGCGGAATCCGGATGGTATCGGGAAGATCCGCGAGATAGCTGTTGTCTTCGCGCAGGCGTTCAAGTTTGGTCTTGGCGGTCATGATTGCACCTCATCGTTCAGGGAAAGTTGGTAGGAGGCTTTACCGACACGCACGGTCCTTGCGCCCTCAAACGCCGAGCGGATATGGCTCGGCCAAGCGGCGTATTTGCGTTCGGAAACCTTGATGGTGATATCGACGTATTCAGCCGGGTCATCGCCCTCGGCCTTCATGCGCTCGACAAGCTGAGAAAGCTGGGATTGGTCCCAGGCGACCTTTTTGGGAAGATCGGCAACGACCTGCGCCAGACCTTCATTGAAGCGAACCGTACCCGTGTCTTTGCCGAGGGCTGCGCGGACTTCTCTCGCCTGAAGGGAAAAACGGCACTCAAGAGCACTGTCGAACCGGTCCTTCATCAGCTTTGTGATGGTGAGGCGTTCGGCGATTTCACCTTGCAACGCGATCAGCTGTTCGACGGGCAGAGAGGCAATGTCCGCCACCTCCATGGCGCTCAGGTCATCAATCTGAATGCGGTTGGGGATATTCATGGCTGCCCCCTTACGCATAGAGATCGTTCGGGGTTTCGGTGGTGCTTTTGCAGAGGTTGTCTGCTTCAAAGGCTTCCACGTCTTCAAGCCGGTAGACGACCCGTCCACCGATTTTGAGATAGGCGGGGCCTTCGCCGGTCCACCGCCAGCGCTCAAGCGTGCGCTCGCTGATATTCCAGCGATCGGCCAATTCGATCTGATTGAGATGTTTAATAGCCATGGAGTCCTCCTTGGGGGCTGTTCGAAAACCTGGGAGGAGAATGGCGGTTGTGGGGGGAGGAGCCGGGGAGGCGGAAGGTAGGGCAGAAGGTAGGAATCACCTTTTCGATGCCGGAAACGAAAAAAGCCGCCCCAATGGGACGGCTCATAGATGATTTAAAAGACTTTCAACGGATCAGATATAGGACTCTTCGAGCTCAATTTCGGGCTCGGATTTACCAGACCACGTAAACCGATATCTGGCGCTTTTGCGAACATTGCCGACAAGGGCTGGGCGGAAGCAGGCTAAACAAACACCCCCTGGATGGCGCACACTTGGATAAATCACTCCTGGAGACCCCTCTCCAAGCAATCTTTCAGCAAGCCCCTGAGAGGCCACATAGCTATCCGGTATCAAACAATCCATAAAGGAATCGGCTTCTCGGATATCATGATACTCGCCGCCGAAGTCAGCCAGGTAATCGTCATAAGTAACGCTTTCGTTCTGCCAATCGATTTCGGCAAGCTCCAATGATTTGTGCCAAGCGACTTCAGCATGTGATGTTTCCAGCGCAAATCCTGCATACCATGCGCCCCGATCCGGACCATTGAAGCGACTTCCCAATGGATGAGCATGCGTGAATGCTGCATTGATGATCCTGTAGGACGGCACACTGAACACCAACTCATCAACGCCGATGCCAGGCAGCAAATCGTTTTCTGCCAACAGGCGGTCATTGGTAGCGTGGTCTAAATCAAAGATGCTTTGAAGGTGATCGTCATCATCAGCAATGCGCACGAGGACACTGTCCCCGTTCTCACTGTATTTAGACGGAATTAGCCGATGTGTATCAAGTTGGCGGATCCGGGATGTTTCAGGAAAACTCAATGGCCACCCCGCCGCGCATCAAGAAGTTTCCTGACCGTTGCGAAAGCCGGTAGCCCACCATGGATCAAATAGTCGTTCGGGGTCATCCCGCCAAAGATCCGGTTTTTGTTGGGAAGCTGCATCCATTTATCGGCAAGCTCCTCGCTATAGATGATGTTTAAAGCTTTGAAGATACCGACCAGATAGGAAATTCGGCGCAGCTTGTCTTCGTCCAACGCGCGATCTCCACCCTTTTTCAAGGCGTAAAAGGCCCCATTGGAGACCCCACCGAGCAATTGCCTGGCCGCTTCATCGCGAACCTTCCACTGCTCCATGATATTGAAAAATGCCCGGATAGCCCCGGAGCTCAGACGATCACGTTCAGCTCGATCAGATAAATCGATTAATGGGGCAATCTGGTGCCGAGTAGCGGGATAAGCATGAGAGAGAGCCATTTGAACCTCCATTTCTGAATTCAATATAACTCCATTTATGGAGTATTTCAATATCCATTTTTGGAGAATTTATTTCTTCATCTCAAAGCGAAATCCAACAATATCCATCCTTTTCCTGGATAAACTCCCGCCAATCTGACCTCCCAGAGAAGGCTTTTGCGAGTGTATTCACCGAAGCACCACATTCCGCAGTCTCAAAGACAGCCATCTTCTGGCATTTAGGTTCGCCGGATTGCCATGCTTGGTACAGATGACGAATGATGGCCCGTTGTTTCACACCGGTGAAAGAATACACTTTACCCCTAACATTAACCGAAGCGCCGTCCGCATTAACCACGATCGGGGCATCGGAGATCGGGGCTCCAGAAGAAACCCGAGCTGCTAAAACATCTGGATCGATTTCCAGACCAGTTCCGATGACGTCATGAAGATTGATGATCTCATGGCCTCGGAAAGTCGCCTCGTTCACACGGCCTGCCGTCAAATTTATGACTACCCGCAAACCTGGAGCTGGTCTCTCCTTCGCAGTATTAGCAAACGCCGACCAGACAGCTGGGACCGCAAGTCGCCGAGCAATCCAGATCGGGATCCGCTTGGAACGACCGGGCAAGCGGACATCCCCTACTTCCCAAACCAGACCTGGCACCAGTTCTTCCGGATCGTTCCGTGACGAAACACCCAGAGCCTTCAACACAAGCTCAAACAATACGGAATAGTTGATCGAAAAGGATGTGAGCCTCTCGGAAGGCACTGACACCCATCCGGCAGACGGACTGAAATAGCCGTAGCCGCCCTCCTCCGGCGACCAAGTTAGGGTGACGGCTTCATCATCATGGTCAGAAAGCGAGACTGCTGCAAGCTGATGCCCGTCCGGTTGCAAGACACCTGATACCTTCAGCGCTTCTGCCGAACGACTATGAAATCCATCCAAAGCCGCACCAGTGATCAACGCATCAGGCGTCTGCAGGATTGACTGCACCAATTGGACATCTGATCGGGAAAACGAAACGATATCAGTCAACGTCATTCAGGATGCCCCAACGGCGCAGGTACTTCTCACCAATCAACTGCTCCTCTTCCGTTTGATCCTTCAAGTTACACCCGTGCGGCATGGTGATCGTCAACGGCAAAGTGCGTCCACGTTTTGACGAACCCTTCGGATGGAATTTGATGGTCAATTTGGCCTGGGTTGCGACCCAGCCACCAGCCAGCGGGTCGTTTGCGCCGAACCGGTCTGCCGACATTTTCCAGATGGTCCGATCCGCTTTGCGCAGGCATTCGAGAGTGACGCGCTCGCCATTATTGTCGAACGGCATCAAACGCAATTGCTTCACCTCCACAGACTCAATCCCGTCATCCGGGTCCGTCTGGAACGGATGCGGGGCCAAGAGAACCGACAGGTCATAGTTCCGAAGCGGAACCTTCTCGCTCTGAAACTCCACGCCGAGCAGGTCACGCGCCATGTAACGCGCCATTTCTTCGCGGCTTTCGCGGTCATTGGCCACAACCTCAATCACGCCGGTTTCCGGTTCATAGGTCATCGCCGCTTCAAACACAGGCCGACGCGCACGGCGCACCAATTCACCTTCATCATCGAACGCCAAAAAGGCATCGGGAAGCCCCTCCCGGTAGATGACGATCTGCACCAATTCACAGTCTTCACCATCAAAGGTCGGGCGATGACGGCTAAAAATATCGATGTGAATGTTGTTGGAGGAAAACCGCTCCCGCAGAGCTGATTTAAATGCCTCAAGAGCGACGGCATCACGGTTCAAATCAAGGTTGGCTGGGGCCATGAAGCCATCCCAGCTACGTCCGCGCCGACGTTCATCCGTGAAACGCACCTCTTCGGCGAAGCGAAACAAGGTCGGTGCATTCAGGAACATCCACAGTGACCGCGCATGGCCGTTGACCAGATCATCCAGAACGGTTCGGTCTTCGGCGACGCTGTAAAGGGCAGTCTGCCCGGCGTCATCGGCCAAGGCGCTAACACGCTCAGCATCATTGAGGACACGGGCGCGTTCATCGTCTGTCATGTCATCGACAGCCCGGAGCGTTCCTTTAACCACTTCAGGCTCAGGGCCATCCCAATTAATCGGGTTCGAAATTTTAATGCCCGTGTGTTCAAAGTATGCCTGCAGCGACGAAGCAGGCGTGTTGCGAATGAAGGTCGTCACTGAGGCCATGCTTAATCTCCTTAGCCTTTAATGTTGCGGGGATCGTTCCCGTGAGAATCGGACTGGGAAATCCGCCCATCCCGATTATGGATCTTGAATTCCGTTTTGGCGTTGCGGCTGATCTCGCGACCGCGATCAATCGCTTCACGTTTGGTGTCAAAATGACCGCTGCTGCGGTCAGAACCGCCGCGCCGGACATCCCAGCCTCCGTTTGAGTTAGGGGTCACATGATGTGTACCCGGGGTACGCTTAGCCATATTTCGAATCTCCTTAATAGCACGTTTTCGTTCGGTATATATCGAACATTTTTGCAATTCTCTTGTCAAGCACCAATTTGTTCGTCATATATCGAACACGGTCGAAAAACAAATTGACCGACCAAGGGAGATGACATGACGACCTCATTAGGCGAGAAAATCCGCCATCATCGGCAGGAAAAGGGCTATTCGCTCGATAAGCTGGCTGAGCTCACAGAATCCAGCAAGAGCTACATTTGGGAGCTTGAGAACCGAGATACTCGTAAACCGTCTGCGGAGAAATTGACCCGAATCGCTCAAGCCCTATCCGTGACGACAGATTATCTGTTGGACGAGAAAGCGACTCCCGATGAAAAAGTGCTCCAAGAGGCCTTCTTCAGAAAATTCAGCAAGCTTGAGGATGAAGACAAAAAGAAGATCGAGCAGATGATCGATATGTGGGGGAAGAAAGATTGAACCTACCTAATACGCCTGAGAAATGGGCAATCCACCTCAGTAAGCTGATCAAAGTCTTCCATGAAGCCCACGGACTGGACCGCTTCCCAATCAACGTGGCTGGGATAGCGCGGGATTATTCAAAACAGGTTTTCCCGGATGCTCCTATCACCATGATTGAAGGCATGGATCTCTCTCGTAAATTCGAAGGCGCAATGCTTCCCCACCCAAGCGGCAATGGCGAATGGGGCATCATCTACAATGAAAGCATTGAATCTAAGGGCCGCATAAACTTCACCCTTGCCCATGAACTTGGGCACTATCTGCTTCATAGAGAAATCTCGGCAGAGGGCCTCAAGTGCAGCAGCCGCGACATGCACAAATGGAATTCTGAATACGGTCAGATCGAAGCACAGGCAAATACCTTCGCTTCTTATTTGCTGATGCCCCTGGACGATTTCCGAGACCAAATCTCAAGCCACCCCATTGATCTTGATCTCATGTCGCATTTGGCTGACCGCTACAACGTTTCTCTGACGGCAGCCATTCTCAAGTGGTTGAGAATGACGCACAAGCGGGCGATGATCGTCGTCGGCAAGGACGGCTTTATTGATTGGGCATGGAGTAGTGAGCCGCTTATTAAATCAGGAATTTTCTATCGCGGTCGTCAAGAGGTCATCCCGCTACCTGTTTCTTCCTTAGCCGAAAAACAGGATATGCTGATCGATAACCGAACAGGGATTCTGCATCCAAAAGGCATTTGGCTGGGCGAAGAAGAGGTTCGGGAAATGACCATATTCTCGGAACTGCCCGATCAAACCCGCATGACAATCTCTCTTCTCCTATATCCTGATGACGCTCCAGGAAAATGGGACCGCGATTTGGACGAGCCGCCCGAACACGATACATACGATCAGTTCGTTATTGGAGGTCAAGTATAACGCTAAATCGCAGACCTTTTCATTTCAGATGTTACGAACGCATAATTCTTCGTTTCGCAAACATATTATGTCCCGCGTGGTCCCCAAAGAATTATTGCCGCCCCCAGAAGGCAGATCGCCGCCCCAACTAAATCCCACCGATCGGGTGTTCGGTTTTCAACCAGCCAGAGCCAAAGGATCGACGCAGCTATGTATATGCCGCCATAGGCTGCGTAGGCTCGACCTGCAAAGTCACTGTCCACACGGGTCAACAGATATGCAAATAGAACGAGACTGACTAAACCCGGCGCAAGCCAAAAAACACTTTTACCTAACCGGAAATACACCCAGAAGGCAAAGCAACCAGCAATTTCGGCCACGGCTGCGCCGACGTAAAAAGCGACCGTTCCAATCAAGATCCCAGTGCCTCTAATACGGGACATTCGGGCACCCGTTCACCGGAGCATTGTGCTGCTGTGGCAGCAAGCACCTTCTCAATGCGCCTTAAATCCTCAATCTTGGCACGCACGTCCACCAGGTGTTTTTCCGTGAGCACCTTCACATCGGCGCATGTTTGAGTACCCCGGTCAACCAGCAGTAAAAGTCCCCGTAATTCATCAATAGAGAATCCTAGCTGTCGCCCTCGGAGTATAAATCCAAGTCGTTCAGCGTGTGTATCATCATATACACGATACCCTGATGACGTGCGCGGAGGATCCGGCATAAGGCCAATTTTCTCGTAGTAGCGTATCGTTTCCAAATTGCAGCCAGTTCTCTCCGCTAATTTTGCTCGCTTTAAGCCCTTCACTGAAACGTGACCATTCATCAAAAAAACCTCTTGAGTCTGTAGTTACTACAGACTTTATCCTAATTTTTGAATGAATGCGAGGATCAACCGCCATGAGCACAACAAAATTGCATGCCAGTTCCGCAAATGCGTCAGGAAGCATTGATGATGGAAAGATGCGTGTATTCGCAACGGGAGGGGTCATAGGCGCGATTTTAGCATCTTCATGCTGCATTATCCCCCTGGCACTCTTTAGCCTTGGTGTGGGCGGGGCTTGGATCGGTAACTTGACTGCGCTGGCACCCTATCAACCAATACTCGTTATTATAACCTTGGGTTTTCTCGGGTACGGATATTTCCTGGTCTACAGAAAACCGCAAAACGAATGCGCTGACGGTGCAGCTTGCGCACGGCCATTGCCCAATCGGATTGTTAAATTGGCGTTATGGTTTGCAACCGCCTTGATCGTTCTAGCGCTCGCGTGGCCATACATCCTCCCCATTATTATCGGAAAATAAGGAATTCCACATATGAAGCAAATCCTCGCTTTTGCCATACTGGCAACGACAGTCATGTTCACCAGCCCATCCACAGCCGCCGACCAGACCATCAAGCTTTCAGTCCCTGGGATGAATTGCGCCAGTTGTCCGTATATGGTCGAGCAGGCAATCTCCAAGGTTGATGGTATTAAGACCGTTGAGGCCACCATGGATGATCGCACTGCAACAGTGATATTTGATGACGACCTGACAACGGCCAGCGAAATTCAAGCGGCGACGGCATCGATAGGGTACGAATCGACAATCATTCAAGATGACAAAAAGTCATGAAAAATAGAACTTTACTAAAAACTGGGATCATTGGATCAGCGATTGCGGCTATCTGCTGCTTCACACCTGCCTTGGTCTTGTTGTTGGGAGCCATCGGGCTCTCAGCTTGGCTGGCATGGTTGGATTATGTTCTCCTTCCCGCATTGGTAATTTTCCTTGGCATTACGGCTTTCGCATTATTTCGCCGTTCACGAATCCCAAAAGCAAATGTCGGTTCCGGAGACATGCTATGAACGAAGGCTGTTGCAACACTACGTCAGAAGGCCAGGAAAAATTCGATCTTATTGTCGTCGGAGCCGGTTCGGCAGGATTTTCGGCTGCCATTACCGCAGCTGAGCAGGGAGCTCGTGTAGCACTCATCGGCTCCGGGATGATTGGCGGCACTTGCGTTAATGTTGGTTGCGTACCGTCAAAGGCCATGATCCGTGCCGCTGACGCTCTCCACCACGCAAAAGCCGCATCGCGTTTCGCAGGTATCAAGGCTGAGGCATGCATTGAGGACTGGAGAGCTTTGACCGCCCAGAAAGACGAATTGGTGACGACGCTTCGCCACTCTAAGTACAGCGACATTCTTCCCTCCTATAAAAACGTGGCCTATATTGAGGGTGCAGCGAAACTGGCGGAAGGCGGCGTTTCCGTCGATGGGAAACTTATCTCGGCGGACAAGGTGATTGTCGCTACGGGTACTTCAGCGGCAACTCCCAATATTGAAGGCATTGACGGCGTTCCCTACCTGACCAGTACCGAAGCGCTTGAACTCGACGCCTTACCGAAATCAATTCTGGTAATCGGAGGTGGCTACATCGGATGTGAACTGGCGCAGATGCTTGGGCGGTCGGGTGTTGATGTCACCATCGTTTGCCGGTCCCGGCTGTTGCCAGAAGCTGAACCTCAAATCAGTAAAGCCCTGGCGGAGTATTTTCGGGACGAAGGAATAACTGTTCGCGATGGACTGGGCTACAACAGCATTCGTAATACCGATGGCGGGATAGCCCTAGACGTCACGGAGGGCGGGCAGGATGTGACCATTGTAGCTGAACAGGTTCTCATCACAACAGGCCGCATACCGAATACATCCGGCATGGGGCTCGAAGAGATCGGTGTCGAACTTCTACCCAACGGCAGCATCAAGGTCGATGACCGCATGCGTTCGACGCGTCCCGGTGTCTATGCCGCTGGTGACGTAACCGGCACCGACCAGTTCGTTTACATGGCTGCCTATGGTGCAAAAATCGCAGCAAGTAATGCCATGAACGGCAATTCTCTTTCCTACGACAACTCGGCGATGCCTGCTGTTGTGTTCACCGATCCACAGGTTGCCAGTGTTGGCCTAACAGAACGGCAAGCCAAAGAACAAGGCATTGAGGCGCGAACTTCAATTTTGACCCTCGACAATGTGCCTCGTGCTCTCGCCGCTCGAGATACACGCGGATTGATCAAACTCGTTGCAGACGGAAAGACGAAAAAGCTCATTGGAGCGCACATTTTAGCTCCTGAAGGCTCAGACAGTATCCAAACGGCAGCTTTGGCGATCAAAACAGGCATGACCTATGATGATCTTGGCTCAATGATTTTCCCGTATCTCACAACTGTTGAAGGATTGAAGCTCGCTGCTCAAACCTTTGACATGGACGTGAAAAAATTGTCCTGCTGCGCAGGGTAATCAGTCGCAAAAACCATGGCTTGCGCAACATTCGATAAAGGCGCTATGCGCGCACCCGCCATTGATACTCCCCCAACTGGAAGGATAAGCATCAAGAAAGGAGAGAATTTAATTGGTATTCACAACGCTGGAATTTTTGCTGCTGCCAGTCGGCTTAGGACTATTGGGTTTTATCGAGCCCTGTACGATTGGCGGCCATTTACTCTTTCTTGAAACGCAAAATAACCGCTCAAGTCGTGAAAAGCTGAATGCTGTTCTAACGTTCATCGCCACGCGCTCCCTTGTATCAGGCTTAGTCGGTGGCTTGATTGCTTTTCTTGGGCAGAAAATCATCGCCGCACAAACAGGCGTTTGGCTGATTTTCGGCCTGGTCTATCTGGTCATTGGAATGGCATTTCTAGTTGGCAGAGGGCACTTTGTGAAGCGGGGGTTTAACCTCTCTCCCACCGCCTGGAAGAGCGCACAAAATCCATTCATATTGGGGCTGGCGTTCGGCCTCAACATCCCTGCTTGCGCCGCACCTATTCTATTTGGTTTGCTCGGATTGGCAGCAACCACAGGAACAGTCGCGACCGGGTTCACGATGATGTTTCTTTTCGGCCTTTTCCTTTCATCGCCGCTTGCACTTTTTGCAGCGGTTCCGAAACTCGCCACTTCGCTCGATGCATTGGGAGAACGATTGAAGCAAATGCGGTGGCTTGTTGGCGTCATCTTCGCACTACTCGGCCTGTGGTCCATTTGGTTCGGACTCTACGTTGATCCCGCAAACTGGGCTGGCAAATGACCACTCGGAGCCGATTTGCGCGAGTTGCTGGTGCGGGCATCACTTTTCAAGCTGGCTCGGCAGCGATTGACTCAGCCACCATTATGTCGGCTCTGGTTTTCCAACTGACCGGCAAGAGGGGCAGTGCCCCGCTTTTCAATGCACAATAAGCAAACAGTAGTAGATAGATCCAATTTCCGTATTCTTGAATCAGTTCAAGCAAGCCGTTCATGAGGATTCCCAGTGCGCTTACCTTATAGGTAACGGCGTACGTTTAGTTTGTATTCCTGATATGGTGCGCCATATTTTTCTTGCAACCACGGTTCTTCCGCGAGAGGCGCAATCAGCAAGACAGCCAAACCAATCGCAAGCACTGGCAACACCCAAAGGGATGCGGTAAGAATACCCCATCCAATCAGGATGATGGCCAGACACGCCGCTTGGGCTGGACTATAGACCACAGCAACATTCCAAGCATATACGCGCCCGCTAAAAGCCCAACCACTAGAATGAGATAGTAGGTTTCAATGGGCATGGTCATGCCCGTGATTTTGCAGAGCACCCAAGTCTTCGCCACTACGATATTCCTGCCATGCTTGAACAAGAATGAGTTGTGACGAGCGGAGGAAAAGCCCTGCCATAACGGCGGCAACAATCAGGTCTGGCCACGCCGACACGGTGAACCAAACGGCTATACTTGCGACCATGACGGCCACGTTCCCGATTGCATCGTTACGAGAGCAGAGCCAAACAGAACGGACGTTCGCGTCACCGTCCTTATAACGCATGAGTAGCAAAACGCTTGCAAGGTTTGCGGCCAGTGCCAGTAGTCCGATTGCCCCCATGATTTCAGCTTGAGGCACACCCAGTACAAGGACCTGATAGGCTGTCGAGCCAAAGACCCACAGCCCCATCAACATGAGGCTCATGCCCTTTACAAGTGCCGCCATAGAGCGGGCTTTCAAACTCATGCCAATGACAGCAAGGCTTAACCCGTAAGTCAGGGAGTCACCGAGGAAATCGAGTGCATCCGCTTGCAACGCTTGAGAACCAGCCAGCTTGCCAGCCGACATCTCCACGAGAAACATTGCCGCATTGATTGCAATAACAACCCAGAGGATGCGTTTGTATACAGGGTCTACTCCGTCAAATGTCGGGTTGCCCGAACAGCCGCAGGCTTCGTTTACGTCGCTCATGTTTGACCTTTCAAATTTTTGTCCAAACAAATATAATCCCTCTAGTAGCTATAGGTTCAAGAGGTGATTTTCATGTTTTCGATAGGCCAACTTTCCAAGCTGACAGGCGTGAAAATTCCGACCATTCGATATTATGAGCAGATGGGATTAATTGCTGCGCCAGAGCGTTCCGAGGGCAATCAACGCCGCTATACGGCGGATGGTCTAGGTCGCCTTTCGTTCATTCGACATTCGCGTGACCTTGGCTTTTCGATAGAGAACATCAAAGGGCTTCTGGAACTAAGCCAACATCCCGAAAGGCCATGCCAAGATGCTCACAGCATAGCCGTTGAGCATCTTAAGGACGTGCAAAACAGGATTGCCAAACTTCGCCGTTTGGAACGAGAGCTAAAGCGAATTTCTAAATGCGATGCAGGCAACATCGCAGATTGTGCGGTCATAGAGACGCTTGCAGACCACGGACTTTGTGAAACAGAGCATTAGCAACAGACTGACAATCATCAATGCGACATGATACCAAACTGTACAGCTTGCGACATTGAGCAGAGGTCTCAAATGTCCGCAAACCTGCCATTCGCTATTTCAAGGATTCAAATCTAATTTGGGATGTGATTCAAGTAGGCAGGAGGACTTGCCCATGTCTGATCACTATTGGCTCAACGAAGCTCAACTTGAGCGTATTCGACAATACTTTCCGCGCTCCCATGGTAGACCACGTGTTGACGACCGCCGTGTCATCAGCGGAATTATCCACGTCATCCGCAATGGCCTGAGATGGCGGGACGCACCTGACATCTATGGACCGCACAAGACCCTTTAACCTCCAAATGGATCAAGTTTTGGGGAGAGGGTCACCTGCAATCATTCAATTTGAAAAAGACCTGAGGAAGTAAATGATTCACACTGAAATTGCAGTACGCAGTTTTTCGCTCCCGCATGATTCCATAGTGATTCCAGCAGACCATTTCGGCACTTAGCCCAAGAATCAAAAAAGCCCCTAACTCATTGAGTTAAGGGCTTTATTTTGGTTGCGGGGGCAGGATTTGAACCTGCGACCTTCAGGTTATGAGCCTGACGAGCTACCGGGCTGCTCCACCCCGCGTCAGGGTGATATATCTGTTTTGGCTTTGTCTGCCTTCAAACAGATAACGCCGCTCATGTTTGAAGCGG